>CAZVEN010000021.1:15824-53644 GCA_964626155.1 uncultured Chloroflexaceae bacterium | reverse complement strand
GCCCTTTAAGTCGGTAACGCTTGCTATATCGTCACGGGCAATGATACCATCACTGGCATCTAAATAGTCAAGTATGGCTATGACACGTATATCTGTGCCTTGGTCGAGCCGCGTCAGTATCTGAAACATCGTGTGCGTTGTCGCATCGGCACCTTTTTCGGCGAATAGGCGTATTTTGTCCATACCTGAACTCATGGTTTTGACTGTAATTGAACTAGGGTAGAAAGCTTGTTGTTGAGCAACAAAGAAAGGCACTTCGCCAACCCATCTTGTGAGAGCAACTTGCAACGGATCTTTTTGGTTGGCTTTTGCGCCGGTACATGCGCTTATCAAAATGGCAATACAACTCAACAAGAGTAGATTTCGCGTTATTCGGTACATTTGGTTTTCCTTTCATATTATATGTAGGTATATACTTATCCTCACACAAAGGATGCCCTACGTATATCTATATCCTACCATTAGGATACACGTATCATACACCATGAAGTGCAAGGATGAGGGCATAGAGGGGCTGTTTTGAGTAGAGATTTGAGCATAGAATCAAGATAAGTTTCTTGACTGTTGGTTGTTATTCTTCTTCGTCGGGGTTGACAAGGCGGTAGCCTATGCCACGGTCGTTGATAAAATAGGATGAGTCGAGTTTTTTGCGCAAGTTGTGGATATGCGGCTTGAGGAGGGGTTGAGCATCTGCATTGGTTGTATTGAGACCATGGGTTTTATACACCATTTCGCTGAAGCGACATACTAAGCCTTTTTTGGCAGCCAAGTAGCAGAGAAGGGTATATTCTATTGGGGTTAATCGTATGGGTTGCCCCTTAAAGAATACATCGTGGCGTGTTTTCCCTATGGAGAGTTCTCTAATGTGATACGGTGCCGAAAAGCTATAGCCTGTAGAATCTGTTGTTTCTGCATAGTGCGGCTGGTTTGTTGCTGGTGAAGTAGCAGCAAGCGGTACTCGCTGCTGGTGGCTTTCTGCTGATGCCTGTTGGTAGATGTCGGAGACGAGAGTGGCCGTTTCTACCAAACGTTGCTCTATGATGCGGCGTTGTTGCTCTGTTTTTCGCCGTTGCATAGCACCTTCTATACGGCGCAGCAACTCTTCCTCATCGCATGGTTTTTGCAGATAGTCGTAGGCTCCGGCACGCACTGCGGCAATGCATGTATCGAGTGAGCCATAGCCGGTGAGCAAAATAACCTCTGGTTGATAGGGTTGTAAGCGGGCAGTATACAAGACTTCAATGCCATCAATGGTACCTAGAACAATATCAGTGACAATGATATCGAATGCCTCTTTTTCCAGCAGATCAAATGCTGTTTCACCATCGGGTGCTTCGGTGACATGGTAGCCGGAATGCTCAAGCCAACGGGCCAGCATAACCCGTGTGGTGGTATCATCTTCAACTATCAGAATAGCAGGTTGCATGACTGTGTACCGGAAGGTGAATGCAAAAAGTGCTTCCTACAGATGTATTATTGTGTACCTGAATCGTTCCACCATACTGTTGCACAATTTGGGTGCTAATGGCCAATCCTAGTCCTGTGCCATTTTCTTTGGTGGTAAAAAATGGTTCAAAGATGTGGTCTTGTATGTCGGTGCAGATACCTGTGCCGGTATCTGCAATAACAATGCATACCATGTGTGGATGTGTCGTGGGGGTGAGGCTATTTTGGGCTATGTGTTCAGATGGGTGTTTGTTAGGTTGCTTGCAAGAGATATTCAACGTGCCACCATCTGGCATCACATCGAGTGCATTGACAATGATGTTGAGTAATACTTGGGTGAGCTCATCTGTACGTCCCCAGATGGGCGGCACATCAGTGAGGTTTTGCTCGATGATAACTTTTTGTTCGCGGACACGTTTGCCAATGAGCAGTAAGATACGCTCTATCAAGGTGGAGATATGGATAACTCCATAGGTGGCAACGCCAGTCCGGTATAAGTCGAGTAATTGGTTGACGATGCGCCCAACACGTTGTATCTCCTCACGAGCATGGTCCAAAAAATAGGTGCGGTCTTTCTCTGAACTTACGTTGGCCATGCGCAATGCTGTTTGAAGCCCTTGCAGGGGGGTGTTTATTTCATGGGCTACACTCGCTGCTAGCCGGCCACTGGCTGCGAACCGTTCATTTTCAAGCACTCGTGCTTGCAGTTGTACGGTTTCTGTGACATCGGCAATATGCACAATGATTTGCTCCATAGGTTGTTGCTCTTCGGTGTCAAGGTCTAAGGCTTGGATATCGAAAATACGAATAGCATCATCGGGGTATTGGTAGCGTATGCGCTGTCGTGTGTTGAGGTTTGCAAGGCATGTCGTCAGGGTTGCTGTCAAACGATGTTCTTTGTCCCATGTTGTGTTCACCAAGGCTTCAACTGGGCGGCCAAGGAGTGTGGCAAATGTACGGTTAATGGTTTGTATTGTACCTGTGTGGTCAAGCAGCATCAACCCATCGTCAAGCCTATCGAAGATAACCCGCAGCAGATTGCGGCTATGGGTAAGATGTGCATTCAAGAGCGTTTGGTCATCGTAAGCTGTTGCGAGTGCTTTTTCGGTTAGTTTGCGTTCGCTGATGTCTTGCACAATTATGATCATAGCGGTTGGGCGATTGTTCGTGTCGGTGACAATAGAGCTACTGACTTGGGCCGGGAAATGGCTCCCGTCGCTGCGGCGCATGGTATATTCTATGTTGCGCAAATTTCCTGCGCCAAGTATCTGTTGCACATGGGTTAATGGGTCATGGATTAAATTGTCGAGTACAACCAAATCTGTACCATGTTTCCCACACAACTCATCTACTGACGTATAGCCAAATAGTGCAGCAGCTTGTTGGTTGCAAAATTGGATTGAGCGGTCCATAGCCGTGAGGAGTATGGCACTTGGGGATGTTTCAACAAGTGTGCGATAGCGTTTTTCACTCTCAATCAAGGCTTGGTCTGAACGCTTACGTTCATTGATTTCAGCTTGCAGGGTTTTGTTTATGGCAATGAGTTTGACGGTCCGCTCTTGCACGCGCATTTCTAACTCGTCGTGGGTTTTGTTGAGCATTTCCTCGGTTTGTTTGCGGTTGGTGATGTCTATGTAGGTGCCTTGACTAGCAGGCTTACCGCGATAGGTTGTGGTGACACCATAGGCTTCAAGCCAACGTATTTGGCAGTCTTTGCGCACGATGCGATATTCATATCGTGATGGTACATTCGCGTCTGCTCTACGCTTGTGTAAGTAAGTTGATACCATGGCTTGGTCGTCGGGATGGACAAGGTGCTGTATGGCGTTTGTCGAAAATCCAAGCATCTCTTGCACGGTGTAGCCATTGATGGCGCTCATGGCGGGGTTGGCAAACACGATGCGCTCGTCTTGGTAGATGATCAATCCTTGCAAGGAATGTTCAACGAGGTTGCGGTAGGCTTCTTCTGCTTCTATGCGGGCAATACCACCCCCAACCTGGGCGGCGATAGATTCGAGAATGGTGCGGGTGCTGGCAGATAGCTCGTCATAGGTGAGAGAACCAAGATTGAGCACCGCTAGCGTGTGTCCTTCATAACAGATGGGTAATATGGCAATGGCACGTAAGCCTTCAAGTTCCCGAAGGACACTGCTTTTTTCCTTCATAGCGCTTGCATGAAGGTAGCGTGGTTTGCCGGCACGCACCATGCGAGCTTGGTAGGTGTCTGCATCATAGTAATGTATGTGTTTAGCGAATTGCTCAGATAGCCCCCTATACACCATCAGGGTTAAGCTTCCGTTATTGCGATTAACAAGGTAGATGCCGCCGCAGTCAATTCTATCCAACTGAAGCGTCACATCGAGCACATAACTGAGCGATGTTGAGAGGTCGCTTGTGGAGCTGAGGGCGAGAGCAAGATCACGCTGAACGCTAAGCGCTTCTTCTAGGCGCTTCCGCTCAGCAATTTCTCGTTGCAAAGCCATTGCGGTTTCATCGTTGCACCATGTCGTGTGTTGCTCATCTGCAACGAGAGAGCCATTGACTTTTGTATGGGAAAGACAATCTGGTTGGTTAATCATACCGGTATCAGTATCTCTAGCACTGTTTTTCGCTGTTTTTGGTGATTCTATGTCTGCACTGTCACCTTTATTTTACTCCTTACATTATACCATACCAAAGGTCTTTTTGGGACGCTTGTATGCCATATGATACCAGATTTTTGCCCTTATGCATGGATTATAGAAAGGTATATAGATGGGAGAACCATTGCAAGAAAATCTATAGAAGCGTAGAATGGCATTAGGACACAATGACAAAGAGATGGAGAGAACAATGGTGGATTATCGTATCCTTGCTAGTGATTATGATGGGACGCTGGCTGACTATGGTCTTGTACGTGAACCGACCCTTGCAGCACTGAGACGTTGGAAGGATTCTGGGCGAACGTTTATATTGATAACTGGCAGGTCTGTTGAATTGCTAACCGATTTTCTCAGTCTCAACCTAACTGATTTGTTGGTAGGTGAGAACGGTGGAATACTCTACAATCCGCAAAACGAGGAGGAGCATGTTATTGGGGCTACTCCACCGTATGCATTGTTGGAGATGCTTGATGAGCGTGGGGTGGAGATGTATGTTGCCAAGAGCATGATTGCTTCTTTCAAGCCCTACGAAAAGATCATTGAGGACAGTATCCGCACGTTGAATTTGGATTGGAGGATTATCCGCAATAAGGAAGACATTATGGTACTTCCGCCCAAGGTCAACAAGGCGTATGGGTTGCATGCGGCGTTAGATAGGTTTGGGGGGAAGCTAGAGCATACTGTTGGTGTTGGCGATGCTGAAAACGATGCGGATTTCCTCGCTATCTGTGGGTATGCGGTAGCGGTTGCCAACGCATTGCCACCATTGAAAGAGCAGGCTAATCTGGTGACACAGGGTGAACGAGGAACCGGGGTAGCAGAACTCATAGATCATCTGCTTGGTGACTAGCAGAAAGAAGGAGCGACATATCTTCGTAGGTCCCGCCTAGAGCACACATTGCACAGCATGATCGTGCTGTAAGCGTGACCTACGATGAACTGGTTTTAGCGGCGGTTGTCGCTGTCCCGATACGTGTCTATTCTTCCCCAGAAGAAACCAACGAGGCCAAGCCCTACCATGATAATGATGATCAGCGCAAACGTTCCCACATTCTCTGGGGCAAATCCTGCTGGCATAGCCATGTTTTACCTCCTTTTACCCTATCTACTCAGTGACGGAACCCGTGAACAAACGGGAAGGTTTTGTACATACGCCTTGTACAATGGCCATATGATAGCAGAAAATGCACCGGGACGCAACTAGGCACTATGGATAGTGTGGGTATTTTTAGCATTGGGGGGTGGGTTGAGACAAGCTAGGAACCTATCCTACACGAATTACCACGTGTGGTATGCAATACGACGTAACCAGATGCGCAAGGCTTGTTTGAAACTCACAATGGTTAGAACTAAGAGCAGTATGAGCAGTAACGTGTGTTTCATATTGTTTAGGTATGGGGGTCTATAAGCATGTACCCGTATCCACGTTTTGATATAAGGTACGCAGCACCAAATTTTTTCCGTAGGTTGGAGATATGCGAACGCACCACTCGTTGTGCATGCTCTTCGTTGGTTTCAAGGTGGTGTGTATGCAACACAATATCTTGACACGGGCATACATGCCCTTTCCGGATGGCCAAATACGATAGTATGGCATATTCAATGGGTGTTACTTGGATAGGTTGCCCATGAAAAAAAACCTCGGTGCGTGAAGGTCCAATCGTAAGCGCACCAATGTGGATGCTTGGTGGTAGTAATTCTTTGTTTATACGGTTGTTCTCTGAGCTTGTAGATAGCATCGTAACCGCTTGGCGCATTTTTTGTTGAGATGCATGGCGGTGTATAGCGCTCTGTACGCAGGCTAACAATTGGTCTGTCGGGCAGGGTTTTTGCAGATAGTCAAATGCACCTTGTCGCAAGGCTATCATGGCTGTATCAAGAGAGCCATAGCCGGTGAGCAAGATGACTTCTGGATGATAGGCTTGCATCCGGGCTGTTTGTAAAATCGCTATTCCATCAACCTGGTACATAATAATATCGGTGATGACGACATCGAATAGGTGTGTTTCTAGCAGGGTGAGAGCTGTTTCTCCATCGCTTGCTTGCGTAACGTGGTAGCCAGTATATTGCAGTTGGGAGACGATAGCAGTGCGTGTTGCTTTATCGTCTTCAACAACCAGAATATGTGCTGTCATCATACGCTCTTCCATAGAATTATCATACCATAGATATATGGGGATTACAATAGGGCTAAGTACGTATGTTCTTTTATGCTCTTTTTTCATGAGGACCTTGCGCCAAGCCGCAAAGAACGCAAAGCTATAAAGAAGGGAACATGCAATGCTTTGCTGGTACGCTCTAAGGGTGTGAGCTGTCTTGAGATGTTTATTGCGTCCCTCTTGTCGCTGGTATAATGGGGGCATGCAGTTGTATACTGTATAGTACATGTATAGGTTTAGAAGGGATAAGTGTGACATGGAAATTTATCTCGATACTGCGAACTTGGACGAGATACGTGAAGCAGCAAGTTGGGGTATACTGAGTGGTGTGACAACAAACCCTACCTTAATAGCCAAGGAAAAAGGTGCAGATTTCAAGGCTATTATTCAGGAGATAGCATCTTTGGTAGATGGTCCTATCAGCGCCGAAGTTATTTCGCTTGAAGCTGGCGGGATGATCAATGAAGGTAAGGATATTGCGCAATGGCACCCCAATATTGTCATCAAGATACCCTCGACAACCGAGGGATTGAAGGCTGTCTATGAATTGGCCAAGCATGGCATCAAAACAAATGTGACATTGTGTTTTAATCCGGTGCAGGCGCTTCTGGCAGCGCGGGCTGGCGCTTTTCTGATTAGCCCCTTTGTGGGGCGTGTAGACGACACCGGCGTAGATGGTATGAGTCTCATCCGTGAGATTAGTGGTGTTTATAAAAAGGCCAACATGACAACAAAAATACTATCGGCATCTATCCGGCACCCACGGCATATTGTAGAGAGTGCGTTGGCTGGTGCAGATATTGCAACCTGTCCCTTTAAGGTGCTTCAGCTAGGAATGATGCACCCTTTGACCGATAAGGGCATTGAGCGTTTCCTAGCCGATTGGCAAAGCCGGCAGTGACAGTGACGGATGCTGCATAGTGGTTGGTGTGAACGTCTTTTTTTAGTGAGATTTTGTGCAAAGACGCAAAGAATACACAGGTACAAAGAAGGGAACAGGCAATTCTTTGCTGGTACGCTGTCATGCTGCGAGATGTCTTGTGGTTTATGCAAGAGTGTGGCACCATGTAGAGACGTAGCGATGCTACGTCTCTACGTTGGTAGAGGTGTTTTTTTGTCAATGCTTACGTTGCAATGGTAGCGGTCTTGGCGTCTTAATTTTGGCAGTTTAAGTACAAGGTGCATTATGCTCGAACGTCTAGGGCATCGTCTTGCAGCCAGTATGCTTTTCTGGGATTTGGTTCTCACTGCGTTTTGCCTCTTTTTTTCGGGGCGTATTCGTCTCCTTGTAGATTTTGGCAAGGCTGTAAATTGGCACAAAGTCCAAGTACCTTGGCAACTGTACCCAATAGTTATGGTTGTATGGGGAATGGCATTTTTGTTGCTTACACCACACCGGGCTATCTTTTCCATGGCTATCATTCAAGCTATTGGGCGTCTTATAGGAGCTATTGCCATAGCTGCACTTGCATTTGCCGGGGTGCTCTATCTGTCTCTGCGCGATGTCTCACGGCTTCAATTTCTCTACTTTGTTGTGCTAAATGTGGTCGTTCTCTTCGTTGTGCATATGCTTATGCGGACGTATATTGTATTTCGTCACCGCAAGGGGTGGGAAAGTCGGGTGCTGATTGTTGGTGGTGGTGCTACAGCACAGTTGCTTGCGCAGGAACTTGCAGAACGCCATTGGGCGGGGGTATATGTGATTGGCTATACCGATGATGAATCAGCACATGATGGAACTATTCCACGGCTTGGTACAATTGACGATACAGAACGTATTGTTGCCAATCACGAAGCTGAAGAGGTGGTCTTTACCATGCCACCACATCAGCATGAGCGTATTGCACGCCTCTCATTGCAATTGCAGCAATATCCTGTGAAGGTGCATATGGTACCAGGCGTGATTGATTTGGCGTTTGCTCGCACACCAACGCAGACGCTCGGTGGCATTCCGGTTATTAGCTTACGCGAGTCGGCGCTCAGTGATTCGCAGCGTATGTCGAAGCGCATATTCGACATCGTAGCTAGTGTACTACTGCTGCTGGTGATGTTGCCGGTGATGATCGTTATTGCTATACTGATTAAACGTGAATCTCCTGGACCTGTGTTTTTTTTGCAAGAACGTATTGGTGAGAATGGACGGCATTTTAAAATGATCAAGTTTCGCAGTATGTATGCCGATGCAGATAAACGGTGGAAAGAGGTGGTCCAGCGTGATACTGAGGGTAATTTACTCCATAAGCATAGAGAGGACCCACGTATTACTCGCATTGGGCATGTCATACGCCGCACGAGTTTGGATGAGCTGCCGCAAATCTTCAATGTATTGCGGGGTGAGATGAGTTTGGTAGGTCCACGCCCTGAGATGCCCTATATTGCAGAAGAGTATGAACCTTGGCAGTGGCAGCGTTTTCGTGTGCCTCCTGGCATCACTGGTTGGTGGCAGGTCAATGGGCGCAGCGATAAGCCAATGCACTTACACACGGAGGAGGATTTGTACTACATCCAAAACTATTCTTTCTGGTTGGATATTATTATTTTGTTGAAAACAGTCTTTGTGGTGGCGCGAGGTCAAGGTGCGTATTAAGACAATTGTTCGGACTCAAGGCGCTTGATCTGGGCAGAATAGTGACATAGGAGATAGAGAATTAGATGATGAACATGAATAAACCGTTTATTGGTATACCGTGTGAGGCTGTGGATGATAGCGCGTGGTGGCCGGTGGCTTATGGGCATCGGCAAACCTATATTGATGCTATTATTGATGCTGGTGGCATCCCATTACTTATACCGCCACTACACTATGAAGATGTGCTGCAAGCCTATTATGCCCGTATAGCTGGGCTATTGCTTGCGGGTGGCAAAGATATGTCGCCCGTTTATTATCATGAAGAGCCGCACGAAAAGCTAGAAAAGGTAGACCCAACGCAGGACTATGTAGAGGTATATTTGACACGCCGTGCATTGGTTGATAAGAAGCCTATTTTAGCCATTTGCCGTGGTATGCAGGTGTTAAATGTGGTGATGGGGGGAACGCTCTATCAGGACATTCCTGCGCAATTAGATACGCCGATTGACCATGAGGCTTCTGAGAAACATGCTATTGCGCTGAGGTCTAAGGAATGGACGTTTTGTGGGCATGAGTTGTTGCTTGAGGCTACGTCGCGGCTGTTTACCTTGCTTGGTGTGAATAGGTTGCATGTTAATTCACTTCATCACCAAGGGGTGCGCCAGTTGGCTTCAGGGTTAGAGCTTGTTGGGTGGTCTTCAGATGGTTTTATAGAAGCGGTAGAAGGGGATGACCCGGATCATTTTGTCGTGGCTGTGCAGTGCCACCCGGAATCACTGTATGCTGCTGCTGATACGCGATGGCAGGCAGTATTTGCTGGGCTTGTGCAGGCATGTTTGTAGAGAGGTTCTTTTTTGACGTGTTTCGCCACAACACAATCTTGAAACCCATGCTATTAGAGAGAGAGAGCAACCTATTCCTCATAACAAATAGGGGAATGCTTACAACGGTTTGCTTTCGTGATAGAGCATCATGCAACATATCGTACCCCATGCTCGTCATGTGTAGCATAGTTAACCTGATACCATGAAAGGAGAATAACTGTATGACGATACCAATAACGCGACCGGAAATCTACCCAGGTATACCTGTTACGGAGGGTATGCTTGTTCCTAGAGACCGCACACTACCACCTATTCCCCTGAAGCATACGGATATACAAGCCAATATTATTGGTCCGCTCGCACATGTAGATGTAATGCAAGCGTTTCATAATACACATACGAAACCTTTGGAAGCAATCTATACGTTCCCGTTGCCAGAAGACGCGGCTGTCACTGATTTGACTGTGACGATTGGCGAGCGCGTTATCAAGGGCACTATACGCGAACGCCAAAAGGCCCAAGAAGAATATGCCGATGCCCGCGATGCCGGGCAAGGAGCGGCCTTGCTAGAGCAAGAGCGCCCGAATATTTTTACCCTTTTTGTTGCGAATATACAACCCGATGAACAGGTGCAGGTGAAACTCACGTTTCATGACCGTGTACCCTACGAAAACAATGCCTTTGCATTTGTCTTGCCGACGGTGGTGTTGCCACGCTACACGCCTGAGGACCCGGAGGCAGTAGCCGATGCTCAGCGTATTCAGACGCCACTTTTGCCAGAGGAAACACGCGATGGGCATACGCTCTCTATTCGTGTTGCACTCGATGTTGGCAAGCTCTATGACCTTTCTAGCCCAAGTCATGACATTGCTATAGAGAAGCAACATGGCATCTCTATTGTCACATTGCGCGAGGCGGACTCTATTCCCAATAAAGATTTTATTTTGCGCTACGGGGTGTCAAGCGATCAGTTTGAAACGGCGCTTTTTACGTACCGGGCGGAAAAACAACTTGGCACGGCTCTTCTTATGCTTACTCCCCATGCTACCTATACGGCAGACGATGTTATGCCGCGTGAAGTGCTCTTTGTGCTAGACCGTAGCGGGTCTATGGGGGGCGATAGTATGCAGCAAGCTCGCAATGCACTACGGGCATGCCTACGGGCGCTCAATCCTGGCGACCGGTTTAACATTTTCCCATTCGACAACCATGTAGAACAATTTTCGCCCCAAGCACGCCCATTCACGCAAGAGGCTATTGATGAGAGCGATACCTACATTGACCAAATAGACGCACGGGGTGGTACAGAGATACTCAAAGCGCTCCAATTGGCTTTTCAGCAACCACGCGACCCTGAATACTTGCGCGTTGTTGTCTTTTTGACAGATGGGGCTGTGAGCAATGAAGACCAGGTAGTACGTCAACTGCGCAAGAGTCTCAATGAGGCCCGCGTGTATGCATTTGGCATTGGCTCTGCGGTGAATCGCTTTTTGCTGGATAAGCTGGCTGAGGTAGGCCGTGGCTGTGTTGAATATATCTTTCCCGGCCAGGGTATAGAAGAAGCGATACAGCGCTTTCAAAACCGGGCAGCATTCCCACTTCTCACGGATATTCAGGTAGATTGGGGTGGGGCTAAAGTAGTTGATGTGTACCCGGACCCTCTGCCAGACTTGTATGCAGGGCAACCTTTGGTGCTATTGGCACGCTTCCATAGCAAAAAACGGTCACCCATTCGCTTGCAGGGGCGCACACGCCATAGCACCTATGAGCAAACCTTTGAGGTGGACTGGCCCGAGTCTACACCTGACCGTGGCGACCATTGGAAGGTATTGCCTGCGGTTTGGGCCCGCGCACGCATAGATGCGCTTATGACGCAGGCACGCGATGACAAGAAGAAAACGGCTAGTGTGCGTGATGAGATACTTGGGCTTGCTCTGGAGCATCACTTGCTTAGTCCCTATACGGCTCTGATAGCTATTGAGGAACGCCAACTAGAGCACACCGACCGCGAGCAGGCGGAGCAATGCATTGTGCCTATTCATTTGCCACAGGGTACGCTGCGCGAGGCATTTGAGCAACGAACACGGGAACGAGCGAGTTTTTGTTGTTGCAGTGCTCCGCTATCTGATGGGGGAGGTGGTGGGGTGCTACGTATGGCGTCTGCACGGAAATCGGAAAAGCGACGTAGTAGCCCATTGTCTACATCATTTTCTTTTGGCATTGTAGAGTGTATGCCAGAAGCACATTTTGCGGATGCTGATGAAGCTGAGATGGATTCTTTGGCACTTCCTGCGGGGTATGCATGCCCGCAAGAGCCAGCGCCTGCCCCCCAAGCAACGGTTTCAGCTAGCCAGCGCTATGATGCTGCATTGCGCTATTTGTCGCGCAATCAGAAGGTAAGCGGCGCATGGGGCGATGAGTCTCCGGTGGCTACTGCGTTGGTTGTGGTTGCTTTTTTGCAGTGTGGACATACGGACCGTGCCGGGTCATATCGCCCACAGATGACTCGGGCGGTGTCTTGGCTGATGAACCAGACAATGGCAGAATCTGTTGCGCCTACTGTGGCATGGGCTTTGTCTGAGTTGGTAACCACGACAGCCACGACGAGTCACAAAGAGGCATGTGATAGGGCAATTGCGGCAGCTAAACCAGCCAATGACCATGATCTGGAGCGTATCTGTTTGTCATTAGCGCAACAGACAGCCTCACCGTCTATGCCGACGCTGCCGGAGAAGCACGATGAGTGGTGGGCATTGGCAGTGGCGTTGCTTGCTAAACAACACTTGGCTGTGCCAGACGATGCTCGTTCGCTGTTGATGCAGCATCAACAGTTTCATGGTAACAATGATGGTGGAGTTTTGTTGCCCGGTGTAGGCGGTGGAAAGGCAGATACGGTTGTGTGTGCGGCAACAGCGGCATTAGCAGTGCTGCAAATGTGATGTGCGGTGCGCGATGTGTGTGCGTGATGCATGATGTGAAAGATACGCATGATGCATCACGCATTGTTGTTTAGCTTAGATATTTGCCAACGAGTAAGTCTACCCGCTCACGCGTGGCTGCGGGAATGGTGCTACGGTCTGTGATGATGGCATGTTCCATGGCGTTGTGGGCCGGGCTTTCAAACCCTTCGCCAATCAGTGGTATGATGTCACGAACAATGCGTTGCGATAGCTCGACGTTGGCCATTAATACGGATATGACCATGTCTATTGTTACGGATTCATGTTCTGGGTGCCAACAGTCATAATCCGTTACCATGGCCATGGTGGCGTAGGCTATTTCGGCTTCACGCGCAAGCTTTGCTTCGGGCAAAGCGGTCATGCCAATGAGCGCATGCCCCCGGCGACGGTTTTCTTCGCTTTCGGCTAGGGTTGAGAACTGCGGTCCTTCCATGCATACATATGTTCCCCCACGATGCATGGTTGCTCCAGATGCTTGTGCAGCTTGGTGTATTTTTTCACTCAATATGGGGCAGTAGGGTTTGTCGAAAACGAGATGTGCTACGATGCCATCACCATAGAATGTGAAGGGACGAATGCCTTTGGTGCGGTCAAAGAGTTGGTCGGGAATGACCACATGACCGGGCGCGTAGTCTTCGCGGAGACTGCCAACAGCGCTGACGGAAATGAGGTATTTGACACCAAGCTTTTTGAAACCGTAGATATTGGCACGGCTAGGTACTTCGGTGGGCATGAAACGATGACCACGCCCATGACGCGGTAAGAAGGCTACGTTCTGCCCACCTAAGGTACCTACAACATAGGCATCACTTGGGGTGCCATAGGGCGTTTCAAGCGTTACCTCTTCTACGTTTTCGAGTTCTTTCATACCATACAAGCCACTGCCACCAATTATCCCTATCATTGCTTGAACCATGTATTTACTCCTTCAGGTTATTCTTTCTGTTGTTACAATAGCTATGCGTTCGCGTGAAAGTATAGCCTATAGCCCCACTTCACGCAATTGCTACCGATCAAACCTGCTTACACGGTTTGGACTTAAAGCCGATTTGTGTTATACTATAAGGAACGGTCAGAATGTAACGTACTTGCGTATGAGTAAGGATATTCTATCATTACGTTATCCCTTTCATGAAAAGTTCTTTGTACCAAATACATATAGTATACCCTGACCATGACCTTGGAAAATAGGCACTCACAAAGGAGGTACCACCTATGTCTTTTGTCTATCCTACAACAACCGACGTGCTAGAATATACAAAGCCGTTTACCAAAAAAAGAACCTTCATACCAACAACAACAACAGAAAGAGCAGAGGAAGAAGAATTTGGCTGGCGTTATTCTACCCGGGTGCTTCCCGATGGCACCGAAATAAGCGAATATCGCCCATTGACTATCTTGGATGTATTGTTCCCAGAGGAGGGGGATGAGGTGTCTGTTCGTAATCGCCATACCATTTCTCAAACCTATTCGTACAATGCTATGAGGGCCTCTAGCCAACATAAACCATCTATGGTGGTCTTAAAAGAAATGCGTATAGATTTGGGTTTACCCGGTCTACGTCCAGTTGCACCCGATGCTGCTCTGGTCTCTGGCATCAAAAGACCAAAAAATTACAACTGGAGCACGTTTTATGTCAAAGACGAAGGCGCTAAAGTAGAAGTGGTTTTGGAAATTACCTCGCCCGGAACACGCTGTTTAGATATGGACCCTTCTTTGCTGACAGAAAAAGAGCTACGCCTCTTTGAATACAAAAAACGGGAACATCCTGGGTTACGCTCAAAATGGGAAATCTATGCAGAGGCGGGCATTGCTGTCTATATCGTCTTAGACCTTCCCGATGATGATGCACCTGAAGGTACCCTTCCTAAGCTATACGTCTATTGCTTGAATAGGCTCGGTTTCTATGATTTGTGCCAACCTGATACACACGGGCGTGTGTGGATTGAAGCCGCTAAAATGTATGTAGGTCTGGGCAAAGATGATATATGCTGGTTTCATGAGCAAGGACACAAGGTTGTAGATTATACAGAAATGGTGCAAGCTCGCCGCATAGCAGAAGAACGCGCAGAGTATGTTGTTCAGCGCTTGGATGAAGCCGACGAACGCGCACGCGAAGCCGATGAACGCGCACGCGAAGCCGAAGAGCTTGCTCGCTTGGAACGCGAACGTACACGCGAAGCCGAAGAGCTTGCTCGCTTGGAACGCGAACGTACACGCGAAACACAGCGCAACACTGTGCGCAACTTACAAGCTAAGGGCTTTGAGCCATCGCTCATTGCCGACATCACCGGTCTTTCTCTTGCTGATATTTCTGCCTTGGCAGAGGGGTAGCGTAGCAGTCTCACAAACTGCTACCTATCCTCTCACCACGATATTTCTATTGCCAAGCACAACCCCCATATGTTCTGTTTATCATCCATGTCCTCTTTGTCCTCTGTGTCTTGGTAGTTAGCAAATAGAGCACCACAGAGGCACAAAGAACACGAAGAGAAAAGCACTCTCTGTGTTCTCTGTGTTCTCTGTGGTAAAAACTTGTTTACGAACACTTCCATCCCCCCCCTTTGTTTTTCACGGCAAATAAGGTACAATGATTGTAGTATTTGATGACGTGCTATGCTCTCTATCGTGTTATTCGTCATTGGTAGAAGGAGACCCTTACATATGGGAAATATACTGAACAAACTCATGGGTATCATTCCAGGCTACGAAGGCTACTCATCGAAAGAAAAACGCCGTGATGCCGATGAGGTGTTGCGTAGGCATTTGAGCCAGCAGTATGAAGCCGAACAGAAAAACATCACTCGCCTCTCCCAACAAGCTATGGATAGTGGCGGACTGCACTATGTCTCTGCATTGGAAGAGGTGAACCGCACCCTCAACCGGTTTATATCACGGCTACAAAGCGCCGTGCAAGGCTATTCGCCTATGTTTAGCGAGGTGAAAATAGCCGAAGCCGACCTGGACCGTATCTATGAATTTGATGCCAAATTAGCAGACAGTGTGCCGATATTGCAGGAACAAATAGCATTTGCTGAAAAAAACCTCGGCACTGATAGTTTTGCTGAAGCTATCGCATCACTGCAAAGGCTCGTGGATGGACTAAACGAGCAATTTGATGAACGCCAAGCACTTGTCTACTATGGCAAGCAAGCATAAAGTAAGCACTATGTGTGGGTAGGCTAGAAGCTTACCCAACGCACTCATGAAAGATGAAAGGGAAGGTACATGCCACGATTTATTGATGTTGTTGAATTTATTGACTCTTCCGGCGAAGAGATTGTTCACCGTGAGCCGGAATATGGGCCCGGCGATTTTCGCATTGGGTCTCAAGTTATTGTCCGTGAGGGGCAGGTAGCGCTCTTTTTCTATGAAGGCAAAGCACGCGATGTGCTCGGCCCGGGCCGACACACTATCAGCACTGCCAATATTCCCATACTGGCCGGGATTGTTGGGTGGGTAACGGGTGGCAAGACGCCGTTTCAAGCTGAAGTTGTGTTTGTCAATACGGAAAAACGATTTGAAGGTAAGTGGGGTATGGGCAAGGTGATGTACAAAGACCCAGAACCTTTTATCGGTATGACACAACTGAGTGCTTTTGGGGGCTATTCTTGCGAGGTAGCCGACCCGGCTTCATTTGTTAATGAGATTGTGGGACAGCAAGGGGTTTACAGTACGAGAGATTTGACGAAGTATATGCGCGGTAGGATTGTTTCTATTATGCGCAAGCTTGTCACGTCTCAGAAAACGTCGGTTATTGACTTGCAAACTCTGACGGAGGAGCTGAATGCGGCTTCGCGGGTGAAGCTATCTAGCTTGTTTGAGGAAATTGGGCTGAAGATAAATGACTTTTATGTAGAGGAAATATCGGTAGACGAAGCAACGTGGGAACGTGTGCAGAAGGCCCAAGAGGCGCAAACGATGATGGCGGCAACACAATCGGACTATATGCGCTATAAGGCTGCTGAGGCTATGGGTGTGGCCGCCGCCAACCCCGGTGGTGCTGGCGGGCCTATGGAAGCGGGCATGGGGTTGGCTATGGGCATGGGTATGGGCAATATGATGAATCAGTCTATGCAGCCACAACAGGGCTACCCACCACAACAGGGCTACCCGCCACAACAGGGCTACCCGCCACAACAGGGCTATCCGCCACAACAGGGTTATCCGCCACAGCAGGGCTACCCGCCACAACAGGGCTACCCGCCACAGCAGGGCTATCCGCCACAACAACAAGGTTATCCACCTCAACAACAGGGTTATCCACCTCAACAACAGGGCTACCCGCCACAGCAAGGCTACCCGCCACAACAGGGCTATCCGCCACAGCAGGGCTACCCGCCACAGCAGGGCTACCCACCTCAACAGCAGGGCTACCCGCCACAACAGGGCTACCCACCACAACAGGGCTACCCGCCACAACAGGGCTACCCACCACAGCAACAGGGCTACCCACCCCAGCAACAGCAAGGGCAGCCGCCGCAACAACCAGCGCCCGGTACGGGGGGCAGCGACGAGGAGAACAATAGAGGGTAGGATAAACCTTTCACGAGTAGGTTTTTACCACAGAGAACACAGAGGTAGGGCGTGCAAATGCACGCCCTCATCTTAGAACAGGCGCTCACAACAGTAAGGAAGGATTATGGAAGAACTATTCCAACTGCGCAACCATTTGGAAAACCAACGCTATGCTGAAGCTATGGAGCTACTCGGAGAGATGGAAGAAATGAGCCATGACGATAAGGTAAATAAAATTTATAGTTTGACCATTATCCTGTTATTGCATCTTATAAAGCAATCTGCCGAGAATCGTACCACCCGTTCTTGTGATGTGTCCATATACCATGCGATAGACCAAATTGTTAGGACCAATAAGCGACGCAAAGCACGCGGAACGTATTTGGACGAGGACACGATGCGCGAAACAATCCATGATGCCTACCCGCTTGCGTTGAAACACGCCGCGCTGGAAGCATTCGGGGGAGCATACAGCGAGGAAAAACTGGCAACAATGGTGGACCGAGCAGCTATTGAGCAACAGGCATTTGGCATGATACAGGCATATAGCAACCCTACATGAAATGTACATTTTCAACGCAGAGGCGCAGAGATGCAGAGACGCAACGCAAAGACAAGGTTCGTGATTTTTGCATTCCTTGCGTCTTGGCGCGAGCTCATAAAAAAAGAAGGCGGGCGCGTTTATGCTCGAAATTATACTCACAGGCGCACTTGCTACTGTTGGGCTGAAAACAGCCGAAAGCGCATCTGAATACCTGCTTGCATCTATTGGTGGGGTAGGTACGAATTGGGCTTCTAGCCTTGCCGAGCAGAGCTATCAGCGTTGGCGGGCCGGCTGGTTCAGCGAGCGTGGCGCACTCAACCACGATATTGCCAAAGCACTCGCACGTGCCTTCAATGCAGCAGCAAAGCAAATCTACCGCGATTGGCATACCTTGTTGGAACGGGCTACGACCCCAGAAGCGATAGCCCATGTGCTCAACATGAGCGAGGCACAACCTCAATGGCTAAACCACTTGCGCCGCCCCGATCAACGTTCGCGCTTGCACAACCAATTGCGTCGCCTGCATGAGGAAGCACAAAGCACCGCTGACGAACTCATTACGCTTGAACATCTCAATGACCAGATTCACGCTTGTGTGCATATTCTCCCCCAGGTAATGAACGCCAACCACATTGACGAAGCCCAAACGACAGCCAATACGCTCTTTGTGCAAAAGTTGCGTGACGACTTTTTTACCAACCAACCCCTTGGTATAGTTGAGCATATTGCCCAGTATCTCTACGATGAGTGGATGTTGCGCTTCCGGGAGGAGTTGAAAGACCCAAGCGAGCAAGGCACACGCGCATGGCGGGCATATCAATTGCTATGGCAGCAAAGCCTTGCCAAAACCACTGTGCAGATAAGCCAGATAAGCCAAACGACTGATGACATCCGCGAGGTTGTGCTATGGCTTCAGGAGTGGGCAGAAACATTGCAAACTCAGCCTGCCAACCAGCGTGACCCCACGGGCGACGACGCCCTAGACACAGCTTTGCAACCTCTGCACGAGAGCATGCAGCACCTCAAAGACACACTGACACGGATGGAGCAAACCATCACCTTTATTGACACAACAACCCAACGCACCGAGGCAATAGCTACACGTACAGAAACAGGCGTACAACACCTTGAAGACATGATGCATTCGTTGCACACTGAGATTGGCAAGCTCACCCGTGGACTTGCTATGCCCGACTACACCATACAGGCCGGCATGCTCCTCGCGCAACGCCGCACCACACTGGCCCAGTTGCGCGAAGGGCAAACCAACTATTTCGAGCGCCACACGCTGTTTGCCGGGCGCGATGACGAACTAGCACAAATCCGTAACTTTTTGGCAAGCCGTTCACGTGGCTACGTCTTCATCACCGGCCCATCGGGCTATGGCAAAACGGCACTGATAGCCAACCTGGTTGCGCCTGAACACGAGCGCTACTGCTGGTATTTCCTCAACCGCCTCGACAATACGCATCGGCGCGTAGATTTCCTGCGCCAAATGTGTGAACAAATGTTGAGTTACTATCAGATAGAAGCAACCCTGCCACCCGAACACGAACCGGGACAATTGGAAGCGCTGTATGCCAAACTACTCCGCATGCCATTGGTGCAGGCTGGTCGCCCACTCGTACTCGTCATTGATGGGCTAGACGAAGCCGAGGATGACTTTATCCGTGACCTACACATACCGCGTGAGCTACCAACGGGCAAGTTCATCATCTTCTCGGCCCGCGAGCAGGCCGGGCGCGACGACCTACAGCGCTTGGGGTTGCCGCAAACCGATGTGCTGGCTATACGCCTAGAAACGCTTGACCTAGCGGGTATCGAGCAACTGTTGCTTAAAGCCATTGCGGATTCCCCCCCCGTCCCCCCCGTACACGGGGGGGAGATGCCCGATTCATCCCCCGGCCCCCCCGACGAAAGGGAGATGCCCGATTCCCTCTCGCAGGGGGGGCTAGGGTGGGAACACTTCCTCCAACAAATCCTGCGCGTCTCGCAAGGCGACCCCTTCTATGTACGCTATCTGGTTAAGGACATTGCCAATGGGCGCATAAGCGAGGCCCAGATAGCGCAACAACCCGCAGGGCTAGAGAGCTACCTGGATGGTTGGTGGCAACAAGTGAGCAAAGCATTGCGGAATGAAGAGGACATACGTAACTTGCTAGGCATTTTGATGGTAGCTCTTGGTCCACTGCCATCTGAGGACCTTTTTCGTCTCTACCCAAACATGGAATGGTTTTTTGATCAAATACTGGACCCTGTGCGCCGTTTTGTCATAGAACACCGAGGACAACTAGGTCATAGTAGTTATGCGTTGTGTCACCCGCGCTTTCAAAACTATTTAACAAAACGCAAATTGAAAGGGAAAACTGTTCTCTTTCTGGAGGAATTGATAAATTACTGCCTTCGCTGGACAGAACACCATAGCCGCTACGCCTTGCGCCACTATGCCCAACATCTACAGCAAGCACAGCATTGGCAAACGCTCTATGACCTTGCAGAAAATCAGATTTTCCAGCAGGAGCAAGCAACTGCTTTCCCCACCGAGCCAAACCTACCGCTACGCACTATACAAGTAGCGCTAGAGGGGGCCGCAACCTGTGACGACGCCGGCACTATGGCACGAATGCTGTTGCTACACGTATACCAAGCACACGATATTGCCCAAGAAAGCCCACTCGACGCATTACGCGAAGGCAATATAGAACGAGCATGGGCATTGGCAGACTTGGTTGATGCCAAGCAGCGAGTGTTGTGGTATCTACTGCTGGCATGGGAATTGCATGACAATGGACATGAATCCGATGCACGCAAAAGGCTGGAGCGTGTGCTGGCGGAGCGGTTGCCACGACTAGATGTTGAGCAAGCAAAATATGCGGTTATGTTGTTACCGGTTGTGTCTGGCATTGATGAGCACATGCTTGTCAGCTTGCAACAACAATTGCTGGATGATTACAAACGTGCAGACTTGTGTGACAAGCTGGCTGAGCGCCATGTGTTTGCGGTTGCACTCCAGATAGCACAGACGATTGACGATGCGGAAGAGCGTGCTAAGGAACTGGCAGACATCGCCACAGCACAAGCACAGGCCGGTTTACACGATGATGCTCGTCAAACGTGTACTGCCGCGTTCGACACCGCGCAGACAATTGACGATGCGGAAAAGCGTGCTAAGGCACTGGCAGACATCGCCACAGCACAAGCACAGGCCGGTTTACACGATGATGCTCGTCAAACGTGTACTGCCGCGTTCGACACCGCGCAGACAATTGACGATGCGGAAAAGCGTGCTAAGGTACTGGAAGCTATCGCCACAGCCCAAGCACAGGCAAGCGATTTTTCTGCCGCACTCCACACCGCCCAGATGATTGATGATGATTGGGACCGTGCGAAGGAACTGGCAGCTATCGTCACAGCCCAAGCACGTGTAGGCTATTCCACTGCCGCGCTCCACACCGCACAGACGATTGACCATGGGCGAAGACGTGTGAAAGCGTTGTCAGCTATCGTCACAGCCCAAGCACGTGCAGGCGATTTTCCTGCCGCACTCCAAACCGTACAGACGATTGATGCTGAGGAGTTGCTAGAGGCGGGCGATTTGTCCCATTTCAAGCAGTTGCTCATCCCCTGTGCTTACTCCGTCGAGTCTGCCTACGCTATGTGTGAGTTGCTGGCACAGGCGTACCCGGCGCAGGTGAGGGCGGTTGTGCAAGCGGTGACAGGGGTCAGGGGTCAGGGGTCAGGGGTCAGGGGTCAGGGATTGAGCGATTGAGCGATGGGGCGATGGGGCGATTGAGTGGTTGAGACGTTGCACGCAACGTCTCACCTGCACATAGCTGTGGTGGTGTGAGTACCACCTATTTGTGTATTCGTGTCATCCTAGAATAGAGGGGTATATTGTCATGTTGTACACTATTACCCATGTGGTTGCCGAACCAGATTATCATGTGCGTTTAACGTATGCATCAGGTGACACAATCATTGTTGATTGTAACCCCTATATTGAACGTGGGGGTATATTTGCACCATTGAAAGACCAACCGTTTTTTGCACAGGTTGCAGTTGGCGAACGTGGGCGCTATATTCAATGGCCAGGGGAAATAGAGCTGTGCGCTGATGCTCTATGGCTTAAACATGCACCATCCAGAACCTCGGTACCTCCATGCTAAAACCACTGCGTTAAGATGCAACTGGCATTGAAGACTTCTAATATGGGACCAGCTTCACCTTCTTGCATAGAGAGATAATCTACGTACCATGCCTTCCGGCCTTTGCGTCTTTGCTCCTTTGCGCTTTTGCGTTAAGATGCAACGCAGAGGCGCTGAGAGCAGTATGACGCTGAGTTATTGGTTCATTTTGAACAGTCATACAAACTCACTTTATTAACCCCGTTTGTTTCCGTATCGCCATGTATGCCCGCCGGGGAGCGTGCTCAAGTAGTCGTTGATAACCTGTGGCAACGACTTGGGTGGGTGGTCATACATGAGCACAAGCAGACACCGCGCACGTTCTAATACCACATCACAGTGCGCCTGTTCATAGAGTTCAAATGGCGTATAGAGACCATCCATCACTTCAACACTCGCATCAGCTATCGCAACTTCATATGCTTCGTCTAGGCGGGCATCCCAATCATCGCGCTCAAGATACCACGACACCTGATTGCCTTTGAGGTTGCGCTTGCGTATCTGTAGCAGCGAGTCACGAATTGACGCGGCCCATGCATTGGTCATCTGTTGCTCAACATCGTTTTTGATGATGTATACCAACATATGCTCCAGAAATGTTTGAATGGCGTCAAGAATAGATTTCTTACTCATATCATCCATGTCGTCAAGTACATCAAGTGCCTCACGATAGCGTTGCTGTTGGATATGTTCACGCAATTGTACAAGTTCTTCCATTTTTTGCCTCTCAATCCCACGTCACCCGACATACCACACTTTGAGTAGCCCATTGCCCAATGCGGTAAAGAGTATAGAGCCATCGGCGTTGAAGAGCACCCATGCGGCCGAGGAGCCGGGTTGTAGCCGTGCAATCTCTTCGCCATCGGATACGCGCCATAGTATGACGGTCTCATCCTCGGAACCACTGGCTAGTATCTCCCCCTCGGGGCTAAAGGCGACTGAGCGCACTTCGTTGGTGTGCCCTTCTAGCACGCGCTCATGTTCGCCTGTGGCCACAGACCAGATACGCACCGTGGCATCGTTGGCACCACTGGCTATGAGCGACCCATCGGGGCTAAACGTAACAGGTAAGACCCAATGCGTATGCCCATATAATATGGCGATATTCTCTCTACGCTCTACATCCCACAAGCGTACTGTTTCATCGAGTGAGCCGCTTGCCAACAGTGTGCCGCCCGGACTCCACGCGATGCCCTCAATCCAGTTTTCATGTCCAGTGAGGGTATCTACAAGCATCATGCTCTCCACATCCCATAGGCATAGGTTGGCATCCTTTGAACCGCTGGCGAGGAGGGTCCCATCGGGGCTGAATGCGACTGCTGCAACTTCATCGGTGTGCCCACCGCTGAGGGTGGCTATTTCTTCGCCCGTATCGCGTTGCCATAGCTTTATGGTGGTATCTGCTGAACCGGTGGCGATGAGCGTACCATCGGGGCTAAATGCGACTGAGCGCACAGCGGCGCTATGCCCTTGCAATGTGTACACTTCTTGAAAGGTGGCCATATCCCAGAGCTTGGCTGTGCCATCGGCTGAAGCGGTGGCAAGGAGGGTTTCATCAGGACTTAATGCAACGGCCCACAACCCTCCGGCGTGGCCGCTCAATGTGACGATTTCCTCTCCAAATGTGTAGGCAGGTGTGGGAGTAGGCATTTGGGTTGGGGTGATAGTCATGGTCGTGGTTGGCGTTAGGTTCTCTGTCACTGTTGCTGTGTGTGTTGGTGTGGAAAGCAAGGCGTCAACAGGCATATTATCGTCATTATCACCATCAATGGTAGATGTAACATTTGAGGTTGTTGCGACATGGGTAGATGGCTGAGATGTACTCTCAGCGGCTGGCTGTGGCGAAGCGTCGTGGGTTTGGGCGTCGTTTGTTTGCGATGCTGGTCCACAGCCGGCTATGGCGATGCCGACTATCAATAGACAGTATATGAGCACAAAGCGTATGTGCATGAGTATTTCTCCATGTTTCTCTTTTTTCATTAAGCCACATAGCCGTGCCGTCCACGAATAGGAAACGAATAAACGAATACTCTTCCGCCCACCTAGGTTGTACCGCGTAGGTTCGTTTCTTCTCTGATAGGTCTGCCAGCGACGAGCACGGTTGTGGGGGAACCCCTAAGCGCCGGCTTCCGGTGCTACCGTTAGGCTCTTATACAATAATGGCATTGACGATGCTCCAGATGGTATTAATGCGTTGTATGTGGTACTCCATCGTGTCAATATACGCATGGTTGTCGCAGTCTAGTTTCAAAAATCGCCATAAGTTGCCAGTTGTCACAATGCCATAGATAGTTTCAATTGGGTTGCCCTTTTGTATGTTGAAGCGCATAGCCGCTATCATTGTGGCGATGCACTGGGGTATACCGCTCATGATATTCTCATTTTTTGCTTCAACAACAATAATGACGGGCGCACTGAGCATCAATTGCTCTGGCGACAGCGAGATAATATAATCGCATCGCCCGGTTAGCCCTGCTTGCTGGTCAACGTTGAACTCTGTGCCAGAGAACAAGCTGATTTTTTTCTGCACGTGGAATTTTAGCTCAACAAGTATGGGAGCTATGATCAATTCCGAACGGGCTTTTTCGGTATTGATAAACGTTGCCAATGGCACGTAGCGTTGCAGTAACTCTGTCAAGAATGTGGGGACAGGGTATGATGGTGGCTCTGGAAAAAGGATGCTGTCTTCAACAAGGTATACACCAAGTTTTTCTTTCAGCGTTTCTATGGTAAAGTCACTATAGCTCATATGGACCCCTCGTTATGTTACACTGTGTTTTAGCGCTAGTACGGGCGTGCGGCTGCACGCCCCCACGTACAAAAAAAACAATCTCTTTGTTTGACCACAATGGACACCAAGAAAAAGCTTCACAGGTTGACTGCTTGCATAGCCGATTCTGGGTAGCGTAAGCCAGCGGCAACCCCTTGTGGTGCAATGGCGTTGATACGGTCTAGGTCATCTTGCGTGAGTGTTATATCCAATGCGGCTGCATTTTGCTCAAGGTAGCTGCGGCGTTTAGTGCCGGGTATGGGCACAATGTCTTCGCCCATTGCCAACACCCATGCTAGGGCAAGTTGGGCTGGTGTGCAAGTGCGCTCTTTGGCCATGGTTTCAATTTGCTGCACCAGTTGCATGTTGCGGTCGAAGTTTTCACCTTGGAACCGTGGCGAGTAGCGTCGGAAGTCGTCTTGGGCTAGGTCTTCCATCTTCTTTATTTGGCCGGTGAGGAAACCGCGTCCGAGTGGGCTATAGGAGACAAACCCAATGCCCAACTCGCGGCATGTGGGCAAGATTTCATCTTCAGGGTCGCGGCTCCATAATGAGTACTCGGTTTGCAGTGCAGCAATGGGATGTACGGCATATGCCCGTCGTAGGGTTTGTGGTGCTGCTTCGGACATACCGAGGTAGCGCACTTTGCCTTCTTTGACGAGCTCGGCCATTGCGCCGATGGTGTCTTCTATGGGTGTGTTGGGGTCTACGCGATGCTGATAGTATACATCTATGGTATCTATGCCAAGCCGCCGTAGGCTTGCTTCGCATGCTTGGCACACATATTCTGGTGTGCCATTAACTGCGCGTTCCATAGGGTCTTCACTACGCACGATGCCGAATTTTGTGGCTAGTACCACCTTGTCTCGGCGGTCGCGGATTGCTCGCCCTACCAATTCTTCGTTGTGTCCTTTGCCATACATATCGGCTGTATCTAAAAAGGTCATGCCCAACTCAAGTGAGCGGTGAATGGTTGCGATAGATTCTTGCTCATCTGTTGAGCCATAAAATTCGGACATGCCCATGCAGCCCAACCCCATAGCCGAAACGGTTAGCCCGGAACGTCCTAATTGTCGCTGTTGCATCCTATCTAATCCTTTCTTTTTTCATTTGTATGCATCGCATTTCTGTTCAGTAATATTGGTCATCTGTTATATCGCCTGGGTAGTGAACGGGTATGACCATAGGAGGTACATGTTGGCGTGCATCTTCATAGCTTGGTTCTATATGGATTTTCCCCAGAAAGGTTTTTACCGCAAACAGCCCACAGGCAAACTCTACCAAGTAACAATCGTTGCCATAATACTCGAATCGTAGCACCTTGCCAAATTGTGTATGCGGGTCTACATCGGCAAGGTCAATGAGAAACCGTATCAACCCGTTTTTTGTCTGCTGCATCAGTGCCTCCGACGGTAGACTAGGAGTGAAGGCGTTTCTCTATTGTATAAATCTTGCGCCACAATGTAAAGAGGCAACGACGCAACTGCATACTATAGCAACCATCCATGAATTGGTACCATGTTTAACACAGAGGCGCAGAGAAGCAAAGACGCAGAGAGATACAACGGTTTTTCGTTTATGGTTGCTATAGTATGCACAACACAATTTAGGACTGCTCTATATTGACATGCATAGCAAACACTGCTATATTTTTATCTACATCGTTCTTTACATCGCCATTTTATGAAAGTGCAAACAATTGTAAAAAGAGCAGGAAACCTATGCGAGGATGGGCTTTAGAAAAGTTGATAGACTTAGACCAAGCACTCATGCTCCGAGTGCAACATGTGGGTAAGCGTCTTGTAGACACAGCGTTTACCGAAATGGCCGATGTAGAGCGTACCGTGACGCACAGCGCAAAAAAAACGGCCAGCGACATTCAGAAAACAATCTATGGAGAACTACACGATTGGTACAATTCACTTGACCTACCACAAGAACAAGTGCTAGAAGATGATGATGCACAAGAACCAATGGCAACGGATGAACCAACGCCAGCACCAACGCCAGAACGTACCCCCCATATGCCCCCCGAAGAACAAGACCTCATTATTGAGTGGTATGAAATAGATGGTGTGTATTATCAATACGAATATGTCTTCAAAGAAGGACAACTGCATGGGCCGTTTTGGTTTGAATATCGGAGCATGAATGGGAAACCAACGCAACGCTACCTTGGCACTCAACGGCCACGTGCGGTCAATATCTACGATGCATACGAAAACCTACGCGAAGCTCGCCAAGCTGCTGCGGAAAACAGGTATCGGTAAGCTATTGGAAGCAACGAACGTGGGTACCTTTGAACATACCAAAGGAGCCTAGGAGCACAAGCTTATGCTTGGTCTTTATCGTCGAACACCACAACGGGGCGAAATTGTTGCACGACAGCATGGTGCAACTTCTTCGCCAACGCCTTGCGATTACCGTCTTGTATTGGTTCGACACCAAAGGTAATACAAGCATCAAAGCTCGTATTGGCAAATAGCCCCATCAGGTGCTGGGGGAATTTTTTACCTCCCCACCAACACACAGAAAGATGCGCCGGAACTTGATCGGGGGGTGTTGTGTAACTAATACTTGCATAATAGACAGGGATGCCCATGCGGGCAGCCGGTGCCAACAACGATGGTTTGAAGGGGAGTACATCGGCACCTTGTGTGCTTGTACCTTCGGCAAAAATCATAATACCTTGATTTTCGTTCAAGGCTTTTTCCATGAGTTCAATGACATTAGCCACATCATGGATTTTTTTTCGGTCTATAAAAATCGTGTCTAGTTTTTGTGCCATAGGCCCAATGAGTGGCCAGCGAGCGATGTCACTCTTGGCAACAAACATGCAATCTATCTGCGATGCATAGGAGATAATATCAATGTATCCCAAGTGGTTTGAAACAAGCAGAAATGGTGGATCTGGTGGAGTACCCTCAATCGTCACGTGCATATTGGCAATAGCCCGTGCCATACGTGCCCAGGACCGGACAGTAAAGTTGCGCCACTTGATTGTTGAGTACCTATCGCGGCAGGCACTTACCTTACCAAGATGCCACAAGACAGATAACCCTGCTGTCATACCAAAAAATACTGCTGTCCGCGCAACAGACTGGACTTTTTGTACCGTTTGTTTTACTTCCATATTTTTTCAACCATCACCTTGACATGCATATGCTCTTGGCCTTGTTAAGTTGCACGGAAACGAAGTGAACACCTAGCCATAATGCTCTTCATTGTAACAGAATGTGCGATAGCAGTCAATCACTCTATTCATACTCCATCGCTAGGCAGGATACTAGGTAAATACAGGTAAGCGTTCAGGGGGGTAAAATGCTCTTAAAGATAATACCCGCCACCTTTTGCGTAATAAGGATAATGGTTTTAAGCAATTAGAACGAAGGTTTTTATACTCACGTGCCTGAAATCGGTGTTTTGACATCAGGTGGTAAAAATTCTTTCTTTTACAGTTTGTCTCTGCAATGGGATATAGTTATGCTGTGCCCCTCCCTGAACGCTTACAAATACAGACGTTTTTTTCGTTTGGTTTATACGGGAGCATATTAAGACAGGACCCTAGAAAACAAGGAGCCACAACATGACATCTTTATCACTCTACCCACTCCAAATAGAACGACAGTTTATATATCGTATGTGGGGAGGCCAGCGTATTGCCGAATGGCTACATCTTCCTGAACCACGCCCTACCCATATTGGTGAAACGTGGGAAATATACGACACGAATAACATACAAAATGGGGCTTTAGCCGGACAAACATTAGCCCAAGTGACGCAACAGTATCAAGAACACCTTGTCGGCACCACGGTGCTTGAACGCTATGGTGCAGATTTTCCGTTGCTGCTGAAGTTTATTGATGCCAACGATAAACTCTCAATACAAGTACACCCCGACGATGCCTATGCCCTAGCCCATGAAGCAGGCACTGGATTCTATGGCAAAACAGAAGCGTGGTATGTCTTAGATGCCAACCCGGATGCGCATGTCATCTATGGACTGCATGAGCCAATGTCTCGTGAACGTTTTGCGGAAGCAGTTGAGACGAAAACACTCGAAAACTATGTCAACTATGTCCCATTGCATACTGGCGAAGTCATCTTCACACCGGCCGGCACACTCCACGCTATCAATGCGGGGGTTTTGTTATTTGAAATTCAGCAGAAGTCGGACCTGACCTACCGGGTCTATGATTATGGACGGCAAGACCCCAAGACAGGGCAACAACGTCCGCTTCATCTCGATAAAGCCCTAGATGTGTTGCACCTTGCTCCATCGCCCTGCTCAAAAACAACGCCTGTGCCACTTCAACCAGACCGCAGCGGTATGTTGCTTGTCGCATGCAAACACTTTGCGCTAGAACTCTGGACCCTTGGTGCGCCGAAGGGTTTGTGCAAAGGGTCCAAAAGTATGGCCCTTGTGACTCTCATTGAGGGACATGGCACGATGCAATGGGCTACCGGGCAGCTCAACCTGCAAACCGGCGACTCGGTTGTTATTCCTGCTTGTGTCGAACAATGTCGCTTCTTGCCTGCAACTGCACAGTGTCGCATATTGCGGGCTTATGTGCCGAACATAGAGCAGGATATTATGGTACCGCTTCAGTCGCGGGGAGTAAGCGATGACCGCATTGCACAGGTATTGTGCTCTATGAAGTAGCACAACGCTCTCACAGACGTTGCGTGTGCAACGTCTGTCTCTACGGTTGCGCACACAGCGTTGCTAGAATTGGAGAGACGTTGCGTGCAACGTCTCTCCAAAAAACATGACTACACCAATAATGGATGCCTTTAAATGTCGTAATAGAGGTAAAATTCGTAGGGAGTTGGGCGTAGCTGTGAGGGAATAACTTCATTCTCACGCTTATAACTCAGCCACGTTTCAATAATATCTGACGTAAACACGTCGCCCTTCAACAAAAACTCGTTGTCATCTTCAAGCGCATCAAGAGCATCTGCAAGTGAACCTGGCACTGACCGAATCTTGGCCAACTCTTCGAGGGGCAATTCGTAAATGTCCTTATCCAACGGAGCGCCTGGATCAATCTTGTTCTGAATACCGTCAAGTCCAGCCATCAGCATAGCCGCAAACGCAAGGTAGGGGTTGCACGATGGGTCTGGGCATCGAAACTCGACACGCTTGGCTTTGGGGCTATTGGAATACATGGGAATACGGCAGGCTGCCGAACGATTGCGCTTGGAGTAGACGAGGTTCACCGGGGCTTCAAAGCCCGGCACAAGTCTGCGGTAGGAATTGGTTGTCGGGGCAGCAAAAGCCAGCAAGGCCGGCGCATGGGCCAACAAACCACCAATATAATGCTGTGCTGTCTCTGAGAGTTGTGCATACCCATTGGCATCATAGAAGACGTTTGTGTCACCCTTCCAGAGGCTTTGGTGCGTATGCATACCGCTACCGTTGTCACCAAACAGAGGCTTGGGCATAAAGGTAGCCGTCAGGTCATGAAGCCGCGCTACATTCTTTACAATATATTTATACTTGATAATGTTATCGGCCATTTGAATCATGGGGCCGAAACGCATATCAATTTCTGCCTGGCCCGCTGTGGCCACTTCATGGTGATGTACTTCGACATCAATGCCCACCGACAGCATCGTTTGAACCATTTTGCTGCGTATGTCTTGGAGTGAGTCAGTAGGCGGGCATGGGAAGTAGCCGCGCTTGGGTGGTATTTGCTGCCCGTGGTTGATCCCCATATTGTTGCCGCTATTCCACCATCCCTCGTCGCTATCTACCGAATAGAATGACATGTACGGGTCTGTCTTATAATTCACACTACTGAACAGGAAAAATTCAGCTTCTGGCCCCCAGTAGCTTATATCAGCAATGCCCGTCTGTTTCAAATACTCGACGGATTTCTTAGCAATATAGCGTGGGTCGCGTGAATAAGGTTCCCCGGTGATAGGATCACGAATATCGCAAATCATTGTCACAGTTGGAACCTCAAGGACCGGATCGACAAAGGCGGTACTGGCGTCTGGCACGACCAGCATATCGCTCTCATTGATCACCTGGAATCCACGAATGGATGAACCATCAAATCCTAGACCTTCCGTAAAGGCATCTTTTTCAAACGCGCTGACTGGCATAGAAAAATGCTGCCATGTGCCAGGCACGTCGGTAAAGCGAAAATCCACCATCTGGATATTCTTTTCCTTGATCAATGCAAGCACGCCTTCTGAATCCATTGTCATAAAACCTGCCTCCTTCTTATTATCTTTCAGTTAAACTTGTATAAATACACCGTGTACGATTATAGCACACTATGAAAACTCCACTATTGTACTCGCACATGCGGTATGACGCTAGGGCACAGGTATACAAAAATAATGGGTTTTTCCTTGGATGCATTGAACAAACCACCATTACATATCGGCCGGTGTTTCAGCACGTGCTGTGTAATAAATACCGAGATATGGCTTATCGCTATCGGGAAAATGCGCCAGCTCTACATAGGTGGCATGTTTGCCCAAGTCATGGCGATAGGTAATAAGCACACTATCGCCGGGTTCATAGTCCATCAACATATTTTGGAGTGCAACCACATCATCAACAGGGATACCGTTCATGCCAATGATCATATCGCCACGCCGAATGCCCGCCTGATCGGCCGGCCCATCGTGTTCAACTCGTGTCACCAACACCCCAGTCGTTGGCAATAGCGCGGCTTTAGCCTCGCGCTTGCCCAAATCATACCCCATAAGCCAGCCACCGACGCCGCTCAACAGGCTACACCAGCTACACAAGAGTACTCCCCCTATCAGGAGCCAAGCTGTTCGTCGCCACTTCTGCGGCGAAGCTTTGTTTTCAATCGTACTCATGCCAACACCCATTATAGCATGCGACAAAGAAAAGACGAGCAACACGTTTGCTAGCACCGGCTGGTAAGCCAAGTCCGACAGGATATCGGTGCTACGACGGACATGCTAGAAGCCTATCCTACGCCTTTCGCACCATTTCTTAGTAGCCACAATGCCACCCACTCGCGCAGCCTAGCCCGGCAGCCCGGCACAAGCCCCAACACACCCACGCCACTTGCATAGCGCTCTGCAACCCTCTCGCCCGGATAGAGCACCGCAGCTTGTTGCACAACACGTTTATCGGGATATGTTCCAATACTCCCAAGGTAGGTATACATATCGGCCAGCGCATCTTCTGGCACGCCCCCACTGGCCGTCAGGCGATATTTGGCATCAAACAGCAACACAGACGGCAATTGTGCAGGATGCATCATCTCTATAGCAATATCTGGCTTGTGCATGTGACAATCGAGAGAGCCTATTGTCTCTGTATGCTCCTCACACTGTGCAATGTGCGCACTGTGCAACGGGTAATAGCGTGGCTGATAGCGCAAACAAATAATCACATCGTGCCAATTGAGCATAAGCAATGGAACATCCTCAACAAGACCAAACGTATGCCCGCGACTCCCATCCTTCTGTGCGATAAAACGCTGTGTACGCACACGAACGCCCGGTTGCTCCAGCAAAGCCGCCATCACCTGCACCACACACCACACTTCATACAACTGTGGTAGTTCATGCACTGGCACATGGAATATATCGCTCTCAACATCGAGCGCGGGCAGAGTGTGTAACTCTTGCCATAAGCGGTAGATTTGACGATAGGAAGGGTTATGTCGAATAGTGTACGTTGCCCCATGGAAAACAGAAAGCGTCTTGACCCCTTCCAACAACGGCAGCGAACGCACCTGCGCCAACCGTTGCACACTATGGTGTATTTCCTCTGTGTACCCTTGTGTCACCTGTGGTAAAAACGCTTTTTCATGAGACGTCAGCGTAGCAATTGCCTGTGCGCGGTGCCATAGCTCATGCAACACCCACTTGAGCAGCCGGTTTTCATACGTATCCACATCTACTAGCATAGCACTCTGGGGAACTTCCTCTGGCAGATGGTGTATGTTGTTGCGCGGTTGTTGAGCTTGTCGAAACAGCGGTACCGCATGCATTGGAAATGGGTACACCGGCTGCCCACGCGCAACATCTTCGCCAACCTGCGAAAAATCATGTGCGTGTCCCACCGGTTCCCGTTTCGTGCCTACACAGGTTTGGGTATGTGGATGTTGAGCAATGTGCCGTACTGCCTGTTCAAGCGTTGTCAAACGCTCTCGCAAGAAGCGATAATACATCTCTATAATGCTGCATTCAGTTGGTATTTCTTCTGGTGCATCACTCTCCCGTGTCCCTACCATACTCCCCGGCAAAGAAAAGACAAGCAAGCGTATGAACCGTTGCAAATCATCAAGCAAAGCCTGATACTGCTCTTGGTCTATCTTGCGTGGCACAACATGCAGATGCCCATATTCATAGTCAACGTGCCCATCTGGCCCGGTTATAGCCAAAGTAAAGGCAACATGTCCGACAGTATTCTGCGGATTCCAGCGCCAGCGCCATGCCGGGTCGCCCGGCAGCAAAAATGGTTGCAGCAGCACAGGGTGCAATGTATCGCCTATCGTCAACGCCAGTGTGCAATTGTGCGGTGGCACACAAGAAAATGCAACTTCCTGCCACTCTGTCACACATGCATCTGTAATAGGTTGCCCTTGCACCAATAACGTGTGCATCCTACGCCCTAGACACTATCTGAACTCACAAATCGCCCCTTGAAGACCAACGACGTTTGACGGACCATGTCAAAAAAACCTCTGATGACGGCATCGAGTTCGGCCCCGGCGGGTGCTGAATCCGACGTATACCACGTGGGGGCCGGTGTATGGACAGCCGCAAATGTTTCGCCCCATTGCTGCTGAATGCCAAACGCAATGGCATATGGCAAATAGGGGTCAAACTGGTCTACTGCATCTTGAACCTGCGTATACTGCTCAATGGAGACGAGATAGCGCTTGAACCGGCGTATCTGTGTAATAGTCATGTCACCTTGTATTGTTTTCTGCTGCAAGATACGGCTTATAGCGACAATACCCACACCCACTGCCAGAATAGCAAGTGCAATGGTAATGGCTAATGGTGCCGCGTGCGATACATCAACGTTGGCTCCGCCGACGCTGCTCATGAGACCCAAGATAATGGTTATAATACCAATGCGTGTGTAGCCATTGCGGATGTGTTCCGGGTCCTCTGTTAGGTAGCCTTGCTGTATAAGCTCATTGTACATATCTTGCTTGAGTGATGGGATGGTGCTAAAAAAGGTTTTGCTCAACGCCGCAAGGTCACGCTGCTGGCTAGTGCCAAAGAGCGCATGCAGGATATTTTTTTCATATGTGCGCAGGCGACTGGTATCTTGCTCTAGCCGTTCAAAGGTGAATGTGTGTTGTACATCGTTGCTGTGCTCTACAATACGCAAGAACCCACGATGAGCTAAATCTACCATGGTTGCTATAATATGCCGGTTTTCTACTTTGCCATCGAGCAATACGCCGGCCATACTGGGTGGCAGGTCTTTGGGTGGGTTGGTGACATAGGCAGAAGCTTGAGCTTGCTCTGGGGCAGTAGTGCGCACATACCGATGCCACAACAGCGCAATGCCAACAGAGCCACCAAGGAATATGGCAAGCGCGACCGATACGGCAATGCGATTGTAAAAACGCCGTTGCGCTTCAAGCGCTGCCTCATATGCTGCACGCTTTTGCTCCTCCGCGTCTTGGCGTAGCTGCCATGCCTGTGGCTCGGCGTCTACAACACCATGCGGAAACTGTACCTCAATATCCCAGAGAGCGCCCGGCAAAAATGCTTCCCCGGTAAACGCTACGGTTTGCCCATCAACAACCTCTGCTCCACCGGCTTTACGCCCATACCGATAGGTAGCAACCGTTATCTCATCCCTATCGAACGATGCTGGCAAATGAACAACAACATGCGCGGTATTGATAGGGTAGAGACGTTCCCACTCAATAAACTGCCAGCGTAGGCGGTCTACCTGCTCATAGATGGCAAGGGAACCATGCACGACATATTTCAGCGTAAACATGCGCGTATCATCAGTAGTTGGAGGGAAAAACCATGTCACCTTGGTCGAAGCTTCAGTCGTCTGTATGTGAAATGTACCGGGCGTGCCGGGTTGTGCATCAGTCGCGGGAGCCGGCTGATATGCCTGTTTTCCTTCATACACTTCCCACCCCGATGTGGCAGTGAGACACTCATGCGGCAGTTCACGAAAGGCATAGGTAAACACGCCACCAATAAAATACACTTCCCATGTTTCCACAACCTGCACATCTCCATTGGGCAAAATGGTGATGTCGCCGTCGCGCCGCTCAAGCAGCACATCTTTGGCGAACTCTTTCTGTTGCTGCTGTGCTTGTGCGGTTGCCAAAGGTGTGAAGAATAGCATAGATGCAAGCCAGAACATCAAGCTGACGGCTCTATATGAAACCCCTTTGTCTCTTTTCATAAGCAATATCTCAAGATACTACATTGAACCACAAAGAACACAAAGAACACAAAGGAAACACGAAGTTCTTTAAGCGGGTGGATTGTCTTGTTAGCATTTTGTGAGAATGAACTAACCAACCCTAATGCAATGCTTCTATATGCGCAGCATCATTTACACGATGCACACGCCAATTATCTCTTTTGTAGCGCAACTCGGTCAATGAACAATGGTTTATCTTCAACCGCTCATTGTAGGCTAAATCCATGCCAAGGTAGTGGCACAGAATAGTACGCATAGTCCCGGCATGCGAAACGGCTAGTACTGTTTCCTCTGGCTGATGCGCCTCAATAATCTGGTTGAATGCCCGTAGCGCACGTTGTTGCAACTGCACCCGCGACTCGCCACCCGGTAGCACCGTGTTGATGGGGTCACGTTCGCAGTCGCGCACACTGTCGGGAAAAAGGCGGTTGCGCTCCTCAACTGTAAGCCCACTCCATTGCCCAACGTCTATTTCGCGCAGGTCGAGCATGGGTTGTGGCTGTATGCCAACATGCTCGCCGATGATCTGCGCCGTTTGCCAAGCCCGTGCGGTGTCGCTGGAGTACATAGCGTGTATGTGTAGCCCCTGCATTGCGCGTAGCCGTTCACCGGCAAGCCGGGCTTGTTCTCGCCCCAAGGCATTCAGCGGCATATCGGCATGCCCTTGATAGCGTCGTTGTGCATTCCATTCCGTTATGCCATGGCGAATAAGTATGATATGCATAGTATAACAATCCTTCTAAAATAAAGACGCACATCGTTGTGCGTCGAAACGAGCAACCGTTTCCAAGACAGTTCGCAGCATTGCAGCGTACCAGCAAAGCATTGGTTGTTCCCTTCTTTGTAGCTTTGCGTTCTTTGCGTCTTTGCGCGAGGTCTTCATGAAACAAGATAGTATCACATCTATTGTGGTACCATCATAAACATGACCCCACAAGACAAGATGGCTACGATTATATAAATAGTCCATATCGTCATTACAACACCAAGACCACGTTCTCGTACCTTCCACCACCCCCAAATAAATGCAAACGGAAAAAAAAGGAAACCCAAGATAGCGCAACAGAAGCCATCATCGGCCGACATTTCAACGAGCACCCAAATCCAACAGATAAGCGGTCCCAACGATATAATGATACCAATAATACCTAATAGGATTTCCATACCCTTCTATTCCTCCTTTTGATACATGAAACAAAATGAAACAGCAGACAAAAGGACGAACAGAGAACAAGTACCTCACCCCTTAACTAGAACGATTGTAGACAAAAGGCCGCATATTGGACGAGGAATGCCAAGACTACACCAAAATGAACACTGCCAACCGGGAGGAGATACGTTGTAGTATAACAAAAGCGGTGATGCACAAAACTACCATGCGATTGCCCATACTAGGGGCGAGGATGGGAGTAGACAGTTCGTGTTTTGCCTTAATCACAAGCAACATACTCATAGCTCCATACCAGTGTCAATGGCTAAATCCTGTCCTACAGTGTATTGTAGCATGTCCTACTTCCTTTGCCAACTGTTTTTTGAGGGGACAGGCTAGAAGCCTAATGCTACGTCTTTTGCACCATTTCTTCGTAGTATTCACTACAGCAAATACACAGCGAGCGCAAATATATGCTACAATAGTGGACATAGAATGAAACCGTTGTGTACGCAACAGCAATAGAAGCAGAAAGAATGGACATATCCTATGGTAGCCAATCGTATACAATCACAAACTGCCGACCTGCGGGTCTATCGTTTCCCCGACCATACGCAATTGCCAGACGAGGATGGTAGCTTTGTGAAAAACTTTCAAGAGCATCCCCAGAGTATCTTGTTGACCGACAGTATAGAGCCGGTGTTGAGCCAACTCCATCCCGATGGGCAATACTGTATTGGGCAAGATAGTGGCATCTATTGGAACATAGAAGCGGTCCAAACAACCTACGAAGAGTCGGTGCGTGGAGCCGTCTCGCCCGATTGGTACTATGTGCCCAATGTGCCGCCTTTGCTGCATGGCAAGGTACGACGTTCGTATGTGCTATGGCACGAACCTACTCGCCCGCTCATCGTGTGTGAATTTGTATCGGGTGACGGTTCAGAAGAGAACGATACCACACCCAAAAGTGGCAAGTTTTGGGTCTATGAGCGCGTCATCCAACCCCAGTTCTATGCCATCTACTATGTCAACCCGGGTAAGGTAGATGTCTATGTACTTGAGAACGGGAAATTCACGTTGGTTGCACCGAATGCGCATGGGCATTATCCCATTCCCCCCCTTGGGGTTGCATTAGGCATTTGGCATGGCTCCTACAAAGGTATGCAGTTACCGTGGCTACGTTGGTTTACGATGCAGGGCATACCTCTTCCTACCAGCAGCGAACGTGAAGAACGCGAACGCAAAGAAAAAGAACGTGCATGCGAACGTGAAGAACGCCTCATAGCACAGTTGCGAGCCTTGGGTGTCGAACCGGAGCTATGAGGTTCTCGTGCATATCTTCGTAGCACCGGCATCAAGTGTAGGATAGGCTTCTAGCCTGTCCCGCGTAGCACCCGCATCCTGCCGAAGTCCGGCTAGAAGCCGGTGCTACTGCTACCCGTGTGGCTATGGTACGGGCTTGCCGCTGGCAAGCCCCGTGGGTTTGGCACCGCCAAACCCGTACCGTAGCACCCGCATCCTGCCGAAGTCCGGCTAGAAACCGGTGCTACTACTACCCGTGTGGCTATGGTACGGGCTTGCCAGCGGCAAGCCCCGTGGGTTTGGCACCGCCAAACCCGTACCGTAGCACCCGCATCCTG
>CAZVEN010000021.1:0-15724 GCA_964626155.1 uncultured Chloroflexaceae bacterium | reverse complement strand
CCGAAGTCCGGCTAGAAGCCGGTGCTACTACTACCATACGTTTTTCATTCGTCCGTTGGCACACGTTCTAGCACAGCAACAGGAAATGCATGACACATTTCGCCCACGCTCAGCCCAACGGCTCCCTTGTATGTGCCCACCGTAAGCACTTCGCCGGTGAAGAGATGGCGATAGGTTTGATTTTCCTCCTCCTCGGGCAACTCAAGCCATGTTGCGCCCCACACATCGGTGCCCAATGGCAAACGCCGTACTCCTCCAGTTAGCCCCGATAGCAGGCGCGGAGCTAACACGACAAGAGCCTCATCGTCCATCATGCGGGCAAAGGCACAGACATTGGCTTTGTGCTCGCCGGTTGCATTCAACGGCAAATAGGTGCCAAGCGCAAAGAGTTGGTCATGGACACGCCGGTATTGCAACAAGCGATAGGTAAGATAGAGCTTGATGCGCCCATCTTGGCTCGTTTGCAGCAGTTCTTGGGTCAATGGCAACACGGTTTGCCCCTGCTGGTCAACTTTTTGCTTTATATCACTCAATAGTGTGCGGCGCAAGGCAAAGTCTACCGGCCGGCGGTTATCTGGGTCTACCAAGCTCAAATCCCACAACTCGTTGCCCTGGTAGATGTCGGGTACACCGGGTGCGGTGAGTTTGAGCACAGTTTGCGAAAGCGCATTCCATTGCCCAAAGAAGGCTATATGTTGCGCAAACTCGCGCATATCTTGAATGAAGGGATCATCGTTTGCACTGCACAAAATACGCCGGATAAACCCTTGCATCGCCTCATCATAGCCCTGATTGGGCTGCACCCAACTGGTATGCACCTTGGCTTCCTTGGTAGCCTTTTGCATGTAGGCAATGATGCGGTTGCGGAAGTCATCCCATTCAGCTTCATCCGAAGGCAGGAGCAGATTCCATGTTGCTGGTGCATCAACGGTATGTTCTGGTAGGGCGTGGGCGGCTGGCCATGCCCCTATCAATGTTTGGTAGAGCAAATACTCATCGTTGCGGTCTGGCACGGGCAATGGTTTCCCTTGGCGGTCCTCTTCGGTGGCCTTTTTCGGTCCATTGAGATTCTGCCAACGCTCCAAGGCAGCTTGCCACTCGTCGGGCATCTCCGATAGCACATTGATACGGGCCCGCACATCCTCACTGCGCTTAGTGTCGTGTGTCGAAGATGCAAGCATCGTATGGGGCCAGAAGCGTTGGTTTTCTTTATTTTTTTCGTGAAAGTCTGAAAGAGGTATGCCAAAGTGGTCGGGATGCCCGCCTACCTCATTCAACGACACAAGACGGTTGTAGACATAGAACGAGGTATCCTCAACACCCTTGGCCATAATTGGGCCACTCAACTGTTGGAATTTGCGCACCCATTGCAAGAGCGGCTCTTGGTCTTCAGGTTGGAAATCGGACATATTGGTGAGCAACAGCGTTTCTCTGATAAAGTTGAACACCTCGGCCGCAGTGCGTGGGTTCCGGCGTATAGCATCGTTCACAGCCTCTTCAATGTAGTGACGGTCGCGCTGGAGCACGGTAGCCGTTTCAGTTGTGTATGTGCGGTAAACCGATAGGCAGGCGATAACCTCACGTAGAGCAAAGGTGAGCGTGTTGAGGGTGAAGTCACGATAGCGGCGGTTGCGTTCTGCAATACGTTCAAGCTGATGACTGAGCGCGTAAATCTCACTATCCATAGAGACGAGCATGATCATCTTTTTATTTGTGTTGACCATCTGCTGAAATGGTATGGTTAGCTTGGTAAATTGGGCATAGATGCTATCGAAGATTTCTTCATTGCGGTTACAGACAAACAAGTTATTGACGGTGTACAAAAAGTCATAGCCAGTTGTGCCGTGCAGGGCCCAGTTTTGGGGTAGCGTTTCATGGGTGCTCAGAATTTTTTCGGCTACCACATACAGCGGCCAAGACAGTTCCCGGTTGTGGATGCGGCTCTCATCTTTGGACCGTTCTGCCACCCACGAACGCATACGCCCGGCTACACGGTTGGCCAGCACCGCGTCTTCTGGCATGGTGGGGCGTACTTTCGCTAGGCGATTGCGCACTTGGTGAAAGACAAAACTTTCTTGCAATTGCTGAAAATAGCCCGCTGGGTCAAACAGGCCATCTATATGGTCTATGCGCAAGCCATGGATAGCCCCCTCGGTGAGTAGTTGGAAGACATAGGCATGCGTATGTCGAAAGACTTCACTATCCTCAGTACGTATGGCAGCCAATTCGTTAATGTCAAAAAAGCGGCGATAGTTGATTTCTTCTGCTGCAACGCGCCAGAATGCCAAACGGTAGGGCTGCGCTTCAATGAGTTCATCGAGCAAGTCGAAGCTACGTGGTGTGCCAACAACACCATTAAATGCTTGAACTGCGTTATCTATCTCTGCGCGTATGTCTTCACTCTCGTGGTAGAGGTGGGTGATACGGCGCTTGATAACCTCTTTTTCGCGGTAGCGTTCGTTTATCTTATCTTGGTCGCGTTCGGTACGTGGTGGTAAGTAGCTGATAGCAGTCAAGATACTTTTGTACTCTTGCAGAAACTCATTTTCTGGTTCTAGGACATTTTCCAGTGCTTCTAGCCCATACGCGAGAATATGGCTATAGGTACCGGGTGCAACGGGAAAACAATGTTCATAGTAGCGAATGGAAAAGCTGCCATCTTCGTAGGTAAGTTGCAGTTGCCCACTTTCTAAAATGCGCCCATATTGGTCGCCAAGAATAGGCAAGAGCACTTTGTTATGCAACTCTGGCTTCACCGGGTGCCACTCAATGTCGAAATAGGTCGCATAGGCCGAACTTGGGCCGTTCTCAAGCACATCCATCCACAATGCGTTACACACATCGCCAATGCCCATGTGGTTGGGCACGATGTCAAGGATAACCCCCATATTGCGGCTACGCAGAGCGTGGTTGAACGCTTGGAACGCTTCTTCACCACCGAGCACGGGACTTATGTGTGTATGGTCGCATACATCATAGCCATGCGTACTCCCTGCGCGTGCCTTGAAGATAGGAGAGATATAGCAATCACTCACACCCAACTCTTCCAAGTATGCGACAACTTCTTGGGCATGATGGAAGGTAAAGATATTGGGGTTGAGTTGGAAACGATAGGTTGCATGAGGTATACGTTCGCTTTCTAGCACATCTTGTGTAATAGCTGCGATGGTATGTGCAGAACTCACATTTTGCATTTCACTCACCTTGACTCCAAGTTTATCACCTAGGGTAATAAACTGTTCATCCCATAAACGCGCATCCTCATCGCCCTCATCAACACGTTCCTGCATCTCAACATACACCGTATTGAGTATTTCGTAGTAGGTATTTTGAATCTTCCAGAAATCCACTTCAAATGGCATGAAATGGGCTACTTCCACAACTGCTTCTAGGTTTTGGATAATAGCCCTATCATCGGGACGGTCGCGTATATCGTTACTGAGGTGCTCCATGGTTTGCTGCAAAGCATAGGCAAAACCGGCGGTATCAAGCTCAATATCCCACATGCGCGAGCGCTCAAGAATAGAGCGTACTTGCTCAACATCTGGCGGTATTTCGGCAAGAGCATGTCGCAGGTCGCTGTTGATGACAAATTCGGCGGTAGCATGCAATGTTCGCGGCAGCGGTGCATTTAGCGAGGTGAGCAAGTACATAAGCGATGTACGCCGTTCGTATATTTGGCGATACATAGACTCGTCGTCGGCGAGCGTTGATTCAAGCATCAAGTCTAAGAATGTGCGTTGTTCATCACGAAAGAGCGAATGGACCGAATAGCCTAACCCATGGAAATAGCCATCGAGCAAGCGAATAGCCTCGGCTATATCGCCCCGGCTCATACTATCCGACGTGCCTTCAACAAGTGTCCTATAGGCCTCATCGTCGTCAAATGTGCGCACGCCTGCATTGAGGTTGTGTTCACCAAAATGGAGCACACCAAAACTAAATTCTTGCGTGTTGAGCGTGATAGCCGATGTAATGCGTGCTCGCCCTATAGCTACACGCGACATGCCCGGCTCAAAACGGTGATAGTCTTCTGTTTGCACATGATAGCAGTAGATGTCGAACGTATCGGGGTGCGCTGCATATTTGCCAAACAGTGAGCTGACGGCATAGTGCGCCGCAACACGCTCTAAGTCAACTTCAGAAGGTCGGATGCGCTTCTCGAAAATATGTCGCCCATCGCGGTGCTCAGGGAGGTTGCTCTTGGCTTGTTCCAAAATGTCAAGGAAGGCATGTTCGATGGTTGCAAACGTATCATTTTGCGTTGGCGCAAGGATTTGACGTGCCAGATGCAGAACACGACCAGCATATTGGAGCGATTGCACCGCCTCTGGGCCCGTTATTTCATCGAAAAACCACCCACAACTATTGTACATGAGCAAGAGTTGCCGTTGCATTTCTAGCAATCGTAGGGACTCTATCTGCTCTTCATTGTTGAGCGTGTGTAGAGCGTGCTTATTGAGAAATGCTGCAATACTCTCCTGGGAGCGGTCTAACATAACAGCAATATAGGCATTGCGAACAGCCCACGGTTCATAGAGCAACGCACCTGCACGTTCCTCAAACAGGGGGGCTAGTTTGTCGCGCAGGCAGTCAAGCGCTTCCCGCATCGGTCCACGCCATTCTTGGTTCCACGAAGGAAACTTGCCGCTATTGCACCCGCAGTTGTAATACCAGCGCCCCACTCCATGCGAGCAACTCCACGCAGTATTTTCCTTTATTTCTACCTCGTACTCTGGCGGGCAGTTTTCCAAAAATGCTCCATAGTTTATCAGGTCGGCTTGATTGTCCTCCTCAATAGTGTGGATAGCGTAGGCGAGAGCCATTTGACCATTGTGGTAGTGGTGCCCATAGCACTCACCGTCGGTGGCTATATGGACAAGTTGGGCATGCGTGCGTGAGGTATCGAAGCCGGCCATGAGGCGTCTGGCAAAACGCTCACCATTTTGCAGCACATTCCCAAACGCAACCGTATTGGCAATTGGCATATCGTAGAAGAAGAGGGCTATCGTCCGCCCGGAAGGAAGCACGTGCCGGTATGCACGGGTCGGGTCTATCGTGTTTTCCGATACGTCCTGCCATTCACCACCATCAATAGTGCGTACACGGTTGGCTTGCGATGGCGCGAGGATGGTGAAGCGAATGCCATGCTCTGCCAAAATGTCGAGTGTCTCCAAGTCTACGGCTGTTTCGGCAAGCCACATGCCTTCTGGGTCTCTGCCGAAACGATGTACAAAATCTTGGATACCCCAAACCACTTGCGTCACGCGGTCGCGGTGGTTGGCCAGCGGCATAATGATGTGGCTATAGACATGCGCAAGCGCAGAGCCGTGGCCCGCAAAACGCTCTTGACTTTCGCGGTCGGCATCTACAATAGCCTGATACGTTTCAGGTGTATTGATTTTTAGCCAATTGAGCAACGTTGGCCCAAAGTCGAAACTGATGCGGGCATAGTTGTTCATAATATGCTCAATGCGCCCGTTGCGGTCGAGAATACGCGCAACCACATTCTGCTCATAGCATTCGGCGCTGATACGTTCATTCCAATCGTGGAATGGGTAGGCCGAGTCTTCAAGTTCAATGGCTTCGAGCCACGGGTTTTCGCGTGGCGGTTGGTAAAAGTGTCCATGAATACAAATGTAACGTTCCATACTGTACTATAACTCCTCAGATCGCGTGAAAAGCGCGAATGCATATAATCCAATGGTCAAGGTTATTTCACCATGTACCACCTCGAAGCGTTCCGATGCAAATGTATTGGCCGGGATAGAAGGTTGTAAGGCCTCTTGTATCGGAGAATAGCTCGGCCCGGTGGTATCATCTGGCACCTCTGGCGCAAGCCAGCAAATATCAGAAGAGTCAATGAGCAACCGCCAATGTCCAGATGGGAAGGGCAGTGTTATTGTCGTTGTGTCCGGCCCAAAGTGCAGCAGGATAATCACCTCATGCCCTTCGAGGTAGCACTGCTCGGTTTCATCTTTCGCTTGCGAACGGTCGGTTGGAGAGAGCCTTGAACCATACGGGGTATAATCCCAGCGTCGAATGAAAAGCACCCGCTCTGCCTCAAAGTCGCGCACATCCATATGGTCCTTGCTCATAAGCGCAAGCGCAGGCAATGTTTTGCGCATGTGGATGAGTTGACGATAGAGTTCAAAAAGAACTTTGTGTTGCCCTTTTTCGCGCAAGCTATGGTCTATCTGTGATTGTTTGAAGGTTGCTTCATCTTGTGGGTCTGGGGGTTCACCTTTCCACGCAAATGATTCAAATTCTTGTGTACGTCCCTTTCGCACAGCTTCAATTAGGCCTGGGTCGCCATGGCTAATGAAGTAGAGAAAGGGAGCTGTTTCACCGTATTCCTGGCCCATGAAGAGCAAGGGGATAAAAGGTGAAAGCAGCAATGTGCCGGCAGCTAGTTTGAGAGCTTCAAATGATACGAGGCTTGTCAAACGTTCGCCGAGCATGCGGTTGCCAACTTGGTCGTGGTTTTGTGTACACACAACAAGGCGGTTGTATGGTATATCGTGTGGCATTGCGCCGTGGCGTCGCTGACGGTGAATAGAGTAATCGCCTGCATAGACCCACCCTTGCCGCAATGCGCGTGTGAGATGTTGGAAACCGCCAAAGTCTTCATAGTAGCCATCGCGCTCATGCGTGAGGAGCGTATGCACGGCATGATGAAAGTCATCATTCCATTGGGCATCGAGACCATAGCCCCCTAAGGCTGGTGGGTATACATGGCGTGGGTCATTGAGGTCGCTTTCGGCAATGGTGAATATTTGCCGCCCAAGCACCTCAGCCCGCCGATGGATTGCATCGGCCAAATCGGCTAAAAATGGGTGCGCCGAAAAGTCATACATTGCATGCACGGCGTCTAGGCGCAATGCGTCTATATGATATTCTGTTATCCACATAAGGGCATTTTCAATGAAGTAGCGGCGTACTTCATCGCTGTGTGCCCCATCGAAATTGACAGCCGCACCCCATGGAGTTTTGTAGTGGTCGGTAAAATATGGCGCATAGTCCCACAGGTAATTGCCCTCTGGACCCAAATGGTTGTAGACAACATCTAAGATAACGGCAAGACCGCGTTGGTGGCATGCATCCACAAAGTGCTTTAAGCCGGTTGGTCCCCCATACGAAGCTTGCACGGCATAGGGATATGCACCATCGTAGCCCCAATTGCGGCTACCGGGAAATTGCGCAACGGGCATGATTTCGATAGCGGTAATACCTAAGCTTTTGAGCACATCCACATGTGCTATGGCTGCTTCAAATGTGCCTTCGGGAGTGAAGGTGCCAATATGCATTTCGTAGATGATGTATTGTTGCAACGGCACTCCGGTCCAGGTGGTATCTCTCCAAGCAAAGCGGGGGTCTATGACTTGAGAAGGTTTATGGACGCCATCAGGCTGGTAACGCGAGGCTGGATCCGGTCGCTTCTTCTGTCCATCTATGCGGTACATGTAGCGTGTGCCTGGTCCGATTCCTTCCACAATAGTGTAGTAATATCCGCGTGGGTTGCGATGCATGGAAATAAGCATCTCGTGCGGTTCAATAATATGCAAGTCAACGTGTTCTGCCAGTGGTGCCCAGACGCGGAATGAGCATCGTTCTTCGCCTAGGTAGATGGCACCCAAGCCAGGGTCTCCAGTTGTAAACATGTTTCTCCTCCTACATTCAAAACCTCACCTATCGGACTCCATTATACCAGAGACAAGGAAATTTGGAGAATGTGGGACAACTATCGTAATGCAAAGGTGATAGGGGTCAGGGGTCAGGGGCTAGGAGCTACTCGCAAGGGTAGGTATGGAAACGCCAAGACGCCAAGTGCGCCAAGGTGTAAACGAAAGCATGGGCACACCTCTGGTGCCACGCATTCTCCGGTACAGTGCGTGGCACCCAATGTCGCGGGAGTCCCCCGATGTCGCGGGATGCCCCCGTCCCCTAGCGCCTCAGCGGTTCAAACCCCTTGCTTTGCCGACTACGAATAGCACACGAATAAACGAATGCGTTCCCGCCCACAAACGTTGTGCCATGTAGGTATGTTCTCACTCTGAACCTCTGCCAACCATGTGTACGGTTGCGGGGTGACACCTATTCGTGTATTCGTGGACTCCATTCGTGGTCGGCAGGCATTAGGCGTCAGGTGTGAGATGCGATGCTCGCGCCCCCATAGAGACGTTGCATGCAACGTCTCAGTTCAGCGCTCTCAGCACCCTCAGCACCACAGCGGTTCAAAAATCTCCAAAAATTTTTCTCCGCGCCATAGGCGCTAGGATTCAGGATTCAAGATTCAGGATTCAAGATTCAGGATTCAGAACACAGAGATTCAGAACACAGAACACAGGTTCTAAGGAAGGTGCCGGGCGAGACGAAAACCGCTATCACTGCGGCAGACGTCGGGCGTATTACCGTAGCGGTAGGACGCACGGAGAAAAACAGAAGGATAGCTCCAGCCGCCCCCACGAATACAGAACCCTTGTTCTGATGGGTTCGTTAGGTCCTCGCGCCCATCGTTTGCATTGTAGGGATAACGTTTGTAGATGCTACGAGTCCACTCCCACACATTCCCGGCCATATCATCTAAACCAGTATCGGGCGTGGTGCCCCGTGGGAAACACCCTACAGGTGTCGTTTTGTGGGTATGTTTAAAGTTTGCCCGTTCACCATCCGGTTGCTCATGTCCCCATGGATACATACGCCGTTGCGGACCACGGGCAGCATATTCCCACTCTGCCTCTGTTGGCAGGGTATAAACGTAGCCTTCTGGGTTATATTCACGATGTTGTGTAAGCCAGCGGCAGAAAGCCATCACTTCATACCATGTTACCCCAACAACCGGATGGTTTGGTCGGGTTATGCCAAAACGCTTGTCATCCCAATCTTCCGGCTGGTGTTTCTTTTCATCTTTTAGCCATTCTCGCCCGGCGTCATCCCACCACGGCTTGTCGGGGTTGTAGCCGTCGTCTTCCATAAAAAACTTGTATTGGGCATTCGTCACAGGATAACGAGCTAGTTCAAACGTAGAAACCATCACAGGTTTATCATTGATTTCACGGTTGAGGTAATCGAACCCTTGATTTTCAAGGTGTCGTCCCTTTTCTTCTTTCTTAGTACCAATGATAAACGTACCACCTTCAATGTGCGCCATAAGCGGGGGCAAGGTGCAAACGCCGGGGCGTGGGTCGCCTACTTTGCCAAGTATGTGCGCTGCGCGAATACGTAGCTCTACCGTCGCGACGACTGTGCCGGGCAGGGTTGCGAGCATGTGGATAGCGGTCTCGTCGCCGCTGTTGGCGCGTAGCTCTAGGTCGCCTATGAGCGCATTGGCTTGCTTGGCTACAGGGTCGTCGAGGTGTTGGGCAACAATCCGGGCCAGCTTGTCTTCATTGGGGGGTTGCATATCTAGGCGTATGCAGCGCCGCAAGAAGGGGGCGGGAAATTCGCGCTCGGCGTTGCTGGTCATCACAACAACGGGGAATGCGCGGCATATCACCTTGCCATGCTGTATCGTCACTTTGTCGTGGGGGTTGTTGCTGTCATAATCGCAGGGGCGTACTTGTACCGCTTCTTGGCGGTTGCTTTGGCGGTCGGCCAAGCGGGCAAGTTCTTCTATTTCAAACTCACCTTCTTCAAAGATGTTGAGCAGGTCATTGGGCAAGTCAATGTCGCTCTTATCTATTTCGTCTATGAGCAACACCCGTGGCCGTTGGGTTGGTAGCATGGCAGTGCCGAGCGGCCCGAGACAGATGAAGCGGCCTATGTCGGGTTCCTCTTCCAACAGTTGCGCTTCTTGCATGCGCCCGATGGCGTCGTAGCTATATAGCCCTTGCTTGAGCGTTGTGCGTGTGGTGATGGGCCAGCGTAGCACGGGGCCGAGCTTGAGTTCGTAGGCTATGGCATAGGCAAGCGACGATTTGCCGCTGCCGGGTTTGCCGGTAATGAGCAGTGGGCGACGCAAGAAAAGCGCCGCGTTGATCATTTGCACATCGGCGTCGTCGGCTTGAAAGGCTTGTCCACGTGCTTGGTCACGTGCATTGTCTTGCAACTGGCGCGGTTGTGCGGGTGGCGTGCCTGCGAACTTGCGCCACGGGGCCGGTTCGGGTAGGTTGTCAATGCCGTCATGCGGCTCAGTATTCCCTTTGAAAATGGGCCATGTCATAGATTTTACTCCTAAACCTTGTCAAGAAGTTCAAAGTATTCATCCCTTGATATTCCTGCTGTCTTCATGTTATTTCTAATGATAGCTACTGGCACTTCATCGTAAGTTGGTATGACCACTGGTCTAGCAACACCTTGTTTGGTGTAAGAACGATGACTACCCTCCTGTCGAGCAAATGTAAAACCAGATGCAAGGAAAATTTTTTCTAGCACCTTCCAATGAACAGGAGTTATTCTTCGAGCCATTTTTTTCATGCTCCTATCAAGGCAGTTTGTCTCTCGGTAGAAACCCATACAGGACTCACCCAGTGATTCTGCTCATACACATACCCGGCGTCCTGCAACACCTCATGAAGCGTTCCCATGTCAGATGCAGTCACCAGAAAGAGATGCACTGCCTCGGACAATGCTTTTCTTGCTTCATCAATGGTTTTTCCTGAACTCATCACATCAAGAGGCATAGCATGGGCAATATAATCCATGTCCTCTTTCCAAATGTGTGTAGTATATTCAATATCCATTACAACACCCTCGTTATGAGTATGCATTCTGGGTCTGCTTCATCTTTCAGCAACTCCTTCAGCTCTGGATACGAAGGAGCAGAAGCGACTAATTTGCCAAAAGATACAGCAATCCATTGTTTACGATATGATCTGCCATGCGCTTCAATCCAATCCATTGACGCCCGCATACCTCTGTCTTTTCCGGATGATGGTTTTGTACCAACAACCCGTCCGGGCGCTATCACTCGTGCGGCCCATTGACACCGGGGGTTATCTGGAAAAAGACGCACGGACTCTTGGGCTAGTTTCATAGCCAAGCGTGATGCTCCTACCGTCACTGCAAATTTTGCCGCGTCAACAATATGGTCTGGTGGGCGAGCAGACCAATCTACGCCCTCTATTGCGTCAAGGAACGTATAACCATCTTGGGCATACGCACTTCGTTTTAGTGTTGCCAAGAGGTCATCTGCGCCATTATCTGTGCCATTATCTGTGCCATTATCGGGTTGTTGCCCATTGGTGTGCAGGGTATCATCCTCCACGGTAGCACTATTCGTTACGGTATGTTCTTGTGTTTTTGTTGCTGTATCAACTGTCATACAACTATCTCCTTTCTTGATTCAGGTGTGAGGTGCTAAGTGCTAAGTGCTAAGTGTGAGGTGCTAGGTGCCTAGGTGCTAGGTTTCAGGTTAATCGCACATATTATACCCCATTGGCGTGCTTGAGTGCTTGCTCAAACTCGCTCACGTTGGTCGCTGCGGCCAGTTCCACAATCATTGCATACAACTGCTCTGGATTGGTTATCTGCCAAATATCTTGGACAAGTGCAGCAGGAGCTTGCGGGAACCGTCTTACAAGTGCCAACGTAAGCGTTTGTTGTAGGCTAGATACCTGTTTGCCTTCCATTTGAGCTAATTGATTTTCTAGGATAGCCTGCTTTTGGGCTTCAAACTCAACCTTTTGGGCTTCAAACTCAACCTTTTGTGTTTCTAAAGCAGATCGTTGTTGAACTTCCATCTCTTCTTTGTTCTTTTTGAGTGCATCGTCCACAAAATATTGTATCAGTGCAGATTCCATAAGATTATTCCTCCCTACTTTTTGTATAAACTCCTCTGCTGGCATCAGTCGCTCTGCAAAGATGCCTAGGGTCGAAAGCAACTCGGCTTGTTGTGGCATCGTCGTTTCTTGTTGTATCAAGGTTATGGCTTCCTCTACTGTTTCCTTGGTAGCATTGTGCATCAGCGGGCTTATTACAGCCAACCCGACTTTCTTCGATCCTATCGCCTTGTGCGCATCGAGCAACCATACCCGCACGCAATGTATGGGACATGAATGCACAACTTTCCCATCTATTTCTTGTATCAACGCATCGCCTAGGTCACTGTTTGGTGTAAGATAGATAAGTGTTCCTATCACGACCTTGCCGGGATTCTTCTGCCCGACCCACGCAAGATACCCTACAAATCGCCACAAACCGGTTTCATCATCATACGCGAGCCACTCAATGACGTGTATATATTCTTGTCCTTGGGCACTACGCATATACAAAACATTATCCAACCGTGTAGCACTTGCTGGCAGTTCCAGTGTTTCTACGGCTATCAGTTCCGATGTTGGGTCGTCTATGAGTGATGCTATATCACTGCCACATAGCATGGTTACACGCTTCAATGGTATATCAGTTTTCAATTCTCATCCTTAACTCCTACTCAACAAGTAGTGTTCCTCTTCAATTATGACAGAAATGACGATACGTGCCAAGACCACATCGCCTGTATAGGATGCTTGGTACTGCATGGCACCAGACACAAAACCACTTGCAAGCAGTTCGTCTGAAAACCGATTCATCTACAACACTTTCGTTACAAGAATGCCACCTAGGTCTTCCTCTTCTTTCAGCAATACCTTCAGTTCTGGGTATGAAGGAGCAGAAGCGACTAATGTACCATCATCCCGCACACCAACCCATTGCTTTCTGTAGTGTTTCGCATTTCTTCGGAGCCATTCATAGGTAGCTCTTCTATTCCGTCCAGATGCAGGGCTTGTACCAACGACTCGTGCGGGCGCTATCACTCGTGCGGACCATTGACACCGAGGGTCATCTGGAAAGAGACGCACGGACTCTTGGGCTAGTTTCATAGCCAAGCGCGATGCTCCTACCAACAGAGCCATATCTATAGCTTTGAGGATATGTTCTACTGGGCGAGCAGACCAATCTACGCCCTCTATTGCGTCAAGGAACGTATAACCATCTTGGGCATACGCACTTCGTTTTAGTGTTGCCAAGAGGTCATCTGCGCCATTATCTGTGCCATTATCTGTGCCATTATCGGGTTGTTGCCCATTGGTGTGCAGGGTATCATCCTCCACGGTAGCACTATTCGTTACGGTATGTTCTTGTGTTTTTGTTGCTGTATCAACTGTCATTGTATCATATCCTTTCCTATCTTTTGGTAGCAACACACGTAGTATAGCACAGGCTCTACGGAGTCTGTTGGTAAAGGTATGTAGCACCGGCTTCTAGCCGGAGTCCGGCAGGATGCCGGTGCCCTCTGGTACGGGTTTGGCGGTGCCAAACCCACGGGGCTTGCCAGCGGTAAAACCGTACAGCTATGCGCCATGGGCAGCTCGTTTGCCGGGCGCTGTAGCCTTTGGTGGCGCTTCTGCGATTGGCGGTAGCCGCGAATAATCATCCCACAAAAAGGTGATGAAGCGCCCCGGTCGCATTTCCTTGCTGTCTTGAAATGCCTTGCGACGTTCCGCATGGACGTGGGCATCTATATCGGCAAGACCATGGGACTGTATGTGCTGCCGCAATGCCTTGAGCAATGTACCTACCTCATCTTCGTTCTGATGGTCTGAGGCCTCTTTAGAGGGGCAGAGCATAACCGGTATGCCTACGTTGAGGATTGCCTTGGATATGTCTGACTCAGGTCGGAATGCTGAGAAGACGCATACCACAGTATCGTCAATCAGTCTAGCACGGAGAGCCTGTTTGCTACAATCGTCGGTGTGGTCAATCAGGTCTATAGCCCCATTTGGTATAGACTCTTGCCCTTGTATATAAGCTTCTAGGCGGCTCCATTTCTTTTCCCACAAACACCGTTGGCGCACCCACGATTGGTGCTTCTTGGTATCCTGCGTTGGCGGGGCTACGATGCGCTCACGTGAGCGCACTATCACCGCGTGCTCTATGCCAAGCAAGGTATATGGTTCGCCATCTTCATCTAGGCATTCCCAATGGTCAACGTTGTGGTAGAGCATAGCAGGGTCGAGAAAGAACTCTATAGCCGACAATTCGCCTGGTATATTGGAGAGGGCATAGGCATCGCTAAGTATCTGGTCAAACGTTGCTGCTACTTCGTCGAGCGATTGCGGCACATCGCTGACATAGACAGGTGGCGGGTCCTCTGGGGCGTTTTCGCACACCACCCATGCTTGTACCTGTACCTTTTGGGGATTAAAGGCATCGGGTTCAAGCACGACTTGGAGCCATGTTTTTGCCTCACTTGGGCTGCTTGGTGGTTCTGGTACGGTTGTAGCCGGTGGCTCCAAGCAGAGGCACTGGCTCGTTTCTGCACACCATACGCCAAGCTGCTCATGTACCAATACTGCTTGGGGGTGTGTGGCAAGACGGTTGACGAACTCGAGCAAGGGGTGTGTGTTGGTATGGCTCATGCCTTGACGTGCGAGGTCAAAGAGCATGCATGTGAGGGTGTCGCTTTCGTCAAACCCATGCCAGGGGTGTCCAACATCGGGGCAACTATCTCGAAAGAGCTTGTCGAGTTCAGTCGTGTCTAGGTATATGCTTGCGATCCATGATGGTTCAAGTGTTGCAAGGTGTTTGAGTAGAGCGATGTTGCCAATGCCAAGAACAGGCGCGACCTGCCGTAGAAATTTCTCAAGAGCCTGTATAGCATTTGTATCATCCTCATACGCAAGCACGACCTGGATGAGGTGCTGAATGCCAAAGGGGTAGGCGAGGCAGGTGTTGATGATATTGGCAACATCTATCTGGTCTACGTCGTGGCGGGGAATGGTGATAGGTATGCGCACTTGTAGGGTTTTGACAATGTCAGCACGTGTGTCTCTATTTTTGATAGCAGGGCAGGCAAGGAGTTTATCGCGCAATGCATGGCGGTTTGTGTCATTGAGATGTTCAGCAGCACGGTGTTGTATCAAGATTTCGATGATATGTTCGTTCAACAGGTCGAGGTTGCCCATCATGCGCTCATGCCATACCAGTTGGTAGGCTCGCCATGCCTTGGTGCCTTGGTTGCCGGGGTCTTTGAGTTTTTCGCGGAAGCGCAAGTGCCACTGGGGGGGGAAGTGGTGCCGAAAGAAGGTTTTTAGGCGCGGGTCACAGCCATAGAAATAGGTTGCGAGTGCCGTATCGAGCGCGGCATTGGTTTCTATTTCAGCTTGTTGTCTGTCATTGCTATGGGTACGCAAGAGGTGTTCCACGGTTTGATTACCAGTCGCATAGTCAAAGATGGTCGTTTTTTCCAATATGGTGTTGGCGTCTTGCTTCATCCACCCCAACACGGTGCGCATATGATTGGCGGCTTCTTGGTTATTGCATTGGAGTTCTTTGCACTCGGCGCTGTTTTTCCATGAGCGCTCCATTTGCTGCACTGCATCTTTGAAGGCTTCGGTTAAGACGCGGGCTATGTCGTGGTTGAGGTCTTTATCGTCAATAAACTGATTGTCTATGAGCGCGTGGTAGCCACGCTCAATGAGGTTTGAAGCCCAGTTGCAGCCGATACCAGCGGCAAATGTTACGAGTGGCAAGGCAAAAAAGGAGCCAGAGGCAGTAGAGCCCAAGCTCAATGCGGCTAGGCTAAATGCTATGATGCCTTCAAAGGCGGCTTTGCGGTTGTTTGGATCATTCATGCTAGGTTACAGGTTACAGGTGCTAGGTGCTAGGTTACAGGTGCTAGGTGTTAGGTTTCAGGTGCTAGGTGCTAGGTTTCAGGTTACAGGTTTATTGCGCACATTATATAGTATAGTTCCAGTTTTATAGAAATCTATGGCAATCCATAGGAAAAACTGTTTATGCG
>CAZVEN010000020.1:72240-99257 GCA_964626155.1 uncultured Chloroflexaceae bacterium | reverse complement strand
TTTGAACCGCTGAGGCGCTGAGGGTGCTGAGGGCGCTGATGGGTTTGAACCGCTGAGGCGCTGAGGGTGCTGAGGGCGCTGATGGGTTTGAACCGCTGAGGCGCTGAGGGTGCTGAGGGCGCTGATGGGTTTGCTCAACTCCAGACTTCCGAAGTCTCCAAGACTTCGGAAGTCTCACGTGTGGCGTTTGAACCGCTGGGGCGCTGAGGTATTGCCCTGCCGTCCACGAATAGAACACGAATAAACGAATGCGCTCGCGCCCACGTAGGTTGGGCCGCGTAGGTACGTTCCCGCGCTGATACGTCTGCCAGCAACGTGTATGGGTGCGGGGGAACCCCTATTCGTTTATTCGTTGCCCCCATTCGTGGACGGCAGGCGTGTGGGGTTTGAACCGCTGATGCGCTGCGGGTGCTGATGCGCTGAGGGGTAGCACCGGCATCCTGCCGGAGACCGGCTAGAAGCCGGTGCTACGACCATCGTGCTACGACCATCGTGCTACGACCATCGTGGGCCGTCCACGAATAGAACACGAATAAACGAATGCGCTCGCGCCCACGTAGGTTGGGCCGCGTAGGTACGTTCCCGCGCTGATACGTCTGCCAGCAACGTGTATGGGTGCGGGGGAACCCCTATTCGTTTATTCGTTGCCCCCATTCGTGGACGGCAGGCGTGTGGGGTTTGAACCGCTGATGCGCTGCGGGTGCTGATGCGCTGGGGGGTAGCACCGGCATCCTGCCGGAGACCGGCTAGAAGCCGGTGCTACGACGTAGGTGTCCGGTAGCATGCGTCGCACTGTGGTACAACGTTTATGGGTATTCGTGCTCTAAAGAGATGGGGGTTGCCACCCCTCGCTTATAATTTGCTCAAGGGCCGATTTGGTATGCGCATAGCGTGACCCAATCTGGTCTACATATGTTAGCGCATCGGTAATCATACCGGAGCGCCCTTGTGTTTCTAGTTCTTTGCACAGGGTAGAAAGTGGCATTGCACCCACTTGCGCACTACTAGACTTGAGCGTGTGCGCTAGCCGGGTGAGCAACTCTACGTTGTTGTCTTGGGCAGCATGCTGTAAATCGTTCAGGATGCGCGTGGTATCTTCGAGATACACCTCTATCAGTTCATAGACAATTTCTTGGGCTTCTTCGCCATCTCCCATAGCCGCATACAATTCTGCAAGAGCTGCAAAGTCTATCACCTGTGATAGGGGAGAATCTGACAAAGAAACACGTCTATCATTATTTTCTGGCTTATCTAGCTTATCTGGCGTATCTAGCATGTCTGGTTGCTGGTGTATGGTCATGTTATTCCTGTCTTGTGCTGCAAAGCTTCGTTCTAGGGCTGCGACTATATCTTCCACCTGCAACGGCTTACTAATATAGTCATCCATTCCGGCTTGCAAACACCGTTCACGGTCGCCACGAAGTGCGTTGGCTGTCATAGCTATGATACGTGGTTGTTTATCGGTAGGCATATCTCTACGGATATGATGCGTTGTTTCTAGCCCATCCATTTCAGGCATTTGCATATCCATAAAAACAATATCATACCATTGTCGGTCAAGTGCGCCGAGCACTTCCAACCCATTTGCGGCCACATCGGCACGATAGCCGAGCCGTTCGAGCAGACGCAGGGCAACTTTTTGGTTGACGGTGTTATCTTCGGCCAACAAGATATGCAAGGGGTGTTGTTGTACGGAAAGCTTGGATTGTAACGTAGTGAGATACCCGGCCTCGTGGGATGTGTGTTCTTGGCTAAATACTGATGGTTCGCCTGAAAAGACATGGGTAAGTGCATTGAAGAGTTGATGACCCTTGATGGGCCTATTCAAGAAGGCATGTGCCTTGACTTGAGCACTACGAGCAACTTTGTCGTGTAGGTTGATGGGGATATACACGATGAGAGGAAGTTCGCGTACATTTTGATGGTTGCGTAGTTCACCCGCAAGGGTGAGACTATCCATAGCTGGTGGGTGCATATCAAGTATTCCTATGTCAAATGTGTGGTGTTGTTGCACCATCTCTATGGCTTGGGAAACTGTGTCTGTAGCATCTATGATGCATGGGTACATGCCCCATTGTCGCACATAGCGCAGCAAGAGCGCACGGTTGGTTTCGTTGTTGGATACTATCAATACCTGCTTATTGTGTAGTTCTGGTAGTTGTTGTTTGGCATCTAGCTTTTTGGCAATGCCGGGAGTATCTGTGTTGGTTGGTATAGCATCATCTTGAGTGTTTCCTTCTTGGGCAACGAATGTGACATGGAATTTGGAACCTTTGCCGACTTCACTCTCAACCCAAATAGTGCCGCGCATCATTTCGGCAAAACGCTTACTGATGACAAGACCTAACCCAGTGCCGCCATACTTGCGCGTTGTGGATGCATCCACTTGGTTAAAAGATTGAAACAGCCGGTCTACGCGATTTTGAGGTATGCCAATGCCAGTGTCGCGCACGCTCAAGTGGTAGTGAACAAGAGAATCCTGTGTAGCTTCTGCGTTATCGTCTCGTACCTCTTCAGAATTGGTGCTACTGGTGACAGATATGACAATTTCACCGCTATCGGTAAACTTGATGGCATTGCTGAGTAAGTTGAATAAAATTTGTCGTATTCGTGTCATATCTCCTATCACGATGACGGGTGTGTGTTCATCAATGCTATAGGCAAGGTTTAAGTGTTTTTCTGCTGCTTTTGGGGCAATGAGGTCTAGCGATTCTTCTATGCATGTGCGCAGGTTGAAGGGTTGATACTCTAGCTCTATTTTGCCGGCCTCTATCTTGGAAAAGTCGAGAATGTCGTTGATGATGGAGAGCAGAGTGTTCCCGCTGAGGCGAATGGTTTGAACAAAATCGTGTTGTTCAGGGTTCATTTTTGTGTCGAGCAGGAGGGTTGTCATGCCGATGATACCATTCATGGGGGTACGAATTTCGTGGCTCATGTTGGCGAGAAATTCGCTTTTTGCTTGGTTGGCAGCCTCGGCCGCATCACGCATTTCGCGTAGCTTGTTCATCATAGTACGCAACTCGTCGAGGGTTGTTTGGAGTTGTTCGTAGGTGCGAGCATTTTTGATGGCAAGACCGCATACGTTGGTGAGTAGCAGGGCAAGGTTTAGGTATTGTTCACGGTATTCAGAAAAGGCAAATCCATCAATATACAGAACACCTAAAACCTCTTCTTGGTAGGTGATGCGCAAGATAAACCCGTTGCCTGAATCGGTCCAAGCATAGGTTTTATCTTGCATAGCGAGCAACCGTTGTTTCAATAGCGTATCTATTTCAACAATGTGGGGTTGCGAATGGAGTGCGCCGGCGACACCGCCGTGGATTGGGATGTATATTTGGGTGTGTGGTGCATACATCATGGTGAAGAGGTCAAACATGGCATCAATGACGTCGAACTCGGAGCACATATGGGTCATGCCACCGACTAGGTCAAATATCATTTCGCAATTTGATAAACGTTCTTGCAAGTGGTTCATGTCTGTCTGCGATGTTGTGCGCTCAGTTGTGAGACGCCACTCGAGGATGAGGTTTTTGAGAAACATGCGAAAAAAGGTTAGCCCTATTGGAATTTCTGTGGAGGGTAACCCAACAATGTCGGCACAGGTATGCAGATGTTCGCTGCTATTTGGGACTACACCCGTATCGAGCAACACCAGTTGTGTGGTTGATGCGCCAAAGTAAGCATGAGCTGCGCTATGATCTTGCTGCCAAGTTTCTCTATGGCTCCACCAATGCTCCAATTCGCTTGGTGTGAGAAAGTAGGTTTGCTCTTGAAGATACTGTTGCACAGCATAGGGGTCTACGACCATGGAAAAGCATTTGTCGCTTTTATAGTAGTGAATATGCTCTGCGAGTGGCAGTGCATCCCGATGTTTATATAAGCACTCTCTGCCAAGGACATAGATAGTGGAATAGTTTTTTGCGCAAGTGCTGATGATAGCCCGCAGAGCATCCCATTCTACTGCCGGCTTGCAAGATGGTGGGGCGTAATAGATAAATTGCACATCTTCATAGTGATCGGTTTTGAGGATTTCCTCCACCTCACGTCTATAATTTTGGCACAGCACTATGCAGAGCTTCGGTTCCTTCATCCTCTATCCATTCCAAAGGGTATTTTCCCCAACGTTGAACAGCGTTGGATATGGCAAGGAGCACACGTTCTGGTACCTGCCAAGGGATTTCACCGTGGTTGTCGCTCAGAATAAACCCACCACCTGGAGCAGCTTTGGCAATGGCTTCTTTGACGTTTGCTTCTGCTTCTTCATCTGTCCAGCGACACATTTCAATAGCGTTGAGGTTGCCTATAACGGTCATTCGCCCACGACATGCGTTTTTCATATCGGCTAGGTCTTCAAGGACACTAGCCCCCATCATAGTTGCACCGGTTTGTACGGTGTTTTCAACAAGCGACATGCAACGCCCAGATGCAAAGAGCGCAGCCATAGGTCCGTTTACCTGACTCAATGTGCGTTTGGCAATCTCAAACCCGGTGGTGAGGTAGAGGTCATGCGGGATGATGGTGGGTGAAGAAACGGGGTCAAAGTAGCCAATGGCATTTGCGCCGGCTTCCAATTGGGCATTGGACCATGCAACACAAAAAGCTTCATTTATTTGCATTAGGCGGGCAAACAATGCTGGTTGTTCATATATCAGCTCGATGTAGTGGTCAAACCCCATTTGCATGACTGGGAGGGAAAATGGAGATAGGACAACGCCAACAATGGGTACATCGTTACCAACACGTTCACGTAGCATTTTCGTTGCTTGCAATACTTTGATGAGCGCTGGCATGTCTTTTACATTGGGAACTTCTAGGGTTTTGATTGCTTCGGGAGTGCGGATGAACGGTTGTCCTGAATTGGGTGGCCCATCGTCTGCATAGATTACCTCGCCACCCCAAGGCTCTATTTCAACTGCTGCATAAAAAAAGTTATAGATAAAGTCTGAGCGATATTTTTTGAACAACCGCATCTGTCCTTCTACAACATATTCGGGTTTTGAAAAATAGTCGGTCATAGATAGTCCTAGTTCTTGTGCTCCATGCATGGTCAGGGGGAGAAAGAGTGGCACACGGTCGGGTTCTGTATGACCGAGAGTCGTTAAGACACGTTGGAGTGAAGTCATTTCTGTCATCTGTCAATACCTTTCACTAAAAGGGGACTTTGTATGTATCATAGCAAAAATCTGGCAAATGAGAAAGTATTGCCTGTGTTACTTTTGCAAATGCCCCCTCTTTTCAATATGTGTAGTACATGATAGCACTGCCAACAAGCGAGAGGCATAAGTATGGTATAATCAAAACCGACTTGTAGCAGTGACGCGGAATGAGAACTAAGTGATGGGTGATGACAAAGCGTTTTCGTGCTCCTATCGTTTGAAGTTTCAAACGTTTCGTGCTATGATGCTGTAAGATCGTTGCGGTATTAAATAGATAACTGATAGGTAGGTGCGTATGACAACAAAAGAAAAGATTGATAGTCTGCGCGAATTGAAAACACGACTTGCAAAAGGTGGCGGTGATGACCGTATCGCAAAACAACATAAAGAAGGCAAGTTGACTGCACGGGAGCGTGTAGCCCTGCTTTTTGATGAAGAGACATTTCAGGAAATGTTTTTATTTGCCAAGCATCGGTGTGTTTCCTTTGGTATGCAAGGAAAGGATATGCCGGGCGATGGCGTGGTGACAGGGACGGGAGCTGTTCATGGCAGACAAGTTTTTGTTGCATCACAAGATTTCACCGTATCGGGTGGCTCAGTAGGCGAAATTCATGCCGATAAAATTTGCCAGACATTGGAGATGGCGCTCAAGTGTGGTAGTCCTTTTGTGCTCATTAACGATAGTGGTGGCGCACGCATACAAGAGGGCATAGGTTCGTTGAGCGGCTACGGCCGTATCTTCTACCGCAATGTGTTGCTCTCTGGTGTTGTGCCACAAATTTCTATCATTGCCGGCCCATGTGCTGGTGGTGCTGCCTATTCGCCAGCGCTTACAGATTTCATCATTATGGTGAAGAATATTGGCAAGCTTTTCATTACAGGCCCGCAAGTTATCAAGCAGGTGACAGGTGAGCAAATTTCAGAAGAGGAGCTTGGCGGTGCCTATGCGCAGGAAAGTCAAAGTGGGGTGGTGCATTTTGTGGCCGAAGATGATGAGCACGCGCTGCAACTATGCCAGAAACTCTTGAGTTTTCTTCCAGCAAACAATGTGGAAGACCCGCCGGATTATGGCACCGGTGATATTATCATTACAGAAGATGTAGCGCTCAATCATATCATTCCCGACAATCCTCGTGAGGCGTATGATGTGAAAGAGGTTATTTTCCGTATTGTAGACGATGGCGACTTTCTTGAGATACAAGAACACTATGCGGCCAACGCTATTATCGGCTTTGCCCGGGTGAATGGCCGCACGATTGGTATTGTTGCCAACCAACCGCTTGTTATGGCAGGTGTGCTCGATATTAACTCATCGGATAAAATCTCGCGGTTTGTGCGCTTTTGCAATGCGTTCAATATTCCCCTCGTCACGCTTGTGGATGTGCCAGGTTTTATGCCAGGTGTGCAACAAGAATATGGTGGCATTATTCGACATGGGGCCAAAATGCTGTTTGTCTACTCTGCTGCCACTGTGCCAAAGATTTCTATTATCTTGCGCAAGGCCTATGGTGGGGCATACTTGGCTATGTGTGGCAAGGACCTTGGCTGCGACCGTGTTGCAGCATGGCCCACAGGGGAAGTTGCCGTTATGGGAGCTGAGGGGGCAGTTGGTATTATCTATCGCAGCGATATTAAGAAAGCGGAAGACCCCGAAGCGGCCCGAAAGCAATGTATTGCCGAATATCAAGAACAATTTGCCAACCCCTATGTAGGGGCAGCCCGCAATCTCATTGATGATATTATTGAGCCAAAAGATACCCGCCGGTATCTCAGCTTGGCGCTTGAATCGCTCCGCACAAAACGTGACCTGCGCCCCCCAAAGAAACATGGACTCATCCCGCTGTAAGAGGAACGAGGGAGGTATTTCAGTATGGGATCAGGAGCAATGGGGAATGCGCTACAGCTTACGATGACTGGTATGATTGTAGTCTTCACGGGGTTGGTCTTGCTCTCTTTATTGATGCTCATTTTTCAACACGTAGACCGGTGGCTTGCCGAACGCCAAGTGCAACATTCTAGCCGTGTTGCAGCTACGCCAAAACCAGAGATAGCACAGCAACACCAAGAAGATGCAACTCTTTCGCCAGAACTCGTTGCCGTTATTGCAGCGGCAGCACATGAGGCTTTTGGCAGGCAAGTACGTGTAACACGTATTCGTTATCGGTCGGGACCATCTGAATCGACATGGTCACGTCAAGGACGCATTACCATTATGGGTTCGCATCATACAAAACGCTAAGACAGCAGAGATTAGTAATGGTTGAAGCAAGATTTTTGGAGCGCGAGTCATAATTAGATTAGGTTCTTTGCAAGTCGTACTGAATGGGAGTGTTCAAAAGTGAAAAAATTACGTGTCACAGTCAATGGCACCAGTTATGATGTAGAAGTAGAGGTACTTGAAGACGATGATGTAGGTGGGTCTTCGTATGGGTTTCCGCCGGTTACATCCGGTCCGCGATCAACAACGCCTTCAACACCATCGGCCGGAGGAAGTGCAGCTCCAGTTGCTGCGCAACCCAAGCAAAGTACGCCGTCACCGTCTGGTAGCAGCAAAGAAGTAACGTCACCTATTGCGGGTGTGGTTGCTGAAGTCCAAGTTTCGGTTGGCGCTGAGGTCAAAGAAAACGACCTGCTTGTTATCTTAGAAGCTATGAAGATGCATACTAACATCAGTTCTCCCGTTTCTGGGAAAGTGAAAGACATTCGAGTCAAGTCTGGCGACGCCGTCCAACAAGGACAAATTTTGCTCACATTTGAGTAACCCAAGAAAAGGAGGCAATGACGTTGGAACAACTCTTTGAATCGCTCTCACAATATATCCAACATAGTGGATTTTATCTCATTCTCGACAAACCGGGCAATCTCATCATGATACTTGCCGGTATTGTGTTTATCTATCTTGGCATCAAGAAAGAGTTTGAGCCGCTCCTCCTTGTGCCGATTGGCTTTGGGATAATTCTTGGCAACATGCCATTTGCCGCAGGATCAGGTATTGGTATCTATGAAGGTCCGACGGAGTCTAGCAATGGGAGTGTCCTATGGTATCTCTATCAGGGTGTCACGACGGGTGTCTACCCACCACTCATCTTTTTGGGTATTGGGGCGATGACGGATTTTTCGAGTTTGATAGCTCAACCTAGGTTGATACTGCTCGGTGCTGCGGCGCAATTTGGCATTTTCTCAACCCTTTTTGGGGCCGTTTGGCTAGGGTCTACTATTCCGCAACTCGGGCTATCTGACCCAACGGACCCTGCACGCTTGCTAAAAGCGGCCGCAAGCATTGGTATCATTGGTGGTGCCGACGGACCGACGGCTATCTTTATAACGACAAAACTGGCTCCCGATTTACTTGGTGCTATTGCTGTTTCGGCCTATTCGTATATGGCATTGGTGCCGGTCATACAACCACCTATTATGCGCTTGCTCACATCACGCGAGGAGCGGCTTATTCGTATGCCACCACCAAAAATTCCATCAAAATTCCAAAAAGTGCTGTTTCCTATTGCCGGCACGATCATTTGTGTCTTTATCGCTCCCGACGCATTACCATTGTTAGGCATGCTCTTTTTTGGCAATTTGCTGAAGGAAAGTGGTGTCACGGAGCGATTGGCAAGAACAGCTCGAAATCCCTTTATTGATAGCGTCACTATCTTACTTGGTCTGACCGTTGGTGCAAGCACACAGGCTGAGTATTTTCTCAAACCACAATCTATCGTTATCTTTCTTATGGGCGCACTCTCTTTTGCCATTGCAACTGCTGCGGGTGTGTTGTCTGCAAAGCTTATGAACTTATTTTTCAAAGAAGGCAACAAAATCAACCCACTGCTTGGCTCAGCAGGTGTTTCGGCGGTGCCACATGCAGCGCGTGTTGCACATTCTGTAGCCCAGAAAGAAGACCCGCAAAATTTTCTCATCATGCATGCTATGGCTCCAAATGTAGCTGGCGTTATTGGTTCAGCTATTGCAGCAGGAACCCTGTTACAAGGGGTCAATCTTATTCTTGGTACCCATGGCGGCATGTAACAAGTGTAAAGGAGCAAAGGTATGGCAAATGGCTACACAACTCATGAACCCCAATGGGAAACCATCGAAAGCGGTTGGCATGCGGTTGCTGCTCTGTGTAGCAGGGGGTATCAATGGACGGCGTACATTGAATATGTAGATTCTCCTCAGTGGCGTATCTGGGCTGGTTGCATGTTCGATAGTCTGCAAGGGGCCCAAGAGTGGTGCCGTGCAGAAATAACGCATCAGATTCGGCGCAGTGGTATGGAGGAGCAACAAGCAGAAGAACCAGAGGCTTGGCGCTGGTTGTGGGAAACGCTTGCGTTTGAGCTAGGCGAAGCCCGCACAACAGAGATACGCACGGAATTTTCGCAACGGTTGCATGAAGAGGAGCAACAACTCACTTCTTGACGAAAGGTGTAGGATTGGCTTCTAGCCTATTCCGCGTAGCACCGACGACATCCTGTCGGTATCCCCGGCTGGCTAAGCAGTACGCCCAAGGGCTACTGGCGGTGCTACGAGCGCGATGGAGCACCGACATCCTGTCGGTATCCGGCTAGAAGCCGGTGCTAATGGAACATTGACAGGTAGGATGCCTGTCCTACAATTTCTTCGTAGCATGAGGCTTAGGATAACTGTCTTACGGGAAACGAAGGTGCCACACACTCCAAAACGTGCGTGGCACCTTGCATTTCAGCGCCTTTGCTCTCGTCCTTGCGCGAAGACAAGACCGCTATGACTCATCTTCCATACCAGAGGGATTAAACTGTACATACAAATCATCGCCATAATCTACCGATGACCAGTCGTAGGTTTTCCCATCGTGCTCAACAATGACTTCTATTTCACATTCAGTTGTCTCTGGTACGTTGAAGCTTAGCTTAGCTATACCAGTAGCGTCTGTTGTTACTTGGTTGATGTCAACTGTTCTTGGCGTATTGTCCATATCGAGGTAGAGCAAGCTGCCATGTACCTTTGCCGCTTCAATGGGTGCATTATCCATAACGAGCCATGCGCATACAGTAGTGCTAGAACCAATGTCGGGGCTTGTGTTGGGCATCCATGCAATGGGGCCATTGGGTATTTCATCGGGTGCATTATCGGCACACTCTCCAGAGGGCATAACTGGCTCTGGAGTAGGCGTATCGGTCGGTACTGGCGTATCGGTAGGGGCTGGTGTGCCTGTTGGCTCTGGCGTGTCAGTTGGTACTTCCGTAGCAATTGGCTCTGGTGTATCAGTGGGTACATCAGCCGTTTTTGCTTCAGATGTCTTTGCTTCGGACTCGGCTGTTTTAGTCTCTTGCTCAATCTTGGCTGTTGCTGTCTCAAAGTCTTCTTCCGTGATAGCCGTCTGTGTTTGTTTTGCCTTCTCAGCTGTTGCTGTGCTAGCCGTCGCAATTTTTGCATCCGATGTTTTGGAAATGTTTGCATCGGCAGTCTGCGTTTGTGCCTCGGCGGTACCTTTGGGCGTTGATGCAGTAGTGGCCGTTTTCTGCTGTGGCGTATTGGTTGCTGCCTTGGTAGCTGTATTATTCTGTGATGAACTTGTGGCTGCCTTGGTTGCGGTACTTTGAGGGGTATTCGTAGCTGCTTGGTTTGGGTCTGCTGTTGGGGTTGCTGTTGCTGTTGCACCCGATAAAGATGAAGAAGCTGTCGTTGGGGTTGCTGTTACATCGGCACTTGTTGTAGCACCACTGGATGCAGGGGTTGGTGTGGGCGTAGCGACGGGAGCGGTTGTTGGCGTTGGTGGCAGTGGGATTGTTTGTTGTTCAGCAGTGTCAGCTTGTGAAACAGGCATGCTCACAGATGGAGCATCAGGAGCATCAGGAGCATCTGTAGAAGTTTGCACATCGGTGGTGGCTAAATCGGCAACGACATCAGCAACTAAACCGTCCGTTGTTGTTTGTGCATGGGTGTCAGAAAGTGTATCGGTTATGATAGGGGCTGTTGCATTGAGGTCCATATCTTCTGACGATGTGACATCATCTACGTTTGCTACAGATACGTTATCGCCAAATGCAGAAGAGTCACTGAGTGTAGGAAAGAGAGCTACCCCACCATTTGGCTCTTCTTCTGTGTGCATTTGAATGGTGACGTTCTGTTCGCCATTTTCTGGCAACACATCTATAAACTCAACTCCCCCACCAACAATCTCATTATCGAGATTGTATGCTATGGCAAACACTTGGATATTGCTTATATGCTGGTCATAGGTGTTTTGAATCGTGCCAAATGCAATGTTGTTGCTGACATCTTGCACGTAAGCATCTGCCACTGTGAGTATCTGTTGCGGCAGTGGCTCTTCTGTATCTGTAGCAGCTATCTCATTCATTGGCGACCAAGAAGCTGTTTCTGGTAACACTGAGATAAGCCCGGCATCCTGTCCATCGGCTAGTTCAACCTCATCCGTCACACCGAGAAAGTGGCCGGGCATGTGTAGGCGTAGTGTGACTTCATCGGTTTGGAACAGTTCCTCACCGAGGTAGTCGCGTATTTCAACACGATAGGTGGTAGTATATGCGGCTGTTTCCAAATCTGGATTTTCGACCACAAACGAATAAAACACCTTGGTGCCTTCCTGAAAAAAATATTGGTCAATAACGCGCAATTCCTGCGTTGTCGTGAGTACACCATTTTGCCCATCGGGTTGGTTGCCTGATGTACCAGCACCATCTGCCGTAGGTTCATCGCCGGGTTGCTCAAAAGCAGGGGCATCAGCACTCCCACTGCCCTGTTGCTCTTCCATATATGCTCTATAGCTGCTACTTTTCGCCTCTTTCTTCTTGCCCAAACTGCCCAAAACACCGCACCCAAGCAAGGTGAAAAGCAACATAACCATTGCCATCAAAAAGAGGTTGGAACGTGAAAACATACGCGTGAAAATCAAATTTTTATATTGCACACCCGCAACCCTTTCGCTGTTTGATTGGTAATACACACTCTTCATTGTACCACTATTTCACTAACCCATGCGCCCATAAACATAATCTTGCGTGCGTGGGTCTTGGGGATTGGCAAACAAAGCACCCGTGGTATTGACTTCTACCAACATACCCACTTGCTCGCGGTCCTTTTGGTCTATCATAAAAAACGCTGTCTGGTCTGAAATACGCGCTGCCTGCTGCAAGTTGTGGGTCACTATGACAATGGTATAATCGTTGCGCAATTTTAGCAACAACTCCTCAATTTTACTGGTAGAAATAGGGTCCAGAGCGGCGCATGGCTCATCAAAGAGGATAACATTGGGCTTCATTGCAATGGACCGCGCAATACTCAGGCGTTGTTGTTGCCCCCCGGAGAGCATCCGCGCCGGTTTGTCTAGGCGGTACTTGACGTCATCCCACAGCACAGCCGCTTTGAGGCTACTCTCGACAATATCGTGCAGCGTGGAACGGTTGTTGATACCATTTAAGCGTGGTCCGATAGCGATATTCTCAAAAATAGAGCGCGTCAACAACACCGCCGGGTGCTGAAAGATAATGCCTATTTTGCGTCGTACAAGCCTTGGGTCAACATCAGGTGCGTAAATATCCTCGTCGTCGAGAAGCACCGTGCCTTCAACGTGGGCGCCATCTATCATCTCATGCATACGGTTGAGGCAGCGTAACACGGTAGATTTGCCGCAGCCGGAAGGGCCGATGAAGGCTGTGATTTGCTGCCCTGGAATAAAGAGGTGTACATCTTTGACTGCCTGATGTTTGTAGTAGAAAGGCCGTAGTGATTCGATACGGAGATTATGCTTGCCTGTTTTCTCAACCTCGGTGGCTGTCATATTAACGCCTCTTCGTTTGTTTATGGGTGATAACCCGCATGAGAATATTGACTGCCAACACAAATACCATGAGCACAAATGCAGTGCCCCATGCAATGGTATGCTCAATTGGGTAGGGCGAGTCGGTATATTTGTAGATAATGAGCGGCAATGCATGGATGGGGCCAACGAGGTCAAAGGTGAGCATATTGTTGCCCAGAATGGTGAGTATTAATGGAGCAGTTTCGCCAGCGCCACGGGCCAATGCCAGCATCACACCAGTGACGATGCCGGGCAATGCAGCAGGCACTATCACCGCAAAGGTAGAATGCCATGTAGGGGCTCCAAGCGCCATGGCCGCTTCGCGCATATCTATTGGGATGAGGCGCATCATTTCTTCCGTAGCCCGCGTGATAATGGGAGCCATCAAAAAGGCGAGCGCAACTGCACCGGCTATGACTGAAAACTCCTGCATCTTCTGCACGATGAGCACATAGGCCACGACTCCCACAATGATAGACGGAGCACCACTCAATACGTCACACGCAAAGCGCACAACCATACCAATGCGGTTGTTGCCAAACTCAGAGAGAAAAATGCCGGCTAGTATCCCAATAGGCACTACAAACACTAGTGATGCGACAGTCACTATCAAGGTACCTACAATGCCATGTAAGATGCCACCATGCAGGATAACTTCAGCACCGGCATCCTCATCCTCAAAGGTGTCTGCAAGAATATTGCCGACAATCTCTGGTGGCTCATACGGTTCGGTGAAAAACCCCACATTCATTGCACTTATCCCATGCATGGTTACATGCCCAACGATGAGCAGCAGGGGACCGACGGTTAGCAGTGTTGCTACAAGCAACACTGCTCGCATAAGCCAGTCGGTTGTTTTCACCCGCCCATAATGCGGTGGCGCACTTGCCTTAATAGCCATAGACGGTATGCCCTCTCATAAAACCCTACTCGGCCGGGTAGAACACTGCCGATAACTCGTCGGGATAGTTTGACCAGTCGTATGTTTCACCATCGTGCTCAACAATGATTTCTACTTCACACTCAATCGTATCTGGCACCGTCAAGGTGAGCGTGGCCAAGCCGTTGGTGTCGGTCGTCACTTCATCAAGTTCCACGGTCATAGGGTTATTTTTGCTGTCGAGGTAGAGCATGTTGCCACGCACACTGGCCCCCTCGACGGGGCTACCTTCTTCGACCATCCATACACAAATGGTTGTTTCATCGCCAATGTTCACATCGGTTGTGGGCATCCACGATGTAGGACCTTCGGGCACTTCCTCTGGTCCATTTTGGGCGCATTCGCCTGTGAGCATTTCATGGGCCGTGCTTGCCTCGGACTCGGCCCCGTCGCTCTGTTCTGCTGCATCTGAAGCACTACCTGATTCGCCAGAAGCAGTGTTTGCACCACCACTACTGCATGCTGCGAATGTCATCATCACTATGAACATAAAACCAATGGTAACTACCCATTTCATAATCATTATCCTTTCATTCATTGTATGAACCTATGCAAACGCATAGATAATACCATCTGCCTTCTCTTCACGCAATAATGCCTTTGCATCTTTGTGCGATGCTACCTGGTGCCACACACCCCAAACGTGCTTGGCACCCTAGAGGGACAGGCTAGAAGCCTATCCTACAACATCATGTGTTGGCATTTATCGGTTATGCGATATGCGCCAAACCATCAGACGTGCAAAGAGGTTGAGCAGCAAGGTGATGCTAAAGAGTACCATAGCAAGGTAGATGAGCGAGCTCCGGTGCAGTGAGCTATCTGCATTGGGCAACTGGTTGGCAATCAATGCTGCTGCTGTCGTACCAGTGCTAAACAACGATGTTTTGATGGTGAGGGTATTGCCAATGAGCATGACGGCTGCCATGGTTTCACCAAGCGCACGCCCAAGGCCGAGCATCACGCCACCTAAGATACCGGGTAGGGAGTAGGGCAAAATAGCTTTCCAGATAACGTCCCAGTGTGTTGCTCCCAAGGCAAACATTATTTCGCGCTGCGAGTTTGGCACAACAGACACGACATCACGGGTGATAGCTGCAATGGTGGGCAAAATCATAATGGCCAATACGACCCCGGTGACCATGATGCCATGGCCCATTGTCACTGGTCCACCCAGTTGGGGTATGACTTTGCCAAGGCTTTCAGAAATAGGCGTAGCTATGAATGTACGAAAGAAGGGTATAAAGATGAATGTTCCCCATAGCCCATAAATAACGCTTGGGATGGCCGCCAGCAACTCGACCAGCAACGACAGGGGCATACGTAATGCACCCGGACATAGCTCAGCCAAAAACACGCCGGTTGCAATGCCAATAGGGGCCGATAGTATCACTGCAATCAATGATGTTGTTAAGGTGCCATAGACGGGGGCCAGTGCGCCATATAACTCAACCCCCGCATCGCTTGAATAGCCCCATGCATCATTGACCCAGAAGCCAAGCCCAAACTGTGCGCGTGCCTCTGCTGACCCCACAAAGGTAACGATGCCGATGAGGATAATCATGGCAACAATAAAGAGCGCAAAGATGAGCGTTACGCCAAAAAACACCGAATCGCCATGGTGTGTTCGGCGCTTGAACCGCTGCCAAAAGCTCTCTTGTGGTGTCGGTGTTTGTGCTTGTGTCACCATAGTTGTCTTTCTGGCAATTTGGAAGCCCGTTTTCGTGATGAAAACGGGCTTCCGCAGACCGTTAGGTCCTAATCTTAGCTGTCAATCATTACGGGCATTCGCCAAGGAAAGCAGCTTCGTCACCAACTTTCACCTTCTTGATCTGCTCAATGGACTTGGCGCGTGCATCGCCCGGAAGTGATGCATAACCCATGCGCTTCTGGGTTGTTTGTTGTTCAGGTTGCAAAGCCCAGCAAACAAAATCGGTCACAGCCTGTGCTTTTTGCAGGTCTGTGTAATTGGTTTCATGTACCAGTAACCATGTGAACCCTGCGATGGGATAAGCATACTTGTCTGCGGTGTTGTTGACAATATCCATACGCAAGTCGTCTGGATAATTTTGGTTGGCGGCTGCACGAACAGTACTTTGGAGTGACGGGCGGATGTACTTGCCATCGTCATGATTGTTCTTGATACGTGGTGTGGGGAGTCGGTTGGTCTTGGCATAAATGAACTCTACGTAGCCAATGGCACCTGATGTTTCCTTCACCTTGCTGGCCACACCATTGTTCTTGGGCTGAGCACTGAGATTGATATCAGCGGAAAGAATATCGCCGTTATCAGTCTCAAATTTCTTGGTTGCTGTCCACGTATCATTGATTGCTTCGAGATAGGTGGTAAAGATAGATGATGTACCGGAGCTATCGGAGCGCACAACAACGGTAATGTCGGTGTTTGTGAGTGCGTCCAAGCGCTCTTTCACCGTTTCACTCTGAATGTCCACAATAGCGGGGTCTTTCCATGACGTAATATCGCCACGGAAGATGCGTTCCAAAACCTCACCGGTGAATTGCAGTGACTTCTTGCCAATATCCAGGTTGTAGGTAGCCACAACTGGACCCATTACCATAGGTACGTGTAGCTCGTCGCCGGTGAACTCGTCTGATGGCACGACAGCATCGGTACCACCGAAGTCGGTGACGCCACCGGTAAAGTCCGCAATACCCTGACCGCTTCCAACACCTTGATAGTTAATTTTTACGTTGGGGTTGACATCCTTATAGTTCTTGATAAGTCTTTGATACACCGGTTCCGGGAATGTTGCACCTGAGCCATTCAGACGCACATCAATATCACGGGGTGTAAAATCATCCTGCAATGTCGGATTTGCCGACACCTGACCGATAAAAAGTACTGGCACGATGAGCATAGCAACCAACACGAACATTGAACGTTTCATAGACTGACGCATGAGATACCTCTCCTTACCTTGAGTTTACAAAATAATTTACAACACGGTTCACAAGCATTTAGAGGTGCTTACCATGGCACACATATACACGGATTGAGCGGATTCTCTCCCTACTAAATCCGTGGTTCTAAACGCTCATAATGCATAGATAATGGGGATAGAAAAACCTTCCCCAAAAGAAATCCTGAGACAATGAAATTAATTCCACCTGCATGTAAAGCTATACGTCACTTTGTACATGGGCAACTATACCCTGTCCTTATTAACAGTTTTGGAAGCCGGTGTTAAGAAATTGTTAAGAATGAAGAAATCTCTACCATGTCTATGCCTATGATGTGAGAACCAAGGGCAAATAGACGGACGTTGCTTCTGCACCGGGTGTTGGTGATGTACCACTGCCCTTTGTGATAGCAAACTCGGTTAGGCTTTGCGTGTAGAGCGTTAGTTCATTGACGGTAGCACTCAATGTTGGCGTAGGTAGCTCATAACACGCAACCTTTTCGCCATCGGTTGGGCACCGAGCAAATGCAACCCAACTGCCACCTTGCAGAGCGCTCACACCTACTTGGTCGGCTGTTAGTCCAACATCGGTCAACTCTTCTGCGGTATACCCTACGTTGACAGTCATGCTTGATGATGGCACACAATCGCCAATGATAGCAAAGCCAGCTATGAATGTATCAAGTGGAAAGCTCGGTGTGCGTACCACGCGCTGGCGTACTGTGCCAACACATGCGCCCGCCGGTATAGTCGTGGAGACTCGCGGTATTTCAGCACTGCTATCATCAACCAGCACGTCTGGGCTATTCAGCACTACATCGGCATCGGCTGTTGCATCTCTAACAGCATCACGCCCGACAAATTTGCCGTACATATAGCTTCCAAACGTATATGCGGGTAGGGTTGCTGTCACCTTCCCATCTGCAAAAGAGGTTGCTACTTTCGCCTTTCGTGTGAATGTTTGGTCGGTCCAGGCTTCTTGTTCTTCATTGAAGAAGAGCAGTTGCGCATCTTGGTGCGAAGGGTCTACGGTATACTGCATGGCAATGGGGGCATCAAGCGGGGCTTCTTCGAGAAAGGGGGCCTCGGTGGAGCCATCTGACCACATAAATTCTACCAAGAAGGAGTTGACTAAAATGAGTCCCTCTGGCATATCATCCAAAACAAGCGCATTGGTACTGGTAGCACCAAGGTTATTGATACGTACAACAGCATCATCCTCATACACATCAGCAGGTATGGTAAAGGTACCAAAGCCTTCTACCACAAGCGGTTCTGGTGCTGTGCCTTGGGTATAGCGTACTTCAAACACTCGCGTGCCATTGCGCACAAATTCGGCCGTTGCTGTGCCTTGTATCTGCGCTTCATCTTCGCCAAATGTTGCAGTAATATCGGCATTGCCAATGGTATAGGCTTCAACAAGAATGTGCGCCTGCCCCTGTTCATCAACTTCGGCAAAGTATGGGTTGACTATGCCATGCGTTGTTTGAAAGTACATTTCGGTGGGAGCACCGGGGCTTGGGTTCCAAGATTCGCCGTTTTCATCTATTAATTGGGCGGTAACAGTTGTCGAAACGGTGCTTGTACTATCCCCCATCTCAACTGTTGCTGGGGTAGCCGTAAGCTGTAAGCTTGTTGGCATAGCTATGGGGCAAGGGTCTAACTCAACCCATTGCTCCGCGTCTACATCCCATAGCGCGGTATAGATTGAGCCATCTTCTCGCTTGAGTGTGGCATAATCGCCATTGGTCAGTAGACAAGCTACCTGTTCCGTATCTTCTGCGGTATAGGTTAGCTTAATGGGACTACCAAATGTAATGCCTTCTTCAAGGATGAGACTAAACCCATCGGCAAAGAAGAGTTGCAACACAAAGCCGCCTAACGCTTCGGTGCCGGTAGGTATATCGGTGATGTGGCTTTCAGAAAGGGCCGTTGTGAATTTGAGAATGGCATCAGTACCGTATATGTCACTAGGTATTTCTGCTGTGCCAAAGTTGCCTAGCGTCTCGGTAGTTTTCGACATACCGGGGGTGTAGGCAAGTTCATACACGCCTTGGTTAGGTGGGCGCTTAAATGTCACGGTTGTGGTAACGACAAGTTCTTGAACACCAGAGAGTGTATAGGTTGCCCGCACGTCTGCTTCGCCGGCTACCATAGCCTCAAGGTCAAGTGCTACATTGGTGCCATCGCCGTCCTTCATGATGTCACGCGAAAATGCATTTGGTTTACCGAAGGTTGTGTTGAAATCTATCTGGCTCGGTAAGCCCGGCAGTGCTTGCCACGGCTTGCCATCGTGGGTCAAATATGCAGTTATTTTGGCTACACCAGCATTGGTTATGCCAACGGGAAGTTGTACGGTTGTTGGGGAAGCTTCTATTGCAATGCCATCGGGTGCTGCCGCTGTATAGCCGGGACCGGCCAACTTGGCATAGTCGCCATAGGTGCTTAGGTATGATACAACTGGCTCTGTTCCTTTTTTGCTACCCGATGCACTGGCTCCCCATGTTTCAGCTTCTGCATCCCACAAGGCTGTGTACACATCTGTGCGCCCTGAGTAGGGGTCGTCGGCCATGTATTTGAGCCGGATGGGGCTACCAAATGATACGTTCTCTTCTAGGATGAGTCCATACCCATCGGACCAAAAGAGTTGCATCACAAAGCCACCAACAACATGGGTATCGTCGGGTATATCGGCAATATGCTGCGTGGTGTTGGTGAACTTGACAATAGCCGAAATGGGGTAGAGGTCAGGTGGTATATTCACGCTCCCGATGCCGGGCATATTCCAATCAACAATGGCCGTACCTGGCTCAAAGCGTTTTTCGTACACGCCTTGGTTTTCTGGGCGCTCAAAGGTGACAGTTACCATTTGGCTGATTTCGGTTTCGTCTGCATTGGTATATGTCACGGTAACTGTTGCCTCGCCCGCGACCATAGCGCTCAGCACGACGTGTGCTTGTCCATCGTTTACCTCATCCTGCAAGCCTTCTATGATAACGGATTTGCTCAATGTGCCAAACGTTGTTTCAATGTATATTTCTTTTGGGTCATCTACACCCGGCACGAAGTCTGCGCCAATGGCGTCTTTCAACTGGGCGGTAATGGCAACCAAACCGGACTCGGTTAAGCCGGCTGGTAATGCTATCACTGGCGTTTCTACTGCGACATCTATACCTATGGCACGTTGAAGCGCAATGGGTTGATCTGCTGGAGCAGCCTGTATCTGGGTGCTGTGCAACATACACAGTGCAAGGAGCAAGATGCTATTTGTTATCAGCAGTAGCACTAATCGTGTGTGTAATGGAGCTTTCACGTACTCTGTCCTCCTATCAATACAATTGGTCCGGTGATGTTATTCACCGGACCAAAGTATACCACTAAACTATTTATTGTGAGATGTTCTAGCACATTCTGAATTGTACAAAGTACGCATAGCACCCATGCAGCAAGTGGTATTACCGCATGACGAGCGGCAGATACACAGAGTCACCACCTGCACTTGACACGGCAAACTCGGTGATGTTTTGTGTATAGAAGGTCAGTTCATTGATAGTAGCGCTCAGTGTTGCTGAAGGTGCATCAAAACATTCTGCCTTGTTGCCTGTGCTTGGGCATGCGTTCAAGGAAGACCATGCTCCATTTTTCAAGAAGCGTATACCCACACCGTCAAGGGTAAGATTGGCACTTATCAACTCTGTATTGATGAAGCGTACTGTAGAGGTAATGCTCTTTGAAGCTTGTACGCCACAATCACCAGACAAGATAAAGCCTGTCACGAAAGGAGCATTAAGGGCAACAGTGGGTGTGGTAGTGACGGTTTGGTTTATTGTGCCGGAGCATGCACCAGCCGGTATTCTCGTAGAAACACGTGGCTTTTGCGTACCGGCATCATCCTCGAGCATTTCAACACTGTCAAGCACGGTTTCTCCTGGACCTGGACTTGGAACGTCGCATGCCTCGACTGCAACCCATTCTTCTGTTTCCACATCCCATAGAGCGGCATATATAGTACCCTCACTGTCCTTCAGCGTGGCGTAATCGCCATTGGTTGTAAGGCATGCGGTAAAGTCTGCTCCATCGGCCGTATAGGTCAGCTTCATGGGTGTACCAAAGGTTATGCCTTCCTCAAGGATGAGACCAAAACCGTCGGCAAAGAACATTTGCAAGACAAAGGCGTTGAGCACGGTCGTGCCTTCTGGTGTATCGGTAATGTTAGTGGTGGGTATGTTGGTTGTGAGTTTGAGAATAGCATCCTCACCATACACATCGCCGGCTACCTCAGCCGTGCCAAAGTCGCCCAGCGTCTCCGTCTTGGTTGCCATATCTTTGGTGAAGCCAATTTCATAGACACCCTGGCCGGTTGGGCGCACGAACGTAACGTTTGCACTAGCAGAGATTTCGTCGCCGCCTTCCATGGCATAGGTTGCTTTGACTTCGGCTTCACCCGCAACCATGGCTTCAAGGTCAATTGTCACGTTTGTGCCATCGCCATCCTCTATAATGTCACGTGAGTACTTGCTCGGCTTACCAAAGGTTGTTTCAAAGTACATGCGGCTTGGTACGCCTTCAGGTACTGCCCATGGCGCACCATCCTTAGTCAAGTAGGCTGTCACCTCAGTTGCACCTGCATCTGTTATGCCCGCGGGCAAGTCTACGCTGTCGGAAGCAACTTCAATGACAATGTTGTCGGGACCATCGCCACCTGCGGTGCATGGTGCAATCTCAACCCATTCTTCCTGCTCTACATCCCACATAGCGGTGTAGATTGTCCCATCTTCCTGCTTGAGTGTGGCATAGTCGCCATTGGTAGTGAGGCATGCTACCTGCTCGGACCCATCGGCGGTATAGGTCAGCGTGATGGGGGTACCAAAGGTTATGCCCTCTTCAAGGATGAGACCAAAGCCATCGGCCCAGAACAGTTGCAAGACAAAACCGCCCAGAGCTTGGGTGCCGGTTGGTACTTCTGTTATCATATCGTCCGACATGGCTGTAAACTTGAGAATGCTATCTACATCGTACAAGTCGCCTGAGATTTCGGCTGTACCAAAGTCGTCCATTGTTTCCGTTGTCTTTGACATACCTTTGGTATAGCCAATTTCATAGACACCTTGGCCAGTTGGGCGCTCAAACATCACCTTCGTCGTAGCAGAGATTTCTTCGCCATTCTGCATGGCATAGGTTGCTTTGACTTCGGCTTCGCCCGCAACCATAGACTCAAGGTCAATCATTACGTTTGTGCCATCGCCATCTTCTATGATGTCGCGTGAGTATTTGCTCGGTTTCCCGAACGTAGTCTCAAAGTACATGCGGCTTGGCAAACTCTTGTTTGCTACCCATGGTTTGCCGTCATAGGTCAAGTATGCTTTCACCTCAGCCGATCCTGCATCAGTTATGCCGTCTGGCAATGAGACAGTCGTTGGGTCAGCTTCAATCATAATGCCATCTGGCGCAGTCTCTGCATAACCAGGACCGGCTAGCTTGGCATAATCGCCATAGGTGGTTAGGTATGAGACAACTGGCTCTTTTCCTTTTTCGCCCGCAGATGCAAGTGGCGACCACGATTCACTTTCTCCATCCCAAAGAGCTGTGTATAAATCTGTTTGTCCTGAATACACATCGTCAGCCATATATTCTAGTCGCACAGGAGGATCAAATGTTACACCTTCTTCAAAGATAAGTCCTCCCCCATCGGACCAGAAGAGTTGCATCACAAAGCCACCTACAGTATTGGTGTTTTGTGGTACTTCGGCAATGTGTGCTGTTGTGTTGGTAAATTTCACGATAGCCGGAATGTCGTAGAGGTCGGCGGGAATATCCACGGTGCCAATACCGGGCATTTCCCAGTCATTAATAGCTGTGCCTGGTTCAAAGAGCTTCTCATACACACCTTGTCCATCAGGACGCTCGAATGTAACCGTAACATCTTTTTTTACCTCGATGCCATCTGCATTGGCATATGTGACAGTTACGGTTGCTTCGCCGGCTACCATAGAGCTCAGCGAAACTTTGGCTTTGCCATCATTTACCTCATCCTTAAAGCCTTCTACGATGGTAAATTTGCTCAACTGGCCGAACGTGGTTTCAAAGTAGATTTGCTTTGGGTCATCATCAGCGGGCACGAAATCTGCACCACTGGCTTTCAACTGAGCCGTAATATCAACCGATCCGGAACTTGTCAAACCTGCCGGCAGGTCCACTGTTGACGTGTTTACCGTTACTTCTATGCTTGCAGCCTGCTGCAACGCAACGGGTTGGTCAGCGGGTGCTGCCTGTGTTTTTGTGTTTCCCCACACAAACAGTGCAAGCACCATGATACTGCCCATTGTTAGCAGTGCTACCACTAACGTGCGTAATTTGGTTTTCACTCGTTACGTCTCCTTACACTTATAGGTTGGTCCTGTGACATATGCACTGGACATACGTTTACTCCTTACTACACCTCATAGACGTTTTAGATCAATCCTAAACCTTTTTTGTACAAAGCACACATAGCCATTACAGCAGCACAGCTTCAAGGCACACACAAACACGGATATGAACTGTTCTATCCGTGCCATTTCTGTGACCCGAAACCATGTGTTGAAACAGATAAGAGAACCTCTTTACCCCTTCCTGATAGGGAATATTCCCCTTTGTGGGGTTACAATTCTACAACGTAGACTATCCTGCAACAGATGCCTATTGAAAGTTCTGCTACCTGTAGTGGATTACACTCTATAGTACTCGTATTAACAACAGTATAAATTTGTGTTAAGAAAATGTTAAATAAATGAACCAAAACAACTGATGGGCTATGCATTGCACACGAATACGGAATGAACAAATGAGCGATACTCGTCGTTGCCACAACCCACGCAATTTCAAGATGCTGATAATGTGGTATAATCAGTCACATAGGGCAGGCTGTCACTTGACAAGCCTGATTTCATGCAAAATTGTGTACCCTCGCAGGAGTTATTATGCTAAAGCCACGTACTGTCTTCTGGTTAGCAGCCACTGGCGCAGCAGGCTACGCTATATGGCGCTGGCAGAGGCAGCGTCTTATTGAGTTTGATCAATCGCTCTTTAGCGATATAGCAGAAAACAAAACATTGCTTTCGCCCGGTCGTACTGGTGTGGTTGAAGAAAAATCAGCTACAGCGCGACCTATTCAAACCACTGTTCATCGTGGTGCGCCACCAGCAAGGTCAGCCGGTGCGCGACCTATTCAAACAACGCTACATAAAGGTGAACCACCCAAACAACCACAGTCCGAGGAAGCAGGTTCTACAGGACCTACAACCCCTTTGAGCGAAGAACAGGCCGAGTTGTTGACGACACCAGACAAATCATCTTCCAATACTGAGCAATCCACGCTATCTAAATCTGAAACTACGGCAGATGACATCGCAACGACACCCCCTAGCCAAGATGTCAATGCATCTGTAGCACAACCATCCGATGAGCCCGATTCTCCGCCTGCTGCCCCTGAACCACCAACACCTGAGCCGGCTGTGGTGCCCGAAGTCCAAGAACCCATACCCGAAGCATCGTCCGAGACACATGATGCAACCGATATGCACGAAGCTGATAGTGCCGTTGATAGTGTTATTGATAGTCCCAATGCACCTACAGAGCCACTCAATGAGCCGGTCATCGCATCCAGTTCTCTTTCTGAAGCCCCGCAAGCTGATGCAGCACCTGAGTCTGATACGTCTACACATGGCATAGCTGCGAAGCATGGTGCGGTTGACCTCAGCGACGAATCTTCGGCCCCAACCAAACCACTCGACGAGCATCAAGGAGCATCTGTAGAAACGTCAGACACAGAATCTGCTACCGACACCGACACGAGCAGTGATGACGTCACAAGCGACACAGAACCTGATACCGATACCGACACGAGCAGTGACGATGATACCAGCGACACAGAACCTGATACTGACACCGACACGAGTAGTGACGATGATACCAGCGACACCGAATCTGATACCGACACCGACACGAGCAATACAGAAGAAGAAGCTACATCGTCTGAGGCTAGTTTGCGTTCTAAGCGTAAAAGCAGCACTGGTACAAAAAGTCGCAGTTCACGCCGCAAGCGCAATCGTTCTGAGCCACAACCGTAAAGAGTCTGTTGGTACAGTCACTCAAAACCGTTCACGATGAACTGTAGAGACGTAGCATGCTACGTCTCTACAATGTTCTGTATACAGCACCAAGCGAGAACCGTATTCTTTTTTCATTAAGACCTCGCGCAAAGACACAAAGAACGCAAAGCTATATAAAAAAAGGAATATGCAATGCTTTGCTGGTACGCTGCAATGCTGCGAGCTGTCTTTCGTTTAGAGCTTGGCGTTTTTGGTGTCTTGGCAGTTCAATACCTACCTTTGTGAGGACAAGAACCATGCGTTTTGTCAGCACGCGCCATGGTACACTGTACTATACCGTGATGGGCGAAGGCCGGCCACTCATGCTCATCCATGGCAATACGATGACAGCAGCAAGCCAACACCGGCTTGCCCAAAAGTTTACCGACGAGCACCAGGTTATCAGCATTGATCTGCTTGGGCATGGGCACTCTGCACGCCCACCAGACCTTTTCACTACACGCTATTTTGCTATCCAAGGGGAGTCCCTAGCCGACTTGCTCCAGCACCTCTTCCCAACATCTTCAGTGCCAATCTTTGGCATGAGTGCGGGTGCAATGAGTGCTATGCACGCTGTTTGTGATGCATCTAAGCATATCGCGGCATTGATACTCGATGGTGTGTTTAGCACCGTCGGTCCGGAAACGCTTGAAGCCCACCGCACGAATGTCAATAGGGTTTCACCAACATGGGAACGGTACATGCGCTCACAGCATGGTGCGGATTGGTGGCCACAATTGTTGGATGGTCTTATGCATGTGATTGAGCAAATGGCTGAGCACCAAATAAGCACCACCCCTTGTCTTGGCGATATACACATCCCAACCTTGCTCTTTCAAGGTGGCCGCGACCGCTTCTGCCCCGAACATCAAGGCAGAGCAGTAGCGGCAGCCATACCCGGCACACGCTTTATCTACGATAGTGCAGCCGGGCATATACTGGCATGGAAGTATCCATGTGTTGTACGGGAAATAGTACGTGATTTTCTGTCAACACAATAGAGGTTCATAATGGAAAGAAGGCAAAAAGAAGCCCATTTGCGCGACATTATTGGCAACCTAGGCTCGGTTGCGGTCGCTTTTTCGGCGGGGACCGATAGTACTTACTTGCTTGCTCTGTGTCACGACATCCTTGGGGCAGAGCATGTATTGGCGGTGACAGCCCACTCGCCCACGCTCCCCAACGAGGAGCTCAACGAAGCCAAAAACCTCGCAACCCATATTGGCGTGCAGTTGGAAGTTGTTGCGACGAGTGAAATGGAGAATACCGACTATGTGCGGAATGATGCCAACCGATGTTTTTATTGCCAACATACGCGCATCAAAACCATCCAAGATGCTGCCCATGCGCATGGGTTTACCACGGTTGCATATGGTGTCACAGCCGATGATGTGCATGAGCATAGGCCGGGCATAGGTGCTATTCAACAGCATGGGATACAATTGCCGCTGCTTGATGCGGGTATGACCAAGGCGGATGTGCGAGCATTATCTGCACAACTTGGCTTGCCCACACACGATAAGCCAGCTATGGCTTGCCTTGCGTCACGCATTCCCTATGGCCGGCATATCACGGTTGAAGACTTGAACCGTGTAGCCATGGCCGAGGCATTTCTCAAGCGCGAGTTTGGTCTGCGCCAAGTGCGCGTGCGCCACCACGATATGGTTGCGCGGATCGAAGTTGAGTCTGAGGATATACAGCGCCTTGCCCAACCCGAGGTACGCGAACATATTGTGGTCCGACTGCGCGACATTGGGTTTGTCTATGTTGCCCTAGACTTGGCCGGCTATGGCAGCACAGGGTTTCAGCCGGTACCGAGGGTGGCTGCACCCACCGAGGTAGGCACAGCATTGCCAGACTATATAGAACACAGCACGACGTAGCAACGGCATCTTTTTTCATTGAACCGTTCGCTGAGCTTGTCGAAGGAAACATGTAATTCTTTGCTGGTACGCTCCAAGGGTGCGAGATGTCTTGGTATGTGCGGTTTGCCACACAGTGTTCCTACGTACTATATCAGTCGAATATCAGTCGAATATCAGTCGAATATCAGTCGAATATCAGTCGAATATCAGTCGA
>CAZVEN010000020.1:0-72140 GCA_964626155.1 uncultured Chloroflexaceae bacterium | reverse complement strand
ATGTCAGTCGAATGTCAGTCGAATATCAGTGATTATACAATTGTGTAAAAACACAAGATAGCATATCCTAAATACATAGAGAGTGTACTCCCCACCAATTCTACATCAGGGCAAAAAAGAGCATCGTCTATCATGCTGTAGGGACAGGTTAGCAGGTGTGAAGGCAAGAATACGAAGATGCCATTTTGCCCTGATACGGTTTTTCTCCAATGAATGAATGATTTTTGTAGCATTACCACAGCGTGTCGTATCAATAAGAGAATTGTACCTACACAAAATCACCCTTTTTTTGAAAATCTTGTAACATTCTTCCAAAACCTTCGTTACATGATAGTGCTAGGGATGCATACCTATATTTTCTGCACGCAAAGAGAAAGAGAAGCGTGTATTGATTAGGAAGTTTCTCTATTGATGAGGGATGCAAAAAGTCTGGCGTAGTAGTAGTAACCTGAGTTTCTACGTTTAACATGTTCTTAACACTACCTATCCATTGAGACAATGTCTGTATCTACACATATCCTTTTACGTGTGTATAGTGTACATATTTGCGTATTGATATTACATAAGAATAAACTCAACGGTGCAAATATGAAGTGCATGTTAAATACAACCCGAACTACGTATAGGCAGTACGGTAGCACTGCATCAACCATCATGGGCACCAGCGTTGTTTGGTGTGGCGGGAATATGTGCAAATACCAACAGAAAAATCGGTTTAAACGAGTGTACTTAGGTTAAAATCCTCATCTGTGCAACATGTATTATCGTTTGTAGTAGAAGAAAGGAGTGTTTGTCCATGTGAGACATTTTGGCTTGCCTATTGCTACGATAGAGCTGCAAATGGTGTCTACGATTATTGAAGAGACAGATGTATATGTGCAAGGAAAGTACACAAGAGTTGTGAACAAATCACATCGCCCGTGGTGGGCGAAACGGTAAAGGAATTACTCGTTCCCTTGGACAGATTCAGGGAACGGCTCAGAAACACATACTATCTAAAGGAGGATTTACGAATGAAAGCAAGATTGTTCAACCCATTCACATCGGCACTGTTCGTCAGCGGCATCCTATTATTTGCCGTGTTCGCATTGAGTAGTATACAAACGCGGGCTGCTCCAGCCGTGCAGGAGAGCGTAGCCCAACAAGAGGCTTTGCAGGCTATTTCTTTGGCCAGCACTGAAGCATATACCTTGACTCTTACTGGACCATCTGAGGGTTTCGTAAACGAAGAATTGAACTTCACCGTTGCTATAACCCCTGACTCACACGATGTCTACACAGTAGAAGTTGACTTTGGAGATGGAGAAACCACAGAATATGAGATTGAGCAAGGTGATGATACCGTCAACGCAACCCATGCCTATGACAAGCCAGGCAATGTTACGGTACAGGCAACGATGCATATGACCGATACAGAGGTAGCAGTATCGAATGAATTGGCAGTATCGGTGCAGTCAGAGGCAGCAAGTAATGTCGAAATGACACTTGCAGCCGCCCCGACAACTATTGAGCCTAGTGATTGTGTCACTGTCACTGCCGTTATCACTCCGCTCATAGACTTCGATACCTATAAGGCTGAAGAACTCCGTCTTGATTTTGGGAATGGGTATTCTCCAACACTACCTATAAGTAGCCCCTATGCAAAAAATACCCCACAAAGCACCATGGTCATATCAAAATATTGTGGCTATAATGCGGAAGGTACCTACACAGTTATGGGTGAATACTACTCGAGCATCTATGGCGGAAAAGTTGCCAGTGATGAAACCAGTGTTACTGTGGAAGAGACAGAAGAGCCAGAGCCAGAGCCAGAGCCAGGCCCGCTCAATACGATGACGGTTGCTGTAAGTCCGGAAGAAGCTCAACTACCAGAATCTCACAAAGATGCTGGCATGTCAACCATTTCTGCACTATTCTGGGATGAGAACGAAAATTTCTGGCAGCCCCACGCAGAAGACCCAATGGATGTAACATTTGCAACAGACTTCGGCACGTTTACCAGTACCGTCACTGTTGACAAACCTACTATGACAAGCATGATAGTCACCGACACTGGGCAAACCATAGCTTCAGCCAAGCTGTATTCAAAGGTTAAAGGTACTGCAACTGTCACAGCTACCTACACTGCTGCCAATGGTAAGGTCTACAGCGGTACCAAAGAAGTGAAATTTGTGCGTACCGAGGTTCAAGACCCAAATGTTGGTGAGCACATGTTTACACCGGGTGGCACTGCGCCCATTACCCTTGAGGTGAGTGAAGTGGGTAGCCTCGTGATACCCGTAGATTTGCACAATGACCCTGTGACGTTGAAGGTGAGCAAGATTGATACAGCAACCGACATTGACACAACGAGCCTGCCAACTGAGACGATCAAGGTTATTGGGGCCTTCATTGTAGAACTCTTCAAGACAAATGGTATTCAGATAACAGATGCAGGCAATTTTGGTTCACCACTAAAACTCGTCTATCCTGTAGGTGATGATGAGGCAGAAGCACCCTTTGCTACAAAAATCTGGCAGGATGGTGAATGGGTAGATGTGACCACCACACATGAAGAAGATGCTGCTGCAATCACCTTGCAGGCAGCAACGGTGACATCAGAGCTGCCAAGTATTGGCACCTATGTGAAGACGGGTGCAACAGTTGAAGCTGGACCGCCAATCGTTTACCTACCACTCATTATGAGGTTGGAGATAGAAGATACCGAACCTGTTACCGATACAGACGACATCACACCAACGTTACAGCTTGCTTGGTAGTGTTGATGGTTTTTGAGAGATGTAGGGCAGGCTAGAAGCATGTCGCTTTGCAAAGCCATCGAGGGTGCCACGCACTCCCAAAAGTGCGTGGCACCGAGGCTCAAAAGTAGCACCGGCTTCTAGCCGGAGACTGGCAGGATGCCGGTGCTACGGACACATTCATAGCCAGCAGTTAGCGAACAGGGACAGGCTTCTAGCCTGTCCTACGTTTTTGGCGTAGCACACTCCCCTTTATCCTTTGCTTGCAAAGAAGTTAAAACACAGATACAATCAGGTAGCATGAGAAATGGTGCGGTATTGCTTGTAGAGAACTATGGTAGTACCATGAAACGATGATGCTCGGTGACAGGCATCCTGCCTGTCCTACGCTTTGTGTATGGGCTAGGAAATGTAAGGGTATTTGTGGGTAGTAGTTACGCTGTTGAAGTCGAAAATCTCTATAAATCCTACGGAAGACTGCCAGCACTGCATGACCTAACGCTTCAGATACAGAAGGGTGAAGTCTATGGCTTGTTTGGTCCCCATGGTTCTGGCAAATCTACACTCATACACATTCTTATGGGGTTGCTCAAACCCTCTGCTGGTAGTGTACGTGTGCTCGGCATGCCCAACATTCAGGCAGTGCGTGGGCGCGTAGGCTATGTGCCCGAACGGTTGCGCTACCACTTGCGCTACACTGCGCGTGAATACCTCCATTTTTTGGGGCAGTTTGGTGATATAAGCCACAAACGTCTGCGCCAGCGTATTGATGATACGTTGGCCGATGTAGGGTTAAGCTATGCGGCCAATCGCCCCCTTGGAACATTCTCTAGCGGTATGCTCCAACTGTTTGGCATTGCCCAAGCATTACTCCACAACCCAGACTTGATTTTGATAGATGAACCGACCGGCGGGCTAGAACCTGTTTTTCGCTATGAGGTTCTCGATATGCTCTCGCGTATCCATGCACAGGTCTACACCGTCGTCATCAGCACCCGTTATCCAGAGGTGATAGAGCAGATTTGCGACCGTGTTGGTATACTGAGCCATGGGCGTTTGCTGGTCGAGGTAGATGCCAACCAGATACGTAGCCCCGGTGCCAATGTGAAGATACAGGTGAGTTATCTCAAACCTGAAATTCAAGTGCAACTGAAGCGCCTTTCGCCAGATATACATTGCAGCGATTACATGATCATCTTGCGCCCCAACAGCGAAGCATTGCAAATGGCGGTATTGCAAACATTGTTAGAGGCACAGGTATCGGTATTGGCTTTGGAGCCGCTAGAACGCATGCTTGACCATGTATATCTGGAGGTGATGCGAACGACATCGCTTGGTGTGCGGCAGCAGGTATCGCCTACATTCACGCCTTTGGCTAATACTGTGGAACGTCATCTGTCGCGTTCGGCTGAGCGTGATGTGCTTCTCAAGGAGTTGCTCCAGGGGCAATCAAATGCAACAGACGGGGGTCAGGGAATAGAGGCTAGGGAACGGGGAACGGAAGTCAGGGAACGGGAGTTAGGGAACGGGAGTCAGGAGCTAGGGAACGGGGAACAGGGGTCAGGGGATAGGGGACAGGAGTCTGTGAATAAGGGACAAGTGTGAGGGCTATGAAGTACTGGCTGTTTAGCATATACCGTTCGATAGCTCGCACAAGCTATTTTATCCTATTCACTATCATCGAGTATGTGCGCTCTGGACGCATTGCCCTTGAGCTTATTGCGTCAGGCGCATTTTTCTATCTGTTCTTCTTTAGGCATAGGGAAGATGCGCTTGATATAGAGCATTTCTTGATGCTGTCGAGCATTTTTTCGCTTGTGCTCACAATCTATACTATGTCGTCGGTTATTAGCATGGGCGACCGCCCGCAATGCTATTTGTTGCTGGCGCAACGCTTGAAACGGTCAAACTTTTTGGTTGGGCTATATTTCAGCGCTCTGTTACTCGTGATATGCATGTACGTATTAATTAGCATTGGCACAATGGTGGTCTATGGCTTGGAGCAGGTCAACATAGGGTTGTGGGCACTCAGCTCAGTGCCGCTGATGCTCAATGTGGCACTCTTCATGGCATTGCTGTTGATATTATCGCCGCTGGTGTTTTCGACTGGGTGGCGCTTGTTCTTTCTGGGCATCATTGCAATGGCTTTCTCGCGCAATTTCGATATGAGTGGCGATTTTGGGCAGTTGCCTTCGCCACTACGCGAAGTGATGAGTATTTTCCCGTTGGCACTCAGTTCATCATTTGTCAAGCCCATCCTTGAAAGTATGCAAACTATCCTCAGTTGGCCCCTGATACCATCGTTCAGCGGCTTTGTGTTGGCAACAAGCCCAGAGGTGAGTATACGCGCTTTGTTCATTGTCATTGCGCAAATGTCGTTGCTTATTGCACTGCTCAGCATATCTACCTTTGCATTTTCACGGCGCGACATTGTGTTTGCCTTGGAGTAATATCCTATAGCGACCCTACATGAAGTATGAATTTCAACGCAGAGGTGCAGAGATGCAGAGGCGCAACCCGATGCAAAGGTTGTTGAGAAAGGCGAAAGAATGCCGTTTGCTCTGTATTATTCACAACTCAGAACTACTATATTACTCTGCTGGTATCCACATAACCGCGTCTACCCATACACTTTGCCCATGGTCGCCTGCTAATGCGCTTACATTTACGAGCGGCTTGTGGGCAGCGTCAAAGGGATCAAAAGCATACGTACCCAAATCGGCCCACCCATTCGCATAGATGCTGTTATCTACACGTACTGTCGTTTCTCCAGCACTGTGGCGCACACGATAGTGGACCAACTGCGAATCGTCTAACCCATTGATGCAATAGGGAATGTAAGCAAGCACACGATAGCGCCCGGCCGTTGGTAGCGTTGGTTGCCAAACAGCCACAGCCGGCGTGTCGAAAGTGCGCACCTGCCACGGTTGCGCATCAAAAGCACCACGGGTTGATATGCTATAGATTGCACTACCGGCATAGCCAAATGCACTCTGCTGCCAGTTGCCTGTTTTGATAAAGCTAGGCGATGTGTCATCTACGACGATGGCTCCGGGTGGTGGGTCTCCACACGGGCTTGGCATATCTTGCCAGAGCCACACGCTTGTTTGACCAGCCGGGTTGGTTGCCCATGGGTCTGGAGTAGAAGCACACCAACCATAGGGGTCTACGTCGAGCCCAAGGTATTGTACCTGAAAGTGTAAATGGGCCCCTTCTGCACAACCGGTTTCTCCAGCGACCCCTACAGGCTCGCCACGTGCTATGGTTTGCTCACGCCCAACATTGATAGAGTCAAGGTGCCAGTAGAGTGTGCGATAGCCGTTGCCGTGGTCAAGTATGACAGATTTGGAAGGGGTTGCACATCCATCATCTGAGTTGCCGGCAAATACGACTGTGCCATCGGCGGCGGCCAACACAACATCCGGCGGGGCCATGGCAAAATCCCAGCCGGTGTGCCCTTGGTAGGGTAGTGCTGCTTCGGTGCGTCCCCAATAGCATGTGAGTGTTCCATCTTTGTGTAAGAGTGGGAGGTTGTGGTCAAAGAATGCGGTTATGCGTTTTGGGTGCTCCATAGGAAGGGTCAAAAATGGCTGCGCAGGCGCGGTCCAGTCAATAGATTCTATTGATTCCATAGGTGCTTGGCGTGGGTCTTCAAACATGCGTGTGTAGGTTTTGCGGAATGAGGAGAGTTTGCTCGGTAATTCTTTGGGGGTTGTTGTCATGGCAAAGAAGCGTGACATGGCATAGCGGGTGAGGCTTATGTCGGGCGGTGGGGCTAGGCGTGTATTATCGGCAAATACTAGGTCGGGTAGTGATGATGCTGTTGCTGAGGCGATGCTGTAGTCGCGCACTGCTAGGCGCACTTGCAAGATGGCACGATGAAATTGGACGAAGAGTCCGCGCTCATAGTCTTCTTTTGCAGGTATGCCCATTGCCAGTTCTTCTTGTTCTTTGGTAGGTTCTGCGGTAGAGAGGAATTTGCTTTGTTGTTCAAACAGGGTTAGGATGATTTTGGGGTTTAGGCTGTAGAGCGTGGATTTGCTGACTAGGATTTCGGCAAATGCGTGTGAGCGGTTGCCTACTTGGAAGTGCATTGCTTTGAGTTTGCCGGGTTGGGCATCAAGGAAGCGCTGTATTTCTGGCACATAGAAGTCAGGTTCGTAGCTAAAGCGTTGCGGGTCGAAGAAGGTATCAATATCATCATTTATAGCCACTGGTGTGCTGGATGGCACAAGGTCGTTGGGCTGTGGCACACGGGCATAGGCCGAGGTATGCGATATACCGCTAGTGGCAACCGTGAGCAGTACGCAGATGAGTATGATAAGGTGTGGTAAACCGTTCTTTTTATCTGTTGTATCTATCATGTTACTATGATACCACAATAGGGCAATGCGTATGAATACATGTCGTGGGTTGATGAAAAAATTTTCTTGCAACATGCATCTTGCAAAGCGTCGTGCAGTGTGGTATCATTAAGAGCGTGTGCAGGAAGGCGGGTAGCTCAATTGGCAGAGCAGCGGTCTCCAAAACCGCAGGTTGCGGGTTCGATTCCTGTCCCGCCTGCCATACAATATAATCAAGAATGCAGTAGGAGAGGTGGCAGAGCGGTTGAATGCGACGGTCTTGAAAACCGTTAAGGGAGCAATCTCTTCGTGGGTTCGAATCCCACCCTCTCCGCCAGCATCAAAATAAAAATTTTCGTTCTATAAAACGTAACGCACGGGGAGGTCGCATAGAGGCCTAGTGCGGCGGTTTGCTAAACCGCTAGGGGAGCAATCCCCTCGTGGGTTCGAATCCCACCCTCCCCGCCACAGTTCTTTCTTCAAGCATACAGATGTGTGTCCCCTGTTTCCCATGCATTTCGTAATGACGGTCATTCCAATCCCATAACAGCTATGGGTTTTTACCATCTTCTTCTCGCTTGTACACCCCTGTATACCCTGTGGTAAAAACATCCCTCATGCAAGAAATAGCGGATTGGGCGCGTTTGCAGGAGAATAACCATGATTACTCGAATTGAAATTGACGGGTTCAAGGCCTTTCAAAAATTTACCCTTGACTTGGGCCCATTCCAAACCATTGTTGGTGTCAATGGGAGTGGCAAGAGCAACCTGTTTGATGCATTGCAGTTGCTCGCCCGCCTAGTGGAAACTGACCTGCGTTCTGCATTCCAGCAAGGGCGGGGCGAAGCCAATGAGTTGTTCACCATCCAGCCCACTGGCGAATTGACCAATATCATGCGTTTCGCAGTTGAATTGCTGGTTGATCGGCAGGTTCAGGACAGTTGGGGTGCTGAAGCAGAACTCAAATACACACGCATGCGCTATGAGGTATACATTGAACGACGTTCCGACGAACGTGGTTTGGAGCGGCTCTATGTAATCCATGAACAGTTGGAACTAATCCCACGCGGCGAAGACCATTGGATTAAGCGCTATATAGGCAAAGAAAGCTCTCATTGGCTCCCGACTTTGACAATCGAACGTAGCACGCCATTTATTTCTACCGTAGAAAAAGAATCGGGGATTGCAACGATCTCTCTGCATCAAGACGGTCATAGAGAGAGAAAATCAAGAGTTGCTGAAAAAGTTGAGCGTACCATTTTGAGTGGCGTCACCAATACCGAATTTCCGCATGCCTTTGCTGTGCATGAAGAAATTCGTTCGTGGAAATTTTTGCACCTTAACCCAGATGTGTTACGCGAGCCAAGCTCAATGGTTGCCAACCCCTATATGGAACCGGACGGGAAAAATCTACCGAGTGTTTTAGCACGTATGGAAAGCCTTGATCCATTGCTGTTAAACGATGTCTCGCGTGATATAGCGTATTTGGTGCCGGGGGTTCTTACCGTTGACATAGAGAAAGATACCGTCCGAGACCGCTACATCATTCGTGTGCAAATGGAAGATGGACAGTTTTTTACGGCACGGGTGCTTTCTGATGGCACACTCCGGTTGTTGGCTCTGGCAACACTCAAGCATGACCCACACCATAGCGGAGTTCTTTGTTTTGAAGAGCCAGAAAATGGTGTGCATCCTTTCCGATTGAACGCTTTGTCCCAAATACTCAAGGATTTGACTACCGATTTTTCGGACCAAGAGCAAGCGCAAGAACCACTGCGGCAATTGCTGGTCAATACCCACTCGCCGGTTTTTGTCAGTCAAAAAAACATCATAGAAGGTTTGTTGTTTGCCCATATGAGCAAACGGGTACTTCCAGGAGAACAACATCAACCTGCCAGAATTACACGCCTGACTCCCGTGATGAAGCCTGGAACACAAGAGTTGCTTGATTTGGGGTTGAGCAAACAAGAATTGACCTATACCCTCGATCAAGTTAAGCACTATCTTACTAGTGCTGATGTGAGTGAAGTCCTTGAAACCATACAGCAAGAAAGAGAAAGCGTATGACCGATCTTGTTTTGGCTCTGTATGCAGAAGGACCTACTGAGAAGCGATTTATGGCTAATAGGGAAAATGTACCTTGTTTATGAGCAATGTACTACCGCTTCTAGCCAATCGGCGTATTGGTGCATGGTTGTGGCATTGGATGGGATGTAGTAGACGATGCGGAAGCGTCTGTCGTGTGTCAAGTAGTTGCTGGAGACGCGAAAGTCGAGTTCTAGTTATTGCAAGCGTTTTTGTTGTGTGCTAAGATACAGTGCGGTTGTTTATCTGTCTCTACTACCATAGGGGAGTATAGGACGATGGAAGTCCGTTCTAATTGTAGTTGGACGGTAGTCAACAGAGTGTTATTTTATAATGTCCCTCAAGGATACAAGATGAGCAATAAATCACATTTTAATAGCGCACACATGACAATGAATCAACTAAAAAAGAATGGGGAAACACATAGTTCAGCGGTTGAAGGAATTAATGTGCCATATACAATTCATGGTGTCTTTATTCAAGATGCTATTGATTTTTTGAAAAAGTTACCTAATTCATCAGTTCAATTAATTTTGATAGACCCTCCATATAATCTTGATTTGGATAGTTGGGATAGTTTTTATAATTATATTGATTGGGCAAAAGGATGGTTGGATGAAATCTATCGCGTTCTATCTGACTCTGGTAACTGTGTTATTTTTGGTGGATTTCAATATCAAGACTTAAAGAAAGGCGACCTTCTTGAAATCCTTCACTATACTCGCCATAAAACAAATTTACGATTTGTTAATCTCATCATTTGGTATTACAAAAACGGTATGAGCGCACATCGCTTTTTTGCTAATAGGCATGAAGAAGCGGTTTGGCTTTCTAAAACCAATAAATACTATTTCGATTTAGACTCTGTTAGAGTGCCGTTTGATGATAAAACAAAAGAACTATACAAAAAGGATAAGCGTCTCGATCCTAAAAGCATTGATAAAGGAAAAAACCCCACAAATGTATGGGAAATAGGAAGGCTTAACGGAAATTCGACAGAAAGAGTTGGTCATCTAATGCAAAAACCAGTTGAACTTATTCGGCGCTTTGTTAAAGCATTGTCTTTTGAAGGTTCTATTGTTCTTGATTTTTTTGCTGGTTCTGGAACAACTGGGCGTGTTTGTATAGAAGAACAAAGGCATTCACTGTTAGTAGATTCAGATAATAGATTACACTATTATTTAGATAAACACATTAGGCAAATTGAACCAAATTTATTTTTACCCAAATATCGTTTGATGAAAGATACCAATATCAATGTTGTAATTGAAGCAATTGCTTCATTAAAATAAAAACTCTTTTGACAAGGACTATTATAATGAGCAGAGGACAAACAAAACGGCTAACTGAACAGCATATATCGTCAGAGGGAGCAAGTGGGATTTTCGGAGAAGATGCACAAGTGCATGAGCATTCTGTTGGTAGTGCAAGTTTTAGTGTATTTGAACAACTCAAGCAAGAATATCCAAGATACCAGTTTAGATTTAGGCAAGCTATTAGCAAAAAGGAAATAAACGAGAAGTTGAACTCAATTGATAGGAGACTGGGAAAAACTCTTTTTGTAGAAGAATCAAAACTCAAACCTGATGGGGGAATTATTGAAGTTCAGGATAAAGACAAAAAATGGAGAGTAATTTTAGTTAGTGAAGCAAAGTTTCAAGGAAAAGATGTTGAAAATATTAAAGCAGGAATATTTGTCGGAAAGAATAAGAACCAAGAATTGATGGTGGCTGGAAACGCCATTGAAAGAATATATAAAAACATCAATGAAATCAGGAATTTCATGCTCGATGAACATCATTTTCCGTATGTAGTATTCCTGCAAGGTTCAAATTTTGCAACTAAAACTTTTCAAGTCTTTAAACCAGATGGTTCTTTTGTGGAAATTAGACATGATTCAGGGGCAATGAATAGAATAGACAGAGTAACAGCGGCGAATTATTGCATGGAAATAAATTGTAATTACTGCAAGAATATTTTTATAAGCCATAAAAACTCATCCATAATGCTTCAAGCGGCTTCTATATATGCCAGATGTGAACCCTGGAACGAGGATGAAATGCGGAAAATTATGATGGATATTGCAAAAACATCTATAGATATGTTAAATCAGTTGGGATAGTATTAAAACCGCCCAACAAAGCGTACACCTGACGTATGGGATTCTGCGGCATTTTCGGACATTTTCCTCGCTTCGGGTTTTTTCTGATGATCCCAAGCAGAATCCACGCCCGCCCACACGCAGGTAACGCGCACCGTTAGGTGCCTTTAATGTAACAAACAAGGAGATTATTTTGAGACCTATATCGTCTTTTAAGAGTAAGCGTTCAGGGGAGTTGTAACTACCACTGTTTTAGCCCACCCAGATTCGATCCAAAATGCACGCACTTGACAAAAACCGGTTTTGCTGTACGATATGCGGCATGATGACAGACCTAGTGCTTCAATCCAACGAAATACCACTTGACCTCGAATCACTGTCACCGGCTGAATTGTGTGAACTCGTGTGCATGTTGCATGGTCAAAATGCCGAATTGCGTGCGCGTATTGCAGAGTTGGAAGCGCGGTTGTGGCGCAAAGGGAGTCGCCCAAAGTGCTATGGGCAGTTGCTTCGTTGAGCGCATGTTGACGGTGTGGGAAACCTGCCGTCGTCAACAATGCCCGCTGCTCACCTTCCTGAAGGAAGCGGTACAAGCCCACTGGTCCGGGATAGCCAGCCCCCAGCCTTTTACCTACCCCCTGAAAGCTTACAAAGATAGCACAAGATTGGGGAATTGCCAAACACATTATCCCCAATTCCCGTTTTGTTTCGCCCAAACACAACAGGTCACGCACTAGGCGTGACCCGTTTCGCCAACACTATACGTTCCTACCAGAAGATTAGTCTTCTTTGCGTGCCCCTAGTTGCCTATCAAGCATAATGAGCGCATGGCCCGATTCGCCTGCCATGTTCAACAGGGCTATCACATCTGAGGCATTCTTTTCTTCCTCAACTTGCTCCTCAACAAACCAGTTGAGCATGACTTGTGTCGGGTAGTCGTTTTCCTTGACTGCAAGGGCATAAATATTGTGGATAGAGGCTGTCACTTTTTGTTCATGCGCTAGTGCCTTCTCAAATACCTCTAGCACAGAAGCAAATTCAGTAGCAGGCTCACCAATGCCTTGCAGCTTCACCCGTCCACCACGGTCGTTCACATAGTCGAAAAACTTCATTGCGTGTTCATGCTCTTCCTCGCTCTGCATGCGCATCCATTTTGCGCAACCCGGCAAGTTCTGGTCTTCAAAGTAGGCCGACATTGAGAGGTAGAGCATAGAAGCGAAAAACTCGTCCTTGATCTGCTCATTGATAGCATCTTGTATGGTCTTACTAAGCATGTGTATGAGACTCCTTATCTGTCAAAAAAATGGTATTACTTACAATGTACCCGGCTCCATTATACCCGAGAAACCAGTATGCTGTGCAACTACTCCTCACGCAAAGAATTGCTTGTTTGTATTACGTGTTGCACATGCTATCCATCTGGGTTGAGGAGAAACCCCATAGTATCCAATAATACTTGTGCATCTACAGGGTCTTCAACAATGGCGATAGTCCAATCACTAGCATATGGCACTGATTGCAATTCTTTCATAGACAATGTGCTGACAATCACTATCGGGATATTTGCTGTGCTATCATCAGCACGCAATTTCTCGATGAGTTGTTCTTCTGGCGTATCTATACCGGGTAGTGCCAGCACAAAAATATTAGGCAGCGCCGAAGAAAGATTGTCAGGACTGCATGTTGTTACAGCAAACGTATCGGTTGGAATGAGTGATGCCAGGCGCTCACAAGTAGCGGTATCACTGGCAACCACAGTAACAGAATGTGACATAGGCGAACAACTCCCTCATTTGGTAAAGATAATGTTAATACTCTGATTCTATCACAGGCGCGGCTACTCTGCCAGTGCCAATAATAGAGCGATTGTAAAGCATTATGCTACACAATGCAAAAATAACTATGCGAAAAGTGCCCATTGCTCTGCATTGTTTACTGCGTAATAGGTGATACCAATGCTTTTTCTGAAAGAAACAAGCCGGTATTCACGGTGCAAAAATGTCTCTCGATAGGCTTTAGAAGATACCGAGTCATTCTATTTTATCATGTGGGGCAAGATGTTGTATGTGACCTGTGACCATGCTACTGCGCTTGACATTCTTACATGGGGGCATTATAATGTATCGGCATATAGCCTATAACCGTTAGGGGAGTTCGGGCAAACCGGGCTGAGAGGGTAATTGTGAGCATTACCGACCCTATGAACCTGATCTGGGTCATGCCAGCGCAGGGAAACGATGTCTACAAGGAATTTGTTGACGCCGTCCCATGCGGGGCGGCGATTTTGTATTTTGATATGCAAACAAAACGTTTTGATCTATCAGTCTATATTATTACTGACCAACAGACCATAGGCGACCGTTCGCTGTTTGATGTGGTACGTGCTGCTATTCGTGGTGGAGCAACGCTTGTGCAACTGCGCGACAAACATGCCTCGGACAGTGACATGATTGCTGTCGGTAAGCAATTGCATCAGATTACCCAAGCGGCGAATATTCCCCTTATTGTCAATGACCGGTTAGATGTTGCACTTGCACTTGATGCTGAAGGGTTGCACATTGGTCAAGGTGATATGGCGGCCGCTGTAGCACGCCGGTTGATTGGCCCCAACCGCATCCTTGGCGTGTCGGCAGCTACTATTGCTGAGGCGCAATGCGCTGAATATGATGGGGCCGATTATTTGGGCGTTGGTGATGTTTATGGCACGTTATCGAAGCCAGATGCCGATATACCTATTGGTATAGATGGGTTGCGTGCAGTTATACAGGCTGTTGCTTTGCCTGTGGTGGCCATTGGGGGCATTACACTTGAGCATACGCCCGATATTATTCGGGCTGGTGCCGAGGGTGTAGCTGTTATTTCTGCTGTGGTTGGTGCTGCAAATGCTGAAATTGCAGCACGACGCTTGCGTACTATTGTAGATGAGCACAAGGATAGAGTAGGGGTTGCCTAGGCTATGCAATCAATAAATAATCGTATCAGAGATGTATTCATACGTATTCGAGAACTGAAACCACTCATTCATCATATCACTAACCTTGTTGTGATGAACGACACGGCCAACGTCACGCTTCATATAGGCGCATTGCCAGTGATGGCCCACGCTGTCGAAGAGGTAGCCGAAATGGTCGGTATGGCCGGTGCGCTTGTGCTCAATTCTGGCACACTATGCCCAAATTGGATTGAGGGTATGCTTGTAGCTGGTCGCAAAGCCAATAAGCGCTCTATCCCAATTGTTCTTGACCCAGTGGGGGCAGGGGCTACCATGTTTCGCACATGGGTCAACCGTCGTTTTTTGGATGAGCTTTCTATCCAAGTTGTGCGTGGCAACCCAGGCGAAATTGGCACACTCAGTGGGTTGGGTGGAACAGTGCGTGGTGTTGAAAGTGTCAAAGCCGCCGACAACCCGGTTATTGTAGCACGGCGCATGGCCCACTCGTATGACACTATTGTAGCCATCACTGGCCAAAACGATATTGTCTCCGACGGTGAGCGTGTGCTCTCTGTTGAAAATGGGCATCCGTGGCTCACAACACTTACTGGCACTGGCTGCATGGCTACCACGTTTATAGCCGCTTTTGCTGCTGTTGAGCAAGACTACCTGATAGCCACAGCAGGCGCACTGGCGACTTATGGGCTGGCTGCTGAGATGGCTGCTGAACATGCACGCGGGCCGGCTAGCTTTAAGGTTGCCCTCTTTGACCAAATCTACAATCTGACGCCTGATCACATTACAAAGGGTTTACGCATTCGGGAAATGTAGCAAAGGGAGAAAGAAGAAGCATTGCGTATTTCAGAACTGGGCGAGTTTGCCCTTATTGAACGATTACAACAGCGTATTGGTGTGGAGCGCTCCGACATTATTGTCGGCATTGGCGATGATGTTGCTGTCCTTGCAGACTGTGAAGATGAGTATTTACTGGCAACGGTAGATAATCATGTAGAAAACGTGCATTATCTGCCCTATCTCATCACGCCAGAACAGCTTGGTCGGCGTGCGCTGGCTGTGAACCTGAGCGATATTGCTGCTATGGGTGGTACACCACTCTATGCACTTGTTTCGCTTGCTCTGCCGCCAGATACTGATGTGGCGTGGCTTGAAGCGTGCTATGACGGTATGCAAACCCTAGCCCAACAATTTGGCGTTGCTATTGTTGGTGGCAACGTCACTCGTTCGGTAGCCGGTGTAGCTATAGATATTACGGTACTTGGACGTGTACGCCATGACCAGATAGTGCTGCGTTCGGGAGCACAACCCGGCGACAAGGTGTTGGTGACGGGGTATGTGGGCGATGCGTTTGCGGGGTTGCAGCTTGTCTTTCAACCGGCACTGGCTGTAGAGCCATGGGTACGTGAATCGTTGGTACCGCGCTATCTGGAGCCACTACCACGCCTATCAGAGTCGGCTGTTATTGCTAAATCGGGTATGGCAACGGCAATGATAGATGTGAGCGATGGATTGTGTGGCGACCTAGGGCATATTTGCGATAGGAGTGCGGTAGGGGTTGCTCTATGGGCAGATGCATTGCCTACATCGGCGGGTATGCAACAGGTGGCACACGCTATGGGTGTAGCCCCTTGGAAATTGGCTTTAGAGGGTGGCGACGATTATGGACTCTGCTTCACTGTGCCTAGCAATGCGGTTGATGAACTGAAACATGCCATTGCAGAGCAGACGGGCACGCTGATAACGGTTGTTGGCGAAATACAGCCAATAGAGCAGGGGCGTCAGATGGTGTTGCCAGATGGTCAACCTGTGCCCCTTGATGTTTCTAGTTGGCAGCACTTTGGCACGCAGTCGTAGGTGATGGGGGATAGGGGATAGGTGTTAGGTATTAGGTGTTAGGTGTTAGGTGTTAGATGCCTGTGGCATCAACTGTGTTTTTGTGAAACCGTAGGGGCTTGCCACTGGTAAGCCCACAATAAACAAGGAGGTTAGGGTATCATGAACCATTCATTTGATACTATTCGAGAGGTGCATGTCAGTCAATTGATTGTCGAAAGCTTTGCACGCGATTTTGTGGATACGTTGGAGATTGATGTGGCAATCGTAGGAGCAGGCCCGGCCGGTATAACAGCAGCTCGCCTATTGGGGCAGCAAGGATTGAAGGTGGCGATTTTTGAGCGCAATCTGTATGTTGGTGGTGGTATGTGGGGTGGCGGTATGCTTTTCCCGCGCATTGTGATAGAGGAAAGTACACGCAATTTGCTTGAGGATGTAGGGGTGCGGCTTGAATGTTTGCGCGAAGGCTATCTTGTGGGAGATTCGGTTGAAGCTATCACCAAGTGTAGCGTGGCGGCCCTTGATGCAGGCGCACGCATATGGATTGGTATGTTTGTCGAGGATATTGTTGTGTATGACGATAACTGTGTGGCGGGGCTTGTGTTGAATTGGGGGGCTGTTGAACAAGCTGGTATGCATGTTGATCCTCTGGCTATTTCTGCGAAAGTTGTTATTGATGCTACTGGTCACGATGCACACGTATGCCAAACTTTGCTGAAGAAGGTACCGGGTGCGCGTCTCAAGCTGCCACATGGGGAAATAACGGAGTTACCGGGCGAGCGTTCTATGTGGGCGGCCCAGGGTGAGGCACAGCTTGTGCCCAATACGGTGGAGGTGTTCCCTGGTCTCATTGTGGCGGGCATGGCGGCCAGCAATGTCGCGGCTACCCCGCGCATGGGTGCTATTTTTGGTGGCATGCTCCTATCGGGGCAACGTGCGGCTGAGTTGGCAGTGCAAATAGTTCGTGGTCTATAAATCATACGAAGGAAGGATGGTGGTATGAATACACAAACACGGCATGTTGCCTACGCTGTTGTCTTGGTTGCTACAGGTGTAGCATTAGCACCATTTACATCATTTCCCGTGGGTATTGCGAAAATCAACCCGACACAACACTTTGTGAATATTGTTGGTGCTGTGCTCTTGGGGCCGTGGTGGGCGGTAGGCATTGCTACGGGTATTGGCGTCATTCGTAATGCGCTTGGGGTTGGCACGCTGTTGGCCTTTCCTGGCGGCATGATTGGGGCGCTGTTGGCCGGGCTTATCTATCGTGCCACAAACAACATCTACTTGGGTGCGCTTGGTGAAATTATTGGCACTGGGTTTCTTGCAGCTATGGTTAGTGTGAGCATTGTAGCACCCATGTTTATGGGCACAACCATGGGTATGGGTATCATGATAGCGAGTTTTCTTGGCAGTACGCTTATTGGCACGGTAATTGGTGTGGCAACGCTCAATTTGCTTGTGCGGGTTGGGTTTCTTGAGATAGATTACCGTCTTGCGGGTACATAGAAGTGATGGCTGGCTATCGCTGATATGGTTGTACAGATGGACCAACTGCGTTATCGCTACCGTCGCACAAATCCTGTTTGGGTTTTGGATGGTATTGACCTTGCGATTGAAGCGGGTAGCTATGTCTTTGTCTGTGGGGCTAGTGGTTCTGGAAAATCTACCCTAGCCCGCACATTTAATGGCCTTATTCCCCATTTCTATGGAGGCATTTTTGAGGGCTATGTGGTTGTTGCCAATGAAGATACGCGCTCATGTAATGTTGGTGATCTCTGTGCTTTGGTGGGCATGGTGTTTCAAAACCCCAATGCGCAATTGTTCACTGGCACGGTTGAGCGTGAGATAGTGTTTGGGCTAGAAAGCCTCGGGGTGCCCCAGAGTCAGATGCGGCGGCGGGTTGAGGAGACTGCCAATCTTGTTGGTATAGCTTCGCTGCTGCCGCGCAACCCGCGCAACCTTTCGGGCGGCGAGCAGCAACTTGTTGCGATTGCTGCTGCACTTGCTATGCACCCACACGTGCTTGTGCTCGATGAGCCCTATGCGAACCTAGACCCGGCCAATGTGCAACGTGTCCGTGGCGTTCTGCGAAATGTCAACCAGCATGGCACGACTATTGTGCTCACAGAACATCGTTTGCAGCACGCTATTGCCGATGTAGACCGTATGGTTGTTGTGCAGGGTGGGCAGATTGTGTGCGATGGTCCACCACGGCAGGTGCTTCAGCAGGATAGAGCTATACGTGCGCTCAATGTTCCTCCGGTGGTGCGTTTAGCGAAAGAATATGGTTTGCCAACGGTGCCGCTGACGGTGGATGAGTTGTTGGATGGTGCCGATGAGAAGACATTGCAGGATATGCGATATGGGCAATTATGCGCTACTAGGCATCAGCGGGAAAAGGTGCAGACAATGTCTGCTTCACAAAATATCATTTCGTTACAACAGGTATCCTTCAAAGTTGGGGCAACGTGGGCATTGCGTGATGTATCCCTAGATGTGTATGTGGGTGAGTGCTTGGCTCTTGTTGGGGCGAATGGTGCGGGCAAAACGACGTTGATAAAGCATTTGAATGGCTTATACCGTCCGCATCAGGGGCACGTTACAGTTGATGGGAAGCCGACTCGTCGTAGTGCTGTTTCGCAATTGGCACGCACGGTTGGTATTGCGTTTCAAAACCCCAATAGTCAATTTTTCAAGTTTCGGGTGTGGGATGAAATCGTTGCAGGGCCGCAAGCGATGGGGTGCTACGATGAGGCATGGGTAGGTGAGATTGTGCGTCTCTTTCGCTTGGAGCCATTGCTGGAATCTTCGCCCTATAAGCTGAGTGAGGGCGAGAAGAAGCGTGTGGCTTTTGCTGCGGCTTTGGCAGCCCGACCCGCTGTGCTGGTGCTCGATGAGCCGACGGCCGGGCAGGATTGGCATTTTCGGCAGACGTTAGGGGATTTGTTTGCTCAGTTACGTACACGTGGGCAAACCGTTGTGCTGGTGACGCATGATTTGGAGTTTGCAGAACAGTATGCGGACCGTTGGGTGCTCCTATCGGCTGGGCATGTGCTGAAAAGTGGTCGCCCTTGGGAAGTTATGGCTGATGCCGTTGCTATGCAGGAAGCCGGCTTGGAGCCAACGGACATGTTCCAAATAACACAAACGCTCTTCACCATATTTACAACTGCCGTTGGCTCATAATCGGCTCGCGGGCCAGCATCTTGCGAATGGGTGCAACATCTGGCAACCCAAATGCCTTGGCAATGCTCGCATCAATTTCTGCACGTACCGAGTCTGTCTCCATCTCAGAAATGCGTAGCAAGCTCTGCGTACACAACGTATCATACGCCGCTTCTAGTGTTGCTATTTGCGCATCCGATAGCTTGCTCGTATCCAAAACGGGCATCTTCAGCAATGTAGGTTTCTTGAAGTTCATCCAGGCCCCTTGTGTTTCTGAACGATGTAGCAACAAGAGGAGTAGTGCCAATGTTGAGTTTAACCATAAAACAAGAATCTTCTCTCTTGTTTCTGAAATAGTCTCATTAAGCGAAAGTTCCCACCATACATTTGATAATACACGTTCGGGAAGCCGAATAGCACTTAATTTGTGGGAATTGGTGCGCAAACGGTCGGCTACCAACACATGTCCAGCAAGTGGCCATAAATCTGTTGCTTTTTTCAGTTTGCGACCAGGTTTTGCCTGTGCAAGCGGTGCGAGATAGGCATTTGGCTTTTGTGCCATAGTATACACAAGTTCCGATTTATGATTCCAAAAAGTAGTGTACGATGTGGTGCTCTGAGTCATCTCAAAACCATCATAAAGATCGCGGCTATCTGGTCCAAGGGTACCATACTGTTGCAACGAACAGAGCGGCAATGAAAAGGTATCTTTGTAGCCCGGCAGTTGTACTGTCCCTTGTTGCAAACGATAGGCACACCGTATCAAGTCGCTTTGGGCAAATGTGCAGGGCAATAACCAACTTTTCTTTAGTAAGGCCTCGCCAACCGACATAGCCTCACCTACCTTATCTTTGCCAATGGAAAGGTTCAAGGCTCCCTGGCCGGTTGCCATATCCGGCTTGTGTTCACGTATCACCTGCCAGGCCACAGCCATAGCTTCAAACGCAGTATCTGGGTTGCGCCACAGGTTGATAACCGTTGTGGCTACCTCAGTGCTAGGTTCATCTTTACTAGGTTCATCTTTTCGGTGCTTCACGGCAATGAGCAATACCTCGCTTAAGTCGGTGCTTTCTGAGAAATTCCAACGTTCTGGGTCTTGACTCACAATGAGGTACTCAATATGGTAGCCCTGATTAATCATATTGCGTGTTATTCCCCAATAAACCCCAGACAGTAACGCCTTGGGAATAACCAACGCCAAGCGCCCCCCCGGTTTGATATAGCGGTCGGCTAGGGCTATAAAGACAGACCCTAACCCCACGGTAATACTAGCCGGGATACCCTGTTGCTTCACAAGCTTTTGCAAGTCCTTCTGCATCTGTTTGCGTTCGGCTTCAGGGACAGAACCAAACAGGAGATTTCCGCCCACGCTACGTGTAAAGGGGGGGTTGATAGCACACAGGTCTAGCATAGGCAAGGGAGCGCTTATCAATGTCTCATCTTTTGTGCCGGTGGCTTGGATTATCTGTGGGAGGGAGCCAAATAAATCAAGCGTGAGCTGAATGGTGTCGCCCTTGAAAAATTCAACACTCCCTAGGCGGTGCTCAGCACCGCCATGTGGCAGACAGTAGAGACACATATTCCCTATGGTTGTTTGTGGTGCGCGTAGGGCGAGCGTTGACGCTGTAAGATGAATGGCCGAGGGCAATACATCATAGCCATAGAGCACCTGTTCAAGCAACGTCTTTTGCAGGTTGTCTAGGTCTACCGTTTGGTGCTTGGCTGCGGCAGCATGCACATAGTTATCCATAACGACATCTGCTGCTGCGGCGAGGAGTGTGCCGGTGCCACACGATAGGTCGGCAATACGCAGGTTGCCTACTGCGTCAAGGTCGTGCCATACTACCCCGCCATTGATTTTGTAGAGGGCTAGTTTCAACAACAGTGCCGCAGCCGGAATGCGCGTGTAGTAGGTGCCGAGGTATTTGGCTTCGGACAAGAGCCGGTGATAGATGCGCCCCATCAGGTCATGCCGCAGGGCAGCGCGTTGTATGACAATCCGTTTGGCAATCTTGCCAAATTCAAGCAACACCTTTTCTGCATCTGGGTGTGAACCGAGAATACGCACTACCTCATGCGCAAGATGAAAGATGGGGAAATAGTTGATGTGTTCTATAATGAACTTCCATTGTTCACGAAGCCTGTCTGTGAGAATCGGGTCATTAAATGAATGCGACACCAGTTCATTAACGGGTTTCATGTTTTTGTTTTTGCTGTTGTGGCTGATAAGAACTTCTTGAAAGATGATGGCATTGCATACTACAAGCCCGCCAATACGAATGATAGCGGAACGCTGTTCGAGGGTCAGGGTTGCAGTTCCAGACCCACCGGCACTAGATAGGGGTTGGACACCAAAAATATCTGCCAATAGCCCTACAATGCGTTCCGAAGAGACGAATTCTCTTGCAAATCGTTCAACCCCGGCATCAATAGCGGCTACTGCTTGTGCTACCACATCTTCTTGCACCAAGTGGTCGAATGCTGTGCGCAATGCGCGTTCTAGGTAGGACATATCACCTTGCACAAATGCTTCCTCGACCGACTCGGTGACAACGGCTATGTGCAAGGGTGCTGCTAGCAGGTCTTCCTTGATGGTTGTAAAGTCGGCATCGCGCAGGGTTGACGGGTAGACAACAGCGACGCCAATATGGGCGACACCATCTTCGACACGTTTTCGTGCCGATGCAAGGGCCTTGTCTTGTGCTGTAGGGGATTCTATTTCACCTTCGATGATTAGGCGTAGCCCTTGATATTCGACCAGCACATCGGGCATCTTTCGCCCGCCTGTGTCAGATTTCAAGATGCTCTCTGGCACAGCAATGACGCCACGTTCGGCAAGCCCCTGTGCAATTAATACGTTCAATACTTCTTGGCGAACTCTGGACATAGATTGTTCCTTCTTCTCTCTCTCGGTACTCAACACGCAATAGTGAATTATAGCACATGTTTTTAAAAAACACATGTGCTATACGCTGTGCTGCGACTTGTCATATCAGCTTTTTATCATTGACACTGCTACCGTCTATACAGTATATTGGCTTATTGTGCAAGGCTTGGAATCTCTCCAGTCATTTGATAATTCTAACCTATTAGGTTTACACTATTCTGAGACGTAATCGCAACCAGGAGTTTGTCAGGTGTCAATGAAAGGGCTTCAGAATCCCGGCGCTCAGGGTCATCATCAAAAGGGACAGATTTATGCAACGGGAAAGCTATCGGGTACTACTGAGTGGCCCGGTGAAAGTGATATACCGGAGAGTTTCCGGCACTACCTCGTGCCTAGGCTTTCGCAGAAACATGTATCGCCGTGGCAACGCAACAAGGCATGGCAGTTCCTTGCCGTGGCTGGTCTTGTCATCGTTGTGGGCGTTGTTGGTATGGTGCTTTATCTGAACGTCGCCTTTGCTGGACGTATCTACCCCCATGTCTCCATTCAAGGTGTTCCCGTTGGACGTATGACCAACGATGAAGCTGCGCGAGCCATTCAGACACACTATGCCACGTTTCTGAGCCAACCGCTCAAGCTCCACTACTATGACTATATATGGCAACCCACCCTGCAAGAAATTGGCATTCAGGTTCACACCGACGCGGTTGTGCAGCAGGCATTTGAAATAGGCAGGCGCAATGGCTTGCTAGGCAACTTAGGTGAAATAGCAGCAGTATGGGTGCATGGGCGTGATATTCCTATCAAGCTGACGGTAGACCAGCCAACAATGCAGCAGTATATGCACATGGTAGCTCACGACATTGAGTACCCGGCCATAGATTCGCAACTTTTTATCCAAGGTGCTATGTCTGATACCATGCCTTCGCGTCAAGGGCGACAAGTGCTTGTTTCGGCAACCATACAAGATATGACTGCCGCATTACAAAGGCTAGAAACACAGCCAGTTGCTGTGCGTACACGTCCCTTGTTGCCTCTTTTGGATGATGCTGCAACCCAACAAGCACAAGAAGCTATTGACAACTTGTTGCAAGGCTCCATTGTGCTACAGGCAAAAGAGCAGGAATGGGAATGGACGGTAGAAGACTTAGCGAGTATGATGCATGTGCAACGGGTAGAAAGCAAAAACGGGGGCGATGAGATTGTCGTGGCGCTCGACGAAGAAGAAATACAACATCGTATCCAAGCCATTGCTGATGCGACAAGTTCTGGGCTTATCTACCCACGGCTCGATTGGAATGGTGGAGACTTAAAGATTATTCGTGAAGGCACCCCGGGCTGGCGTGTGGATGAAAAGCATGCTACTGCAATGGTACTGGAAGCTGCTACATCCAAAGAACGTGTTATTGATTTGCCGTTCTACAAAGTCAAACCTGCCATTACTGAAGAAAACCTCGACAGGCTACACATTCAAGACCTTCTCGCCATCGGGCGTAGCGACTTTACCGGCTCAGAAGACTATCGCATCACTAATATCATAGCCGGCATGAACTTGTTGCATGGTATTCTCGTGGCTCCCGGCGAGGAATTTTCTTTCAACAGAAGCATTGGCTCTATCGGCGAAGAAAGTGGGTTTGTTGAGGGATATGCTATTATTAACAAACGCACCCAGTTGGAATGGGGCGGCGGCATTTGCCAAGACTCCACTACTATGTTTCGGGCTGCTTTCTGGGCTGGACTCCCTATCACCGAACGATGGGGGCATTCCTTCTACATCAATTGGTATGACCGATATGGCTATGGTCAATATGGCGATGGATCCGGTATGGATGCAACTATTTTTATTGCACCCGGCGGACCAGATTTGAAGTTCTTGAATGATACCGGACACTGGTTGCTTATTCAAACTGGTGTAGATGTGTGGAGCGCTACTGCCGAAGTGCGCATCTATGGCACCGATATTGGGCGCACGGTGGAGCTTGAAGGTCCAGAAATCACCAACCGCACCCCGGCCCCTGAGCGAGCTGTCTACGTTTCCAACCCCGACCGTTCACGTCGTTCACCTAAACGAACCGATACGGCCCGTGGAGGCATGGATATTTATTTTACACGAATCATCAAGGAACAAGGGGTAGAAGCCAAGCGCGAGCAGTTTGTCACCAGTTTTAAGCCCTGGCCAGATATATATGAGGTTCATCCAGATGATCTCGACTATTACAACTACTTTGAAGACCACCCAGAGGGTTTCCCTGCTGCCGCTTCATCAACAGAAACAACAACACCGGAAAGTGCAGGCGATACCGCAGAAACCGAGGGTACACCTCAACCAGCGACAGCAGCACAAACCACGCCCCAGCCAGCTATGTCATCAGACAATACGAATGCTGCGCCAACGCCCGGTTTGCACATGATGCCAGAGCCCACTGCGCCACCTGCACCACCTGCCCCGCCAGAGCAACAGCCCACTGCACCACCTGCCCCGCCAGAGCAACAACCCACTGCACCACCTGCCCCGCTAGAGCAGCCGCCAGAAGCCCCTATGTGGGCAACGCCAGAACCGGCCGCTCCAATCCTACCAGAAATCCCTGAGCCGCCGCCACTAGCACCATAGCACCACATGAATCTGTTCGTACCAACCGTGTAAAGAGCACGTTGGGGGCCACGCACTCCCAAAAGTGTGTGGCCCCCATGATGGCTTTGCAAACGAAGAGAACGATGTAGGGTATGTGCCTACATCGCTCTCTTTTTTCATTAAGACCTCGCGCAAAGACGCAAAGAACGCAAAGGTATAAAGCAGAAACAGTCAATTCTTTGCTGTTACGCTCTCTTGGGATAGTGCTTGCCGCGCCTTCAGGTCAATCCCACAATTTCTGCGTATAGCCAAGGCTTTCGGCAGCCGACCGTTCCGCCTTGCTCAAGTCTTCCCAATCAGAATCTTCAGACTCGGGCATGCTAGTCTCCTCGTCCCAACTTTCCTGGTCCCACCCAAGTGTACCCCAAGCTTGCTGTTCAGCAGTCGTCATTTCTTTCCAGTAAAACTCATCCCAAAAGTCATCAACATCACCTTTGGGTACACGTATTTGGTCATCACTGATACCCCGTGACATGTGAAACCAAACCTTTCTTCCTTGTTCAGGAATGGTTGTGTTGCCAGTAGTGGCTATCCCTTTTAACATTTCAAAGGTATGCTTATTATAGCATACTATGTTCACGTCATATATGCCTATTCAGGCGCGGTGGCGTCCCAATGTAGGGTTGTCTTGACATTCGTGCCAACACATGCTATAATTCCTACTTGAGTGGCAACGCGGGCGCATAGCTCAGCTGGTTAGAGCGCAATCCTGATAAGATTGAGGTCCCTGGTTCGAGTCCAGGTGCGCCCACCACGTTATGCTAGAGTTTATTCAAGGCATTCAATACTACAACCTCATGTACCGGGCATAGGTAGCCCGCCGCTCATATTCCACGTATATTCCACGTATGGTGTGGGGCGATAGCTCAGCGGGAGAGCACCTGCTTTGCACGCAGGGGGTCGGGGGTTCAAATCCCCCTCGCTCCACCACATCGCTATCATTTCAGTGATTCAGCGATTCCAACCCCTCTGCGCCTCAACATTCTAGTTCCCCAACTGCTCCCGTAGCGTCTCTGGCTCCGTCACAGGTAGCTTGCACGCAAACCCTTCGCACACATACGCCGTTGCCTTGCCCTCAACCATATCGCGCCCCTTTAGCAATGCAATATCTCCCGCATCTGCTGTAGACTTCATTGCCACCACAACATGTGGCCGATAGGCTTGATTGACAACATGCATAAGCGCTTGCATTGCAGGGGTTGATACATCCCCTACTAGCGCAACTTCGCGCACACGTGCCAGCGCAAAGTCTGCCGCACACACCATGCGCCCAAACGCTTGGGGAGCTTGCCCCATCATCTGTTGCACATTGCCAAGCACCTGCGCAGCATAGGCGTGGTATGTATCATTGCCCGTCAGTGCGGCTAGTCGCAGGAGTACATCAACCGCGACTGAATTGCCAGAAGGCATCGCATTATCCGTCACATCACGCGGGCGCACCACAAGGTGCTCATGGTCACTCGCAGTATCGTAGAATCCGCCCAGATCATCAGACCAGAAGAGACGTACCATATCGTCTGCAAGCTGTAGCGCTGTGTGCAACCAGTGCAAATTGCCATCCGATTGATGGAGTGCCAGCAACCCATCAATGAGTAGCGCATAGTCCTCTAAGTAGCCCACAATAGGAGCGGGAGTACCGTCTGTCCAACTACGCAAAACACGCCCATCGTTCTGTCGTAGCGTGTTGAGCAAAAAATGCGCATTGTGTTGAGCTATCTGTAGATAATCGGCACGGTCAAACGCTGCTGCCGCCGCTGCAAATGCCCGTAGCGCTAAGCCATTCCATGCTGTGATAACCTTCTCATCGCGCCCCGGTTTGACCCGCTGCTCGCGTACTTCCCAAAGCCGCTTACGACAGCGTGCTATCAGTGCCTCCAACTGTTCTATGGAACGGCCAGTAACCCGTGCAACTTCATCAAGCGGCCTTGGCCGGTGCAAAATAGTGTATCCCTCAAAATTGCCTTGGGGGGTTACATGATATATTTGGCAAAACACGTTTGTATCTTCACCGAGTACTTGGCGCACCTCGCCAATGCTCCAGACAAAAAAAGCGCCCTCTTTGCCCTCACTATCAGCATCTTGCGTGCTATAAAAGCCGCCCTGCGTATCGTGCATTTCACGCACAATATAATCTAGCGTCTCCTCGGCAATGCGGCGATAGAGCGGATTGCCGGTGTATTGGTAGGTTTCGGTGTATATGCGGGCAAGGAGCGCATCATTGTAGAGGACTTTCTCAAAATGAGGCACCAGCCATTGCGCGTCTACACTGTAGCGATGAAAGCCCCCACCCAACTGGTCATAGATGCCTCCCATAGCCATGCTGTATAGCGTATGCTCCACTATGCCAAGCGCCTTGTCGTTGCCTGTGCGCAGGTGGTATCGCAACAAAAACTCCAGCGTCATAGGTTGCGGGAATTTAGGTGCATCTCCAAACCCACCATTGCGCGAATCTTCATGTTGCACCAATTCTTCAAAAGCCGTATCAAGCGTCGCCGGGCTCAAGGCAGACTCTTCTTCTTGGCTTCCCGCGCCAAAACGCATACTGCTACGTTGCAAGTGGGTCACAATCTCTTGCCCGCCCATGCGCAACTCGCCACGGCGCTGTGCATATGCATCGGCAATACTCTGCAATACCTGCTTAAAACTTGGCACACCATAGCGAGCCGATTTCTCCTCCGGCGGAAAATACGTTCCGCCATAAAAAGGTGTCCCATCGGGAAATAAGAACACCGTCATAGGCCAACCGCCGTTGCCAGTGACAGCAACAACGACCGACATGTACAGCGAATCAAGGTCTGGGCGTTCCTCGCGGTCAACTTTGATATTGACAAACAAGCGGTTCATTATCTCGGCAGTGCTTGGGTCTTCAAAACTTTCGTGCGCCATGACATGGCACCAATGACAGGCCGAATACCCAACGCTTAGCAGGATTGGTTTATCTTCCTGCTGTGCTTTGTCAAGCGCTTCTTGACACCACGGGTACCAGTCTACAGGGTTGTAGGCATGTTGTTGCAAATAGAGGCTCGACTCGTGTATGAGGCGATTGGGTTGGTGCATGGAGTTTCTCCTATCTTATAGTGCAGCAAATAGAGCACATAGAGCTATTCACTGCTACGATTATTTGTGGGGTTATTATACCATAGCCCTACGATGCTCTATGAAGACATAGCAAGACAGTTCGCAGCGTTGCAGCGTACCAGCTTCGCAGAAGTTGTAGTACCGATAACTCGTAAACTTGTCTACCTGCGACGGCTTGAGCAGCCCTAGCTCATCGTAGTAGCGCAATGTTTTTACCGATACCTGAGAAAGTTTTGAAAACTCGCCTACCTTAAACATACCTGCTCTCTTCATGTGATACGGGTTTGCAACCCCATTCGTCTATGGCTCTTAGCATACACCCTCCAGTGAGGGGAGAGTCAAGGGCCAATTTTAGGTGATAGGGGACAGGTGATAGGGACAGGTGATAGGGATTAGGTGATAGGGGACAGGGCATAGGAGTTGAGTCTGGTGCCACGCACTGTCGGGGAGCGTGCGCAGCACCCTAGGTGGTTTTGCAGCGCGGCCGGCTATATGCGCACATACAAATATTTCGTGTCAAGATATATCCCCTTTGTAGTATACTCCTCTCAAGCGTGTAGTTTCGTAGTAGCGTTTATACTGTAGGAGTGTTGCGTGTTGCTAAATCTGTGAGTTCCTCATCGCTCATTCCCGTCACTTGTAAAATGGTAGCACGGTCTACACCGATTGCTAGCATGCGTAACGCCATGGCTTGGCGCTCTTTTTCACGTCCTTCTTCACGTCCTTCTTCACGCCATTGTGCGTACCGTTCTTCGCGCATCTTTTCTTCCTTCTCGCGCATATATACCATGAAAGGCGTTTCACCAAGCAACCCTTCATGTTCTATTTGGTACAACAATCTTTCTAGCATGTGTATTTCCTCCTTATCATCCATCAAATGAGTCATCACAACCAATAAGACTTTTTGCCGCTCTTTGTCGGTCACGGTAGCAACATGTTCTAGGGCCGTCCGTATCACGCGCTCAGGGTCTTTCATACGCGCTTGCCCTATCAACGTCATCACTGCTGGTTTTCCGGTTGCCAACAAGTCGTCTGCATCTATGTCACGTAGTCGTAGAACCATGTAGCGCCATGTCATAGTCGGTTTGCCATCAAACCCCAAAATGTGATAGATGCCATCATCGTCTTGCCCGGCATTTCCCAAGATGAAGCTTGTACTGGCATAGCCACCTCAACATCCACATTACTCTCGCGGTATTCTTCATCATAGCAGACCATGAGTGGCGGGCCCGCTGGTCGCATATTCCCCAATTGCTCCATCAACTCCTCAAACAACTCGCCTATGTGCGAGTACGACGGCAAAACCCTGCGTATCGCCACAACTGTTTGTGGCTCAACCTTCTTCATCACCACATCATGCGTAGACATTTCCTTCTCTTGTTCTAACTGATGCAAACGTGCTTGTACTCGTGCCAGTCGCGCTTGCTCCGTTTCAATATACTGCTGTAATTCGGCTTGCCTGAGCTGTAACATGCCTTGAATCTGCTCCGGTGTCACCTGCTCATCCACTATCTGTGCCAACTGCTCCAATGGGAACCCTAAATCTTTGAGAGCGAGGATGCGATTGAGTCGCAGAAGTTGGTTTGCACGGTAGTACCGATAACTCGTAAACTTGTCTACCTGCGACGGCTTGAGCAACCCTAGCTCATCGTAGTAGCGCAATGTTTTTACCGATACCTGAGAAAGTTTTGAAAACTCGCCTACCTTAAACATACCTGCTCTCTTCATGTGATACGGGTTTGCAACCCCATTCGTCTATGGCTCTTAGCATACACCCTCCAGTGAGGGGAGAGTCAAGGGCCAATTTTAGGGGATAGGGAACAGGGGACAGGTGATAGGGATTAGGTGACTTGTTCATCCTTGCTCAGCGCATCCCACAACGTGCCTGTGGTATCCACGCTGCATCAGGAGAACGGGTAGCCCCATTTGGCAAAATAAAGCCGGTTGAGGATTCAAACGCCACCCCTAGTTTGGTTCGTTCATTCCAGAAACCAATTGGCACAGTTGAAAAAATTTGCTGATTGATCAAGTTCAATGAACGAATATCAAGCATCATCATGGCGTTCCACCTCCATTTTGTTATATACGTCTTGCTTGATAGGTATTATAGCATATACGCTCTCGTTTTCGCGCACTGCAAAGAGCGCCAAGGTTTGCAGGAAAGAATGGGCAAAAGCCTACGCATACAGTGTGCTATAATATCCCCATGCATATCCTACACCTTGTACAACTCTACCGGCCCGTGCCAAGCGGAGCCTCACGCTACTTTGAAGAAATGGGCGAACGTCTCGTCCGCGCAGGGCACCGGGTGACGGTGGTAGCTACCAATGCGTTTGACCTAGAACACCTATGGTCCGCCGGGCGACGCACCATAGCCAAACACCACGACGAACATAACGGCGTGCGCGTTGTGCGCTACCCCATACAGCGTCTGCCAGCATCCCCACTGCTCTACCCTGTCATGCGCCGCCTCATGGTCGAGCTATCGCGCCTACCCATGCCACGGCAAGCGCTTGTGCCAGTGTTGCGTCGGTTGGCAACGCTGACACCACGCATGCCGGCTATGGCACATGCGCTACACTACAACCCTGACCTTGCCGCTGTTGACCTCGTGCATTCCACCAATATTACGCTTGACTTTGCCATATTGCCAGTGCTCCAGTGGGCCGAGCAGCGGCATATTCCCCACATTTGCACACCATTCGTGCATTTGGGCACGCCGGGCAGCCACTACATTTCGCGCTACTATAGCCTGCCACAGCAAATTGATATCCTGCGTCGTAGCGCTGCTGTGATAACCCAAACGGATATAGAACGACACTTTTTGCACAGCAAAGGCGTAGACAATGCACGCATGCACACTATTGGCGTTGGCGTCACTCCAAGCAATATAGCCGGCGGCGATGCTGCCGGCTTCCGCCAGACGCACACTATCAGCGGCCCAATCGTGCTTACCATTGGGGTAGCTGCCTACGATAAAGGCACCCCACATGTAGTAGAAGCTATGCAACGCCTCTGGTCCCAGGGAAGCAACGCTACATGGGTACAGATAGGCCCGCTCATGACGCACTTTGAGCAATGGGTGAAAACCCATGCCACCGCCGAGCAAAGCCGTATGCGTATCCTCGGCTTTGTGGATGACCAAACGCGCTGCGATGCACTAGCAGCCGCCGATGTATTCGTACTCCCTTCACGCACCGATAGCTTTGGCATTGTGTACCTAGAGGCGTGGGTTTACGGTGTTCCCGTCATTGGCGCATACGCTGGCGGCGTGCTGGAGGTGATTGAGCATGGGGCAGATGGTTTGCTGGTGCCTTTTGGCGATGTGCCAGAGTTGACGCGGGCGATACAACGCCTACTCCAAGACCACACGCTTGCCCAGGCTATGGGCCGGGTCGGGCATGCCAAGGTGCTACGCCGCTACACGTGGGAGCACATCTATGCGCAGGTGCGCGAGGTGTATATGCGCGTGGCGAATGAGCGGGCTGTAGTATCATAGTTACTGATACTACCAGAGACCCACCCGCTCCGAGGTGGTATTGTTCTGGCAAGTATAGCATACAGGCAAACTACCACAAAGTACCAACTTGACAACACAGCTCACACCCTTAAAGGCTGTGTGGTATACTACGAATATGCCTTACATAGTAACCAAGTGATACCAATTACGAGTAATGAGCATTAGAAGACAAAATCCGTGACGAAGCCGAAGCTCACAAACGTGCTGAGGACCGTATTCGAGAGTTAGAAGCGTTGTTAGCAGCTTCCGCACAGTCTGCTTTCAAGGAACCACAGCTCGACACGGATAAACACAAATAGTGCATTTATCCTAGCTTGCTCTACAGTAAACCTTCATGTGTGCGTTGGTAGAGGCAAGTGGGCACTCGCCCCAAATGCATGAAGGCATCATGCCTGTTACAATGCGCTAACTGCCATACACGAATGCGCCCCTAGCACCGGCTGGTAAGCCAAGTCCGATAGGATGTCGGTGCTACAGCGGACAGGCTAGAAGCCAATCCTACGACTCCAGTTATCCCCAAAATCTGAACCGTTACATTCGCACTTGTATCATGCGGTATAATAGAGCGAGTACAAAAATGGCATGCCTAGAAAGGAAAGTCTTTTTTTTATGCGCATTGTTATGAAATTTGGCGGCACATCGGTTGGCAGTGCCGAAGCCATACAGCGTGTGGTTGAGATTGTACGTCGCAGTGCCCAAGAGCATGAAATAGTCGTTGTCGTCTCCGCTATGAACTCGCCCGACCTACGCACCACCGACTCGTTGATAGCATCTGCCCAAGCAGCCGCCAATGGTGAGAGTGAAGCCGTCGCACACCTCACCCCGCGTCTGCTCAACATGTATACGGAAGCAGCCAGCGACCTTACAACCCCGGCCGAGCGCGACATGCTCAAAAACCAATTGGGAGACCTCTTTGCATACATCACCAACCTATCACGCTGCATTGCCGTATTGGGAGAGCTAACCCCCCGTGCCCTAGACCTCATCAGTGGCCAAGGTGAACGCTGCAATGCACGCCTAATAGCTGCTGCCTTGCGCAGTAGTGGCATGGATGCCGAAGCCGTAGACGCTACCAAACTTATCATTACTGATGACCGCTACAGCGATGCCACACCGTATATGGAACAAACCCGTACATACAGTCGCCAGCATCTCTTGCCCATGCTTGAACGTGGCCGTGTGCCAGTCGTCACAGGCTTCATTGGCGCAACCCAAAACGGCATCCCTACCACCCTAGGGCGTGGCGGAAGTGACTATACCTGTGCTATACTTGGCTCGGTACTCGATGCCGACGAAGTGTGGTTTTGGAAAGAAGTAGATGGCGTGTTGACAGCCAACCCCAAAATAGTACCCGATGCACACACCCTTGCAACACTCTCCTATACCGAAATGGCAGAAATGTCCTACTATGGCGCAAATGTCCTGCATCCGCGCACAGTCTACCCATTGGTACAGCGTGCCATACCTATTCGCATACGCAACACCTTCAACCCAGAGCATACCGGCACCTGTATCAGTGGAGAAGCCAGCACCCAAGCTGTCAAAGCCGTTACCGCCATCAATGATGTCAGCCTCATCCGTGTGGGTGGGCCCGGTATGCTCGGCTTAACCGGCATGGCAGCCCGTATTTTCAGTGCCGTAGCACGGGCTGGTGCCAATATCCTTCTGATAACGCAAGGCAGTAGCGAACAAAACATCTGCCTCGCCGTGCCACAACGTGACTCTGCTATGGCAGTCAACGAACTCCGGCGCGAACTGGCTAGTGACATCTCCTATCACGATGTCGAACATGTTGATGTCACTGAGCCAGTATGCATCATTGCTGTTGTGGGTTCTGGCATGCATGGAGTCCCCGGCATTGCAGGGCAAGCGTGTAATGCGCTTGGCAATGAACATATCAATATTATCGCACTTGCCCAAGGCAGCACCGAGTATAATATTTCAATGGTTGTTGGGTCCGATGATGGTGATAGAGCAATGCGCGTGATTCACGACGCATTCAAGCTTGGGAAAACGCCAAACGGTGCCTGAGCTTGTCGAAGGCACCAACTTGGAAAAATACTACAGGAGGTTTAGCTATGAAAAATCACTGGAAGACACTTGGAACAGTCGTCTTTTTAGCCGGCGTAGGTGTCGTTGTCTTTGAGGTAATACGTCGCTACTTCTACGAAAAGAACAAGGGAACCCAGATGCCGCTCCCCGATAAGGTTATCGGCGAGAGCAATCAAGCATTCGAAAAGGAGAAAGCCGTTTCAGCCCCACTGAGTGAACCAAAAGAAGCCCACGATAAGGATATGCCCGACCATCCGCCAGAGCCACCAACCCCGGAACCACTGGACTTGTCGCCCGGCGTTTCTTTTTCATTAGACACAAAAAATAATGAAGACCGTGAGCGTCTTTGGTCTCTCCTGCAAAATGAAGCCTTCCGTCAACGTGGCGAAGGCTTCCGTTCAAACTGGGCCTTCCATGTCTACGCATCCAAAAATAACTTGGGCGCACCTGTAGCCCGCACAGCCAGCAAAGCCGAACGGGTAGATTTTGGCGGCAAACAGTATGGGTTTCAAGTCTTTGCAGGCGACACACTCTTCAACGAAATCCCACAGTGGAGCAAGGTACAAAGCCTATATGACCTGTTGGGGGGCACAATGCCCGAAAGTGGCTTGCAACTAGCCCTGCTCGAAGCGAGTTACCGTGCCTGTGGCACCGAGTTGCACACCAACTGGTCCTTCCACCACGTCGCCTTAGAAAAGAAGCTCGGCCCAGCTCTGTCAGATTCCTACCGCATCACCGTAGACGGGCAAGAGTATAGCATGCAAGTTTTCGCACGTGATACGCTCTATACGCCCGTGCCAAATTGGTCTGACGTGCGCCGTTTGAGCGAAACATCGGCCGGCAACCTCTACCAAGCGCTTATGACTGAGACATGTAAGGTTGCTGATAGTGCATACGACCCCAATTCATCCCTCCAGAAATATGGAACTGAGAACCAACTTGGCACACCACTCTCTGGAGTCTACGAGGTTGATATGGCTGGCTCGCCTGTCTACATACAAGTTTTTGCCAAAGACACCGTCTATGCCCTGCACGGACGAGCACCAACCCGTGCTAGCGATTTAACCAAACCAACCCTTCCCGACATCAAACTCTCTCCGTCGGACGCTGAAGTGAGCAGCGCCGATGATGCACTCAGTAGCCGCAAACCGTCCTTTGCCATGCTGCCCGTTGCCGGTCAGCCGCGCATTTCCCAACTCTATGGTTACACCAAATGGGCCGCAGGAGGCGGACGCCAATATTATGGGGCTTGCCAAGGACGCCATCCGGGTATAGATTTCGCCGTGCCAGTGGGTACACCACTCTTGGCGATAGATTATGGTGTTGTCGTGTGTGCCGGACGCCCTGGACAAGATTGCCCCTTTGGTGGGTGCCCGCCAATGCTCGCCATCGTGCGCTATGGCAATGTCTACGCTATCTATGGGCATGCGAGTGCTGTCAAGGTGCAAAAGGGAGACCGGGTAGAGCCGGGCCAGGTTGTTTGCCTATCGGGAGATTATGGCGGGCCACATCTACACTTTGAAATGCGACCAGTGCCGGAGCGCATGCTTGGCAACCAGGACCCGTTCCAAGCGGCCGTGAATCCGGGCTATGCTGTCAATCCACTAGCGTATTTCAACGATGAGATGAATGCCTATTTTGACCTTTGGTATAATAAGCTTGGCGGCAAAAGCCATTTTTGCGTTGGCTCCATCCGTAACCAAGATAGGATTACCTTTGCCGGTCCGGTTGACTACCGACCATGCTCAAACTCGTGATAGATGCAAGGGTGTTAGGTGCTAGGAACCCTATAACCTAACACCTAACACCTAACAACTGAAACCTATCCACTTGTTAATTTAGACCAAATGTACTAAAATAACAGATGGGATGGTAAGGTTGATAGCAAATCATGCTCGGCGCTTTTGTGCTCTTTTTTCATTAAGACCTCACGCAAAGACACAAAGAACGCAAAGGTATAAAGCAGGAACAGGCAATGCTTTGCTGGTACGCTGCAATGCCGCGAGCTGTCTTGGCGGTTCAATCAAGGTAGACAGAATAATGGCAGTTTCAAAAGTTGACGAACAAAATAAGCGTATGCAAACTGCACACGAAGACGAATCTAGCTACGTGTTTCGTAATTATCACCTGCATGAACAAATCGGGCAGGAAGAGTTGACTACCGTCTACCTAGCCACGCATCTAACCCTAGACCGTCCAGTACAGATACATTTTCTCCGCCGTGCAGATTGGATTTCCATAAGTCGCTTCCAACTTGCTGCACGTCTCACGGCACATTTGGGTCACCCCAACCTGTTACCCGTAATAGATGCCGGACACGATGACGATTATGGCGATTATCTTGTCACACCGCACATTGAGGGGCAAAAGCTTAGTGAAACACTGCGCCAAGGGCCACTCAAACCATCTCTAGCGTTACGTATCGCCACACAAATTGGCACCGTGCTCGATTATCTCCACAGCCAAGACGTCATCCACCGCGATGTGCAACCATCCAACATACTCGTAACACCCGAATCGGTCGCATACCTGACCAACCTCACCTTGGCCGCTAGTTCCTTCACCCCCGACCTGAGCAGCGTTGACGAAGCAGATTACCTCACGCCCTATTCGGCTCCTGAACAGCGCCTAGACCAAGGCGAAACAACCGCAGCATTGGATATTTATAGCCTCGGGGCGCTCATCTACCACATGCTCAGCGGCGATATACCTCCCGCGCCCGGCATGGAGGTGCTGTCACTCACTATACTAGACGCTTTTGCGGGCGAAGCTGATGTCGTCATCCGGCGCATGATACATCTTGAGCCAGAAGCACGGTTTGCCAGTGCCGGTGAAGCAGTCAATGCACTGAAGCGTGCGTTGCGCGAATATGTTGACCAACCTGCTGAAGATGAAGATGTGGAGTGGGAGCCAATTGCCGAATGGCTCGAAAACCCGCTCGAAACAGTCTTGGGCGAGTTGCTGGATGAAACCTTTGTGAACAAAAGCCGTTCCCGTGCCGATGGGTTGCATCGTCCTGATGCCATCAACCGCATTCTCAACCGTTGGAGCCGCAAAGGGTTCTTTCGTCGCCCGGCGTTTGGGCACCTCATTCAAATTGAGCAGATTGCCAGCTACAACATCTATTTCTATGAGCTACGCACGTTGTATGAAACACGTACACCTTTGCCACCACGCCAACGCCCACTGCGCAAAACCGACGATGCCGGAACAACCCAAACGAGTTACCCGCTCTGGGATGTTGCCGTTCCCGAAGCACCGCCATATACTGAAGTGAAGCCACAAGAACTGGTATGGACTGGCTCGCGGCGTTTACTTCATTGCCCAGAATGCAATGGAACGGGCAAAGTATTATGCACCAAGTGCAATGGCAAAGGTACTATTGAACGCACACGAAAGGTGCTTGGCGCAGACAAGCAACCCCAAACTGAAGTGGTATCTGAAGTGTGTGCTACCTGCCATGGCTACCGTGAGCAACGTTGCCCTTCTTGCGAGGGAAGCGGTAAAATCCTCGAAGAGCATGCCTTTACATGGGCGCGGCGTGCCTACTTGTGGAAAAATACCGATGATTTGGAGGGGCTGCCGCAACGTTCGCTCAGCCAGCGTTTGGAGCAAGTCCATGCTACGCCTATAGACCCCTTTGAAAGTCGTTGGTATAGTGTTGCTCCACTAGCCGAAATGGTGCAGGAAGCAATCAACAGTGCCGGGGATGATACACGCCTAATAGCGACAGCGTTGACTATTCGTGGTGTTCCAGTGACCGATGTAGATTATACCTTGAATGAGACATCACAAACGTTGCATATCGTTGGCTTTGATAATGATGTTGTTGGTGGATGGACTATGTACAATCCTGAGCGCATTGGCATCATTATTGCCGTTGCGACATTAGTCTTGGTACTTGCCAGCGTGCTCATATTCGTTGTGTTGTAAAAGGGTTATTATCGTATGATCGAATCAACCACATCGGTGGACTATTCCAACCTGATCAACCTAGCCATACTCTTTGCAGGTATTGTCGTGGGTGGGTTGATTGCCCATTTTATCATCACATCCCTGCTCAGGTGGGTATTGAAACATACTTCTGTCAAAGAGGATAGCATTATCTTCGGCGTTATCAAAAAAGCAACATTCCTATGGCTGGCGCTTATTGGCATCTATATCTCAACCTATTTCCTAGCCCTCAGTTCAAAAACAACGCGTTACCTTTACAATGCACTCATTATCATCTTTGTCCTATCGCTAACTATCACCCTTGTACGTATAGGTACCCGCATAGTCGAAATGTACAGCGGTTCGAGCAACCTCCCCTCGCTGGCGATCTTCAAAAACATCATTCGTGTCACCATCTTGATAGTTGGCATTATCTCTATACTCGCATTGCTAGGTGTGCCTATCACCCCTACCTTGACAGCCTTGGGCGTGGGTGGTTTGGCTTTATCGCTTGCTATGCAAGACACGCTCACCAACCTCATCTCTGGCATTCAGATTGTTGTTGATAAACAAGTCACCACTGGACACTATGTGCGCCTGAGCACTGGCGAAGAGGGGTATGTCATTGAGATAAGCTGGCGCACGACACAGATTCGCCAGATTAGCAACAATGTTATCATCGTCCCCAACTCAGTGTTGTCCACTGCTATTATAACCAACTTTTATAAACCTGAAACGGAACTATCGGTCCTATTTGATGTTGGGGTAAGCTACGATAGCGATTTAGACTATGTAGAAGAAGTAACCATTGACGTAGCACGAGAAGTGATGCAACACATAGAAGGTGGAGTGCCAACCCATGACCCCTTCATCCGCTACAATACGTTTGACAATTCAAGCATCAACTTCACCGTCATCCTGCGCGGGCAAGAGTTTGTTGACCAATACCGCATTAAACACGAGTTCGTCAAGCGGCTCCACAAGCGCTACCGCCAAGAACGTATAGAAATCCCCTTCCCTATCCGCACCATCTACATGAAGAATGGCAAGCCCGATGCACCCGATGCGCCCGATGCATTTAGCCCAGACATGTACCCTATAGCTGAGCGTCCCAGTGAGCAGCAGAGCAGTTAAAGGTGAATAAACCCGCAGTGCTGTTCACTGATAATCATTCGGGTTTGCAACAGCTAAGCCCTCAGCTTGTGCTGCGGCAAGCAGTCCATTGTCTGCCATTGGCAGGATTGGTAAGAGATTGTACCCAAGCACTACCATGTTCTTGTATATAACGTTTGACAACCGCACTGGTATCAAGAAAGAAAAAACTCATTAGTATAACGGCCCTCGTTGTTCAATGACAATTTCGCTTAATGATTTACCAGGATTCCTTTCAAAGATGGCTTGCACCTCTTCCAATGTTGGTATTGGGCCTTCGGCAATAAACCGCTTTAATTCTGGTCCAAGTTCAGTGAGCAAACCGGCCTCATAGAGTGCAGCACGTATTTGTTCACGTTCACTGTTTGGGTCGCCTTTGGGTCTAAAGGGCAGTTTTGTATCTGCTATGGCTTCTTGACGCATTGTTTCTAGCACAGCATGTATTTTCTCACGCTCACTCCTTGGGTCTTCTGCATGCTCAGATGATGCCTGCGTCTCATCCCCATTGACTGGTTGGGGGTCGGGCAACGTTATGCCGTACTTTTTCAGCACAAAGATGAGTTCAAAAAACGTTATCCCAAGCGCGTTGGCTAAACTATCCCTATCCAATTTGCCCATGGCATAGAGCCGCACGAGCAATGCCTCTTGTGCAAGGGCATTCAGTGTTTCATCCTTCATTTGTAAACTATCTGCCACCTCTTCGGAGAGGTGGATGTGTATGTTTTTCATATGGGTTCCTTTCCTCTTTCAGTAGTCCAATTCACTGATAATCGTTTGGGTTTGCAACAGGTAAACCCTCGTCTTGGGCAGCAATGATAAGGTGATTGTCTGCTGTAACAAACGTTATTCCCGGTAGATGAGCAGCTAGATAGCGCTCATGGGCGAACAAACCTGTTGCCAATTGCACAGCGTCGTACCCACGCAACCGGTAGAGTTGAGTTAGGTTTGCAGCATGCTCAATAATGAGCCGTGTTGTTGGTATAACCCTATATATTTGATGTGTTGTTGATGCAGTTTGGTCATAGAAACCACTTTCGTTGAAAAAGAATCTAACCATGGCATTGCGCTCCTGAAGAGATATACCACTAGGAGCACGATGTCGTGCTGCAATTGCAGCAGCAGTTTCTACCATAGTTATTTCTGCTATCAGAAGAGTATGATCAAGGGTAGGATTGGTAAGAGATTGTACCCAAGCACTACCATGTTCTTGTATATAACGTTTGACAACCGCACTGGTATCGAGAAAGAAAAAACTCATCTTAGTATAACGGTCCTCGTTGTTCAATGACAATTTCGCTCAATGACTTACCAGGATTCCTTGCAAAAATGTCCTGCACTTCCTCCAGTGTTGGTATCGGACCTTCAGCAACAATTTGCTTTAGCAGTGGGTATTCGTTGGGGTCTACCAACAAACCAGCTTCACGTAATACGGCTAATCCCCGTTCTTTGAGGCTCGCCGCAGTTTCTTCATGCTCAGATGATGGTTGCGCCTCATCCCCATCGGCTGTTTGTTTATCCGATTGTGGATCATTACCATTGATGGATGGTATAGCAGCTAAGATGGGTTCATATTGCTTGAGCAGTTGGCAAAACTCTACCACTGTTCCCCCAAGCATCTCGGCTGCACTAGCTACATCTATTTTGCCCATGGCATAGAGCCGCACGAGCAGTGCTTCGCGTGCGATGGCATTTAGCGTTTCCTCTGGCATATGTAAGCTATCTGCCACCTCTTCGGAGAGGTGGATGTGTATGTTTTTCATATGGGTTCCTTTCCTCTTTCAGTAGTCCAATTCACTGATAATCGTTTGGGTTTGCAACAGGTAAACCCTCGTCTTGGGCAGCAATGATAAGGTGATTGTCTGCTGTAACAAACGTTATTCCCGGTAGATGAGCAGCTAGATAGCGCTCATGGGCAAATAAGCCTGATGCTAATTGCACAGCGTCGTACCCACGCAAGCGGTGTTCTTGAGTGAGACGTGCTGCTCGATCAATAATTTCACGTGTTATGGGCACGAGATTATAATTGGTATTACATTCGCTAAAAAACAACTTATAAAGGTCATTGCGCTCCTGAAGTGATATGCCCCCAGGAACGCGATGCCTTGCTGCAATCGCTGCTGCTGTTTCGACAAGGGTAATTTGTGCTATAACAAGAGTATGATAATGTGTTAGATTGGTAAGCGATTGTACCCAAGCACTACCACGTTCTTGAAAGTAACATTTCACAACTGCACTGGTATCGAGAAAGAAAAAACTCATTAGTATAACGGTCCTCGTTGTTCAATGACGATTTCACTCAATGATTTGCCAGGATTCCTTGCAAAAATAGCTTGGGCTTCTTCGCGTGTTATGATTGGTCCTTCGGCAATAAACTGCTTTAATTCCGGTCCGAGTTCGGTAAGCAATCCAGCCTCACGTAACACTTCTCGCGCCCGTTCCCGAAGACTCTCCGGGTCATTTTCATCATACGCCGGTGATGGTTCGGGAGAAGCTCCGTTGGTTGCTTGGGTATCAGGTAGCGTGATACCGTATTTTTTGAGGAGAAAGACATATTCAAAGTCTCCTATCTCAAGGGCATGGGTTAGGCTATCTTTGTCAATTTTCCCCATAGCATAGAGCCGCACGAGCAGTGCTTCGCGTGCGATGGCTGCCAAGGTGCTCTCTTCCAGAGATAACCTGTTCGTTATTTCGTCTGGGATGTGTATGCATATATCGCTCATGGTAATATCCTTTCTGTTGACCTTTACGGTGTGGCAAATACCTGCGTCCAATAGGTATGATACCCAACATCGCCGGTATCGTCTTCTAGGTAGTAGTAGCCAACGCCGGTTTGCTCTAGCTCACAGTTGAGGATGTTTTTGCGATGTCCTTCGCTGTTCATCCAGCCATTCACGGTGTCTTCGGCCGTTCTTGTGCCGGCATAGATGTTTTCGGCTGCTGTTGAGAAGGTATAGCCGGTGTCTTGGATGCGGTCCCACGGAGAAGAGCCATCGGAGCCAGTGTGTGAAAATGTGTCGTTGAGTGCCATATCCTCGCTATGACGGAGTGCTGCGCTATTAAGCTGCTCGTCCATGGTGAGTGCGGGGCAGTTGTGTTCTTGGCGATATTCATTCACTAGCTCAACCACTTCGTTGGCAAGCTCATCTGCGTCGGGAGTGGCTGTTGGCTCTGGCATTGGCGTTGGTGTTGCAGTTGGCTCTGGTGTTGCAGTTGGCTCTGGGGCACGCGTCGGGTTTTGTGCTTGTCTTGGGGTTGCTGTAGGCGTTGATGCCGGTGTTGATGCATTATTCACCTGCACAATAACCGTTTTTGATTCCACCGTCTCACTGCCTATTGAAGCGCTGGCTTGATTGGTGATAATGGTGCCATCAGACACATCTTCGCCTACACGCACATCAATGATGACTGTGGCCGACGTGCCGCTTTTGACCGTCAGTGTACACTTTACGGTCTGGGTTTCAGGTGTACAGACACCATTTTGCACGCTTATGCTCATCAACTCTAGTTTAGAGCTAAGATTGTCTCGAAAGCTTATGCTTTGCTCGGTGGCACTGGTTGATGCAACAGTGATGCTGTAGCTATATTCTTGGCCTGGCTCGCTCTGTGATACCGTAGCCAACTTGCTCACCGAGAGCGTTGCTACTGGTGTGTTGGTCGGAGCCAGTGTGCTTGTTGCTTCTGGTGTACTTGTTGCTTCTGGTGTACTTGTTGCTTCTGGCGTGCTCGTCGCTTCTGGCGTTGGTGTATGGGTTGGCTCTAGTGTGCCGGTTGGTTCTGGTGTGCCTGCTGGCTCTTCTTCCAAGGTACGTATCTCATTGCCAAGAAGACCAAGCAATACCTCATAATCGGTGCCGCTGTACTCTTCGTGGTGCTCCATGCGACGACGTTCAAAGTATTGCACCGTGCCATACCAATGTTCAATGTTGGTTTCAAATGGCTCGGTGATGGGATAGCCGAATCGTTCCAAACCACCATTGGTGCGCCAGTAGCTGAGAAATGGCTCACATAGGGTATGTCCTGTGAGTTCAAAGTACATGCATGCAGGGTCGGTATTCGAGACGGTCGGGAAGGTTTGCCAGGGGGTGCCTTTGCGTTGCAAAATATCATCGCCAAGTCGCCCGGCCATCACGCCCAAGTCGCCGTGATCTTCCAATCGGTCGCGTTCAAACCATTGGGTTGGACCGGTCCAAGTTCCTTCAATCGTTTCAGTACGTTGCTCGGTTATAGGGTAGCCAAATACAGGTAGCCCACCATTGGTCTCCCAATATGTGCGGATAGGGCCAGAGATACAAAACCCTGTTTCTGGAAAACATCGTTCATCGTTCTGTGCATTGGCGGGCTTGTCAGATGGCTCTGCTAATAGGGGTATGCAGAGAAATAAGAAAAGAATAATACGGGTACGCATGTGCTTTACCATTTTGAATTGCTCCTTCTGAACTATGTACAATTTTACAGACCACGACGGTATCGCCGTGACTCACATATGTGTGATAGCTTCTATTGTAGCATAATCTTGTGATAATCGGCACAGATGTCGTATGCATTACAATAGACACAATACCATTGCGCCCAGCTCTTAGCTGATATATAATACATGTAGTCTAAAAGCATGATTACAGAAACAAGCCCTAAATGGCCCGTGTTACATTTACCATACATAAAACACAACATACTCTGCCTTTAACTGAGCAAGGCCTCACCATTGGTCGCCAGCTCGATAATGATATTGTGCTCAATCATGCCATTGTGTCGCGGCATCATGCCCGTCTTGAACTCAAAGGACGCCACGCGTGGGTGAATGACCTTGGCAGTCGCAATGGTGTCTTTGTAAACCGTCTACGTGTACGAGGCGAACAAATCAGCGACAACGACATTATCACCATAGGTCCATTTGAACTACACTTTGAAGACCGGGCAGCGCAACGTGTTGTATTTGATGATAATGAATATTTCCCTCTTTCAGCCGATGGACGCGCTGTGAAAGAGGGCGAGTTACCAGCGCCCACCATAGACCTGCAAGAATTTTATACTATTAGCATGCGTTTGAATGAGGTAGTAGATGTTGCTGAACTGCTCGACCTAGTGCTCGACCAAGTGCTTAAGCTCGTGCCAGCCGAACGGGGGCTGTTGCTCCTGCGCAAAGGACAAGAACTCGTGCCAATGGTTGTCTACCCTACTGGACATGGCGATGTTACTATTAGCAGTACTATTGTTCGCAAAGCCCTAGAGGGCGGCGAAGCAGTACTGACACGCGATGCACGGCTTGATTTTGCTAGCTCAGAAAGTATCATCAGTGCCAACATTCGCTCGGCCATTTCAGTACCCATGTTGCTGCGTGGCGTTGCCATAGGTATTATTTTGCTTGATTCGCCGGGGCGCGACAAATTTACCGAACGCGACCGTGATCTTGTTTCAGCCATAGCATCTCAAGCAGCCGTTGCCATAGAACGTGCTCGCCTAACCGAGGAACTACGGCAACAAGCCCAAGTGCGCCAAAACCTCGAGCGATTTTTGTCGCCCAACGTAGCCCAAGCCCTAGCACGTTATGTAGCCCAATATGGCAAGTTGTGGGAAGCTGAAGAGCAGGATGTATCTGTACTCTTTGCCGACATCAAAGGATTTACCTCACTCTCTGAAGACATGCTGCCACATGAAGTGCAAGACTTGCTCAATGAATATTTACATGAAATGACCGATGTTATCTTTAAGCACCAAGGAACAGTAGACAAATATATTGGCGATGGTATCATGGCTATCTTTGGAGCGCCGCGTCTTCCTGAAGAACCCGTCAATGAGCATCATGCCTACGATGCTGTCTCTGCTGCCCTAGAGATGCAAATAGCCCAGAAACGCCTCATTGATAAACTCGATTCAAAAAAATCCTTTTCCATTCGCGTTGGGGTCAACACGGGCAAAGCTTACACGGGCTTTTTTGGCACACGGCACCGTCTCGAATATACTGCCATTGGTGATACTGTCAACACAGCCTCGCGCTTGGAAAGTGCAGCCAAACCCGGAAGCGTCTGCATTAGCCAAGAAACGCTCAATGCAACCGGGGATGTCTTTACCGTTGAAGAAATGGGCGAGTTGGAACTGAAAGGCAAAAGCAAGCGCGTGAAAGCATTTGAAGTAACAGGAAGAAAAACTGCTGAATGACTCTCGTGGTGAGCGTCCGCTTTAAGGACAGTGGCCGCACATATTATTTTGACCCCGCCGATATGGAGTTTCGGCGAGGCGATATGGTCATTGTCGAAACTATCCATGGCCCTGAGTTGGCACGGGTGGTGTATGAAAATTTCGACGTAGCCGAAAACGACATCGTCGGCGAGCTCAAACCAGTGCTGCGCCGTGCCGACCATGATGACTTGGAATATACCCGTACTCTACAAAAGCATCATGATGATGTCATGGCCCGTTGCAATGAAAAAATACAAGAACATAACCTTGCAATGCGCCTCGTGAAAGCCGAATATAACTTTGACGGTTCGCGCCTTACGTTCTATTTCACCGCCGATCAGCGGGTAGATTTTCGCATGCTCGTGCGCGACTTAGCACGCACATTCAAAACACGCATAGAGCTACGACAGATAGGCCCACGCGATGAAGCGCGGTTGCTTGGTGGCATTGGCATTTGTGGGCGTATGCTCTGCTGTTCTACCTTTCTGCCTAACTATGCGCGGGTCAGCATCAAAATGGCCAAAGACCAAGATTTACCACTCAACCCCACGAAAATAAGCGGCTTGTGTGGGCGTTTGCTCTGTTGCCTTGCCTATGAACACCAGCAATATACCGAAATGAAAACCGGCATGCCCCGCCGAGGCGTATGGGTACAAACACCTGATGGCGTTGGCGAAGTGGTAGAAGTAAATGTGCTCCAGCAAGTCGTGACAGTGCAACTCGCCAACAGCGGCATGCAAGAGCAATACGCCGTCAACCTCGTCAAAGAAACAACCTCGCGCCTGCATGCACGACAAACCGGGTATACCAAAAAAGAAGATACCGCATCAGACAGAAAGAAAGCATCCGAAAAAACGACGTTCTTGGATGATGACGACGAAATAGATAGCAGTGAGATACTAGGTCTACTTGATGAAGATGATATGGAATTTGTTGACTATGATGTAGAAGGCAATGACAAGGAACAACCAAGCAAACCTTCTCCCCACACAGACAAATCACATGCATCGCAAAAGCCATCGCGCTCAGCAGAGCGTGCAAAGCCGTCACAAGAAAGCGGGACACGGCGTCCTTCATCATCACGCCGCCCTCGCAAACGCCCACCACCAGAACAAAAGAAACCATCGGGTACGACAACAACACAAGAGCAACGTTCATCGGGTACATCTACACAGCCATCGCGGGAAAAAAGCACTCAACCTTCATCAACAACGAGTAAATCATCGTCACGCCGACGCCGACGCAAACGTGTACGCGAATAGATTTGTAAATACAGGAGGTGGATAATGTCACGTTTCATACTTCTTGGTGTTGGCACAGCCGTGCCAGACATTGACCGTGGGTATACCCATATGGTTTGGGAAGGGCCCGGCGGGCCTGTGCTGGTAGATGCCGGTGGAGACACCTATCAACGTTTGCTCAAAGCTGAAGTAGACCCGCAGCAACTGAAAAGCATTGTGTTGACCCATAGTCACCCAGACCATGTCAATGGTCTTCCGTCGCTCCTCTTTAGCTTGTACCTAGCCGGCATGCGAGACGCCATGCCTATCTATGGACTAGAGCGCACCTTGGTAGATGCCAAGCGTATCGTAGATGCCTTTGAAATGGAAAAACATAGTGTCCCTATAGATTGGCGACCTCTACAGGGAGGCGATGAGCTACACCTAGAGACAGATTGGGTGCTACAGACTGCGCTAAACAACCACTCGGTGCCATGTCTAGCGCTACGGTTCCATCATACCAGTGGACGCTCCCTAGCCTACTCAGGCGATACCGCCCCCTCGCAAGAAGTGGTAGCATTGGCTAAGAGAGCCTACATATTGGTACACGAGGCAACGGTTGCAGCCCCATCTGAAGGGCACTCAACACCCTATCAGGCTGGCGAAATTGCTTTGCAAACAGCAGTAAATCGGCTTGTGTTAGTGCATTTTAGCCCTCGCTGGACAATGCCAGAAATGGAAGCAATACATGAAGCACGCCGGTCTGGATTTACAGGTACAGTAGACATTGGGCGCGAAAATCACTCCTATGAATTTTAGAGCCTGTTTGAAAATGTATGCAAACAGGCTCTCATACCTAACGCCTACATCTCCTCGTTGGCCGAAAGTACTGCACCCGCAATATCTTCGCCACGGCCCTGGGGTAGGTAGAAATAGCTACCACCGAGCCATGCTGCCAATTGCTGCGCCTCGCCACGCGAGATAAAATTGCGTTGCGTATCAATTACCACAGCACCAAGGCCGGCTGCACGTAGTTTCGCAGACAACCGTTGTACCTCATCGCGGGCATCAGCAAGACGTTGCTCCTTCGGTTGCGCCGGGTCATAGTTTAGCGGCACATTGGGCTTGCCATCGGTAATAATCACCAACGTCGTGCGATGAATGCCACGGCTCTGGGCCTGCTCGGCCACCTGATATGCCGAAAGCAATGCCGCTGCCAAGGGCGTACCGCCGCCAGTTGGCAACACATCGAGCGCACGTTTCGCAAGCTCAACACTCTGCGATGGCGGCATCAGCACATCGGCCCGCTCGCCACGGAACGAAAGCAACGCCACTTGGTCACGATGCACATAGGCTTGTTGCAGCAACGCATTCACTGCACCCTTGGCCTGGCGCATGCGGTGCAATGCCATAGAGCCACTCGCATCTACCAAAAAGCAAAACAACGTACCCGCTTTGCTACGATAGCGTTTGACGTGCAAGTCTTCTGCCCGCAACAACACCTGCGACTTGCGCCTAGGCACACTTGTACCCTTGGACTGTTTGCGCTTCTGCTTCTTGCGCACTTTCTGCCACGGCGCTGCTGCACGGAGCGTCGCAATAATATCCAAACGCCCCTGCCCAGGCAACCCCGGCACTGAACGTATGTGACGCCCACGCTTGCCACTCGTCGTGCCGCGTGAACCGCTACGGCCACTACGGCGGATAGTGAATGGGGTTTCAAGGACATCAGGGGGAATCTCAGTATCAAGCGCCGCCATAACCAAATCCTCAATAGCCTGCACCTCTGGCGGCTCTGGTGGTTGCTCCTGCTCCTCCTCATCTTCATCCTGATTTTTTTCTGGCTCATTCTCTGGTTGCTCTGGCGGAGGTTCTGGGGGTTCTTGCTCTTCTTCTGGCTCAAACTGAGGCGCACGAGTAGCACGTGGCAACAGCACATAGCGTACCGCTCGCTCCAAATCCTCTTCCTCTACATACTCGCGCCCGGCAAGGGCCGCCGAAGCCAAAGCCGCTTTTGTAGCAAAAATATCCGCCCGATGCCCCTCAACACCAAGCACAAGCGCAGTATTGATAAGCTTCTCAACCTGCTCATCGCTTATCTGCACCGATGGCAAAAGCTCGCGTGCTTCCACAACGAGAGAGTGCAAAATCAACTCTTCCGCTTCCCAGTCATCCAACGTTTCGGGTTTGTCCTCGGCATCTTCACTACCTGCACCGTTAGCGCGACGGTCTATCAACATATTGCGACGCACAACTTCTGTGCGTGCCGACGCACTCGATTGCCCAATGGGGGCCACTATCAACCCAACCCGGTCCATCAGGTGACGACGTGGCGGACCTTCGCTTGGGTCGTAGGTCGCAAGGAAGGCAAAATGCGAAGCCTCAGCGATACTCAACCCCTCGCGCTCAATGCGCACAATGCCACTATCGAACGCCGCGAGAATATGGTTCGTCGTGCTATCATCCAATAAATTGACATTATCGGCATATAACAAACCACCGTCGGCTAAAGCCAACAAACCACTTCTATGAACCCGTTTGCCAGTGGCAAGGGTAGATTCTAAATCAATCCCCCCAAGTAGGCGGTCTTCCGTGACCCCCACCGGCATTTCGACAAATGTACCAATATCCATAAACTGTGCAAAGCTGCGCATCAGGGTGCTTTTGCCAGTGCCAACACCGGCTGCCAGCACAACCCCACCGAGCGATTGGTCTACGGCGAGCAACAGCAATGCTTGACGTGCTGCATCCAGTCCAACCAGAGCAGGAAATGGGAGCATATGCGTTTCATCCATTTCAGCATTTCAGGTACTTCCACTTGACACAAGAGTATACCACAAAGAAGCGTCAAATGGTATAATGCACAATCAGTATCAACAAAATAGTGTAGAACAGATGAGGAGATAGACAGATGACGATGGTACTCGAACAACCAGTTGCAACAGAGGTATTGACGGTTGAAGATGACCTCATGGAGCGCCTAGCCGAAGCAACGCATGCTGGCGACGCACGCACCTTTGCGCGTATCGTGCGTGGTGTAGATTGGTCTACACGCACACCCGATGAACTCTACGAGGCCATCACCATGTCGCTACACATGATGCTGGCATGGCTATCTATTCACATGGCGCAAGAAGGGAAGCGCCTATTTCCCGACCATGAGGGGCTAAAGCGTGCTGCAAAAGTCATAGCTCCCCCACGAATTGTTGGCGAAGTCAAAGGACCTCCTGTCAAGGGATACCGAGAATCGCAACAATGGATAGCTGAACATGCACACCAATACAGTGGGAAGTGGATTGCTGTGAATAAAGGAGTATTTCTTGGTGCGACAGATACCTATAGTGAATTAGATGACCTGATTGCACAGACAGATGACCCGCAAAGCACGTTTGTCAACAAGGTATTATAAATAGAAAAGGAGATAGACAGATGACCATGGTACTCGAACAACCAGTTGCAACAGAAATATTGACGACTGACGATGACCTCATGGAACGCCTAGCCGAAGCAACGCATGCCGGCGACGCACGCACCTTTGCACGTATCGTGCGTGGTGTAGACTGGTCTACGCGCACACCCGATGAACTCTACGAAGCTATCACTATGTCGCTACAAATGATGCTGGCATGGCTATCTATTCACATGGCGCAAGAAGGGAGCCGCCTATTCCCCGACCATGAGGGGTTACAGCGTGCTGCAAAGGTCATAGCCCCCCCACGAATTGTTGGCAAAGTTAAAGGACCTCCCGTCAAGGGAATCCGTGAGTCGCACAAGTGGATGGACGAACATGCGCATGAATATAGCGGACAATGGATTGCTGTCAATCAGGGGAAATTACTTGGCACAGCACCAACCTTGCCTGAATTGGACGAAATGATTGGGCAACCGGAGGATGCAGCAAGTACTATTTTTGTGAGAGTGTTGTAGCTATGGCACGTTTCGTAAGACCACTTACTGGATGCAATTTTGCTGCTGGTGTGACATACTATAAGGACCATTACCCCAATGATGAAGAACCGTCTCCGCGTATGGTCTTAGAATTGTTTGTAGTCAACAGAACAGCACCATTTATTGTGGATACCGGCGCACCATGGTGTGTTCTGGACCCTGCTATAGCCAAGTCGTTGATAGACAGTGGCTATGCCGATCATATGTTTGATGCCAGATACTATGTCCGAGGTTATTGGTATGCTGGTAAAATATTCAGAATTAATATGCATTTGGTAGACTATCACAATCCCGAAAAGCATACTAGCATTGAAGCCACAGTCTTTGTGCCCATGCTGGACGCCGACGAAGAATGGCTACATCCCAACTTCATTGGGCTAGATGGGTTTCTGAACCGTATGCGTTTTGCTGTTGACCCAGAGGAGAATGCCTTTTACTTTGGCGCAGACTAAAACTAATGCCATGTGCCAATGCATATGGGCAACAGGAGAACAGAACAGGAGATAGACAGATGACCATGGTACTTGAACAACCAGTTGCAACAGAACTATTGACGACTGACGATGACCTCATGGAACGCCTAGCCGAAGCAACGCATGCCAGCGACGCACGCACCTTTGCGCGTATCGTGCGTGGTGTAGACTGGTCTACGCGCACACCCGATGAACTCTACGAAGCTATCACCATGTCGCTACACATGATGCTGGCATGGCTATCCATTCACATGGCGCAAGAAGGGATGCGCCTATTTCCCGACCATGAGGGGTTACAGCGTGCTGCAAAAGTCATAGCTCCACCACGGGCTACTGTCGAAGACAATGATATTCCTATCAAGGGATACCGCGAATCGCAGCAATGGATTGCTGAGCATGCACACCAATACAGAGGAAAGTGGATTGCTGTCAACAAAGGGGTGTTTCTTGGTGCGACAGATACTTATAGCGAATTAGATGACCTGATTGCACAGACAGAAGACCCGCAAAGCACGTTTATCAACAAGGTGTTATAAATAGAACAGGAGATAGACAAATGACCATGGTACTTGAACAACCAGTGGCAACAGAACTATTGACGACTGGCGATGACCTCATGGAACGCCTAGCCGAAGCAACGCATGCCGGCGACGCACGCACCTTTGCGCGTATCGTGCGTGGTGTAGATTGGTCTACGCGCACACCCGATGAACTCTACGAAGCTATCACTATGTCGCTACACATGATGCTGGCATGGCTATCTATTCACATGGCGCAAGAAGGGAAGCGCCTATTTCCCGACCATGAGGGGTTACAGCGTGCTGCATATGTATTAGCTCCCCAACGCGCTACTGTCGAAGACAATGATATTCTTTTGAAAGGGGTCCGTGAGTCGAATAGGTGGATGTCTGAACATGCGCATGAATATAGCAGACAGTGGATTGCTGTCAATCAGGGGAAATTACTTGGCGCAGCACCAACCTTGCCTGAATTGGACGAGATGATAGGGCAACCGGAGGACGCAGCAAGTACCATTTTTGTGAGAGTGTTGTAGCTATGACACGTGTACCCTACAATGGCTTGCGCATCGGTATAGATGCCCGCCTCAACGCCTACCGGGTTGGTGGAATACCACAATATACTCAACAACTTGTGCAAGCATTAGCACCACAAACTGCCTGCAATACCGTGATAACTTTGCAACACCACTCCCACAAACAACCGCTTATTAAAGCACCCAATGCAAAACGTGCAGTATTGTATACCCCGCCACACCATCGCCTTGAACCGTGGTCTTTGCCCATAGAATTGCTCAGGCATCGCCTAGACCTATTGCACTGCCCCGACTTCATCGCGCCACAGCGCAGCCCATGCCCTACCGTCGTCACTATTCACGACCTCGCCTTCCTCCACTACCCCGACATTCTGGATGATCAAGCGCGCCGATACTATGGGCAAGTGCGCCAAACCATTTGGCACACCAACGCCATCATAGCCGTATCGCAAGCTACACGCACAGATATTAGCGAACTTCTCGATGTGCCCCCAGAGCGCATAGATGTTGTGTACGAAGCTGCTGGGCCCATCTTTACACCTGGCACAGTAGAGCCTAGTGAAAAGCATTACATACCATCCCCTAAACTCCATGGGAGTGGGTACTACGTCAAAGCGGGTACATTTGGGTTATTTGTCAGCACCCTAGAACCACGCAAAAACCTTCCCACACTCCTAAAAGCAGTGCGCGTATGCCGCGACCGACGCCCCGATACGCCCTACTTTCTCGTCATTGCCGGTGCGCGTGGCTGGCGCGACGATGACATTTTTCAAACGGTGAACGATTTGCGCATTGCCGATGCGCTCCTATTCGTTGGCAATGTCTCACAAGAAACGCTCCACTGGCTCTATCGAGCGTGCATATTCTATGCCAACCCATCGCTCTATGAGGGATTTGGCTTGCCCGTGCTTGAAGCCATGGCATGCGGCACCCCATCGCTGGTAGCGAATACAGGTAGTTTACCCGAAGTGGCCGGTGAAGCCGCCATACTTCTTCCACCGTTAGATGTGCAAGCGTGGGCAGATGCCATTGAACATATGTGGTACGACGAAGCACAACGACAAACACTCGCACAGAAAGCCATCCAGCAAGCAGCCCGTTTTTCGTGGGAACAGGCCGCTCGTGAAACCCTAGCCATTTACCGACGTGTCGCGTCTCACGCCAAGCCATAGCCGTATCACAGACCCAACAGGTGCGGCAACTCCGATATATCATTGATGATGCTATCGCAGCCCAAGCTTGCTAATTTTGTGTGTCGTGCATCACGAAACGCATCCCCACCCGGACCAGTGAGTACACCGATAGACACGCACCCTGCTCGCTTAGCCGCCAACACATCGCTAGACGAATCGCCAATAAAAGCCGCAAAGGTATGGTCTGAAGGCAAATAGTCTCCCGAAACGAGGTCTTGGATCGTTTTATCGGGATAGATAGCTTTGAATACGACAAACGGATGTGGCTTAGAAAGCTTCATGCGTTCGCCAGATTGCTGCAAAAACGTTTCGGCTACCTGCACATGGTCATGCATCACAATGCGTTGCTCATCGAAGTAGGAGAATAACGATAGCGTTTTCAGCGGCTCTACTACTTCTTCCGATGGTCTGCCAGTAGCAATACCTAGCACATACCGCCCCGATTCTGTCAATCGCCTGAGTGTTGCCTCAATTGTTGCGCAAGGTATCACCGTGGTTTCTACTGGCAATACGCCTGGCCATGTTTCACCCGTGAACCAGCGCTGAAATGTCTCATGGCACACGTGCCACAATGCCCCATCAGGATGCAAAAATGATATATGTGTCCCTAGTTGTTGCAGGGCAAATGGCTCCACAAAGTCGAGTAGCGACGGACCAACAAGTGCATCACCCTCTTCCAAAAACTGCTCAATAGTTGCATTGCCTATACTGGCAGTGTAGCCATAGGGTTGCAACATCTCACCCACATGACGCAACCGCTCATCTAGCGGCATCGTCTCATCGTGCAGAAGAGCAGGCACATCCGCAGCGGTAGCTGTGCAATACGCACTGAGGACGCCGACGATATGCAACGCTGCCACCACAAATGTTATATCCCAGTTTGAATTGATAGAACGGTTCTTCAATTGGTAAATCAGGCTATCGGGTATGACTGTTTCGCCCACCTGCGATAGTTTGGTAGGAAAATCCGTCCCGCCATTGAAATAGGTGTGTAGCCCAAGACCATGCGTATGCTCAAGCAGTTCCCACACACTCAAACGCGCTGTATCCCAATATTTTTGCTCCCTGGTGATGACACCGTCAAGGTCAAAAATGAGCAGGTTTATGTTTTCAGGGTTATATCTATTTTGGCTATACATACACTATACCAGTTGCCTCGCGCAAAGACGCAAAGACTGAACTAAACTATTATTCATACGAATTTGGTATTATACGGTCTTTCTGGGCTAGAGTTTTGTCTCCATGCCGGTGCCCTTCAAGCCAATCGTTGTGCCGGCGCGATAGGGGCAAGGGGCAAGCGACTCGCGCAAAGCCTCACCAAACGCCTTAAATGCTGCCTCCCATGTGTGGTGGCTATCATCTCCCGCCCAAAACTGCAATTGTATTGCACACCCTGACCCCTGCGCAAAACCATCGAAGAACTGCCGCAAGCTCGTGCTCAAAATAGTCTCCACCCATTCAAGGTGTAGCCCCGGTACATCACCCCGCAGAAAGGTGTAGGCTCGCCCATCGAAGGCGAGTGTAGCCGTCACGAGCGCCTCATCAAACGCCACGGTGTATGAACCGCGCTCATTCACCCCGCTTGGGCGACGCGCATCGAGCATCTCACGCACCGCCCGGCCAAGCGTCAACCCCATATCTTCCACAATAACGTGGTCGAACACCTCGGCTTCCGTCGCCTCAAACGTTACATCCACATTCAGGCATGCCCGTGACGACAAGCCATCAAGCATATGGTTGAAGAACGCATTGCCTGTCCGTATGGTGTTGAGCTTCCTTTCGCTGTCTTCAATGCACACATCAATCTTCGACTCGCGGGTTATACGCAGCAACGATACTTTGTGTGGGGAAATTTCCCCAAGCGTCATACCTAATTTGTCATTTTGCATCGTGTTGTCAATCCTTTCCCAATACTGTAGCAAATGCCGTTATGAATTGCTCATTTTGCTCTGTCGTGCCAAACGAAATACGAATATGCCCCGGTAGCCCCCACCCGGCTAAGGGGGAAACGGTAAAACCATGGTGAAAGAGTCCATCGGTTACAGCCATGTCGTCGTCTACATCCACGGCGATAAAGTTCGTTTCACTTGGAATAGGAGCTAATCTAAGCGCGGTAAGTTCACGGGTGAAAAATAGGCGACTTGCTTCAATGTGCGCACGGCTACGTGCAATATGGTCGGTGTCTTGCAGGGCAGCTACGCCGGCTGCCTGGGCCATGGCATTGACATTGTAGATATTGCGGGCGCGGTGCAGATAGGCTGTGATGTCGGGGTGGGTGTAGGCATAGCCAAGACGCAAGCCAGCCAACCCATAGATTTTGGCAAAGGTGCGTATAATCATGAGGTTGTTGCGCCCGTTGCGTAGTTCGGCCAGCATATCTGGAAAATCGGGGCGAGCGGCAAATTCGATGTACGCTTCATCTACCACAATGAGCACATCCTCTGGCACTTGTTCCAATAACTCGCGCATCTCATCCGCTCCATTCGTTGTGCCAGTTGGGTTGTTAGGGTTGCATATAAAAAGTGCTTTCGTGCGCGGCGTGATAGCTTTTGCCATTGCCTGCAAGTCGTGCGTGTAGTTGTTGAGTGGCACACGCACCGGTGTACCTCCCATAACAAGCGTGCGCAACAAGTAGCTGATGAAACTGCCATACGCCATCACAGCTTCATCGCCCTCGCGCAAAAACGCTAGACAGATGAAGCCGATAATATCATCCGCCCCATTGCCGCAAATAACATGGTCTGGCGTGAGTTCAACATGGTCGGCCAATGCTTGGCGCAACGCTTGGGCTGAGCTATCTGGGTAGCGGTACATGTTGGGCATAGCCTGCTGCATGGCTTCCAGCGCCATGGGAGAGGGGCCGAGCGGGTTTTCGTTGGATGAGAGTTTCACCATGTCCGACACTTTTTGCCCAATTAACTTGGCGGGCTTGTAGGCCGGGGTATTCACAATATAGTCTTTATAGTGCATGTTTTATTCTTTCTATTCTTTCAATAGGTGTTATCGTGAGGAGACTCTGACCTTTTAAGGCAAAGGCATACTTCTCTGCAATGAATCAATTATGGTTGTTAAGACCTTCTGAAACGTTTCATCATTCAGTATAGCTATGTGCTTGATTATCAAATCTATACTGGCAGTAAATAATTTCATAGGACGAGCAAAACTGTTGGTTTGTAATGTGCCTCTACTCAACTGTGTATCAGTTAAACGAATGGCTATTGGGTCAGTATCTTTACTTGTAATTTGACATAGCAACCAATCATTGTTTCCGGCTTTAGTCAAGACTAACGCTGGTCGCCGTTTGGTAGTTGAAAGGTCGTCCGAAAATGGAAACGGAATCACAACGATGGAAGCTGGTCCAAGTGCGCCCATGCAGCATCCTCCTCTGGAGTATCCCAATCACGTGCTAAAACCGATTCACTTACCAAAGCCCGTGGTACATTATCCAAGTCATTCTTCCCATATTCTCGGTACCACCGACGAAACATCTCACCTGAATAGCGAAAATCAAACTCGTCTTCATCTTCAGCAACCGCTAACCCAACATGTTGCAGAATCTCTAGTGCTTCTTGCACTTTTGTCGAGCCAAATTCACGAGTGAGTTGTTCCTTCGATATGAAACTTCCATCGTTAGGCAATCGGGCATAAACAAGGCGAGCATCAAGACTGCAATAGCGACTCCACCATTGGCTAAACTGTTGCTTTTGTTGACGGGCAAATGTTGCTATAGCTTGCTCAACTGTTTGTTCAGCTTTCTCCAATTCATAGGAACACACATGATGCATGACATATTGCAAGAGCATTGGGTGACCGCCCGTTTCGCAGTATACTGTGTCCAGAAATGTTTTAGACCATTCATATTCCAAAGGCTCTTGCATCAGACGACATGCATCTTCAAATGTCAATACACGTAAATGTCTCCATTCAAGAATATCGGCTAGTGGTGATGTAATGTCACGTTGCAACAGAGCCATCTCGCGTGCGCCAGCAAAGATAGCACCACTATGTCCACTCAAACCGGGGGTATTGCTCAAAAGCGCACGCCAGTTTGCCCAAAATCCTTCAGACCACTCGCCACACGCCAAAATAGGCTCTATTTCATCAAAGAGCACAATTAGGCGTGGTTGTTCTGGAATACTGCTGAGTGCTGTTTTGAGATGAGCTTTAAAGAGGTCAAAGTCAAGTAACTCGGGAAGAGGTTGGGTATATTCTGGTAGTACTGCTTGTAATGTTCGCAGTATGTGTTTCCACAAAGTAGCGGCAGTTAGTGGACGCGGTAATACCAGTCCATCTATGTATACGGGAATAACCCGCAAACCATTTGCTTGCCACGTTTCAGCATTGGCTTGGAGTTCCATTTCAAGCCGGCGTAGCAGGGTAGTTTTACCCATACGTCGACCACCGGCAATGCCAAAACCAGCACGAACCAACAACTGGTCGCGCATTTCCTGCAACAACTTATCGCGTCCGTAGCACAGCGAAGGGTTGACTATATCCCATGCATAAGGAATGGTTTTCATTCTTCCACTCCTGCTCTCTCTCGTAACCAACGGCGCAACAAGTTCAATGTGATTTGATACTCACCATTTTCCCTTTTGACAAGGCTATATCCAATAAGGTGGCGCAACGATTCATTGGGAATGTCACCAGGCGCTTCACCAAGCGCAATTTGTTCTAAGATACGCTCTTCTTCAGGGAAGGTTGCGCTCAGTAGTTGGGTGATTTGTTGCAGTTTATCGTCATAGTGGAGGATATAAGGATGCACTTGTTCCTGTACCATAGCAGATGTCACCGTAAGGGGACGGGCGGAATAGGACTGGGCAATGTGACTGCAAAACGAGCGTGTTAAGAATGGATGCCCACCTGTTTCATCAAACACTGCTTGTAAGGCATCTGGTTCCCAATAGACGCTCATGCCCTTGCCAAGCTTGACGACCATTTCATCGCACTCTTTTTGCAGAAGTGGTGGCAGGAAAATAGGTTTGAAGAGTGCAAAGACCGGGTTTTCGCGCCCTTTCCAATAGCCATGTTCACTGATAGCAGCATTGGCAGCAATCACAATGCAGGAGAGCAAGCCAGGATATTGCTGTGCTAGTCCACGTAACAAACCAAAAAACTCTAGGTAGCCCTCGGCACTCTGTTGCCCGGCAACTGGCAAAATGCGCTCAAGCTCATCTAATACGATAACCAAACGATTGATGCGACCAAGCGCATTGCGAGATAGTGCATCAAGAAATAAGCGCATATCTTCATTGAAGAGCAATGCTATTGGGTTCCCAGTGTTGGGTAGATCAGTGTAGTGGGCAACCCTGCCCAGTCGTAACAGGTTGGTACCATCCTGCTGTTGCTTTTGGAGCCGTGTATAAAGGCTACGCTCCAGTTCCCAATACAGGGGGGTACAATCTTTGCTTGAGAGAGTACTGCTTGCCTGTAAGTCTACATAGGCAACAGCTTCACCACGTAATTTTTCATCACGTAGTTGGTATGCCAGAGAGGTTTTGCCCATTTTGCGCAACCCAAAAATGCCCAGAAATTGCCCGTGTTTTACAAGGTCGGTGAGGTGGGGAAGTAGATTATCGCGCCCAAAGAAGCGACGCCCAGAAACAGGAAATGTGCTGTCGTAAAGGTTACGGCGTCCTAGATACCTTCCGAGCACATCGCGTAGTGTATTGAGAGGGTCGCCACTATTCTGAAGCATCTTATCATCCAAAGGAATGATAGCTTCTTCATCTCTACTCAGAATATTGTAGACTTGGTTGCGTACTGCTGTGTTATCTGGCGTAGCAATAAAAGCTAATGATGTATTGACAACAACTTGCCCCTCTTCCTCTTGCAAAACCAGAATACCACCTTGAGTAGAGAGTTTACGAAGATACTCCTGAAGGTTAATAATATCTATTGATTCGGTGCGTCGTTGCAAACAGCGCACCAGAAAATGCCCGGTTAGGTTAAATGACTCACTGAGTTCAGGGCTACTGGCTTCAAACACCATGTCGGTAATGTCTTGGGGCAAATCTCGTCTGGTAGCAATACCAACTTCCATGCGAGCACGTCGAAAGAAATCGTAGGCTTTATTGGCACGTGGACTGCTCTTAAAGGTAATGTATCTTTGGTATAGTCCATCTTTTTTGTGTAGCTTACCTCTTCGATCCAACCACTCATATATTTCGCCAGCTTTTTGAAGACTATCTTCTGTTCCGATTTGCACCAAGGTTTGCGCCAAAGACCTTCGCAGATGAGCATTGGATGGAGAAAATTTTAGTCCAGCACGAAAAATTGTTTCAGCCTCTGTGTAGTTGCCGGAGCGTCGTTCCATTTGTCCATAAATGTTATAAAATACTGTTTGATCTGGAAATTGCTTTATTGCTTGCTGAATGAGTTGTTTTGCTTCTGTGTTTCTTCCCGAACCAATTTCCATTTTGACGAAAGGAGGATACACTTGCACACCACCACCAGCTTTTATGGCTTGTTCAAAGAGTTTACGAGCATCATGTAGTCGTCCCTCAGTTTTAGCCTTAATAGCTTTTTGGGAGAGACTTTGTGCTTCGTAAGTCCCTTCAGCAGGTATTGGTTTTTCTGGAAGCGCTTGTAACTGTTCAAAGAAACTATGAGCATCAGCAGGCTCAGGCACCTTCCCACTCTCGTTGCCTTCATCAGGCGCAGGAACTGGCTCACTTCCGTTGCCATCGGCAGGTGCAGGCACTGGTTGCCCTCCGTTGCCATCAGCAGGCGCAAGCACCGGCTGATTCCCGTTGCCTTCGACAGGCGCAGACTCAGGCACTGGTTGACTTGTTGTACTCACGCCCAACAACGCATCCAGTGCTTGACGATGCACACGCCACTTTCCACCGAATTTACGTCCGGGGATACGTCCTGCCTCCAGTTCAGTTTGTACATCTTCTGGCGACAACTGCAAGTATTGTGCAGCCTGTTCTAGTGTCAAAACAGTGTTGTGTTCCATATGTGCATCCCTGTTCTACATAGTTTGATGCTCTATCATACCACAAATCTACTCACGTAAGGCATTGTTGAAGAATCTAAAACCCTCTGCGCCTTTGCGTTGAAACGTTCACGCGCCTTTGCGTTGAAACGTTTATACGGGCAATCTAGGGTAAGAGTTCATCCCGCTTGCGTACCACCATCGCATGCGCAGGGAAGCCTTCAAAGTCTGCCAGTCGCGCAGTGGATTCTTTCAATTGGTCAAACCCGGCTTTCGTCATATAGCCAACGCCGGAACGCTTGAGAAAGTCATACACCGACACGGCGGAATATGTGTGGCCAAACCCGCCCGTTGGCAAGATGGCATTTAGCCCTAGGCAATAGTTGCTGACGGATATGGGTGTATATGGGCCAAGGAGAATCTCACCCGCATGCTTAATCTCGCCCAGAACGCCAAAAGGCTCTTGCACCAGTATTTCCAAATGTTCTGGTGCATAGTCATTCACAAAGGCAATCGATTCTTGCAGGCTTGAGGTGATGAGGATGCCACCATAGGATGAGAGCACCTGTTCACAAAAGGCCCTGCGCTTCTCTGGGAGTTCGCTGAGATACGATGGGATTATTTCGGCGGCTTTTGCAGCAACATCCTCGCTGTGTGTCACGAGCAGGGCAGCCGAATCCGGTCCATGCTCGGCTTCGTTGAGCAAGTCGAGGGCGGCGATGCGTGGGTCGGTATGCTCATCTGCCAAAATAATCGCTTCGCTCGGTCCGGCGGGCAGACCAACATCCACTACACCAAACAATAGGCGTTTGGCAGCCGATACATAGGTATTGCCGGGGCCGATAATTTTATCTATTTTGGGCACGGTTTCTGTGCCGAGGGCCATGGCCGCTATAGCCTGTATGCCACCAAGCTTGTAGACATCGCGTATGCCGCACATATCTGCTGCCACGAGTGAGGCAGCATCCACCTCGCCATGTTCGTTGGGGGGCGTGCAAACAATAATCGGGTTTACCCCGGCTACGGTGGCCGGTACAGCAAGCATGAGCATCACCGATGGGAAAGACCCTTTACCACGTGGCACATACAGCCCCACACTGGCAATGGGAGTTATTTTCTCGCCTGCCATAATGCCTGCGCCCAACTCGGTAAACCACATTGGTTCAGGCATTTGTTGGCGATGAAAGCGCTCAATATTGGAAAACGCTTGGGTAATAGCTCGCTTGTCTTCAATGGCAATGGTTTTACGGGCTTTCTCAAATTCATCTTCTGTCACTTTCAAGCGGTCTATTGTTGCTTCTGCATAATCAAAAGTTCTGGTATACTCTATAATAGCCGTATCACCTTGTTGCCGAATCTTACCAATGATTTCTTGCGCCGTCATCAGCGCATCTTCAATATTCAACTCTGCTCGCCGCTTGAGTGCAGCAAGTTCTTGATCGGACATAGTTGCAAGCCGATGAACACGTACCATTTTTAACCTCCATTTTTCTATACCGGCTGTATTCTACCATAACCTACTCAATCGCATGCTATAATCAAAGGCGATACGGTATAGTACGGTATCTTGGAAAATAGATGTAAGGAGACAAAAAGTGCAAGAACAAGAACTACTCCATTTTGCTCACGACCTTGCTTGGCAAGCAGGTAAGGTGACTCTCCGCCATTTTCAGACTCGTGTTGTAATCGAACGCAAAGCCGATGATTCTCCTGTAACCATAGCAGACCGCGAAACAGAAGCTTTCCTACGGGATGCTATTGCAGCACGTTACCCCGAACATGCTATACTTGGCGAAGAGCAAGGAGCTACGGGCAGTCGAGATGCTCCTTGGCGTTGGATTCTGGACCCCATTGATGGTACAAAATCATTTATGCGTGGGGTGCCGCTCTATGGGGTAATGATTGGGATTGAGTATGAAGGCGAACCGGTGATAGGAGTCGTCAACATACCAGCACTCGGCGAGATTGTGTATGCTGCAAAAGGCATGGGGTGTTGGTGGAATGGGCGTCCCTGCCAAGTGTCGCATACTACAAAACTGAGCGATGGTCTGTTGCTGACGACGTGTACAACCCGCTACGAAAAGTATGGTAAGCAACAAGCATTTGATCGCCTGACCGATACCGCCAGTATTGTGCGTACATGGGGTGATTGTTATGGCTACCTGATGGTGGCCACTGGCCGTGCTGAAACCATGCTCGACCCAGTCATGAACATTTGGGATGCGGCAGCCCTGCTCCCCATTTTACAGGAAGCAGGCGGCACATTCACAGATTGGAACGGAACAGCAACCATTGATGGTGGCAACGGTATAGCCACGAATGGGCATGTGTTCAATGAGGTCATGCAGATTATTCAAACTAGTGCCTGAGCATGTCGAAGGCACAACGAGATCAGTGCCTGAGCATGTCGAAGGCACAACACAGGTTCATAGCACAAGCATATTGCTTGTGATGTGACATATGGTACAGGTGTAGTCTGTTCCCGGAGCGTGTCGAAGGGAACAGCTTTTTCAAAACAAGGAGGTAGAGAATATGGCAGCCAATGTAGGCGCTATCCGTACAGAATCGGACACTATGGGTACTATCGAAGTTCCCGCAGATCGCTACTGGGGTGCTCAAACCCAACGGTCTTTGCACCATTTCGACATCGGGCCCGACACTATGCCACGCGAAATGATCCGCGCTATGGGTATTCTCAAACGCGCAGCAGCCGAAGCCAATCTTGAGCTTGGCCGTTTACCAGAAGACAAGGCAAAATTGCTTGTTGCTGCTGCACAAGAGGTAATTGACGGCAAACTAGATGACCATTTCCCGCTACGTGTTTGGCAGACAGGGAGCGGCACCCAATCGAACATGAACTCAAACGAAGTTATCTCCAACCGCGCAATAGAAATGGCTGGCGGCACTATGGGTAGCAAAGACCCGGTACATCCCAACGATCATGTGAATATGTCGCAGTCTTCCAATGATACCTTCCCAACCGCTATGCATATTGCAGCAGTTGAACAGATAAACCACTTGCTCATTCCCAAAGTCAAGCAACTGCGCGATGCTCTCGATGCAAAAGGGAAAGAGTTTGCCGACATTGTCAAAATTGGGCGCACGCACCTTATGGATGCTGTGCCATTGACACTTGGACAGGAATTTTCTGGCTATGTGGCCCAACTAGACCATGACTTGGCACGTTTGGACCAAGTGTTACCACATCTCTATGAACTAGCGCTAGGTGGCACGGCTGTTGGCACAGGCTTGAATGCGCCAGCCGGTTTTGCCGACCTATCTGCTCAAAAGATAGCTACCATTACTGAATTGCCTTTTGTATCGGCTGGAAACAAGTTTGCAGCATTAGCCGCACACGATGCAATCGTGATGGCAAGCGGTGCGTTGAAAACACTCGCATGCTCGCTGATGAAAATAGCCAACGATGTCCGCTGGCTTGGTTCAGGTCCACGGTGTGGTTTGGGTGAGCTCGTTCTGCCGGCCAACGAGCCGGGGTCTTCTATTATGCCGGGCAAAGTAAACCCAACCCAAAGCGAAGCGATGACCATGGTATGTGCGCAGGTAATTGGCAATGATACCGCTATTTCGGTGGCCGGTTCGCAGGGCAATTTTGAACTGAACGTCTTTAAGCCGGTGATGATACACAACCTGTTGCACTCCATCCGGCTCCTAGCCGATAGTAGCCGCTCATTCACTGAGCATTGCGTTGTTGGTATAGAGCCAAACAAAGAACAAATCCAGCAGCATCTCACCAATTCGCTGATGCTCGTGACGGCCCTCAACCCGCATATTGGCTACGATAAGGCTGCCAAGGTGGCCAAACTTGCTTACGAAGAACGCTCAACGCTAAAAGAGGCTTGTATCAAACTGGGCTTCTTGACAGGCGATGAGTTTGATTCTTTTGTCAAGCCAGAGCAGATGACCGGGGCATAATAGGCTGATTGGTAAACGTAAGCACCGGCATCCTGCCAGAAGTACGCCGCACGTAGCACCGGCATCCTGCCGGACTCCGGCTAGAAGCCGGTGCTACCGTGTAGAGACGTAGCATGCTACGTCTCTACACGGTTCCAATACAAAAACCGCTTGTTGCCCCTACCCTATGTGGTTATGGTATACTGTACCCCATAGGTTTGGGAAAGATAGAAAGGCAAAATGCAATGACACAACCAACAGCAAACGTTATTGTGGAGCCAGCAGTGATAGCACGCGAAAATGGACACGGTCGAAACATTGGCGACGACGTAGATGATAACGACCCGTACCTCTATGGCTGGCGCTACGACTTTGTTATCCATCCTGATGGCACCGAAACCCTTGAACGCATACCGTTGACTGGTTACGATGTGGTGTTTCCACTAGAAGGAGATATTTTGCCCGTCCGAAGTGATCATGAAACCGCCAGTGTGCATGGGTATGATGTGTTGTATCTGCAAGCCGGTGAAGACCCGACTGCACTGGTATTGAAGGAAGTACGCATTGACTTTGAGCAACCGGACCTAGAAGCTGTGACACCCGATATTGCCTTTGTCAAGGGTGTTACCCGTTTCATCCTATGGAGTACCTTTTATGTCCTGCAAGAAGGGGCAACGGTTGAACTGGTTGTAGAAATCACCTCGCCCAATACGCGCCATCTTGATGTGGAAAAAAGCATGCTCAACAAAGCAGAATTGGCACGGCTACAACGTGATCAGCGCAAAAACCCCAAAACGCGCTCCAAATTCTACGTGTATGAGCAAGTTGGTATACCAATCTACGTTATTATAGACAATGCCCGACGCAAACTGGGAGCACCACCGCCCATCATCGTGTACATCTTGACGCCCGATGGCTACGAGCGTCTGTGGCCAAATGAGGATGGGCTTGTGTGGATTGCAATACTGCGCGTCTTCATTGGCACGAGCGGTACCGAAGTATCGTGGTTTGATGAAAACTGTCAAGAAATAGGAAACTTCCGCGACCTAGCACATGCCCTCCGAGTGGCAGACCAGCGTATTGTTGATGCTCAGAAGGAAGCCGACGAAGCCAAAGAACGTGCTGCATTTTTGGAAGAGGAAATGGACGAAGCTCAAGAACGCGCTGCTTTATTGGAAGAGGAAAACCAATCCATGCGACAAGAACTTGACCAAGCCCAAGATACCATCGCCAAAGCCCAATCAGAAGCTCTTTCAGCACAGCAAGCACTACTACAGAGCAAGCTCGAAACCGCCAAACGGCTTATTGGCATCTTAGATGAGGCAGCTATTAGTGCAGCAACTGGCTTGAGTGTGGAGGAAATACGCACGCTTTCACAAGACGATAATAGCGATACATAACCTTGATGTATAATAACTATTGCTTGAGCAAAATATGAGTACCTATGATGAGCATACAGTAGAAACAACGCACCAAACAACCCAGCCCGCGAAACCCGTGGCAAGTCCACCATGGCTTGCCATACTGACCAACATCATGACCAGCGTACATGCAACCTATCTATGGCTCCTGCTCATCCTTTTAGTAGGAGCTATTCTACGCTTCCAAGGGTTAAACTGGGACGAAAACCAACATCTACACCCTGATGAACGCTTTTTGACCATGGTAGCAGCCGGCATGCAGTGGCCGGAAGATTACAAACAATACTTTGACCCTATGAACTCACCCCTTAGCCCATACTCGCAAGGTGAACACATCCACTATGTCTATGGCACACTCCCACTCCTCATCGTCAAAAAAATAAGCTTACTACTCGACAAAAGCACCTATGACCAAGTTCATCTGGTAGGGCGTGCATTATCTAGCCTTTTCGACCTTGGGTCAATTTTCTTCCTCTTCTTAATAGGCCGACGACTCTACAATGACAAAGTAGCTTTGCTTGGGGCAGCGTTTCTCTCCCTCAGCGTTCTCCCCATCCAGTTGTCACATTTCTTTGCCGTAGATACCTTTGCAAACTTCTTTGTCATGCTCACCGTCTATTGGGCATTGCGAGCAAGTGAAACGGGAGAGTGGCTAGACTATGCCCTTACCGGCATATCGCTTGGTGCAGGCATGGCATCCAAAATCAGCGTGTTGACGCTTGGTGTGGTCATCGTCATCATTGTAGGGCTTGATGTCTACCGCCTCATCAAAAAAAACAACACACCAGCGCAACGCATTTTTGAGCATAGCATCGTGCGCCTACTCACTATCATTGTGTTTATGTTCTTCACCTTTCGCATTCTTCAGCCCATTGCCTTTGAAGGTCCCAAGTTTACGAACTTCAGCCTCAATAAGGTATGGCTCGACGACATGAAAGAAATGAGCGAACTCGTCAAAGGCATACGCGATATACCGCCCTTCATCCAATGGGCTGACCGTCCCGATTTAGTCTTTCCATGGCAAAACATGGTGCTTTGGGGCATGGGCATTCCTCTCGGCTTGGCCGCATGGGCCGGGTGGCTCCTAGGCGCATATGAACTCATCCGCAAGCGCAACCTGCAACACCTCATACCAGTGGTCTACATAGGCGTCACATTCTTCTATCACGGCACCCAGTGGGTAAAATATATGCGCTACTTCATGCCCATATACCCATTCTTGGCACTCATGGCAGGGTATTTACTGTATTGGGTATGGAAACAAGCCACGCAACAACAAGTACCTGATAGCAGCACAGACGATACCATATCACCCCCCACTAAGCGGCTCATGGCGAAACTTGCAACGCCTCCGGTTGCGCTTGCTCTAGCTGTGGTGGTCCTTGGTGGCACACTGTTCTACGCATTAGCATTCACCGCAATCTACCGAAATACCCATCCCCGCGTCGAAGCATCGCGCTGGCTCTTTGAAAATGTACCAGCAGGCACTACTATTGCCAATGAGCATTGGGATGATACGTTGCCGCTCAATGTGGATGGCAAAATTGGCTTTGGTGATAAGTATATCAATGTGAGCATGCCCAACTATGAAGCTGAAAGCCCCCAAAAGCTAGAGCAGATGATAGATTTTATGTCGCAAGCCGACTATCTCATCCTCGCCAGTAACCGTCTGTATGACTCAATCCCACGCCTACCACAGCGTTACCCGATGACTATTCGCTACTACGATTTGCTCTTTGCAGAACAACTAGGCTTTCGCAAGGTAAACGAATATACCTCATACCCGCGACTGTTTAGCATAACCATACCAGACCAGAGCGCAGAGGAAGCATTCAGCGTCTATGACCACCCCAAAGTGACCATTTTTGAGAAAACCGATGAGTTTAACCCAGAACGTGTGCGCCAACTCTTGAGTGAAGGCATTGTGTGGGAAGACATTCTGCAAATGACACCCAAACAAGCAACAGAAGCGCCCACACAGCTTATGTTGACATCTGAAGAGCAACACATCTACCAACAACAAGGCAGTTGGGCAAAGCTCTTTCATCCCAATGGCTTATCTAACTCTGTGCCGGTGCTGTTCTGGTTTTTTGCCCTGCAAGCTATGGCGGTGGTTGTACTCCCTATCACCTTTATCGCATGTCAACGACTAGCTGACCGGGGATATATTCTCTCGAAATTGGTCGGGTTGTTGCTTGTGGCTTGGCTCGTGTGGTTCTTGGCGAGCTTGCAATTAGCGCCCTTTGAGCAACCAACGATTATTGGCATGATGGTGCTGTTGGCGCTTGTATCGGGTGGTATCTTCTATCAACATCGCAATAATATTGTGTCTTATTTCAAGGAGAACTGGCGACTTATCCTGTTGGAAGAGGCATTGTTCTGGACGCTTTTTGGTATATTCCTGCTCATCCGCTGGCGCAACCCAGACCTATGGCACCCCTACCGAGGCGGCGAAAAACCAATGGACTTCGCCTACCTCAACGCCATCACCAAATCGGTATACTTCCCGCCCTATGACCCGTGGTTTGCCAATGGGTATATCAACTACTACTACTTTGGCTTTGTGCTCACGGCAACACTCACCAAGCTGACCGGCATTGTTCCCTACGTCGCCTACAACCTAGCAGTACCGACCTTCTTTGCGATGACCGGTATGGGCGCTTTTACGGTTGCCTTCAATCTTGTTGAAGGGCAACTTCCTAAGCAAGCAACCAACACGCCCAAAGATAGTGCTATGGAAGAGAATGAAGATAAAGAGCACCGCACTGCAAAAGCATCCAATGGATTGTATGATGCGACGTTGATAGGATGGATGGCGGTGTTCTTTGTGCTGATTGTAGGTAATTTTGGTGAGGCGAAAATCGTTTTCCAAGGGTTGCAGAACCTGAGCACTGCCAATGTGCAAGAGCAAATACCAGATTTTATACGCCAAGTACCGGTTGTGCCCGATGCTATGCAAGCGCTCCTGAAAGCTGGTGATGGGCTAAACCACGTTATAGCCGATGGGCAGAAAATGCCATTCCCGCGAGAAAAATGGTATTGGGATGCGACACGGGTGATACCACATCCCCCTGACGAAGCCGCGCCTATAACCGAATTTCCATTTTTCACCTTTTTGTTTGCGGACCTGCATGCCCATATGATGGCTCTGCCCTATACGCTGCTGGTGTTGTCGTTGGTGGTACAGCTCGTGCGCGATACCACACGCCCAACAAACCTTACATCAGATGCAACCCAATCTCCCCCGGCTAGGGAGGGAACTCAACGCGAGACACGGGGCGGTGGACTATTCCAAGCCGTGGCAGAGTTCCTATGGCGCGAGGGTATAACGCTTTTGCTGCTAGGGTTGGTTATTGGCGCGTTGTGGCCGCTAAATACGTGGGATTTTCCTACCTATGCAGTATTGACGGCTGCGGCTCTTACGTGCCGTGCATATGCGCAAAGGCAAAAAATAGATGACCAACTGCTATGGCATGTGGCTTGGCGCTGGGTGCTGATTATGGCGGTTGGCTATCTTTTGTTCAAGCCATTCCATGATGCCTACGCTGGCGCATATTCAAGCATAGAGCTATGGAAAGGTTCACGTACTCCTCTGGGTGCCTATCTTACGGTGCATGGCTTTTTCCTATTCGCTATCATCAGCTACCTTATCAGCGAACTGATGCAGGGAGTGGGACACAATCCGGTCGTGCGTTTGCTACGTTTCTCGCTGCGCCATTGGAAAAAGGCAAAACGTGCCAATCATCTGCGTACTCTGTTGGTAGCCCCATCGTCTTGGATGATGTTGGCATTGGAGTTGAGCCGCTTTTTGTTCCTTGTCTCTTTCTTGCTCATCCTCATCGGCAAAGGCACGTTTGGTTTGTGCATAGCGCTTATCACCCTCACCGGGTTGTTGTTGCTCAGTACACAAGCAACACCACGCCGACAACTGGTATTATGTTTCATTGGGCTTGGGTTGGCTCTTACGTTGGCAGTGGAAATTATCGTGCTCAAGGGCGACATTAGCCGCATGAACACGGTATTTAAGTTCTACCTGCAAGTGTGGGTATTGTGGGGTATTGCCACTGCCTACAGTTTGCCGACGCTGGCCAGTCGCCTAAAAACCACATGGAAACGACAGGCTAAGCCCCTTGAACGTGAGGAAGGGGAGGAAGCAACCACTCCCGCCACGCCTGCAAGACGCTTACCGGTGGTTGTACCACGCTTTGGGTGGTGGGTTGTGTTTAGCCTGCTTTTTGTGGCGACGTTGCTCTATCCCTTCTTGGCTATCAATGCGCGGGTAGAAGACCGTTTCGAGAATAGTACGCGGGCGACGCTTGATGGCATGGACTATATGAATACGGCGGTGCAGAGTGAGAACAATCAGACGTTTTCCCTGATATGGGACCGCCGAGCTATTGAGTGGATGCACAAGAGCATTGAAGGTTCGCCGGTGATTGTAGAGGCAACTACGCCGCTCTATCATTGGGGTTCGCGGGTTTCTATCTATACTGGCTTGCCAACTGTGGTGGGTTGGGATTGGCACCAGAAACAGCAACGTGCTATTTTGCCGCCGCATATTGTGGATAGGCGACTGAACGATGTGAACACGATTTTTACAACAACCGATATAACGACACGATTGAACTTGCTCCAAAAATATAATGTGCAGTATATCTACATTGGGCCGCTGGAGCGTATCTACTATCGCTTCGACTTGTGGAATGAGTTTGATAAACATGTGGGTACGCATTGGGAACAGGTTTATCCAGAGACGCTAGAAGAAAACCCAGAGGTGCGTATTTATAAGATGATTGACAATAAATAAGCGTTCAGGGGTATAGTAGCTGCTTTCTTGTGTAATCCGTTTCCCTACTCGCTGAACGCTTATATAAAGAGCATAAGGAATGTTCCAAACTGTGTTTCAGAAATGAGAAAGGTTTGAAAAATGGACGATAACAACAAAGAGGTAGTGCAAGGGGAAACGAACGAAACAGCAACCATTGCTGCATTGCAACAACGTGTGTCTGAGTTGGAAGCTGCCTTGGAAATGGCTCAGCGCAAGCAGACCACAACAGAACACGACCAGTTGTTTCATATCACCCCCGACCTGATTTGTATTGCTGGTTTCGATGGCTACTTCAAACGCATAAACCCCTCTTGGTCGCGGGTGTTTGGCTGGAGCGACGATGAATTGTATGCTGAACCGTTCCTCTCATTTGTGCATCCTGATGACGTGCAGCTAACCATTGATGCAGCAAAGAAATTATCGGAAGGGCAAACCATCATCTCTTTCACCAACCGCTACCGCTGCAAAGATGGCACGTATCGTTGGCTCGAGTGGGTCTCCCGTCCCATAGTTGAGGAGCAGCGTACCTATGCAGTTGCCCGCGACATTACCGAGCGCAAACAGGTCGAAATAGAACGCAACCAGTTGTTTCAAATAAGCCCTGAACTGATTTGTATTGCTGGTTTCGATGGCTACTTCAAACACATAAACCCCTCTTGGTTGCGGGTACTCGGCTGGAGCGACGATGAATTGTATGCAGAACCGTTCATGTCATTTCTGCATCCTGATGATGTACAGTCAACCATTGATGCGGCACAGCAAGTGTCGGAAGGGCAAACCATCATCTCTTTCACCAACCGCTACCGTTGCAAAGATGGCACGTATCGTTGGCTCGAGTGGGTCTCCCGTCCCATAGTTGAGGAGCAGCGTACCTATGCAGTTGCCCGCGACATTACCGAACGTCGGCAGGTCGAAGCCGAAGCTAAACATGCCGCGCTTCAGCAGCAAGTCATCGAAGCTCAGCGGAGTGCCTTGCGCGAGCTCTCCACGCCGCTCATTCCCATTGCCGATGAGGTTGTTATTATGCCACTCATTGGCACCATTGATAGTCAGCGTGCTCAGCAGATTATGGAGACTCTGCTTGAGGGAGTGGCACAGTATCAAGCAACACTGGCCATCCTCGACATTACAGGGGTTCAGGTTGTTGATACACAAGTGGCCGATGCGCTTATCCGAACAGCGCAAGCCGTGCGCTTGCTGGGCGCACAAGTGATGTTGACGGGAATTCAGCCACAGATAGCCCAAACACTCGTGCAACTAGAAGCCGACCTGAGCGACATCATGACAAAAAGCAGTTTGCAGGACGGGATTATGGCGGCGTTGCATGAGATGAAAGGGTCATGATACACACCACAGGAGGTTTTCATCTATGATGAAAATAATGCGTCCCCTTCCTTTCATAGCTATCCTTGCTAGTGTAGCAACCCTTTCTGTCATTCTCTTGCTCAGTGTACTACGACCATCAAAGATACAACCATCTTCTGTGAGGGTTCCTGCTGAATGGGAGCCGCATGCCGCAACGTGGATGCAGTGGCCCAGTAAGTGGGAGGCTGAGATGCGCCCGGCCTTTGCTGCTATCATCGAGGTTATTCAACACTACGAGCCTGTGCATCTTCTCACTAGTAGTACCACTGAGCAGACGGAAGCGCAACATTTTCTGTCCGAACACGGGGTGCCCGATACGCATATTACGTGGCATATCATCCCAATAGACAATGCATGGATGCGAGACAATGGTCCGATCTATGTTACTGATGGCACCAGCACGTGGATACAAAACTGGAAATTTGACGCATGGGGTGGCAATTGGGGTCCGGGCGTTGGCCATACGCACGACAACCGTGTGCCAAACAGGGTTGCCGATTATCTGGGCATAGAGTCTGTGTCGTATCAGGAGTATGTTTTGGAGAAGGGGAATCTGGAGAGCAATGGCGCAGGGCTTGTGGCACTCAATTGGGATTGCCAGAACCACCGCAACCCGGGTATGACCCAGGCTGAGCATGAAGCTATCCTGAAAGAGGCTCTGGGGGCTAACCACATCCTCTGGGCGTATGGCTATGACCCAGAGGACGGCACCACCGGTCATATTGATGGTACTGCGCGGTTTGTTGACCACAACACTATTGTTGTTGCCGACTATGATGGCTCAGAGACTGAACATGATCTTGCTGAGGCGGCCACCGAGGCGGGTTTAACGGTGGTGCGGTATCCCGGTAATCCAAACTGGTTGGTGGGCAATGGGTTTGTTGCTGCTATGGGTGAAGGCGATAGCACATTTGATGCTGAACTCCAAGCGTATCTTGAAGACCTGTTTCCAGACCGAGATGTGTATATGATAGACGCGCAATCTATCGCGGATGCTGGTGGTGGCATCCATTGTGTTACGAATGATCAGCCGGTTATCCCATCGTATTGAGCCAAAGGGTATGTGCATGTTTCTCTGTGGGTAGTCCTTGTATGGTAGTGATTCGTCCTATACCAAGGATGCATTATAATGGT
>CAZVEN010000019.1:0-100406 GCA_964626155.1 uncultured Chloroflexaceae bacterium | reverse complement strand
ACCCTCACCCCGCCCGACTCCCCCGCTAGAGCGTCACTCCTCAACAATCTGGGCAAGTTCTTGAGCGAGCGCTATGCGCGGACGGGGGCGCTCGCCGACCTGGAGCAGGCGCTCGAATGCGCCCAGCAAGCCGTGACCCTCACCCCGCCCGACTCCCCCGCTAGAGCGATGTACCTCAACAATCTGGGCACGTTCTCTAGCAAGCGCTATGCGCGGACGGGGGCGCTCGCCGACCTGGAGCAGGCAGAACAACACTATCGCCAAGCTTTGAAGTTGTATGCTGCCCCCCCTAGCCCGGAAGCCCCCCCTAGCCCCCCCGTACACGGGGGGGGAACAGATGCCCCCCCTAGCCCCTCTGTGTACAGCGGGGAAACGGATGCCCCCCCCACCTTCCCGCTGGAGTATCGCACGGTAGCCAACAACTTGGGGCGCTTGCTCTACGATGGCGGGCGCTATGCCGATGCACGCTGGGCATTTGAGCAGGCCCACCGCGCCCTTGAGCACCTGCGTGCCGAGGAGCAATCTGAAGCCATGCGCCGCAAGCTCTCGGAAGAAAACGCATCCCTCTACGCCCGCCTCGTCTTCTGCTGCCTGCACCTTGGCGATAGCGAAGCGGCCTTTGCCTATGCCGTGGCCGGCAAGGGGCGCACCTTTGTTGATATGCTGGCCAGCACGCGCTTTGACCTCTCCGCTGTGGGTGCCGACCAGCCGGAGCTACTGGCCGACCTTGAAAGCGCCCGCGAATTGCAGCGCCAGGTGGATGCGTTGTTGGTGAGGCTGACGGGGGACCGGGGACCGGGGACCGGGGACAGAGGGCATATGACCGGGGACGGGGGACTCAGGGGTCAGGGGTCAGGTGACGGGGGTCAGGGCATAGGGGTCAGGAGTCAGGAGTCAGTGAAGGCGCACGATACGGATGCGCTCAGGCAACGAGACTACGAAGAGCTTATCCGCCTGCGCCAGGCATACAGCGAACACTGGCAGGGGATGACCTCTAAATACCCCGTGCTCACGGCCACACGGCAGGCTCCCGCGCTCACGCCCACCGACGCCCAACAACTCGCAACCGCGCTCAACGCTACCCTCGTCGAGTATTACCGCCACGCGCAGGGGTGGAGTGCCTTTGTCGTCACCAACGATGCAGTGCAACATGTGCCGCTGCCGAACCTGACGGATGATTTGCTACAGCGCATGCTCAGATGGGCAAGAGACATCACCAAGCGTGGCGGGCGCAACCCCCAAAGCTACAAGCGCTTGGGCGAGTGGTACAACGCGGTTATCGCGCCATTGCGGCCATATTTGCCACAAGCAACCCCCTCTAACTCCACTGTGCGCGAGGGAGAATCGGGTGTCTCCCCCCTGTGTACGGGGAGGACGGGGGGGGCTACGAATGGTTCAGCGCCGCCTGTCATCCTAGCACCGTTTGGGCCGCTGCATTTGTTGCCGCTGGCCGCTGCCCGCAACCCCTCCACCGGGCACTATGCCTGCGAGGAGTATACTATGGCTTTTGCGCCTGTGCTCTCATCGCTAGCCGTTGCCCAACGCGCACGGGATATGCAACAGCACAACGAAGAGGGTAGCGCAGCAACGCAAGCACTCACGCGCCTGCTTAGCGTAGCCTACCCCGACGAGCCAGATAGCCCGCACTACTTGCCCAATGTGCTGCCCGAAGCCGCGTCGGTTGAACGTCACTTTGAGCACAAAACACCCTTGCACGAAGCCCAAGCCACCCCCGATGCCGTTATTGAGCACACACGCAAAGACACACCAGAAGTGGTGCATATCGGCTGCCACGGCTATTTCGACGCGAACAGACCGGAACACTCCGGGTTGTTGCTGGCCGATGGGTGGCTGACTATGCAGCGCATCATCACCGAACTCAAGCTCCAGCACACCAACCTTTTCACCATGAGCGCATGTGTCAGCGGGCGCGTTGACCTCAATGCCGGCGATGAGCTATCGGGGCTATCGCAGGCGGCCCTCACGGCCGGGGCGCGGGTGGTCATTGCTAGCCAGTGGCCCGTTCACGATGCTGCTACGCGGGCGCTGTTTGAAGCCTTCTATGCCTATACGCGGGACGGCATGGCACCCGCGCAAGCCATGCAAGTAGCTACACAGCATGTGCGCCAGCAACCCGGCTGGCAGCACCCCTACTTTTGGGGCGCATTCTTGGTCAATGGTCCGGCCCATGCAGGAGCTATGGAACCGCCAAGCCGCCAAGAGCGCCAAGATTCAAACGTGGGCATGAACCAAGAATCTATGCATGAACGCATAGGCGAAATTCATACTACCCGTACACGAGGAGGTATCCCTTTGGATGCAAAAGCTATCATAGAGGAAGCAGATAGTTTCCTGTTTCAAATGGTCGAATATCCCGACGACACGCTAGAAGCCTTGCAACAACTAGACCCCGCACAACGGGCATTGGTAGTTGCAGCACTTCAATCGTTGCCCCAACAGCTTGCGCGGCTCCAGGATGATGCCGCATTGCTAGAGCTATCCGAGGGCATTATCCGCTTGGTAGAGCAAACACCACCGTTGCGCACATTGTTGCTCGGCGAAGCCACCGACGAGGATATGCACTATGAACAACAACAACAACGCCCTGTTGCCATTCAAACATATACTGACAATAAGACGGTTGACGAGAAAGCCTATATTAATGAACATAGACCTAGCATGAAAAATTCTGTGTGGGCGCTAGGGAAACACCTTGACGATAACCCAACAGACACGCCATCGCCAACGAACATGCTGGCTATGCCGGATGGCAGCGCCGAGCAAGAGCGTGGCTTTTGGCAGCAGTTGTTTCCACGGCGCACGCCGGGTACGTCTGGGCAATGACACATCCTGCCAACACTGCCACCAACCCAACACAAACCGGTGCAGGCTATGCCAGTCATGTCGCCGACCAAGCCGTGCTCTTCGTTATCTACTACGGGCGACGTGATGTTATGCAGTCCTTGTTGACGCACTACAAGCAAGCCTTGGGGTTAGAGCATGAGCATCAGATGGGTGGTGATACGCGCATCATACACCACAACAATAGCCCTGACATACAACGCGGCATCTTGCTTGAACATTTCACCATGGCTGGGCCGCCGGCCCACGATACCGAGGTGGTGCAGCTCATTCTCAATGCACGTGGGCCGGCCAGCACAACATGGCATAGCCTGCTGCGGCAATTCGTAGAAGCTGGTTTTCCCACTGAGCAAGACCTGCCCGACGACGATATATGGGGCTATACACTCATCTACACCGCTATACCCACGCCCGGCACAACGCCAGCAGATGCGCTTGAGACCTTGTTGCCGCTGGTGCATAGCCCACATGCCATCGAACGCTACCCGTCCGCGCTTGCCCGCGCCGACTTGCCCGGCAATGGGGCGTTGTGGCTACTCGACATACCGCTTGACGCAACACACAATCGCCAAGCGGCAACCGTATATGCCGCTATGACAGAGGAAACCCACAATGACGCAGTAGTGGATGAATGGTTTTTGGGGCCGGTGGCCAGCATGCTCATGCCCGACCTGATAGCCCACAAGAGTTACTACAACATGCGCCAATACCGCACTAACATGCGCCATGAACGCTACAAAGACAAAGCGGAACAGTTGCGCATCACGGCCAGTGCTCTGCTCACGTCTAGCACGGGGCCAGTGGCACCAAACTTACCCCAGCAGGGCGCTACGTCCACTGCTACGGGTGCCACGCACTTTACCGGAGAGTGCGTGGCACCAAACTCACACCGGCAGGGGGCTACGGGTGCCACATTTGCACACCTCAAACACTCCTATGCCGATATGCTCAATAGAACCACTACCCTGGACCGCTTGCGTATTGCGCTTGAAGAGCAGAAAATCAACGTTGACCGCTGGCGCGGGCCGGGCACCTTTGCGTCAATCCATGCCTACCATCAGCAGCATATAGAAACGGCCATGCAGTATTTGGCGTTGCTTGTGGATATAGGGCAGGGGGCACTCAATGTGTCGCAAACGGCGGTTGAGTTTATGCGGGCCGACATCGAGCAGAAGGAGGAGCGCCGCGAGCAAGTCATCACCATGCTGCTGGCCGTGCTGGGTATTGTACTGGCCATTCCGCAATTGGTGACGTGGGATGTAGCCTGTAGCATATTGGCACATTTTGGTTTGCTCGGTGTAGATGCATCGGTATGTGATGCGGGGCTTTCACTGTGGCCGTTCTGGGTACAGATGGGGTTTGTTGTGGTGTGTTTGTTGCCATTCCTGCCACGGTTGGTGCGCTGGGTGATTGAGCGATTGAGCGGTAGAGCGGGTGAGCGGTAAAGCGATTGAGCGGTAGAGCGGGTGAGCGGGTGGGCGGTAGAGCGGTAGAGCGGTAGAGCGGTAGAGCGGGTGAGCGGTAAAGCGGTAGAGCGGGTGAGCGGTAAAGCGAGTGAGCGGTAAAGCGGTAGAGCGGGTGAGCGGGTGAGCGGGTGAGCGGTAGAGCGGGTGAGCGGTAGAGCGGGTGAGCGGTAGAGCGGGTGAGCGATTGAGCGGGTGAGCGGGTGAGCGACTCAGTGGTGCCTTCGGCAAGCTCAGGCACCGGCCCGTTTGAATCTTGGCGCACTTGGTGTCTTGACGGTTCAATGCCTACCATACAAACCAAAATAATGTGGTATACTAAGTATAGCAGTGTTTACCAGTGGTTATCAGTAGTTATCAGTAGTTATCAGTAATAGTATGTTCATGGAGTTATTGTCGTGTTTCCATTCCAAAAACAAGCCGAGTGGCTTTTGCCCCTTGGCGTTCGTGCAAAGCGACTGCGCATATCCGCCGCCGCATTGTCGCTTGCCGTGTGCGCAGTCGTGTTGAGCTCCTGTAGCAGCATAGCCGTGCATGCCATTCCGGGGCGTATTGTGTATATATCAAAAAGCAGTGGCAACATGGATGTGTACGTCATTGATAGCCACGGCAAAAGCACCAACCTCACCGTTGACCCCGACGACCAACACGGGCCCGCATGGTCACCGGATGGCTCCCGCATCGCCTTTACCACCTATCGCGTCAAGCAAAAAGGCGTCATCTACATCATGAACGACGACGGCACCGACATGCACGTATTGCTTGAACATGAAAATACAAACGCCAACCCCGCATGGTCACCGGATGGCTCCCGTATCGCATTTGACTCCATCACAACATGCTCAACAGACCAAGTGCCCAACTTCGATATCTACACCGTCAATGCCGATGGCACACACCTCACCCAATTGACAGAAGCCATGGAGTTCGACACAGAACCCACATGGTCACCGGATGGCAAACGCATCGCATTTCGCTCTGAACGCGACAACCGCGAAGGCGAAATCTACGTCATGCATAGTGACGGCACCAACAAAACGCGCTTGACAGAAAACACCTGCCGCGACGGTGCTCCCGCATGGTCACCGGATGGCTCCCGTATCGCATTTGTATCCGAATGTGACAACCCAGAAGGCGACATCTACCTGATGAACCCCGATGGCTCCAACGTGACACCATTAACCAACGACCCCAATACCGACGGCTCCCCCGCATGGTCACCGGATGGTACACAGATAGTGTTTGTATCAAACCGCCAGAATGACAACATGGACCTATACATGATGAAACGGGATGGCTCCGACGTAACGAGAATAACCACCAACAAAGCCGTTGACACCATGCCATATTGGGGGATGTAACACACATGATTATTGATGCGCTAGGGCGCGTAGTATCGCTCACTGGCACCCCACAACGCATTGTTTCACTCGTGCCAAGCCTCACCGAATACCTCTTTGCGATTGGAGCCGGGGAGCGTATCGTTGGTATAACCGATTTTTGCATTGAACCAGCAGCACAAGTAGCCCATATACCCACCGTTGGCGGCCCAAAAAACCCCAACTATGCGCATATCAAAATACTACAACCCGACCTTATTCTGGCTGCAAAAGAAGAAAACCGTAAAGCTGATGTCAACACATTGGCTGATGCAGGCATACCAGCATATGTGATTGACATATGCAGTGTCGCCGACATGCTCGATCAACTAGGCACACTTGCAACCATCTTAGAATGTGAGCAAGCCGCAACACCTATCCTCAACGACGTGCGTGCTGTTGTAGCAGCAGCACCGGGTAGCCAGCCAGAGGCTACGCATAGCGATAACCGCCAGCGGGTGCTGGCGTTCGTTTGGCGAGAACCGTGGATGGCCGTGGGCGACGATACCTATGCCCATGATGTCTTACGGCTCTGTGGTTTCACCAATGCAGCAGCATCGCTGCCCGGACGCTATCCCCAAGCCACCCTAGAAGCATATATGCAGATGCACCCACACATCATTGTGCTGCCCAATGAGCCATACCCCTTCACCGAAGCTGACAGAGAAGCATTTGCACCATTTGCCACCGTGCCGGCCGTACAACATCAACGCATCCATATCATTGACGGCAAAATGCTTGCATGGTATGGAGTACGCACGGCTGAGGCCCTGCGATTTCTGACACGCTGAACCGCTAAACCGATCATTCGCTCATCCGCTTTGCGGCTCTGCGCCTCTGCGTTAAAATCTCTTCAACATGGAGGGTTGATATATGATATACTATATACGATAGTTTATCCGCTTTCCTCGTAACAAAAACCGGTAAAAAAAGTCTACACAATGGAGATATTGCACACAATGGAGACAGTGCATGCAACATCTCTACGTGGACACGTAGGTAAAACAAAAGTGTGGTATACTTGTTCGTATTATGAAACCTATTTCCAAAGAACAACAGATACAAGGGCGATTTGGTCCCTACGGGGGACGGTATGTACCCGAAACATTGATGCCAGCAGTAGTGGCTCTTGAAGAAGCCTATACAGTTGTGCGCAACGACCCAAGCTTTTGGGATACGCTGGAACACCTACATCATACCTACACAGGACGCCCGACTCCGCTTACATTCGCAACCCGTTTGAGTGATCATTGTGGTGGCGCACGCATCTATCTCAAACGTGAAGATTTGGCGCATACAGGTGCCCACAAAATCAATAACTGCCTTGGCCAAGGCTTATTGGCCAAGCGTATGGGCAAAAAGCGCATCATAGCCGAAACTGGCGCGGGGCAGCACGGCGTGGCAACAGCCACCGTGTGTGCGCTACTTGGCATGCAATGCGTCGTCTACATGGGCGATGACGATATGCAACGACAACGCCCCAACGTCTTCCGTATGCGCTTGCTCGGCGCAGAAGTGCGCAATGTGAGCAGTGGCAGCCGCACACTCAAAGACGCTATCACCGAAGCCATGCGCGATTGGGTGACAAACCCCGATAGCTACTACCTGCTTGGATCGGTGCTAGGTCCACACCCCTACCCCACCATGGTGCGTGATTTTCAAAGCATTATTGGGCGCGAGGCACGCCAACAAATGCTCGACATGGTTGGCAAACTACCCGATAGTGTCATTGCATGCGTTGGTGGTGGCTCCAACGCCATGGGCATTTTTTACGCATTCCTAGACGATGCACAGGTCGCATTGTGTGGAGTAGAAGCTGGCGGACGTGGGCATACGTTAGGTGAACATGCCGCTCGCTTCTTCGACCCGCAACCCGGCGTGCTCCAAGGGACATATTCGTATGTCCTGCAAGATACAGATGGGCAAATTGCACTCACCCATAGCATATCGGCCGGGCTAGACTATGCCAGTATCGGCCCAGAACATGCATGGTTGCGCGACGAAGGCCGAGTGCGCTATACCAGCGCAAGCGACACCGAGGCCCTCGATGCATTTCAGAAGCTATCGCAATTAGAAGGCATTATACCCGCACTCGAAAGTGCGCATGCCGTTGCCGAAGCCATCAAGGTCGCACCAACAATGCATCCAGAGCAGACACTCCTTATCAACCTATCCGGGCGTGGTGATAAAGATATTTTCACAGTTGCCCAAACATTGGGGGTAACAATATAGCAATGTCTGTGAAGCGCTGTGTTGTACTCAACCCACGTGCAGGGCGTGGGTTGGCCAACCAGCAACGTAGCGCACTCGTACACGAACTGCGCAAAGCAGGCTTGTCTTTCGACATGGTATTCACGCATGACCAAGGCCATGCAAGGAACTTGACACGTCAACTGCTGGCACACGGGTATACCCATATTGTTACTGTTGGTGGTGATGGAACATTGCATGAAGTTGTCAACGGTATCGTTGCCCACACACAGGAAGGAGGAAAAGGGGCAACATTGGGCATTGTAGCTCTAGGCACCGGCAACGATTTCATCAAATCGCTAGACGGCATGCAAGCCAATACTGTGGCAGACGCTGTACAACGGTTGGCAGCAGGAAAAACACGCTTGATTGACGTAGGTATGGTAACTATTGCCAATGCCACACGGCAATGGTCTACCTATTTTATCAATGACTTGGGGCTAGGCATCCATGCACATGTAGCCCAGCGTACACATAGCATGCCCACGATGCAGCGATGGCTTGTGTATACGCTTGCAACCGTGCAGGCATTGGCAAGCTATAGAGCCTACCCCATGCGAGTATCGTTCGCGGGTACGCAAAAACAGCAGCGTTTTTTACTCGTATGTGCAGCAAATGGGCGTTGTCAAGGCTCTGGCTTTTGGCTTGCACCAGCAGCACAGGTGGATGATGGCTTGTTGGATGTGTGTTTGATAGATATGCTACGCCTAGATGAAATCATTCGCCATATTCCAAGCGTATTGCATGGGACACATACCCACAAACGTCACGTAACGATGGGGCGCACTCCACATGTGACTATCGAGTGCGCTACACCAGTTCTCGTTTCTACCGACGGAGAAATGATTGCTACCGATGCGCGGTATGTTGAAGGAACAATACTGCATCAGGTACTTGAAATACTTGTCTAGTGAATGATGAGGATAAATATGCAATTACTTTATCTCAACCCACGCGAGCTTGAGGAAGACCCAGAGGGAGCACGCGAAGACCCCGGCGATGTGGATGGTCTTGCTGAAACGATAGCCGAACAGGGGTTGCTCCAGCCGCTTGGGGTGATACGCATGGATGAGAACCGCTACCGGGTCGTGTATGGCAACCGGCGACGTGTGGCGGCTATCAAGCTTAGTATGGAGCGGGTGCCTTGTATTTTGCTCAATGGCGAAGACAAAGATTTGTTGCTGCGGCAACTGATAGAAAACGTTCAACGCGAAGAGTTGAACGATATGGAGAAGGCGCGTGCTTTTGCACGCCTGCGCTCACGCATAGCCGAAATGCACCACAATAAATCATCTACCGAATTAGACGAAGCAACAGGCAAAGCAGTCGGCTTGACTGGGCGCACTGTGCGGCGCTATCTTGGCCTACTCGAGCTGCCCCATGAGGTACAGAGCCTTATCAAAAGCGGTGAATTGACGGTGACCCAAGCGCAGCACCTGCGACGCATTCCCAATGTAAGCACGCAAATAGAGTTGGCACGAGCAGCAGTTGAAGAAGGTATGTCAGCCGCCGACTTGAGCCGTCTCGCTGGCTATTTTGCGTCAAACCCCAACCTTACCCTTGAAACAGCCCTTCAAGCCCTTGAACGTGGCGAACATGTCACCGAACAACGCCCAGGTCCAGAAGTTTCGGTGAGTGGGGGACCGTTGGGGAAAACCAGCGTATCTGCTGTTGACCAACCCGAATCAGAGGATGACTTCTGGGACGACGACGAAAAAGATGCAGGCAGCAATGAAGATGGCTTTTTGGGTGTAGAAGAAATCACTATCGAAAATCAACCCAAGAACAAAGGGCGCGTCTTTCGTATTCGTTCGCTTGACCAAATGGTGGATGAAGCAGACCGTTTGTCACGTGCCTATGTCGAAGGCGACCTCAACAAGTGGGTAAAGAAAGATGCGAGTGCAGCCTATAAGTTGCGACTCCTGTTGAAGCAATTAGAAACACTGTTGCATGGGTTACGCACAATTGCCCATGAAGAAGGCTTGCCCACAGAAGAGTGATGCGCGAGAATAAGGGTTCAGGAATGAAGGTTCAGGGATCAGGAATGAGCAACGATGCACAGTGTACGTTGAAATGAGGTGAAGGGGATATGGCCGGTGCTCAGAAGTGGTTTTGACGAACCGGCGGTGCTTAGGGAGAGAGTCGGGTTATAGAGCGCTTTGCAAAGCGCTTTATGATGCTAGAAAAAAGATGGAATGTTCATATGACCCTGCGTATCAATGCAGGGTTACTTTTTCTTTGGTTCTCCTTCAAAAAACGTATAGCCACTCTTGCGCGTGGTAAAACCGCCGCCCATACGTGTACCATTCCGATAGATAACCTGTTCTGCTTGGCGTTTGTTCGTACTACTCCGAACAGCATCCGATAACGTAAGATACTGCATCAGTTCAAGTTTGCGCACAATAGTTTCCCCCATTTGCCACAAAATAATTGGTGCGCCAGCAGCCAAAAACGAACGCCATATCGCATGTTCATACGTCTTCCACGATACATGCTCAGATGACTCGTGCTTGATTTCACGTTCAATAGCTTGCGCTTCTATCGCCACCGGCACCAAGGTAAGCCCAACACCAACCGCCACCTCTAGCCACTCGTGGTCGGGCTTGAGGTGAAGTTTGCGCTCGAATAGTGCCAGCGCTGCTGCATAACTAGCCGAAAGAGCCATAACGTTCAACGGAACCTTTATTAACAAGCGTGTATCTGCATCCATAAATACGACATTCCTCCTGTTCAAATATACTTTTCGCTATGTACCAAATGGTATTATACTATATATTGTAGTAGATACACAGTTTATTCGCACATTCAAAATCTACACCCAATTGCGTTTTACTATACGAGCCACATTGTTTGTGATTAGAACAAGAACCTGTATGAGAAAGGAAAGGTTTAAAATGAACTACCAAATATGGCGAATGGCATATGTTGCACGCGCTGTTTGTATTCTTTTTATGATTGGTATGCTTATTGTGTGTCAAACTAGTTTCCCTGTGCAGGCGCGAACAAGCGCTAACCTTGGTGTGCAGGTAAGCACATTGCCCGATGGGGTGCATGTAGCATGGCATGGGTCCGCATGGCACAATGACACCGACGATACCCACGTATCCGCTACGTGGTCATTGGTAGAGATTGACGGGTATCGGGTGCCTGCCCATCTCATAGCATTGCGTGTGACTGACCCAAGCGCCATGCAAGCCGATGGGGTGCCACCTATTACTATTGACCGCGTAGAGCATGTCGCGTGGGCAGGCGATGTCATGCCGGCTGACATACCCACCATACAAACAGCGGATGGTGCAGAATGGCAGCCAATAGTGCCATCCTCAACTGAACGCGCACACCCTTCAGCGCCTATATTTGTGCTCCGCGATGGGTATATGCGCAGTCAGCATATAGTCGTGGTAGCCATTACACGCCTGTTTGTGCAAGAAGGGCAAACCCATGCCCTCACCGGGCTGCAAGCACGCATTCCCGGCACACAGCACATTGCACATGGAGCAGCGGGTACAATTGGTACAATTGGTACAATTGGTGCAATTGGTGCATTATCCACGCAGACGGGAAACCCACACTTACAAGGTACACCTGATATGCTCAACCCCATCACATCGCAACATGCGTTGAAAGTGCAGGTAAAGCGGGCAGGTATTCAGCGTGTGATAGGCGCTTCGTTTGAGACGGCTGGCTTTCCTCTCGATGCCCTGGACCCGGCCTACATACGCCTATGGCACGACGGGCAAGAAATTGCCCTCGAAGAGGTAGGGACACAGGATGGGAGCCTTGACGGGCAGGATGAAGTACGCTTTTATGCACCCACACCCGGCAACCGTTGGAATACCACCGATACCTATTGGTTTACCGTTGAGCTCACGCCCGGCTTGCGTATACAGACCCGTAGCGTGCAACCCGGTACTGCTCCATTGCGCTCTACCGCATTTGAGCCGGGAGTTTGGCACGACAATACCGTGTATGATTCAACCTTGCCGGGGCAAGATGGCGACCACTGGTTTGCAGCCGACTTGCGGGCCGGAACTGGTGTGAACGACCCGGAAGAAAGCACAACGAGCGCATCTATCAAACCAAAACTGCCCCTAGCAGACGGCATATCTGAGATAACCGTGTATGGCAGTGCCAAAACACCCGGAAACCACACACTGGCTATGCGTCTTACCAATACGTCGCAACGTGTGACACAACGCTGGTCTGGCAAGGGCGAATGGTCTGAAACATTCAAGCATACCATAGAAGAAAATGACCAAAGCAATACACTTGCTTTTCAACTTGAACTTGTCAATACCGGTGGCATTGCCAATGTCTTACCCGATAGCATAAACTGGATAGTCCCAGTTTCGCTTGATTTCGGGCAAAAGGGCGCAACATTCACAGGCGTAGAGGGTATGTGGCGCTATCAGATAACGAATACACCCGATGGGCGTATGCTCTACGATGTAAGTAATCCCCAAGAATCTGTGCGTTTGCTCCTACCAGATGGCACAACAACATTTGAAGATGGCCCGACAGCACGCACCTATGTGCTCACCGGTCCAGGGACTATGCATAGTCCAACTGTGACAGGCTACAATCCGGTGGATATTCCCCAAGCTGACGTTATCTACATTGCACCGCAACGATTTCACACCACGTTGCAACCGCTTGTAGCGCTGCGTAAGGCGCAGGGGCATACCGTAACCGTCGTGGACGTGCAAGATGTGTATGATAGGTGGGGCTATGGGCAGGTTGCCCCTAGTGCTATACGCGATTTTTTGCGCTACGCCGTAGCAACATGGCAGCCAGCACCCATAGCAGTGACACTAGTAGGCGATGGCACAACGGACCCAATGAATTACAGTGATAAGCCAAAAAACCATCATATCATCCCACCATACCTAGCCGATGTTGACCCTTGGCTTGGTGAAACAGCTTGCGAAACGTGCTATGCTCAACTTGACGGCGATGACCCATTGCAAACCCGCGATATGCTGCCAGATATTGCCCTCGGGCGCTTGCCCGTCACAGATGCAAGCGAACTGGCACAGGTAGTGAATAAGATTGTGCGCTATGAGACAGAAGAGATCAATACAGCGCAACGTTCACGCATCGCCTACATTGCCGACAACTACCAAGAGGCTGATGGTACCACAGATAGTGCTGGTGATTTTCTTACCTTTTCTGATGAGAGTGCCGCATCGCATCCAACAGATGTCGTGATTGAACGGCTCTACTATGACCCTTCACCAACGAACACAACGGCTGCTTGGCGCGAACCAGATGCAGCCGAGGCCCGCAAACGTACTATTGCCCTCTTAAACACAGGACCTGCTATTGTCAACTTCTTTGGGCATAGCCACTACTGGCAATGGGCCGTCACCGACCATGCGCTAGACCCAGAGGCATGGCTTTTGGGATTTGACGATATAAGCACATTGCAAAACGCGAATGATTTATCGGTATATCTGGAAATGTCCTGTTTAACGAGTGCATTTCATTTTCACGACTACAAGCGCGAAGATTTGTCGGCCCTCGATGAGCGGTTGCTCCTCTACCCCAACGGAGGCGCTGTAGCAGTGTGGGGGTCCACAGGGCTAGGCGTTGCATTTGGGCATTTGGAAATGCAGCGTGGCTTTTACCAAGCCCTATGGCAGAAGATGCCAGCACGTTCGCTTGGGGAGTTGACCAATGCAGGATATACCAACCTGTTCTTCAATGGGAACTGTTGCCAAAGTGCCATCACCATTTTTGCCCTGCTCGGTGACCCAATGACAAGCCCACGTGTGCATACATCCAACAGCAACTTTGTGTATCTCCCACTCGTTCTACGACGATAGGACGTGAGGAGGGATGTGAGGGGGGAGAGCAATACAGCGTAGCACCGGCTTCTAGCCGGAGTCCGTCAGGATGCCGGTGTTACCGACACCTCGCCCCTATGCCCTATCTTACAAGGGTAGGTACTTGTCATTTCCGCATATCGTGGACAGTCCTTTGCCCATTCTTTCATGCTTGGCGGCTTGGCGGTTCAATTTTACCCCTATGTCTTATCCCCCGTCACCTCAAGGAAAAACTCCTCGAGGCTCTCCTCGTGGGTGCCAATTTCAGCTACAAGCACATCTTGGCGGGCCAACAAGGCATTAATTTCTGGCGCACGTGAACTCGGCACATCAACGATGAGCGTATCAGTACCCTGCTGCTCTATGTCGCCAACCCACACCACCGAACGTAACAACTCCAGCGCACGCGCCGGATCACTAGCCAAGCGCACGCGCACCCCTTGCCCGCGCCGTAGCAATTCTTGCACCTTGCCCTGGGACAGCACACGCCCATGCTTAAGTATGGCTACCCGCTGACAGATTTGTTCAACTTCGTGCAGCAAATGGCTAGAGAGGAAGATTGTGTGTCCCTGTTGCGACAATGCACGGATCAGGTCACGGATTTCAACCATGCCGGCGGGGTCTAAGCCATTGGTTGGCTCATCTAGCATAATAACCTGCGGGTCGGCTAGCAAGGTAGCAGCAATGGCTAGACGTTGTTTCATGCCCTGTGAGTATGCGCTAAAGCGGTCACGGGCGCGTTGTTGCAGCTCAACCATGTCGAGTACAGCATCAATGCGCGTTTTGGGGATGTTGCCGGCTAGGGCCAGCACACGCAGGTTATCGCGCCCATTGAGGTAGGGGTAAAACGCGGGTTGCTCTATCATTGCACCAACACGACGTAGGGCTGCTTCAGGTTCTTGTTGTATATCGTGCCCCATGATGATAGCCCGGCCACTGGTCGGCTTGATGAGACCAAGCAGCATGGCAATGGTCGTTGTCTTACCGGCTCCGTTTGGTCCCAAGAAGCCAAAAACTTCACCTGCTTGCACCTCTAGCGAAACGTTATCTACTGCCGTGTGACGCTTAAATGTTTTCGTGAGATGCTCGGTCTGTATCACTATTTCATTTGACATCATGATACATGCTCCATTCATGCATACGTATAACCTACGCTAGGGTAATTATACATCATGTGATAGGTACGAGGAAATAGGTACGTTCTACTACATGTTGCAAAAATGCCCCAAAAACAGTATCATGTTTTGAATAGTACTTGAAGCCCCCCCCTTCCTTTTTGGGAGACACGATGTAATATCATCAGGTTTGGCGTGAGCTGTGCCTAATTGGGCACTTGGTTTGTAACAAAAGATTGGTTATGCAAAATCAAAATATGCTGCAACGAGAGTCGGTTTCCAATGTACTTAGTGTTGCGTTCAGCCCCGATGGTGCTACCTTGGCAACAGGCAATGAGATTGAGGGAGTGCGACTCTGGGATGTAGCGAGTGGGCGCGAGTTACCCCATCCTCCTGGGCCAAGACAGTCGCAACCGGTGACGTGTGTTGCGTTTAGTCCCAATGGTAGTAAACTGACAGCAGGAGCCGGGGTATTGCAAAAAGGCGGACATGCACTGTGGGTATGGGATATTGTCGGTGCCTCCACACATACAGCAAGCGTTGCACATAGAGCACAGCACATGCATGGACATGAATATATATCGGGAAAAGCTGGTAATCGTATTGTATCGAGTGTCGCATTTAGTCCAAGTGGGAATGTATTGGCTTGGGGTGGTAGCGTAGCCTATATGGGATCATTGTTTCCAAGAATGGGGTTGTGGGATGTCAAGCATGGGCAAGATAGACAACGGTTGTTTGGGCATAGCCTCAGCATTACATGTGTTGCATTTAGTCCCGATGGGCGGTTTCTAGCTTCTGGCAGTAAAGACCACACTGTGCGCATGTGGGATATGCGCACCAAACGTGAGGTACGACGGTTTGTATCACATCGGGAAGCAGTCAATAGCATTGCGTTTAATGCAGATGGGAGCGTAGTAGCTTCTGGCAGTGATGATAAAACAGTGCGTTTGTGGGATACACAGCGAGGTCGCGCAATCCAAATTTTAGATGCGCAAGCCCCCGTCAAATGTGTCGCATTTCATGCAGATGGTGCCACCCTAGCCATAGCGGGCAATAGTAAGGCTATATGGCTCTGGGATGCAGCCGCCATGCGCGAAATTGACCGGCTCGAAGGGCATACTGCTAGTGTACGTTGTGTGGCGTTTAGCCCCAATGCTCCACATATGTTGGCATCTGGGGGCGATGACCATACTCTGCGTGTGTGGCCGCTAGGCGTAGACCAAGCAGATTGGCAATCTATGGTACAATCATGGACCCGTGGAACACCATAATTTTGTGGAATGGTGTATAATTGGGGCAGACGCATACCTGTGACAAGCTATCAGTAATAGTATCCTATAGAAAACACTATTTTGGTGTAATTGTAAACCTGAAGGCAGACGGAGTATCTGCCAGTACAGCGGCAACAGGGAATGATAGCATAACAGCGTAAACCTGTTGTACCTGTTGAACAGGAGCTAGAGTGTTGGTAACATCACAGCGACGTGAATCGCTTTCAAGGCGAATTGTCGGGCATATCAGATTGGTAGACCCAGTTACATGGGTTTCACCGCTTTTGATGTGCCTTTGCGGAGCGCTTGCAGCCGGGGGAGGGCAACCAGGGTTTCAAATTGCCGACATGCAAGACATGAAAATGCTTGTGATTGGGATGATTATGATAGGCCCACTGGCAACCGGATTTAGTCAAAGTATCAATGACTACTTTGACCGTGAACTTGATGCAATCAATGACCCGGAGCGTCCTATTCCGGCTGGTGACGTTACCTTATTTGAAGCACGCCTAAACTGGATAGTGATGGCAGTTGCCACCCTGTTGGTGTCGCTGGTATTTGGCAAATGGGAAGTGACACTATTGGCCCTGTTTGGCTTACTCTTAGCAGTGGGCTATAGTGTGCCACCCATCAAGTTTAAGAAACACACACTGCTTGGCGCTCCATCGGTAGGCATTGGGTATGTCTTTGTCAGTTGGTTGACGATTCATCTCGTCTTTGCTCCCCTTACATGGCCAAGTATTCTCGCAGCATTGATCAATGGCATCATGGTCTCGGGGTTGCTCTACTTAAATGATATTAAAAGTGTTGAAGGCGACCGATTGCATGGGTTGAAATCATTGACGGTTACATTGGGCACCCAGCGGGCTATTCTCGTATCCTATGGCATTATTAACAGTACCCAAATTGCGCTTGCAGTCTTGACACTGATATGGGGCCATCACATTGCTGCTGGCATTATCCTGTTCTTGATTATCATTCCGGTGTATCATCAAGTTAAGCTCTACCGCAACCCATCGCATGACAACTTCAAGCAATATCTCATGGTAAGTAACCCATTTATATCGCTGATACAGCTTATTTCGGCACTGGTGGTGGGAGGATATTTTTAACACGGCAGCTTTTGCCCAAAGCGGGCACTATGTTTTGTGAAAAGAATACGAGTACGTGATTGTATGGAATATATCCATAGAACGCACACAAAAGTCTATTTTCGGGAGGATTATATCTATGAGTAATCGTGAGCACCCTGACCATACGGTATCCCCATCTGCTACTCGCCCATCCATTCATCGTACACATACATCGTCCCAGTCATCCGCATCTCCATTACACCCCGTGGTTTCACCGGAAGCAACCAAACCGTTGAAAATTCTGCTGGTTTTGCCCAAAGGCCGTAAGGAAGAGGAAAGTGGACTCAAGCCACTCTTTAATATGGCTCTTGGCGTACTTGTAAGCATTACCCCGCCGCAGCACTATGTTGAGATAGCCGATGAGCTTTTTGATGACCCCATTGACTACAACAGTGATTATGATTTTGTTGGCATCACCTCGCGCACATTCAACGTCAACCGAGCATATGAAATTGCCGATACCTTTCGTCAGCATGGCAAAACCGTGGTGCTTGGTGGCATGCATGTTTCTTTCAATTATGAAGAAGCAATAGCGCATTGTGATTCGGTGGTGTCTGGCGAAGCAGAGAGTCTCTGGACAACCTTACTGCACGATGTTGCTACCGGCACCGTGAAGCCACACTACGATGCCAAAGACTTCCCCCCCGTTACGCAAGTGCCCATCATTGACTATGAGCGTATCTACCGCTCTAGCAAACGGGGCAAGGTTGATTCTCGCAAGTCTATCCCTATTTATATGACTCGTGGTTGCCCGTTCAACTGTTCGTTCTGTGTCACCCCCGACTTTACTGGCCGGCGTCACCGGGTGCAAGATGCCAATGCTGTGCGTCAGCAGATAGAGACCGCGCAACGGGTCTTCTTTAAGAAGACGCACTATGGCAATACCCCGTGGTTTATGTTTACCGATGAGAACCTTGGGGCCAACAAGAAGAAGATGTGGGAAATCCTTGAGATTCTCAAGGAATATAAATTACGGTTTAGTTCTTTCATCAGCGTTAATTTTTTAGAAGACCCCAAAACCGTCAAATTGTTGGTTGAAGCGGGGTGTGCCATGGCATTGGTGGGGTTTGAGTCTATTAAGCAAGAGCGCCTAGAAAGCTATGGCAAAAAGCAAAATAGCGTGCGTAAGTATGAGCAGATTATTAACCATTGCCACAAGGCGGGGCTAAATGTGCAGGGAAGCTTTGTGGTCAACCCGGCGCTCGATACGTTTGAAGATATGGACCAGGCGGTCCAGTTTGTCTACAAGCATCACCTGATGATGCCATGCTACACTATTATGACGCCCTACCCAGGCACAAGAATGTATAAAGAGTATAAGGAAGAGGGCCTGGTGGTAGATGAAGATTGGGATAAGTACACGGGCTTGAATTTGGTAGTGCGGTGTACGCAAGCTGACCCGATGGAGTATCAACTGGAGTTTTTGCGGCATTATCTAGCGATGTTTTCGTGGAAGGCAACTATCACGCGCCTATTCTACAACCGCATGAAGCTAATTAGCTTTATTACCAGTGTGGTGATGCACAAGAATTTGCACGACCAGTTGCGTAGTGTCGAGGCAGGCAACAATATCCCTCTGCCACAGCAACAAACAGTGTGTGAGTTGATGAATGCGTGATAATGCTCCATGCTGATCGTAGGATAGGCTTCTAGCCCGTCCCCTGTAGCACCGACATCCTGTCGGACTCCGTCTGGCTAAGAAGTACACCCAAGGGCTACGGGCGTATTCGTGGATGTTCGGTAAGGAACATTGACAGGCAGGATGCTTGTCCTACGATTTCCTTTAGTAGCATGAGGGGCTTTTAGCCTGTCCCTTTGCAAACCTTCATGTGTGCGTTGGTTGGGGCGAGTGTCCACATCATGCCGATAGATTACCACAAAGGTGGTTTAAGCGAAAGCCCTACCTATGTGTAGCATTCCCTATACTGCTCCGCGTAGCACGCCGGGTACCAACGCTTCCGGGGGAGCTTGATGTATCGTCACCATCACAATAACTTGCACGACGAGTACCACAAGAATAATAATGATCAACAACAGGGGGACCTTCTTGCGTGGTCGCTGTGGAGTGGCTTTTGGTGGGTGTGGTGGCAAAAAAGGCTCATCTGCATACTGGTACTCATCCTCTTCATCCTGCGTATCGTCATTGCTAGCAAGCTCACGGCGAACGCGCTGTAGCTTCATACGCATCGCCTCCGCACTTGCATGGCGGTTATCGGCATCCAAAGAAAGTGCTTTGTGCAAGATTTCCCCAATAGGAGTTGGTATGAGGGTATTGACTTGATGAGCTGGGATTAGTGGATCAGTGCGTGTCATAGCATCAGTCATAGCAGATGTAACATCAGACACAGACGCTGGTACGTACAACCGGCATAGCTTGTTGAATGACACATCCAACGCTGCGCGGCTTATCTCATCAAGCTTGTCGAACAGGTCCGCTCGCTCCTCTTGCAAAGCAGCAGTACTGCCCTCATCCCGCGACATGGCTATGTTGTCGCGCAGTTGCTGCACAGCTTTACGCGCATCGTCATAGGTAGAGAAAGCATGCTTGCGATTAGAGCGTTGCTCACGCACAGCATCGTCTATTTGCTCCAGCAACCGTTCCATGCCAATTTCATAGTGAGCATACGCATCGTACCCCAGTGCATAGATACGTGTCAATGCATCTACGGGCGGCGAGCCGGTTAGTAAATGATAGAGGGTTGCGGCTAGGGCATATATATCGGTGCGTGGGTCTATAGCAGTACCCTGTATCTGCTCCAGCGGCGCATACTGGCGCGTAAACCCATGGATCGTGTCCGATTCGAGGGACGACGCCCCCCCGCTTGATGGCATAGTCTCACTGGCTGCCGTAGCTGTCATGTGATAGTTTGCAAAACGTGTTTTGCCACGTGCAAGGCCAAAGTCGAGCAACACAATTTGCCCTTCTGGAGTGAGTTTAAGGTTTTGGGGCTTAATATCGCAGTGAATAACGGGGGGGTGCTGGCGGTGTAAATATTCGAGTGCATGCAACACTTGGTCAGCCCATTTCAAAACAGCCTCTACCAGAAATGGCGAACCACGTTGACGTAGCAACTCGCCCAAATCGTGTCCTGGGAAGTAATCCATGACCATAAACTGCCCGCTTGAGTCGGTAAAATAGTCTATCACTCTGGGCAACACGGGGTGGCGCAACTCGGCCAATATCTTTGCTTCGTGCTCAAATGCCTTGCGAAATTGCTCACCCCGTGCAAGCGTGTGCTTTAATGCAACCGTTTGCGAAAGGTGTTCGTCTATTGCCTCATACACTGCCCCCATGTTGCCCTTGCCAATTTGATTCACAATGCGATAACGCTCATGGATAACCATATCAGGCGACAGTATTACCACTGGTGGTTGGTCATAAACAGCCATTAATTAACTACCCCACATACGCGGCACAAATAGATCATTGAACACCCGTATTGCATAATGGTCGGTCATACCGGCTACATAGTCAACGACGGCACGCACTATAGGCTCTTGGCGTTGCTGGTTGATGCGCAATAAGTCGGCTGGCAATTGTTCTGGATGTTGCACAAAGTAGGTGTAAATCATGTTTATCATGAGCATAACTTTGTGGTCATCTTGTTTCGCACGGCTATTGACATACACGTTTTGAAATAAAAATTCACGCATGGTATTGGTTGCGCTAAGCACCTCCGCACTCATCGCAATTTCAGGCGGGTCTGACGGTGTCCCTTCGCCGGTTGCCCACCAATTGTGCCGAATCAAATCTTCGACCATGGTGTTGATGCGCACCGAGTGGCTATCGCCAAGCACTGCCACACATTCAGCCGGCAGGTCAGCCGCTTGAAAAAGCCCGGCCCGCCGCGCATCGTCAATATCGTGGTTGATGTAGGCAACGCTATCAGCAAGTTTAATAATTTGCCCTTCGAGTGTGCGGGCCTTTCCCCATGCATTGAGCATAATATCGTGTCGCGCTTTCGAGTGCAACAAGATGCCTTCACGTACTGGTTCGGTGAGGTTCAGTCCGCGTCCATCTTTTTCTAGTATATCTACCACGCGCAAACTCTGCTCATTGTGGCGAAAGCCACCGGGGTGTACGTTGGCAATGGCCGTCTCACCAGCATGCCCAAAGGGGGCATGCCCAAGGTCATGCCCTAAGCCAATGGCCTCAACCAAATCTTCATTGAGCCGGAGTGCCCGTGCCACTGTGCGCCCTATTTGTGTCACTTCGAGCGTGTGGGTAAGCCGCGTGCGATAATGGTCGCCTTGGGGAGCGATAAAAACCTGTGTCTTGTGTTTTAAGCGACGGAATGCCTTGGAATGCAAAATACGGTCGCGGTCGCGCTGAAATGCAGTGCGCACGCTACTTTCATCCTCGATCTGCGCACGCACTGCTCCCCGACTTTTGGCGGCAAGCGGCGAAAGTATTTGGTTTTCTTGTTCCTCAAGTCGTACACGAACATTTTTCATGTTACTATTTCTTCCCTCGCTTGTTTGTATCGTACTACTGCTTATTATACCGTACTATGAACGTTTTGCTATTTTGAGAAGCGCAGATGAAATGGTACAATTCCTATGATGATTTGCCAAACCAACCGGCAGCTCCATCTCAAGATAGCATAGATATGAAAAAAACACACATGCATTGGTAAAGAAAGGAACACAATATCAATGAGCACATTATCTCTAGCACAGCACAATCAGCAAACACATCTGCACCATTTAGGTACATTTCTTACGTGGTTACTACCAACCCTAGTAGTAGTCACAGCAGTCGAAATCATTTTGCTGCTATTATACCGTTCTACAGCACTGAGCATAGCAAGTGCCGCAACATTCTTTTTTGCTATTGCACTCTTTTTCGCTCGTTTGCAAGTATCGCGCCACAACCTGCAAGCAGCAGTCACAATAACAGGAAGTGGGTTTCTTGTCTTTTCTCTCGCTATGATCATCGCATTGCCAGAATTGATGACTGCTGTTACATTGCTACCTATTTTTGCTATTATCACCGTACTTCCCTACATAGAGAGCCATACGCTAAAATATTGGATTATCGCAGTTTGGATAACGACGACCACTGTCGTCATGCTTGGTGAATTTGTCATGTTGTTTCCATCGCCTCCACCAATGGCCATTAGCATTATACAACTTGCATGTATGACACCGGGCATGGGCTTATTGCTTTTGCTGGTCTGGCAATTTCATAACCGTATGACTGATTCGCTCCACAACATTCAGGCTACCAACGATACCTTGCAAGAAACAAAGAAGCACCTAGAAGCCAATGTGAGCCAACTAGAAGCAGCTAATGAGGTAAAAGTGGCTCGTGAACATATAGAGGAAGTCGTCAAAGTCTATAGCCATTTTGCTCACCGCGTTGCTCAGGGTGATCTTACAGCACGGCTCGTAATAGATAGCAATCACGATGAACTGGCATTGCTTGGCGAGAGCCTCAATACCATGGTTGAATCGCTACAGCTCATAGCTGGCAATGTTCAACAAGCGAGTTCTTCTATTGCCTCGGCTGCCAATGAAATAACCACTGTCACCACCCATCAGGCAGCGAGCATAGCACAGAAGTCTGCTGCTATCAATCAAACAACCACTACGATTCAAGAAATCAAGACAATTGCTACTCAAGTAACCCAAAACGCCAACCAAGTTGCACAAGAAAGCCACGAGTCGTTGCACGTAGCCCGGCAAGGGTTGCAAGCCATTGATGAAACAACCAAGGGAATGAACCAAATTCATCAGCGTGTGGAGAGCATTGCCGAAACCATACTGACTCTCTCAGAGCAAACGCAAGCTATTGGGATGATTACCGCAACCGTGAGTGAATTGGCAGACCAGAGCAATCTACTAGCCTTGAACGCGGCCATTGAAGCTGCTCGTGCCGGTGAGCAAGGCAAAAGCTTTGCAGTGGTTGCCCAGCAAGTGCGTGACCTTGCCGAACGTAGCAAAGCCGCCACTGTCCAGGTGCGCGAAATTCTGGATGAAATACGCCAAGCAACCAACAAGGCTGTCATCGTTACAGAGGAAGGGACAAAGGAAGTCAAGAAGGGAATACACGTCGCCCATTCAGCCGGCGAAGTCATCAAGCGCATAGCCAACCAAATAGAGCATGTATCGCAAACCAATGTGCAGATGTCGGCAGCTTCTGGGCAAGCCAAATCCGGCATAGAACAAATCGGCAATGCCATGGTGTCTATTCAGCAGACAACCAATGAACTTGCTGCGGGCATGAATGAAGCCAAACAGGCTGCGGTTGACTTGCAGGGCTTGGCACAATCGCTACAACATGTCAGTGCAGCATATACAACGGCATAGCAGCATGGGGCATGGGGCATAACGTATGGTACAATGTTACGCTTTTTGGAGTTTGGCAAGCGTCTGTTCAAGGGCATAGCGTACCCGCTCACACTCCTCTACAAACTCGTGCAATAGCGTTTCAGCACCATCAAGCACCCCCTTGCTTCCAAGAGCTTCTATGCGCCTACAATAGTCTGAAAGCGCTTGGGCACCTATTTGCGCACTGCTTGACTTGAGGGTATGCGCCAAGCGGTGGAGTGAGACTACATCTTCGTGAGCAAATGCTACCTGCATCGAACGTACTTGTTCTGGTATGCTCTCTATAAAGAGGTACACAAGGTTTGTTGCAGTACTGCCCATCATGTCTACAAATTGTTCATAGGTAGCAGTGTCTATAGATGGTAATTGCTCTGGTGATAATTGCTCAGATGAATGCTCACGCATAGGTGAATGCTCACGCATAGGTGTAGCTCCTCCGGCGGGTTGTATAGCTTCCAATTTGGCAATCAACTCATCCATACGTACTGGCTTGCCTAGGTAATCATCCATACCAGACGATAGACACCATGCACGGTCTCCTTCCATAGCATGCGCAGTCATCGCAACAATGCGTGGTTGCGCATCCTCAGGCCACTGCGCACGGATACACTGTGTTGCTTCAATGCCATCCATTTCTGGCATTTGTACATCCATAAAAATAACGTCGTAGAACCTCCTACGTAATGCATCAAGCACCTCATAGCCGTTGGCTACCACATCGGCGCGGTAGCCGAACCGCTCCAAGAGTCGCAATGTCACCTTTTGGTTGACAACATTATCCTCAGCAACAAGGATGCGGAGTGGATTATTGTACCCCAAACGGCGGTCAACATTTCCCCAAAGAGCCGATGGTGTCACCGCTACAGGGCGGCCGGTGAAGAGCGACAGCAATGCATCATATAAGATGGATGGGCGAAGAGGTTTGACAAGAAACGCAGCAATGTCAACCGTGGTACCCTTCGCCAACTCGTTGCGTGCAGTGATAGAGGCACAGAGCATAATGGGCAAAGACGTACCTTCACTCATGCGGCGCACTTTTTGCGCGAGATGCAACTCATCCATGCTTGAGCCATACAGATCAAGAATAGCGACATCGAGTTGAGTCCCCTCACGTACCCATGCGAGGGCTTCCGATTCTGAGGCTGTCGAAAAAGCATGCATGCCCCATGCTATCACCTGTTGTGTCAACAAAGAACGCAACGCATCGTTACCAGCAACAATAAGGGCATGTTTACCTTGCAAATGGGGTTGTTCAGTCTCAAGGTAGGGATACTGTTGTGCATCGGCAAGATGTGCTACAAAGGTGACATGAAAGGTAGACCCTTTGCCCGATTCGCTCTCCACCCATATGTGCCCTCCCATGATTTCAACCAGCCGGCTACTAATAGCTAACCCAAGACCAGTGCCACCATATTCGCGTGTGGTTGATGCATCAACTTGGCTAAATGATTTGAACAGACGGTCTAAGCGGTCGGCAGCAATACCAATGCCCGTATCGCGCACCGATAGGTGGTAGGTGATAGACGACGGCGCAGGTTGCTCATCAGCGACTATGTTTGTGTTCGGCTTCCCAGTGACATAGACAATAACTTCGCCTTGCTCAGTAAACTTGACGGCATTGCTGAGGAGGTTCACAATAATTTGTCGTATGCGGGTAATGTCGCCAATAATGTCGGCTAGAAGGTGTGCATCAAAGAAGTAGACCATTTCTAAGCCTTTTTCGGCGGCTTTGGGGGCAAGCAGTTCGAGTGCTTCTTCGATACATTCACGTAGGTTAAAGGGGTAGAGTTCTAGCTCAAGTTTGCCTGCTTCTATTTTGGAAAAGTCAAGCACATCGTTAATAAGGGTAAGCAGGGCATCGCTGCTGATGCGAATTGTTTCAGCATATTCGCGTTGCTCTGCTGTGAGGGGTGTATCGAGCAGCAGGCTGGTCATGCCAATGATGGCATTCATGGGCGTGCGTATTTCATGGCTCATGTTGGCCAAAAACTCCGCCTTGACGCGGGCAGCCATCTCTGCCTCGTCGCGTGCCTTTTGTAATGCCCCTTCGACACTTTTACGTTCGGTAACGTCTATATAGTTCATTTGTATGGCTGGTTTGCCACGATGTTCTACCAAGGTGTTGAAGCACTCCAACCAGCGTACAGCGCCATCCTTGCGCATAATGCGAAATTCGTAGCGCGATACGACATCTTTGCCGGCAAGACGGTCCCGATACCGCTCTAGGAGCATCTTCCGGTCATCTGGATGGATGATAGCGACTACTTCATCAGAAGATAAGGCTGGCAACTCTTCTCTGAGATAACCAACCATCTCTGCCCCGGCTGGATTGACGAAAACAATGCGCACATCTTGGATAATAACCAACCCTTGCAGCGAACGCTCAACGACTGCGCGGTATTCCGCTTCGCTCTGCCGCAACGCCAAATCTACCCGCTTGCGTTCTATGGCATAGCGAATGGCACGGGTCAGAAGGGGCCCATCTACCTGCCCCTTGATGAGATAATCTTGTGCTCCCTGTTGCACAGCCTGTGCTCCTAGCTCTTCGTCGCCGAGCATGCTTAATACGATGATGGGCAATTGTGGCACGTGTTGATGTATCTTGATAAACGTATCCAACCCTTGACTATCGGGCAAGAGCAAATCTAGGAGCAACACATCAAAGGTATCTGAAGCAAGCATTTCCATAGCTGTCACAAGACGGTCGGCATGGTTGAGGGCAATAAACCCACCGACTTTTGTGAGCATCACCTCAATCAAGCGCACATCACCAGGGTTATCTTCGACTATAAGAATACTCAAGGGTATATTTTTCATGGTTATTCTACCTTTGGCAATCTAACAACAGCCAGCCAAAAATCTTCTATAGAACGCACAACCTCGACAAACGCTTTCCATTCAACTGGTTTGGTAATATAACCGTTTGCATGCAAACGATAACTTTTGAGAATATCCTCCTCGGCTGCCGAAGTTGTCAACACGATAACCGGAATAACTTGTAGATTGTCATCGGCTTTGATTTCGGCTAACACTTCACGTCCATCTTTGCGTGGTAGGTTGAGGTCAAGGAGGATGAGGTCCGGTGTAGAAGCATCTGCATAGATACCCTCACGGCGCAAAAAAGCCATGGCTGCATCGCCATCTTGCACCACATGCAAATGATTGTGTACTTTGCCCTTTTTAAACGCTGTTTGTGTCAAAAGCACATCGCCCGGATTATCCTCGATCAACAGAATTTCAATTGGTCGAGCCATGTTTGTCATCATATAACGGCTCCTTTCAGCGTAAAAAAGAACGTTGTCCCTACGCCGGGGTGCGACTCAATCCAAATACGCCCTCCATGACGCGCAACAATTTTCTTACAGATAGCCAGCCCAATACCCGTGCCAGGGTAATCGGCATGCGTGTGCAACCGCTGAAATATTTGAAAAATGCGCTCTTGGTATTGTGGCTCAATACCAATGCCATTATCTTCTACGGTAAACAACCACCAATCATCGTGTTGCTTTGATGAAATATGCACATGTGGACCAACAGAACGCCGAAACTTGATGGCATTGCCCAGTAAATTAAGAAACAACCGTTCCAGTTGTATCATATCTGCCAACACAACTGGCATGGTAGTATCATAGGTAATGATAACACCGCTTTCCTCAATCGTCATGTTTAAATGAGTAAGCACACGTTCTAGGATAGTCTGACTGTTGGTTGGCACAAGTTCTTTGCCTTTCGTGCCAACCCGTGAATAATCGAGCAGGTCGTTGATAAGCTGTTTCATACGGGTTGCGCCATCAACAGCGTAGGCGATATACTCATCGGCATCATTGTCGAGCTTGCCCCGATAGTCTTCGGCCAGTAATTGCACATAGCTACTCACCATGCGGAGCGGTTCTTGCAAGTCATGCGAAGCAAGGTAGGCGAAGTGTTCTAGTTCTTGGTTGGAACGTGCCAAAGCTTCAGCTTTCAACACAACAGCCTCCTCGGCCCGTCTGCGGGCAACAATTTCTCGTTGCAAACGCATATTCGTAGCAAAAAGCTCATGTTCGGCTTGACGCTTGTCGGTTATATCACGCGAAATGCCCTCAAGTGCAATAGGTTGCCCCGCATCATCAAAGATGACGGTACTGCGCAACTCAAGCCACACATCATGCCCTTCGCGGTGAACAAAGCGGACGACGAGTGGCCCACTATAGGAAACAGGCGATTGGCGGTAGACCATAATGAGTGGGCGACTATCAGGATGGACAATAGTGATAGCTAGGTCCGCATCGGCATAAAACGCTTCTGGCGAATAGCCCAGAATAGCTTGCACGGAAGGGCTAACATATTCGTACCCGTTATCTGGAGCTAGACGATAGCGGTAGATAATGTCGGGTGCATTGTTCACAAGCAAGCGATAGCGTTCTTCGCTCTCGCGCAAAGCTTCGGCCATCTTGATACGCTCAGTAATATCACGCGCAAAGCCACACACATATTCCTTATCAGTATACTGCAAATAGGTTGCTGTCACCTCAACTGGAAAGGTGCTACCATCTTTGCGCCGATGTAGGCGTTCAAAGGTAGAAGAGCCGGCCTGTTTGAAAAATTCCCATAGCTCAAACCACCCCTCTTCGGTAAGCTCCGGGTCTACATCCAGTATTGTCAACTGGAGCAGTTCTTGGCGAGTATACCCAAGCATTTTACATGCTGCATCATTGACATACATGTGCTGCATATCTTCTGACACCCAATAGGCTGCGTCGGCAACGCGGTCTAGGGAAAATTGGGTTAATTGCAGCCACTCTTCGACCTGCAGGCGTTCGGTAATGTCGTGGACAATGGAATAGAGCAGTTCACGCCCGTCTACCTCAATGATGCAGGAGTATACTTCTACATCGCGGATACTCCCCGAAGCGAGCCTGTGCTTGAACAACAGGTAGGTACGTTCGCCAGCCATAACGCGCTCAATCTCGGCAACGACTTCAGCCGGTGGCAGGACATTGATGGCAGTTATTTTCATCGTGCGCATTTGCGTCAATGTGTAGCCATAGAATGCACATGCTGCGTGGTTTGCATCTACAATGGAGGTTGTGCGTGGGTCAATGAGCAGTTTAATAGCTTGGTTCTTTTCAAACATAGCACGATACGTTGCTTCGCTCTGTCGTAGTGCTTTTTCGGTACACATACGTTTTTCGAGTTCATCTTGCAATTGCTTGGTGGTTTCTTGTAGTAAGGCGGTACGCTCTGATACCTGTTGCACCAGTTCCTTTTCAAGTTCTTTGCGTTCAGTAATGTCTCGAAAGGAAGCCATCAAACAAATATCTCCCCCCCAATCAACTTCAACCACACGCATCTCTGCTGTGCGGTATGAGCCATTTTTAGAAAGGATTTGGATTTCTGTTTTGGTGTTGGCAACAACGGGAATACCAAGGTTATGCCCTAGTAACTCGTGCGATGAGCACTCAAATAGCGCTTCGGCCGAAGTGTTGACAAAACGCACAATGCCATGACTATCTACCACAATAGCATCACTGCTGTTTTCAATGATGGTACGCAAGCGCAACTCGCTCAGGCGCAATTCGTGCTCTATGTATTTGCGTTCGGTGATATCTTCGTAGATACCTAGCACAGCAACAACTTCGCCGGTGCTATCATGGATCGGTATTTTGCTCGTGCGCAACCAACAATCTGTTCCATCGGCTTTGTGGATAGGCTCTTCATAGTTATATTTGGGGACATTGATCCACATAACGTAGGCATCGTCACTACGAAAGAGGTCTATCTGCTCTGTCCATGGCATATCGAAATCAGATTTGCCTACTATATCATCGGGCGATGCGAGTCCAGCATCATGGGCAAATTGGGCATTGCAGCCAAGGTAGGTAAGATTGCGGTCTTTCCAAAAGATGGCTTGTGGTATGGCGTCTATCACAAGTTGCAGCATCCTTTGCGCTTGCTCAAACTTTTCTTGCATGCACTCGTAGGTATCGAGTTGTTGCTCTAGTTCGTTGATACGCCGACGGAGAGCAGCATTTTCCAATTCCAAATCGTCTGTTTTCATAGGCGGAATCTCACTTTTTCACTCGCTTGGCTTTTGTACACAATGAGTGCATCAGTCCAACAAGAAGAGCGTTTCACAAAATAGTGTTCTTACGATTATACCAAATCTTGTGGATGTACTCTGTGGTTCCTGCCGTATGGGATACGACATTTAGGTAGACACTTCCAGAATAGAAAAACGCCAGGTGTACACCATCGCACACCTGACGTTTCACATTATCACTTCTTATATCGAGGCTTATAGAAGGGCATTTTGACCACCCGCGCTCGCACCGGCTTTTCGCGGATGAGCACATCAACCTCACTGTCTGGCTTGCTCAACTCAATGGGCACATAGCCCATACCAAGTGGCTTCCCAAACGTAGGCGCATGCATCCCACTTGTCACCTCACCAATACGCTCACCTTCAACACTATGGATGGGGTAGCCAGCGCGTGCAATGCCACGGCCAACCATTTCAAACCCCACCAAGAGCCGTTTTGTCCCCTGCTCCTTGATACGCACCAGCGCATCGTGCCCAACAAAATCGCCTTGGTCAAGTTTCACCACCCACCCAAGACGTGCCTCATAGGGGTTTGTCTCCAAGCTAATTTCATGGCCATAGAGCGCTAGGCATGGCTCAAAGCGCAAACTATCGCGTGCCCCCAACCCGCATGGCTTCACCGTACCCGGTTCGCCAAGTTCCAGCAGCTTATTCCACACCTTGGTAGCCCGTGACGCATCGAAAAACAGCTCGAAGCCATCCTCGCCCGTGTAGCCCGTGCGAGCTATCAAACTCTCCGGAACGCCAAACAAACGCCCCTTGACAATGCCATGAAACGGTAGTGCAGATAGGTCTACACCCTCCACGCCGCCTGATTCGGCCAAGAGCGTTTCAGCGGCCGGCCCTTGCAGAGCAATCATAGCCCACTGGTCAGAATAATCAACCAGTTTCACATTGAATTTTCTGGCATGGCCCAACAGCCAATCCCAGTCCTTTTGACGATTCGCTGCATTTGCAACGATCATATACGTATTTGGCAAGCGATAGATGAAAATATCATCCACGATGCCACCGTCCGTATCACACAACAACGAATAACTCGAACGTCCAACCTCTATACGAGACACATCGTAGGTTGTGATGTATTGGAGAAATGCCGTTGATTCTGGACCCAAAAGCAGGAAGCGCCCCATGTGGCTAACATCAAATAGACCAGCCATAGTACGCACAGCGGCGTGTTCATCCAAAATGCCGCTGTATTGCACAGGCATTTCCCAACCACCAAAATCAACCATACGTGCGCCTAACGCGACATGTGATTCATAGATATGTGTTCGTTTGAGCATAGCTTTTCTCATTCCTGTTGGTTGTACATAATTTCGCACACTTCAATGAGCAATTCGCGCCGAAACTCTATAAAAAGAGCCAAGCGTTCATAGCCATTACCGAGCACCTCTTCTATTGCATGCAGCAGCAGATCATCAACCCACGGCTCCAAAAGCAACGGATAGGTTTGTATTGCAAGGAGCAAAGCATCTGAACTCTGCGCCTGCATAAGGGCTTGATAGGCGTCGTGTGGTAATGGTTCTTGCGCCATGAAACCCGTATCTTCGACAAGACCAAAAACCTCAATGCCTGCCGCGTCTTCAATACTACCTGCCGCGTCTTCAATAATGCCTGCCGCGTCTTCGGTATCTTCCGTTTCTTCTGTGTCTTCGACACGTTCAGGTACCCGTTGCAGTGGTGCAGGCTCTGAAGCAAACCCCGCCTCAGATACAGGCTGCGATTGCAGCACTGATTGCTCGTTCCCACCTGCCTTCATGTGCAGCAACATATGCCGCACATGAGTGAGCGCTTCGGCAAACGCATACTCGCGTTGGTCAAACGCCATATGAGCAATGTCAACCACTACCCTATCAGTCTCTGGCTCTAGCAACACCGGCTCGCGTTCAACAAGAGCGTGAAACTCTTCCATCGAGGTAGCCCGCAACAGCGCATATATTGTTGTGAGCACACCCGATGGTGAACCCTGAGCAGATGGTGACTCTCTCGTGGTAGCTTCACGCACATAGTCAACAGGTTGTGGCTCCATTGGTATTGGTGCAACCTTTTCCCGTAGTATCGGCTGCTGGCTATCTTGTACCGTTGCCTGCCGCCCGACCCTTTCCCGTGTCACTGTCCGTTGCATCTCTGGATGTGCTGCTACCTGTTGATCAACACGAGAAAGAATGGTACTGATCCTAGCCGATGGATTGCGGCCCGCCGATGACACATGCGATGATGCACGAGAGGGTGTACCTGCGGGAGCGCTCTTGTTGGGTAGTACATCGCCTTCTCCAGAAGCCACAATACGCGATTCAGACGGTTGCCACCGTGCTCTTTTCTTCAGCACATGCGCTACATTCGCCATGTCCTGAACAATCTGAACATCATGCACATATGTATCGTGCTGCTCACGCGGGATATGGTCAACAAGGGTTGTGTGCAGTTCACGAACCTGTTCACGCCATCGGTATTCTTCAACCCCCGGCGGTATCACAAACAGCACACAACGTGCCATACTATCGTGGAAGAGCAGTGGCGTCTGAGCAGCACTCGTCTGGGTGCATATAGGGCAAATAATCCTATTGAGTAATCCTTGATAGAGGAGTGCTGTTTGCTCCACTTGTTCTTGTGCATCAAGAATGAACCATACCTCATTGCTGAAGCTGGCACCACAATATGGGCACGTATGCGTTCTGTGTGTACTCCAAGATAGAGACATAGGGCAATCATTTTTATACTTGAGCCGAACGCCTACGTATTGTACCATAATCTACCGTGCAACATGTATTTCATAGGCATGTTGTACCTCTTGAGCTACCCCAGTCAACGCTATCTCAAACGTATAGCACCCCGGCTGTGTAGGTGTAAAACGCAACCGGTCTACCTCCCATGCCATACAATCGGCTTCAAGCGATAGCGTGTGTGCTAGGGTTGCAAGTTCAGTGCCATCTGGTCCGCGCATACAAGCATGCACATGCGCATCGTACACAGCATGCTGCGCATCATTGACAACGTAGATGGGCAACTCAATACGATCTGCCACGTGATACGTTTTTGGCAAAAAGCGTGTAAAGGCATACTGTGGGCTAAAAGCAAGCCGCATAGCATAGTATGAGCGTTTGGGTACACGCCAATAATCTACCACACTCCACAAAATAGCCGGATAGGAATCGCAAAACATGAATGGCACAATACCCCCAGTGGGACGATACTTATGATAGCGCAAATGGTCAATGTAAAAGCGATTGATGAATATTTGGTAGTCTTGACTCATAGCAACCAGCTCTTCTAGCGAACGCGCTTCGTCTAACGGGAGCCAGTTGCCCATAATCTCAGGTTGGAAGCTGTGATGTTTGGCAAGATGCGCAAAGTCAATGTGTGCTCTATCGGCCGGCATAAACTTGATGCAGCTTTCCACGTTGGGGAAACTCTGTGCCCCAAATTCGGTAAGAAAGCGCAAATTGCCGGGTACCAAGTTGCTCAACGTTTCAAATCGCTGGAGGGTGCCGTGGGAAGCATACCACCCAAAGTAGGCATGCGCATCTGTTCCGGGGCGCACGATGGGTATATCGAACTCGCCCGAAGAACGCACAACGGGCCGTGAGGGGTCTTCCTGTTCGGCAACTCGTTTTAACGTCGTATCTAACACATCACGGTTCCAACTAAAGCCAAAGATAGATTGGTAAATACGCGCACGGGTAGGTAGGGATTCGTCGGCCGTGTCGGCCATAAAAATGGGTTCATTGTGCATACACCAAATACCCACACTTGGGTGATTGTAGAGCAAGTGTACCATAGCACGTGTCTGGCGTTGTGCTTCATAAAACAAACTGGCCCGGTAGAGCCAATGCAATGGCATATCTTGCCAGAGCAATACCCCCTGTTCGTTGGCCGCTTGATACAATGCAGGATGGTCTACATGAGCATGCACGCGCAGCAGGTTCATATTGCATTCGCGGGCCAACTGCACATCTTGCCGCGCACGTTCAAGGTTCATCGTGGCAATGCGCATATCACCGGGTGCATAGTTATTGCCTTTTACCAGAAAGCGCACACCATTGAGATGCGGTATCCATGTGCGTAGCTCAAACCGTCGGATACCAAAATCAAAGTGTGTACTATCGCTTACCACACCGTTTTGCACCACTTCTAGCGTCATCGTGTACAAGTCGGGGGTACCCAAATCGTGTGTCCACCACAAACGCGGCTCATATACCTTGAGCAATCCACCAATCGTTTGGTGTCCCTCCTTGAGCATGCGTCGTTGCTCTATCGTTTGTGTCTTCCCTATAAATGTGCGCGGTGTCATCTGCCAACGCAGCAAGACCGGTCCGGCTATTGTCGTATCTACATCTATCGTGTAGCGCAATTGAGCAAAACGCTCATTGCATATTTCGCTATGGCAACGCACCGATTGCAGGTACACAGGTCCACTGGTGTGTAGCTCTATGGGAAGCCATATGCCGCCAGGGTTTGCATGCGGGTCCATACAATCCCAATGCGAAAAGACACCGGTAATCATGCGTTTATTGAGTTTGTTGTGCTCATCGGGGCATTCCACTTCAATGAAAAGCGTATTGTCGGCTTGAAGTAAAGAGGTTACATCGTGTTCGTAGGGTTCAAAATAGCCCTCGTGCCGTCCTAGGTCAGTCGCATTGAGGAACGGCTGCGACCAATAAAAAATGCCATTGATGCGTAGCCACATGCGTGTTGCCGAATGGGACAGTGCTGCACGAGTGTCTGCAATGGTATCGGGCATAGGAAACTGGCAGCAATAGACGACTTTACCGCTATGCTGCTCGAGTGTGGGAATGTGCTGCCAATGTCCGGGTATGGTTGCTGGTAGCCACGTGTTGGCTGCTAGGTCATAGTTTCCCCCACAAAATTGTTTGAGTGGCTGTACACGCCAATTATCAGCTAATGTCACGAGTGCTTGTGTAACTTGAGGCATTTCCTTCTTTCTATTTACCGCTCTTTGCACGAGCATCTCCATTGCCCTATAATACCATACTCTGCACATCATGGTTACAGCCCTACGCGAAAGCGAGGTAGCACTCCAGCGTACTAATACACACGTAGAACAGCGGGTAGCCGAAAACTGGCCATTTCCGTGCTCAACGCCAAATCTATTGCTTTGAGGATTTCTTCTGGGCTGCGTATTGTTACTGATAATGGTACCACAATGCTGCAAAGCCATAACACCTTGACATGCATAACAAGACCGGGTATACTTTTGCCCATAGTTTTGTAGGTTTTTATAGAGGATTGTATAAAAACAAACATTGAGACGCACGCACTGCAAGCGTTCGGCTGTTAGTATCGCAAGACAGCTCGCAGCATTGCAGCGTACCAGCAAAGAATTGCATAGTCCTTTTTTTATAGCTTTGCGTTCTTTGCGTCTTTGCGCGAGGTCTTAATTAAAAAAGGAGAAACCGTTATGCATCCACATGGTCATCTTGGAGGACACCCTAGTGGTCATCCACATGGTCATCCTAGCGGGCACCCCGGTGGGCACCCGCATGGGCAAGGTGATGGGCACCCGCATAAACTTGGGCTTATTCGCCAACCGGCCTATGACCTCAATGATCGCCCATTCATCGTTATCTGGGAAGTGACACAGGCATGTGATCTTGCCTGCCGTCACTGCCGCATGGGAGTCAACGACGAACACGACCCACTCATACTCTCTAATGAAGAAGCACATACATTAATGGACCAGGTTGCCGAGTTTGGCAAACCACGGCCAATGTTCATTATGACAGGGGGCGACCCCTTCAAACGGGACGACTTGTTTGACCTCATACGCTATGGCACCGAAAAAGGGTTGCTTGTAGCCGTATCCCCCTCTGGTACGCCACTGCTCAACGAAGACAACCTGCGTGGCATAAAAGAAGCCGGCGCACGCGCCATCTCCTTGAGCATTGACGGCTCCAATGCCGAAATCCATGACGACTTCCGGCAAGTTCCAGGAGTGTTTGACCGCACAATTGAAGGTTGGAAAATTGCGCGTGAATTGGGCTTGAAAGTGCAAATTAACACAACTGTGACACGCTACAACCTCGATGATTTGCCCAACATCTTCACCCACGTCTACGACATAGGAGCCATGACATGGGCACTCTTCTTCCTCGTGCCAACGGGCCGTGCCTTATCTGAAGATGAAATATCCCCCGAAGACTACGAATCAGTGATGAATTTCCTCTACGACGCATCAAAGTATGTCAGTGCCAAAACAGTCGAAGGACATCACTACAAACGTATCGTCGTGCAGCGTGCTGCGCTGGAAGCCAAAGGGCTACCACCAGAGAAATATATTGCCCTCAACGATACCTACTACCGCCTAAAAGAGCATTTAGAAGCTATTGTGAAAGAAAACAATATTCCCCCACCAGCCGAACGTATACGCCGTGCTCCCATGCATATCAACTCTGGCAATGGCTTTGTATTCATCAATCAGCGTGGTGAAGTACGTCCCTGTGGCTACTTGCCCATCCATGTGGGCAGTATCCGTGAGCAATCCATTGTAGACATCTACCGCAACAATCTCACCATGCAATCACTACGTGACCGCTCACAGTTAAAGGGGCGGTGTGGCGCATGCGAGTTCTATTCGCTGTGTAGTGGTTCACGCTCACGCGCATATGCCATGACAGGCGATGTATTGACAGAAGAATATTACTGTGTCTATCAACCCGGCTCATTTCCCTTCGTAGAAGAAGCGTTTGACCTATCCGGCGTTGAAGCCTAAAGTATTGTTTGTTGTTTTCCCTCTGTGTACCCTATTTTTTCACCCCAAGGTACACAGAGGTACACAAGACAGCCCGCCCCCCTGTAGCGTACCAGCAAAGAATTACATGGTCCTTTTTTTATATCTTGGCGTCTTGGCGTCTTGGCGGTTCTTTTTTTTATTCAAAAAGAGTGTCTGTTTCTTCTCCCCTGAATCTATCTGTGCCTATCTGTGGTTCATCCTTGTTCAAGCCCCTCCTGCAATTCCTTTTCATATGCATGGGCTATAGAGACAGTGCGTGGCACCGTGGTTGTTTTGTAGCACCGGCATCCTGCCGCAGCCCGGCTAGAAGCCGGTGCTCCACCTACTATTAGCTGCGAATGATACCTAGCACCTCATCGCGGCGTTGCTCCATTTCCTCTTTGCTGCGGGCTTCCAAGTTTAGGCGCAGCAACGGCTCGGTGTTCGATGGGCGCACATTGAAATGCCACGTATCGTAGGATACAGATAGCCCGTCTAGGCGTTCTTGCTTCCCATCACTGTAGCGGCTTGCGAGTTCTTCTAGCTTGGCTGTTTGGTCAGACACGGTAGAATTGATTTCGCCAGAAACAAAGTACTTCGCCTCGAGATCACGCAACATGTCCGACATTTTACCGCCCTTCACTGAAAGCATTTCAATCAGGATGAGAGCAGGAATAAGGCCCGAATCGGCACAGTTGAAATCGCGGAAATAGTAATGCCCAGAAACCTCACCCGCAAAGACAGCGCCTTCATTGGATACACGCTGTTTCATAAACGCATGCCCCACACGCTCTACGAGGCTTATGCCACCTTTTTCTTGTACGATGTCAGCAACAGCCCACGATGAGCGCACATCGTAGATAATTTTGCCTCCAGGGTTTTTCTCGAGCAGATAGCTGGCCATGATGGCAGTCAAGAAATCACCCGGTATGAATTTGCCACGGTCATCAATGGCAAAGAAGCGGTCGCCGTCGCCGTCGAATGCGAGGCCAATGGCAGCTTGCTCATTCACTACGCGCTGCTCAAGTTCAGCACGGTTTTCGGGTTGCAGTGGGTCTAGCCCATGGTTGGGTAGGCTACCATCTGGATCAAGATACATGCCGGTGAGGTCTACTGGCAATTTGGCGAAAACTTCTTTGAGGATGGGGCCCACTGTGCCATTGCCGGTGTCGGCTATGACTTTGAGTGGTTTGATGTTGTCCACGTTAATCAAGGAAAGTACCATGTTGATAAAGTCTTCTTTGAATGCATAGGATGTCATGCTCCCTTTGCGTTGCGGTTCTGGGAAGGACTCGTTTTCGACTATTTGGCGCAGGTCTTGAATGCCTTCATCTCCACTGAGCAGTTGGGGCATTTTGCGCACCATCTTGAACCCGTTGTATTCTTTGGGGTTGTGTGATGCTGTGACCATCATGCCCGGCAAGTCAAGTTTGGAGCAAGCAAAGTAGTATTGGTCTGTGCTAACCAAGCCAATGTTGACGACATCGGCCCCCTGGTCCATAATACCGCGTGTTACGCCACTGAATACGGCCGGACCAGAGAGGCGCATGTCGTGTCCAACAATGACTTTCTCTGGCTTTAGAAATGTGACAAATGCACGCCCTATCATATGGGCTATGTCTTCGTTCAGGTTGTCGGGGTAGGTTCCACGAATATCATAGGCCTTGAATATAGATGGATTTACGTTCATGCTCTCTAACCTCCTTATAGGTATTCTTATAGGCACCGGTTTTTGGTGTTGAGCTATAGTACCACATGATAGGTAACATTGCTGCATGGGGGTACATCTCACAAGACAGCTCGCTCCCCTGTAGCGTACCAGCAAAGAATTACATGGTCCTTTTTTTATACCTTGGCGTCTTGGCGTCTTGGCGGTTCTTTTTTTATTTAAAAAAGGGTACGTATTGAACCACCAAGGCCACTTCCTATAACTACAGATAGCTGAAGGTGAGAACATGGGCGATTACCATGACACTGGCTTGAGTGTGGAGGAGATACGCACATTGTGTGAGGTGCCTAGGGGATAGGTGATAGGTGTATTATAGGGGCATTATACACAATGTTGCACCAAATTTGTCAACCACAAAGGCACAGAGAACACAAAGAACAGTTGTGTGAGAGGTTGGCAACTTGACAGGTCGCCAACCTCTCACATCTTCACCACAACCAGTGTCACATCATCGTGTGGCTCCATTTGTCCCACAAAACTATCTACCTGCGCCCATAGATACATCATCATCGCCTCGGCACTCGTCGAAGGGCCAGATTGTACCGCTCACGCGTTTGCCCACTTGCACCATTGCTGTCAGGAGCAATTGTTCTAGGAGCTTGAGCGAAGCACTATCTGCCCATTGCAAATCGTCTAGGAAAATCGTCAAAGGATGCTCAGGGCGTGTAAAGATACCGATGAACTGTTGAAAGACGAGGTGAAAGCGGTTGTGAGATTCGACTGGACCGAGGGCTACGACCGGTGGTTGTGGCCCAATGATCAGCTCAACTTCAGGGATGACGTCAATAATAACCTGCCCATTAGGCCCAACAGCTTGTAGCATGCTCTGCCGCCAAGCTTCAATATGCGACTCGCTTTCGGTGAGCAGTTGACGTATCAAGCGTTGCAAAGCTTGGATGATAGCCGAGTAGGGAATATCTCGCTGGAACTGGTCAAACTTACCTGCAACGAGATACCCCCGCTTGTGGGTCATCGGCTTGTATATTTCGCGGATGAGGGCCGACTTGCCAATGCCGGCTGGGCCAGTCACCAAAACCATTTCACTGGAGCCTTGGCTGGCGCGTTCAAACACATTCAAGAGCACGGCAATATCGTCTGAGCGCCCATAGAGCTTCTGCGGAATGGAGAATCTATCAGAAATATCGTAGCGCCCCGGCACAAATACATCTTGCTGCACGTTTTCAGCCAAGCGCTGACAGATTTCTAGGTCGGCCAAGATGCCATAGCTCGACTGATAGCGGTCTTCGGCATTCTTGGCCATAAGCTTCACGATGATAGCTGAGATGGCCTCTAGGGCAGGTGTGGGGGTTTCTTCGCACAACGTGCTCTGCTTTTCTTGCAGCACGTCAAAGGGAGAAAGAGGCTGGCGTGCTATGTGGCTATGAGCTAGTTCTAGCACATCATCGCTTATAAAAGGGAGTTGTCCCGTCAACAATTCATACAGCGTCACCCCCAACGAATAAAAATCTGTGCGATAGTCAATGTCACGGTTCATGCGGCCGGTTTGTTCAGGCGACATGTAGGCCAATGTCCCTTCAAGCACACGCGGGTTGCGGAAGATGGGGTTTTCGCTTGATAGCATGGTAGCAATACCGAAATCTATCAACTTCACGTGTCGTGTAGTTGGGTTCAGCACTATGTTCGATGGGTTGATGTCTTTGTGGATGATATGCTGTGCATGGATGTGACCGATTATCTGCACTATATCAATGGCTAATTGCAAGAATGCATGCATACCCAAGGTGCCCGCAAGGGCCAAATGGGTGATAGACTGCCCCCCAAAGTCTTCAAGCACCATAACCCAATAGGGATGATGTTCGGACCCTACCCGGCTCGGTGGCTCTAAGCTATATGCAGCAACTACCCCTTTCAATTGGAGACTACGGGTTATTTCATACTCACGTTGCAGCCAAGCAACACGCTCAGGTGAAACATAGACAGCGTTGAGCATTTTGAGAATCACAGACTGATTGTCGGTCAGTCGTGTGGCACGATAAATCAGCGAGTTGCTGCTTTCATAGAGTTTTTCGGTACTATGATACCCTGGAATTGTATACACGTTATTTCATTCTGTCATTCAATGCAATGCGTACCCGTTCATATTCAGCTTCAACGTGTGGCATCAGGTTCATCGCTTCTGGTAATGTATCCATTTTACCCATTATTTCCAATTCTTTACTGAGTGCCGAAAGCGTCATAGCCCCAATTTGCCCACTAACCGATTTGAGCGAATGGGCAGCTTTATGGAGATCTTCGGCGTTTTTCTGAATAATAGCTTGGCGTACTGCGTTGAGGCGTTCAAACATATTGTTGAGAAAAATACCGATAAACTCGTTGGTGAGTTTTGGTCCGCCACGTTCGACTGCGGCCAGAAACTTTCGCAAGCGCACAGGGTCGAGGGGCGGAGATTCATCCAGGCGAGCAGCAGCCGGTGGTTCAATGGGAGGTGCATCCACTTCTTGGGCCTGCTCAACGGTATCGGGGGGTGTCTCAGGTTGTTCTTCTTCATGCTCCACATGCATACCAGGTATGCGATGCAACGCTTCAGCCAAGTCTTCTATCTGTATTGGCTTTGCCATATAGTCATTCATGCCAACAGAGAGACAATATGCGCGGTCTTCTTTGGTAGCCCGCCCGGTCATAGCAATAATCCATGGCTGCTGGTTTTTGGGGATATTGGCACGGATATGGCTTGTTGCTTCTAGCCCGTCCATTTCAGCCATTTGCACATCCATAAAGATAACATCGTAGGGCTGTTGCTCCAGTTTCTCAATGACATCGGCCCCACTCGATACCGCTTCAATGTGCTGACACCCCAAACGCTCCAGATACAACTGCCCGACTTTTTGGTTAGCATTATCGTCATCGGCCAGCATAATGCGCAATGTAGAAAGGGTACCAGCAAATGCAGAGCGCAATGTCGTGAATTGTTGGGTACCTTGCTCTTTCCAATCTGTGTCTACAACAGGCTTTTCGCCGGTACACACGCCGACTAGGGCTTTTTGCAGGGCGAAAGGTTTCACTGGGCGCTTCAAAAAGGTACTGTTGCCGGCTTCACTACTCCGCATTACTTCAAACCACTTCTGTTTGGGGATGTAGATAATGAGCGGCAACATGTACCCGGCTTGGCAAGCCCGGATGTGCTTGATAAGTGACAAGACATCAACATCGGTTTGGTGTATGTCAAGGATAGCCATATGAAGAGGTGTACCGTGCTTGAGCATGTTCAAGGCTTCATCATACGATGCAACTGGTGTAGCCCGCATACCCCATTCACGTGCTAGGTCGGTCATAATAGAGCGGCTGGTTTGCCCATCATTGACAATGAGCACATGTTTCTCATCAAGATGGGGGTTCATACCATAGGGCATGTATGCTGGTTCGGAGTCTTGTTGTTCAGCATGCTGGATATCAACGATAACGTGAAATGTTGAGCCTTTGCCGGCCTCGCTCTCAACCCATATGGTGCCACCCATCATCTCAACAATTTGTTTGCATAGCGCCAGCCCTAGTCCTGTGCCGCCATACTTGCGCGTCGTTGAAGCATCGGCTTGGCTATATGGCTTAAACAGGCGGTTGATACGGTCGGCGGGAATGCCAATGCCGGTATCACGCACGGCAATATGCAATCGTGCGAAATCTAGCAATGCATCGGGTGTAGGCATAGGATCCGGCATATTGATAGGTGCTTGCATCGTAACGCTCATAACAACTTCACCCGACTCGGTGAACTTCATGGCATTGCTCAAAAGGTTTGTCACGACTTGCCGTAATCTAGTCATATCGCCAATGATCATCACTGGCACGTCGGGGGCAATGTGGTAGGCTACATCGAGGTCCTTGTCATCTGCATTGTCAATCAGCATATCTACCACTTGCTCAATGTTGCTATGGAGATTGAACGGTTGACGCTCAAGCTCTAGTTTGCCAGATTCAAGTTTTGAGATGTCGAGAATGTCATTGACCAAGGCCAGTAATGCCTTGCTGCTATTGCGGGCAGTTTCGACAAAGTCGTACTGTTCAGATGTCAAGGATGTGTCGAGGAGCAAGGTATTGGTGCCTACAATGGAGCTAAGAGGCGCACGAATGTCGTGGCTCACATTGGCAAGGAAGAGCGATTTGGCTTGTACCGCTTCTTCGGCAGCATCGCGTGCTGCTTGCAGCTCGGCATTGGCGCGGGATAGTTCGGCAGTACGCTCATTGACCAAGTCTTCAAGATGGCTATAGAGGTAGGCATGCTCTATGGCGATAGCCGCTTGACTAGCCAGCAGGGTCAATACTTCGCGTCTTTCGACGACAAACGCATCGGTTGTCACCTTATTTTCTAGGTAGACAATACCCGTGGCTTTGTCTTGGTAGAGTAATGGCATACAGAGCAAAGAACTAGGTGTATGCGCCTGCATATACCTATCTTGCAACATAGGAATGAAATGTTCGATAGAGCTATGAGGTGATGTGTCAGATTGCTGGGTAGCGACATGAAGGTCTAAGCGTGGTTGAAAATCAGAAAATGCTTGCCCGGTGAGGAAGCTCTTGCTGCGCAAGATGTTGTTGAGTACGACTTGCTCCCGTGTTCGTGCGACATAGTTTATCACCGTGAGCGGAAGTGGGGGAGCTTTCGGGTCATCGGTAGCAATAGCGTGGAGCAGCGTCACTTCATCGCTATCCATATACCGCTCAGCCTCAACAACCCATTGCTCATTTTTGTATAGGAGCAGCACACCGCGCTCGGCTCCGGTATTCTCCATCACAATACGCAACACTTTTGAAAGCAGCGCATTGAGGACAACCTCATGGGCAATGGCTTGCGAAGCCTCTATGACACTGTGCATATCTAACACAATAGATTTTTGCTCTGTTGTGATCGTTGTTGTGAACGGTTTGTGGTGAGTATGGGACACGCTGACACCATTTGTATTGTGCTCCAACAAATCCACAAACTGCTGTTCCAACTGCGTGACTTTTGTTGTGGCTCCCCAACGACGATATGCTTGGCGTGCCTCTAGGAGGTATGTAGTGGCTATTTTGGGTTGTCCCTTGGCGAGGTAGAAGTGTGTGGCCAACTCGTTGGCTAGGGCTTCTTCGTTGAGATAGGCATGCTTCTGTGCCAAGCAGATGGCTTGGTCATAGTATTCGCGTGCATCGCCATGGCGACCAGCAACCCGAGCACGCTCTGCTTCTACGAGGTAGTACTTGTGCATGTAATTCATCGGAGCTTGCTGGGCCCATTGCCACATGTTCTTTTGATTGGTTGCTATGCGTTCTCGTGGTAGCATCGTGTCATCGTTGGCAGTGTCTGGCGCATGCTGCACGTTGTGGTGCTCCTTCATATCGCCATCATTGCCCACATCACCCATACCTATGCGTACCAACAGTGTCAGCGAATCGTAGAAGGCGAACACGGGTATGAGGAATAGCCCTGCGGCGGCATCTACATATTTTTTGGCCTGCAATGCGCATTCTGCCGCTTTATCATAGGCTCCAAAGAGGTAGCACAGCACGAGTTTATTGAGGTACAACACAAAAAGGGCCGTTTGGGCCTGTGCTTGGTGGTGCTTGGGGAGCATTTCCCGTTCATCGTAGACGGGACCATAGAGGTGATATGGCGTATGTTCTGTTCCAAGCAAATTCAAAACAGCCTGATGGTATATGCGCTGAAAATGTTCGACGGGTGTTTGCCCGATATGCTGTAATGCATCACTATACCATGCCATTTCTTGTGCAACCCAATCCAATTCCTTGCCACTAAAGTAGGCATGAAAGCAATAGCACATGGCCGCTAGGGCTGCAAAGCCAATATCGCCCGTTTCCAAACCTTTGTAGTAGGCGTCTTTAAGCGGTTCTAGGGTATCAAGCACATGCTCCTTCCAGTGGCGGACATTGCAGTTGACCACTTGGATTGTGCGTGCGCGGCTATTGCGGGTGCCCGGATAATCCAACAATTGCAGGGCCAGCTTGCCAAACCGATGTCCCGTTTCCATATTGTCCATAAAGCCACACTGAAATAACCCATACACCGCATAGGTAAATGCAGCTTCAGCCGTGTTGCCATAGGTGACTAAGAGATTGACCATGCGAAAGACAAGCACGGGCAAGAGCATAGGGGAAGCCTGATAGGCCGGCGCAGCCATATGGCTGAGCAAACGCATAGCGGCTAAGATAGCCGGGTCTGTCATAGGGGGCAAATGGCGTAAATCCTCAATGGGTTTGCCGTTGAGGAGTGTCAAGGTGTGCTGTTGTTCACGCTCTATGTCGGCTTGCTCTGGACGTTCAGGCAACTCTACCCCAAGCATAGCGAGTACGGTAGCACCTGCTTGCAGGGCATAGAGGGGCTTATTTTGTGCTTGGTGGGCCTGTATGAGAATTTCGTGGACGTGGACCTTGTCAAGCAAGGTGTGGGCATGTTCGAGCACTATCTCAGCCAAGTGCTCCATAGTATTAAAATTGCCGCTGAGGTATGCCGCCTCGGTCGCTTCTGTATAGACCATGAGCGTCACATCGTAGCATCGTTGCCATGGGTCCGGGGCATAGTCAAGCAATTCTCTACTTACCTGCACATAGCTAAATGCAGAGGCATAGGCAGCCGATGCCTTGGCTTTGCGTCCTGCATAGACATTCAGTTCGGCTAGTTCGTCATGCGAGAGGATATTGGGCAACGACTCCGTGCCATTGTACCAGTTGTGCCGGTTTTTCAACACTTCGCGCCCCTTATTCAACTGGTTGACACTATCAAACATGTGCTCACTGGAGAGCTTATCATAATCCAATGTTCCATCTGCACGCTGTGCTTCGCTTAAGAGCACATGCCCAATGTGCCAGTGTGTGGCTTGTTTATCGCTTTCCGATAACAGCGAGTAGGTAGCTTGTTGCACCCGGTCATGGGCAAACTTGTATTCGACAGATAGCTTGTCGGCCAAACTTTCAAGACCTTCAAGCTCAACATTAAAGAGCTTATAGGTATCGCTCAGCGGTATAATGAAGCCTTCGGACACTGCTTGGTGTAGCAGCATGGCCGTATTGCGTAGCGAGTGCCCAACGACAGCAGCCAACGTCTTCATATCAAACCTAGTGCCAATACATGCGGCCGGTTTGAGCACCGATTGGGTTTGCACCGTCAGGCGCTGTACCCTGTTGGCAAGCAGTTCAACCACATTATCTGTCATTTCTTGTGCCTGTATCTGTTCCAAAACCCAATGCCACCTTGCATGTTCCAAGCGCTCGAAGTGTATCAACCCTTGGACGTAGAGAGAATGCAAAAACTCATTCATAAAAAACGGATTGCCGGCTGTTTTTGTCACCACGAGCTCGGCCAGTGGTTGTGCATGCTCAACCGAGCAATAGAATGTGTCGGCCACCAGTTGGGTAGCATCGGGTACTTGCAATGGCTTGAGTGGCAGTAGCGACACACGTTTTTGCTCCTCGGTTTCTTCCACTTGGCGTATCGCCTCTAGCATCACGTGTAGTGGGTGCTCTAGCCCTACTTCATTATCTCGATAGGTGCCAATCAACAGAAGTGCATGGGCATCGTGCTCTCCTGTATCTGCTCCATCGGTGATGAGCGACTCAATAACTTTGAAAGATGCTCCATCTGCCCATTGCAAATCATCTAAAAAGAGCACAAGTGGATGGCTAGGTTGCGCAAAAAGCTTGATGAAGGTTTGCATAACAGAACGAAATTGGTGTTGCATTTCAGCCGGGGTCAAATCCAGTAGTTCAGATTGTTCGCCGGCGATGAGGTTTACTTCAGGGATGAACGCATATAGCATTTGTATGTTGGAGCCAAGGGTGGTATGCAATTGCTTCTGCCATGCTATGATGTGCGATTGGCTTTCTGTCAACAGTTGGCGCACAAGAGATTGGATGGCTTGTACAAAGGCGGCGTAATGGGTGTTGTGGTGCAATTGATCAAACTTGCCAGAGACGAAATAGCCTTGTGAAGGAATGACCAACTTGTACATTTCTTGGGCGAGGGCTGTTTTGCCAACACCTGCATAGCCGGATATGAGCAGCATTTCACTACTGCCATGGCACACACGTTCATAGGCTTCTTGCAAGATATGCATTTCTTGCTCGCGCCCATAGAGCTTTTGCGGTATTTGGAACTGGTCCGAGCTATCGTAGCGCCCCGGCGTGAAGGAAACAAATACATGCTCTCCGTCTGCAATGTCGGTGTTTGTGGCAGCATCTGCACCCACTGCAATATGGGCATCTGCATAATCGTGACGTTTTGCCGAACGTAGACACGTTTGCAAGTCGGCACGTAAGCCATAGGCCGATTGGTAGCGGTCTTCGGCATTCTTGGCCATCAACTTGAGGATGATAGCAGAGATGGCTTTGATAAGGAATGATGCCAAGGCAGCATCGTGCTCTTGATGTTCGCGGCTAGAAACCCAATCATCGGGTGGCACAGGCTCAGTGGTGATGTGCCTATGCACGAGTTCTAGCATGCTTGCCCCTTGAAACGGTACATGCCCGGTTAGCAATTCATAGAGAGTGACACCGAGTGAGTAGAAGTCTGACCGGTAATCCATGGCGCGGTTCATGCGCCCGGTTTGTTCGGGCGATATATACTGCAACGTTCCCAATAACACATGTGGCTTGCGAAAGGTTGGGTTTTCACGGGATAGTACGCTTGCAATGCCAAAGTCAATCAATTTGACCTGCTGCGTGTTGGGGTTAAACACAATGTTTGATGGGTTAATGTCCTTATGGATAATATGTTGCTGATGCACCTGTTCAAGGCTGTTGGTTATACCAATAGCTAGTTCTAGTAAATCTACGAGTGTTATTTTGCCAGCAAGACCTAAGCCAGTCAGCGACTCGCCGCCAAAATCCTCGAGCACCATCATCCATGTTGCAGGAAATGGTAGCATTTCCAAATCGTATACACCAACAACACCCGATACATGCAGATGGTGCATTATCTGGTATTCATGTTTGAACCACGCAACGCGATCAGGCGATGGATACATTTCATTTAGTACCTTGAGTATAACTGGTTGCCCATCGGACAAGCGATGAGCACGGTAGACCAATGAGGTGGCACTTTCATACACTTTTTCGGTAATGTGATACCCTGTTATGGTTTGCAAAGTCCTAGCTCCTCCATTGAAACAACTGTCTTTTACGCACAAGCTACTACCCATTTTTTTCGCACGTATGTATGCACTGTAGGTTATTGATACCACAAGAATCCGTCATTCCTTCCTGTTTGTGCCGTTACTGTTCTACCTCATAGGCAGCAGATATGTGTGTGCCGCCAATAGTAGACGTGTCTTGTCTCATTCCAAAATCTGCTGTAGCATGTATCTATTGTATCACATAAGCGAGAGAAGGCTTGCGGGAGAAGCGTTGTGTCATGATACTGTAAAGATAGTATCATGTTCCCAACAGAAGATATAGTGAAGCAAGACAGCTCGCACCCTTGGAGCGTACCAGCAAAGAATTGCATGCTCCCTTCTTTCTAGCTTTGCGTTCTTTGCGTCTTTGCGCGAGGTCTTACTTAAAAGAGAAAGGAGCGACACAATGCGCTATTTCAATGAGGTGCAGGTAACTACCGTGGCTATTGGGTGGGTATGAAGCGATAACGCAGAAAAAATGAACCAGAGACAGTCACGTGATAGATAGTCGTTTATGGATATGCATAGCAGTGTGGGCATGCCTAAGCATAGGCATCAGTCTATGCGTGATGCCCGGATATGCACAGCAAACCCGGCAAGATGTATGTACTACGTGTAGGCATACGATAGATGCGTATGGCACGCATGGGTCATATCTCATCGAAGGGTTGGAAGTAGCCGACATCACCAACCTGCACCTCACTGCTGCCCTCATAGCGCCAGAATCGTGGCAGTATGCCTTGCACACCAGTATGTCCGATATTCCATATGACGATATGAGCGATGGCGTAGCGTTTTTTACCACCCACATACCAACTGATAGCATGCGTTTTGTAGCCGAAATAGCTGCTACCACCGCCTATGATATTGATGTATACGTTGGATTTGATAGCAACGGAGATGGTATACCGCAGCCCGAAGAGGAAGTATGTGCTAGTTTGTACGATGCCCCGCATGCATATTGCAATGTGGACAACCCAGAAGCAGGCACCTATTGGGTCCTCGTTCACAATTGGGAAGGTTCCCACGTGCAACCTGATACCGTCACCGTGTACACCGCCAGTGTGCCGCGCACGAACACAAACACGATCACCGTAACTGGACCGCAACGTGTGTTTGCCAATACGCCATTTGACCTGTGCGTTGTTTGGACTATTCCACCAACTCCATCAGTGCAACGGCAACCATATGAGCGCTGGTATGGCGCTATTGCACTGGGTAGCAATGTGCATACGCCCGACAATCTCGGCTTGCTTACGGTTGACCTCGTGCAGCTTGATGATGCCGTATCTATCCATGGTAGCCCCACAACAGTACACGTTGGCGATGTGCTGACCTATACGATGACGATGCACCCGTTTGGGCAGCATGCATGCGCCGATGTAGGGCAACCTACCTATACACTGACAACCACTCTGCCAAGCGAATTGCGCTATGTGGAAGGCTCAGCAACCCATGCTCCTGTTGTGAGCGACAACCACAATCAATTGGTGTGGGATGACATACGCATAGGTACAGAAAAACTTGACATAGTGTATCAAGCAAACGTATACGAGGGGTTTGACAATGAAGTGCTCACTACGACTCTGGTGTATGCAACGAATACACCCGGCACGCAGCCGATGACGACGAGCACCAGCGTCTATCTACCATCGGTTGTGCTCGACATTGGCAAAGTGGGACCGACGCATGTAGCCAGTCGAGAGCCTATTGCCTATACTCTGTCTGTCACCAATACCGGACGTCGCCCGGCAACCGATATTATCATTACCGACACGCTACCGCCAGGGACGACCTATATCAGTGGAGGCACGCGCACTAGCAGTGTGAAGACAGTCGATGATCTGGTTGAGTGGCATGTAGACTCGCTTGGGGTGGGTGCAAGCACACATGTAACGCTGACTGTTGCGTCGCCGGTTGCCTATGGTAGCCCCACGCAGAAGCGCATTGTGGGCGGAGCACCCGTGGAATCTGGCACCTACCCGTGGCATGTTGCGCTTGTAGATGCAGATACTCCCAATGCCTATGAGGGGTTTTGGTGCGCCGGGTCGCTTATTGCGCCGCAATGGGTGCTCACTGCTGCCCATTGTGTCACATGGTATGATGGTAGCGTTGTTGACCCTACTGCTCTTGATGTGGTGCTTGGACGCACCGATTTGCAGAGCGATGCGGGTATACGTATAGCTGTGGCGGAGATTGTGCGCTATCCACACTATGTTGATGCGACGAGCGCCAATGATATTGCACTGGTGCGGCTTGCCAACCCTGCTACCCAACAGCCCATTGGCTTGGTGCGTATGGGCAATGACGATGCGCACCTTGAGTCGCCGGGTGTTGTGGCAACCGTCGCTGGGTGGGGCGTGTTCACCGAGGAAGATTGGGAGTTATCCACGGTGCTGCATGCGGTAGAGGTGCCGCTTGTGAGCAAGAGCGTGTGTAGCCAAGCATATTTTGGTATTGCAGACATTACCGATGCGATGTTGTGTGCGGGGTATGCGGAAGGTGGCAAAGATACGTGCCAAGGCGATAGCGGGGGGGCGCTCATTGTGCCGAATGTACATCATACAGGGTATCTGCAAGCAGGCATTGTGAGTTTTGGCGAAGGGTGTGCGCGACCACATATGTATGGTGTATACACACGCATTTCGCTCTTTGATGCATGGATTGCGGACACGCTAAACACCGTGGTGAATGAGCGCTATGGTGTTGTTGCCAATGGCGGGTATATGGCTGTGGGCCGCGTGCCAGTGCAAACGCTGGTAGGCGATGTTGCCCCTACACAAGTTGCGCTCTATGGCCCGCACACTGGCACAATTGGTATACCCATCACCTATACCGCATCGGTTAAGCCGCTGACGGCAACCAACCCGTTGCACTACCACTGGTCGCCGGAGCCGCTGCATGGGCAGGGCACAGACGAGGCGGTATTTGTGTGGGGTACGCCCGGCACAAAAGAGGTACATCTCAGCGTTGCAAACGCTGGCGGGAGTGTGAAAGATACGCTTGCTGTTGTGCTTGGGCGTCCTAGGTTTGAGCTTGTGGCGAGTAGGGAGCATACGCATGTACACACGCCGGTTGTGTTTACCGCAACCGTTGACCCGCTATTGATGCCCTACAATGAGGTAGTGTTTGTCTATGGCGATGGTCTCATGGAACCGCCAAGCCGCCAAGAACGCCAAGATTTAAACGAAAGAATGGGGCTATTTACGGCGACGCATGTGTACACATCTACGGGAGTGTACACCGTGACGGCGACGTTTCTGTCGGATGTGTATGGCGGCACGGTTGTTTCAGATACGGCCCGTGTGACGGTTGTGGCAGGCCCGCCGGCTGTCGTGCATGTGGCAGCACAGGATGCTAACTTGCCCGCCGATGGCCGCAGCACGACTATGCTTACGGCCACGGTTGAGGATGCCTATGGCAACGGCTTGGCGGATTCTGTTGTGCAATTCACGACGACAGCCGGCACGGTTGCGCCAGCGCAGAGCACAACGGATGAGCATGGCATGGCACGGGCAAGCCTCACTGCTGCTACCATACCGACGACGGCTAGTGTGACGGCGCAGACAGCCGGTATCAGCGATACGGTCCACGTGGTATGTGCCGAGGATGTGATAGCGCCAATGCTATCACATGTGGAGCTTGCGGCTCCGGCAAGGGGAAAGGTTGGTGCCACGCTAGTATTTACGGCAACGGTTGCCCCCGTCGTGACGCTCCCGCTGACGTATACATGGAGTGCGGATGAGCATGCGCCTTTGTTCTTCGCAGCCGCGCAAGCGCATAGCAACAGCGTATCGTTTACGTGGGCGCTCACTGGCACCAAGGCGGTGACGCTGACGGTGGCAAACCATGGCGGCTTTGTGTCGCGTGGGCAGCGTGTGTCTATTGTGCCGGCTGTTGCGCTATTGCACACTATGCGGGTGTATCTGCCATTGGTTCGGCGATAGCCGTAGGGACTCCCAGTTCTATGGTTGTACCACAGGGGTACACAGGGGTTTCGCCTCGGTGCCACGCACCCCTAAATGTGCATGGCACTCTCGACGGCTTTGCAGAGGGATAGGCTAGAAGCTCAATGCACCTAAGAATGGAACATTGACAGGCAGGATACCTGTCCTACGATTTCTTAGGTGCATTAGGCTAGAAGCCTATCGCTACAGATAGAGACATTGCACACAACATCTCCACGCTGCTCACACCTAACGCCTATCGCTATAGGGGCCAGTGACAGCGGTTATCATATCGAAATGGAAATTGTCGGCCAGGTGCTTGATTTCAGCGGCGAGAGTTGCATCTTTGGTGTGGATGTACTCTACCAAGCGTGAAAGCATATCAATATCGCCAAGGGTGGCTGCTAGATGCAATTTGTCAACCCATTCGCATGGTAGGTTTGCGAGTGCTTCTGGGGATAATGTTTCGGTTTTGTGGGGTTTTGGGGGGGGTTCTTCTGTATCTTCAGCATAGATGTAGTGTACATTAAGGTGTTTTTGCAGGGTTTCAAAGATGTCTGCGTCGCGGAAAGGTTTGCGCACGAAGTCATCACAACCAGCCGATAGGACAATGGCGCGGTCTTCCTCAAACGCGCCGGCTGTCAGCGCAATGATAATGGTGTGGTTGCCTTGTTCAGTTGCTTTGATGCGTTTGGTTGCTTCGTAGCCATCCATAATAGGCATGCGCATGTCCATCCAGATGAGATGCGGCTCCCATGTTTCCCATTGGTACAACGCCTCTTGCCCATTGCTCGATTCGCGCACCTCGAAGCCCACGGGAGAGAGCATTTTCGTGAGCAGGTAGCGGCTATTCCACTGGTCATCTACAATGAGGATGCGATATGTTGGCTGCTCTGGCTCTAAACCAATGACTTTTTGATGGGGATGCTTAATTTCTACTGCTGATGCATCTATACCTTTGACAGGAATGTCAAAGAGAAAGACAGAGCCAACATCTACGACACTGCGCACGGTCATTTCACCACCCATAAGCTGTACAAACTTGCGGCTAATGGAGAGACCTAGCCCAGTGCCTTCTTGGGACTGCTGCCCAGTACGGGTTTGCACAAAGGCTTCAAAGAGGGTATCGAGTTCGTCAGGCTCTATGCCGGGGCCGGTATCTTCCACTTCAATGTGCAAGCGTATTTCATCTGGTATCGGGGCAGAATGCTGCCAATAGGGTTGCGTTGGGCGCAGCCCAAGCATTGAACGATTGGCATGGTGGGATGTAGTTTTGTTGATGCGCAACGTGACATGCCCTTCCTTGGTGAATTTCAGCGCGTTGGATAGGAGGTTTGTAAGCACTTGGCGCAGCTTCACTTCATCTAGCCGCACATAGCGCGGCACATCAATACCGCACTCGAAAATAAGCTCGAGTTGCTTTTCAGTTGCACGTACATGAAACATATTTTCCAGGTCTTCAAGCAAGCGGTAGAGGTCACTATTGGTTTCATTCAGCGTAATGCGCCCCGCTTCTATCTTAGAAAGGTCAAGCACACTGTTGATAAGGGTCAAAAGGTGTTCGCCACTACGGTGTATAATGCCAACGCTTTCGTGATGTTCTGCGGGAAGGTTTTGGCTACGGTCCATAATTTGCGCAAAGCCCAGAATAACATTGAGCGGCGTGCGTAGTTCATGGCTCATATTGGCAAGAAAGGTACTCTTGGCGCGGTTGGCGGCTTCGGCGGCTTCTTTGGCTTTTTGCAACGCTTCTTCGGCACGCTTACGTTCAGTAATGTCACGGATAATGGCGCATACCACATCGCGCCCCTTCCACATAAATGAACCAACGGCCATTTCAACAGGAAATACCCTACCGCTCCGACTGCGATGCCAGTGCATAGGGATGTGGTCATTGCCTTTTTCACGTTGCACCCGTTCTATCGCTTTCCATGTTTCTTCGGTTTCTTCACTCACATCAGCCACAATCATGGTCAAAGCCTCTTCTCTCGTATAGCCATAGAGCGTTTGCCAGGCCGGGTTCACCTCCAAAAATTGCCCATTGTGTCCATCAAAAAGCGCAATAGCATCTTGCTCACTTGAAAACAACAACCGGTATTTCTCTTCATTTTCACGCAACACAACTTCCATGCGGCGGCGTTCAGTAATTTCAGCTTGCAAGGCTGCATTAGTACGGGAAAGTTCGGCTGTGCGGTCTTCAACTTGGTCTTCCATATGTCGGTATAGGCGTGCATGCACAATGGAGATGGCCGCTTGACTAGCGAGGAGGTTGAGCACCTCAACGCGGTCGGCCGTAAAAGCACCCGTGGTCAGGTTATTTTCCAAGTAGAGGATGCCGGTGAGTTCCCCTTGATAGACGAGGGGCATGCAGAGAATGGAGAGCGGCGGCGAATGTTGGATATAAGTATCTTGTGCAAATGCATGCTCATCGCGGGCATCGTGTAAAACAACACTTTCGCGCATGCGGGCAACAAAGTGTACGATTGTTTCCGGTATATTGGCTGACTCTAAGGGGATAGATTGCAACACAACGATAGTGTCGGTATCAATTTGCTGCTCAGCCTCGACAACCCACTGGCCCGCTTTGTGCAACAAAAGCACCCCACGTTGCGCCCCGGCATTTTCAATGAGAATATGCATCAGTTTAGTGAGCAACGGCTCAAGCACAATTTCGCCAAAAATGGCCTGCGATGCTTTGATGATGCTGGTAATGTCGAGTGTGTTGGATGGGCGTTCGGCTGTTTGCGTCGTTGTGACGCGGGTGCCCTCGTGGTGAAAAACTTCCTGCTGCCCCAATATCTCAGGGTATTGTTTTTCGAGATGCCTGACTTTGGCATATGCGCCCCAGCGTTGATAGGCATAGTGGGCATCTTTCATGTAGACTTGGGCAATGCGCGGGCGTCCTAGGCTCAGGTAAAAATACCCTGCCAACTCACATGCAAGGGCTTCTTCGTGGATATAACCATGTTTCTGGGCCATTTCAATGGCTTCATCATAGGCATGGCGGGCCTCTTTTTCATTCCTTGTTACACGGGCATATTCCGCCTCAACAAGCAGGTACTTGTGCTTATGGTTCATAGGCGCATGCTCAGCCCATACCTGCAATTTCTTTTGGTTTTCTTCTACTCGGCGCAGGTGTTGGGCATGCATGCGTTTGTGTATTTGGGCATTGAGGTGTGCCAAAACATCACCATTGGAGTGCGATTCAGGTTGGTGCGACTGCATATCTACCAATGCCAACCGCGCCAGCGAATCATAGAAATGCATCAGCACAATGGGGAGAGACCCAATCGCGCTACGAGCATATGATTCGGCTATTGATGCGTGTTCAAGCGCTTTGGGGTAATCTCCAAAAAGGTAGGCGAGGATGAGCTTGTTGCAATGTACATAATACATAGCGGTCTGGTCATTTGCCGCTTGGTGCAATCGGAGCATCTGCTCTTCGTGGTAGCTTTCGCCGCTGAAGTAGCATGGGTGGTTTGTCTTACCAAGCAAGTTGAGCACCACTTGATGATAGAGGTTGTTCATATGCAAAGCTCTCGTTTGCTTGATACGACTTAAGACATTGCTGTAGGTTTCCATTTCTTGGTCCAGTTCGGGCAGATGTTTCCCAGTGAAAAAAGAAAAACTAGCGTAGATATAGATAGATATAGCGGCAAACTCTAGGTCGCCTATTTCCATACCCACATGGTATGCCTCTAGCAAAGGCGCAAGCGTTTCTTTGGCATGGTCTTTCCAATGGCGGATGAAGGTGTTGACAACCATAAGTGTGCGTGGTTTGAGTTCTTGGGCATTAAAGCGTTCCAAAAGGTGTAGAGCTATTTGCCCAAAGTGGTAGCCGGTTTCAATGTCGCCCATAATACCACAGAGAATAAGCCCGTAGGATGCGTAGGCATGGGCTGTTACGGGGGTATAGCCATGAGTTATTGAAAGCTGTATCATCTTTTGACTCATGCGCGACATTTGCTCTGGGGCAGCCACATAGGCCGCATTAATAGCTATCGTTAAGATACGCATACCGGCTAAGATGGATGAGTCTGTCATCTCTGGTATATGAACGAGGTCATCAAACGTTTTTTGCGATAGCGCATTTTGGATGTGTTGCCATTCGTCGTGAGCGGTTGCGTTGGTTTGCAGGTCATCTATGGGTATGCCGAGAAGGTGTAGGGCGTTGAGAGCAGTTTCTAACGCTTCCATATGCTTGCTCTGCGCAATGAACGCACGGATAGTGACTTCATAGACTTTGATGGTATCAAGCACGGTTCGCGCATGCTCCAAGACGATGTGGACGAGTTGCTCCATATCGTCAAACAAGCCGTTTAGGTAGGCGGTTTCGGCGGCTTCGCTATAGAGTTCAAGCAGTAAGGTATAGTGACGTTGCCAGCACTCGGTAGTACGCTGTGTATCGGTAGATAGGAACGTTGCATCTGGCAGGCGTTCACCCCCATTTTGGGGGTGTGGGCGACCAATGAGTGCCGCTATGCCTGTTTTGAGGTACCTAAATGCTGGTTCATAGCCGGCCGAGGCTTTGGCTTTTTTGCCAGCCATGAGGTTGAGTGCTGCTATTTCGTTGCGTTCTTCTATGTCGCCAATGAGATCCCACCCATGGTTGAGTTGATGAACAATGTCAAAGATATAGTCTTCACGCTGCGCCGGCTGAATGTCAAGCAAGAGCAAGTGCCCGATACGCCGATGCACCGTTTGGCGCTCTTTTTCAGGAATGAGCCAGTAGGCAGCTTGCTGAATGCGGTCGTGGGCAAAGGAATATTCGGCTGTGACGGCGTCTGCAAGACCGGGTACATCGAGAGTCATAAGTTTATAGGTGTCGCCAAGTGGCACAACAAGCCCTTCCATGATGGCTTGGTCTAGATTGTGGGCAACAGTGCTGACGGGCTTTTGCGATACGACGGCCAATTTCACCAAGTCGAAACGGTTGCCAATGCAGGCGGCCAGCTTTAATACATGCTGTGTTTCTGGGCTGAGTCGCTGTACCTTTTGCGACATCAGGTCTACGACGTTGTCGGTTACTTCATGGAGTTGTATTTGGCGTAGGTTCCAGAGCCAATGCCCGATGGTATAATCAAAGTAAATGAGTGATTCGATATATAACGACATAAGAAATTCTTGCAAGAAGAATGGGTTGCCGGCGGTTTTTGCGATGACGAGCTCGGCCAGTGGGTGGGCTTGCTCTTCGGCACAATGCATCGTGTCTACAATGAGTTGGCTTGTCGCTGTCTCATGCAGCGGTTCAAGCGAAAGGTGACACACGGTTGTGCCAGCTTGTTCGATGGTTTTGAGTGTTGAAAGCAAGGCATGTCCTGTTTTCACCTCATTGTCGCGGTAGGCTCCTATCAACAACAATACACAAGGCTGTATCTGGTCATGGGCATGGTTTTCGTCACGGAAGTAGAGCTGGTCTTCGGGGTAAGAGCGTTCACGCAGATATATGCCCGTGGCGGCTGACGTAGTCATGAGCAATTCAATCATAGACAACGATGCGCGGTCGGCCCACTGCATATCGTCGAGAAAGAGCACGAGCGGGTGGGCTGGTTGTGTAAACACATGTATACATTGCTGGAAAACAAGGTTGAAGCGATTTTGCGATTCGGTTGGACCAAGCACATGCACTGGGTGTTGGGGGCCAATAATCAACTCCATTTCGGGGATAACGTCAATGATGACCTGCCCATTTGGACCGACAGCCTCTTGCAGTTTTTCGCACCAGATGGCAATGCGGGCATCACTCTCTGTCAAAAGGTATTGAATGAGGGAGCGAAATGCCTGTATCAAGGCTGAGTAGGGAGTATCGCGCTGAAACTGGTCGAACTTGCCCGATATGACATAGCCTCGTTGCCGCGTAATGGGCCGGTACATTTCTTGCACAAGGGCTGTTTTGCCAATACCTGCCGGACCAGTGACAAGCATCATCTCACTCGTTCCTTGGCTCACACGGTCGAAGGCCCCGAGCAACGTGTTGATTTCGCGGTCGCGTCCATACAGTTTTTGGGGTATCAAAAACTTATCGGAAACATCGTGTTGTGCCGGAATGAACAAGTCTATGGTTTGTTTGGTGCGCAATTGATGGAGGCACATCTCCAAGTCAGCTTTTAGCCCATATGCAGATTGGTAGCGTCTTTCAGCATCTTTTACCATAAGTTTGAGGATGATAAGCGACACGGTTTCTGGAATAGTGGGCAACAATTCATGGGGCGGCGTGGGATGCCGCGCTATATGGCTGTGGACAAGCTCCAAGGCATCGCCACCGGCGAACGGTAATTTACCCGTCAACAACTCATAGAACGTAGCCCCAAGCGAGTAGAAATCTGTGCGATAATCCATAGGGCGATTCATACGCCCGGTTTGCTCCGGCGACATGTAGGACAAGGTGCCTTCTAACACGTTAGGGTTGCGAAACGTTGGCTTTTCGCGCGATAGCACGGTTGAAATGCCAAAGTCTATGATTTTCACTTGCTGCGTCAGGGGATTGTAAACGATGTTGGAGGGGTTAAGGTCTTTGTGCATAATGTGTCGCTGATGGATCTGCCCAAGGGTATCGGTGACATCAATCGCTAGGTTTAGGAATTCGGCTAGGTCAAGTTTGCCGGCAATTTTCAGGCGCATGAGCGACTCTCCACCAAAGTCTTCGAGCACCATGACCATACGGTGATGGTCTGTCAAGAGGTCATAGACTGTGGGGATACCTGGTAGGTTTAAGGTACGATTGATGTGCTCCTCGCGCTTAAAACGTGCTACTCGTTCAGGAGAAGGGTAATCCTCCTTGAGTATTTTGAGAATAACAGAATGATAGTCGGATTGACGACGCGCACGATAAACAAGAGAGTTGACACTTTCATATAACTGCTCATGTATGTTGTAACCAGAAATGGTTATGAAGGGCACCATAGCTTTCTCACTCTTAAACTCTATTTCTGTATTCCTAACACCTGACTCCTACCGAATCATTGTATCACATGTCGTTAAAAAAAGGTTTTTGTGTGTATCAATCGTTGCTTTCCATCCGGGTGGTATGACGCATGTCGTGTCATATTGTACTACAATTGCAGGAGCATTGATAGTATCACCACAGTGCAAGTGTTCGCGGGCATAGAGCGTTGTGGGCATACATGTAGTAGACTCGGCTGCGAGGGCTACCTCTACAACAGCGATGCTATGGCTATGATGTCCATGGGTAGCATTGGTAGGGATGCTTTGGTCCTGGTCTTGGTCTTGCTCAGTCGTTGGTAGGGAAGAAGAACCAGTAGCAAGGATACATTTTAGGCGCAATGCTACTATTTCTATGGGTTGTTCTAGCATGGCATGGCCGCTGTGCTGCCGATGCAATGCGTGAAACCGTTGCGCGAGGGCCTCAAAGTTGGGGATGTGCGGTTGCATATCTTCCCACACGTCAAGAGGGGTAGTAATTTCGTGCGACTGCTCAACATAACGCACGTCAAGCGTAAATATGCCCCGCAATGTGGGCGCTGCACTAGACTCTCGTTCTATTGCCATATCCGTTTGTGCTTGTGTTGCTAGACACATCATAGCTGCTATCATCTCGTCGGGCGTTGTTTGCGTGAGCACATTCCCAACAAATGCCACATAATCACGGCTTATATCGGCGGTAATCATGCCAAAAGCTGATAGCACGCCTGGATAGCGCGGCACTAGGACAGTGTGTATGCCCAACGTATCGGCGAGGTATGCTGCATGCAAAGGCCCAGCGCCACCAAATGCAACAAGCGTACAATCACGCGGGTCTTTCCCACGCTCAACCGAAATAGTCCGGATGGCACGCTCCATGGCCGCGTTGGCAATACGCACAATACCAAGTGCCGTGCGAGTGACATCCATGCCAAGGGTATCTGCAAGCGCTGCAAGGGCTGTTTCTGCACGGTTGGTATCGAGAGGCATAGTGCCACCCAAAAAATGCTCGGCTCGCAAGCGCCCCAAAAAAAGGTTTGCATCTGTCACAGTAGGGAGTGTGCCACGCCCATAGCAGGCCGGACCAGGGTCGGCTCCAGCACTTTGTGGCCCCACGCGCAATGCTCCGCCTGCATCTACCCGTGCAATTGAGCCGCCACCTGCTCCAACAGTATGAATAGCTATAGCGGGAAAACGCACTGGCATTCCACCAATACATGACTCGGTGGTTTGTGGTATGTTGGGGAAGTCATCGCATAGGGCTACATCAGTAGATGTGCCGCCCATATCAAAGCTGATGATATGCTCAATGCCAGCTTGTTGTGCGAGTGCGCGCACACCCACGACGCCGCCGGCTGGTCCTGAAAGCGTTGTGCGGGCTGCAAACTGTCGTGCCATGCGGCTTGTCATGCTGCCACCGTCCGAAGCCATGATATACAGACGTGGTGTATGTGTGTGTGGAGGGGGAGGGTGTTGTAAAACATGCTCTATTTTTCCGAGGTAGCGGTCTAGCACGGGAGCTACGTAGGCATTGACAACGGTTGTACTGGTGCGCTCATACTCGCGGTATTCAGGAAGCACGTCAGATGATGCACAGACAAAAAAGCGTTGATTGCCGTGCTCATCATGGATAGCCCGCAGGTATGCGGCTATTGCTTGCTCATGGGTAGAGTTACGGTAGCTATGCAAAAAGCATATGGCTACAGACTCAACATGTTCATCAATGAGGTGTTGGACTATGCATTGCATGTCCTCGGTGTACCCCTGTGTCTCATGTGGTACCCATGCTTGGAGAACTGTGCCATCGGCGGCAATGCGCTCCGGTATCTCTATGCGCAGCGATGCAGGTACAATTGGTAGGGCATGGGCTACCTGCAAATCATAGAGCGATGGACGCACACCGCGCCCAATAGCTAACACATCGGCAAAACCTTTTGTTGTGAGCAGAGCCGTTACAGCACCACGGCGTTCGAGGAGGGCATTGGTTGCTATCGTTGTGCCATGCACCAACGTATCTGGCATACCATAGAGCGCTACCCCTTGTAGCAATGCCTGCGATGGGTCATCGGGCGTAGTGGGCAATTTCCACATCGTTAAGCGCCCATCGCACAACAACACAAAATCGGTAAACGTTCCACCAATATCAATGCCGAGAATGTTCATCGCCCCAACCTCCTCCTCCGGGTGTCTCTATGCGGATACTCTCACCTGCTTGTACATCTAGGGTGGCTTTTGCGGGGAGCATATCTTCGCCTCCCGCACTGCTCACAAGCGTGTTGCGCCCCATAGCACCGGGCGACCCGCCCGATAGTCCGTAAGGGGCAGTTGTGCGGCGTTCAGTCAACAGGCTAACGCTTGCCGGTGCAAGAAAGGTTATTTCGCGCACAATACCCTCACCACCGCGCCAGCGCCCAGTTCCACCAGAGCCAGAACGCAGAGCATATTGCACCACCCGCAATGGATACTGAAGCTCTAGCGCTTCTATTGGCGTGTTGCGCGTATTGGTCATATGGACCTGGACACCATCAAGGCCATCGGCATAAGGGCGAGCGCCCATACCGCCACCGAGCGTCTCATAGTAGGCAAACGATGCATCACGCCCGGTGCCAGCGCTAGTCGAAGGCACCGCGCTAGTCGAAGGCACCGCGCTAGTCGAAGGCACCACTACACCCCCACATGTCCAATTGTTCATGCTACCGGCCGAGGCGGCAGGTATGACATCAGGGATGGCGTGTGCAAGGGCCCCAAAAACAACATCCACCACGCGCTGTGATGTTTCGACATTGCCTCCCGCAACGGCGGCCGGGGGGTGTGGGTTGAGCAGGCTACCTAGTGGAATGATGATGTTGAGCAGTGGATTGGCGGCGGCCCAGACAGCCCCAATCGCTGCATCTGGCATATCAGGGCCCCCTAGGCAACGAAAGCAATATAAGACGGCCGACTCAACCACGGCGCGGGGGGCATTGAGGGGGCCACGCACTTGTTCTGCTGTGCCAGTAAAATCAATGGTAGCGCTATCGCCATGAATGCTGATGCAGACATGGATAGGGAGTGGTCCATTGCCATGTCCGTCGTCATCCAACACATCTGCAAAGGTGTAGGTGCCATCGGGAAGGCTCGTGAGGAGTGCGCGGAAGGAACGTTCGCCGTATTCCAAGAGGGTACGCATATGCGCATGTACCCAAGGTAAACCACGCTGTGCGACGAGTTCATGCAGGCGCTGTTCGCCTAGGCTATGGCAGGCACGTTGTGCGGCTAGGTCGCCCCGACGTTCGTTGGGTGTGCGCGAGTTGCGGCAGATGAGCGCTTCAACAGCGTGGTTGATATGCCCACCTTGCTGCAAAAGCACTGGCGGTATAATCAAGCCTTCTTGGTAGAGTTCGTCGCTCATGGGCATAGAGCCTGGCGACATTCCACCCACATCGGCGTGGTGTGCGCGGCTTGCAACATAGCCTATCAGCGCAGGCGCGTTTGTGGCAGCATTATGGTCAACATCAACGAAGACTGGCGCAACCATAGTGATGTCGGGTAGGTGTGAACCGCCCTCATAGGGGTCGTTCAACACGACAACATCGCCCGAACCCAAACGGTAATGCTTCAGGGCTGCTTCTACCGAACGTGGCATAGCTCCTAAATGTACGGGGATATGGGCTGCTTGTGCGACCATATAGCCCCTATCATCAAACACGGCACACGAATAGTCGCGCCGTTCTTTGATGTTGGCCGAAAAACTGCTCCGCCCTAGAGCGGTGCCCATTTCTTCAGCTATGGCAGCACAGCGGTGCCGAAATACTTCTAAACTCACTGCGTCTACAGACACAATACCTCCTCCATTATCTTTATCTTCATGCCAGTTCTTCATCTAGTATACCAGAATTCTGAACTGTGGTATAATGATGGCATGCAGGATGCCTGCACTATTACGTCTCTATGGAAAGAAAGGAGTATCGAAGCATGCCAACACAATCTATCCATGCACCTGTTGATACAACCCAACAAGACAGGACATATGACAATAGCACCCACCTAGGGTACTTTTCCAATGGTGGAAATCTCATTTCTCGCAATGGGCAACCGTTTGCCCAATCAATGAGTTGGGATGAGCTCATAGCCCTAGAAGCAACCCTAGTAGAGGAGGATGACGAACCCGTGGATGGGTTTTTCTCGGAGAAACAACAACGCTTATCTACGCACCCATTGTATGAGTCCTGGCCCGGGCCGGGCGACGGTCGCCCCTTTTTGGCTATGGCTAATGTTGGGCTATTCTATGACATCTTGAAGCCACCCATCGTACCAGATGCCATGCTCAGTGTAGGTGTTTCCTTATTGAGCAACATACAATTACCGGGGCATCGTTCCTACACCTATTGGCGCTACAACAAGCCACCTGAAGTAGCTATAGAGCTTGTTTCAAACCGCAAAGGCAATGAAAAAGATACAAAGGACATCTATGCTAGGGCATGGGTGTTGTATTACCTTATCTTTGACCGCTACCGAGAGTTGGGCGGTGCGATGATGTATGTGTATAAGCTGAATGAGGATGGGGAATATGAGGAGTATGCAGCTCAAGGTGATGTGTGGTGGTTTCCCGAAATCAATCTAGGGGTACGCTTGTGGGATGGTGAGTATGAGCACATGTTCGATACATGGCTACGCTGGTGCTATGAAGATGGGCAGGTTGTGCCCACTGGGGATGAAGTGGCACAGCGTGAACGCAGCGAAAAAGAACGCGCACTCCAACAAGTTGATATGGAGCGCAAAGAAAAAGAACGTCTCGCAGCCAAGTTGCGAGCACTGGGTATAGACCCAGATGCATAGGTTTGGGGCATAGCAATAGAGGATTGGCGCACTTAGTAGTTCATACTACATATAGGTGAATGAGGTATCGTTTGTAAAACGTGTTCGGTTTTTGCGTCTTTGCGCCTTTGTGCAGAAGGAAGTCTTTGTTTTTAGGAGGTAGTATGAAATTGTTTCAACATCGCATGGTGTCTCTGTCTTTGTTCGTATGCGTCGTGCTTGCCCTGACCATATCGGGGATTGGCTTGCTGGCACCAGCAAAAGCACATGCCCAGTGTTGTGTTTTTCTGAACCCACAAACACACCTAGTGCAGGCTGGTCATGAAATTCATTTTTATGGCTATGGCTTCAATCCCGATGAATGGGTTTCGACATGGGCAACTACGCCGAGGGAAGCTGTTGTTACCGGTAAAAATGTACGGGTAAAGGACGAGGGAGAACTTTCGTTCAGTTTTAAAGTTCCAGAAGAGGCTGAGAGTGGGCAATGGTCTATGACCGTGCGCAGTGAAGAAAGCAATATGTTGGTCATAACCTACTTTCAGGTGCTCGGGCGCGACCCAAGTATTGCAGATTACCAAGCGGCCGCATCGCCACCCGTTGCCCCCCCCGGCACAGAGTTTGCGTTTGCTGCCACGGGCTTTGACGATGAGGAGGATGTGAGTTATTGGATAACTGCGCCCGATGCGCACGTATATGAGGCATTCCCCAAGGGGGCCGAATCCAACGATGATGGGCGCGTTGATATTACGTGGTTTGCGCCGCATTATGCGCCGCAAGGGACATGGGTTATCACGATGCAAGGCTATGATAGCGATGTCGCTCGTGCTATCCCATTCGATGTACGGATACCACAATCTGCACCTGTAGCGGCTCCGGCTCCTACATCTGCGCCCGCACCGTCTGATGCACCGTTCTGCCCACCTCAAGACACGCCAGCGGTAGCGCCGGCACCACCTGCGCCCACTGCGCAAACTGTGCCAGTATCTACCATCGTGCCGATGGAAACGCGGTCGGGCGGTATGTCGGGGCGGTAGAATAGGGAGAGATTATAGGGCAGGCATCCTGCCTGTCCTCATTCCTCATTCTTACCGACCCCATTACCGCCATGTATAATGACACCATATTGTACAGTTGCATAGGCTGCTCATCCTTTTATGGTTGGCAGTAAGGTATATGAGATATATCAACAATGAGAGGTGGTACATAAACATGACTCACGATGCTATAACTATAGAATTGAATAACAATATTTTGCTTAATGATTTTGCACAGATGATACAGCAGTTCTTATTTGCCTATGGCTCGGTAAAGGGTATAGTAGAACCCCTCACTATCCGGAAAGAACGCAAGTTTATTCTCTATGATGCGTTATTTGATCGAGCTGTTGCATGCTATTTTGAGCAAGATCAAGAAGAACTTGTGCGTACCATTTGGGGCAAGAACGTCATCGTATCTGGATATATTGGAAGAAATCCGGAGACGGGGCGACCGTCTATCATTTGCAATATTAGAACGATAGACTTTACTGAAAAGCCATCCCAAAATGGCTATAAAGATGCACGCGGCGTTTTTACCTACCATACTGACGATGAAAGCGCAGAGCATAGTATCAGGAGACTTCGTGATGTCAGCTAAGATAGCCTACGTCTATTGGGATACATGTGTTTTTCTTGACTACTTCAATGCTCATCCAGAGCGCATAAAAACTCTTGATGATATGCTTGTCAAGATAGCTAATGATAGTTGTCGCAAGATAGTCACCTCGGTGCTTTCTTTGACAGAGATTGCCTTTGTGCAATCAGAAAAAAGCAAATCGGTTTCAGACCCAGAAACTGAAAGAAGGTTAGACAATTTCTGGAGAGATGACAATATCATTGAACTCGTTGACATACATTCCATTATAGCTTTGCAGGCTAGAAGCTATATTCGACAGGCAAATTCAGAATCCTACAGCCTTAAACCTGCCGATGCTATTCATTTGTCATCTGCAAAGTGGGTTGGAGTTACTGAATTTCATACCTATGACTACAAATTAGAAAAGTATGCCTCCATAACAGGTCTAACAATTTGTCAACCCTATACAACAAACCTTCGGTTGCTATAGTCTGGTAGTGTTCCTCGCAAACCCAAAGGAAAGCACAGATAGGATGACGCCATGACCACACCCCACGCCCTTGCCCAGCAGCTCGCCCACAGCGCCCGTCAAATCAACCAAGCTATTAGCACCGTGCTGGCTACCGAGCACCAACACGGGCCGTGGCATCAACAGCTAGATGCTCTGCGACAATCCCTCTTGCCCACCCTCACCCCGGCTGAATTTGCCGATATGTATGCCCAAACCATCGTGTATAATCTCTTTGCCTCCCGCGTGCTCCAAGAGACTACTCCAACCGCCAAGACGCCAAGCACGCCAAGAGAGCAATGCTTTGCGCCTTGGCCGTTCAATAGCATGGATACCCATGTCACATCACTCATTGACGACTGCGCCCAACTACTCGAACGCACCGACATGACGGAAGTGCTACGCAACTTTGGCAAGGCAACCATGCAACACGACCCTGTTCTACACTTCTATGAGACATTTCTAGCAACGTATGACCCGAAGACCCGCGACATGCGCGGCGTCTACTACACCCCAGAGCCGGTCGTTTCCTACATCGTCCATTCAGTAGACCATCTCCTACAAACACATTTTAACAAGCCAATGGGCTTAGCCGACGGCAATACCATCATTCTTGACCCCGCTACCGGCACAGCCACCTTTCTGCATGCGGTTGTGCAGCAAATCTACGCCATCTTGCACCATATGGGCATGGCAGATGCGTGGAACACCTACGTGGCCGAAAAACTCCTGCCCCGGTTGGTTGGCTTTGAGATACTCATGGCTCCCTACACCATCGCGCACCTGAAACTCAGTATGCTGTTGCAACAGTTGGGCTATACGCTAGGCAGCAATGAGCGGCTAGGCATGTACCTGACGAATGCGCTTACAAATAACAAGGATATTGAACCGCTAAGACGCCAAGCACGCCAAGAGCATGCAGAAGACAACATCATCGTCATCCTAGGCAACCCGCCCTACTCCTACGCATCTGCCAACACTGGCGAATGGATAAGCACCCTCGTGCGTGACTACTACCAAGTAGACGGACAGCCACTTGGGGAGCGTAACCCCAAAGGACTGCAAGACGACTACGTGAAGTTTATTCGCTTTGGGCAATGGCACATCAACCACACCGGCAAAGGGATACTAGCATTCATCAGCAACAATGGCTACCTCGATAATGCTACATTCTGTGGTATGCGCCAAAGCCTCCTGCATGCATTTGACACAATCTACATCCTCAATCTGCATGGCAATAGCAGAAAAAAAGAGTGTGTACCTGATGGCTCCCCAGACGAAAACGTATTCGATATTCAACAGGGTACCGCCATTGGCATCTTTATCAAGCAAAGTAGGGCACAAAGCCAAAACCACGCCACAGTCTACTATGCCGACCTATGGGGCAGGCGTGATAGCAAATATGCCACTCTTGCAGCACAAGATGTGCAACATACACCATGGCAAACCCTATCCCCAGCGACACCGTGGTATCTCTTCATACCACAAGACACAGACCAAATCAAAGAATATCAATCATTCTGGAAAATAGGCGATAGTATGCCGGTCCAATCGTCAAGCATAACGACTGCACGAGACCATCTGACCATTCAATGGTCACGTAGCGACATGCTCCGCGTAGCACAGCATTTTGCGTCGCTTCCACCTGAAGAAGCACGAGCCTACTACCGTATCGGACCAGACGCACGCGATTGGAAAGTTGCCCTTGCACAAGCAGATATACAACGTCATGGCATAGCCGATTCGCATATCGTCCCCATTCTCTACCGTCCATTCGACCAACGCTATACCTATTACTCTGGACAAACCAGCGGATTTCTCAGTAGACCCCGTTTCGACGTTATGCATCATATGCTATCTGGACCCAACCTAGCCATCGCTACTGGAAGGGCAGGACAGGCTATACAAACCCATAGTGTATGGAATATTATCTTTTGTGTACAACACATCACTGACCTGAATCTTTACCGACGCGGCGGCAACAACCTTTTCCCGCTCTATCTCTACCCCAATGCACATGAGCATCTCGGCTTGTTTCATTCCTCTGCGGCGGCAAACGCAGAGCGTTGCAATGGACGTCGCCCCAATCTAGCTGATGCCTTTGTGCGCGATGTGGAGCAACGCCTTGGGCTAACGTTCATTCCCGATGGCATGGGCAATTTAAGCACAACCGTTGGGCCCGAAGACATCTTCCACTACATCTACGCCGTGTTGCATAGCCCTACCTATCGCACGCGCTACGCCGATTTTCTGCGCATAGACTTTCCCCGTGTGCCGATGATCGATGACAAGGCAGTATTTGCAACCCTTGCTACCCATGGTGCAGTGTTGGTAGACTTGCACTTACTGCGCCTGCCTGGTCGTGGTGGCGTTGGCGGTGCAGGAGGTGCGGCAATCCTACGCACACCGAGCGATCAAGGCATCACGCAGCACAGTGTCATCAACATCCCCATAGCGTATACACGCTACGACGAGCAGCATAGACAGATTTACATAATGCACAATGCCTTTTTTGCTGGCATAGCACCGGAAACGTGGGGGATGCAGATTGGTGGCTACCAACCGTTGCACAAGTGGCTGAAGGACCGCAAGGGGCGCATGCTATCGTGTGATGACGCACTCCATTATATGCGCATGGTGATTGCGCTGCGTGAAACACGCCGGCTTATGGCGGATATTGACGCAGTGTTCAGGGGATAGGGGATAGGGGATAGGGGATAGGTATACGTTCCTTGGCTCATTCCGGCGGAGCTATCTCAAACAACTCTTCATGCACTGGCATAGGCGGTATAGGTCGCGCATCAAAGCTATCTACATACTCACTCAAGCGATACACCTGCAACGGTCCACGGCGTGGCTCTTGCTTGTACAGATCCATCATGCGTATGCCATCTACCTCTATATAGCCAAATACATGGAACGTTTCAGGAATAAAGCGGTAGCCCTTGGGTATCACAGAAAAGTAATATGTCGCATCATGCGCATCCTCCCGGCGCTCAACACCACGCACATACCACGTTGTAATGAGCGGCTTTTGATTGCTGATATAGCTACCCTGCAAAATGCCCTGCCGATACAGCTCGCTCACCGCTTTCCACCCATCGCGGTGGGGAAAACCAAAATAGCCGCCATTGGGTCTATGGTCCCCATAGTGTGCCAAATAGACCAGCGGGCGCGTCTCCGGGAAGCGGCGTTCATACTCAGGCGACTGACGCAAGAATACTATGTACGTATACGGTATCGTCAACATTAGCAATGCACATCCCCACAGCAGCAGCGGCGATAGCAGCCACATCATCTCGCGCTGGCGCACCCACTGCACCACCTGCACCACAAAGAACGCAACGAGCATACCTGCCGCCGGATGCATCGTGTAGAAATGCGTGTTTGGGTCTGCAATGAGAAATGATTCGGCTACAAAGGGAAAGCCAAACCATAGCACAAGCGTGCGTAGCGGTAGCGGTGTAGTGGGCAATAGCACCAAACCGGCTATGGGCAACGCAAACGCCACTATAGCCCAGTTTGACCCATCGGGCAACGCAAACCATGCGGCATTCCACACCATTATGCCACAACCCACCAACAGCAACATAGCCACTATGCGCCCCACCACACGTGGGCAAGCATATACCCAAAGCCACACGACAAAGCACAGTGCTAGAGCAACGGCTAGGGTATGTATCTGAAACATCGTATTGTAAAACGTAGACAAGCGGTAATAGTCTATCAGATTGTTGAGACCAAACCCTGTGTCGGTACGTTCCCCAATGCGCGACTGGATGAGATACTCAACAGTACGCGCAAAATAGTCGTGGAAGACAAACGGCAGGTAGAAGCTTGCCACGACAACCACGCCCACGAGCACAGGTAAGGCTAGGTTACGCACCCACTGCTGCACGCTATACCATCCGCGCTGCATTCCCCCTATAAAAACAAGCCACCCCATAGCCGGCAGCCCAAAAACACTATCGTAGTGTGCTAGCATCCCCACTGACGCAAAGAGGGCCGCAAGCGCAAGATAGCGCTTCGAACCGCCTTCGGCAAAGCGCCACACACACCATATGCCACCTATCGTCATCAGCAGAACAACGTTTTGATACTGCACAATGCGCGAAAACGCAATCATAAAACCATCGAATGAAAGGATAGCCACCGCCAACATCCCAAGCATATTGTTGTGGAACATGCGACGTGCAATAAGATATACACCAAGCAAACTGCCCACACCGGCACACGCAAATGGCAAGCGAGCGACCCACTCATTGATATATCCCGTCATCACCATAGGCAAGGCGACGAGTAAAATCTCCATCGGCCCCTTGCGATGCTTCAGCAATATGTCTTCCCACCCCTGCATCACGCCAGTTGCCATATGTATGACCTGCACCTCATCGCCCTGAAACTCGGCGCTCCCCAAAAAGGCAACCCGCACACATGCCCCTAAGAGCAAAACTATGACATAGGATAGGCTTCTAGCCTGTCCGCTTGCAAAGCTACTCCTATACCCGACTGGCTGTCCGTGATACACAGCGGGGGAACTCTCAAATCTGCTCTCTGTGTGTTCTCTGTGTTCTCCGGAGTAAGGTATATCTTGTTTGGGGGGGAATAGCAGCAACGCCACACTCAACGCATCGCATGCCAGCCACAACAGCCAGCGCGGTACCTCGCCCGGCAATGCCTGAATGGGCAGCAACACCAATGGCGACAATGCTAATGCCCCACACAGCGCTAGAAAAACACGCTCCAGCGGAGCATCGTTGCAGTCGCACAAACGGTGCATCAGCAACACCCCCGGCATACCCACAACCACCCATGCGGCTATGCCATGCCACACCACCGGCAACGGGGCAAGGAGCATGCCATGCGCCAACACAAGCACCAGCACAGATTTGATGCTATGGTTGAATTTGATGCCACGCTCGCCCAAACGTGCGTGGGACCTTTGCAGGATTTCGCCCATTCCCATGTTCCATGCCGTGTATTTTCTTTGTGTGCTTTGTGTGCTTTGTGGTGAAAACCTATTTGCAAAGGGACGTATGGGAAACACAATCGTGAGTAATGTACCAATACCCAACCCAACAGTGATGCCCACAAGCAAGCCATGCGACGCCGAACATGCCCACGCCAGCACGAAAGGGTTGTACCACGCCCATGCAGCCAACACACCCGCCACTAGCATAGATTGCAGTGCAACGCGACGCATTGCTATGGCAATGCCCCGACGCGGGCCCAGCGCATGGTTGAGCAACCCCAAGAGCCACGCCAACACAACCAGCACCCACCCCAAATGTAACGCCCGTTGCAGTGGCACATCCCATGGTGCTGCCACGCCGCGCAACGATCTCAGGTGCAACGTGTCGAGTGGGATGCCAAGTTCACGGAAGTCGTTGGGTATAGAGTGATAGGTGCGTAACGTTACATCGAGGGGCACAGTGGTGAACCCGGTATCTGTGACAGCATTTGGCGGGAGCAACACAGAATAGACGCGCCAACCAGGGGCTACCCAAAAACTGGACAGCGTGTGTGTGCCATGTTTGAGCACCACATACTTGTTGCCAGTTTGGGCAAGGTCATTGTTGTGTGTGCGCATGCTGAGCACCGATGGACCACTGCTCGCCCCATGCAAGATAAGCTGCGAGTCGGGCTTACTCCAGCGAAAATCGGTGTCGCCGCTGTACTCAATGCGGTAAAAGTTTGCAATGTAGCGGGCATCGCCGGGCGCACCAATATCTACGCGCAGGGTTGAAGGTGTGCGCAGGATGACGAAGAAGACGCTCACGCCACAACACAGGAGCAATGCAAGGGTTAGGATGCTACGTATAGGGGGGAAAAACGTGTCGGTTTGTAACACTATGCTTGGAGAGCGATATGCCCAATATATTCATGTACTTTATGGGGAAAGGTATCAACAAAAAGGAGCACTTTCACAAGTTCCTTTGCTCTTTGGAGATAGATTTGTACATTCGAGCTACTTATTCCTTACTATTTGATTATGCCTATACATAGCAGACATTATACCATAAGAGTCTGTTTTAGTAAGACGCAGGTGGGGGGTTGAAACACTGAATCGCTGAGGATGCTGAATCACGAGGATGCCGACCACGAATGGGGCCACGAATACACGAATAGGCTCGCGCCCACGGAGGTTGTGTCGTGGAAGACAGAGAGGAAAAAGGAAGTCCGAGTTTGCGGAATCGATTCAGAGCGTTGCATGCTGCATACTGCATGCTGTATACTGCATGCTGCAAAGTGCTAAAATACCTGGTATAATACATACCTGTTATAATAGCAATGGACAGCGCAGTAAAAAATAAAGGAGCTTATGAGAAGGAGTATTGTATGGACCAATTTAATGCCTACATAGAGGCACACAAAGAGCGCTTTTTAGACGAATATTTCAACCTCTTGCGTGTTCCATCCGTCTCAGCCCAAAGCACCGGCATCATCGAAGCAGCCACTATGGTGCAACAACGCCTAACGCATTTGGGTGTGGAAGATGCCCGTTTGATAGATACCGGTGGTGCGCCTGCCATACATGGCACCCTTGGCAGTGGCAGCAAACGCCTACTCATCTATGACCACTACGACGTGCAACCTGTTGAACCACTCGATTTGTGGGAATCGCCACCTTTTGAGCCAACCAAGCGTGACGGCAACATCTACGCCCGTGGCGCATCCGACAACAAAGGCAACCTCATGATGCGCATACAAGCCATTGAAGCATGGGTAGCTACCCAAGGCGAACTACCATATTCTATAGCATTCGTCTTTGAAGGTGAAGAAGAAATCGGTTCTCCACATCTACCAGACTTTTGCCGTAACAACGCCGATTTGCTGCAAGCAGATGGGTGTATATGGGAAACTGGGGAAATAGACGCATCCGAACGCCCCCAAGTCACATGTGGCGTCAAAGGCATGCTCTACGTTGAACTGAAAGTGCGTAGTGCTTCTACCGATGCCCACTCATCCCTAGCCCCCGTTGTCCCAAGCGCACCTTGGCGACTCATCTGGGCCCTATCAACGCTCAAGAAAAACGACAAAAAAGTGCTCATACCTGACTTTTACGAACATGTACTCCCACCAACTGAAGCCGAGAAAAAAGCACTGAAAAGCATCCCAGACAACAGCGAAACGCTCATATCTGAGCTTGGTCTCGCATCACTGATAGACAATGTGCGTAGCACCAAAATGCTACGTCGGCTCTTCCTAGAGCCAACATGTACCATCTGTGGACTTGACTCCGGCTACACCGGACCAGGTTCCAAAACCGTACTGCCCGCCCAAGCACATGCCAAAGTTGATTTTCGCCTCGTGCCAGATATGGACCCCGACGATATACTAGCAAAGCTTCGCAAGCACCTCGACACACAGGGCTTTACCGACATAGAGATAGAATCTTTCACCAAAGAACACCCAGCACGCACCGACCTCAACGCCGCCATCGTCCAATCCGTACAAACCTCAGCCAAAGCCACCTACGGCGTTTCAGCCGTCGTCTACCCTACCATGACAGGCACCGGCCCAATGTATGCCTTGTGCCAAGCGCTTGGAACCCCTGCATGTAGCGGACCCGGCTGTGGGTATTACGGCAGTCGCATTCATGCCCCCAACGAACACATCCGCGAACGCGATTATTGGAAGAGCATGGAGTGGATGGGGCGCTTTTTGCAAGACTTTGCAGCGTGATAAGACAAAAAGGTGTAGCAACAGTATGATATAATGCGCTTGTAATTTTAAGAGAAGGGGTCCACTGGTATGGAATACGCAATAGGTGTGGATGTTGGAGGTACCCAAATTCGTGCTGCACTCGTTGACAACTGTGGGCATATTCTCACTGAGATACGTGCTCCAACTGAGGCTGAGCGCGGTCCCCAAGAAGTGATACACGATATTGTGGATTTTATTGAACGTATGTATGCAGCTTTACCCCCCGATAGCACATGTTTGGGGGTGGGTGTTGGTGCGCCTGGGCCGCTTGACCCTGAAACCGGCATGATTTTTTCAGCACCAAACATGCCCGGATGGGAAAATGTACCATTTCGCTCAATCCTCACCAAGTACATTCGCATACCAATCACAATATCTAATGATGCCAATGCTGCTGTACTTGGGGAATGGTATTTCGGGCGTGGAGCCGGCTTAATGAATGTCGTGTATATTACCATTAGCACAGGGATAGGCTCTGGCATCATTGCAGACGGGCGTTTGTTGCTTGGACACCGGGGAGCCGGCGCCGAGCTGGGGCATATGATCATAGATGTACACAAAAAGAAAACATGGGAGCAACTTGCCTCTGGCACAGCCCTCCGTGTTCATGCTGCTACAACAATGACACTCAATCCGCATACGATGCTGCATGACTTGGCTAAACCCGAAACGGTGACAGCCGCAGATGTTGTGCAAGCTGCCGCCTATGGCGATGCATCCGCCCAGCAACTGATGCAGCGTGAAGTTGAGTATCTTGGTTTGGGCTTCGTGAGTACCTTGCATATTATAAGTCCTGAGATTATCCTTGTAGGTGGCAGTGTCGTCACTTCCAACCCATTTTTGCTCGATAGAGCACGGTCAGTCGTGCATGAGCACGTCATTGCCGACATCTACCGCTCAGTACCCATAGAGTTGACCCAACTGGGCAACAACGTAGGTATGTTAGGGGCTGCCGCATTGGTACTCTACAAAAATGAGATTCAACGATGCTATGAAAAAGGATGAAATAGCACTCCCCCCACCACCCTACCTAAACCAACAGCAAACACTGCGCCTTGCGTGGGCAACATTGCTGGGTGCTTGTGGCATAGCGTTTGTGATGCTCTTCATGGTTGTTTGGTTGCTCTGGAGCTATCGCATGTCAGCTATGAATCCGCATAGCTGTACGCTTTTTTTGCGAGCTCCCGTTGAACTCGTAGCATGGCAACGCAAGGGACACACTATTTTTGAACAAGTGCGCGACCAGCAACTCCTCGATGAGGGAGGAAGATTGTCTATTGCCCACAATGCCGGCTATGGTCAGGCCGCCACTATTCGGTTGCCAGACCTGAGCACGATTGATATGTGGGCGGGTGCAGAATTGCTGCTGCAAAAGGTGCAAACAAGCCGCTGGAACAACCGGAAGCAAGAAATTGTGTTGCGCCAGATAGATGGCTATATACGCTACGATTTACGGGATGATCAACCCTATGAGAAAGTTCTCTTTCACCTCCAGGTTGGCGATTCGTGGATAACGTTTGAACCAGGAGGCAGCTATAGCGTCGAAATCAAGCCCAATGACCGCAACATATACCTGCCTGGTAGTGTGCCATTTGAACCCACCATCGTTGATGTTGCTGTACGTTCTGGGCATGCCCGTGTACACAAGCGAGACGAAATTGTATCACTGGCGGACGGGCAGCGTGTGGTTATAGACCCAACTGGTGCCCCTTCAGCGCCTATGCCGGCCGTGTGGCAGTTGGTGCGCGATGGCCAATTTAGCGCCTATAGCGAAGAAGAGTATAATAACACGACCTTGCCGGACCAACCAGCGTTGCCACGTGCGACTACATGGAACGTATTCAGTGGGCCCGAAGACGCCGGGGCTTCCGGCTTCTTTGGCATCTCAAAAGGCTGCAAACCACCACGCACAGATAACGACTGCCCACGCAACGAACAACAAAAAGCAGCTTGGTTTATCCGCAACGGTAGGCAAAATACAGGCTTCACCACAGGTGTTGTGCAGTTTCTTGGGCATGAGCAGACTGGGGTAGATATTTCCGAATATCGGTCGCTCGTTTTCTCTGCATGGGTGCGTATTCTCTATCAGTCAGTCGAGCTTGCTGGTGTGCGTGGTACAGAATGCCCGGTGATGGTACGTTTTGTCGCCAAAGAGAAAAAGCCCGATGACCCAGAAGAAGAGCGCGTTATTTGTGTCTATACCAGTGATGACCCCACGCAACAACCTGAGCGTGCGCCCGGCATTGTCTACTATCGTGCCGAACGCTACGCATGGGAAAAGCTGCGTATTGAGTTGCGCGATTCTGAGTGGTTGCCTGAAGCGCGTTATTTGTGGAATGTGAGAATATATGCCAACGGGCATGACTACGACTCGCGTGTAACCAATGTGTCGCTTGTTGGATCACATGCTGCAAACACAGTGCCTGAGCATATTGAAGGCACACTATCGGTGCCTGAACATGTTGAAGGCACACTATTCTATAAAGAACCTTTTTAACATAAGGAGTACTACATGTCTTCTTCTTACGTGAATTTAGTTTCCAATATCAACTGGACGGTTTTTTGGGTTATGGTAATAGCCTTTGTAGGTATCAAAGAAAAAATGTCACGTTCGCGTCAAACACATAGCCAAGTCCCTCTTTGGAAAGAGCTAGCAACCACAACCGCTCCAGCCCTCGTGTTGGCCATGGTGGTCCTTGTCCCCCTCCAAGCGGTTTGGCCCACTGTATTGCCCGCTACGGGTGTGAGTGCCAGTGTTGCCCCACGCACTGCCGAAGGCATCACCAATGCCGATGACCTGAGCCTCGCCACACTCCAAGCTCAAGGTGAAACAATTTTTCGCACAAAGGGGTGCCTCGGATGCCATACCATTCAGGGCGTCAGTGAAATCGGCACGTTTGGTCCTGAATTAACGCATATCGCCAGCAAAGAGAAGATAGCCGACCAAGTGCCCTATAGCCCTGAGAATCTGCGCAATTGGCTCTTGAACCCCCACGAACTCAAGCCCGGTACACAAATGCCCAATATGAACCTGACACCCCAAGAGCTTGATGCTATCGTTGCCTACCTCGATTCACTCAAGTGATGATAGCGCAACCCTCTATGAGTATATCTTTTTTCATCAACCACTACCCTGTGCGAGCAGTCTTGAGGTTAATACAAATGGTTTTGAAAAGCCGTATTTTGATTGCACTGGTAAGTGCTGTTGCTCTTTTTGCACAAAGCAACAGAATGTTCGATGTCCGTTCAGATTCTCATCTTACTGATGGTACGCTTGGAACAACATATTATGTAGATAGCCAATTGTCAGTAGGGGGCAATGGAGCTATAGACATTCGCAACGATACCCATGACACGCTCATATATGGGAACGTTTTGCGCAATATTCACACCAAGAATGATGACACCAACTATATCATCAATATCTACCCACACAGCAATACCGTGCTGTTTTTCAACAACATCATCTATAACCCATCACCCAATCCTGCAACGGCTACGGCTACGCCCAATCCTGCGACGGCTACGCCTACACCTACACCCAATCCTGCAACGGCTACAGCTACACCTACACCCAATCCTGCAAACGGCTACGGCTACGCCAACCTATGATCCTTATGACCCTTACCTGCCTTTAACAGCAACACCAACCACACTACCAGCATCTACGGTAACTCCAACGTCGGTTTGGATACCACACCTACACCCACACCTCCGACAACAGATAGCACTGTCTATTTGCCATTGGTGCAAAGATAGCGTAGGCACAATGGAGAGAACGAACGATTTTTTATAGCTTTGCGTTCTTTGCGGCTTTGCGCGAGATCTTCATGAAAAAAGAACAATGAAGAGGCAGTGCGTCTCAAGGTTGCGCACTGCCTTGACAACCCCGCGATATACTGCTATACTAATTTAGAACAAATTATCTAAATTGGGTAGCATTGAGCAAGTTGGTTACGCGCTGAATGTCTGCCATGCGAAGGGGGGATTTCTAATGGCTGTACGTCGTGAAATGGAAAGTTTGCATCAACCGGTTGATGTTATGGCAGGGAATAAGATCACCTATGCGGCTTACGTTGCTACTGGAACCTTAGCATTGCTAGCAGGCTACATCTTGTTAAGTTATGTCTTTGCATGGGGCAAGGTAAAACTAGACGATATTCGCTATGGTCGCCCGCGCACATTTCATCTTGTTGCTCCAGTGGGCTTTGAAGGTCAAAGGATGGAGTTGACCCATTTCATTGCTATGAATCTTGATCGTCAGGTTGTCGTGATGGAAATTCCGGGAAATGCCGCCGACCAAGTGCATACATTGACAGGGCCCTACCTGTTTGGCGATGGAGAAGACCTTACTCCGGTAACAATGCGCATGGAAGATGTGAATGGTGATGGCGCTGAAGACTTGGTCTTAAAAGTGAAGAATGAAGAAGTAATTTACCTCTACCGTGGCGATAGCTTCGGGTTGTTGACAGCAGATGAAAGAATGCACCTGATGGGACGAATGCGGTCACAGACGGGGATGTTGAAGGCGCTAAGTAGTAGATGAGATGGAAGCAATGAAGTAGAGGGATAGGGATGTATGGAACAACCATTACTGTCAGATGACACCAGCAACATGAGAACGTTGGGCGTATGCATCAGGAGCGTGGATGGTAAAGTAATAGCACAGGAGTTCTGGTATCCACATGTGGATAACGCTATGATCCTAGAAGTTCGGGATGCGATGCCGAACTCCTGTATGGTTGTCATACATTTCTACTGATCATGTTGTACGTTGTCTTTGTTACATATACAATACCACATCACAGTACCTACGATGTTTGCGGTCGTGGTGAGCATATCTATTTCAGATGGTAGCCACGTCTGTGTATGGACGCAATCGTCAATCCCGATAAATCCCCACCATTGCTGAGCAACAAAAATAGGAATAATAGCTATAGAGCGTATGTGTTGTAGGCGTAACACGTCGCGCTCGCTTGCTGGAAATGTGTCTACCTTACCGTAGATGGGCATGTTTTGGCTTAACATAGCTGCCCAACGCGAGAATCCCATTGCATGATAGTCTAGGCTTTGCGGTTCTGCATCTTCAATGGTTGGTATGATAGTTGTTGTATCGCGCCATTCGTAGGATAGGTTCGCCAGAAGGGTACTATTGTCGTTGGTATGGTTTTTACAGACATAGACTCGATTGGCTCCGATGGCTTTACCAAGCGATGCTAACAGGGTTTGCATACCTTGCTCTACATCCAGTGTACGCATAAGCTGTTCGACAGCATTCCCCACACCTAGAAGGATAGTGTTGTGACGGTTGAGTGCTTCTTCAGCTTGCTTCTGTGCTGTGCTATCAACTTGACGGATAAGTGCGCCACGTGTGCCATCAACGTTGTAGGTAGAGGTAATAGTAGTAGTAAACCAAGTATATTTGTTATTGTTATAACACGGGTAATCAATAACAAATTGCTCTTGGGTGCCGTTTACTACTGCTCGCAATCCATTTTCCATAGCCTGAACATCCGCACCACCAGTGCCAAAAGCGGTTGCAAAACTTTGTATAAAGTTCCCTCCTATGTTAAAGCCGGTGGCTCCCACAGAACGTTCAACAATCAGTTGATACCAAGATGCATTCAAATACAAAATAGTTCCTTGTGCATCAGTAATTGCAATGTTCTCAGGGATGTTGTCCATAATTGCCCATGGGTTTACTTCCAAACAGAGCAATTGATAATTTTTTACACCGTTTGCTTGTGGACGACTCATATATGTATCTCCTCGTATGATAGAAACACTTCCACTGACGTGCAAATATTGTTCATGTTACCCGTATGCAAAACATGTTGTGCAGTATATAGCATCGAGTAATGCATCCAAAACCAGTATACAATGCTTTTTTGTTTTGTGGGTAGAAAGCCGGGGGACGTTCAGTAGAGAATCAGTGGAGAATAGCACACAACATTGTCCACACGCCACAGTTACCCCAAACTATTCGTATGTAATCCGGTAGTAATGAACACCTGCATCCCTGGACCTATCTCCAACGTTTAAGTGACAGAAAAAGTGTACTTTTGTGTTGTGAAGATGAGACAAACATGTATTGATATTGGAAAGGCAAAAGATATGAATACCTTGTATACGTTACGACATACGTATAAATTGACACTAGACGAACTGGCGCATATGACAGGTATAACTACAGGCAAGCTTGCCAGAGCAGAGCAAGGGCTTTGTTCGCTCAGCAACCGTGAACGTGCTCGGGTTGCCAACGTGTTTGGTGTGCCAGAAGAAACATTTCGAGATGTGCAAACAATGCACCCCAAAAAGTGCAACCTTACCGCTTTTCTACTGGATGCGTTTCACCGCCGAACGATGCTGTTGTTCTTGATCATAGGTATGGGCATTGTAGTGATAATGCACCCACATGTGTTGCCCACTACCAGTGCTACGGCATTGTTTGCCGAGTCACAACGGACACCAAACCTTCTGCAAGAGGCGTATGTGCAGCAAAATGTATCAACAGAGTCATTGGTGCAACGCCATGATACCCCATCTCACGAGGAGTGGATGTTTATACCGACAGTAGCACCATATCTGTTGACGACAGAAACGCCAACACCCACGCCAACGTCAACGCCCATACCAGAGCCAACACCCATACCGACGCCACATGTCTTTGTTGCGAGCACAGGGGGACCGTATGGCTGCCCGCTACAGCCATCGGTTGGGCGAGTGGTGATGACGCAGGCGTATGGGGTGGGTTCGCATGTGCCGGCCGATGTGTGGGGAGCTGTGGATTTGGGGGTAGATACGAGTGGCGACAGATATGCTGATACGAGTGCTACCGATGGCACGCTCATTGTTGCTACGCATAGGGGGGTAGCCCATGTCGCTTTGAACTACGGGCGGGGTGGCAACCAAGTTACTCTGGTGAATAATGCCCAAGGGTGGCGCACCAATTACGCACACATGTCTGAGGTGTTGGTGACGAATGGGCAATATGTCGCGCCGGGGCAGGGCATTGGGCTTGTAGGAAGCACTGGCGATTCCACAGGCCCGCATCTCGACTACCAAGTATGGGTCAATGGGGTGAATGTAGACCCGACGGAGATGGTTGCAGCTTGTTGGTAGAATCTACGGGTTCTGTTCAATAGGCTTCAACTGGTACATTGGTGCGTGCTTGCATTTCGCTGGCGCGTTGCTGTAGAATTTCGGGGGATACTCGCTGCACCCAGTCCACCGCTGTCGGCCGGTCTATCGAATAGAGTTGTATATAGGTTGGTGCTATCGTGTAGATGGCATGGATGAGGGATTCCCATGGATCACCACGAATGTTTTGCACCGGACCATCTACAAGACAGGTTTGGATAATAATGGATGGCATGCGTGCAAGCGCATAGATTATTTGCTCTATGTGGAGGTTTTGGGAAGGTCGGTTGATGGCATGAAAGGTCTCATTGTCACCAGCATCAAGTTTCAAAATACATAGGTCGCATAGGTCAATACCTGCGCGTGGGCGTGGTTGCATAATGAGGACGCTCGATGAAAAGACAGCAAGGTTTGCCTGTTGCTGATAGGTGTTGCGAAGCTCAAGCACAACTGCGACGATGTCTGGAAAGTGTGGGTGCAAGGTTGGTTCACCATGGCCAGAAAATGTTATTGCATTGATGCCGCTATGGGTTTGCAGGGCTGTAGCGACGGCTTGATGCACTTCTTCTACTGTCGGAAATGCGGTGAGTGTTTCATACGTATCATGGGTATGTTCTGGCGAATCGGTGGTAGTTCCACACTCACAGTAAAGACAGTTGAAGGGGCATACCTTGCGTCCAAATGGTAATAGATTAATGCCTAATGATAGCCCCAACCGGCGCGAATGTACTGGTCCATAGATAATATCTGAATAAGTGCGTAATGATGACACTGCTTCTTTCTCCTGCATAAAACTTTTTTTGGCATATCTATGTATTTTGGCTACGTGTGCTATTATATACTGAAAGAATGCATGATGCACTTGGTTTGGCAAAAAGAGTAGAGCAGGTAGCCTTTTAGGTTATTCTAAAGGGTTATTGTTTTGCGTATGTAAAAAAAGGTAGCTCAAATATCCGTAGGTATCTTTCAGTTTGTAATTTCTATGGTATAATAAGAAGGCATGGGTGTGGTTTCAGTTGTCCAGCTCAGAAGGTGTGTGAGGAAGTATTGCTTCTGGAAGGGACAGATAGTAAGCATGGGAGATAATCGCTGGTTGAAAAACAGCTTTGTGTATTTAATTATTCTGGTTGCAGCGCTTGCGCTGTTTTTTCAATACTTTGGTCAGAATGCGAATCAGACCGGTGAAAAAGGCATTGCGGAGATTATAACGGATGCCAAACAGGGGAAAATTCAAGAAATTCAAGCGAAGGTGGGCGATGAGCAAATAATCGTCAAGTATAAGAATGACCCAAACCCGTATCGTTCGCGCCTCGAAGATACCGATAGTGTTATGTCGCTACTGGCACAGTATGAGGTTCCTATTGGAGAAGATATTGACCTGAATGTAAAAGTTGACCCTGCGCCAGCATGGGGGGGGTTGCTTAGTGCTTTTACCATTCTTCTCCCCACGTTGCTCCTAATTGGGTTTTTCTTTTTCTTTATGCGCCAAGCCCAAGGAAGCAACAATCAAGCGCTTTCTTTTGGCAAAAGCCGCGCCCGCATGTTTGCCGGCGATAAGCCAACTGTGACATTTACCGACGTGGCAGGCCAAGAAGAAGCCAAACAAGACTTGACAGAAGTCGTGGAGTTTTTGAAATATCCCGATAAGTTTGCAGCTCTAGGGGCACGTATTCCCAGAGGCGTATTGATGGTTGGTCCCCCTGGAACAGGGAAAACATTGCTTTCCCGTGCTGTTGCGGGTGAAGCCGGAGTCCCATTCTTTTCTATTAGTGGCTCCGAATTTGTTGAGATGTTTGTCGGTGTGGGTGCAAGCCGTGTACGTGACTTGTTTGACCAAGCCAAACGCAATGCCCCATGTATTATCTTTATTGATGAGATTGATGCCGTTGGACGACAGCGAGGTGCTGGCCTTGGCGGTTCTCATGATGAGCGTGAGCAAACGCTTAACCAAATTTTGGTCGAAATGGATGGGTTCGATACCAACACCAATGTTATCATCATTGCTGCAACCAACCGCCCGGATGTGCTCGACCCAGCACTCATTCGCCCCGGACGCTTCGACCGACAGGTAGTGTTGGATGCCCCCGATGTGCGCGGACGCGCCGAGGTCCTCAAAGTGCATACCAAAGGTAAACCACTCGCCGAAGATGTCAACCTTGACCTTGTTGCTAAACAAACACCAGGGTTTTCTGGTGCCGACTTGGCCAATGCCATCAACGAAGCCGCTATTCTTGCTGCTCGCCGCTCCAAAAAGAAAATTGGTATGGCTGAGATGCAAGACTCTATAGAGCGCGTGATGATGGGCGGACCCGAACGTCGTAGCCGTGTCATGACCGACCGCGAAAAACTCATCACTGCCTACCACGAATCAGGCCATGCCATTGTTGCCCACGCTATGCCACACTCCAACCCAGTACAAAAAATAACCATCATACCAAGAGGCATGGCTGGCGGCTACACCCTCGTCATCCCTGATGAAGAAGTGCATTATAGAAGCATTGCTATGTTTGAAGCACAACTCGCTTGGGCGCTTGGGGGGCGTGTCGCCGAAGAATTAATTTTTGATGATATTACCACTGGTGCAAGCCAGGATATTGCAACTGTAACCAAAATAGCCCGTGCAATGATAACACGCTATGGCATGAGTCCTAAACTCGGCCCCATTGCGTTTGGTCAAAAGGATGAGTTGATTTTCCTAGGGCGTGAAATTAGCGAACAACGTAATTATAGCGACGAGGTAGCCAAGGTGATTGATGAAGAAGTACATCGCCTCGTTTTGGAAGCGTATGAACGCGCCAAGGCTATCTTGCAAAAATATCGTTCTGTGCTCGATGATATGTCCAATGCATTACTTGAGTTAGAAACCCTAGAAGGTGAGCGGTTGCGCGAATTGATGGACCGTATCCCGCGTGGTAGTTTTACACTCAATGGCAAAGAGAGCGATTTTCATGCCGAGGGTAGTGTTGAAGTGAGAACACCAAAGGTGACTGGTTCCGGTACTATGAACCCCGTCCCTGCGTAAATAAGGATTTTTTTCATAGGGCAGGCATCTTTTCTGTCGTATCTGGCAGGCAAGAGGTCTGTCCTATCTTATGGGGAGATTGTATGCCGCGACGTGTAATCATTGGCATAACAGGTGCTAGCGGGGTTATCTATGGCATTCGTTTGCTGGAAGTTTTACGCCAAGTACCCGATGTTGAAACCCATCTTGTTATGACTGATGCCGCATGTCAAACTATCGCTGTGGAGACTCATTATACAACCCAATCGGTGCAAGCCTTAGCCGATGTGACATACGCATTTCATACTATAGCTGCTGCTATTGCAAGTGGTTCCTTTCAAACAGAAGGCATGGTGGTAGCCCCGTGCTCCATGCGAACACTCAGCGCCATTGCCCACTCGTTTGCAGACAACTTGCTCACCCGTGCAGCCGATGTGACGCTCAAAGAAAGTCGTCGCCTCATTGTAGTACCGCGTGAAACGCCATTGCATCTAGGACATCTACGTTTGATGACTCAGTTGGCAGAGCTTGGTGCCCTTATTGTTCCCCCAATAGCCGCCTTCTATCATCGCCCACGTACTATAGATGATATTGTCAACCACACCGTAAGCCGTATGGTAGACTTGCTCCGTATTCAATTGCCCAACGATTTGGTGACACGTTGGCAAGGACCTGATGCAATGGATGGAAGAGTAGATTAGGAAAGGTGTTGTTGCTTGCATAGAATAGCAAAACCTCATACAATAACAGTGTATATGAAGGTATCTTCTCTCTCTCTAGGTAAGGGAGTTGTGGCATAGTGAAAGGTTCTACGGCTTCGCCCAAAAAAGGCTCTATTGTGCCGACAGCGAAACCACCGCGCAACTATCGTGCCAACAGCGAACGAGTGAGCGAATCGCAGCCGCAGCGGGTTGTTCCACCACCGCGCATGCGTCGTGCGGGTGGCGGCGGGTGTGGTTCTGCTCTCATTGGGCTAATGTTTGCTTTGCTGCTAGCGGCAGTTGTGACGAGTGTCCTTGCAGACCGGTTTAGCCAAGCGACGGAACAAATCGTCATGCCCGACCCACGCCATCAACCTGCTGAGCAAGAGTCGGGTTCCACAACCGTGCCAGCCAATATGCCCAACACGTTACAACAACCGTTTACTGTTTTGTTGGTGGGCGTAGATAAACGCAGTGTCCCCGAAGATGATAGCGTGCGTAGCGATACCCTAATCGTGGTGCATGTCAATCCATATGAAGGGTGGGCTAGTATGCTCTCTATCCCACGTGATTCTGTAGCCAAGATACCCTATTTGGGCATGCATAAGATAAATGCAGCCTATACCTATGGCTATGCCAATGCTACCGATTTGTATCGCAAGGATACAGAGCCTGATGCCGCCGGAGCAGCCTTGGCTGCTGAAACCGTTGAGCGCTTTCTTGGGTTGAAGATAGACTATATCGCTCAGGTTGATTTTGGTGGCTTTGAAGAGATTGTGAACACGCTTGGCGGCATTACGGTAGATGTGACGCAACCAGTGCTCGATGCCGAATACCCCACTGAGAACTTTGGATTTGAGCGCATCTACATCCCGGTTGGGTTACAAGTGTTCGATGGTCAGGTAGCATTACGCTATGCCCGTTCTCGACATAGCGGTACAGATTTTGACCGTAGCCGTCGTCAACAGCAAGTGTTGCGTGCGCTCTTGCGTGAGGTGCAACGACGCGGCTTGCTCAATCAGGTTGAGTTGTTACCTTCGCTGGTAGAAACACTGGAGCAGAATGTGGCAACGACTATGCCTGTCAGTGAGTTGGCTGTGTTGCGTAGCCTAGCCCAACTAGCTAAGAAGATACAGACTGAGAATATTTTGCAATTGAGCATTAACCCCTACGATGTAGCTGTTCTTAAGGAGCAAGGGTCTGATATTTATTGGGATGAAGAAGATATAGCATTGTTGGTAGACCGCATGCTCACTGGACCCAAGGGTGAAAATGAGGTCGCACGGGTCCAAGTACAAAATGGGATTAAGGTGACAGGGCTTGCCACCCAAGTTACCAACATACTCAGCGCTGAGGGTTTCGATATGGCTGAGGCAGCCGATGCCCCCGGTATGTATGAGTATACTATGATTGTGGATTATACGGGACGCCCAGAAACGCGAAAGCGCTTGACGAATTTGATGGGCATTTCGTCAGAATTTGTCTTTGATAGCCCACCCCCAGAAGCTCCGCCACTTCCTTTCGATGCCGATATTGTGGTTGTATTGGGGCAGGACTATCAGGACTATTGGTCTTTTACGCTAGAGTAGCGTCTATGCCTATGCCTATGCACCTATGCCCTTGAGAAACTCGATAAGGGCAGCATTGAACGCTTCGGGGTTGTCTAAGTTGCTGACGTGACCAGCTTGTGGTATGACAGCAAAGGTGCTGCCGGGTATCGCTTCGTGCATCTTGCGCATGTCCTCTAGCGTTGTCAACTTGTCGTGTTCTCCCACTAAAACGAGCGTGGGCACCGCGATGTCTGGTAGCAGATGCGTGGTATCTGTGCGCAAAGCCATTGCCCGCTGCACGTGGGCAACACCTACACGCTCATTTTGTGTGATCATCGCCTCAGCAGTGTGGTAGGCTTCAGAATCGCTAGGACTCACCAATACATCGGGGAGCATTTTGGTAGCAACAATGTGCGTCCCGTGTGCATCAATATGCTGTGCAAGCGACTCACGGTTGCGCTTTTGTTCCTCTGTATCGGCTGTGCTGCGCGTATCTAGCAGCATGAGACCCTTTAGGCGCGTTGGGTATGCATGCAAAAAGGCCAAGGAAATGTAGCCGCCCATAGACATTCCCCCTAAGACAACCTGTTCAATGCCGAGGTGATCAAGCAAGGCGAGCATGTCTTGGGCATGCTCTTCCATGGTATATTCAAGGTCATTGGTGGCGTCGCTTTGCCCAAAGCCACGCAAGTCGGGGACGATAATGCGGCAGAAGCTTTTGAGGGCTTCGACTTGTTGGTTCCACATTTCGCCACGAAATGGGTAGGCATGCATGAGCAACACGGAGAGCCCTGCGCCGTGTTCTTCATAGTAGAGTTTGACTTGTTTTCCAGACCTAGTTACATCGTAAAACATCTCTCTCTCCTTAATATTATGCGAACGCAAAATGAGGTGACATCTCTACGCTAGTATAGCACAGGTTTGCAAGATGCTTTGACTAGCGATACCGTACTACCATGATACAACATAGAGGTAACGATTTTTTCTCGCGCAAAGGCGCAAAGAACGCACAAGTTTTTTCAAGCTATGCGTTTGTATGTGGTATCATAACATGGTGAGAAATAGGAAAGAAAGGCATACCGTATGGACTACCCCTTAAAAGAAAAAATTGGTCATCCGAGCCTACTGGTCGGGCGCAAGTACGAATTTGAAAGTTTTGGCGTATGGCTAGACAATATCCCCAAAAATCTCTCCAAATCGCGGGTGATATTGGCGCGGCGAAAGAGTGGCAAGACGGTGTTTGTACAGCGTATCTTCAATCAACTCTGGAGCGCCAACGGGGATGTGATACCCTTTTACTTTGACATTCCCGATAAGAAAATCTGGTATCCGAACTTTGCAGAGGAATATTTTACCAGGTTTGCCTCGCACTACATTTCATTCTTAGAACGTGACCCGGCTTTGGTTAGGGAACCGTTGACATTGGAAGAGATACGCGATTATGGCGAAGCAACGAAGCACCGGTTGCTTGCTCGAAGTGTAAAAATATTGCAACAGTACCGAGAGCAAGAAAAATATGACCTGATGTGGGAACTTGCGTGTGGTGCTCCCCATCGGTATGCGGCTGTACTCAATACACAATTTCTCGTCATCCTCGATGAGTTTCAATACATCACCACGACAGTGTATCGGGATGAGGGATGTGAGCTGTACCTTGATGAGACGATGCCGGGCAGCTTTCATTCGCTTTCGGAATCGAAAGTAGCGCCCATGCTCGTCACTGGGTCATACATTGGATGGATACTGAAAATCAGCGCCCGCTTTCTGGAAGCCGGGCGACTGAGCCAATGGCATATGCCACCCTACCTAACGCCCGATGAGGGATTGCAAGCCGTCTATGCCTATGCTACAGCGTACAATACGCCCGTTACCACTGATACGGCTATCCAGATAAACGAGGCATGTTGTTCGGACCCGTTCTTCATTTCGTGCGTCATACAAAGCACATGCCCCAAACGCGATTTGACGACGCCTGAAGGGGTGGTGCAAACGGTCATGTATGAACTGTTAGACCGCCGTTCGGAAATGTTCAACACATGGGGCGAGTATATCTACAAAACCCTAGACACCATCAATGACCGCAATGCAAAGGCCATGTTGCTCTTTTTGAGCCAAAACAACCATCGCCATTGGAACACCCGCGAAATCAAGGGGCATCTGAAATTGGATATGGACGAGCGCACGATACAGAAAAAGTTGTTGCTGTTGGTAGATGCGGATGTGCTGGAATGGGGCCCATCGGATATATCGTTCCGAGGGTTGCAAGATGGCACCTTGAACCTGATTTTGCGGCATCGGTTTGAGGAGGAAATCAACAACTTTGTACCGGATGTGCGGCATGATATGTATGAGCAGATAACAGCGGTGACGCGAGACCGCAATCGGCTACGGGGGATGCTGAACCAGTTGATGGGACAGGTGGCGGAGCAGCAGTTAGCCACGGAGTTGCGTAGTCGCAAGCGGTTTCGGTTGTCGGTGTTTTTTGCTGGTGTGCAAGATGATACCGAGTTGAATATGGTAAATGTGCGTCTGCGGGTGCCGGTGCAACGGAGCGATGGCAAAGGCATGGAACTCGACGTAGTAGCCGAGTCGTCGTGTGGGCGCGTGGTAGTAGTTGAGGTGAAGAAACGCCAACAGAAGACGGGTGCAAAGGCGATAGAAGACTTTGTGGAAAAGGCGCAGGTGTATGGGCAGACTAGCGCTACCGGCCCGATGCTGATGGCGTTTTTGTCGCTAGGCGGGTTCACCGAGGAGGCGTTGCAAGTGTGTGCTACGCATGGCATTGGGCATGCTGAGACGATAGCGTGGGAGTGATGTGGGCGAGCGGGAGAGCGGGAGAGCGGGAGAGCAAAAAAGGAAAGAAAGGCATACCGTATGGACTACCCCTTAAAAGAAAAAATTGGTCATCCGAGCCTACTGGTCGGGCGCAAGTACGAATTTGAAAGTTTTGGCGTATGGCTAGACAATATCCCCAAAAATCTCTCCAAATCGCGGGTGATATTGGCGCGGCGAAAGAGTGGCAAGACGGTGTTTGTACAGCGTATCTTCAATCAACTCTGGAGCGCCAACGGGGATGTGATACCCTTTTACTTTGACATTCCCGATAAGAAAATCTGGTATCCGAACTTTGCAGAGGAATATTTTACCAGGTTTGCCTCGCACTACATTTCATTCTTAGAACGTGACCCGGCTTTGGTTAGGGAACCGTTGACATTGGAAGAGATACGCGATTATGGCGAAGCAACGAAGCACCGGTTGCTTGCTCGAAGTGTAAAAATATTGCAACAGTACCGAGAGCAAGAAAAATATGACCTGATGTGGGAACTTGCGTGTGGTGCTCCCCATCGGTATGCGGCTGTACTCAATACACAATTTCTCGTCATCCTCGATGAGTTTCAATACATCACCACGACAGTGTATCGGGATGAGGGATGTGAGCTGTACCTTGATGAGACGATGCCGGGCAGCTTTCATTCGCTTTCGGAATCGAAAGTAGCGCCCATGCTCGTCACTGGGTCATACATTGGATGGATACTGAAAATCAGCGCCCGCTTTCTGGAAGCCGGGCGACTGAGCCAATGGCATATGCCACCCTACCTAACGCCCGATGAGGGATTGCAAGCCGTCTATGCCTATGCTACAGCGTACAATACGCCCGTTACCACTGATACGGCTATCCAGATAAACGAGGCGTGTTGCTCGGACCCGTTCTTCATTTCGTGCGTCATGCAAAGCACATGCCCCAACCGTGATTTGACGACGGCTGAGGGTGTCGTGCAAACAGTCATGTATGAATTGCTAGACCGCCGTTCGGAAATGTTCAACACATGGGGCGAGTACATCTATAAAACCCTTGACACCATCAATGACCGCAATGCCAAGGCCATGTTGCTCTTTTTGAGCCAACACAATCATCGTCATTGGAACACCCGCGAAATCAAGGAACAACTCCATCTCGATATGGACGAGCGAACGATACAGAAGAAGTTGCTGCTCTTGGTAGATGCGGATGTGCTGGAATGGGGGCCATCGGATATATCGTTCCGTGGGTTGCAAGATGGCACCTTGAACCTGATTTTGCGGCACCGATTTGATGAGGAGATTAACAACTTTGTACCCAATGTGCAGCAGGATATGCACGCGCAGATAACAGCGGTGACGCGAGACCGCAATCGCCTACGGGGGATGCTGAACCAGTTGATGGGGCGGGTGGCGGAGCAGCAGTTAGCCACTGAGTTGCGTAGTCGCAAACGTTTTCGGTTGTCGGTGTTTTTTGCCGGTGTGCAGGATGATACCGAGTTGAATGTGGTAGATGTGCGTCTGCGGGTGCCGGTGCAACGGAGCGATGGAAAGGGCATGGAACTCGACGTAGTAGCCGAGTCGTCGTGTGGGCGCGTGGTAGTAGTTGAGGTGAAGAAACGCCAACAGAAGACGGGTGCAAAGGCGATAGAAGACTTTGTGGAAAAGGCGCAGGTGTATGGGCAGACTAGCGCTACCGGCCCGATGCTGATGGCGTTTTTGTCGCTAGGTGGGTTCACCGAGGATGCATTGCACGTGTGTGCTACGCATGGCATTGGGCATGCTGAGACGATTGCGTGGGAGTGATGTGGGCGAGCGGGAAAGCGATTGAGCGGAACTAGCGTGTGTCATCTTGCGTAATATATTTCCTCAGTGTTTTTTGTCGCCAAAAGCCAAATGCAGCACAGGATAGCTCGGCCACCGTCATCCAGACACGGAAGAGGATGGCTAGTAGAAGGGCAACTGGCAAAGGGACAAAAAAGCTGAGTAGGTAACTGAGTACTCCTTCGCGCACGCCTAGTCCACTAGGCGTGATGATGCTGATAAAGCCTGCTACCCATGCAATGGCAAATAGTCCCGTGATGATGGGTATTGTTCTCAGGGGGAGTGGATATAGCGCATAGGTAAGGAAATAGAGACCACTTCCTAGTGTAGCCCATGTGAGGCTATAGGCGGGCAATGTGGTGAGCATATCACGGCGGTGTAGGCTTGGCAACGTGCTATTTGTATTGAACTTTTGGAGCAACCAACAGAAAGGGCGCTGAAATATGTGCGGGTAAAGGTAGAAGATACAGGCAGCTACCAGAAAGAGCAATATCCATAGGTGCAATATCGGTTGTATATTCCAGAAAAAGAGCGCCACGCCTGCAACGAGCAGCCCCATGGTAATAGTGTGAACAAGCTCAAGGAACATACTCACGCTTGCTGTTTGTACAGCGACGCCGGCTTGTTGCGCAAGGTATGCTCGCCCCAGCAAATGCCACACACTACCCGGCAGGTAGCGAACAATGTGCGATGTAAACCAGATGTTTATAGCAATGGTGCGTTGGAGTGTACCCCCTAGCCGAGTGAGTATGCTATGCCAGAGGTTGGCCGAAATCGTCAGGTTGAGGCAAATGCATACAAAAGCTAGGGTAGCGGGGAGTGGTTGTATATGCACCCCGGCTAGTTGGGGCCACGTTTGCCACAGGTGAAAAAAGACAAAGCATAATGATGCGATAGCTATGAGGCTGCCAAGTCCCTTGCTCCATTTACGGATGGTGTTGGCTTGCTCTGTTCCTAGGTTGGTGTGCATGGATTTTGGGCTTTCTGGCAATAGCAATTAGACCAATACCTAGGGGTAGGCGATTGAACAGGTTGTCGAATTGAAAGATGAGGAGCAGGGTATATATGGCTATCTGTTGCCACCAACCACTTGTTGAAAGGTGATGTAATTTGTCAGCATATGCGCGTAGCTTCCGGCGATAGATTGGTAGGTAGATGTAGCGATGAAATGCATATGAAAATGGGAAGCCATAATGATGTAGGCGCAGCACGTCAAACCCTTGGGTTTCTAGCAGTCTGCGTAATTCGTCACGGCGATAGCGACGGACATGACCGGCCCAGTTATCGTGCCAATCCCATTGAGATGGCTCAGCGGGTACACTGATAACGCATATGCCGCCCGGCCGCAGAATACGCCAAAATTCACCTACGGGGGTAGCATCGTCCTCCAAGTGTTCCAGTACTTCTCCGGCAATGACACCATCAACATATTCAGAAGTACATGGAATGTGCTGTATATCGCCTTGGAGCAGTGTTATGGTGCTCGCCTCAGATGCATTGCGTATATACGTCAGAAAGTCTGGTGACATATCAAGACCAATCGTGTAGTAGTGCTGTTTAGCAAGGCGACGCAGCAGTGTACCAGCCCCACATGCAGCATCCAAAATAGTGTAACCGGGTGCGTGTCGGCGGAGTGCATTGAAGAGGTAATCTTCTCGGAATTGGTGGCGTGGACCGTAAAAGGCTGGTTGTGCGCCCCAATGCATTTGGTCTTGTGGAGAAAAACCGGGGATGATGTCGTGTAGGCATTGGCGCAAGGTATCGGGACTAGAGACGACACGTATTTTTTCTGTGTTAAGCCCTAGCGAGTGTACTGCATAATCGGCGTTTTGTTGGGTGTATACCAGTATGATTTCGGCAAGACGATATGCTAGATGGGTGCCGGTTTGGTGCAATGAGAAGCTCGTGTGCCAGACAAGTGGCACTGCAGTGAGACGAGAGCATGCCCAAGCGACGACAACATCTAACGGGTTGTGAGAATCTACGATAATAACATCGTGCATAGGCAACCGTAGATAATGCCATAGGTGTGGTAGTGTGGCTATGCTAGATGACATACGACAGGTGTAGATAGTCATACCTGTTTGGTGCAGGTTGGTTACAAATGCATCAGTGTGCGCATTTCCTTGCGCCTCATTGCTACAATAGCACACGCGCAACGCTTGTGGTGGTTTTTGTGGTAGTATCATCCTGTACTCACTCTTTTGTTTGCAATATCCATTACGCTACCTAGTTCAACACCATACGGTGTATCAAATACCTATGAGAAAGTTCTTACGTGTCTTCTTCGCCAGCATCCATACTATCTCTGGCATCCATCTTCATACGTGCAGGATGGAGTCCGGTGTGTATCACTTGGGCATAAGCTTGGAGCCATTCTCGGTATGTTGCTCGTTTGTGTGGCTGCAATGCCATATGAACAACATCGTTTATCCAACGTATAATGAAGCCGCTCAGCAGCAAGTCGCGGTATATCTCAAAACGCCAGTGGGTAAAATGTTTGCGGGTATACTTGAGCGTGCTAATATAATACATAGCAGTCATACGTGCGGGTTCACGTTGCACACTTTGGTGTGCATAGTGCGTAATAACAGTATGTGGAACATAAAACATAGGCCAACCAGCCTGGCCTATGCGTCGGCTATAATCAATTTCTTCTCCATAGATAAAGAACTGTTCATCTAAGAAACCGATTTGTTGGATAACCTCATCACGTACCATCATACTTGCAAGCAACACATTTTCTACACGCCGTACCCCGTCATATGTACCAAACCGTTGATCGAATAACTCAAACAACCACCCAAGTTGTTTTTGCAACATCATGATACTTGGGAAGAAGTGCAACAGTATCCGAAAGAAAATCACCCGTAGTGTTGGTAGGTTGGAAACAGATGCCTGTATCTTACCATTGGGGTAGATTAGGCGTGGCCCAATAGCACCAACATGTATATGAGCATCCATGAAGTCTACCATACTATCGAGTGTGCCAAGATGAAAGGTAATATCGTCGTTGAGGAGCAAGCTATAGCGGCCACGTCGTCTCTTGAGGGCTTGGTTGAGGTTGGCTGCGAGTCCTTTGCGGTAATCATTCACCAGAAGATGTACCTGTGGAAATGTTGTGCGGATCATGTCAGCCGTACCATCAGTGGATGCATCATCTATAACGAACACTTCAAACGTGGCGCGAGTGGGGTAAGCATAGAGTGATTGGAGACAATCGTGTATAATTGAACGGTTGTTGATAGTAGCAATAGCTACGGTGACATCAACGGTCATAGTGTCGTTTCTCCTTGGCAAGGGGGCATGCTTTTTTGGTATGCCCGGCTTGTATCCTAAACGTATTGTACCCGGTATGATAGTCTCTGGCAAGTATGCAAAAGTCTCTATTGATTACGATTGTGTGAAGGACTGGTATGCCTCATGCACCAACGCTAACGCCTCTTCGCGGGTGCCGATTTCGCCGGCAGCCTGTGCCTCTTGCACCTCACGCAGTAGCTCCCCTATGAACTTGCCCGGTGCAATTCCCAACTCGCTCATAATATCGTGACCATTTATCAGTGGCTGCGTGCGTTCTGGGGGTTGCCCCCAATGCATATCGAGGAGGACACCAGTCCATGCAAGATGCTTGCGCCAGTCTTCGGGGTCTATAGTGTGGCCACGAACGGCTAAATGGTCCGCAAGCGAATGCAGCAAAATATCTGAGCCGGCGTTGCCAGTATCGCGGAAAAAGCGAGCCACTGCGCGTGGGGTCATAGTGTTGTCCGTGCGCAGTTGGCCGGGGCGCATGTGGTTGTATACAATGTGTTGCACATATTCGGCATCGTTGCGACTGAGGCGCAACCGTCGCGCACTAGCAAATGCTATCTTCGCCCCAATCTTTTGGTGGTCATAAAAGGAAACGCCCCCATCTGGCTTGGGTTGCTTCGTCTGTGGTTTGGCATTGTCGTGCAGCAATGTGGCTAATTTCAAGAGCGACAGCCGCGGGTAGCCGTTGCGTGGTCTGGTTATATGCTGCCACACCTGCTCACCGTAGGGGATGGTTTGCTCTAGGTATGGGTATGTTTGCACAGCAATTGGAATAGCTCCCCGTAGTTCTCCTGTGTACGGAGGAAAATCGGGCATCTTTCCCCTGCGTGCAGGAGGGATGGGGGGAGCTTGTGTGCCTTCGGATTCTTGCAGCCTATCAAATAGCCATTCCATGCACGTAACCGTCTCGAGTAAATGCTCCAACACCGGCAAGAAATGTACAATTGGCTGGTCGCAATGGCGTGCTGGCTCTAGCTCTGGGAAGAGCAAGGTGAGTATGCCAACCGTATCGAGATAGTGGAGCCAAGGGGCAGCATGCGGCACAGCGAGGAGCTTCATAAACTCATCGCGCACACGTTCGGCGGCTCCATGCACGAGCAACGGGGCAGCTTCTTTGATAGCAGCATCGAGTGCCGGCGTGATGTGCATATGGAGTGTAGCGGCGAGGCGTATAGCACGGAGCACGCGCAACGGGTCATCGCGCAAGCTACTTGGTTGGCACATACGTAGTTGGCGTGCAGCAATGTCGGGTATGCCGCCGTATGGGTCTAGGCATGCATGTACCCAATCTGGCGTGCAATGCCTATCAGCTATAGCATGCTGGCATGCATCAATGGGTAGAGCTATAGCGTTGATAGTAAAATCACGTAGCAAGAGATCGCCTTCTATAGTGGGAGCCCGCAGTTGCACAAAGTCAATGATGAGGCGTTTGTAGGTATCGTCTTCGACACAGACAACGCGCCCAGTCCCTCGAGCACTGTCGAGTTCAACAAATGATCCACCAACGCTGTCGGCAAATTGGCGAGCGAGGGCTACTCCGTCGCCATCCACGGCTACGTCGAGGTCTTCTGCTGGTATATGCTGTTGTTGCCCCATAAGCATACCGCGCACTGCCCCACCAACGAGCCAAGCAGATAGGTGTTGCTCGGTAAAGAACGTTGCGAGAGCCTGGAGCATGGATGTTGCATCTCCGGGTTCCATATGCCAATATATTGTATACTACATGATGGGCATAATACAAGTGGGAAGGTCAGGTCTACATATCATATGAGTAAAAATAGCACCATGAGCATAGAACAACGGTTGCACTTGGCTAAAAGACAGGAAGTTATTGCGGCACTTGTGGTGGTAATACTCGGCATCTCTGTGTTCAGCGTGTTTTTGATGCGTGATGCCGACAATCGCCCATTGCTCTGGGCGTTGCAAATAGAGCTTGCGGGCGGGAAAGCCTATGGGCCAGAGATGGAGGCGTTGTTTCATGAGCACTACCCAGAACGATATGCCGAAGCAGGCTTTGCCTACCCCCTGCCGGCTATGTGGCTGGCGCTCCCGATTGTCTTCCTGCCCGATATGGTGCAAGACCATATGTGGACCCTGCTCACCATTGCGCTTGTTGTAGTAGGCTTACGCTTGCATCGTATGTCATTGTTCTTTCTGTTATACTTTCCACTGGTGGTAGGTATATACTATCGGCAAGTCACGCCTATGCTTGTCGGCTTGCTATTAATTGGTATGTGGGCTGTGGCGCACAAGCGTTGGTGGCTAACAGGCATGATAGTAGCGCTGACCATAGCCGCCAAGCCACAAACCACGCTGTTGCTTTCGAGTGTGCTAGCCGTGCTCGCGCTCTATCGTGGGGGCGGCAAGCAAATAGTGACATGTGGCGCTGTTGTGGCGTTGGCGACGTTTGCGCTGGAGCCAACATGGATGCAACAATGGTTTGCGGCCATGACGACATTTTCAGGAACGATACAACGTGAAATGTTGTGGCAACTATTACCTGTTGCGTTCGTGTTATGGTGGCGTGGCTATCGTTGGGGCGCAGCAGCAGTGATACAACATACCATGTTTTTGAATGGTATATCGTTCTTCTATGGCTTGGCAGTATTAATCCCTGCATATACCCACTTGCGAGAAGCGCGTTTGTTGCGGACTGTGCTTGTGGCTTCGTGGATAATGTACCCGGTGTGGCTATTTTCGATAGCCATCTATGCTATACCAACGTGGGTTGTGCTTGGGGGAACATGTTTTTTGCCGTTGATATGGTATGCCTTGCGTGAACAAGACCATTCGGGTAATGCGAATGTGGATGATGAGCAAGCGGGATAAGGGGAAGGTTGTATGGCTTTTCGCATAAAGACGCATGCTATTGTTTTGCCTAGTAGATTGAGCATAAGGATTGTTTGAGGGTATAACTACGACAACCACAGTATCCCCCAAAAGTACTGGTTTGGCGATGAGCTTAACGATTTCACAATATGTGTATTGTCTGGTACAATGCATCGCTATAATTGACAATTGGCGATAGTATTGATGATTGAAAGGAGTTACTATGTTCCAACTGAAGATGCCTTTGTTGACGTCTATTCTAGGAACAATGTTGGTAGTGTTGGTACTTGGTTTTATATCAATGGCACATAGCCCTCTGTTTGCACAAGAAGAAAAGACAACGATACTTCCAGGGTTAGGTGCGCAGTGGGAGCTGACAGAGGTTGAAGTTGAGGGGGATACGACAACAACGAGAGAGAGTGTGACTGATGCATTCAACTCAACCCTCAATAAAAACTCGGTAAAATTGGTATCGGATCCCTTTTTGGGCAATGCATTTGATTTTGATGGCGGTCATGTTGAAACACAATACAAGTACCCTGATACTGGTATCCTATCCTACACCGTCTCTTTTTGGATGCGTACTGCTCGCACATATGGTAGTCTGGATTCTGGTGTCATTGTGGAGAACCGTGGTACGAGTAACGAAGTAGGCATCATGATAGGCATGGGGATTGATCCTAATAAGGGTGAATGGGGCAATGGAGATAGCATTTTTATGGCACTTTCAGGCAATAATATTATATGTGGGGGATATGTAGATCCAAACTACAGCGAAAATAAGATCGTTTCTGATGGTATATGGCACCATGTCGTGGGTACTTGGCAAGCGGAAGATGGTGATAGCTTCGCTCTCGAGCAATTTGCTGTCTATATTGATGGGGAGAAACAGGTATTGAACCATTCCTCCATGACGCGTTGTGGTGTAACAGCACCTTTGGGTGATGATGAAACACGAGGAACAACTGTTATTGGGTATGACCGTGCATGGGATAATGCTGGATGGAAAAATATCTATCGTGGAAGGCTCAGAAACATACAAATATATTCCCGTGCTCTGGAGCCAGAAGAGGTTGAAGCACTTCAGTTGGGTACGGTGGATATAGAAGGTCCAACAGGTCCAATAGGCACAAACCTGCCCTACGATTTCAAGGCTACGCTCAAAAGCGATATATTGGACGCTACCAGTACCTATACCTATACTTGGTTTGGTACCGACCTCGACCCTATCATACGCCCCAATCAACCTATCACCGACACAGTTTCAGTTTCACTGCAATGGGCTACTTCTGGAACGAAGCACATTACCGTGACTGCTGTTGAGTCGGAGACGCTTATCTCTGTATTAGGAACCTACATGTTCAATATTACAGGATCTGCTCCTAGCAGCGATGAAAGCAGTATCAACGGTCCACATGCACTTGCATACGACGATACGGGTACATTCACGGTCACAGTTGGGCCACCTGAAACAACGATACCGATTGACTATACGTGGTATGTCAATGGCGAGAAGGTAGAAACAGCGTCAGGTATACAGAGTCAACAACACCTTTTCAACTACTCGTGGCCTGCGCCGGAAGACCCTGACCAGTCCCCTAGCACACAAGCGATTTCGGTTACAGTGAAGAATGACCTTGGGTATCCAATAACAAAGACCTTCACGCTCACCACAACCTACGCGCCAGAGGTAACGGGGTTGCCCAAAAGTCTTACAACAAATGAGAATAATGCTCCGTCTCTTGACTTCACTGTCGTAGATACCGATACCACAAGCTTAGCTGATTTGGGTAACAACATCACGTTTGAGTCTTCAGATGAAGAGTTGGTGCCGCTCGACAACATAACATGGGTAGGTCCAGATGCCGATGGCAAGGGCACAGTTGTGATTACCCCAGACCGCAAGATGTGGCCCGGCCCTTGGAAGGCAGACATCACCATGAAGGTGGTGGACGAAAATGGTGTGGAGAGCGAGCAAACAATTCCATTGACTGTGAATGCTGTCAACAAAGCACCATCGTTTGAGGCTGTGACGGCAAGCGAGCCTATTTCTCTCACCGAAGATGTGGGTGAATATAGCCAACCTGGTTGGGCAACCGACATCTCGCCCGGTGATGAGAAAGAAGCAACCCAAAATGTATCGTTTATCCTCACGACCGACAATCCAGATTTGTTTGAGGAAGGCCCAACTATCACTATGAGCGATACACATGCAACAACTGGTACGCTGTCATTTACCCTCAAGCAGGGTGCGAACGACACAGCCCATGTTACGGCTACCTTGCAGGACAATGGTGGCACATTGAATGATGGCACAGATAGCTTTTCACAAACGTTCACGGTTGTGGCCGCTATGGTGAATGATCCACCAGAATTTACGATTGACGAGCCAATCACTATTGATGAAGATGCCGATCCACAAGTGGCAACCGGTTGGGTCACAGGCATTACACCCGGACCGAATGAAAACCAAGAGGTTGGTTTTGCCGTCACAACCGATAGACCAGATATGTTTGCCGAGCAACCTAAGATACAATTTGATGCGACGCAATCGGTTTCGGCTACGCTGGATGCAACCGAGCCGGCCACGGCCACACTCATGTTTGCACCGGCCGCGAATGCATTTGGCACAGCAACCGTCAGCGTGACATTGCGTGATAATGGCGGCACAGCAAATGACGGCGAGGATAACACCGTCAAAGTCTTTACCATTACTATGACGCCCGCCAACGACCCGCCAACGTTTGCCCCGATAGACCAAGGTAGTGTGCCAACTCCAGCGCGTAGTGATGCACCATTGGGTGAAAAGATTGGAATGAGTGGCATTTCACCCGGCTTGAAGGAAACACAAACCGTCTCCTTTACCGTGGATGTGCTCACCAATCCGGGATTGTTTGCGCAGAAGCCACGTGTGCTCATTGGTGAGGAAGGTGCGCAAGCTGTCGAGTTGCTTGGTTCTGAAGGAGGAGTGACAGGTACGCTCACCTTCAAGCCCGCGACATGTGCATTTGGTGTGTCCACCGTGCGCATCACCATGCTCGACGATGAAACAACGAGTAGCACCATAAGCCAAACGCTGACATTTACCGTTACGGCAGGCACCAATAGCGCCCCCATAGCGTCTAGCGATGAGATAACAGTGACTGAGGACATAGAAAAAACAATCGTGTCCACCGTCTTGCTTGCAAACGATAGCGATCCAGATACCTGCGATGATATTGAAATTGTGACCGTTGGTTCCTCTGGTGTCAAGGGCAGCAATTTGGCTTGGACAAATGGCGATACTATCTACGCAGCCGAAAATATGACGTATACACCCGCCGAGGACTTTTTCGGTACGGATACGTTCACCTATACCATTAATGACCTGTTCCCATCTGCACAATCTGCTCAGCATATGGCTGATGGTGAGGTGACAGTGAAGGTATTGTCTGTCAATGATGCGCCTACCTTTACGCTTTCAGATACGAATAGCATCAGCACCAAATCGGGCGCAGGCTTGCAGAATGTGGCAGATTGGGCTATGGATATTACCGCCGGCGCAGCAAACGAGGATGATCAGGAATTAACCTTTGTGGTTGAGGTTGCAGGTGATGATGCAATGTACTTTGCCACATTGCCATCTATTGATACCAATGGCACATTGACCTTTGTACCAACCGATACCATGGATGTGGACAGTGTGACTATCAATATAGACGTGACATTGCAAGACAATGGTGGCACAGAAAATGGCGGTGTGGATACGTCGGAAATGCGGAGCTTTTCTATTGTGATAGAGCAGGGTACGCGCTATGTGTATCTGCCGCTTATCTCACGCAGTGAGCCACTCCAGACCACACCAACCGACGAAACCTACGCCGACCTAGTCGGCACCTTGCGTGTCAGCCCAAGTAAGGCAAGCTATAGCGTTGGCGAGCCAGTTGAGGTTGTCGTAACTATCACCAATACGGGCGAAGCACAAGCTGGGCCTTTCTGGGTAGATTTGTTGATCAACCCGAAAGAAGTTCCGACAACGCCCAATGCTAGATGGAATACGTTTTGTGATGAATCAGCATCTTTATGCTATGGCATTGCATGGGGTGTAGAAGAGAGTCTAGCACCGGGTGCAAGCATTACCCTGAAATCAACTGCCGATAGCTATGATGCAGAACAAACGCGCAATTGGGAAGGGACATTCGTGAGCGGCACCACCGACTTGTATCTCTTTGTAGATAGCTGGAACGATGCCGGTGGTACACAAGGGGCCGTTTTGGAAAGCAATGAAGCGAATAATGTTGCGCACTTGCCGGTTGTGGTAGAAGGTACAAGCGTACAGGCTGATGCGTTGCCCTACCCACACGATATACCACCACGACGGGCATTGGGGGGGCAGGAATAAGGACGTAGGATAGGCTTCTAGCCTGTCCGCCTACGTAGAGACGTTGCACGCAACGTCTCGCGTAGGATAGGCTTCTAGCCTGTC
>CAZVEN010000018.1:0-104058 GCA_964626155.1 uncultured Chloroflexaceae bacterium | reverse complement strand
TGTGGGGGAACCCCTATTCGTTTATTCGTGGCCCCCATTCGTGGTCGGCAGGGTAGGGAATGGGGCAGGATGGATGCATGCTACCATTTCTTAATAGCATGAGGCTTCTAGCCTGTCCCTTTGCAGAGCGCCATAGAGGGTGCCACGCACTCCCAAAAGTGCGTGGCACCGAGGCTAACCTTTACACGGTTCAAGTACTTTACCAACAGTCTCTGTGTACGGGGAGCTAGGGAGGGAATCAGTCACAGATATACTATTTTTACCCCATTCTGAAGCCTTATCAAAAAACCTACTCTTGAAAGGTCTTCCGTCCCCCGTCCCCGGTCCCCCGTTCCTATCAGGCAGGCACCGGACTTCGTGCGCCAGTTGGTCGTGGGGCGGGTTGCTCCTGCAAAATGCGCTCTACCACCAGCCGTGCTGAAAGTAGCACAATGGGCAACCCTGTGCCTGGGTGCGTACTAGCACCAGCAAAGTAAAGGTTGCCATAGCGTGCATGCCGGTTTTGCGGGCGTAGGTAGCCAACCTGCATAAAGTTGTGGCTCAAACCAAATGCTGATCCCTTGGCAAGGTTCATGTCTAGGTAGTCGGCTGGGCCAATAGTCGTTTCAGAGACAATACGTTGTGGAAGGTCGCGCATACCAATTTTGTGCAACGCATCAAGCACCGTTTGGCGTGCCCGCTGTTGCAGGGCATTCCAATCTTGCGGGTTGCGTTCATTCACATGTCCCACCGGCACAAGAACCGTCATACCGTTGCTGCCCTCTGGCGCAAAGGCCGGGTTGATTTTCGTCGGTATATGCACGTAGAACGACGGGCTATCGGGCAACGTCAGGTCACGGAAAATACGGTCGAACGATAGCCGATACTCATTGTCGGCTAAGAATACGTTATGCGCAAATAGTGGCTCAACATCTCCCTGCACCCCCCAATAAAACATGAGTGCCGAGGATGTATACTTGAGTCGGTCCAGAGAGTCTACCGTGCTCTCATAGGGCAGAAGGTGTTTGTAGACATAGGGTAAGTCGGCATTGGCTACCACCACGTCGGCTTGCATGGAAGTGCCATCTTCTAGTATCACGCCCGTCGCACGGTTGCCTGCGATGGTAATGCTCTTGGCGGGTGCATTGTAGCGAATAGTCACCCCCAACCGTTCGGCAATGGCGGCGAGGCTCTCTATCGTTTGGTACATGCCGCCACGCGGGAACCATACCCCTTCGCCAAGCTCAGTGTATTGCAAGAGTGAATAGGTGGCAAGCGAGTCGTAGGGGCTGACGCCAAGGTACATGTTTTGGAATGAGAATGCTGCCCGCAACTGTTGCGAACGAAAATATTTTGATGTGTTGGTGTAATGCTTCATGAGTGCTTTCAATTGCACAATGAGCGGCAAGTTTTCTGGGCTAAAATATTCAAAGATGTTTTTGAAGTTGCGCCCGACAAAGCGGTCGAGTGAAACGTAGTAGTGGCGATAGCCTTCGCTCAAAAAACGTAGGTATGCGGCACAAGCCCCCGGTTCAATCGTATCAAGCTGTTGGCGCATATTCACCAAGTCGGCTGTGAGGTCAAGCTGGCTCCCATCGTGAAAGTGGATGCGGTAGGTTGGGTCAATACGCACTAGGTCCAGATGGTCTTCTAGGCGTTCGCCAAGCGCTGCAAACGTCTGCCTGAAGACTTCGGGCATTAAGAACAGGGTTGGTCCGGTATCAAACTTGAAGCCGTCTTTTTCGACAATGTTGGTGCGCCCACCAGGGCGACTGCTCTTTTCGACAATGGTGACATCGTAGCCGGCGCGTGCTAGGCGTGCGGCTGTGGCCAACCCACCAATCCCTGCCCCAATAACTATGGCTGAACTCATGAAATAAAACTACTCCTTACTCATATAAAAAAGCTCGCGTACAGGCGCACAGGGCGCAAAGAGCTTTTCTTTTGCGAAACTATCATATGCATCATTGTACTGCTAAAGATAGTATGGTCAAGTTGACCCGATGAGACTTCCGAAGTCTTTAAGACTTGGGAAGTCTGGATAGTGGTAATTCTTTGCTGGTACGCTCCCTGTGTGGTGCGAACTGTCTTGCGAAATCATCACATGCATGATATTAAGCTGCGTCAACTTAGCTCATAAACAACGTGCTTGGTTCTGGTATAGGAAGCCCATCCTCACGCAAACCTTCTAGGTGCATTTCTATAGCTTCTTGTATCAATTGATGTACCTCTTCAACCGTTGCTCCTACCGCTCCACACCCTGGCAAGTCTGGTGCATATGCCCCATAACTTGTTTCACCTTTTTCAATGATAATAAGGTATCTCACGATTCATCCTCCTGTAGTTGTGCCTGCCGCGCTGTGCTAGAGCACCGTATACGTCTTATCATTGACATACCAGATGGCCAGTGGCGTGCCGGGGCTAGGGATGGTATACTCGTCAAGGTGGTTAGCTGTCTGTGTTGTTTCACTTGTTATTTCATGACCATTGGGCGACTGAAAGCTATACTCCAGCATCACTTCAAAAGCAAAACAAGTACGATTACGTAACGTTCTACTCTTGCATGAGCGTATCTCCCCTTCAATCAGATGCCCATATTTTTCTAACTTACGCTCAATGAAGAAATAACCCAGCAAAGCCCAAACCCAAAACCCAAACCATACAATGAAAATGGGGCCACAGACAAGGATTATAGTATCATCCACCCATTCGCTGAACAAGATACCTACACCAAATACAAAGGCAATGAGAATAAATACATTTTTCGCAAGAAATGAATCTAGATCCTCCCCATACGGCCTCTTTCCCGCAGCAATTGCCTCATTATGCGGGTCCAAGACAAAAACCTCATACATAACACCACACCCCTTTCTGTTTGTGGACCACACCAAAAACTTGATGTACTACCTATTGGTTACATCTAGTAAACCACACATGGTTGTGAAAAACTACATTTTGAGGCCGTGCATGAACGCACTTGTGTGCTTGGAGTACACGTGTAGAAGTACACAGAGGAGATACAAAAAAAGGACAGGCATTCCCCTGCTCTGCCCGCGCCTTGGGGATTTCTTCCCGGTACACGCCATCGTTTTTCCCGCTCCAGGAGTTGTACGATGGGTTTTCTATCACGTATGCTTCAGGCATCAGCCAACTCAGCCGACCAAAGCAGATGTTGGTTGGCTACTCACATGAGGTCCTTGTATCATACATCGCTGTTGTTGTAATTGTTCTTGAATAGTTGGTGGTAATATTCCTGGATGAATTTTTTCATGTGGAATACCTAATGCAACTAACTCTTCATCTAGCATATCTTCTGTATTGTTCGCCTGAATAATAACCATATCATCTTTCATATCAATATGAACAAGACAGAGATGTATTCGCTTTTGACCATTCCAACCAATGCGAAGCACTATGTAACGCTTTTGAACATCGTCAAATATTGTTTCAATAGTTGAACAATCTGTCGTAAGACTCTCGTATTCTGATAAGAGTTGTTTAATACAGGATTGATAGTGCTTTATAATGTTTGAATCCATCGTAGTTTCTCCTTTCCCGTTACGTCATAGACAATCAATTTCATGTGTAATCTTGTCACAGCCATTTTTCCGACAGGTTTTGAAAATATACCCTCGTATGCGTGTTGAGGAATAGCCACATATAAATCACGATCTGGTTCAGTATCTTGAAGAAGCCAACGATATAATTCGTATTGTCCCATCGTCTTTTCTAGTTCGGAAACTTGGGATATACTCAGAAAACTTTTAATCTCAACGGCGATTTTTTCTTCTCCACGTTTTGCTGCAATAGGGCGTTCGGCACCAAGGTCAGTAGATAATTCAGGTTCGGTTTTGAAGATGAGAGGGTCATGGGTAATTTCCCATCCTTCCTGTATGAGTGCCATTTTGACTTGCTCATGATACACATCTCTTCGTGACATAGAATCTCCTTTCATTGACGGTATAAGAATATACCATCATTATGTTACCTCAATACTGTGAATGCCCGTTTGTTTTGCAATACGAATCATGTTTTGGTCAAGTGAAAGAAGTGGCAAAGCATACTCGATAGCACACTGGAGAATATATGCATCGTAGGCATAGATGTTGAACGTGCCCGCAAGACGCACAGCAACTATTCTCATACGGTAAACAAGGACTCCTTTGTATCATACAATCATACTCTTTTGGTATTATAGCATATCACAATGGCATGGTACCTGCCACGACCCAAAAATATGGTATGCTACCATCGTACAGGCTAGGGTTGGTTTGTTCTCATTAGAGGAATCAAAAAGTATCCCACAGGCAATGGGTAGTATGCAAGCGAGTGTTTACCGTATGCGAGCAGAAACGTTGTCTGCCGCGCTGTCCTAAAGCACCTCATACGTCTTATCATTGGCATACCAGATGGCCAGTGGTGTGCCGGGGGTGAGCACGGTGCCTTCCAAGTGTTTAACACTGTGTTTTGTCTTTTTGGTTATTTCGTCCCCATACGGCGTCACGAAGCTATACTGTATCTCTAACCAGTAGTTGCCATCGTTTCCCGATACATCGCATGTATGTATTTGACCAAGTATGTACTCTCCACGCTTCTCGATCATATATTCAAAGACGACGGCAACCAACAAGAGCGCCAAAAAAGCAATCAAAACAAAAAAAATGGTGCCCATGCAAAAGAGCGATTCGTTAAAAATCGCCCAAAAACCACACAAGAAAGAGGTGATGATGCTAGAAACAACCGTGAGAAATCCTTCCATTGGGTTTTAAATGGTACTAGCTTGTCTGCAACTGGTCCATACTTGGGGTCTAAAACAAAGATTTCTTGTTCCATCGTTCATACACTCCTTTCTCTCTCTTCATGTCCCTTTTAAAACAGGTTCTTACGATTGTACACCCGGATGTGGATAAAACCAGTTTTTTGGTTGATAGCGTATTGGTTTTTTTGTTGCTTGACAGAGATGCTAGTGTACGCTACAATAGTGTATGTATGCGCCAACGTAGCTCAGTTGGTAGAGCAGCTGTTTCGTAAACAGCAGGTCCGGGGTTCAAGTCCCCGCGTTGGCTCCAATGCCTAAAAACGCCCCTCCTAGGGGTGGTTATTTTTTGTCAAAGTGCTCTCCCTTCTGAATTTGTAGAGTGGTGCAGTAGAGTATGTTGAGATACAAAACATTCCGTAAAAGCAGTGTATGACCCATTGCGCCATTGCGTTTTTTCCACTAGGGGACCTAGGAGTATCAAATCGTACCTAAAAAAGAACACCACCACCGCAAACGTATTTTAGTCACCGGGGGGGCAGGGTTTATTGGCTCACACCTCGTGGCGTGGCTCATTGCGCAGAACCACTATGTACGTGTGCTCGACAATATGCGCACAGGGCACATCGAAAACCTTGCCCCCTTCATGCCACATATTGACGTGATAGAAGGCGATGTGTGCAACGTAGAAACGGTGCAGGCAGCAATGCACTCCGTTGACCTTGTTTTTCACCTAGCCGCACTCGTATCGGTGCAAGAATCACTCGCGCACCCCCTGCGGGCACACGACATCACGGCCACGGGAACATGGCATGTGCTTGAAGCCGCTCGCCAAGCCAGAGTGCAACGCGTAGTCCACATGTCATCGGCAGCAGTCTATGGCAACCCTGCGCATATTCCCGTTTGTGAAACCACCCCATTGCAACCGCTTTCGCCCTACGCTGCCACGAAAATAGCAGCAGAGCAAGCGGGCATGCTCTATACACGCATCTACGGCCTTGAAACGGTAGCCTTGCGTGGCTTCAATGTGTATGGTCCACGACAAGACCCCAACTCACCCTATGCATCCGTCATTCCGTGCTTTCTCGCAGCCTTAGCGCAAGGGCAGCAGCCGGTTATCTATGGCGATGGACAGCAAACGCGGGACTTTATTTTCGTTGGTGACATGGTGCAAGCTTTGTGGGTGGCTGCAACAACGCCCAGCATTGCTGGTGGTGTCTACAATGTGGGGCGTGGTGAAGCAACGAGCATCCTCGCATTGCTCCAGTGCCTTGGAGACGTGACAGGGAAACGTATAGACCCACACTTTGCGTCAGCGCGTAGTGGCGAGGTGCGCCATTCACGTGCGGATGTGACGCTCTTTGCGACCCACACCGGCTTTTGTGCCACAACAGGGTTGTATACCGGGTTGGAGGCTACCATCAAGGATGCTCTTGTGCTATAATTGGTTTGATCGGTCTATGGTCGTTTAGTGCTCATCTGTGGTTTCTATAGGAACTTCTTTTTTCATGAGTTCGCGCAAAGATGCAAAGAACGCAAAGTCTTTTGTCATTATTGAAAGGAAGGAAGAACAATGGACAAACTGAAGTCAATGGAAATGGAGTTGGAAAACGAACGGCTACGCCAAGAAAACAAGCGCCTGAAGGAAGAACTTGCCAGTAGGAGAAACCCCAGTTCTCCAGATGCAAGTTCTCTCAAGCAACGCCTAAAAAAAGCCCTTCCTTTGCTTGTTGTGCTCTATGTCATATGGTTTTTCTTTTCCAAAATGCGTGTGCTCACCCTCATTCATTTTCACCCGCCGTGGTGGATTATTCCTTTGGGCTTAATCATACTGTTCTTTGCCGTTGATTACTTGATAGACAAGATGATGCGTGACTGAGAAGTTTCTGGCATATAGCAACCTAAGTTTACATGACCTACGCACTACCTTTGGTCTCACCATAGACCAGACAGCAGACCTATTCTCAGCCCTGCCCGCAATAGACATCAGCACCTTTTTGCAAACCATTCTCAATGAGTATGTTCCGCTTGCCAACGCCATCAGTACGGAAAAAGCTCGGTCTGAACTCATCATAGCCCCCATATTGGTAGAAGTGCGTCGTCTCACAAACCATCAAATTAGCCTGTTTTCGGGGATAGAGTTCAACGTAGCCCCCGACAAAGGGTTGAACGGCATATGCGATTTTGTCTTGTCGCGGTCGCCGGGGCAATTCTTCATCACCGCGCCAGTCCTCATGATGGTCGAAGCCAAGAATGAACATATCAAAGGTGGGCTAATTCAGTGCATAGCCGAAATGGTAGCGGCGCGTATCTTCAATCAGCGTGAGGGCAATGACCAGAGCACCCTCTATGGTGCTGTCACCACGGGCACGCTGTGGAAGTTCTTGAAACTTGAAGGCGAAACGGCTTTCATTGACCAGTCAGAATATCACATTGACCATAGAGGGAAGATTATGGCCATACTGATGCATATGGTAGCAGAATAGCAAAAGACGTCAGATAAAGACGGTTTCAATGTCTTTTAAGGGGGGAATGTAGTCTAGGTATTCCTGTGCAATGCCTTTGATAATCGTTCGATACTGGGCTATTTTATCCATCGCGTCACCTCCTGTTTTTGTTGAGACACAACAATGATTTTCAGAGACAGTTTTTCTATGAATAGATAGAATGGGTCATGTGTGATAATCCACCCATCTTTCGTAAGCGCTGTTTTGACTATATCATGGATAATATCTTTTGCTGGCATAGAGCTAAATCCCCAATTCAACAAGGGGAAGCCACGCATGTTTGGGCATGCGCGGCTCCTGAAACCTGAAACCTGAAACCTAGCACCTGAAACCTGAAACCTAAAACCTAAAACCTAAAACCTAAAACCTGAAACCTGAAACCTAAAACCTAACACCTATCTATGCTACCGTTCGCGTAGCTCTTCTTCGCGCTGAGTAGAAGAGAGCCAGCACGTTGTAGACCATGTGGAACAGGTAGGTGAAGGGAAACAACAGCAAAAGAGTCGCGCCTAGTGCAGCGTGAATAAAGATAGCACCATCGAAAAGATGCAGGCGTGATATAATATCAATGTAGATGATGGTGAAGATAACAGCTCGCACCACAAAGCGGTCCCACTTGGGGAAGCCTTGGCTGCGCACATTGCGTGCTGCTTGGTCAATATCATGCAGGATGGCCGCCGCGCCCCGATTGCGCAGTGTTGTGTAGACCATATGCAAGTTGCCCACAACAGCAAAGACCAAAGCAGTAGCGGTGATGTAGATGACAGCATTGGCGAATGGACCAAACAGGAAATGCGCTTGGAGATCTTCGCCGCACCCAAAGATAATAGCGGCCACATTGCCCGGTGCATAGTTGAAACTTGCTTCCGCATGGGTACCAACATCTGGTATGGGGTTGTTCATGGCGATGTGGAAGAGCACAATCACAGTTGCCAACCCATAGCTTATGGATTTCGTGACGATAGCAATATGGTAGAGCATATAGCCCCTACTCCATGTCGGGTTGGCTTTTTTGTAGAAATCCCTGATAGGGTCAAATAAGACAGACCGGATGCCCCAGATCAAGCCTTTTTGTTTTGGACCACCTTCAAAGTTTTGTGTTACGCCTTTGAACCGTCGTTTCATGACCAATACATAAAACCAGCGCCCTAAATTGAGTGATACGCCAGCAAGAAATATGAATACGGCTATAAGCACATAGATATTGAGTAAACTTATCAACATGGTCTATCCTCCTTCAATTCTTAATTCACTACACTATAGGTAATGGGTTTCGTCAATGGCTTCTTCCGTGGCAGACATAAGTGCAACGTATCCGATGCTAGGATTTCCCTGAACTTATCCAACTGATGGGAAACGGCAGGGTTGACCTTCATATAGCGCTTGACAACATCATCCTGCTCGAGCCATTCAAGAATGCGGGTAGCCATCTCTTTGTTTTGCAGCAATTGCGACATTTTGCCAGAGACGCTATGCTTGGCGAGGTATTCGTCACTCTTGCCCTCAAACACACTAGGAGTTCTGATTTTATCGAGTTCGCCGCGCTTCTCCAATGCTTTGACCATCGCATCATAGACAATTTCAAACAGCATAATAGCCATGCGCTCACCTGGCACTTTGGGCAAATCGTAGAACTGGCATGTATCTTCAAGCGACAAAATACAGACCACACACGGAGAGCAAACATAGTCTGCACCGGTATCCTTGATTTGGTTGGCCTTAAAGACCGATACTTTGCGCCGTGTTTCGGTGTTTTCTGGCAAACGCATCCCTCCTGCTCCACCATTGCAGCAGTAGTTTTGCTCTCTATTGGGGGTCATTTCAATAAAGTTGGTGTTGACGCAGTTGAGCAAGGTGCGTATTGCATCGCCCATACCAGACAATCGGGTAGAGTGGCACGGGTCATGCAGGGTTACTTTTGCATCGGTTTTTTCTACCGGCAATTTACCAGTATCAATGAGTTCTTGAATCAAGGGGTCGAACATAATAACCGGGAACTTGAGTGGACGGCCAAGAATTTCAGAAGCGTCCCCGTAGAGCGTTCTGGTATCGCACCCACATTCCACAACTAAAATTTTCTTTGCCTGCAACCGTTCGGCTTCATTCTCCCAATCTTCCAAAATGCGCCGCGTCAGTTGATGATGGACGACGATATGGTCAGCTTCAGTTCCAGTTTCAACCAGTTTCGATGAAACGGTATAGCTTACCCCGGTGGCGTTGAGGATTTTCATAACCTTGGTGGCATAGTCGGGTATCTTTGTATTGGCTGCCGAAGGGCACACAAAAAGAATCTCAGCGCCCTCCGCATCCACGGGCATATCAATACCTTCGGCACAGAGGAACAGGGCATACCGTGCCATAATTTTGGTTGGCTCTATGCCAAAGCTATGACCTACATCACGCAAGTTGGAAACGATAGAGCGTAGGGTCGGGTTTTCTTGGCTCAACCCTGCGTCGCTATATGCGGACCGGGCTATACGCACGATGCGCCTAGTACTTAGCCCAACAGGGCAAGATAGGGTACAACGCCCGCAGGCGGTGCAATTCCAAAAATACTGCATGCGTGTACGTAAATCTTCAACCGTTGGGGTTTCTACTAAACCGAGTGGTCCACCAATTTTACCTTCAATGGTCATGTACCGTTTAAAAATCTTCCGTATAAAATGTGTCTTATAGGTTGGATGCAATGTTTCATCGTGTGTACCGAGATACCAAGCGCATGCTTCACCGCACAACTTGCAATCTATGCAAGCTTCAAGGTTAACAACGTCCTCGTCGGTTATGTTGTGCTCCAGCGACGAGACAAATTTGTGCATTATAGCTTCCATATGCCACACCTCTCTGTGAAAAATTTTTTGTTAAAAAAGGGTCAATAAACCACCACACCCACAGTATCAAGCAAGGCTGTTGTGCCACAGGACACATCGAACCCAAAAAAGTATTCGTCTGTATTACGTAGAAATCCGTCTACTGCATTAGGTGCAATATATTGGCTATAGGGTACATTCTGATATGGTATACATAAACACTGCCAGTTGAAACAAAGAAGCCAATAAGGTATCAATTCTATAGCAACAAAGTATATCATTCCTAAAAGGAATTGTCAAATGAATATTGAGATATGATTTTGTGACGTATCGTTCTCTCATTGTGCGTTCCTATGGCACCACAACAGGTTGAGCAGGTTTGGGTGCATTGACTTGATTCGTTCCTAATGCTACAATAGCCTCCTAATACATGCTAATGATGCAAGACCATAGATGATAGGGGTTGTGTACTCGCTAGGTATTTGACCAACGGTAGCAGTACCAATAGAAAAACATGAGCATTCTGCACGAGAAACGGATTATCTTGGGGGTTTGTGGTAGTATCGCTGCCTATAAGGTGGTAGAACTAGCCCGAAACCTTACCCTTGAAGGGGCGCTGGTTGATGTTATTATGACAGAAACAGCGCAACGGTTTGTAGGTATGGCTACCTTTCAGGCGCTTACCGGTAGACCTGTGCTTGACGATATGTGGGAACTTCCCGAAGATGGTGTGGTAGGGCACGTATCGCTTGGCATACAAGCCGATGTCGTTGTGATAGCGCCCGCAACAGCCAACACCATAGCTCGCCTTGCAACCGGCATGAGTGATGATTTGCTCACAACCGTTGTGTTGGCAACAACAGCCCCGGTGCTCTGTGTGCCGGCTATGAATGTACACATGTATGCTGCTGCCGCAACCCAGCACAATATTGCAACCCTGCGACAGCGTGGTTTTGTGGTGTTAGAACCAGATGAAGGACGTATGGCCGAAGCAGTTGTTGGCAAAGGGCGTCTACCTGAGCCACCACGTATCGAAAGCGAAATACGGGCATTACTTGGGAAACACTATGGTCCCCTGCGTGGTCGTCATGTTGTTGTTACCGCCGGAGGAACCCGTGAACCACTAGATCCGGTACGATTTATAGGGAATAGATCATCCGGTGCTATGGGTTTTGCGTTAGCGACCGTAGCCCGCGACTATGGCGCTCATGTCACACTGATACATGGGGCAACAACTGTCAAGCCACCGCTAGGTATTGCGCTTGTATCTGTTGAAACAGCAATCCAAATGCGCGATGCCGTGCATAGTGCATGTACCCATGCTGATGTGCTTATTATGAATGCTGCCGTTGCCGATTTTCGCCCCGTGCAAACTGCTGAACATAAAATTAAGAAGACATCCAACGCTACCATCACCCTTGACCTTGTGCCCAATCCCGATATACTTGGTGAATTGTCGCAGCAACAGCACGTGTTTAAGGTTGGGTTTGCTGTTGAAACCCAAGACGTGCTACACAATGCGCGTGATAAACTCACCCGCAAAGGGTTGAACCTGATCATAGCCAATGAAGCCGCTACCAGTATGGGACAACCCGATATTGAAGTGACTGTACTTGATGCCCAAGGCAATGTTTTGTCATTACCAAGGCAACCCAAACAGCAAGCTGCCGTAGCTATTCTTGACATTATTGTGCAATATCTGGCAAACTAAGCTAGATAATGGAAATTCCATTGTGCTAGGAGAAAATCATCCATTGAGTGAACCTATGACGACCAAAGAGGAGCAAGACATATATACAACTGATGCCCCTGTAGAAGACCGAAGACCAGACCGGAGTTCTTCAACGACTCAGGTTGGGCAAGTCATACGTGGGCTAGGCAGTAAGCTGACACAACGGTTTTCCAATCCCAACACATCATCAAAGTCGCCACGTCCAAGTAAAAGAACGCATCACTCTGCCCCTACCCAAGAGCAAATAGCCAGCCTCATCCTTGCGCTCGGCGACCCGGACCACCCTGGCCATGCCGGTGCGATGGATGCGATTGTAGAAATTGGTACCCCGGCAGTTTCATTGCTCATGGAAACGCTCAAAATCCAGCAATCGTGGCTACCAGCTTATCGTGCTGCTGAAGCGCTAGGGCGCATTGGAGATGGGCGAGCGACTGGCCGACTCATCCAAGCATTGCGGCATTCCAACAGCAATGTGCGCTGGAGTGCTGTGCGAGCACTGGCCCAAGTTGGCGACCTGCGGGCAGTCTTTGAACTACGCCGCATGGTGCAAGAGGACCATGGGCGTACAAGTTGGGGCGAGTCGGTTGCTGGTGCGGCCCAGAGTGCGCTTGACCAATTGCATGCGCAGAGTGTATTAAACCAAAGCCTAGAGCTTGTCAAAACAGCCATTACCAGCATCTTAATGATACTCGCACTTATTCTTGCCTATAGCGTTGTCACAGCTTTGCGTAATGAACTGCAACAGGTCGGCCGTGGCATTCCTGGCGAGCGCTTTATAGAAGGGATGCGTGGCAATGCGCCACCGCAAGAAGTAACACTTCCATCTTCTACACCAATTGCATCACCCGTGCCCCCATCGGAAAACTTTGCCGATTTGTTGCCAGAACCGACAACAGAGGTTGCTCCTACGGCAACAGCTACGGCCACACCAGAACCGGTTGCCGAAAGCGTTGAAATTACTGGTACCGTGCTGAGTAGTGCTAATATTCGCCCGTCGCCCTCTGTCCGCAATCGTCCCATTGGCGTGGTCAAACAAGGCACAAAGATTTTCTTCATGGGTATTTCCCCCGATGGCACATGGTATCATATTCGCTTAGATGACCGGTTTGAAGATGGTTCATACATTAATAATCCTGATGGTACTGAGACTGGATGGATTCATAAAGGGCTTGTTTCAGACCCCAACGGCGACCTCGAAGTAGTAGAGCCAGAGGAAACAGAAGCATTACCTGATGAATTATCTGATGAAGAAGCTCCCCCTTCTGATGATACCATCGAAGAAGCTCCCCCTTCTGATGAAGAAGGGGTATAAGCGCTGTTCAGCGTTTTGCCGATAGTATGGTGCGCCTTGCAGCAGTCGTAGGAGCATGTGGCACAATCGTCATGCTCCTACTCTATCAAGTACCCGCTAGGCATACCGTAGATATTGGTGGGTATGATGCAGCCTATGTGCGTGGCTTTCACGATGCACATTATGCCAATGCATCAGAGGGCAGCAAACCCTACCTGCAAGGCTCCGACGGAAGCGCTCGCTGGAGCCGTGCGCAGTCATTTCTCCTCTTCCCACAAGCTGGTTTACCTAGCACAGTCACATTGCGCATGCGTGGCTGGCGTGAGCATAGTACACCGCCAGTCGTACACATCTTTCTCAATGGGCATACACACCTAGCTACCGTGCAGACAAGTACCGATTGGGAAACCTATAGCATTGCCATCAACGGTGGCTTGCTCAAACCCCATGATGTCGTACTTGATATACGTTCGCCAACAACCGTATTACCCGGCGACAAGCGACACGTTGGCGTGCTTCTTGACCGTGCCACCTATACCGTAGCCCCACGTTCGCATGCCTTCATCATTCCCTACCCGGCTCAAGTATGCTATGGCGCATTGGCCATAGGGCTATGGTGGCTCTACACCCACAGACAGTATACACACGATGACAAACGCCTAGCAACAGCTCTACGGCATGGGCTCCCGTTTGCGCTAGTGGTTGGAGTGCTCTTTCTGCTATGCTATCGCTTGCAACCGCCTTTCTACCCCTACCCGGTGCGTTGGCTCTTGCCCGGCATAGATGCTGTATTGCTCGGTGCGTTGGTGTTGCGCCATGTTCCCCCGCGCATAGCCCAACGCCCGGCATCTATCACCATACTTATAGTTGTGGCAGCGATAGCTTGGCTTGTTGCTGTGCTCACATCGGCCCATTCCCACGTCACACTTTCAGTGCCGGGAGTAGAAAAAGATTTTCGCGTATTTGCCACCCGCGCAACCAGCCTCGATGCTGTATTGCAGGCAGATGGATTTTACCATCTTGGTTATCCATTTCTGCTCTGGCTTATACACCCGCTGACACAAGGCAACGTCTTTTTAGCAGCACGTGTGATAGCAGCAGCAAGTGGGGCAATCTTGCTGCTATCTGGTGCATGGTTAGCCTACCAGCTCTTCAAACACGCATGTAACGATACGTTTTATGCAGCTCGTGGATCCTTGTTAGCACTGTTGATAATAGCAGGTAGTTCGCTAACGGTAAAATATGCCCTTTATGTTGGCAGCGATATGCCCTTTGCCGCACTGACCACACTTTCACTAGCACTGTTTGTGTGGGCAATGCCGCTTCCGCACCCTAGCCCCCTCACAAAGGTAGGTATGGAACCGCCAAGCCGCCAAGAGCGCCCATGTGTAAACGAGAGCATGGGCAAAAACCTGCTGGGGCGGTTCTTGGCTGGGGTTGTGGCTGGTTTTGCCTTTCTGATGCGTCACCCAGGGCTTGTGCTTTTGCCATGGGGCGTGCTCGTATGTCTTCTCAGCGGGTATGGGCAGCATTCTCGGCGCTTTTCCCGTGTGGTTGTGTGTGTGGCCCCTTTCATTGCCGGCTGCTTGTTTGGTGCTATGCCACAACTGGCAGTCAATATGCTCGACACGGGGCAACTCCTCTATAGCCAACAGGCAAAAAATATTTGGTTAGCCGTCTATGGCAATATAGACTGGAATCGTTGGTATGAAGTCCCCAACTCCATCGGGTTAGCTGAAATAATCCTCCGCGACCCCGTGCGGTTTGCAGCAAATTGGTGGCGCAACATAGTCGGCTTCATTGGCAGCGGGGCACAAGATACGAGTGAGTTTGGGCAAGCCATTCAGTTGCGCTTGATCGGCTGGCCAGCAAACTGGTTGGCTATTGTTGGGCTAGTGCGTTGGCTCATTGCATTGGTGCAAGCACAACATTTCACACTACAGGACACACAGGACACACTACAGGATACACAGGAGGACAGGACTATACAAACGAGTTTCTCTTTCAAGGCTTGGCGCTTTTGGCGTGTTGGTGGTTCAATACCTCGCCTTGTGAGAAAGAGCTTGTGGGGTTTCTCATGTGGTGCATGGACTATCCCGGCTGCATTGCTGCTCTTTCTTATCCTCTATGGTGCGGCTGTCTGTATTGGATTCATTCTGCCACGGTTTTTCCTGCCGTTTGTGGCTGTGTATGCGGTTGCGGCTGCATGGGTTGTGCAAAACAGTATCTTTGCAACAGGGGCCAGTATGGATACGTTACAGACATCCCGCCGATGGATTATTGCAAGCAGTATCTTGCTCATATTGGCTTACCAAGGCTTTACCATTGGCACTCGCTATGTGCTCACACATCAGCCGGAGGACGAGCGCCTAGTCATTGCACATACTCTGAACACGTTACAACCGGGCGAAAAGGTTCTTGTGCGAGCTGAGCCGGGCGTGCCGCTAGACCGCTACTCGGCTCTAGCTCATGCTGTTGCCCCTTGGCCCGATGCTCTCAATACGCAATCGGCCCTAGCGCAAGCACGCGAGCAAGGCATAGCCTATGTGGTATGGGATGTGGGAACCTATGGACCGCCACCACTGCCCAACCCACAAGCTGCGTGGATAGGCCCATCGGGGCAGTATGGGTTGTATCGCCTAGGGCAGTAGGGGAGATGGCACGCAACTGCTTGCTTGTCCATGTGGTAAAAACTAGCTTTGTTTAGCCGTTGCGTGGCTCCCACACATCAGTCAATACACAATCCCATGGCACACGAAACTCATCACCAGCATCGTAGACATGTGTTTGGAAATTGACAACAATAACTTCTGGCTCGGTCAATGCCTTCCAGCCATGCATAATCATGGGGGGGATTTTCAACAATCGTGGGCGGCTTGTGCCGAGAAAAACGGGGTTGACATGGCAGAATGTGGGCGAGTCGGGGCGCAGGTCTACCAATGTCACCTGGAGCTTGCCACGAGTAACCGTAAACTGGTCGGTGTGTATGTTGTGAAAGTGCCAACACTTCACAACGCCATAATCGGTGGCACTTTGATAGACATGCTCTGGATACAACAATCCATCGCGTTCTATCCAAGGTTTGCTCCACAGCTCAATCACATCACCACGGCCATCAAGATGCGTCACCAAATCTTTCAACACCACGCCTTCAATGGTTGGCGGGCGATATGGTGATTGTACCTTAAATTCCAAACTCTGAAGCCACTCTATCGTTACATCCTGCGCTTGCATATATTTTCGATACCCTTCTCGCTGTTTCTTTCTATAACTACCAATGCGTATGGCATTATACCACGGACTGAATGCATTGCAAGCTTATGGATGAGATATGGTATTATACCAATAACACATGGTATAGTCCGATAGCGAAAGGAGCGCGTCATGCAAAATGTTTTGACCGATACAACACCAGAGATCACCACCCAGCAAAATGGTGTTGGCACGGAAGGTACAAACAACGTCACAATGAACCATGTAATGGAATTGATACGACAGCTTCCCTCGGAGTCTCGCATGTATGTGATGAGGTGCTTAGTGGAAGATGAAGATGAACCTTTGACGCTTGATGAAGTGTTTGTCTTAGCACGCACACTGAGCGACCTACAACAGCGCCAGTTGATTGCCCGATTGGATTTGTTTTTGAAGCAACCCGATGGGCGGCCAGAGGATGTGGAAGCTGCCTGGGAAAGGCTGTTTAAGCTTGGGGAAGAGCTATCGAAAATGCCATCATACATGACAACGGAAGAGGCTTTCAATTCAATACGGGGTATACCGTATGTGGACGATTGTACAGAAGCAATCAAGAGTTTGCCATAAATGCTTACTCCCCTGCGTACTGAACTTGCTGCGCTGCCGCAGATAGCGTCACTGGTTGATACCCTCGCGCACACATCAGCGCCGACACACACACAGCGCCCCTTTGTGCGAGTAGCCCCATATTGCTCCAACCCACGCTTGCCCCCCACAACATAGACTATGCCACGACACACATCACTATGAACGCATGGTTATCGCAAGACAGCTCGCACCACTGGAGCGTACCAGCAAAGAATTACATGTTCCTTTTTGTACAACTTTGCGTCCTTTGCGGCTTGGCGCGAGGTCTTCATGAAAAAAGATACATTGTTGCGCCGGCAGACGGTTGCCGTTGTCCCGTCGCTTGAAATCTCCATACCACCGACTGGATGCATTGCAAGCTTACAGAAGAGATATGGTATCATACCAATAACACATGGTATAGTCCGATAGTGAAAGGAGTACGTCATGCAAGATGGTTTGACTGATACGACGCATGAGACGACCATGCAGCAAAATGGTGTTGGCACGGAAGGTACAAACAACGTCACAATGAACCATGTAATGGAATTGATACGACAGCTTCCCTCGGAGTCTCGCATGTATGTGATGAGGTGCTTAGTGGAAGATGAAGATGAACCTTTGACGCTTGATGAAGTGTTTGTCTTAGCACGCACACTGAGCGACCTACAACAGCGTCAGTTGATGGCCCGATTGGATTTGTTTTTGAAGCAACCCGAAGGGCGAATAAAACCAGAGGATGCAAAAGCTGCATGGGAAAGGCTGCGCCAGCTTGGGGAAGAGCTATCGAAAATGCCATCATACATGACAACAGAGGAGGCCTTAAACTCAATTCGAGGTACACCGTATGTGGACGATTGACACGAGTGTTTTTATCCGTGCTTTTACGCCTACTGACAAAAACCATGCTGTGTGCAAAAAGCTGCTTTCTCTCCTAGAGCAGGAACAATCGTCCCTTATTGAACCTATCCTTGTTCTGGTCGAAATTGCAGGAACGATCAGTCGTGAGTTTCGTGATTCGATAAAGGGACGTGTCTTTGCTGAAGATTTGAAGGCTAACGATGCCATCAGGTTCATAGCCCTAGACGATGATTTGGCGCAATTGGCGTTGGAAATAGCTGCCGACCAAAAGTTACGCGGAGCAGATGCAGTGTATGTTGCAACTGCTCTGCGTCATGGCACCAATCTCATTTCGCTCGACGCTGAACACCTAACTCGTGCCAAGGGTATTATTTCCGTGTATACCCCAACAGAAGCAATCAAGAGTCTGCCATAAATGCTTACTCTTCTGCGTACTGAACTTGCCACGTTGCCGCAGATAGCATCACTGGTTGACACTCTCTCGCACACACAGCGCCCCTTTGTGCGAGTAGCCCCACTCATAGGTGCTGCGCGTATTCCCTTTGTAGCGGCGTATGCAACAGCAATATGCCACAATGCCAGCGAGTCTCCCCCACCACAGAGTACAAGCGTCTTGCTCTATGTTGTTGAAACCTCCGAACAGGCTATACGAGCTTATGCTGACCTATCGCAATGGCTTGCGCCTGAGCAAAGCATCCTCTTCCCGTCCAACGATGCATTGCCCTATGAGCATATGATGCCAGATAAGGCATTGATAGGGCAACGGTTGCAGTGCATGCAACGTCTAGCAGCAATGCGTATATCGCCAACAGCGGTACCCGACAATGCCCAAAGCCTACCGCTTATTATCGTTGCGCCTATCAAGGCATTGCTCCAGCCCACGCTTGCCCCCCACGATATAGATTATGCCACAACACACATTACTATGAACGCATGGCTATCGCAAGATACATTATTGCGCCGATGGCTTGACCTTGGCTACCGTATGACGCCAGTTGTTGAGGAACCCGGCGAGATGACGCGCCGAGGCGGTATTGTAGACATCTGGCCCACAGCGGACCTGTTCCCACTGCGTATTGAGTGGTTTGGCGATGAAATAGATAGCCTGCGACGGTTCAACCCGCAGACACAGAGCAGCGAGCAACGCTTGCAGACGGTTGCCGTTGGCCCGCCGCTTGAAATCCCCTATTGGCAGCGTGAGCATGTGCTTGATACGCTCGATGCGCTAGAGGTAGATACGTTACGCCCCGAAGTGCTTGACGAATGGGAAACCAACAAGCTCTACCTCAAGTCTGGGGGGCGCGTTGAACGATGGTCCTACCTGGCCCCCTTCTTTTACTGGTGGTATGCAGAATACCAATCAGATACTGCCCCGGCCAACGCTTCTCATGGTCTAGCGCCTTCGTTGCTTGACCATATGCCACTGGGCAGCACCATCTTTTTGAGTGAGGCAACCCTGCTAGAACAAGCGGCCGATGCCCTGCATGACCGCTTAGAACAGCAACGCGATTTGCTGATAGCAGCAGGGGAATTGCCACCCGCTTTCCCACGGGCATACCTGTTTTGGCAAGAGCTATGGAAATCAACACTACAGCGCCAACACGCCACGGTAGACCTGAGCAGCAAGCAACCCTTGGAAACGACACACAGCGTAGATGACACTGTATGCAGGGATGAGACACCCGATTCCTCTCCGTGTACGGGGGGGCTAGGGGGGGGCAAGATGTCATCTCCCCCGCGCTTCACGCCGGCCAACCTCTTTGGTGGCGATATGCGGCGCTGTGTACGAGACATTGTCTCTCACCTGCGCAAAGGCGAACGTGTTGTTGTCGTTAGCCCCTATGCGGCCCGTATACAGGAAATACTTGAGCAACAGGCTGCCAGCCGGGGCTATGATGAGGCACGGTTTATGTGTGTGCATGGGACGCTCTCCGAAGGTTGGCGACTGCCCGACCTTGCGCTTACCCTCTATACCGATGCAGAAATCTTTGGCTCACGACAACGTGCCACCACGCACAAACACTTCCGCCAGTCTGAAGCGGCAAAGCGACAAGCAGAAACACGAAGAAAAGAACATGCCGCGCTCTTCTTGCGTGGCTTGAAACCGGGCGAGTATGTTGTGCATGTTGACCATGGTATTGCGCTCTACGAAGGGCTAGTGCGTCGTGTAGTTGGTGGTGTGGAGCGTGAATATCTCAACCTGCGCTATGCCAATGGCGACCGCCTGTATGTACCGTTTGACCATGTAGACCGTATAGCCCGCTATGTCGGCACAGGTGCCGAAAAACCCAAGTTGACACGGCTAGGGACGCAAGAGTGGGAGCAGGCTCGTCGCAAGGCACGCGATGCTGTGCAAACCCTAGCGCACGAATTGCTCGAACTCTATGCCCAACGCAAACTGAGCACTGGTTATGCCTTCAGTGCCGATACCGATTGGCAATATGAGATGGAGCAATCATTTCCCTATACAGAGACAGATGACCAACTCCGTGCATTGTATGAGGTGAAAACTGATATGGAGTCTTCTATACCAATGGATAGGCTCATGTGTGGTGATGTGGGCTTTGGCAAAACCGAAGTAGCTTTGCGTGCTGCTTTCAAAGCCGTGCAAGATGGCAAGCAAGTAGCTATCCTAGTGCCTACCACGGTGCTGGCACAGCAACATTTTGATACCTTTCGGCAACGGTTGAATGCCTTCCCAATACAAATAGAAATGCTTTCACGCTTTCGTTCACCAAAAGAGCAACGGCATATTGTGCAACAACTCTCACGGGGCGATGTTGATATTATCATTGGCACCCATCGCTTGCTCTCAAAAGACGTGTTCTTTAAGGAACTTGGTTTACTCATTATAGATGAAGAACAACGCTTTGGCGTGCGCCACAAGGAGCGTCTCAAACAACTGCGTACAGAGATAGATGTGCTTACCCTCACTGCCACCCCCATTCCCCGCACATTGCATATGGCCCTCGCCGGCATCCGCGATATGAGCGTCATAGATACGCCACCAGATGAGCGTGTTCCCATCAAAACCTATGTAGCCCCCTATAGCAAGCAGCTTGTGCGCGACGCCATACAGCGTGAATTGAACCGCAACGGGCAAGTATACTTTCTGCACAACCGTGTTTCTACCATAGCGCGTGTGACCGACCGTTTGCGCAAGCTCGTGCCAGAGGCAAAAATTGGCATAGGGCATGGGCAACTCCATGAGCGTGAGCTTGAAAAGGTGATGCTCGACTTCTTCAAAGGCGAGTATGATATTCTTGCATGCACGACTATTATTGAGAATGGTTTGGATGTTCCCAATGCCAACACCATTATCATTGACGATGCGCCAAACTATGGGCTGGCGCAACTGTATCAATTGCGTGGGCGTGTTGGGCGGAGCGGGCGCAGGGCATATGCATATCTGCTCCATAAGCCCAAACAAGCCCTTTCGAATGACGCCGTGCAACGGTTGCAAGCCATTGAGGAAGCGACTGAGCTAGGCGCAGGGTTTCGTATTGCCATGCGCGATTTAGAAATTCGTGGCGCAGGCAACCTGCTCGGTGATGAGCAGAGCGGGCACATTGCTGCTGTTGGCTTCGACCTCTACTCGCGCATGCTCCAGCAAGCAGTAGAGCACCTTCGCACGACAGAGCGGCAGTATAGTGGTGCGCTGATGAACGATGACATACCACAAACGAGCACAGCTATGACAGCTACCCGACGTGATGTGTTGGCGTTATGGAAGGGTGATGAAGTGACACTAAACGTACCCCTTTCAGCCTACCTGCCAGAAGATTATGTGGAAGATGACGAGGTGCGCCTAGACATCTACCAACACATAGCGGCCATCCAGAGCATTGATGAGGTGCAAAAGCTGCGCCGCGACTTGCGCGACCGTTTTGGCGAATTGCCTCTGCCGGTTATCTACCTGCTTTCGTGGCTACGTATCAGGATATTGGCTATCAACGCTGGTGTGCGCTCAATTGTGGCGACAGATGAGGAGATACATGTGCAATTGCCAGATAGCATTGATGCTCTGGAAAGACTCAAACGCCGCTTTGGAGATGCAGGCGACCGCAATGTGCAGATATGCGGCCCATTCGCACGCTTGAATCTGCGTTTCAGTCCCCTCCCGCATGCGCGTGGTTCTGGGTGGGTAGATAAGCTTGTGCATCTGCTTGAGGTATTGGGGCATTCCGCGTCGTGAGTGCATCCCATATTTCTCGCCCGAGCAGCCCAAGCAAAATAGGCTTGCCGGGCAATTCCGTATGCCACTCCATACGGCGACGCTCGAAATATTGCACACTGCCGGTCCATGTCTCTGTCACCTGCTCACCAAATGCCTCGGTGATGGGGTAGCCAAAGCGTTCTAGCCCACCATGTTCAAGCCAGTAGCTCAGGAATGGCTCACACAAGCTATGTCGCGTTTCAGGGAAGTAACGGCAGTCGGGGGGGGCATTGCCAACAGGCGGGAAGATAAACCACGTGCGCCCTTGCAGTTCAAGTAATTCTACGCCCAAGCGCCCCGCCATCACGCCCTGCTCACCGTGATACTCTAGGCGGTCACGCTCAAACCATTGCACCGGCAATGCCTGGCCTTCAACAGCCTCGGAGCGCAACGGCGTGATGGGGTAGCCAAAAATGGCAAGTCCTCCGTTGGCTTCCCAGTAATCAAGTATGGGACCATCAATGCAGTTATCCGTTTCAGGGAAACAACGTTGGTCTGGAAGCTGCGGTTGTCGCTCTTGGTACACGGTGTATGCACGTGCTTGTTGCCCCGTTGCTACGATGCCAGTGAGCAGCAACACGATGTGCAGCATGCTATTTGTGCCTTTGCGTTGCCTATGTACCCTCATCTCGAATGCGCTCAATCTCCTCCTGATCTAAACCACTTATCATGGCAATCACATCTAGTGCAAGCCCCTGCGCAAGTGATTTTTTTACAACATCCACTGCTTTTGCATGTTGCCCTTGCTCAAGCCCTCGCTCAAGCCCTCGCTCAAATCCCTTAAACTGCGCAGACCAAAGCATAGATGCTTGATAGGACAGATCATCTTTATAGTCTTCATATGCCTGTCGTTGCTTTTGGTCCATGTTCATTATCCGCAGCTTTTCCGATGCTTTTTGAATGTTCTTGGCTGTAAAATCAGGTTTCACGGTACTGTGTTTGAGCATATAAATCCACTCGTCTAGCGACTGGCGCACAGTATCATCAAATTGTTTCACCTGTATGATGTAAAACTCTGGAAAGAGCTTTTGCACCTTATCCACTCCAAAAACCTGCTGCTGCGACGATGTTAGCCCCAACTCATCTTTCTGATGCAAACCAACAAACGAGGTTGACCCATAATATACATAATCGTTTCCTATGCCCAGATTGAAATACATAATACAAATACCAATCACCTTAGCGATGTTCCTATAGGGTTGCCCTACCTCCATGTGTTCAATCATCAGTTTGGCTCCGCCATAGGCAATACGTTGAAAGAAATCCATTTCGGATTCTACCTGCACTTCAATCAGGACCTTCTCATCATTGGCAGTCTTTACGACGAGGTCAACGCGGTTAAACTTGGCTGTGCTATACTCTTGGTTACTCTCACTCTCCAGCAACTCAACGACCTGCACATCATAGTGCAGCAGAGCACTCAAAAACCCTTCCAAAATATCAAAGTTCGCTTTATCGCGTAGGACATACTTAATAGCCCAATCAAACCGTATGAGTTCTTCCATAGCATCTCCTTCACGTCTTGGCTCATTTGCAGGTGCTACCATATTGGCATCTTCATAGCACAAGTATATACCAGAGAACACAACGATGCAACGATTTCCCACATGCCCACAACCTGCTTTACATGCAGCGCCTAATCTAGGTATAATACGCACAGGGCATGGTTATAAACAGAATGAGAAATACAAATATGCAGGCTTTGATAACAGGAATCAATGGATTTGTCGGTGGGCACCTAGCAGAACATCTGCTTGACGTGGGCGGGTGGGATATTTGGGGTGTAGACCTTGGGAACGAAATACGGCTACCACAACTGCGCGACAAGGTACATTTCGCCACCGCAAACTTGTGTCATGCTGCGCCTGTATCTGCGCTTATTGCGCAGATACAGCCACACGTCATTTTTCATTTGGCTGGACAACCCTTTGTGCCTGAATCGTTTCAAGACCCCGCTGCTACCCTGAACACGAATATTATCGCACAACTCAACATCCTCCTAGCCCTCATTGAGCATTCCATCGCAGCACGTGTCTTGACCATTAGTTCAGCCGAAGTATACGGACTCATTCGCGCTGAAGACCTGCCAATAGACGAGGACACCCCCCTGCGCCCATCTAGCCCATATGCTGTGAGCAAAATTGCTCAAGATATGCTGGCATTGCAATATCACCTCAGCCATAAGCTAGATGTCGTGCGCATTCGCCCGTTCAATCACATAGGGCCACGTCAAGGGGACCGCTTTGTCACAGCATCGTTTGCCAAACAAATAGCGTCTATTGAGCAAGGCATGCAAACGCCTGTCATTCAGGTGGGCAACTTGACTGCCGAGCGTGATTTTACCGATGTGCGTGATATGGTGCGTGCATATGCGCTCGCTGCGCAATACGCTCAATCGGGGCAGGTATACAATATTGGGTCCGGGCACCCTGTCAAAATACAAACCGTACTTGACACCTTACTAGCAGCCAGTAGTACACCTATTGAAGTGACGCAAGATTCGCAACGCATACGCCCAGTTGACATTCCCAAACTCGTATGCGATGCCACGCGCTTTCGCACATGCACCGGCTGGGAACCGCACTATACCCTTGAACAAACGTTATATGATATAGTAGAAGATTGGCGTACCCGTGTGCGCCACGAAAAGGAGAAAGCATGAAGGCCGTTATACTTGTTGGTGGGCTAGGTACGCGCCTGCGTCCACTCACATGCAACACACCCAAACCAATGATACCACTCGTCAACCGCCCCTTTATGGAGCATATGCTCATGCGGTTGCAAAAGCAGGGCATTGATGAGATCATCCTAGCTGTCCAATACCTAGCCAACCACTTTAGGCAAACCTTGGGCGATGGCTCACAATTTGGGCTTACCCTCCATATTGTCGAAGAGCCAGAACCACGCGGCACCGCAGGGGCCGTCAAGAATGTTGAACATATGTTGAATGAAACAACCTTTGTATTCAATGGCGATGTGCTCACAGACTTAAACTTGCAAGCTATGTTGGCCTTTCACCGTGAAAAAGGGAGCCAAACAACTATCTCCCTCACACCAGTAGATGACCCAACCCGTTTTGGGTTGGTAGAAACAGATTCGGACCAACGCATCAAGCGCTTCCTTGAAAAGCCCCGTCTGGAGGATGTAACGAGCAATCTTGTCAACTCAGGCACCTACATCATTGAACCGGAAGTGTTCCGCTATGTCCCACCGGGGCAGCACTTTATGTTTGAGCGTGGTCTCTTCCCAGTGCTTCTGCAAACCGAGGACCCCATGTTTGGTTACCTCTCGCGGGCTTACTGGAGCGACATCGGCACGCCCAAAACCTACTTGGAAGTGAATCAAGATATTCTCATTGGGCGTATAAAATGTGATTTTCTAGGGCAAGAAATTGATAGCCGCGTGTGGGCAGAAGAAAGTGTAGACATTCACGAAAGCGCCCAAATCATTGGCCCTGTGGTGTTTGGCCCAGAGGTGCGGGTGGCGCGAGGAGCGCATATCATAGGACCAACAGTGATAGGTGCGCGTTGTCAGATAGGCTCTGAAGCCTTCATTGAAAGTTCTGTGTTGTGGGAAGACAACGTGATTGAGGAGCAAGCAACGCTTCGCTCATGTGTACTTGGCAATAGCAACCTCGTTGGAGCACGTACCAGCATCGTTGGCGGGGCGATCATTAGCGATGCGTGTACCATTGGCATGGAAAACCGCCTCGACCAAGGCATCAAGCTGTGGCCGGGCGCAACCATAAAGGACCAGTCTATTTCTTTTTAGGAACCGTAGGATAGGCTTCTAGCCTGTTCACCGTAGCACCGGCATCCTGCCTGACTCCGGCTAGAAGCCGGTGCTACATAACCGTAGCACCGGCATCCTGCCTGACTCCGGCTTATCACAATTCATTCGAGCATTATGATGTTCTCATGCAGCACGGAATATATGGTACAATGCCTCTTGTCGTTACGAGTTTACGAACAGAGTCTGTAAGGTGCTAAGAAAAAACCATATGGTCAACGCAATACAAGCTGAATGGCTCAAACTTTCGCAGCGTCCCATGGCATGGGTCTTGCTCATCATCTTTCTTGTGCAAATGGCCCTCGTCTTATCGCTCTTTTTCCTAGCCATAGGGCTACAAGATGGTATTTTCTTTGGTGCAGATAACCAAGTAGCGCTGTCGCTTCTACCCGAAGAAAAAATAGACGAGTTTCGTCGCCGCATCAGTTTCCCCGGTATCTTGGGCGAAGTGCTTGGGCAAATAAACGGCATTGGCGGCATCTGTGCTGTTATCCTAGCCGGCGCAGCCCTAGGCAGCGAGTATCATTGGGGTACACTGCGCGTGCAACTAGCCCGCCATCCAAATCGTGGGCGCTACCTCATAGCCAAAGTTATCACCCTCCTGCTCATTCTGCTCGCCGGCATCCTTCTATCTCTCATCGTGGGCATTCTGCTTGGCATACTCTATGGCACAGTGTTGGGCAACCTAGGGAGCGTGAGCATGCGCGACATCATGCTCTTGCCCTTGGGAGTGGCACGTTCACTCTACGTTATGCTTCCCTACCTCATGTTTACCATTGCTATGTGTACGATAGGGCGCTCGGCTATGGCCGGCATAGCCGGCGGCATGATTTTCCTGGTCCTCGACGTGAGCACTGGCATGCCCTCATTCCTCAAAATCGTAGACAACCCCACCATCGCTATGCTCTACAACCTGCTCATCCAGCAAAATGTCAATGCCCTCGTATTGCTCAACTGGACCGCCTACGGGCTAGACCCATCGGTATCTATGAACATGGACCCCGCCCAACTCCCTTCGCCATTGCAGGCAACGCTTGTTGTTGGTGTCTACAGTCTCCTCTTCCTAGCGTATGCCTATGTTTGGCTCACACGGCGCGATGTCACAGGGGCTACCTAGCCAATGAGAAATGGCACAAAAGGCGTAGGATAGGAACCTCTAGCCTGTCCACCGTAGCACCGGCATCCTGCCGGAGTCCGGCTGGCTAAGCAGTACGCCCAAGGGCTACTGGCAGTGCTACGGGTGCTTTCTCTATGGCTCTGCAAAGGGACAAACAGTAATATTACCCCACAACGTCTTCCGTCCACGAATGTGCGTTTGAATCGCTGATGCGCTGGGAACACTGAATTACTGATGCGCTGAGACCAAGACACTAAACTTCCGAAGTCTCCGAGACTTCGGAAGTCTGACACCCTCGCGCCTGTGTGCCCTTGCGCCTTTGCGTTGAATCTTGAAGCACCTCAGCGATTCACCCTCTCTGGGGGCAAGCCGGGTGCCACGCACTCTACCGGAGAGTGTGTGGCACCAGCAGCAATTCAGCACCCATAGCACCTCAGCGATTCAAACCCGTGCCTGCCAGAAAGCCCAACAATACCCCGTGAAAAGCACGAAACGCCTCAACATGCGGAAAATGCCCACACCGAGGAATGACCACAAGCCGCGCACCCGGTATCTCGCGCAGGGCCGCCTCAGCGCAACTCGCCGGGAAGATACGGTCCTCTGCGCCCCACACAATCAGCGTTGGGCATTGTAGCTCATGCAATCGCAACCGTAGCCCTGATTGTTGAAAGTCTATCTCATCTGCATGATGGCTCATTTGCAACAACACCGCACGATTGTCGGGCAAATACAATGCCCGATGCGCCTCTTCTATCAACTCGGTCGTCACATACTTCTCCGGCTCATAAAACGCCATATACAATTGCTTGCGGGCAACAGGCCGCCTAGCCACAACCCACAGCAAAAACTCGCGCATCTTCGGCAACTCCACCAGTTTGCGCATAAACTGCGATGTCAGCGGCGTAAAGCCATCGTTGTCAATAGGCACGAGTTTGCTCACACGTTGCGGATGAAAGAGAGCCGTTGCTATGGCCAGTTTGCCCCCAAACGAATGCCCCACAAAAGCTGCATCCTGCAACCCAAGCGCATCGAGCAACCCAACCGCAAGGTCTGCATACAACCGGAGCGAATATGGCGCATCATGCGATTTCTCCGACTCGCCAAACCCCAGCACATCCATAGCCACAGCATGGTAGCCAGCACGCGCAAGCACCTCTAGTGTAGGCCGCCAATAGGCGCAGGAAACAGCAAACCCATGCAACAACACAACTGGCGGCCCAGTGCCAGCTTCTAGGTAGTGTATGCCATAGCCCCCAACCGTGCGCCTAGCACTCGTAATGGTAGGTTTCATATGCATCAACTCCCCCGTGCCAAAAACCCTAGCAGCGCCCCATGGAACGAACGAAAAGATTCAATATGCGGATAATGCCCACAGCGTGGGATGATGAGCAGTTGCGAGTTGGGGATTTCACCACGAGCCGTCAAGCCACAACTGGGCGGGAAAACACGGTCTTGCCCACCCCAGATAATCAATGTACGGCAACGCAACTCATGCAAACGGTTGCGCAACCCTGTCTTTATCAAATCGTGGTTATCGTAGCAGCGGCTTAATTGCAACATAGCCTGGCTCTTCTCTTTATCGTAGAGCACCGAACGAAAATGCTCTTCCAAATAAGTAGGAATGCGCGATGGGTCATAGAACGTCCCCGCCAACTGCATACGGAACAGCGATGGGTTTTTCGACATCCAGAGAAATGCATCTGCCAAAAACGGCACCAACCCGGCTTTGCGCATAAAGAGTGGAATGGTAACAAAGCCCTCGCTATCGGCTATGACCAAACGATTGACCCGCTTGGGGTGCAAAATAGCCGTTGCCAAAACACATTTGCCACCAAACGAGTGCCCCACAAACGTTGCATGTTCCAAACCAAGCGCATCGAGTAAGCTATCGTAGAGACCAGCAAACAACTCAAGCGAATACGGCGCATCAGCCGGCTTATCCGACTTGCCAAAACCCACCCCATCTACTGCAATAGCACGGTAGCCATGTGCTGCAAGCAACTCGACCGTGGGCCGCCATTCCTTGCATGATCCTGCAAAGCCATGGAGTAACATAACTGGCGCACCGCTGCCAGCTTCAATGTAATGGACACGATACTTTTGTATATGAACAATGGAGCTATTGACCATAACAGAATAATGCTCCTCACTGGTATTCAAGTACAATACGTGCGGCTATTATAACACGCCATCTCTTTCTCTAGTTGACATTATCACACAGTTTAGTAAACTAGACGTGATAGATATATGTTTTATAGATATGCATAATGTGTTCCCTGCGGTATAATACGAGGGAACCAGCGTAAGTATGGAGAAGGGGAAACAAATGATTCGTCATGTGGTATTGTTTCGGCTACGTGCAGATGTGACGATACAGGAGCGCGATAGCCTCATGGCATCTCTTCGCAAATTGCCAGAGGTTATCCCTGAAATACGCTATTTTGAAGTCATGCTCGATGAAGTGCGCAGTGAACGTTCCGCAACCTATGGGCTATTAAGCCACTTCGACACCATCGAAACCCTACGCATCTATCAGGAGCACCCTGAGCACAAAGTTATAGCTGCACGCAGTGCCGAATTGTCTGAATGGATTAAAGCATGGGATTATACCATCCCGTCTGAATGAACCTGAATGAATGATGCTTGCGCAAAGGCGTAAAGGATGCTAAGAGACTGTTTTATGAAGTAGTTAGGAGTATGCTATATGTCAGAACACGAGCGGTTATTCGATGAATTTACCAACCCAACCTATGATGAATGGCGAACGGCTGCCGAAAAAACCTTGAAAGGCGCAGCGTTCGAGAAAAAGCTTATTACCAAAACCTATGAGGGCATAGACCTGCAACCGATGTATCGGCGCGAGGATGCAGCCGATGTGCCATATGTCAACACGTTGCCGGGCTTCCCGCCCTATGTGCGTTCTACCAACGCATGTGGGTATGCGGCTGAGGCATGGGATATTTGCCAAGGTGTGCCCTATGCAACGGCCGAGGCAGTGAATGAGTCCCTCCGCAAGGATATAGAGCGCGGGCAAACAGCTATCAACCTGATGCTCGACCGTGCAACTATGTTTTGCCAAGATGCAGATACAGCCGGCGAAAGCAAAGTGGGCATAGATGGCATGTCGCTTTCGTGTGCCGATGACCTAGCCAAAGCCCTTGATGGCATTGATATAACACAATGTCCCGTGTTTATACCAGTTGGAGTGGCCGGACTTCCCATCATAGCCATGGTCGTTGCCCATATGCAACAAAAAGGTCAATCGCCAGATGCATTGCGTGGGTGCATTGGCATGGACCCACTCACAGTGTTAGCTACCACCGGTACACTCCCGTGTAGTCTTGACACCGTATACCTTGACATGGCTGTGCAAACTTCGTGGGCCCACGAACATGCCCCACAGGTGCAAACGATTCTGGTGCAGGGAAGCCCCTACCACGATGCCGGCGGTAGTGCCACACAAGAATTGGCGTTTGCCCTAGCTACCGGTGTTGAATACATGCGCGAATTGCTACAGCGCGGCTTGGCAGTTGACGATGTAGCCCCCCACATACGTTTTGCATTTTCTGTTGGTTCCAACTTCTTCATGGAAGTTGCCAAGCTACGTGCAGCACGCCTGCTCTGGGCTAAGGTGGTAGTAGCATGTGGTGGCAGTGAGACAGCACAAAAGATGTTCATGCATGTGCGCACATCCGCATGGAACAAAACCGTCTATGACCCATTCGTCAACATGCTACGCACAACGACGGAGACATTTGCCGGCATCGTGGGCGGGTGCAATAGTCTGTATACCAGTTGCTTTGATGAGCCGCTTGCGCACCGACAACCAGATTTCTTCTCGCGTCGCATTGCCCGTAACACCCAAATTATCTTGCGGGATGAAAGCCATCTTACACGGGTGATAGACCCTGCCGGTGGCTCTTGGTATGTTGAAAAGCTAACCGATAGTGTTGCCCGCAAAGCATGGGAACTTTTCCAAGAGGTTGAGCGGCATGGTGGTATGTGCAAGGCTCTCGAAGAGGGCTTGCCACAAATACAGATACAACAAACTGCCGACCAGCGAGCCAAAAGCATCGCCCAACGCCGCGATATTTTTGTAGGCACCAATATGTACCCCAACCTCACAGAGAAGCCGCTAGAGCGCAATACACCCGATTACGATGCATTACAACGCGAACGGGCAAGCCACGTAGCAAGCCACCGCCAAGGGACAAACCAAGAGCGCTGCAAGGCTGCGTGTGATACCATGAAGCAGAAGTTTGCAGATGCAAAGGCGGCTATAGGCAATGTCAGTGTAGCAACAGCATGTATAGATGCCGCAGTAGAGGCAGTGAAGAGCGGAGCTACTGTGGGCGATATAGGCAAAGTGCTTGGCTCTGGAGATGAAGCTATCCCATCAACACAGCATGTCTTGCAATTACAACGTGGCGCACGGCTGTTTGAAGCATTGCGCGAAAATGCTGATGCATATGCAACCCGCACCGGCTCGCGGCCCAAAGTATTCCTAGCCAACATGGGCCCCATTCCGCAACACAAGCCAAGGGCCGATTTCTCCATTGGGTTCCTTGAAGTTGGCGGCTTTGAAGTCTTGCGCAACAATGGCTTCCCAACCATAGAAGAGGCGGCTAAGGCAGCCCTCGAATCGCAGGCTCCCATTGTCGTCATCTGCTCCACCGATGACACCTACCCAGAACTCGTATCACCATTGACACAGCTTATCAAGCAAGATAAGTCCGACACCATAGTATTGTTGGCAGGCTACCCACAAGACCAAGTAGAAAGCCACAAAGCAGCGGGTGTAGATGATTTCATTCACTTGCGGGCTAATTGTTACGATATGCTCGCCAGTTTGCAAAAGAAGATAGGAGTGAGCAATGAGTAAAGAATCAGTCCAAATACCAGATTTCACCACCATGGATTATGAAGGGCATACCTTTCCTGCACCAACCATGGAAGCATGGCGTAAGCAGATAGAGCAACAAACCGGCAAATCGCTCGATGACCTCATCTGGCATACGCTTGAGAAGATTGATGTCAAGCCGCTCTACACCCAAGAGGATATTGCCGAACTTGAGCATTTGGGCTTTGTAGCGGGCATACCGCCATTCTTGCGCGGCCCCTACCCCACCATGTATGTTGTGCGCCCATGGACGGTGCGACAATACGCTGGCTTTTCGACAGCCGAGGAAAGCAATGCATTCTATCGGCGCAACCTTGCCGCTGGGCAAAAGGGGCTTTCCATTGCGTTTGACTTGGCAACGCATCGCGGCTACGACTCCGACCATGAGCGCGTAGTGGGCGATGTGGGCAAAGCCGGTGTAGCCGTTGACTCCATTCTGGATGCACAGATTCTGTTTGACAGCATCCCGCTCGACCAAATGTCAGTCTCTATGACTATGAACGGCGCAGTACTGCCAGTAATGGCCTTCTACATCGTCGCCGCTGAAGAGCAAGGCGTGAAACCGGCACAACTCACCGGAACCATCCAAAACGACATTCTCAAGGAATACATGGTGCGCAACACCTACATCTACCCACCAGAACCATCTATGCGCATCATTGCAGATATTTTTGCCTTCACATCGCAACACATGCCGCGCTTCAACAGCATCAGCATTTCCGGCTATCATATGCAGGAAGCCGGCGCAACCGCCGACCTGGAACTTGCCTACACCCTCTCTGATGGCGTGGAATATGTGCGCACTGGCTTGAAAGCCGGCATGGATATTGACAGCTTTGCGCCACGTCTCTCCTTCTTCTGGGCTATTGGCATGAACTACTTTATGGAAGTCGCCAAGATGCGGGCCGGACGCCTACTGTGGGCAAAACTTATCAAACAATTTAACCCCAAAGACCAGCGCTCCATGTCGTTGCGTACCCACTCCCAAACCTCCGGTTGGAGCTTGCAAGAGCAAGACCCATTCAACAACGTCGTGCGCACATGTATAGAAGCCATGGCCGCCGCGTTGGGGCACACCCAATCACTGCACACCAACGCACTCGATGAAGCCATTGCCCTGCCAACCGACTTCTCCGCTCGCATTGCCCGCAACACCCAACTCTACCTACAAGATGAAACCAACATCTGCCGCGTTGTAGACCCATGGGGCGGCTCTTTCTACGTTGAGGCATTGACCGATGCCATTGTCAAGCGCACATGGTCGCACATCCAAGAAGTGGAAGACATGGGCGGTATGACCAAGGCCATTGTTTCGGGCTTGCCCAAGATGCGCATTGAGGAAGCTGCCGCTCGTCGGCAGGCGCATATTGACTCGTGCCGTGAAACGATTGTGGGCTTGAACCGCTACCGCCTAGATAAGGAAGACCCGCTCGACATTCTCGAAGTTGACAACACTGCCGTGCGCTTATCGCAAATAGAGCGTTTGAAAAAGCTGCGCGAACATCGTGATGAGACACGAGTGCAATCGGCACTGAACGCCATTACGCATGCCATGGAGAAAGGTCAAGGCAATGTACTCGAGTTGGCGGTTGAAGCCGCACGCGCACGCGCATCGCTCGGTGAAATTTCGCAGGCCATAGAGCAAGTTGTCGGGCGACATCAGGCTGAAATACGCGCCATTTCGGGCGTGTATAGCAGCGAGTATGGCGCTGGCAATGGCAATACCGTAGCGGAAGTACGCCAAATGGCCGATGAGTTTGAGCAGCGCGAAGGGCGTCGCCCCCGTATCATGGTCGCCAAGATGGGGCAAGATGGGCATGACCGTGGCGCAAAGGTGATTGCAACCGCTTTTGCAGATTTGGGGTTTGACGTGGATATTGGCCCGCTATTCCAAACGCCGGCCGAGGCTGCACGGCAAGCAGTAGAGAACGATGTGCATATTCTGGGCATGAGTTCACTGGCAGCGGGACACAAGACATTGTTGCCCCAAGTAGTCGAAGAACTCAAGAAGCTTGGCCGTGAGGACATCATGGTCGTCATTGGCGGTGTTATCCCTTCGCAAGACTATGACTATTTGCGCCAGCATGGGGCAGCGGCTATTTTCGGCCCCGGCACAGTGATAACCACCGCAGCACGACGATTGCTGGAGGAGCTAAACCAACGGCTGGAGTTGGTGTAAAGCAGAGCGGTTAGGTGACAGGTGATAGGTGATAGGTGATAGGTGATAGGTGCCACGCACATTTCGGGCGGGGTTGTTATGGGCTTGCCAACGGCAAGCCCCCTTTCATCTATTCGTGCATCCCATTTCTTATGAACCTTCGCATCGCGTTGCATCTTTGCGTCTTTGCGCCCTTGCGTTGAAAAATGCACAATTCATATAGGGTTGCTAAAGTAGGTTTGCTTTCTCTTCATAATCAATGATACCTCTAGGCAGTTCACATGGATTCACTGGATTCTTGTTTTTCTCCGCTGTGGTACAATCAATCATGTATAGCTAAGGAGTGAGATATGACTCAGAGCCTCTTTTCCAACTACTACGTCATAGAACGCCTAGAGCAAGACTACCCCGAATGGCAAGCCATGGCTGCCAATATGAAAACGCTACGTCCCATCGTAGAGCATATCATTGCACAAGCACCTCTGTGTACCTCTGTATCCTCTATGGTACGTGCTCCTACCAAACAGGAAACAACACAGCATCTCGTGCGCCCCCTGCTCGAAGCGCTTGGTTGGCAGATACACCCTGCGCAAGAACAAGAAGACTACTACGATCTCAATCTACAGATTGATGGCAACCATGTCGCCATGTGTAGCGTCGTCCCCGCCGAACAGCCGCTTGACCGGCCCGTCTATCGTCAACAAGCTGCAGACAATGCCCAAGACGATACCCCAAGCTCGCCCGACATGCGCATGATTGCCGCCCTCAAGCACGGCGAACCCCATGGCAGAATGTGGGGCATTGTCACCAATGGCACAGTATGGCGGCTCATGGGCAGCATAGCATCCGCAGCCTCTGGCGTGTATTATGAGGTAGACGTGCGCCATCTGCTCAACCTAGGTCAACCCAAAGACCTGCGTTTCTTTGCGGCTTTCTTCAGCCCCGCCGGCCTAGCCAAACCTGCCCCAGACACCGATGCTCTCGTCACCCGCATCTACCACAGCGGGCAAAGCCATGCCCAAGAGGTAGGCGAAAACCTCAAAGCAACCATCTTTGCGCATGTGTTTGTAGACCTTGCCACTGGGCTAGGTGAAGCCGTGCGACGCAGTGACGGATATGCCGATAGCGAAGAGGAATTGCACCTCCTCTACCGTGCCACGCTCATTCTGCTCTATCGCCTACTGTTTTTGCTCTATGCCGAATCGCGCCACCTTTTGCCCACCATGCACAGCGCTTACTACCCGCATAGCCTCACCAACTTGCTCAAACATATAGCCCTGAACCGCTCCCACCTCATATCCCCCGACCAGCGCAACCCTCTCGGCCCCCTAGATACGTGGATATGGGAGCATCTGCAAGCCCTGTTTGCGGCTATTGAAAGCGGCAAACCAGCATGGGGCGTGCCACGCTACAATGGCGGACTGTTTTCGGACACGGCCACGGATGCGCATGCACTCCTAGCCAACCTGACCGACGTAGGCGCAGCCTCCTTAGCCCCAGCCCTCGATGGCTTCGCACGTGACCGTCTTGCCCAAACCGCCGACACCACCAATGACGCCCTGCGCTTCATAGACTATCTGGCGCTTGACGTGCGCCACCTTGGTTCTATCTACGAAACGCTACTGGAGTTTCAACTGCGCCGTGCCACAAGCCCCATGGTTCTGCACAAAGGGCAATGGGTTGTGAATACCACCCCTAGCCCCCTCACAAGGGAAAGTATTGAACCGCCAAGCTGCCGCCAAGAGCACCAAGATTCAGCGATGGATACGCCCGCTTTGCCCCCGTCTACGGCGATACGAGAGAAGGAATCAAAAGCACGACAGCCCACTACCAATATAGGACAACTATACCTAGAAAACACGCGCCAAGAGCGTAAAGCCAGCGGCTCATACTATACACCCGACTATATTGTACACTCTATCGTGGAGTATGCCGTCGGTCCCGTCTTTGCCAAGCGTGAGCGCCTCTTTGACGATAGGATGAACCAGCTACGCACCAAACGCACCGCCCGCCGACGCGCCCAGAGTAGCGACGAAGCCCAGTTGCTCGATAGGGAGATTGCAGCATTAGAACGAGAAACCAGTGATACCCTGCTCGACCTGAAAATCCTTGACCCGGCGATGGGGGGGGGGCACTTTTTGGTGAGTGCGGTAGACTACCTCAGCGACCGCATCATTGCGGTGCTAGAACGCTACCCTGACGACAACACCATCTATCCACAGTTCACCAAGATGCGTGCATCAATCAAAGAGCGTATGCAGGCACAAGGCATAGCGGATATGTTCATCAGGGATGAGCAACTCACCAACCGCACCCTGCTGCGCCATATAGTAACGAAGCGCTGTATCTATGGCGTAGACCTCAACGAGTTCGCCGTCGAACTGGCGCGGCTTTCGCTATGGCTCCACTCCTGCACCGTTGGTGTGCCGCTATCGTTCCTCGACCACCATCTCAAATGCGGCAACTCGCTCATCGGCACCCATGTGAAAGCGGTAGAGCAAGAACTCAAAACCGACCAGTTTAGTAGTCCTTTTGCCGGGCTATTCTCTGCCATGAAACATATGACCACACTGGTGCAGATAGCAGATGTGACCTATGACAAACTGGAGCATTCCGAACAGCTCTACCACGTGTTTGCACACTCTATCGCGCCCTACAAAACCATGCTTGATATTTGGGTAAGCCACCACTTCCACAACAAACATGCACGCGAGTTTCTCACGCTGTTTCAGGGCAATACGCTAAAGGCGTTAGATGGTACCCTAGCCATAAGCCAAAACCATCAGGATGCTATAGCACAGGGGCGTGAACTTGCCAAAGCCAAAAGCTTTTTCCATTGGGATTTGGAGTTTCCCGAAGTGTTTGTAGACTTGCAACGCGGGCAGTGGAAGGATGAGCATGCAGCCGGGTTTGATGCGGTGATAGGGAACCCGCCATGGGTTTCATTCTCCGGGCGTGAGGGAAAAGAGCTTTGCCCGCAAACCGTATCTTTCTATACCGCACAATACCAATGCTCTGCTGGTTGGCTTGCATTGCACACCCTGTTTGGCGAAAAGGCGTTCAATCTCCTCAACAAAAGCGGGTATCACGCTTTTATCGTGCCAGACCAGGTAGGTCATCTTGAACAATATGCCTCTTTTCGGCGTCTGTTTATCGCTCCAGAAAAGCCACCACAAGCGACATACCTACGACATGCCAAATATACTGGTGAACATGTATTTGCACATGTCGTCAGTCCTACCATGATATACCTCGTCTCAAAAACAGCCTTCTCTACATGGTGTGTTACGAACAAGGAAGGGGAAACAAGAGAGCTAGATTGTACAATGCTCTCTTCGCAACCAAGGTTTCGCTGGATATGCGACCCACGGTTTGAGCTATGGGCAAAGATTCAACGTATATCGTTGACTCTAGCGCATGCGTTTGGAGACCCAGGAGTACATACGGGCAACTGTTCTAAGAAACTCATCGTATCACCAGCACAAAAATTAAGCATTCCCATTCTTCAAGGGAGCGACATAGACATGTACACTATCCCACACGCGCATGCACACCTCAATTTGCATTATACGCCTACACCGGGCGATTACTATACTATTAGAGATTGTGGTATCTATGCCAAAACAAAGCTCTTGATTCGTCAAACTGCCAAATATCCCATTGCAACCTTGCATACGGGAGCGTATTACAGAAATTCGCTGGTAGCTTTTTTTGGAACTACCCATGTTTCAGATTATTATATCCTCACATTGTTAAATGCTACTCTTATACGAACATTTTACAGGGACAAGTTTGTTGAATCGGGACAGCAAACTTTCCCGCAAGTCAAAGTTTCCTCGTTGCGCCAACTTCCTTTTCGTCGCATCCACTTCACGACAAATACCGACATGCGCAACGAGCTTGCCAGCACGCTCACCGCGCAAGCCGAGGCGATGACCACGGCACAAGCATCCCTTGAGCCGCTGCGCGATGTGGCATCCTTCCGTGCAAGCGAGCTAGGGCAGACCATTGCCGCCATGCTCCCGGTGGTAGAGCCTGTCGAAACGGAAGCCCAAGGGCAGTTTCTTGCATTCAAAGAGGGTGCAACGGGAGCCGAGGAGCACTCTGACGTTGTGCATGACCTGCTGGCGCACCTAGCGCAGCGCATGCTCAACCTCAACAAGCACAAGCAAGCCGAAATGCAGCGTTACCTCAGCGCTCTTGAAATGCGGCTCAACATCGAACACAAGGGCAAAACCGGCATTGACGCGCTGGCAGGCAAAACAACCATACAGAACTATCTAGGTGACTATCAAAAGGGCGAGGAAGAGCAACCATGGGAAAACATCCACGCGGTGCTCTCGCGCAACAAGAAGAAGTTTGGCGTGAGTAAGCACGTGTTGGAGCAGCCACACCATGGTCAGTTACGGGCCGACTACGAGGCGAGCCTAGCGATGCTACGCCCCATCAAAGCGCAACTGTCCTGCACCCATGCGCTGATAGACCAAGTGGTGTACCTACTCTACGGCTTGACGGAGGATGAAGTGCGCATGGTCGCGGAGCAAGGAAAGCCAAGATAACGTATAGAGACCTTGCACGCAACGTCTCAGTCACATATGCTCAATCTTCAAACCCCCCTAGCCCCTTCTCACGCAGGCTGGTATATCGCCCATGCCCTATGACCATGTGGTCAAGCACCGTCACATCCAAAAGCCGCCCAGCATGCACCAACTGCTCCGTCATCGCAATATCCTCCGTTGACGGACTCGGGTCCCCACTGGGATGGTTATGCACCACAATGATGGATGCGCTGTTTTGGCGAATAGCTTCCTTAAATATCTCCCCCACGCGCACGAGGGACATGTTTAGACTTCCTTGATAGACAGTGGTTATCTTTTGTAGGTAGTGCTTCGTATCTAAACACACGACACGTAAAATCTCTTGGTCAAGGTGTGCCATTTCTACCTGCATCAGCGCGGCAATATCACGTGGAGCACTTACCCGCATGCGCTCATCTGGCGAAAGCAGTGCCAAACGCCGCCCAATCTCCAGTGCCGCCTTCACCTGTGCTGTCTTTGCCTCACCCATGCTATGTTCCCCCACCAAATCGGCAAAATCGGCTCGTTGCAAGCCACGCCAACCACCAAACTCGTTCAACAACTGCCGCGCAAGCTCAATCACATTCAACTTTGATGAGCCTACGCGCAACAAGATAGCCAACAACTCTGTATCAGAAAGCGACTCCGGCCCATACTCCCGCAACCGCTCACGTGGTCTATCGCCCTCTGGTACGTCGCGCATCCGCACGTGATACAGCGTCATCCATCACCTCCTCCCCTACAAAAACTATCACCCCAGTGCATTTAAACGCTCGCGCAACCGTTCGACACGCGCTTGCGAATCGGCTAGACCATCCCGCTCCTTCTGCACCACATGCGTGGGTGCCTTGGCTACAAAATCAGCATGTGCCAAACGTGTCTCGCGTCGCTGCATATCTGCCTCAGCATCCGCTAGTTCCTTACCTAGGCGCACACGTTCGGCAGCCACATCTACCATACCTGCTAGCGGCAAAAACACTTCTACCGATCCAAACACCAGCGTTGCCACCTCGACAGGCCGCTCTGCAAGCGATTCAACAACCACCAACTGCTCCGCATCAACACGCGCCAGCCTACTCACCAAATGAGCCTGCTCGCGCACTAGGCTTGCCCGCTCACCGGCCACCACAGTGGCAGTGACCCAACGTCCTGCCTCAACCTTATATTCATTCCGCACATTTCTGATGCCAGTCACAATGTCTTGCAGCAAACCAAAATCTTCCTCCGCCTTGGCATCTCCCAACGTATCAAGCCTCGTTGGGTATCGCGCCAGCATAACCGATACCGCATCGCACGTATCTTCATGCCCACGCCACAAAAACTGCCATGCGGCTTCGGTGACATATGGCATAAACGGATGTAATAGCCGCAAACATCCCTCTAGTACCCCAAACAATACCTCTACTGTTCGCTCTTGGCTTCTCGCATCTCCTTCCAATTGCACCTTTGAAATCTCAACGTACCAATCGGCAAATGTTCCCCACAAAAAGTCCCGCACCTGTCGGCCCGCTTCCCCAAACTCATACCCTTCCATTAAGCGCCCAACATCGGCTACCAAACGCGCATACCGCGACAGCACCCAACGGTCTGCAAGCGATAATCTATCGGTAGGTACATCTTCACACACGACGCCGCGCATACTGTCCACACGTCCACAAGCACCCACCACATACCGCGTCATATTCCATATCTTATTCGCAAAATTGCGCCCCGCCTCAATCCGCTGCGGATTCAAGTTCAAATCCTGCCCCGGTGTGCCACTCGTCGCCAGCGTAAAACGCAACGCATCCGTGCCATACTGCCGCATCACCTCACGCGGGTCTACGACATTGCCATAGGTTTTCGACATCTTGCGCCCATGCTCATCGCGCACCAACCCATGCAGGTAGATGGTGTGGAACGGCGCAACACCTGTGAGGTAGCACCCCATCATCATCATCCGTGCTACCCAAAAGAAGAGGATGTCGTACCCCGTCTCCATCACACTCGTTGGATAATACACCCGCATATCTTCCGTATCGTCTGGCCAACCGAGTGTACTAAACGGCCACAACCCACTGCTAAACCACGTATCCAACACATCTGGGTCTTGCGTTGCTTCTTCTGGTATGGCTTCATCCGGTCCAGGTACGACAACTGTGCCATTTGGCATATACCACACTGGAATGCGATGCCCCCACCACAATTGCCGACTAATGCACCAATCGCGGATGGTTTCCATCCAATGGATGTAGACCCGTTCAAAGTGTTCTGGAATGATGCGGGTGCGCCCTTCATGCACCGCATCCAGCGCCAACTTTGCCAACGGCCCCGTGCGTACAAACCACTGCTCACTCAACAGCGGTTCAATCACTTCGCCACCGCGTTGGCTAATGCCCACATTCGAGGTGTGCTGTTCTACTTTGACCAATAATCCTTCGTTCTCTAAGTCGGCTACGAGAGCTTTGCGGGCAGCGAAGCGCTCCAACCCTGCATATGGGCCAGCCGCGTCATTCAATGTCGCATTTGTATGCATAATGTTGACCATCGGCAAATTATGGCGCTTGCCCACCTCATAGTCGTTTGGGTCATGCGCTGGCGTAATCTTCACTGCGCCTGTGCCAAATTCCCGGTCCACGTATTCATCGGCAATAATGGGCACACGTCGCTCAACCCCCGGTAACACCACCTCGCGTCCGATTATATGTGCATAGCGCTCATCTTCTGGATGCACCGCCACTGCCGTATCACCCAAAATCGTCTCTGGGCGTGTTGTTGCTACAACGATGTATTGGTCAGCGCCCTGTGCCCATGTGCCGCTGCCCCACGCACCGCTTGGCAAACTCTCACCAGCACCATCGCCCACGGGCACCAGTGGATATTGCACATACCACAAATGCCCTTCTCGCGTTACGTACTCCACTTCGAGGTCACTCACGGCAGTACGCAGATTGGGCGACCAGTTGACTAAATACGTCCCCCGATAAACCAACCCATCATCATACAACCGCTTAAACGCCGCATGCACCGCCCGACACAGCCCCGCATCCAGCGTAAACCGCTCACGCCCCCAATCGCAGCTCGCCCCCAGCTCCCGAAACTGAATGCCAATCTGCCCCCCATACCGCTCTTTCCACTCCCACGTCCGCCGCAAAAACTCCTCCCGACCCACCGCCTCCCGGCTCGTCCCCTCCTCGCGCAACAGCCGCTCAACCTGCAACTGCGTCGCAATACCCGCATGGTCCGTCCCCGGCACCCACAACGCCCGATACCCCTGCATACGCCGCCAGCGAATAATCACATCCTCCAACGTCACAAACATCGCATGCCCCAAATGCAACTCACCCGTCACATTCGGCGGCGGAATGCTAATAACAAACGGCTCACCGCCCCCCTCCTCATCCGGCGCAAAAAACCCCGACTCCTCCCACCAACCATACAACCGCCCCTCAACCGCCCCAGGCTCATAAGCCGCATCCAAGTCCACCCCATCCAAAACAAACCCACAACTCACAGCACAACCCCCACCGTTTCAAAACTCTATTCAATGCAACAAGTCACAGGCACCATGCCTATGCTACCGTACAACCTATCCATCATACCATAAAAGAACAATATGCCATAGCTTGACGTACCCGCACCCCATTGGTATCACTCACGTTGCTAAGGTTTATGGTATTTTATGGTAATGTATGGCTTTTTATGACACCCAATTACACCATAAATCCACTTGATAAACAACGCGCAACGTGCTACAATGTCATAGTCAAGGTGTCACGTTACACCTTTTTTAGATGATGGTTCGCATCATCAAAGTAGCTCCTGATGCATTCGTGCAAAGGAGTAGAGGGTGCGTAGTTCACCCAGTGCGGCTCGCCGCATAAACAGGTTTATCCCCTATGGCTTTGCCATAGATTTCTATAAACCTGAAACTATAATCCTTAATAGGAAACCGTACCTTTATATAGGAGAAATCGTAACCTATGCCAAATCCATTCGACCCATCATACGTAACACAAACAAGTGCTGCCTTTGGCCCCTATGCGTGGGGCTTTTTTATCTTCCAAATTCTCATCCTCGTTGCAGGCCTCTATCTCACTTTTGCCCACAACGACACTATTCCCATACGTAAACAAATCCTCGCCAATCTCGGCATAGCGCTCATCATCATTGGTGGCGTAGGTTTCTTGCTCGGCATTCTACGGCTTGTGAATGTAGCTGGTTTTGCCCAACGCTACTGGTTTTACATCGTCTTCCTAGCTGACCTTGCACTCGCCGGCTACGTCACCTACTATGCACGCACTGAATACCCACGTCAACTCGCCAGCGCCAGCAAACAGCAAAAACGCAGCAAACCTGCTAAACAACGCCAACCTGCCCGCACAGCAGCGGCGGTCTCACAAGCACACACGTCCGACGAAGCTCAACCTGCTACCGCAGCCCAAATCCGTAGTCGCCGCGATGCTCGCCGCGAACGCAAGCGCCGTAAAAAATAACCTCATGGTGTAATGCCGTCCACGAATAGAACACGAATATACGAATGCGCTTCTGCCGAACTACGTTCAACTCGACAGTGTTGGTGTTGCCCAAAGATTGGTGCTCCTTCGACAAGATAGGGGACCGGTTGTGATGGGTAATGCATTCGTTTATTCGTGGTCCCTATTCGTGGATGGCCGACTGTTGCTTTGATGTATGGGTGTACTGTTAAAAGTTAAAACACGCCTTTGACCTTCAGCGCTTCTGCCAAACGTCGCTTATACTCCGCACGCCGAATTTCAACTGTGCCAAATTGCCGCAAATGCTCTGTCTGAAACTGTGTATCCAACAGCACAAACCCACCTGCTCGTAGACGCTCCACCAAATGCACGAGGGCTACCTTGCTGGCATCACTCTCATAGCTAAACATACTCTCACCCGCAAACAACCCTTGAACTGTCACCCCATAGAGCCCTCCTACCAGCCGGCCCTCGCGCCATGCCTCCACGCTATGCGCCACTCCCATTGCGTGCAATTCCGTATACACCTCAACAAACTCTTGTGAAATCCATGTTTCTTCCCTCCCCGGACTAGGCTTGGCGCAGGCTTCTATAACGCCCCGAAAATTGTAATCAAAGCGCACGTCAAACCACCCCCGCCGGACCTTGCGCCCCAAACGACGTGGTACGTAAAACCTATCGTCTAAGGGGATAATGGCCCGGGGGTCTGGGTCATACCAATACACCCCATCGTCATGTGCCATCGGGAAAATCCCTTGGCAATATGCTGCTAGTAACAGGTGTGTTTCTAGTATCATATCTCTAAGCTTCGGGTGTTAGGTGTTAGGTGCTAGGTGCTAGGTGCTAGGTTTTTAGGTCCCTTCACTACGTTCTTGCTTCCAATGTGCCCACCGATGCATCACGGTAATAACTACCCCATCTGGGTCAATTATCTTTCCCAACAAAAATTTATCATACTGGCGAAAGATACTCAGCACGTCAAAAATATCGCGTAGGTCTGTAGGTAGCCCATTGCGGATGGTATCTGCAACCGCAAGAACAACCTTCTGATAGCGTGCATGTTCTTGGTTAAAATGTTCATCAACAGGTTGCGCATAATCCATATGCTGCAAAATATTCGCCATACAGAAGGGATGACCACCCGTGACATGCATCAAATACGCTGCACGCAGGTCAAGCTCCTGTTGACTTGGTTGTAGCAGGCGTACTGTTTCACGCACATACGTACATTCAAATGGCGATAGTGAGATAACTTTCGTTTGGAGAGTCAACTCTTGTGCTGTTCTTTCCCACAAAGAACCAACTGAGCGCCCCGCTAGATGTATCCGTATGTGTATGTCGGTTCCTTTGAGGGCAAGGCGTATTGTTTTCAAAAAGGTCAAGAAGGCATGTATTTCACTGTGGCGTAATCTTTCGACACTATCTATCAGGAAAAGGATGCCTGGAATGCCTGATGGGTGTATCTTCGTGCTGAGTAAAGTTGCTACACTGTACCCTAATGCTTGGGGATCGGGGAGCGTGGTTAGGACTCCAACATCTTTTGCAACAAGATGGCATAGCTCTAGGGCAGTTTGTATATTGTCCGGCGTTTCCACAGAAATACACAACCACCCTGCCTCAAAATAGTGCCACTCGATAGCCTGCAATAAGGCCGTTTTTCCATACCCAGAAGGAGCATCAAAGAAGATATGGTGGGCTGCATATTCGGCATAGGATTGTTGCAATTCGTAATCACGATTGACAAAGTTCACTGGCGGTACACGACGTTCTATAGTATTGCGGATATGCAATGCCATCGTTTCTAGCTTCTTTTGCATTTCTGAGGCATTAAACTCTTTAGTACGTTCGTGTTGCCAATCAATGGGGTTGCGTTGCAACACAATCTGAGCCAAGTCATCAGGTTGCTGGCTGGTATATGCAATGTAGGAGATGGGCAAAACAAGGTCATGACGTTTCAGGCGTTTTTCCTGTTTGAGAAAGTGGGTCAATTCTTCACGGCAGGTTTCATCCTTAAAAAAGCCGGGTGTGATAATCGGGATGAAAAACATCACTTTATTGAGCATATTCGCAACACTCATGTTTTGTCCCCATGGAATATCCTTGCGACGCAGGATAGTGAAGGTTTGCCCTAATTGCGAGCTTATGGACTTGCTGAGATGGTCGCATAGCGCGGCGAGCGAATCACCATCGTTCTGGTCATCAATATCCGCATAGCTCATATAGGCTTTGTATTTTCTCATAGTTCCTCTCACACCTCGCCCCTCACACCTCGCCCCTCACACCTCGCCCCTCACACCTCGCCCGCTTCACACCCACCCAATCGCCACGGTAGAAACTTGCACGCCATTGACCGTCTCGGTAGTTGATAGCTTTGCGAGGGTCGTTTCTTCGAGAATGGGCACAAACATCGCCAGCGTCACTGCGTCTAGCCCCATCTTCCGCGCATATCGTGCCGCTTGTCGTTTATCCTTCTTCAACTGGTATATATCTACGTGTGCTTTGATGATGAGGTTCATTAGATTGTTGTTTGGCTCTGTGAAACGTGCTTTGCGCCACACTTTTTGCCATGTTGCCACATCTATCGGGTGTTCGTGACCGTCGTTATACGTTTCTGTGAGCAACTCGCCAAACCACGATTCTAGCCCCGGTTGCCCCCGCGTTGCATTATAGACGTTTTCGACCACTTCTGGGTCAATGGGTTGCCCGCTTTCGTTTTGGTATTGCTGATACATTTCGCGCACTTCGTCGGCGGTCAAGTTGGTTACGTGCAATGAGCGCTGAATGTTGAAGGGCGACCCGTGTGCGCTCTCAACTCCCAACACCGCCCGCACCCCCGTGAGTGCCAAGCCATGCAACCAGTTATTGGAACGTTCCAAATATAACTCACGCAAGCGCCGAACCAACAAATCAAGGAACCACGATGGTGGAGTTTCCACTTCATCTAGCAGCAACAGAACCGGACTATCCCACAATCCTCCATGCTTCCTGAACAGTGCCGTAAAGTCTTGCCATGTCTGTACGTCTGGTTCGCCGGGTAGGTTGCTCTCCAAAATACTGCGGAATGCCCCTGGTAGCTTCACTATGTCAGTGAAATCATTGTTGGTTGGAATGGTTGTATAGGCAAGCTCATCAAGCGTGCCAATAGAAAACGTCTGTATGGCAAAGGCATCGCCATAGCGCTTGGGTATCTCATGGAGCGCTTCACGCATAAGCCATGTCTTGCCGGTTTGTCGTGCGCCCCATATGGTAAAATAATGCCCCCCCTCATCGGGAATGCCTATCAATTGATTGACACATTGTTCTACTATTTCTTTGCGTTCGACACAAAATTGGTGTCGTGCATTTACTGGTCCATACGAGTAAAATGTTCGCATCTCACCTATCACCTGACCCCTGACCCCTGACCCCGCACTAAAACCTAAAACCTATCACCTATCACCTGACCCCTGACCCCTGACCCCGCACACTTTGCAGCAACCGTAGCCCTTCTAGGCGCACTACTTCTGGAAACAGCGCTTGGTATATGCTACAATAGGGCGACCGCTCATCCCAGCGCCCTGTAGCCGCATATGTCATGAGCGGGCAGCCCCCGCCGCACCAATAGCGCCATACACATGCCGCGCAGCCCTCTTTCGCATCCACTGCCACGTTTTGCATACCTGTGTCATTGTGCCGCACTTGTGCCAGCGGGTCATGCGCATCTACCACACCAACTGTTTCTTGCATACGCATTTGACATTTGACGATGCGCCCATCACACCCGAATACCATATAGTGCTTGCCTACGCTACATGTGCGCATATGGGGCACAGCGAGATTGGCACGGTCCACCAGCGACGCCAGCACACTGTGCTGTGGCATGTTGGCTTCAATGATTTTGTAGGCAGCCAACATACCAGCAATTACCTGCTCATCATCATCTAAGTGCATACCTGAGCATACAGCATCAACATCCCCTGTCCTTGTACACCCTGCATGCTCACGGTAAAAGTTCAAGCTAAACGGTACATGGCGCTCGATCACCCAAGCCACTACTTCTGGTAGCCCTTGCACGGTGTGACCACTCACAGTGATAGAAATATCTGGCACTAACCCACCCGCCAGCGCCAGTTCGATGCCACGCAGTACATCGGTGCAAGACCCCTGCCCATATGCATATGGGCGCTGCACATCGTGCATCATGCCTAACCCATCGAGCGACACCATAAGCCGCAACCCCAAAGCACGCATATGTGCGACCACCTCGTCTGTCAGCAGCGTCCCATTGCTCAACACAACCCCATCGAGTGTCAAGCCTGCTCGTGTCGCCTGCTCGTGTGCATACGCATGCAATGCCGCTACATGCTCAAACCGTAGCAGTGGCTCGCCGCCGGCATATTTCAGCTTCACCTGCTCATACCCATGCGCCAAAGCCGAGCGAAACGTAGCATCAATCGCCGCATACCCCGTTTCTAGCGTCATATCTTCCGCCGTATGTGGCACATAGCAATAGGTACAGCGCAGGTTGCAACGGTTTGTCAAGTGTAACCATGCCGTCAGCACAGGCGATATGTCATCAGCAACGGTAGACATTGGTGCAGCGGTATCAACCAATATGCCTAGCTCTAGCATCTGCCGTAGCGTGGATTGTGTTATCTCTTTGCCCCAAGCCTGCTGCCAAGCCCGTGGCACGGAATCCAAACGCCTTGGTGTACTGAAATGATGCGCCATTTCCAGCGCACACGCATTCAACACGACGCAGCCGGCTCCTGGTACAAGCGTTGCCCAGTATGTCCCCACACCGAGCGGCACATCTATTGTTGCTTTGTTGCGCTGAACTACTTGGCGCTTTTGGTGTGTTGATGGTGTCCTATCTAGCGGTGTGTGAGGGCTACGATATGCTATGTTGCTATATGCATGATGTGCAGAAACACATGCACAGTCGCACTGATACTCTCCACCACGCACCATGCTCACATCTTGGTAGATAATTTCCGGCACTGCCTCAGCGTAGCACAAGCCCTTTTTCATTTCTCTTCCTCCTCTCGTTTCCATCGGTAAAACGTCAAAAGCGCATCTGGATGCTTTGCCACCATCTCTCGTTGCTCAGACCAAAACCGTGCTAGGTCTGCACCCAAACGGCGCAACACATTGCTTGGCACATTCCCACAGAGACGCTTATCAATTGCTTTTAACTGCTCGCGGATGGTATAGGGCGTATGCACCTCATAGTGCGCGATGATAGATAGCCCCTCTCGATATGCCTTGAGCGCATCCTCATATGCCCCGGCACAAATGGCTAAATCGCCTATCCTGCGCAAGAAAGACCCGCGCAGTCGAATATTCGCCTCATCCTGCTCTGCTCCATATCGCGCTTCATGTTCAGCAAAAAACTCTTGCCAACGGTCAAATTCCCCAAACTCCCACGATAAGTCAACAATATTGACAAAACTTTTGTGGTCATTGAACGCGTCGTTAATTTCCTGACTGAGTCGGCGGCAGTCTAAAAGGCGTTCCATTGCTTGCTCTAAGTTGCCGCGTGCCCACTGAATTTGCGCCCGCAAAAACAGGATGTTTGGTTGCAAATTGACAGGACCATGGTTTGCTGCCCATGCTAAATCCTCTTCAGCTTCATCGAGCCTGCCGAGCAACAACAAGGCATTGGGGCGGCCACTGCGCACAATACAAAGCCATTCGATGTGTTCTTCGGCTGTGAAAATATCCATAGCCTTGTTGTAATAGCCCATTGCTTCTTGTGGACGATTGAAGCGCCAAGAAACCTCACCGAGCGTGCTATAGGTTGCACCAATGCCAATGAGGAACCGTTGTTGTTCCCACAAGTCAAGCGCTGTCTGGCAATTTTCAAATGCTGCTTGTTGGTCGCCGCGCAATGCATGCACATAGCCCATATTGTTGAGCATCCAGGCCGTTTGCTGCAAATCGTTCAAGCGCAGGCTCATTTGGTAGGCTTCGAGGTAGTCTGATAATGCTAGGTCAAAGTCGCCCTTGTTGCGGTAGGCCCACCCCCGTGCATGGAGCGAACGTACAAGCCAATGGTGCAGGTTGTCACTCGCCCGGCTGAGCTCGACGGCTTCGACAAAGTCAGCAATCGCCTTGTGCATGTGCCCAGAGCGTATATGCACGTTGCCACGTTGCACTAGCATGTCAATGCGCTTTTCGGGCCCAATGACTTCAGCTTCTAGGATTTTGGTTGCAAGCTCTTCGGCTTTGACATAGTCTGCAATGCCCTGTTCAAAATTGTTCATTTGGGTGGCGGCATGCCCACGTTGTATGAGCATACCTACCCGTTGTTCAAGGGTTAGCTGTGGTTGGGCAAGCACAGCCGTAGCAGTAGCTATCGCTTCTTGATAATTCCCAGTTTCAATGAGGTAGCGCACTTTGCAGGTATCAAAAACAAATTGGTGCTCTGCCGAAAGCTTGCCATCGTAACGCTCCATTTCTCGTAGCACAATGCGGCGGTAGAACGAACGATACGAACGGTTTGTTTCATCAAACATTGTTACAAATGTATGCACGCCTTGGTCAATATTGGCAAAGAGGGTGTGGCGTAGTTGTTGTTCTTTGAGGACCCACATTTCGCGCTCTAACCGTTCGCGTTCACCAAAAGCAACGAGCACGCCTTGGGCGTCTTGCTGGCGGCGTGCTTGTTGCTCTTCCAAATTCAAAGAGGTGATGCGTTGTATCAAGGCGGCAACTTCATCTTGCAAGTAGCTTGCTGCTACGCAGCTATCGCGTCGTTGTCGGTCGCCATCAGGGTCTACCAATGGCCAGACATGGGTATGCACCATACGCCGCATCTCATCGTGCAACGAAATACGCCCGTTGGGGAGTGTCTTGACAAAAACATAGCCGGCAGCTTCTGTGAAGAGTGCGTCGGCTTCATCTTCAGAAATAGCCAGCAACCGCGCAATCATAGTCTTATCCAATGGATACACACGCGCCATACAGAGAATGAGCCAATCTAACAAGTGACTCGTCTGAGCAATGTGGCGTACCAAGTGCTTTTCAAACTCTGCATGCCGCCGTTGTTTCTGCTCATCGGTTAGGGCTTGCAAAGCCTCTAGGCTCTCGGAAACAAGCCAATCGAGTGCAATGCCACGCATGCGCCACTCGACAACTAAATCGAGCAGAATAGGCCGCCCACGCGCCAGAAAAAGGAGTTTTTGTTCTAGCTCTGGTTCCAATGCAACGTGTAATGCGGCTTGCTTTTGCTGCAAATAGGCTTCGCCTGCATCCTCTTCTAGCGGGTGCAGGGGCATTATTGTGACGGTTTCCATGCGCGATTGGAGTTTTTCAGCAATGGTGTGGGCATCGCGCCCGGCTATGAGCATCACACAGTTGTGGAGCAGTGGACCGACCTGTACCATGTAATCCCAGATTTCTCCACCCGGTAAGCTATCGGTTGTGTCGTAGAGTAACACCACCCGCTGTTGACTTGATACGGTATTGAAACAGTGAATGAACGCTTCGTAGATAAACTGCCCTTCGCGCCTCAGACGCTCTATGCTGGCCCCATACTCCTCACTCAAACGCCAATCGCGCAATGCTCGGTAGAATGGTTCAAACACATCTTGACCTTGACCGAGCATCTGTGCCATTTTTGATGCTACATTCAGTGGAATATAAAAAGCATGGTCATCGAAATCTATGACTTCAGCCACAATGAGCGGAATATGCTTGCTTTCAGCCCTCGTATAGCGTCTGCGCACTTCTTGCAGCAAACGTGTTTTACCAATACCACCACTGGCATGGATGCAGAGCATATGCTGGGTTCCCCACGCTTGAATGAGGGTATCAATAGCGTTTAACTGCTCTTCACGGTTGATAAAAGATATTTCCTTTTGCATGGCTGCTCCTCACGATTGGGAAAAGAATAGTTCTATTTGCTGTAGCAAAGCCTCATAGGGCTTATCACTATAGGTATCTTCACGGAGGAAAAAATTGACCGCGAACCGAAATTCCCAATCCTTCTTTTCGAGTAAAAATTCTTGCAGATTTCGCTTGCTATCTGGTGCATCTGGCAAAGACAGCAGCATCTTCACATACTTGTGGAGTATACCACCTTCAGCAAGAAAATCGTTACGCAACATGGCACGCGCCGCAACGCCCCCATCGCCAGCATAATACCCTTGCCGCAATTCTTGGTAAAGACCCTCGACGGCAATCAATTCAGGACGCCGCGAGTAGGGGCTTTCAAGGTCTTGTGTATAGAGGGTTATCGCATGCCTACACAATGTATGAAAATAGTCTGGCTCTTCAAAGCGGAGCCGTGTAGCTAATACGTGCCGTACCGATTGGTCTTGAATAAACCCATCATTGCGTATCACGAGCAACGTAGACATCAACTCTTCCTCTAACTTCTCCGCCCCATCTGCATAATGAAGCAAACCAGTTTCGAGCATACGCCGCAATAAACGATAATTATAGCGTCGGAAGACGCTCAGGACGTCAAAAATGGGTTGCAAGCGTGCATCGAGCGAATCGCGTACCCGCTGAGCTATGGGCACAATGATAGAGCGTACCTTTTCGGGCGTGAAATAGCGCTCTGGCGATTGGAAACTAGGCAGAAATGTTTCTAACTCATTCATGACAGTAGCAATGCCATCTGGGTGTCCACCGGTTGCGTGCATGACATGGGCAATGAATAAGTAGAGTTCTGTCTCGCGGGCATAGAGGTCTGGCTCCAAATGCGAGGGTAGTAGCGAAAGCACCACATCCTCCACATGCGCCAGCGAAAACAATGGCAACGCTGTTGGACCAAACTCGCGCACATTCGTATGCTTCGACCATATCGAACCGATATAATCCCCGGCTAAACAAATACGCAACTTGAATTTGTAGAGCCGCGACTTCATAAAAGCTAAGAAGCCGTTGAAAAAGGCATGCATATCGTTTTCTGGCAATCGTTCAATGCTATCTATGAGCAAAATAATCCCATGCACATCCGGTTTCTGCAACTGCGCCAGCAAATAGCCTACGAGGATATTGGCAACATCCTCGACATCGTCATCTGGCGCAAACGCTACATCGTCACGGCACCCAGCTTTGTTCGTCACCACATGCGCCAACGCAACAGCGCTCTGCACACCCACCGGCGTCTCAGTATACACACACACCCAATTGGCTTGCAAATGCCGTTGCTCAATTGCTCGCAATAGGTCTGTTTTGCCATAGCCCGATGGAGCGGTAAAAAACAGGTATGGCGCACTATAGATACCGCTTGCCTTTTCCAATTCAGCATCACGGTTGATAAAATCAAGCGACGAGCTCCCATCAAAGAGTGCCGGCTCTTCCTCTTGCACATAGTCAACCAGCAATGGCAACGCATCGCGTGCATCACACGTATCGAGCAAAGACTGTATCATGGCTACCTTCGTCATATCGTTGGTAAAATGTCGCCCTGCGTTTGTCATAGAAAAATAGCGGTTGCCAAAATTGCGCAACTCCTTACCCGTGAACGCTTTAATCAGCAATTTGCGGATTTCTTTTTCCTCATACCATCCAACTGTGCGAATGCGCCCAATGACTTCACGCATAACATCGCGGATTTGTATTGCCATGGTTGATAGCCTCTTTCGCACAGTCTGCGAATCGAGTGCCTCAAACCGCAAATTCCGCCAATCTACATATTGCCGCTGTGCCAAAACCTTAGCCAACCATGCCCCATTGTTCCCGTTGCGTGTATTCTGTGCTTCCTGGATGGCATGCTCCATTATATCGGCTTGGATGTAATAGACAGGTAAAATAAGGTCTTCGCGTTGTAATGTGCGTTCGCGCTCCAAAAACAGTTGTAGTTCTTCGATACACGAGTTGTCTGTAAAAAAACTAGGCGTTAGAATGGGAATAAAGAAAATCACATCTTGCAATGAATCTATGACTTGTTGCTCGATGTGCTGACCCCATGTAATATCCTTTGTTTCGTGAAAGATAGAAAATTCTTCGCCTGTTTGCCCCCGTACTTCCCGACTCAACGCATCACGAAAACGCGACAGGTAGCCTCTATCTTGCTCGTCATCAAAACGCGTATAGCTCATGAAAGCGCGAAACCTACGGTTCATTTACCCTCCCAAGCGCACTTGGCACAACCCGACATCCTCTACGGCAACAATGCCATTATACTACCACAAACAAGGCGCAAAAAAAACTGCCCGTGGTAGGCGAGGCGTACAAGGGTAGGTTCTGCTGATAGGTTTACTGTACACACTGTCCCTGACCGCTCTACTGATGTCGCGGTTTCAGCGACAGGTGTACCTTGTAGGATAGCGAGATAGCGTGTGCTTATTCAGTTGGTTCTGTCCGGGCCCTTTTGACGGGCGTTTGTGGAACAGGATTTTGGCGTATTTCACGCAGCTTGGCTTTGTATTCGCGCCGCTTGAGCACTTGCAGGACGATGAATGAAATGGCGACGGTGAGCAGTGAACCGGGCCAGAACAGTGGCTCGGTGTTGGTCATGACGGTTAGTACAATAGAGAGGGTAAGCCCAAATACAAAGACATAGCCGGCTATCATATAGGATTCAAAGCCGGGACTATTGAGATAGTAGCGGTCGCGTGGGCTGAGATGAAGTTCTACATCTTCTCGTTCTCTCATTTCTTTTGCTCCTGCACAGATTAGTATATAGGGTAATTGGTACCGTACCTTACACGATGATGATGAGTATACGATAGCACATGGTTGCCATGTTTGCAAGAAGTTGCTATGATGTACGATGAGTAAGAGGTGAAAGTAGTTATGATGGATGTGATACTCGATGCTGCGTCGTTCGATGAGGTGTGGGACTATATGCTATGTGATGCGTAGTGTGATAGGGAGTAGAATGATAGAGATTTGCCTTTGAAAGAGGTGTCCCTTGCCCGTACATCTAATCCCTATCACTTGCTTGTCACCAACGGCTAAACAGCAATAATACCTCCGGGTAGCGCCACAGCAACTCTGGCTGCTCGCGCCAAAAGCGCCCCAAATCTTGCCCCAAACGGTGCAACATAGCAGCCGGAATACGCTTACGTAGCCGCTCATCCGTCTGGCGTATTTGCGTGCGGATGGTATAGCGCTCATACACTTCATGCCGCGCAATCAGCGGCAACCCTTCTTTGTAGCACTCTAGCGCTGTAGCATATTCGCCACTACCAATCGCCAAATCGCCAATCTTGCGCAAACATGAGCCACGCAAACGTAGCGCATCTACCCCCTCACGCTGCGCAAAAAGCTCACTGTGCTCATCTACAAACTCGCGCCATCGCGCACACTCATCGCAATCCCACGCCAGCTCCAGCAAATCGGCAAAACTCTTATAATCGTGAAAGCAATCGCCAATCTTCTGGCTCACCCGTCGGCACTCCTCAAACTTATACCGCGCATTGCCCACATCCCCCCGCGCCAAAAACGTCTGTGCCTGCGTATAGAAAATGCGCGGGCGCAGATTCAGCGGCCCATGCACATAAGCCCACTGCAGCTCGCCCTCAGCTTTATCAAACTCACCCCGTGCTTGAAAAACATGCGCCCGACCACAGCGCACCAAACACACCCATTCAACATCCCCCTGTGTCGTAAAAATATCTAATGCCTTATTGTAGTACGATAACGCCTCCGTTGGTTGATTAAAGCGCATATACGCCTCCCCAAGCGTCGTATATGCTGCCCCCTTCCCACGCAACAACTGTAAATCTTCCCACAGCTCCTGCGCCGTGAAACAACTTTCCAATGCCGCCTGGCGGTCCCCACGCAACGCATGAATAAAACCAATCTGAGTCAGCAACCATGCCGTCTGCTCAGTCTCATGCATCTCAACGCATCGCTGGTACGCATCAATATAATCCGTCATCGCCAAATCATAGCGCCCCTGATGAAAATACGCCCACCCCCGCGAGCGTTGCGCATCAACCGCCCACCGCTCCAGCGCATGCTCCTTGCTCACCTCCATCGCCTGCTCAAAACCAGCAATGCTCTCATCAATAGCCCCCAAGCGTATAGCCGCATTGCCACCCTGAACAAGCATATCTACCTGCTGTTCCAGTGTAAGCTCCCCCTCCTCCAACAAACGCCTAGCCAAATCCCGCGCCTGCACATAGTCAACATCATCCATAAAGCAGCACACCCGCCGACTCTCAACAGCATAGCGCTCACCCGGCCCAAGCACATCCGCAAAGTCATCCACCTTTTCCAACAACATCTTGCGCAACTTAAACGCATACGTCTGCGTCGCATCATCAAAGAGACGCCCAAACGTAGCCACCCCCGCCGCAACATCAGCAACCAAAGTATGATACAGTTCACGCACCTTCAGCCTGTCCACCTCCTCTGCAAGCGCCGCATACATCAAAAACGGGTCACATGCCGCATGCGCATAATGCTGCGTATCGTATCGTCCCTCGCCACCCTCTAGCCCCATCTCCTCACTCTCAACGGCGGCTTTTTGGGTTGCCTTCACTTCCTCAAGTCGCTCAGTCATGTGCTTCGTCATTGTCCCTAAGTAGTGCGCCGCCTGCAAACATGTGCGCCGTCTGCGCTCGCCCTCTGGGTCAACCTCTGGCCACACGTATGTTTGCACAACATCCCGTATATCATCGTGCAGCATGATACGTCCATCGGGGGTCTGTTTGACCATTGCCTGTTTTTGCGCCCGTTCAAACAATGTGCGGGCTGAATCTTCAGGTACTGCTAAAAGTTCCTGTATCATGGCTGCATCCAATGGAAACACACGCGACATCAGCAATGTCAACCACCCCTTCAATTGGTTAATGTCTGTGATGTGTTGCACGATCTGGCGTGTAAATGCTTGGTGGTTGTGGGCTTGTTCCTCTTCACTACAGGTTTGTAACTCATGCAGTGTAGCAGCATGGAGCCAATCGGGAACGGTGCCATGCTTGTACATATCTCCTGCTAGGTCTAGCAGGAGGGGTTTGCCGTGGCTAAGGTAGATTATCTTTTGCAGGATGGCAGGCTCGATAGAGGTGTTGAGCACATGTTGTTTATGGTGACTATAGGTCTCAGCATCATGTTTTGGTAGCGGCAACAGCGAAATGGTTTGCACCTCTTTGCCAAAATCATCTTGCATTTGTTCGCTAAGTGGTTGGGTGTTGCGCCCAGTGGCTATCACTACTACATTCTGCATATGCCGTACTGTCTGCGACAACCCCTCCAACATATCTGTATCGCGCACGGCGTCAATGTTATCTACCAAAAATACGACCCGCGAGGAGAGCATATGAAAGCATCCAACAAAGGTTTGGTTGACAGCCAACGATGCATGGCGAAGCTGTTCGACGCCAGCGCCGGACAATTCCATGCGCCGCCAATTGAGGAGCACCCGCAGATATGGCGCAAACAACTCCTTGCCCAATGCATGAGCAACCTTGCAGCCAAGATTGTGCAGCTTGCGCAAGGTTGGATTTTCAAAGTCAATACTAGCTGGAATCAGCATCGGTATCTTCTCTGCATAGTCTTGCTCATGCCTACGTCGTATTTCTTGCAGCAACCGTGTTTTCCCCATACCAGCAGCAGCATCAACAAAAAGTATGCGCCGCGTTCCCCAATCTCGTATGACACTGTCAATGTAGGCCAACTCACTTTGATGTCCTACAAATGGCAACTGATAGTCCATAGAATTTCCTACTCCCTTTCAAACCAAAATGCAAACACTGTCTTCGCGCCAAGACACCCCAAGACACCAAGACGTCAAGATACGATATGCTCATTGCAATAGTGCACTCTCTTTGCATGAACGAATTGGGAAACAATATATATTCCCTCCAACGAAGACCACGAAGACAACAAGCTTATGGACGGTTATGATACTGCACCGTCTGCCGTGTCTCAATCACAATACCTTCAGGCATCGTAGCCCGCAACCGCAACGTATACTCGCCAGGCATATGCTCATTGGGCATCCACACACCAAGTGGTCCCCCATGTATGTTGCCACCACCCTGGCTTATCGCATTCCATGTCTGTGGTTCGGCCCCTGTGCCCACATCGAGCGTGTAGGGGTAGCGGGCAATGCCACTAACTACCACAAGTGAGCTACTGACGGTGCCCGTAGCACTCACAGGATTGAGCAATGCGACGGCATGTTCAGGCTCAAGCGATTGTGGGCATGGCTGTGTCGGTGGCTGTGGGATGCCATTGCGAGCAGCCCAATCACGAAATTTTGGCGGATACACGACAAATTGCACTGGACGTACCTCATCGGGCGGCGAATAGGATGCAGCGAGGCATGACCCATCGCCAGCGACATTCACCGTTTGATACACCACATCGGCTTCGGGTGGCTCTATGCCTGCTACAAAAAGTTCCTCCCCAACATGCGGACAAGCTTCACCCGCCATCGTGCCAGTATCAACACAAATCGTCTTCTCAACAACACCATCGGGTCTTTCAAATGGTTTTGGCGCACGATATGCATGGTAGGCACTCATCACATCGCGCCATATCAACCCCGCCCCATTCGACCCGGCAATTTCCTGCATAGGTGTGTTGTCATTGTTGCCCACCCACACTCCAACTGTCACATCGGGTGTATACCCAATTGTCCACGAATCGCGCCAATCGTTACTCGTGCCCGTTTTCACCGCAGCCGGGCGTTTGTCGGGAAGTTCCATAACATTGCCTTGCCCAAACATATACCAACGGGCTTCGTTGTCGCTCAGTATATCGGTTATTAGGTAGGCAATTTGTCGTCCGTGTGGGCCAAGCGTTTGCTGCCCAAGGCTTGGGTTCCATGTGTGTAGTACGTTGCCTTGGCTATTTTCAATTTTCAATATAGCAGTAGAGGGATGATAACGCCCACTATTGCGCAACGTATTGTATGCAACGGTAAGCTCAAGTAGCAATACTTCATTGCTGCCAAGTGCCATCGCAAGCCCATACCGCCAAGGGTCATTCAGCGTTGAAATACCCATGGCTTGTAATACAGCTACAAAGCTCTTGATGCCAACGTAGTCTAGGGCTTTGACAGCGGGAATGTTGAGAGAGTTTGCCAATGCCATGCGAACACTCTGTGGGCCATGCCAGCTATTATCGTAATTCATTGGGTCATACGAACCCCCAAGCGGTTGCTCAAATGTCGTTGGCTCATCCCAAATAATGGTTGCGGGAGTCCAACCATGCTTCAAGGCAACGGCATAGAGGATGGGCTTGAGAGCCGAGCCGGGTTGACGCGGAGATAGGGCAACATTCACTTCGCCGTCAATAGCGGGGTTGTTGTAGTCTATGCTGCCAAGCATAGCCAATATTTGCCCTTCTGGGGAGAGTATCACTACTGCGGCATTGTGGGCTTGTTGGTGTTGCAATTCGGCTATATGTTGTTGGGCTATACGTTGGGCTTCAGCCTGCCAGTTGGCATCCAAGGTAGTGATGACACGCAAGCCACCACGGTAGAGGATGTCGGGGCTATAGGCTCGTTCTAGGATGTCGCGGACGTAGAAGACAAAGTGGGGAGCAACAATGTTGGTTGTTGGTGGTACGAGATGTATTGGTTCATTGTAGATGGCATCTGCTTGCATAGGTGTGAGGTAGCTGTTTTTGACCATGAGGTTGAGGGTAATGCGTTGACGTGCGCGTGCGCCTTCTCTATTGGTGAAGGGGTTGAGGCGTGTCGGCGATTGTGGCAGCCCGGCTAAGAGCGTAGACTCGGCTAGGGTTAATTCCCACACATGTTTGCCAAAGTAAGTGCGGGCGGCTGCTTCAACACCATAGGCTTGAGCACCATAGTACACTTCATTCAGATAGAAGGTAAGAATGTCATCCTTGCTATATGTGCGGCTTACCCGATAGGAGAGAATAGCTTCACGCAGCTTGCGTTCGTAGCGTTGTTGCAATGGAAGGTCATGGCGAAGCTCTTCAGCCGGTAGCAAGATGGAGCGTACCAGTTGTTGGGTAATAGTGCTGCCGCCGCTGACAATTTCGTGGTGTTGGTAGTTGAGCCACAGCGCACGGATAATGCCGCGCCAGTCTACACCAGGGTGTTTGTAGAAATGTGCATCTTCAACAGCAATGGTAGCTTCCTTGAGCGTGTGGGGTATTAGGTCAAAGGGCACGAGCGTGCGTCGTCCAGATTGTGGGTCTACCAGTTCATAGAGCAACGTTTGTCCATCGCGGGCATAGATGCGGGTTGTTTCAGAAGGGTGATAGTCTTCGAGTTGTTGTGGCTCAGGGAGGTTTTTGCTGTAGTGATAGTACAGTCCTGCGCCGATGAGGAGGATCATGAGTAGGAGCATAAGCATAATGTTGAATAAAGCACGGAGGAGTCGCCAGATGAAAAGGAAAAATGAACGGATAGAAGAATACATACTGCTACTTCCATTTGATAGTACATCCGACGACTCTGGTTTCAATCAACGGTGGGGGGTGGTGATTGATGACAGCATCGAGGGCGTCACGTAGGTAGTGATGGGTGACTTCATGGGGTTCTTGGAAGTTGTCGTCAATTGCTCCGTGATATTGGAGGATGCTGTTGTGGTCAAACAGGAAGACTTCGGGAGTGCGCTCGGCCCCATAGGCGCGTGCGATGTTTTGGGATTCGTTATAGAGATAGATGAAGTTAAAGCCGTTTTCGAGAGCCTGCTTTTTCATATTGGCAAAGCTATCATCAGGGTTATTGTAGGTGTCGTTGGCGTTAATGGCAATCATTTGCACATGCTTGTTGGCGTAATCAGCTTGGATTTGGACCATGCGGTCTTGCCAAGCACGAACATAGGGGCAGTGATTGCAGCTAAAGATGATGACAACGATAGCCTTGTTGCTATAATCAGATAAGGTGTGATTTTGGCCGTCAACACCTGGCAAGGTGAAGGGAATGGCGGCATCACCAATTTTGATCTTGGGCATGATGGTACTCCGGACTATTGAGTAACTATGTATGCATCTACAGTAGCAAGATTGGGCAGTAGTGGGCCTATATACCATAGCTGTTTATCAGTATAGTGGGAGAGGGCACAAATTGCAAGTGTGCAAGAGGGCAACCTACGCAACCTATTCAACCACTCACAAGCGAGCGATGGAACCGTGTCTGCGCGTGGCACAGAATGACTGTGCTGTGGGGGCAAGGTGATAATTTGCTGATATAAGCACACCCCTTTCGTGATAGGTGCATAGCTGATATGTCAAAATAATGGTAAGTAATCGTTCAGTAATATAGCACGTATTTGTGAGTATAGAGCCTATAAGAAGGGGTTTAGGTATGCTTGTAGCATACGCTGAGGTCAATGAACAAGGCAATGTATTTGTATGATATGGAAGGGATGGGCGAATGGTGGGTAGTTGCGCTAAATGCAATATGTGGTAAAATATGCACGCTATGAGACTCGCTCATACGTAAGGATTGCTGATGTCTAGGAATGTGTTTGAAATGGTTTTAAGACAGGGTGTCCTTATGCAGGCAGGTGCTAGGTTTGTTTTCTTGCGGTTGAGTTGGTAGGTTAGGAAAAGGATAGGTACAACAGGAACGTTGTTTAGGCTTCTGTTGGGTGTGACACATGCCGTTGGTTTGTGTCAGTTTAGGATATTACGGGTATTGTAGTGTGTGGATGTGCCGTACAAGAAGTATCAGCAGGGGTAGAGTAAGGATACATGGTACAGAAACTCTGGCTGGTAAGGATTTTCTATTGAAGTGAGGTAACCGTGTTACGACGGGAATACAACAGAAAGGAAGAAACCATTATGCAGAACCCGAATGCTCGAATGCGATTTTTACGCCGGCTTTCGCTGAAGCAGTGGACAATTGTGACCGCTTTTGTTTTAATGGGAATGGTAGCACCTCTCCTTGTTTCCTCTGCCTATGCGCAGTGTGAGTCTGGGGTACTACAGACAGCTCCAACACCTGTGGTGGTTTATGAACAGCAAGTTATTCCACAACAACTTCCACCACCAAACTATTGTCAGGAAGAGATAGTGGTTGCAACACCAGTTATCTACACAACCGACATGGGCCAGGCTCCTGGCTATTGTGATCCATATGTAAAGCCACAACCAACACCGGCAACATGCTGTATCGAATTAGATCAACCGTGCTGCTGTGAGGAAACTGGGTCTGAAGCGGCTGTTCACCCGCCAACGGTGCGTGTGTCACAATCAGTATGTTTCAAGTCACCCAATATGTGCTGCCGCCCATCTGGTAAATCATTGGTCCCAACAACGCAGCGTTTGGCCGAGATGGACAAGGGCGATGATACGACGTATGGCTGCTGTCCAAGCCGTGATTGGGATACCTATGATTACCCATACTACTCTGGTACAGTTCCTGCCGTTCCTGATGTGTGGTATCAACAACCGTAGAGGAAATGTCTAAATGTCCTGGCTGTGACGTTGCTCTTGGTATTTCTGAGCAAGAGCTACTGAGCGAGGGTATATGGTTTTGAAGAGAAAAGGGCATTTGCCCGATGCGGCTTGCCGCAATGGTTGAGGTCTCATCAGAGCTTTTTTTTGGAATGATAGCCTTACGCTACGCTTGGTCATAAACGGTATGTCCATCCATCTATGACAACCACCCTGTACAAGTCTCTTGTGCAGGGTGGTTGTCCTTTTTTCATGAAAACCTCGCGCAAAGACGCAAAGAACGCAAAGGTACAAAGAAGGGAATAGAGAATGCTTTGCCGTTACGCTCCAAGGGTGCGAACTGTCTTGTGGGCAAAAGAAGAAGATCGAGTACATACTTTTGGTCGCGTACAGGGACGCAGGACGAAGGGCAAGGAACGAAAGATGAAGGGCAAGGGGCGAAGGGAGGAGCAATAAAACTGCTTTTTTACATGTGTTGAAAAGAGGTTGCTACATATGAGGAACGTGCGTGTTATGTATAGATTTGGGATGGTGTAGAGACGTTGCATTGCAACGCCTCTACGATTGTAAGGTGGGTACTAGGGTTGGATTCGTATGGGTTCAAGGCATTGTGGCGTGGGAAGTTGTTGCGGTATGTTCGGTGGTTGCTGAATGACGACTGGCGCAGGGGCTGGTGCGGTAGTGGCTGGTGGTGCTGCGTCTTCGGGGGGGGGCGGTGGTACAACGGGTTGATCTACAAACACTGGTGTCACAGGCCCTTCGTGTGGTGTCATAGACAATGTACTTTCTGGGTTGCCGGGAGCCGTGAGCGCCATTATTTCCGTTACATTGGTAAATCCGTCGCCATCCGAGTCGAGTGCTTCAATAGCTATTACATCGCCTTGATGCATCTTGTAATCCATACCATAGGGGTTGAGTTGTGGTTTTTCTGCCGTGTGGCAGAGCCCGCAATTGTCAATAGCACTCCCCTCAATATAGGGGTACCGTTCTTTCAATGCAGCCAAGAAAGACCCTTTTGCCAAAACCGATGAAACGTCAAAAAATGGGACGAGTGCAAGCAATACGATGCTTGCAATTGCTGCCGCCCGCAAAATCTGTGCTTGACGAACCTTTACGTTCATAATAGATACCTCCTGTAAATATTCCTGTACCGTCTACAAGCTATATACATGCTTTTCCTGTACAACAGGGTACATAGAGAACGGGTATAGGATAGCATATTAGGTCATGAATGACAAATAAGGACTAGCTTTCTAGCTTTCCTGCTGTTTATTGATCACGGTGAGCAGGTCATCGCGTATAATGTCATACGGAGTGCCATAGGGGTAGATAATGCTCAAACGCCCTTGTGGGTCTATGAGAAACGATGCAGCGGTATGGTCTATCAAGTAATCGGCACTGGTGCCTTCCACCTCGCTCTTTTGAAAAAATAACCCGTAGTCAACGCCAATTTTGCGTATCATTTGCTCGTCTCCAGTTAGCCCAATAAAGCCTTCGTCGAATGCAGATAGGTAGCGGGCCAGCACTTGTGGAGTGTCGCGTTCGCTATCTACGCTGACGAACACAAAAGCTGCTTCGTCGGACATTTGCTCTTCTGCTAACCCACGCTTAACACGCACAAAGGTAGCAAGGGATGTAGGGCAGATGTCGGGACAGAAGGTATAGCCAAAGTAGAGTATCACAGGCTTGCCACGCAGGTCACTCAGGCTAAAGGGTTTTCCCTCATGACTGGTCAAGGTAAAATCGGCAACTTCACGCGGTGGTTCTATGCGGGTACCTTGTGAGGGTGGTGCTACTGATACAGGTGTTGGTGTTGGTGCTTGTCCTGCACATCCGGCCAGCAGTAAAATTCCAAAAAGTACTATCATACCAACTTTATACACCCATTTTTGTCGTATATACACCATGGTACATATCCTTTCTCTTGATACATTCCGCAGTATGCAGTATGCATCATACCTATGAACAAAGCTTCTTATACTATTATATATCGTAAAACCCAAAAAGCAATCTTCTTTGTATCTATATTTCACTCCATGCTACCGCTTCAGTCAATCTTTGCAAACACCCAATACGAAAAGTTGGAATACTATGTGATATAGTAAAAATAGTACTGTAGATGGGTAGGAAAAACTTGCTATAGCCAAATGGTGATATATTTGGTATACTATTGGTAATCATTTTGGTTTTTTTGTTACATTTTGGTTAAAATAAAGCTCGTTGAACAGGTCAACACCTCCTCATCGTACTGCATATATGCGTCTATGCTCTTGTTGGGGTTATATCTGGATAATGCGTCGTTCTGAGAGGTGGTTTGTGGGTAATTGGTTCCATGATTTTGATGTATACTTAGAAAGGGATGCCGATGTATCAAGATTCGACGCTACCGTATACCATACATGAGCTTGTAGGACACAATGGTTTTGGTTCAAAGACCACAATGAACGGCCCTTTCTCACAAGAAATGGCAGATGAGCATATGCAGCAAGAATTTGAGCAGGACACCGAGCCTACCGAAGCTGAACAGCATAGTATGCGTGATGGGTACCTGCTCTTGTTGTATACCCACCAGCAGATAGCCCAAGAACATGCGTACTTGTTGGCTTTACAGCATTTGTCGCAGGAGGTGCATCAGAGCCTCGATGTTGAGCAGGTATTGCATAATGCACTGCAACGTGTTATTGGTATATTTGGTGCGCAGACAGGGTGCTTTGTGTTGCTCAATGAGCAACATAAACTTGTGCGATGGATAAGTAGCACTGAACAAATACAAGTGAACGAAGCTATTATTCAAAAAGCATTGCACGAAGGGGTGCAAGGGCAGGTGCTGCACGACCAGCACCCACGCTGTGTTGAAGATAATCGGGATGAAGCGTGGTATCCCCTCATCCCTGGGCGGTCACTCTTGGTAGCCCCTTTGAGCACTGCGGCAGGCCTTGTTGGGGTGCTTACCCTCTCGCATGAAGCCCCCGCAACATTCAATAGTCAGCAGGAAAAACACTTCATGACTGCTGTTGAGATAATTGGCACCGCCCTGCAACAAGCGTGGCTCTTTGACCATGCTAAGCGCAAAATGTCTGACCGCGAACGTATGGTAAGTATGGTTGTGCATGATATTCGTAGCCCCCTGATGGCCACCTCGGCCTGCTTCGACATTATTCAACGTGCATTCAAGGAGCACCCTCTGAGTGAAGAGATTCAAGGGTTTGTTCAAGACTCCATTGCTTCTGGCAAGCGTGGGTTGCAAGAAGTGATAGACCTGACCAATGATTTGTTGGATATTAAGAAATTGCAATCTGGTCATGAAGCAGTAGAGTATCAACCAATTATGCTTGAATTGCTGTATGATGAAATTCACAATCTTATGTACAACCTCGCAGTGCAGCATCAAGTGATAGTGCGGTATCATGTGCATCCACGTTCATTACGGCTCATGGCCGATACGCGTTTAATCCGCCGCGCTCTTGTCAACCTTGTGGTGAATGCATTGCGTTTTACGCCCAAAGGTGGCACGGTTACGCTTGGTGCGTATGCGTTCCCCGATAAGAAAGGCATCATTTTGTTTGTTGAAGATATGGGACCTGGGGTTCCATCTGAAGATAAAGAGCGCATTTTTCAACCGTTTGTCCAAGGCAAGGGAGAGTCGGTACGTGGCACGGGGCTAGGGTTGGCTTTTTGCTATGAGGTAGCCCACTCGCATGGTGGTCGTATTTGGGTGGAAGATCGCCAAGGTGGTGGAAGCCGCTTTTGTGTACAGATTCCGATGAGTGTATAAAACCTATTCAACCTTTGTATATAGCTAGTGGGGGGATGTTGTGTACAACATCCCCCCACTAGCTATATACAAAGTGCTTATGGTGCCATATGTATGGTATAATCCACACAAGATGGTAGGAAAATGGGCAAGCAGTGGCTGGGACGGGTAAAATGTATTATGTCTAATGTTCCAATCAGAACCTTGGTAGTTGACAATAACACGTCAGATGTTTTTCTCTTGCAAAAACCATTCGTAGAGAGTGTATATGTGCCTCAGTTTGAAGTAGTCCATGCTGAAGGACTCGATGAAGCACTGCATCACCTGACAGATACACATATAGATGTTATCTTGTTGGACCTGTCTCTGCTAGGTGGGGAAGGGTTGAGTGCATTTGAACGTGCGCGAGCACATGCTCCAGATGTGCCAATCATTGTTCTGACAAGAAATGATGAAGAGATAGGAGCAAAAGCCGTGCAATTGGGTGCAGATGATTACCTGATCAAAGAACGGTTGGATAGTACGTCGTTGGTGCATGTGTTGCTAGGGGTGGTTGAACGACAACGCATGCGCATACAATTGCAGCAGTATGCGCAAGATTTGGCCATTGGGGAAGCACGATTTCAAAATCTCATCATCAAGAATGCCGATGGCATTGTCGTGACGGATGTAAATGGGGTGGTGCTTTTCGTCAATCCCGCTGCTGAAACATTGTTGTGCCGTCATGCTAAAGATCTCATAGGTGCGTTGTTTGGCTTCCCACTTGTTGCCGGTGAAACAACCGAAATAGATGTTATTCGTAAGGGTGCAATAAAACCGCGTATTGCAGAAATGCGCGTAGTGCAAACAAAATGGGAAGGGGCTCTTGCCTATCTAACCTCATTGCGTGATATTACGGAGCATAAACAATTGCAAGAAGATTTGCGTGAGGCGGAGAATTTTAGCCGCTCTATTTTAAATTCTATTGATTCTCATATTGCTGTTATAGATGAACATGGGACTGTTATTATGACCAATAACGCATGGATGCATTTTCGTGAGCATCACAACCATACTTCATTTCAACATGCCGGTATTGGTACCAATTATTTTGATGCATGCCGCCAAGCATCTGGTGTGTTCTCTGATGTGCTAGATGGGATGAAGGCTATTCTGCGTGGAGAACGTGATTCTTTTGAGCTTGAATGTCCATACCGGAATACCCACACAGAAGAGCGTTGGTTTCAGATACGTATTATGCCGCTTATTGGGAGTAAGTGTCGCCAACTCGTGGTAGCGTACAATGAAATCACAGAACGGAAGCGCATGGCTCGCATCGAAGCCGAAGCGGAAGCAGAACGTGAGCGTGCCAAGGAACAAGAACGTGAGATACGCGCTTTGCTTCAATTGACAAGCACAACTTCTTCAAGCGTTACATCGGGCCTATTTGGTATGCTTCCGTTGCATGAGAGCGCTCCACATGTGTTTGATGAGTTGATGAAGCACTACGCCCATGTGATAGATTTGGCCATGGAGCGACGGGCTTTTCGAGTAGAGCATGACATTTCCGAAGCTCTGCGTGTTCTCGCTGAACGTCTCGGATTTTTGAAGGCCGGCCCAAGAGATGTCGTCAAAATTCACAGTATGATTTTGCAAACGAAGAGTCAAGATGTACACCCTGTCAAAGCTCAAGCGTATGCTGAAGAAGGACGAGTAATGGTTGTTGAACTGATGGGATACCTCGTTTCCTACTATCGCAATTATGCATTAGGTATGAGCAAAACACTACTCAATGAGCAACAGGATGTACAACGATCAAGAGAATGGGAGAAATAAGAATCGCAATGAATACACTTTTGCTCAAGCTATATATCGCAGGAGATGCAGCCGGGTCCGCTCGTGCCATCTCAAATCTGTGCCATTTATGCAAATGGGAGGAGAGACAAGAATCGCCATGAATAAGTTTGTACTCAAGCTCTATGTCACAGGTGATACTCAACGATCTGAGCGTGCTATCTCCAATCTGCGTCAGATATGTGAACGAGAGTTGCATGATCAATATGAGCTGGTTATCGTAGATGTCCTTGAAAATCCACAGCTTGCTGAGGAAGAGAAAATTATGGTGACTCCAACATTGGTGAGAGAATTGCCACCTCCTCGCCGACGTATTATCGGTGATCTCACCGATACGGCGAGGGTGTTATTGGGATTGAATCTACAACAAACCGTTGAGCAGCGCGGGGAGGAACAATGAGCCAAAAAGGAAACCAAGTGTATATCGAAAAGTTAGAAACCGGTATTCCGGGCTTTGACCATATCACGAACGGCGGATTACCGAAATATCGCACAACCCTCGTTTCGGGGACAGCGGGCAGTGCCAAAACGGTCTTTGCAGCTCAATTTCTGGCTGAAGGAATCACAAAGGCTGATGAACATGGTGTTTTTGTGACTTTCGAGGAAACACCAGATGCTATTCGTCGCAATATGCATGGATTCAATTGGGATATTGTCCAGTGGGAAGCTGAAGGACGATGGGCGTTTGTGGATGCGTCGCGGCAACCAGGCGAAGAGCCTATCGTCACAGGCGATTATGATTTGGGGGCCTTACTTGCCCGCATCGAAAACGCCATCCAGCAAGTCAAAGCGAGCCGTGTTTCAATGGATTCACTCGGCGCTATTTTTAGCCAGCTTTCGGATGGTGCCACCGTGCGTAATGAACTATTCCGTATTGCTTCTGCATTGCGCAAGATGGGCGTCACCGCTGTTATGACGTCCGAACGAACACAGGAGTATGGCGAAGTAGCACGCTATGGGGTTGAAGAGTTTGTGGCCGATAACGTGGTTATTTTGCGCAATGTGCTCGAAGAAGAGAAACGCCGACGAACCGTGGAAATTCTCAAGTTTCGTGGTGTCTCACACCAAAAAGGAGAGTTTCCTTTTACGGTCATTCCTGGGCAGGGCATCGTTGTTATACCACTTTCGGCCATTGGTCTGGAGCAACGTTCCTCCGATGTACGTATCACCTCTGGCAATGCTGAACTCGACAGAATGTGTGGAGGAGGCTTCTTCCGTGATTCGGTGTTGTTGGTATCGGGAGCAACCGGCACTGGCAAGACGCTCATGGCTACAACCTTTATGGGAGCCGGTGCCAACTTAGGTGAGCGGTGCGTGTTGTTTGCCTTTGAAGAAAGCCGCGACCAGCTTGTGCGCAATGCCACTGGCTGGAGCATTGACTTTGAAGAAATGGAACGCGATGGAAAACTACGTGTTGTGTGCAATTACCCTGAAGCTGCTGGCTTGGAAGACCAATTGATTGAGATGAAAGCGGTTATTGAGGAGTTTCATCCCAATCGTGTAGCCATTGATAGTCTTTCGGCCCTTGAACGTGTGTCAACGATACGAGGCTTCCGGGAGTTTGTCATTGGTTTGACATCGTTCATTAAACACAAGGAAACGGCCGGACTGTATACTTCAACTACCCCTACCTTGCTTGGGGGCACGTCTATCACCGAAGCACATATTTCGACTATTACCGATTCTATCATTCTCCTGCGCTACGTCGAATTGTATGGCGAAATGCGTCGCGGCTTGACGGTGCTCAAGATGCGTGGTTCTATGCATGATAAGGAAATACGCGAGTTTTCCATAGACCCACAGGGCATGCATATTGGCAAATCCTTCAGAAATATTTCTGGTATTCTCTCCGGCAATTTTACCTATGTCACCCCTAGCGAAATAGACCGCATGAGTGGGCTGTTCAAAGAGTGATAACGGAAGCATTGGGAAGCCATAGCGCATCATACATATATGTGTACACAACATTGTACGGTCTTGCTCCTAGCAAGACCGTACAATGTTATTTTGCAGTATAATAGATGCTATGGAAAAGAGTCGCATAGCCATACAAATACTGCGGTTTTCTGCATCTCTTATACTACCTGTGCTTATAGGCATTGTGCTTGTCTGTGTCTTAGTTATGTTGCAGGGTATGCGAGATGAGGCACGTCATGTAGATGTTATTATTGGATTGTGCCATGCTGATATGAGCGAAAAGCTATGCCTTGATCATACGATGCGTTTGTATCATCGTGGGTATGCACCTAGGATTATGCTTGTGGGAGGTCAAGTCGAGGAAAGCAAAACGTCTCTTATTAGTCAAGGGTTGCCGGAAGCAGCTTTGTTAGTGGCTAATGGTGCCGATAATCATACATACATCCGTACTGCTGCAAGTTTGGCCTACCATCAAGGTATAGGTTCGGCGTTGCTGGTTGGTCCGCCTGAAGGTATGTTGTGCTTCTTGAAACAAGCGCGTGATTTGGGGTTGGTGTCTTATGGCTCGCCTTTTTCCAATACACTGCCTCGTGTTGGCGCTGTTGTGCAATCCAGTTTTGCATATTGGCAGTACGTCCTCTTTGCCTATTCATAACGAAAATGGCTTTTGAACAACTGAAAGGAAAGTCTATGCATGCTCTACTGGTATGGTGTACACGGTTTTTTCTACCGTTCCTTTTGGCTATTGGGTTTTTGGTGTTCTCTAGTATACAAGAGTCTCTATCGCAACAACCACAGCAACCACAACAGCAAGTACAGCAACCACAACAACCGGCTATTATCTACGATACTCCCCTGCTATCGGCCAATAGGTGTGGTGTAGGCAACGCAGACGATGTGCATTTTACGTTTGCGGCGACTGGTGATGTGTTCCCGCATATCAATATTCAAATGGTGGCTGAGTCGTTGGGGTATGATTATTTGTTTGACCATGTGCGCCCATTCCTCCAATCTGCCGACATAGCCTATACGAATTTCGATGGGGCTATGCTCGCTAATAGCCCCTATACGGGCTACCCGGCGTTTAATTACAACCCTGCCTTGGGCATGGCGTTGAAACATGCCGGTATTGGCGTCGTTTCCACAGCCAACAATCACATTATGGACCGCGGCCCAGAAGGGATAGATGCAACACTAGCGGTGTTTGAAGAAGCAGGCATTATGCAGCATGGCACAGTGCCAACGAGTGCAAGCGAGGAGCCACGCTCTGTTTATCTGCCTATCATCCTCACCCGTGATGGGGTGAGCATCAAAGTGGCCTTTCTCTCTTTTTCTTGGGGCACCAATGGGTTGGCAGACCCATACAATCAGGTGAATTTGTTATGGAATGCGTCCGACTATGGGCAGCAAAGTGGCATTCGTCAACAAGTATTGGATGATATTGCACAAGCTAAACGCGAAACCGATGTTGTGATAGTGGCAGCGCATTGGGGACAAGAATATCAGATGTACCCAAACCCGATGCAGGTGGAAGGGGCAATGAAAATGGCCCAAGCTGGTGCTGATGTTATTCTAGGCGCACAGCCGCATACCCTTCAGCCGGTAGATATACTCGACACCAACGGACGCAAAACCCTCGTCATCTACTCCCTCGCTAACTTTCTTGCAGACCAAGCCGTGTTTCAAGCAAGCTCATTTAGCGATACATCCGTTATTTTCTATGTAGGTATCGTGCGCCGGAGTGATGGGAGTGTTGCGGTGAGCGGCTACCGCTACCTGCCTATCATGATGACGGAAAATACGCGCCAAATGCCTATTCCAGACCAAGGGTTTGAGCATTTGCATGCGCATGTACGGCTCAAAATGCGCGATTTGCATGGCGCATTGCAGGTGAGCAATGACCCGGCAACGGCGCTAGGTGCAGATACACATATTGCTGTGTGTCCAATACATAGGTTTGCATCGCTAGAGCATGGCATCAGTGGTGATTTTGCGCAGTATTTCACGACCTTGGGCAGTGGCACTGTGCCACGTGCATTGCACGAATCGCTGGCGGTGGTTGGCTACCCCATTGGCCCCGTCGTGCAAGAACTCACCGGCGATTGTGGCAGCATGACGAGTGTGCTGTATACCGAACGACAACGGCTTGAATTTCATCCTGAGAACGATTGGCCCTACCGGGTAGTCGGCTCACAAATAGGGACTGCCGTCTATCAGAAGAAATATCATACACGCGATGTGCAACGCCGCACCGATATTGAGGGCGATGCTATTGTCAACCCACGTTTCAAGCGCTTTTACTACACCTATGGTGGTTTGACGATGTTTGGCTACCCTATTAGCGATGAACTTGTGGAAGTTGATGAAACCACAGGGCAAGAGAAGACGGTGCAATACTTTGAGCGGGCACGGTTTGAGCTTGTGCCTGGTGTGCCAGATGATGCCAGCCCACTTGAGCAGGTGCAGCTAGGGTTGCTTGGGCGCGAATACCCTGGCATTGTGTCGCAATGCTGGCTTTGGCGACAGTACAACCCGCTTTGCATGACACCTTTTGTAGATTGCACACCCTAGGTTGTATGGGCTTGCTGTACAGTGTACGTAGCACTTATTGCATATCGTTTATACACTGCTATGATGTGCTATACTGGTAGGCACATGATGTGGCATACAATGCGACAGATAGCTAAGGATAGTGAGTGGAGTGGTATGAATCCTGGTACGGATATAACCTGTCAAATGTTGTTTGAGCGTTCATCTGATGCGCTTTTCTTTATTGATGAGGAGACCATTATTGATTGTAACCAAGCGGCACTAGATATGTTTGGGTGTGTTGATAAGCAACAAGTGATGGGGCAGCGATTGGTTGATTTTTCACCAGTGCAACAGCCAGATGGCAACCCTTCTGAAGAAGGGTTGCATACTATAATCGCTACGGCGCGAGAAAAGGGTAATTTTCGGTTTGAGTGGGTTCACAAGCGAGTGAGCGGGGAACTTTTTTCAGTTGAAGCGTTGCTTACTGCGATACCCGTGCATAATACCATCATTTTTTATGGTGTGTGGAGAGATATTAGTACGCGAAGGAAGACTGAGGAGAAAATGTGGCAACTCTATCGGGCGGTGGAGCAAAGCCCTGTTTCTATTGTTATTACCGATACCAATGGCAACATAGAGTATGTAAACCCCAAATTTGTACAAGCTACCGGCTATACCCGCGAAGAGGCGCTAGGACAAAATCCACGTGTGTTGAAGTCGGGCGAGTTTCCTGCCGAAAGCTACCAACAGCTTTGGGAATTGATTAGCTCTGGGCAAGAGTGGCATGGCGAGTTTCACAACAAACGCAAAGATGGGAGCTTTTTTTGGGAATTTGCTTCTATATCTCCCATTACCAATGATAAAGGGGGTATAACGCACTTTTTGGCAGTAAAGGAAGATATTACAGACCGGAAACAGATGGAAGCGGCGCTGAATCATGCCTACCACAATTTGAAAATGCTCAATGACCAATTGCAGCAAGAATTATCTATGGCGCGTAGAATACAACAAGCTTTGCTCTTGCCGCCTAAACCTGAATGGGATAGCCTCGATGTGCAGTGTTATAGTATGCCGGCCCGTGATGTTGGCGGTGATTTCTATACGTATTACCATTTTGAGTCCTATCATTTGCCACTAGAGGAGCGATTTGCTTTTGCGGTGGGCGATGTATCTGGCAAGGGTATGCCGGCTGCTTTGTTGATGGCTATTAGCCTCGCTTCGTTCCATATCTTGATTACACAGGCTTTTTCAATTGATACGTTGCTGAGTAAACTTGTCACTCAGGCCTTTTCACTCAATGCGTTTTTGATGGAATTGGATAGAGCTATTGAGCCGTATACGATGACAACACGCCAAAACTGTGCGTTGGTGTATGTGGAGATTGTCAAAACAACCAACCTAGATACGACAATGAGTTTGAATGCCTTTAATGCAGGGTGTATTATGCCTATTCTGCGTCGCCAAGATGGTACGATGACATGGGTAGAAGCGAGTGGTCTGCCGCTTGGGGTGGGGACAGATATGGAACCGCATTATCAGAATATTCATATGCCACTGCAATCGGGCGATATGATTATTCTCTGTAGCGATGGTTTGATAGAGGCACACAATATGCAGCATGAGATGTTTGGGTTTGCACGGTTGGAGCAGGCAGTATGCGATGGACCAAATACAAGTGCGGAAGCGATGCTGCTACACCTCCGTTCAGAGTTGGATGCATTTGTGGGCGATGCAGAGCACCAAGATGATGTGACGGTAGTGGTGGTTAAGGTATAGAACACGAAGCAAAAAGTACTACCTTGAATCTGTGATGTACGGTGATATGATACAATGCCTATGGTGCTATTTGGTGGCAAGCATTGGAAGGTGGTCATGCCTATTGCAGTAGCCCAATCCCTATGAGCGTATTGAAGTGTAGTAGCGTTGATATGATGTGAACAAACAAGCATAGGCATCTTTTGATTGAGTGTAATGGTATGGGGGTGATATGGTGGACAATTCGCTGATTAAGAAATGTGCCGATGCTATAGCAGGTATTGATGCGGTAACTGCTGATGCATATGATGCGATGGCTCCTGTTATCCTAGACTATGCAAATAAGGTGCTAGCCCAGCGTGAAGATATTGAAGACTTAATTGGTCCCAATCCTATTCGTGTCTTGTACGATGACCACAGCAACCATGTCAAGTTTATGGCTACCCAACTTCGCTTGCAAAGTGGGCGTGCAATGGTCGAAGCGGCCATTTGGGCGTATCGTTCCTATATAAACCGAGGATTTTCATCACGCTACTTTCCTATTGACCTCACAGTGTGGATGGAAGCAATAGCGATACATTTAGATGCAGAGCAAGCCGCACAGGTACATGCAGTATACCAATGCCTGATTGATAGTCACCGTGATTTTTTAGTCTTATCGCAGGCTTATCCCGATGCTATCACCATAGACGATGCGCTTGTGGAACATTTTAATCGTTACTTGCATGCCCTTCTCTCGCCAGATACGCAAGAGGCGGTCCGTATATCGCGGGAATATATTCAAACCGTGTGGGATATTCCCATTTGGTGGGAGCGGGTTATTTGCCCAACGATGTATGAAATAGGGCGTTTATGGGCGGATGGTGAAATTACCATTGGGCAAGAGCATATGGCAACATCCATTACACAGCGGGTCATGTCTATCTATTACCCTATGATACTAGAGCTTCCACGCGAAAAGGGTACTATTATTGTTGCGGTATCGCCCGGTGAGCTACACGAAATAGGAGCACGTATGCTCGCCGACTTGCTGGAGATTAATGGGTGGGATGTGTACTATACTGGAGCTAATACACCAGTGGATAGCCTCGTTGAGTTAGTGTTCGAGAAGCAATCTCAGGTGTTGTGTATTTCGACAACACTAGCTTCACATCTTGGAATTGTCCATGATATTATTAAGCATATCAGAGCAACTGCATTGCCAGTGCATATTATTGTTGGCGGGCAGGCGTATATGAATGACACAGATATATGGAAAACCATTGGTGCTGATGGGTTTGTGGTGAGTGCAAGCAAAGCCGTCAGCTATATTGAAGCGTTTGCGCCTGCTATTCCAACCAATGGTCATGCTTCGCATGAAGCGATGAAAGAAGGTCATGGCTAGTCTTATCGAAACAATAGCAGCGTATGGTGAAGAACTGTTTGTGCATCATAGCAACAGTATTATTGTGCTTGTTGATAGAGAAGGGACTCTGCTGAATTGGAATGAAAGCCTGCGCCGCTTCAAAGAGGATATTGATACGGTACACTCGTTGAAGGATATCTTGGTGAGTTCGAGCCAAGTTCGCTTTCGTGAGATGGTAGAACAAACTATCAAAGAGCGGACTATCTTGTATGCCAAGTTGAATCTTACCCCGAATACTACCGATTTACCTACCTCCTACCAATGCTGGACCGCTCCGGCACAAGAATATCAGGTGCTCTTTTATGCTGAACCCGTGCCTTCCCTCGATGAACGTTCGGCCCAAGAGTATCTGCGACTTACCAATGAATTGTCGTCAACCACACGCGAACTGTACAAAGCACGCCACGTGTTGTCGGTAAAAAATGCTGAATTGCAACGCGCAAGACGCGAAGCAGATTTGGCAAACCAAGCTAAATCTGAATTTCTGGCCAACATGAGCCACGAAATTCGTACACCTATGAATGCCGTTATTGGCTTAACGAGCCTGCTACTGGATACTCCACTTGGGCAAGAGCAGCATGATTATGTGCAAACCATACGGGCTAGTGGCGATGCCTTACTGTCTATCATTAACGATATTCTCGATTTCTCCAAGATTGAGGCCGGCCGACTAGAGTTAGAGAAGCATCCTTTTGAGCTGCATGTCTGCATTGAAGAAGCGCTTGACTTGATGTCCTACCAAGCCGTGGCCAAAAAACTTGACCTTGCGTATGTGATAGATGAGCAAACACCTGATATGTTTATAGGTGATACCTCTCGGCTACGGCAGATTCTTGTCAATTTGCTGAGTAATGCCGTCAAGTTTACCGAACATGGGGAAATCGTTATCACGGTTTCATCGCAGATCGTAGAGCAAGATAGACAGCAAGAAGATGGCTTTATGCACGATGTATACCGGCTTCAATTTTCCGTTCGTGATACTGGCATTGGTATTTTGGCAGACCGCTTAGATACAATCTTCCAGTCTTTTACTCAAGCAGATGCCTCAACAACGCGCAAATATGGCGGCACTGGGCTTGGTTTGACCATCAGTAAACATCTTGTTGAAATGATGAACGGCACACTATGGGTCGAAAGTGAGTATGGCAAAGGCTCAACCTTTTCTTTTACCATTCTTGCTGAGTGTGTTGGCTCTACCAAACCGGCACGCGACTATATGAGCAATGAGCAACCGTTGCTTGCTGGTAAACATATCCTGATAGTAGATGATAACACAACAAACCGGTTTGTTTTATCCCGCTATGCGCAGGCTTGGGGTATGATACCCTATGTGGCTGCTTCTGGTCCCGAAGCATTAGATTGGGTCCGCAAAGAAGAACCGTTTGATTTTGCTGTTCTCGATATGCATATGCCGATGATGAGTGGGTTGGAGTTGGCAACGCTGATGCGTTTATATCATGCATACCAGCATATACCACTCATTATGTGGTCTTCTATCGGTTCATCACAGGAATTGGCGCAAAAAGCTGATGTGTGCATTGATGTGTTTCTGAATAAACCTGTGAAACCGTCGCTGTTCTACAATACCCTTATGCGGTTTTTTGCATCTAGTGAGGAAAAAGCGAGTATGTATGGAGAGAGCATGTATACCAAACAGTCGTATGGTAGTGGGATAGTTGCTGCGCAACCTGTTTTGCCACAAATGGCTACGCATGTTCCATTACGTATTCTTGTTGCCGAGGACAACATGGTCAACCAGAAGGTTGCGTTGCGTATCTTAGAGCGTTTGGGCTATCGTGCAGATGTGGCGGCGAATGGGTTGGAGGTGTTGAATGCGCTCGATAGCCTGCATTATGATGTGGTGTTGATGGATGTGCAGATGCCAGAAATGGATGGCGTTGAGGCAACGCAAACCATTCGCAAGAAAATGCCAACTGCACAACAGCCACGCATTATAGCGATGACGGCCCATACACTGACAGGGGACCGTGAGCGTTTACTTGAGTCTGGTATGGATGATTATATTGGTAAACCTGTGAAGATAGAGGAATTGATAGCAAAACTTGAAAAATGTACAAAACTGGTATGATACCGTATCGTTCCCTGAGCGTGTCGAGGGGAACAAAGACCTAAGATATGCAATCTCAAGATACAATAGAACAGCGTATACAACAGGTACATGAACGCATAGCTGCCGCTGCACGTCGTGCCGGGCGCAGCCTAGATGACATAGCATTGATAGCCGTGACAAAGACACACCCGCCCGAACGTGTTGCCCAAGCCATTGAAGCTGGTATCTATGACGTAGGTGAAAACCGCGTGCAAGAAGCTCAACAAAAGATTATTGCTCTGCAAGGTAGGCACGATGACCATGAGGTGCGGTGGCACCTCATTGGGCATCTACAGCGCAACAAAGCCAAACATGTTATACGGCTCTTTGATATGGTCCACTCGCTTGATAGTGTGCGTTTGGCAGAGGTGCTCAACCGTCACATAGCCGATGGTGGGAGGGATGATGATGAATCGCGTGGGCTGAATCCTGTGCCTTTGCCGGTGCTTATCCAAGTGAACATGAGCGGTGAAGCCAGCAAAGAAGGGTTTGACCTACCGGGCGGGCTAGAAAATACGGACCTGCTGCCGCGCTTCTTTGAAAATGTAGCCTCTATGCTGACGCTGCCGCATATCGCCATTCAAGGGCTTATGACTATTGCCCCATTTGTGTCGGACCCAGAAACTGTTCGTCCTGTATTCCAACGGTTGCGCGTCTTGCGTGATGCGTTGGTACAGCGTTTTCCCGAAGCATCTTGGGAGCATCTTTCAATGGGCATGACCGATGACTTTGAGGTAGCCATTGAAGAGGGCGCTACCTTTGTGCGCATAGGCCGGGCGATTATGGGTGAGCGTGCTTGTGCTATCAAGTGGTAGGGTGGCTTTTTACAGATAGGTTTTTACCACAGGGTACACAGAGGACACAGAGGAAGCACAGAGAATGAAACGCACATCTCTTATGCAAATGTTGGTATTAGCTTCGTTCATGTATCTGTAGTATGCATGGATGAGGAGATAAAAAATGGAAGTAGAAAATATGAATCAAACTCTCGTACAAGCGATTGTATTAACGGCTATTGAAATTGAAGATGTCGAGGGAGATGGACAAAGAGCACATTTGGTGCGTGAGTGGCTTGATTATGTTGATTTGGGGGCCCTTGTGCGTGCCGGCTTAGGTATTGAAGAGTTAACAGAACAAGAAGAAACAGACAAAATACATTTGTAATGAAGGCATTGGATAGGCGCAAAGCCTATCCAAAAAGAGTCTTAGGATAGGTTATTGGCCTGTCCTTCATGTGTACTATTCTTTCTCTGTGTTTACCTGTAGTAAGACCCCGGCACACTGCCGGTGCCATCCAATGGTATTGCTCCTGTTTTGGTGAAAGTCGTAACAAACCCGCGCCTATTTTCGTTCATGTATATGTCACTGGCCTTGTATTTAGTTACTGTTTCTTTTTGTGTGGTTCATAGTTCGTGAGGCTAGGAGACACTGCAATTGTTTTGGGAGGGATCAGATGAAAGGTGTGGATACGACTCTCAACTACCAAACCCTAGCCCAAGCTGTTGTGTTGGCAGCTATTGAAGATTCGCAGGGTGTTGGTCCAGAAGCAATCATGGCTAATCAGTGGCTCGAAGGGGTAGACTTAGAGCACTTTGGTCTTGATGCACGAGAAACATGTATGAATAACGAATATATACGTCAACGGTGTGGTGGGTACGAAGGGAAGGATTGTTTGTAGGATGGCGGAAGCTAGGTTATTTTGAAGGGCACAGAGTCTTGTACTCTGTGCCCTTTTTGGTGTACACTATGCATTATACCAAGTATAGGTGATGGGCAATGAGTGCTATGCATGTGTGCCTGTACGTAGCTATGTAGGTATAGCGACTATTTTGGTATCCATACCTGTCACAAAATATCATCCGTTGGTGTTTAAAGAGTAGATTGACGTGCAGGATGATCATGGGAAAGGAGCAGTTCGCGGTGAACGAAACAGATGACGTGCTTGTTGACCGTGTGCGTCGGGGCGAAAACGCTGCATTTGAAATGCTTTTTTTGCGTCATTATCAACGTGTCTATCGAGTGTTGTACAATCTCGTAGGCACTCGTGAGGAGGCTGAAGATTTGGCCCAAGAAACCTTTCTTGCATTCTACCATAAGCCACCACGGGTTGGGGCCAATGATACGTTGGCACCATGGCTCTGCCGTGTAGCACTCAACCGTGGCTACAATGTGCTGCGTGGTGAGCGACGTGCGCAACAACGGCTTGACCGTCTGGATGTTTCATTGTTAGCGGAAGACCCGCATCGTGAGGCGGAACGAGCCGAGGAACGTGCCTATGTACGAGCGGTGCTTGCGAACTTACCCGAACGGCAGAGCACCATGTTGTTGTTGCGCTATGCCGGGCTTTCCTACAGTGAAATTGCAGCAACCTTGGGTATTGCGGCTAGTTCAGTTGGCACGTTGTTGGCACGTGCCGAGCGGGCATTTCTTTCCAAGTGTCAGCAACCGCTTCTGGATGTTATGTGAAAAGGAGGACAGGATGAGATCATGCTATGATGAGGGTACAATCCATGCATATTTGGATAATGCGTTATCTGCTGAGGAACAACATGCTGTTGCTGTTCACCTTGAAACCTGTGCCGCGTGCCAAGATCGTGTGCAAGCGATGCGCGTTCAGTCGGAGCAGGTTAGGGCATTGTTGGAAAAGCCAGGGATGTTTCCAGACCCGCAAAGAGCTTTGAGACAGATAAAACAAGAAATTGCCTCCGGGCATAGCCAGACAGATGGAGTTTCTGTTGTTGCTAGGCCGGGAGCTGAAAACAGGAGGATGGATATGCAAAAGAATAATCAATCGTGGTTTCGTCAGTATCGCGCACTGTTTGCAGGGATTGCTGCAGTGGTATTGGTGGTAGGGTTGTTGGCACTGCCACCCGTGCAGGCTCTTGCAGACCAGTTTTTGCAGGTTTTTCGGGTGCAAAAGGTGATGTTTGTGCCGGTTAGTTCTGAACGCATAGAGGAGTTGGATGCGATAGACCTTGGCGAGAGCAACCTATTCTTGGGTGAGCCTGAAATGTTGCGTGAGCCAGGACCACCACGCGAGTTTGATTCGGTTGGGGCAGCCGAGGATGCGATTGGCTATGCTGTTGCAGAGCCAGACATGTTGCCAACGACTCCTATTTCAACAGAGGTGGTTGTGCAGAGCGAGGCAGCAGTTCAGTTTCAGGTGGATGTAGAAACATCGCGGCACGTGTTGGAGTTGCTCGATATACAGGATGTTACTATTCCTGATGCACTTGGTGATAAGCCAATTACGGTTGAGTTGCCTGAGACGGTCATGATAGCCTATCATGGCGAGGAGTATGACATGCATCTCATTCAGGGCAACAGCCCAGATGTGTCGCTGCCGGATGGCGTGGAACTCGCTGAATTGAGCAAAGCTATGTTGCGTGTGCTTGGGATGGACGAGCAGCAAGCTGAGGCGCTGAGCCGTGAGGTTGATTTGAGTAGTACGCTTGTCTTCCCGTTCCCGGCTGACCTTGAGAATATTAGCCAAGTGACCATTGGCGACTCGCAAGGTTTGCTGATACGTGCTAGTGGGGATGATAATGATAGATATAAGCAAATCTACTGGCACAGTGGCGATCACTTCTATGTGCTGACAAGTGAGGGCTATATGAACAATACAACACTTGTTGAAGCGGCCCAATCTGTAAACTAAGTTGATGGTTGGCTCTGTAGAGACGTTGCATGCAACGTCTCTACGGTATTTTATAGCGTTTCATGCCGGTGCTCTTGGTGTCTTGGTGGTTCATTATTTTCTATCTGTGGTGCCTTATACGTATGAATGAACATGTTATAGAAACTGACCAATTGCAGAAAACCTATGGCTCGAAAGTTGCGGTAGCTGATCTTTCGTTGCAAGTGCCGAAGGGCGAAGTATTTGGCTTTCTTGGGCCGAATGGAGCTGGCAAGAGCACATCCGTCAAGATGTTGCTTGGGCTTGTTGCGCCAACGAGTGGGAGCGCGTTGGTGTTGGGGTACCCACCGGGGCACGCGCAAGCTATGGCACGTATAGGGTTTCTGCCGGAGCATTTTCGTTTTCACGAGTGGCTTTTAGCCCATGAATTGCTCGACATTCATGGGCGTTTGTATGGCATGGATGCTGCGATACGTCAAAAGCGTATACCAGAGCTGTTGGAACTTGTGCATTTGAGTGAGCATGCCAAAAGTCCGCTCTCTGGTTTTTCTAAGGGTATGCTTCAACGTATTGGGTTGGCGCAGGCATTGCTCAACAAGCCCGATTTGGTTTTTTTGGATGAGCCGACTTCGGCGCTAGACCCGTTTGGGCGTATGCTGGTACGTGGTATTATTCGTGACTTGAAGGCGCAGGGCATGACGGTCTTTCTCAATTCACATTTGCTGGGCGAGGTTGAGGTGACGTGCGACCGGGTGTGTTTCATCAAGGAAGGTGCTGTGGTACGTATGCTGGCGCTGGATGATTTGCCTACTGAGCAAACGGTTGTGGAGGTGCGCGTTGATGCTGTCACTCCGGCATTGCTCACAGCACTCGAAGAGGTGACTGGAAACACAGGTTTGGTGGCCCAGAGTGGCAAGCATGGGAGCGAAATGCTAGAACTTGTGGTGCGGGATGAAGAGATGCTGCCCGTGATTGCTGCGCGTACTCTGGAAAGTGGGGCGCGGCTCTATGGGTTGATACCCCGCCGTACTTCGCTAGAGCAGATGTTTTTGGAGATTGTGGGTACGCAAGATAGCGGGCAATGAGGTATACGATAGGGAGCGTGTAGGCAATGTCTGTATTGACAAGAGAAGACATCACAACCATACTGAAAAACAACTACCCCTACCTTGCATCTGAGTATGCAGTTAAGCGCATAGGGTTGTTTGGTTCCTATGCCAATGGTGTGCCTACTGATGCTAGCGATATTGATTTGGTGATAGTATTTGAGCGTCCGATTGGCTTCAAGTTCATTGAGTTAGGCGACTATTTAGAACGAATTTTTGGAAAAAAGGTTGATATTCTTACGCCAGCAGGAATTGATGATATTCGACAGGCACACGTTGCGCAACGTATCAAGGAAAGTATTATGTATGTCGAAGCGTAGTGATAACGATTGGTTACACGATATAGCAGAAGCAACAAAACGTATCATGACCTACATCAAAGAGATGACCTATAACACCTTTTTGGATGATACCAAGACACAAGATGCAGTTATTCGTAACCTAGAAATCATTGGCGAAGCAACAAAAAATCTATCTGAAGAATGCCGTACTAAGAACCCTAATGTTCCATGGAAAGGCATGTCCGGTATGAGAGACCGTCTCATTCACGACTACATTGGTGTAAACCTAGATATTGTTTGGGATGTCATTACAGTAGAATTACCGAAGTTGTTAGTACAGATTACCAAGATATTGGATAAGAAGTAAGATGCATAACATAGCAACTATAACATGGCTTACCTTCCACGAGGCGCGACGACGGCGCATGGTTATCGTTGCGTTGGTGCTTGGTGTGGCGTTTCTGCTGCTGTTTACGACAGGCTTTCACTTTGTCTATAGCGAAATGAAGCAACATCAGGAGGAAGCGCCTGCGTTTACCTTCATGTATAACTTTTTAGTGATGGCTGGTCTCTATGTCGTGCATTTCCTCACCATTATGATTTCCATTTTTGCTTCGGTTGATACTATCTCCGGGGAAATTACGACGCATACGATTCAGGCGATAGCGACGAAGCCTATTCAACGCTGGCAGATTGTGCTTGGCAAGTGGCTCGGCTTTGCGGCTATGGTTGCTCTCTATCTCACCTTGCTCGGCGGTGGCATTTTGCTCATTGTCTATGTGATGGTAGGGTATGTGCCTCCCAACCCGTTGCAGGGGATGGCAATGATTATTCTTGAGGCGTTGGTGCTGGTATCCCTCTCGTTGCTTGGTGGCACATACTTTTCGACGATGACGAATGGGGTGGCGTTGTTTATGCTCTACGGTGTGGCGTTCATTGGGGCATGGGTTGAGCAAATTGGCTCACTGCTCCAATCGCAAAATGCTGTGCGTATCGGCATCATCACAAGCTTGCTTCTGCCAGTTGAGGCACTCTGGCGGCGTGTTTCGTATGTTATGCAACCGGCACTTTCACGCGAGTTAGCGGTTACTCCATTTGCCACTACGTCGGTGCCGAGTGAGGCTATGGTTATCTACGCTGTGGTCTATGCATTGATTGCGCTTTTGCTTGCTATGGTTGCCTTTAGTCAGCGCGACTTGTGATGGATTGAAGACATAATAAACCGACCATGAACACAAAATAATGGTTGTTTTTTTGACGAAATGAGCTATGATACCTATACTATAACGTATGAAAGGTATTGATTGATGATAGGATTGGTGCATGATAGCTCAAACAATAACACTGAAACAACGGCACGCACATGTTTTGATATTCTTGCTTGTGCTTGCGCTTTTTGTGTCAAGCGCTTGTACGCAACAACAACAACAGCCCGATGCTACGCTGGTGTCTGCGCCCGATAATACATCCCCTGTCTGGAGTGTAGACCTTGACCCCAAGGGTAATTTCCTCGCGGCTGGCTTTATGGATGGGAGCATGAACATGTGGCACGTCAAAGATAAAACCCTCATGCGTACTCTACCCGGCCACGATGCTCAAGTGTACAGTGTGGCTTTTTCGCCCAATGGTACGCTACTCGCTTCTGGCTCAGTAGACGATACTGTTAAGATTTGGAGTGTGCGCGATGGCTCCCTTATTCGCACACTTACCGGGCATGCGAAGGATGTGAAAAGTGTAGCTTTTTCGCCTGATGGTACGATACTTGCATCGGGGTCTTGGGATGATACGATCAAGCTTTGGAGTGTGCGCGATGGTTCTCTCATCCATACCCTCAAAGGGCATACGGGCAATGTTATGGGTATTGCTTTTTCGCCTGATGGTACCCTACTCGCTTCTGGCTCATGGGATAAAACGGTTCGTCTATGGCAGATACGCACTGGTGAGATGATCCAAACCTTGCCCGAACTCGCCGACAAAGTCCTCTGTGTAGATTGGTCGTCGGATGGAGCTATGGTTGGCGCTGGGTTGGGCAATAATACTGCTGTTGTATGGGATATGGAAGGTAATACAAAACTCCATACGTTTGGTTCGCCATCAAAAAGCAATATTCCATCGGTAGCGTTTACTCCCGATAGCCACATGCTGGCAACCGCTGGAGATGGCACTATTCAGTTGTGGGATGTGCAAGAAGGGAAAATGGCGCAAACTATCCAAGGCTACCACACAAATTATATATGGGGCATTGCTTTCGCACCAAGCGGGCAGCATATTGCTTCGGCTTCCATGGATGGTACGGTAAGATGGCAACCAGTACCATGAATCTCTTGCATACGTTTTAGGAAGACTCTAGCGCTTTTTGGGCTTTTCGCAATGCCTTTGCCGATTCGTCTGGATTATTGGTCATATGCGCTAGTTCCTGCAAACAGTGCGCCATAGCACTACGATTATCTACCTCTTCAAGAATAGCGTAGGCAAGCCGTAACTCCGACAGAGCTTCTTGCTGTTTTCCAAGTGCTTTCAATACGTGACTGCGCACACTGCGCGTAGCTCCTTCGTCGGAACGTGCTTGTAGCCGTTGCGCTAAGGACAATGACTGATTCGCCCATTCTAGTGCTTCATCTAACGATTGCTCGGCGTGTGCTAGTTCTGCATAGGTCCTATACAGTTCGGCTAAAAATTCTTCTGTGCCGGTTTGCTCAAACAACAACTTGCTCTGTTCTAAGTGCGAGCGTGCCTCTGTCAGTAATCCTAAATTCAAACTCACTGCGCCTAGGTTCATATGCAATACAGCGGTGCCATAATCTGAACCGAGCAAGGTGAACTGTTCGAGTGCGATGCGAAAGTAGTGTTTGGCATGCTCATAATCGCCCATGTGTCGTTTCAGGTCGCCAAGATTGTTGGCAAGAATGGCTTGCCCATACACATCGCCTATAGATTCTTTGATTTCCATTGCGGTCTGCCTATGCTTCAGCACTTTTTGCCAATACACTGACCTAGCGTGGAACACATGCGCCAAGTGTGTGTGGCTATTGTGCTTAGCCTGTGGCACAGGTTTCATCGAGGTTTTTATCATACGAAGCGTCATGCCATACCCAAACAATCGAAACATGTTCTGGAGATAGCAATGCCTGCACAACAAGCAACATTGTGCAAGCACTCCTAACAGCCACTATCCATTTCCATATACATGAACGTGGATAATGCCTAAATTATGGACTCAACCCTCTTTTTCATAACCTGAATTGCTCCTTGTCAACATGTGGTATAATAGAACAAACAACTAACACAATGCCTTCATACAGGCACCAATTTCGTACACAACATAAAGGAGGTAAGGTACCAATGCCTATATATACATATCCTTCAACCATCGAAGATGCCGACGTAGCAACCTATGATGACCTGCTCATTAAAACAAAAGAAACACGAACAAAAAAACAACCTACTACAATACTACCCACCCCCATCGGAGAAGAAGGAGATTTGGGGTGGCGATACGAAACCGTGGTGCTCCCCGATGGTAGCGAGAGTTGGGAATATCGCCCACTAACCCTTATAGACCTATTGTATCCGCAGGAGGAGGATGTCGTGTCCGTCAACTATGGACATTCTCGCATTCAACAGTACGTTGATAATGCACTCGAAATGTGTTGTGAGATGATTCCTGCATCGGTTGTATTCAGGGAAATGCGAATAGATTTTGGATTACCTGATTTAGCTCCACTTGCACCAGACCTCGCTATGGTCTCCGGCGTGCATCGCATCGCTAAATGGGGGACATTCTACGTGAAGGTCGAAGGGGCTAAAGTGGAGTTGGTCGTAGAAATAACCTCGCCTTCCACACGCCTATTTGATGTTGAGCCTTCTATGCGCACACCGAGCGAGCAAAAACGGTTTGAACAAGAACAAATCAAAAATCCGTTGTTTCGTTCAAAATGGGAAATTTATGCTGATGCAGGAGTAGTTGTGTATGTGGTTATAGATGATGCCTATGGCGAACCTGGTTCTCCGCCGCGTATCTATGTTTATCGCTTGAACGGTGCTAAAAAAGTGTATAAGAGATGTACTCCCGATAAAAAAGGGCGTTTTTGGGTACCATCTGTAAAGATGTACATAGGCGTGCGAGGTAGCGATGTCGTGTGCTACGATAGCGATGGGAAAGAGATTGAGCAGTTTACGACTATGGTCAAGATGCGTCGTGTTGCTGAAGAACGCGCACACTATGCTGTTGAGCGTTTAAGCGAAGCGGATGAACGCGCACGTGAAGCGGATGAACGCGTACGCGAAGCCGATGAACGCGCACGTGAAGCTGATGAACGCGCACGCGAAGTACAACGGCAAACGGTGCATAAATTGCTTGCAACAGGCTTTGAGCTACCTATGGTTGCAGATATTACCGGACTGACTCTTGATGCAGTAAAAGCCTTAGCTCAGTAGCACTAGCGTGGTAAGCTATGGAGCAGTAGTGTGGTAGGGCGGTAGCGGTTCGGCGCTTTTTATGGGAAAGCAAACATAGTTAGCGCCCAATCTGCCGTACCGATTGCCAAATATGTGGCAACAACTTGACTTTATCCCAAAATGTGAGGTGCGCACGGTACTGAAACACGTTGTAGCCGTTCAATACAATTTTATCTAAAATACCACGGTAGACTCGTGCAGCTACCCCAACCCCCAAACGACTGTCGGCCGGCAACAGACGAATGCCCGGCCAACTTTCATCATACAACTGGTGAGTACGCGCAATCTCAAAACGCATCAATGCTTGGAAACGCTCATCTTGCACGCCGTTTAGAATATCACTTGGGCTAAGCTCAAAGCGTTCTAAATCCTCTTCTGGCAAATAGACACGCTCACGTCGTGCATCTTCGCCCACATCACGCAAGATGTTGGTCATTTGGAGGGCAACCCCAAGCTTAATGGCATAGGGTGGGGCTTGTGGGTCTGTTCCCAAAATGTCAATACTCAATAGCCCTACTACTGATGCAACCCGATAACAATAAAGCCACAGGTCGGCAAATGTTGCATACTGTTTAATGGTAAGGTCCATGGCAATGCCAGCCAACAACTCATCTACCAATGTGGGAGATATGTTATAGCGGGTGCGTGTGTCGTGCCAAGCTAACAACACTGGGTCATCTTGTGGCGGTTCTGGCATATGGACGCGACGTACCCAGTCGGCCAAGCAGCAAGCAGGTTCGCCATCTGGCATGTCAACTTTATCATCACTTGTGCGACAGAAAGCATAGAGGGCATGCACCGCTTGGCGTTTTTCGGCGGGTAAAAATTGGGTACTGAAGAAGAAACTCTTCGAGTGGTGGCGCGTTATGTGTTGACATGTGCGGTATGCATCCCGAAGGTCCAAGGGCGTATGGGGAGATGATTCAGAGGAAAGCCCAAGGGTTGACTTGCTATCTGCTAAATGGAAAAGCAGATCGAGTTGCTCCTTTGCAGGTAATGGTTGTGTTCCATGTGTGTTACTATCTTGCACAGACATTGCTACCACGTGGGGTACCTGATGTTGCACCACACACTCCTTACAGTATCTACAACAACACCCACTCGAACTAGACAGAGATACCTGCTAAGCATATATGCTTATGATGCTCTTTTCCTACACAGTATTTTCACAGCCCATGCGTTGTCTGTTTCAACATATCCGCTATCATACCAATTGCTTCTTGCGTATCGTGCCCCAGAAAGGTACCCGGCATGCTCGTGCAGATGGCAGGCTCTTGGTTAAATATTTGCCCACCATAGCCAAAGTATGGACGTGGCGGTGGTAGATGGGCAATAGCTTTACCAACATCCATCAATTCTAGCGCTGTTTCCTGAGATGAAGCAGACATACAAACCATATCAGGATGCAAATACTGAATACTATCCATCAAATCTGGTATGGGAACCTGCGCACCTAGGTAGATCACTTGCCATCCATGGCGCACTAGGATGATAGAAAGCAATAAAATACCCGTATCGTGCAATTCACTCGGCGCACACCCGGCGAGTATCATGCCGCGCCCATCGGTGAGGGCATAGGTGTTGAGAATGCTAAAAAACTTTCGGCGTATGAACTGTGTTGCAAAGTGCTCAACGGTAGCGTTCAGCATGCCTTCATGCCAACGGGTACCTATCTCTACAAGGGTTGGTTTTAAAAGCTTCAGTAATACATCATCAAGTGCATAGAGGGCAAATGCCTCGCTCACGATGTGCTCGGCCCGCTTTTCGTCGAAGTCGGTCAAAGCGGCACAAAGGCGATGAATAAGGCGTTCCCAGCTATGTGGCTCTGTATCAACAAGAGGTTGCATCCATTCTAGGCTTGTGTCGTTGCTATTGGTCATTAAGGCAATAGCTTGACTAATGGTCAACCCTTCAGCCGTGCGGTCGCGTAGCCAGCGGATAATGGCTATTTCGCGTTCTGAGTAGAGCCGATGTCCGCCCTTGGTGCGATGTGGGCATGGTACGCCATAACGTCGTTCCCAAGCACGAAAGGTATCTGCTGGTACGCCTGTTTCTTGTGCTACAGCCTTTGTGTTGTAGACTGGTACTGTTGAGAACTGAGTCAAAAAATGGTGTGTTGTCATTACTGATACAGATAGTTTTTTCCTTTGCGCAGATTATGCGTTTCCCGTAGCTAAGTATAGCATGTTGCACAATCTCTGTCAAGGAAATGCACACGTACTGCGGTGGGTGCTGATCAAGGATGACCAATTGGGAGGGCCGGTGCATGCGTTGCTCTGTACGGATACTACGATATCCCCCAAAGAGGTCATCATGCGCTACGGCGAACGGTGGCAAGAGGAGTTCACGTTCCATTTTCTCACGAATCTTTGCATCGTGCTGCATCTTTGCGGTTCTGCGCCTCTGCGTTAAAATCTTTACAAATACCATGCAAAAGATCGGCCTTACCTGCCCTGTTGAGATACATGGAGCACACCATTGAGCAACGTTGCACATTGCACCATATCGCCTACATCGGCCCCAGACTTGGCAAGCATAGGGGCAACCTGTGCATCAACACCCGTGAGGATAACTGTGCAACCTTGCTGTTGTGCTGCTTGCGCCATATGCACAACCACCTGCACAAAGTGCGTATCTTTCCTTGGAAGCGTACTTATATCAATAATAACCGTATCGGCCTGATACTGTGCAATACCTCGCAGCAATAAGTCCGTTATATACTGTTGGCGACTAGCTTCAATATTCCCCCGTAGCGGGAACATAATCACCTTGTCGGTAAGGAGTACAGGCACTTGTTCATGCACCTGCTTGCGCAGATGCTCATTGAGCTTTTCGAGCTCGGCGGTGCGCTCTGCAACTCGTCGCTCTAGCTTTTCGTTCGTACTTTGCAAAGCACTAAGCGTCTGCTCAACTTCACAAGCCTGTTCACGGAGTTTTTGCTCTTGTTGGCGCAAAGCAGCTTCCGTGTCACGCCAGCGGGGAATGATAGTATAGAGTATCGTTCGCGCTACCGAGGGACTCGCTTCAAGCAAACGGTCGAACTCTTCGCGTGGTATAAGGAGCAATTTACTAGCACATATAGACCGTGCGGTGGCCATACGTGGTAATTTGTCAAGAAGCGACAATTCACCAATTATTTCACCGGTTTTGCGTATAGCGAGGGAGATTTCCTCACTCCCAGTACGGGTGAAAATTTCTATGGCACCTTCTTGTATGACAAAAAAGTATTTCCCTGCGCTTCCTTCTGCAAACAGGTACACACCTGCCGATACACGCAATTCAGCGGTTATCTGAACCAGCCGCTCTATGTCATCGTCAGAGAGGTTGGCAAAAAGAGGAATACCCCGTAGAAAAGATTGCACTGTTGCCTCATTTCGCTTGTGTTTTTATTTCAAGACTTTCCTTAGCGCAATATGCTACACAACTACCAATCACTACCGGCGCTACGGGCGGTTTAGATTCCTTCCCTATTGTACCATATGCTATTCAATAGTTGTATCGCATTAACCAGAACGGTGTTGTTTGCACCGTCTCTGTCCACTCATCTTCTCCCACACATTCAGCGGCTTGCCACACACATCGCAGCATCCTGCTCGTCGCCATGCCCGTTGCTGCCGCTTACGCTCTTCCCGTTCTCGGCGCTCTACGTCACTCCAAGCCTGCTCCATGTGGTTCCATTCCGATTCGGGAATATCCAACCCCCACAACCACAGCTTCTTGCCCTGACTGCCCACACCCAAAAAATGCCCATCGGGACTAAAGGATACACTTTGCACCGGCACAATATGCTTTTCCATACGCCAAACTTCTTTCCCGCCAGCCACACCCCAAAGCCGTACCGTGCAATCCTCACCCCCTGAGGCCAATATATGCCCATTGGGACTAAAGGCAATACTGCGCACCGGGTGCGTGTGCCCCTCCAAACGCTTTATCTCAACCCCACTAGCTGTCTTCCATAGCCGTATCGTTCCATCTGAACTAGCCGATGCCAATACATCACCATCGGGGTTGAAGGCGATACTATTGACGGGACCGGTATGTCCTTCCAATGGCCATAGCTCTTGCCCACTAGATACTTCCCACAGCCACACAATGTTATCACTATCGGCTGAGGCGAGCATGCGACCATCGGGGCTAAACGCTACGCTATTGACAGGGCCAGTATGTCGGCGCAACCTTCGCCCTTCATTTCTGCTGCCTACATCCCAGAGCCATACCGTATAATCCCAACTTGCAGCGGCGAGTTTGCGTCCATCGGGGCTAAACGCCACACTGTTGACCCAGCCAATTTTTTGCCACGACAGCCACCACAACTCATGCCCAGTGTTCACCTCCCACAAGCGTACCGACTTATCTACACTGCCAGAGGCAAGCATGCGCCCATCGGGGCTAAACGCCACACTATTCACACAAGCGGTATGTCCATCGAGGCGGCGCTGTTCGCGCCCACTCACTTTATCCCACAAGCGTATTGTGCCATCGGCATAGGCTGCCGCCAACATATTCCCATCGGAGCTAAACACCATGTTATGCACAAGCGACTCTGTTGTCACATTGCGATGCAACAAACCACGTATCTGCATATACGCTGCCGCATTGGGTGGCAAGGGTGGGCCAACAGGCACAAACTGTGGTAGCAGTGGCGGATAGGATGTTTGGTCTGCTAGAGATTCCGACCGACCTGAGTCAGAAGTTGACGGGGTAGGGCAAACCATATCACGTGCAGCATCTGGCAATGTAGACTCAGACCGTATTTCGGCCGCAATACGGCTGGCCGTTTCTGGCAGCAAGTTCAAATCGCGGCGCAATTGTTCCAGCCGCATGCCGGCTTCTTCGGTGATAACTCCAGATGATAGCGCTTGACGTAACGCATGGCGCAACTGCTCCTCTGTACCAGAAGACCGTTTGCCAGCAACCCCATCCAGCGGAATAATGCCCAGAGCCATAGCCCAAGTCTCCACTGCCCAATGAGCAGCATCATCTGCCAATGCCAAGTGGTCTATCAAGCGTTTGGCAATGCGCGTTATGAGCATATCGGGAGGGGTTGACGGAGTACCTGAAAGGAGTTCATGGGCTACATTGGCTTCAAGGGCATTGGTAAGGACATTGATTTCACGTTTGTACTCACCGCACAAATCACGCAACAATGCCCGGCATCGTCGTGGGTCATCACATATCACCTGCCCATAGGTGGCTATCATGTCAATAAGTGTTTCACGGGCACGATTATTCATATGGTTCTTATCATCGGTCTCCACCGGCATGTAAACTGTCAATAGTGCCAGTCACTTCGCCAGTAGAGCCACACCATGGGCAGGTAACGGGGCCATCTCGGCCATCCCAACAACTAACCTGCCCACACCCACACTTGACAAGGCGCTTGTTTTCACAATGTGGGCAACCTGGATATTCCTCACCAAAACGTAGCTTGCCGCTAATGGTGTTCCGGTCGTAGCCCTCTTTGCGAGCCACTGTTTCTTTCATTTGAAAGGCCCAGTCGGCAAACCATTTGTTGCGCCCCCGCTCTTCAAAACGAATGCCAAAATATTTTTTACTTCTGGCACAGCGGGCAACAACGATAACAACATTCAGTAATGTACTCATACAATCTCCTTTGTGGGATCGGTGCAACAGATAATACCCAGTGTCACATCATCACCACTCCCTGCCTGCGAAGCTTCTGCGAGCCATTGCTCAAGATTATTGTTGACAGCATCCAAACCATCGGAGCGGATAATTTCTAACAAGTCGGAGCCAACTTTGAGAAAGCCAGCTTCATCACGAAACGCATTGCCATATCCATCGGTTGCCGCAAGAATAAGCGCCGGTATACGGTCATGCGTCAACTCTGACAACGCCTGAAACCGAAAGCGAAAATCGCGCCAAGCATTTGGGGCACAGAGCGATGTCGTCTCATCTGCAAACAAGCGGTCATCGCCGGGTAGCGGCCGTTCAACCTCGCCGGTTTTTGAGACGGTGAGTATATCGCCATCGCCAAGCTGCAAGTAAATGATGAAGGTATGCGTCACCAAAACAACAAGCAGGGTTGCACCATAGGCCAATATAGGAGCAGCTTCAACAGTAAGACGGGCCGATAGACCATCGCGGTCATGGTCATTGAGCCACTGCCATTCTGCATCAGTGAACGGGTGTGCAGCTAAATGATTGTGCATCTGCTCTGAGTATGCCCGCACAAGGCTTTGTGGCAAGCGCTCCTCAGCAATGCGCTTAATAGCCGAAAGACTGGCCCCCTCGACCTGCTCAGTCAAAAACGTTTGTAGCACTGTTGTAGCCGATTCTACTGCCATTTGTGAACCTACATTGCTACGGAAATACTTGGTGCTGCCATGGCCATCCGATAGGGCAAGAATGAGCGGCAACCCTGCGCCAGACTCAGGCACCCAGCAAATAGCATCTTGATTGGGCTTATCTACCCGTATGTGAGAGGCTCCACGCACACTCCGTCCTAGGACTCTCCAGTGCGTTTTATTTGTCTTTTCATCTTCCCCAACCATTGGGTTAAAATTGTCTTGCATGTCCATAGTGTATTCTGCTCTCTGTTCTACCACACATCATCTGCCGAATCGGGGCCAGTGTCGGGTGCAACAGGAATAGGCACATTGCTCGATGGCCCAACTCCACCATCAGTATGTTGGCTCGATGGTGCCGAAGCCGATTTTAACACAGCGGTAGAAACCCACTTGATATGTCGCACCAACGCTTCTGGATTATTCGCTTGTAACGGCTTAAATTCTGGGTGCCCAATGAACTGTTGCAATATTTCTTGGTCGGCGTCTTCACCAATAGCAAGCGCAATACGCACGGCTTTTTTGCCCCACCCTTGGGCTATAATTGCATTGAGACCCTTGGTGAAATTGTCTGTTGGTTGCCCATCGGAAATCAGCACCAGCACTGGTGGCAACCCACGTTCGGGCAGCTTGTGCAACTCTTCAGAGACGAGAAGCAATGCATGCCCCATATCGGTAACGCCCTCTGCATACAAGTCTGTCCACTTAAAATCTGCCACTGGTGTCGGGTTGGAAATGTGCCACTGTGCCCCACTCGAAAACTTGATACAACGTACCAACACTTCTGCATTGGGATTTTCGTCGGCAACACTTTGCATATGGGGTATTGCTTCCCGAATTGCTGTGTTGAGGGCCTGTATTTTGCCATCTACGCTCATTGAGCCAGAGCAATCAGCAATCCAGATAAAGTGCAATGGGCGTGTTGCTAATTCGCCCCCTGGTCGTTTGCTCATAATCTATAGCTCCTCGGTATTGAAACCTGTTTTATACTCGTATTTCACCTTCAGTATTGCCAAAAGATATTTTCGTGCCCACCGCCAGAGTAACGCTACGCCTTGGCTCTATATCGTTCGTTGTGCCATCCGCCTTCGTACTGGTCCATTTTTCTTGCGAAAGGTTTTTCAACCCCCATATATCTGGGTTGCTTGGGTGTCGTGTCACCTCGGCCACCGGGTCTGAAAAATCATACAACCGTTGCACATCAACATGGTGCGGGAACAGTTGCGTATCGTGATTGAGCATCACAATATGCTTGCCAATACGTATGCGTGGCGGCAGTGTGCCCTCTTGATTGCAAGACCAGCATGGGCTTTGCGTGCCACCCGATGCTTTCAGTGCTTCGGCATCGTAGAAATTTTCAGCGCCGCAATAGGGGCAGTAGATGATAGAATCCATTAAGCGTATCATAGCTGCCCGCCATTCGCTTTCACGCACGCGGCCATGTTGTGGGTCACGGATGCCTTCAGTGAATGCCTGAATAAACAGGTCTTTCAAGAATTTCGGGTAAATTTTCCAATACGTAATGGCATTGTCGTGATACCCCGGCACAGGACGGTTGGAGTCGTCGTTGGGGTCGAAAATAAACACCGGCTCAGTGCCATAGAGTTTATTCATAGCCGGCAAATCAAAACAATGAATAGATGCCTCTTTTTTGCCTTCCAATGGATGATGCACCATAAACATATAAAAGAGCAACACTGCCAGCGAAAAAAGGTCAGTCTGCGAACCGGGCGAAGCATCACCGCGCACCACTTCGGGAGCCATAAAGCGTGGTGTTCCCAAAACGCCGCCTTTTGAATCGCCATCCACCGTCACATTGTCATTGTCGCAGATGAGCACATCGCCTGTGTGTGGCTCAAAAAAGACGTTGCCAAATGAAATGTCGCGGTAGCATAGCCCCTTGACGTGCAGTTGCAAAAAGCTATCGGCAAGCCCATGACATGCCTTTGCGAGCACACGAAACGATGGGTCTATGCGTTGCTTCATCAAGTCTACAATACCCTTGTAGCGTGGTTCACGCAATGGCATAATATATCCGAAGCCGGGTACATCTCGTGCTGAGGTCAATTCCATTGGCCAGAGAAACCTATCGGTTGGTGCGCCTCGTTTGACTAATGTTTGCAACGCCTCACGTTGATCATCTGTTGCTTGGTGTGGAAAGTACCACTTCAATGCTATCAGATTGCCACCAATCGTAGCACGATAGACTTCACCTTGCCCGCCACCGCCAAGGAACTTCTCGACAGTGCAAGACATGCCAGATGTTTCTGCTTGCACCGTCTGTCCTGGTTTCAACATTTGGTTCATACTTGCCATTCTCCCATGTATTGAGCCGAATAGGTACCAGTTGTTTTTGTCTTCTCACAGATAGTATAACATGAACGTGCGTGACAGCATACCACAACCATGCTTGTTGTCATGAACATGTTATCATACCTTCATTCTACCATGCATGATATGAAGGTATGCCGCCAATCGTGGTTGCCTCGGTGATGCTACGTTCGATAGCCTTCACCAACACATCGGCAGCAACACTACCTAAAATAGCCATATGCGGAGCCGGTGTATCACCTACCGATAGGGCAAACACGGTATCGCCATCAAATGGTGTATGGATGGGGCGAATCATGCGTGCAAACGCATCTTGCGCCATTTGCGATAGCTTGGTAGCCGCAGCTTTATCTAGTTTTGCGTTCGTTGCTATGACTGCCAACGTTGTGTTGCTTGTATCAACATTGCCGGCATCGGGTGCATTCAGGAACCGTTGCACCCGTTCTTGGCGCAGCAAATGGGATGTGTTGGCAAAGCCCCCTTGTTTCAGGTCGCGCACGCCGGCCAGAATATCTCGGCCCTCCTGCCACACATCACCAAACGCATTGCAGACGACAAGTGCTCCTACTATCGTGCCATCAACCAGCGTTTCACTCCATGTACCGACACCACTTTTCATAGCAGCATTCATGCCAAGTATCTTGCCCACGGTAGCACCCATACCAACGCCTACGCATCCTTCTGTTGTGCTAGGTCCAGCATTGGCACATGCGGCATAGCCCATAGCCAAGTCGGCCCACCTATCGCTGCGCCCAATACCTAAATCAAAAATGACTGCTGCTGGCACAATAGGCACACGCCATGTGCGTACCTTATAGCCAATAGCCTGCTCATAGAGCCACTGCATCACGCCGGGCGTGGCTGCCTGCCCAAATGCACTGCCACCGCACAGGGCTATGGCATGCACTGGAACTGTGGCAGCTTCCGGGCGCAGCAAATCTGTTTCACGGGTGCTCGGCCCGCCACCGCGCATATCTACCCCACAGGTAGCGCCCGCAGTTGTGAGCACCACCGTACACCCGGTTATTGCCTCTTCATCATGCGCATGCCCGACGAGCACACCCGGCACATCCGTTATAGCGGGAATGGACATAGGGTACCTCCTGTTTACCTCTATGTTTACCTAGCATACTGTACCTATATGGTGTACAATGCAATGAAAGGATGGGATTGGGTATGACAAATGCATACCTGTATCATCCACAATTATACAACAACAAACGAGAGATGGTAGTATTGGGAGCATATGCTATGGACGAAAAGAAACGTACAAACAGGAATCGGCCTGACCAAGTTCATACAGAGCATGCACCACCAAAAGGCTTGTCTATTGAAACTAATGGTAGCGAGTTGGTTATTACTCGAACGTGGTTCCAATGGTCGCATGTTTTTTTTATTGTTATCTTTTTGATCCCAATTGGTTTGCCGCTCTTGAACATCGTATTTTCTACATTATCAGGTCGTCCGTCTAGTCCATTCGTCCTTGTGTTTTTTTGTGTGCCATTCTTACCCTTGAACTATATAGGTCTAGCATTCATATTCAACAAAACAATAATCACCATCAACGCAACCTCGATCACAACACAGCATCGTCCATTCCCATGGTTTGACAGTAAATGCATTCCTACTGCGCATATCAAAGACATTTACACCACACAACAAACGTTTCATGGCGGCGAAGATGGCACTTCCTCACATACCTACGGGGTAGAAGTTCTGCTGCAAGATGGCACAAAAAAGGTTGTGGTACGTGTTTCAGATCCGTTTACAGATTGGTCTCAGCATATGTGGTACATCAAGGATGAGATACAGCGATATGTGAGAATCTAAGAGACACCTAGTCCTTTTCATCCCGCAACGTGTCCACATCCCATGCGGCATCGTGGGCATGCTCGCGTTCCTCAAAGTCGGACCGCAACAGTTGCTCTAGGTCTTCAATACGTTCACGTGCAACGTTAATATACAACGCATGGTCATGGTGCATTTCAGCCATCACGCGCACCGATTCTTCATCGTGGCGAAAAAACACGTGCGAGGCGCGTTGCGCTTGATATGCCCGGAAGCCAAGCAATCGCATCACATCTACACCCAGACGTAGCGACGTGTCGAGTGTTTCCCGATAAACATGCTCAACACCTTCCTCTATCAGCTCATAGGCATCGTAGCGGTTGATAGCGCGGGTGAAAATTTTGAGATGGGGGAAATGCTTGCGCACAGTGTGGATTATTTCCAGCGTCTTTTCTGTGTTGTCAATAGCCAAGATGAGTATTTTGGCACGCTCTGCGCCAGCCGCATGCAGCAAATCATAGCGCGACGCATCGCCATAATACACCTTCATGCCAAGCTTGCGCAACAGGTCTACATGGTCCGAATCGTTATCAAGCACCGTCGTGCCAATGCCATTCGCAGTGAGCAAACGCCCCACAATATGCCCAAACTTGCCAAAACCGGCAATGATGACGGGGTTATCCTCTTCTATCGCATCTGCCTCGCGTTGTTCGACACGCTCAAGCGTACCAACCCGTGGTTGCACTAGGCTCTCATTGATAAGCATAACCAGTGGCGTGAGCAACATAGACATGGCAACAACCGCAATGAGCGGGGCTGTCACATCCTCTTCAAGCACATTGAGTTGATTGGCTGCCGAAAGCAACACAAATGCAAACTCGCCTATCTGCGAAAGCCCAAAGGCAAAGAGCAAGTTTTGGTCTAGCCCCATCTTAAATACGCGCCCTAAGATAAACAATACGATGAACTTGACGACAATAAGGATGCCGACCAATTCCGCAATCAGCACAGGTTGCGATGCGATGAGACCAAAGTCTATCGAAGCACCCACAGCAATAAAGAATAGGCCGAGCAATAGCCCTTTGAATGGCTCAATATCGCTCTCAAGTTCATGCCGATACTCGCTATTGGCGAGCACTACGCCAGCGAGGAAGGTGCCCAATGCTGGGCTAAGCCCCACCTTGGTCATCAGCAACGCAATGCTAATGATGAGTAATAACGCGGCCGCAGTAAACATTTCACGCATGCGCGTGCGTGCTATAGCACGAAATGCTGGTTGCAACAAAAAACGCCCCGCCATAATGATAGCAACAACAGCCGCTAACACGGCCAGCGTCTGTGCCCATGGTGGCAACCCTTCAACCCATGTCGTGGATGCGTGGGCCGCATCATGACTGCCATGCGCATCATGCCCGCCCGCAGTATGCATTGCCAGCAAAGGGAAAACCGCCAGCATAGGGATAAAGGCAATATCTTGAAAGAGTAACACAGCAAACGAACTTTGCCCGGCTGTGGTTTTCATCAAGCCCTTTTCATTGAGGGTTTGTAGTACAATAGCCGTTGAGGAGAGCGACGCTATCATGCCAATAGCGAGTGCAGCTTTCCACGGTATACCCGTTGCCAAGCTCAGCACGGCCACAACGAGCGCCGTCACTACCACTTGTAAGCCACCTAGCCCAAGAATAGGGGCCCGCAAGCGCCAAAGCATGGTTGGTTCAAGTTCCAACCCAACAAGGAACAGCATCATGACTACGCCAAACTCGGCAAAGTGCATAATGTCTTCGCCTTCTTCGCCTATCAAACCTAGTACAAATGGGCCAATGATAACGCCGGCTAGGAGATACCCAAGCACGGAGCCAAGCCCAAGTCGTTTGGCTATGAGTACCGAAATAACGGCTGCGATCAAGTAGACAAAAGCTTGAAAAAAGAATCCTTCATGACTCATACGGTTGCATCCTTTCTCAGAATAGCATCAAGGTCGGCGTTGATATACGGTACATGTTTTGTCGCTTCCCAATTAAGAGTATCATCGCGTAGCCCCTCAACAATGTGCCGATAATCGTTGGCCGCTTGGGCAATATCTTCATTGCTCATACGATGGGTACCATGCACCACAAAGGGCGTCACATATTCCATGCCACACAGGTTGGCGGATTGTTCAAGCGGAGCGAGCAGTTCACGGACGGTAAAGCGATTATGACCCTCTCGATGGTAGGCCTCTTCGCTGCCACCAACCGTGGTGGCACACAGAAAACGCTTGCCACGCAGGGCTGTTGCTTTGGAACCGTAAGCCCACCCGTGCTCCAACACAAGGTCTTGCCATTGCTTGATGAGCGCGGGCGTGCTATACCAAAAGAAGGGGAATTGGAAGATGATACAGTCATGTGTTTCTAACAGCTTTTGTTCATGAGATACATCAATATCAAACGTGTAGTATGCTTCGTACAGGTCGTGAAAGGTGACACTAGGAAGACTCTGCACTTGACCCACCAATTGGCGATTGACACGCGACTTTTCAAACGCAGGGTGGGCAAAAAGAATAAGGACCTGAGCCATAGTTTTGACCTCTGCACAATACATCTCATATTTACCGTGGCATAGTATAGCATGCTCATGGTATCAAAACAATTTTGTCTTTGCATCTATAGATACACAAAGCATCGTGTATAATATCTTCAACATCGTTTGCAGAAAACTCAAAAGGAGAAAACCAGATGCGAAAGTTTTATTCGTATGGACCAGTAGATGCAGAAGAACATTTTTGTGTGGAACGGAAGGAAATAGTAGATCGATGTGTGCAACAACTCGTTGGGCACACAGAAAAGGGTGGACACTACTTCACTATATGGGCAGCTCGACAGACAGGTAAGACTTGGCTTATATACCAAGCGATGCAGGAGATACCCAAGCGCTATGGCGATGCGTTTGCCGTGCCTCTCACATCGTTTGCTGAATTGGACGAACTTGTCTATGTTACTCCCCCTCAAAACCAAGATACTGACAATGTAAAGGTACCGAGGGCATTGCGCATTATCCTTGAAAGGGATTTGCCCGGTAAACCGCATGTGCAATTTTGGGATGATATACCTGCACTCTTTAGCCGACAGGGAGGGCTATGGGATCGACCAGTCATTTTGCTGATAGATGAGGTTGATACTGCCCCATCGTGGGTACTGGATTTGTTAGTACGACGGTTCCGAGAACTGTATTTGCAACGTTCGCGTAACTGGCTTCATGGATTGGCACTGACGGGGGTGCGTGCAGTTATGGGTATTGAGAGCAAGCGCGGGTCGCCATTCAATATTCAGCGTTCATTGCATATGACCAACTTGACGACGGATGAGGTGCGCGAGATGTATCAGCAATACCAAGACGAAAGCGGGCAACCCATTGCCCCAGAGGTCGTGGAAGCAGTCTATGATGCCACACGGGGGCAGCCGGGGCTTGTCTCATGGTTTGGCGAGTTGCTCACCGAAACCTATAACCCCGGTCAGGAGCACTCTATAGGTTACGATACATGGGAATATGTATGGAATGCTGCTTATTCTGTGTTGCCCAACAACAACCTAATAAACCTCATCACCAAAGCCCGCGAAGAGGAATATCTCCCCTTTTTGGCAACCTTGTTTAGCAAAGCCGACATACCGTTTGTGTTTCATGACCCACTGCACAATTATCTCTATATGCATGGCATTATAGAGCCAGACATCATACACGACGAAAATGGCAAACCTACCACACGGTGTCGTTTTGCATCGCCCTTTATTCAGCATTGTTTGTATGCAGCACTCAGCCGAGAGTTAGTGCATATTCCCAGACATATTCTGGTGCTCGATATACTAGATGAGATGACGGATGTGTTTGCGGGTCCGACGCTTGATTTGCCGGCACTATTGGGGCGCTACAAGGGGTATTTGCAGCGGTTGCGCGACGCGGGGGTGAATCCGTGGAAGGAGCAACCACGCCGGCAAACCGATTCTCACTTGACGGAGGCGGTGGGGCATTTCCATCTGTATGCATGGCTCTATTATGCCATTGGAAACCAGGCTATTGTAAGCCCGGAGTTTCCCACGGGCAATGGCAAGGTAGATGTGCATGTGAAATATGGCGACAAACGGGGGTTGATAGAGGTGAAGAGCTTTGTGAATATGTATCAAGTGCAAAAAGATAAACAACAGGCGGCAGACTATGCGAAGCAGGTGGAATTAGACACGGTGACGCTGGCGGTGTTTGTGCCCGTGCTCGAAGAAACGGCTCTCGCAAAACTATCCACTACCGAGACGTTCAATGGGGTAGAGGTTTCTACGGTGGCGATTGGGTGGGTGTGAGACAGGGCACAGGGCACAGGGGTCAGGGGTCAGGGGTCAGGGGTGAGCAGCACAGATAGACGGGTATAAACCTACTTCTGGCGTGCTTGGTACGCTGTCGAAATAGCCGCTTGCAACTCATTCACTTGAATTGGTTTACTCACATAGTCATTCATACCCGCCTCTAAGCAACGATCACGGTCCTGTTGCATTGCATGGGCCGTCATTGCAATAATGTACGGTTGACGATAGGATGGTAAACGTGCGCGTATATGCTCCGTAGCCTTTAACCCGTCCATTTCTGGCATTTGCACATCCATAAACACCACATCATATGCTTGGCGTTCAACAGCATCTATCGCCTCAAGCCCATTGGCGACCACATCGGCACGGTAGCCCATACGTTGGAGGATGCGCACAGCTACTTTTTGGTTTACCAGATTGTCCTCGGCTATAAGGATTTGCAATGGATGCTGCTCGGCCATCTGTGCATTGAGCTGCGACTTAGTCCCAGGTTTGTTTTCGGGTATAGTCTGCCCAGCCAAAATAGTTGCGAGCGAATTGAAGAGTTGCATAGGTTTCACAGGCTTAGTCAGTTTAGCCGCAAAGGTGACTCCAGTATCACGTACGGCTTGACTCTTGGGGTCCATAGACGTAAGAAGTATAAGCGGCAATACCTGGATAAGCGCATGCTGTTCTTTTTGGTCAAGTTTTTGGTGATGTATTTCTGTTGCCAGCATCAACCCATCCATATCGGGCATGTGCAAATCCAGAATAGCAATATCAAATGCCTCGTGCTGCCGCAACAAAGACAACGCTTCTGTACCAGACGATGCACTTTCGAGTATCATGCCCCACGATTGCAACTGGTGGGCTAAAACAAAGCGGTTTGTCTCATTATCATCAACAATGAGCACGCGCTTGCCTGCTAGATGTGGTTGTTGTTTCGATAGGCGCATGTGTGGCACATCATGGGATACTTCAGCCACAATGCTAATGTAGAATGTTGACCCCTTGCCTTCCTCACTCTCTACCCACACTGTGCCCCCCATCAGCTCAGCTAGGCGTTTACTGATAACCAGGCCAAGCCCTGTACCGCCATATTTGCGCGTGGTAGACGTATCGGCTTGACTAAATGGTTGGAAGAGATGTGTCACCCGGTCGGCTGGTATCCCTATGCCCGTATCGCGTATGGATATGGTGAGATGATAGGATTCACGCGCTGTTTGTGCATTGCTCGGTATTGGCCCGCCCTCCACTTTGACAAACACATCTCCTTGAGCAGTAAATTTGACGGCATTGCTGAGTATGTTGACAAGGATTTGCCGCAGGCGCGATATGTCGCCAACAAAGTGGTGGGGGATATGCTCATCAACCATGTAGGCCACTTCAAGATGTTTTTCGGCGGACTTTGGGGACACGAGGTCAAGCGCTTCTTCTATGCATGTGCGCAGTTCAAAGGTTTGGTGTTCAAGTTCTAGGCGACCCGATTCAATTTTAGAAAAGTCGAGAATATCATTGATGATAGTCAATAAAGCATCGCCACTGAGCCGAATAGTATCAACAAAATCATACTGCTCTTTAGAAAGGGGCGTATCAAGGAGCAGGTTTGTCATACCAATGACAGCATTCATTGGGGTACGTATTTCGTGGCTCATATTGGCCAGAAATTCTGATTTGGCACGTGTTGCAGCCTCGGCAACATCTCGCGCACGTTGCAATTCCTTCTGGGTTTTTTCGCGCTCGGCCAACTGAATGAGCAGTTGCTGCGTCGCATGCTGCAACATGGATGTGCGTTCAGAAACACGTTTTTCTAGTTCATCTTCCACTTGCTTGTGAGCGGTAATGTCGTAAAATGAAATGAGGCTAGCCGGAGCATCCTCCCACTCTATTTCTACAAGACGCATTTCAGCAACGCGATTAGCCGTATATCGTTGCAGGACATCAAGCTCTACTTTGTCGGTTGAGAGAATGGGAATACCAACATACATACCAACCAATTCTTGGCTTGGTATACCAAACAATAATTCTGCTGCGGGGTTGGCAAACAACACATAGCCAGAGGGGTTGATAACAAGCAATGGATCGGTGCTCGACTCGATGATCATACGCAGGTTTGCCTCACTTTTTTGGATAGATTCCAGTGCATGAGCATATTCGGCACGGTTGCGCAATGCTTGGATACCATAGGCAAGGTTGTTGGCGAGTTCAACAAGCAACTGCACTTCCTCGGTGTCAAATGCATTTATCTCTTCAGCATACACGGTGATACACCCAAATGGGATTGCATTCTTCATCAAGGGTAGCCCAATGACAGAGCCATACCCCCGGCGACGCGCTTCTTGTCGCCAAGGCGTAAACCGTGGGTCAGTAAGAATAGATGGTATGACACAAGGTTGTGCTGTACGTATGGCTGTGCCCGAAGGTCCGCGCCCACGTTCGGTATCATCCCATGTAACAAGCATGTTTTCTAGGTATCCTTCTTCATAGCCAGCTTGGGCCACTGGATGCACACGCCTTCTCAAACTTGGCTCTGCATACCCAACCCATGCAAGACGATAGCCACCCTCGCCGACAACAATTTGGCAAATATCACGTAAGAGATGCTGCTCTTCAGTAGCATGCACCATAGCCGCATTGCAGCGGCTCAATGCCTTGAGCGCACGGTTAGCACGGCGAAGAGATTCACGATACAGGAGGCATCTATAGGTAATGAGCGTGTCACACGCCTTTTCAATGTGCAAAAAACCTTCTTGTGCGCCGGCTAGTCCCTCTTGAAGCACCGGCAAAATACAAAATACAAAATGTTGGCGCACGAGGTAAAACAAATGCAAGGCCTGTTCATGCAAAAGCCCTTGCTCATTCTGTGTATGTAACTGTTGGCGTACCCAAGTTGCGATGATGTCTATGTCTTGGTTTTGTAAGAAATCAAACAGAATGCTCACCAAGTCTGCCATCTTTTGTGTCACTTCTTCTTGTGGGAGAGCTTGGTAAAACGTAATTTGTTCAACTGCTTGTTGGGCAATGGTGTGTATCAGATTGTCCCGTTGTCTTTCTAGGAACTGTTGAAAAGAAATCGTTCGGTTTATTCCATTCATGGCTCTAGCTTTTTCTTCTTTTCTTTAGACCTGAGACGTCAGCCCGGAGACTGGTGCCTGAAGTTTTCCTGTTCGGCTCCTGCACATATATGCACCCATTATACATCTTTTTTCTTTTGTAGGTAGTCCTGTATGGTAGTGATTCGTCCTATACCAAGGATGCATTATAATGGTGGATGAACTA
>CAZVEN010000017.1:0-104336 GCA_964626155.1 uncultured Chloroflexaceae bacterium | reverse complement strand
CTTCGTTGTTGTCGCCTTCGTTGTTGTCGCCTTCGTTGTTATCGCCTTCGTTGTTATCGCCTTCGTTGTTATCGCCTTCGTTGTTATCGCCTTCGCTAGTGCTGGCACGCACCTGTAGAGAACGTTGCGCAGTGTCCGATGGACCATCTGGACCATCTGGATTGACACGCTGGATAGCTGGCGGGGCCATATTCAAACTGCTTGGTAAATAGACCGCAATATCATAGCTTATTTCATTGATGTACGATGGTACGGCACATTCATATTTGCCTTCTGCATCGGTATAACATCCGACGGTAAAACTACGCTCTGGCTCAGTTTGTGGTGCAGAAAAAATGGCAACTTCTACTCCTTGCATTGGTGTGCCGTCGGGGTCTTTGACAAACCCAGATACCTTTTCACTCAGGGCAGTGAGGGCAATGTTATGGGTAGCAGTTTGCCCGTTGGCAACGTCTACCAATGTCTGCACATTTGCATCGGTCAAGTAGCCCTGCCCATCGTTTAGGCGGTAGTTGATAGCCCATGTGCCATCGGATACGAGCAGCTCATAGCTACCATCTGCTTGAATAGCAGCAGATTGCTGCGCGGCAAGGGTATTAACTGGCGCTGCTACCACCTCGCCCTTGAGACCCTGCACGGCTGTATCATCGGCACCTAGCATGACCCCACGGATGGTGTTGGTGGCCTTGGTGACAGTGACGACAACGCTGCCCTGTAGGAGTATATCGGCTTCAAGACCGGCGGCAGTGTCATCTTGCCCAAAAATAGTGGGCGTACTCTCCTCAAGCGATACGTATACACTATTACTGCCCAGATTGAGTCCCACTAGGTAATCGCCTTGAGGCAGTGGTAAGCTAAATTGCCCATCGTATACCCAATCTGACACCAGTGGGTCTGTAGCATCGGTAGCACGCGCATAGGCGATAGCATCAATATCGTTGACTGGGTTGCCGTCTTGGTCAACAACGGTGCCGGCAAGCATTACAGATGCGGGTTGTAGCACAAAGTTCTCGTTGAAGCTTGCATTTTCCTCGGCCTGTATCTGTGTTTGACTTTCGACAGGGATATACTGCGTTTCAGCAGATTCAGCACTCGGTATAGCTTCTATATTCCACGTGCCGGCCGCTACCTTGATAGTGTAATTCCCCTGTTCATTGGTTGTCGTGCTGAGCCAGGCCCCTTCTGGTTGCCATACGTCAATGAATACATCGCTGATGGGGTTGCCTTCGTCATCAGTCACGTTGCCCGAAAGCGAGACGTTGCGCTCTGTCAAGACAATGTCGCCCATGTCATAGCTCCCATCAATATAGCTTGATGCAATGGCGGGAGCGAAATAATCGTACAGGTCCGGGTCAATCCATGGGGCAATATTGTAGGTACCCGGTGGCACCGGGACAGAGAATGTGCCATCGCTGTTGACGGTGCTAAAGTTGTAGAAGCCGGTGTTTTCGCTCCATACATCCACAAACATCGTATCTGGCTCGACTGTCAAGGTGCTGCCGTCGGGTGCCACAAAGCGCCCACTAATCGCACCCGTAGATTGCTGCACCTCTAGTGTCACCTTGCGCATTTCCTCGGTGCTGTCTTGCGCAAACACTACCTTTTCGCCGCTGCCGGTGTAGAACCATTGGTCGCCGTGCGATGGATAGGTCTCGACAGTCCATAAACCACCCGCAACATACAGGTCGAAGTTGCCGCTCGAATCGGTGCGTGCTTCCCCAGATGTGCCAGTTTCAGACCATGCGTAGACGTGGGCACCTGCCACTGCTGTGCCATCGGGCATGGTCACTTGCCCTTGAATATGCTTGTGATGATGCGCCGCCGATATAGCCGTATCAAGCTTTAAGAATGGGGTATCTGCTGTCAAGCTAAAGGGTAGTGGTTCTGGGTCTAGGTATTCTGCTGCATAGAGTTCAACCCATAGCTCATAATCACCAACCGGCATATTGGGAATGCCAAATGTACCATCTTCATTGCTGAAGCCATTGTAGGGTTCATTGGTAGCCACATCATAGGCTGTCACATGCGGGTACTCGACCGGCGTGCCATCGGGATACTCCACGGTACCCACCACACCAGATTGGGCAAATGTCAAAACAAGCTCGGTCGCAGCATCATCGGGCAACGTGAGGACTTGTGCAGGTGAATTGGAATAGTCATAGTATGCCACCTCAAATGGCGGCTCTGCATAGATATTCCATGTGCCGTCGGGCAGGTTCTTGAAAGTGAACGCACCTTGTTCGTCTGTTTCGGTATATTCTGCCCAACCAAAGCCGCCGTCATCCACTTGCTCGGCGGTGACGTATGCCGCCGCTACTGGGGTGCCATCGGGTGCTTGGACGATGCCACGCACGACAATGGGGTTGCGCAGGGCAAGTGGCTGTGCCAAGGCAAACTCGCCTGTATCGGCATCTACCGTGACGTTGGCCGTGCTAGATGTGGCATAATCGGTGCCGTTGCTATCGTTATACAACCATGGGTCGGCGTAGATTTCCCATGTTCCTTGCGACCACACGCTCATGGTAAAAGTGCCGTCATCGCCGGTTTCGGCCCAGCCCCAGTCCTCATCATTGCGTGTGCCATGCACCTCTACCCCGGCTGCCGGGGTGCCATCTGGCAAGGTGACGGTACCTTGAATAGTGATGTCACTGCTGTAGCTTGCACCGCCCAGCGTAAGCGGCGTGGTCAAGGTGGCACGTTGGCCGTCGGCTACGGTTTGCGCAACCGTATCAGACCAGAGCATACCATCGGCTGATACGGCATAGAGCCACCACTCGCCGGCGGGCAGCGATGTAAACGAAAACCGGCCATCAGCATCGCTGGTAGCATCAAGGTAGAGTTCTACATCATAGTTTTCAGCGTAGACAAAGGCATTCGTGATTGCAGCACCGCTTTCATCTTGCACCACACCGTTTATAACGGCTGTGCCAATGGTATCATCGCCTGAAGAAGCGTTTTCCGTCAAAACAAGCGGGCTACTAAGTGTTGCCGCTTCACCCTCGGCTAACGTCTGGCTAATCGTTTCAGAGGAGAGCATGTAATCGGACGATTGGGCATAGAGTTCCCACTCGCCGGCTACGAGGTCGGTAAAGGAAAACGTCCCATCGGCGTTGGTTGTTGTGTCTAGGTAGTAGCCAAGTTCATAATTGTCGGCATAGACAAGGGCATTAGCAACTGCTGCGCCATCTTCAGATTCCACGCTACCACTGATAGATGCTACATCGCCGCCCGGTGTACTCCCATCTAGCAAGACAAGCGGGGCGCTCAGTGTTACCACTTCGCCCTCGGCTACTGTTTGGCTAATCGCATCAGAAGCATACACATAGTCCGACGATTCGGCATAGAGTTCCCACTCGCCGGCTACTAAGCCGGTAAAGGAAAACGTCCCATCGGTAGCCGTGGTGGTATCGAAAGAATCGCCGGTCGTATGGTTGTTGGCATATACAAGCGCACCATCTGCAAGTGTGCCGTCTTGCAGTTCTACCGTGCCATTGATAGTAGCCAAGCTACTGCTCGTGTCATACGTTACTTCGTTGTCGGTGCTGATGCTGGCCGTGTTTTTATTGCCCAAGGAATCAGTCGCCACGCCCGCAGCAATATTGACTGCGACCGTGCCATCGCCAGTCATGCCACTCACAGAAACTTGGTAGGTTGTGCCATCACTAGGAGCAATTTCTGCGACGGTGGCCGTGGTTGCGCCGGCTGTTCCGCCTACGGTTATGTCGCTCCCCACAAAGCCGCTAATAGGCTCGGTAAATGTCGCAACAAACAGAATGGGATCACTGGCTGTTGGGTCCGTTTGGGTAGCATCTTGCTCTATGGTGACAGCGGGACCGGTCATATCATACGTCACTTCGTTGTCGGTGCTGGTGCTGGCGGTGTTGCCATTACCTACGGCATCGGTTGCCACGCCTGCGCTAATGTTGGCTGTGACGGTACCGTTGGTTGTCATACCACTCACAAACACTTGGTAGGTTGTGCCATCACTAGGAGCAATTTCTGCGACGGTGGCCGTGGTTGCGCCGGCTGTTCCGCCTACGGTTATGTCGCTCCCCACAAAGCCGCTAATAGGCTCGGTAAATGTCGCAACAAACAGAATGGGATCACTGGCTGTTGGGTCCGTTTGGGTAGCATCTTGCTCTATGGTGACAGCGGGACCGGTCATATCATACGTCACTTCGTTGTCGGTGCTGATGCTGGCCGTGTTGCTATTGCCCAAGGAATCAGTTGCCACGCCTGCGCCAATGCTGGCTATGACGGTACCGTTGGTTGTCATACCACTCACAGATACTTGGTAGGTTGTGCCATCACTAGGAACAATTTCTGCGACGGTAGCCGTGGTTGCGCCGGCTGTTCCGCCTACGGTTACGTCGCTCCCCACAAAGCCGCTAATAGGCTCGGTAAATGTCGCAACAAACAGAATGGGATCACTGGCTGTTGGGTCCGTTTGGGTAGCATCTTGCTCTATGGTGACAGCGGGACCGGTCATATCATACGTCACTTCGTTGTCGGTGCTGATGCTGGCCGTGTTGCTATTGCCCAAGGAATCAGTTGCCACGCCTGCGCCAATGCTGGCTATGACGGTACCGTTGGTTGTCATACCACTCACAAACACTTGGTAGGTTGTGCCGTTGTTGGGTGCAATTTCTGTCACGGTGGCCGTGGTTGCGCCGGCTGTTCCGCCTACGGTTATGTCGCCATACACAAAGTCGGCTACTGGCTCGGTAAACGTCGCAACAAACAGAATGGAACCACTGGCTGTTGGATCCGTTTGGGTAGCATCTTGCTCTATGGTGACAGCGGGACCAATGGTATCAACCGTATACTCTTCGCCTGTTGTGAAGCCACCCGACAGTGCATTGGCTGCGAGGTCTTGAATGCCGGTGCCAGTGTCATTGACATCAATGCTGAGCGTGCCATTGCCGCTGATGCTGTCAACAGTGACGGTGTAGCTATAGGCACTGCCGCTAACGAGGTTGATAGAACCTGTCACCCCGCTGGCGTCGAGGGAAAAATCGCTCGTATCTACCCCGGTGACGTCTTCGCTGAACGTAACAATGAAATTCACACTGTTGGCATTGGTAGGGTTGGCGCTGGAGCGCACGATGGAGCTAACCGTGGGACCAACAGTATCCGACCCCACCTTGCGGATGACATGGTTGTAGGTATCGGCAATGAAGAGATTGCCGCTGTCATCCACTGCCACACCTTGCGGATAGTTCAGTATGGCGCTGGTGGCGGGGCCGTTATCGCCGCTGTAGCCCGCTCCGCCTGTGCCGGCGTAGGTCGTGATGGTGCCATTGGTGGCGACTTTGCGGATAAGGTTATTGTCGGTACCGGCAATGAAGAGGTTGCCGCTGCCATCCACTGCCACACCTTGCGGATAGTTCAGTTGGGCGCTGGTGGCGGGGCCGTCATCGCCGCTGTAGCCCGCTCCGCCTGTGCCGGCGTAGGTCGTGATGGTACCATCCATGGCGACTTTGCGGATGCGGTGGTTGTAGGCATCGGCAATGAAGAGGTTGCCGCTGCCATCCACTGCCACACCTTGCGGATAGTACAGTTGGGCGCTGGTGGCGGGGCCGTCATCGCCGCTGTAGCCTGCTGTGCCTGTGCCGGCTACCGTCGTGATAACACCGGTTCCGGCTATCACCTTGCGGATGACTTGGTTGGAATAATCGGCAATGAAGACATTGCCGCTGCCATCCACTGCCACACCAAACGGATTGTTCAGTTGGACGCTGGTGGCGGGGCCGTCATCGCCGCTGTAGCCTGCTGTGCCTGTGCCGGCTACCGTCGTGATAACACCGGTTTCGGCTATCACCTTGCGGATGACATGGTTGGAATAATCGGCAATGAAGACATTGCCGCTGCCATCCACTGCCACACCTCGCGGATTGTACAGTTGGGCGCTGGTGGCGGGGCCGTTATCGCCGCTGTAGCCCGCTCCGCCTGTGCCGGCGTAGGTCGTGATGGTACCATCCATGGCGACTTTGCGGATGCGGTGGTTGTAGGCATCGGCAATGAAGAGGTTGCCGCTGCCATCCACTGCCACACCTTGCGGATAGTACAGTTGGGCGCTGGTGGCGGGGCCGTTATCGCCGCTGTAGCCCCATGTGCCAGTGCCGGCGTAGGTCGTGATGATGCCGCCGGCGGCGTAGGCACGCCCGGCTATGAGCAGCACGGCGAGGGTGGCAAGGGTGGCAAGCAGGGCGCTGGCTAGGAGCCACGGTGTGCGGCGGCTGCGCTTGCTAGGTATATCGGGCATACCGGCTGGGTGCCGGTCCGTCGGTTGTTCTTGTGTATATGAGTCTTTCATTACGAAATCTCCTTTATCTGTTTCCTGTTTCATCATCTATTTTATGTGCCGTCCATGAATGGTATATGACCTGTAGGACAGGCTTCTAGCCTGTCGGAGACGTTGCGTGCAACGTCTCTACATTTGGGACAGGCAGGATGCCTGTCCTACGGCTTATTCTTGCTCCTGGTGGTGCTGTTGTTGGTTGATGCCTGTCCTACGGCTTATTCTTGCTCCTGGTGGTGCTGTTGTTGGTTGAGGATGAGGGCGCGGTTTTTGGCACGTTGTTGCTCTGGCGTGGTATATTGGCGGGTTGCGTCGCCGTCGCTTACATGCTCAACTCGCGTTGCGCGTTCTTGCTGTGCTGCTTCGGCCTCTTGGGCTAGGTTGGCTTGCTTTTCGGCACGCTGGCGTATGAGCAATTCGCGCTGGATGTTGGTTTGCACCACCTTGTCGGATGCACCCGACGGGCCGGTCATACCTGGTGAATAGACACGCGGTAGCAGTTGGCGCGTGCTTGGACTGGCGTTGGCTACGGCGTCGAGACAGACTTGCGGCACGGCTACTTCGGGCGCTTCGGCAAAGTCGTAGGGAATGGTGCAGATTTCCAATGCCCAGCCGGTGAGGGTGTTGCCGTTGGTGCCGTCCATGCGGCTATCGCGCACGAGCAAGCGCCATGGTCCCTTGGAGCGTTCGCCGCCAAACGTAGCGAGAAACTGCTTGGGTTGGTAGGTTGCGCCATCGGTGGGCGGGCAGGAGATGGCATCGTAAGCGTTGCTAGAGGCGTCATCAAAACTCAAGTTGAAATTATCTTCTGATTGACAGATGTTTTCAAGCAATGTCACTTCGGTTCCTTGCGGACTCATGAGACTCGCCACGACATCGTTGACCCAATCGTGCGTACCGGTGAGACCAACAACTTTGACACTTGTGACGGCCCCGTCGTGGTCGTCGGGTATCTTGAGGAGCGAGTCTACAAATGCTCTCCCGTTGTCAGGAATTTCGCGGTTGACATCGGTGCTGGTGTAGGTTTTGCACACGGGAGTCACGTTTGCTTTCGACAAGAAGTTGGCTGTGACGGAGGTATCGCCGGCCATTTCTATATGACATGGGCCGTTGCCAGAGCATGCGCCGCTCCAGCCTAAGAAGAGCGAGTTGCCGTCGGGAACGGCTACGAGTTGCACTGCGGTGCCGTTGTAGTAGGTTGCGGCACAGGTTTCGCCACAGGCAATGTTGTTTTGCCCTTGCTGTGCATCATCGCTTGCAACTTTCGATGTAACAGTACCACTGCCATCGCCATCTTTGGTGACGCTCATGGTTTGCTCTTGCTCAAACCGGGCTGAGGCAAATAGCGCATTGGCTAGGGTTAGTTTACAGGTTGTTTTGGTGCCGGCATCGGTACATGCCCCCCCCCACCCAACAAAACTAGAGCCATCGTCACTGTTGGGCATGGCCGTCAGCGTGACGATAGCATCCTTGTCGAAGTTGGCAGAACAGGATGTACCGCAATCTATGCCGTCTACGTCGGATGTGATAGTGCCGTTGCCATAGCCTGTTTTGCTCACGGTGAGCGGTTTGATGCTTGATGGGGGCATGGGCGGGCTAAAGAGCAGGGCCGAGCCATCTTTCAAGAAGGCTTGGTTGTAACCAACGAGAAATGCGCGTCCTTCTGCAAGTTGCAAACCAACGGTAGCACTTCCGCCATTGAGCCGGTTATCGTCTTCTTTGCAGTTTTCCAATGTCACATCTTTATAGTTAAAGGTGATGCTGCCCATTTCAGCAAGTGCCACTTGGAATGTCACGGTACCTTCGCAATGGGTAGATGCTACTTCGCGCCATTCAAGCACCAGTTCACGGTTTGGCGGTTTGCCAACAATGCCCCAATAGACTTTTTCGGTCTGGAGGTCATCCCAGAAGGGGGCTATGAGCAGACCATCTTCAAATGGCAAGGTACGGTTGGCATAGACAAATTCGGGTGTGGTAGGCTTGCTACTGATATAGCCATTTTTGTTGATGTAGAGGCGCATATATTCAGTATCAAGCAGCTTGAAGGGGAAACTCAAATTGATTTCGGTCATATCTTTGTCTTCTGCCGTCACAACCGGTGTGCCACCAAGCAAGAGGTCACGATAGGCATATTGGGTAGAAGCTACACCATAGGCTTGGGGGCCTGCGGGTAGCATATCGCTCATCTCGTCTTCGTCTGCGCCGGTGATGCGGAAGAGCAAGGCGCTCTCATCGGTGATGATGCGCTGGTTTTTACTCACCATGGTCTCATTGCCAACACCGTTTTGCACGCTAATGGTAGCCTTTGCTCCACCACTTTCGCGCTGCTTACAATGGGAATCTTGCTCTAGGGTGACATCCTTATAATTGTAGAGGATGTCGCTTTTGCCCTCGAAGAGCACGATTTGGAATGTCACGCCGGAGTTGCGGCAATTATTCCAGCGGTCAAGCCCACGCCATTCAATGAGGAGTGTGCGGTTGGGGGCTGTGCCCTGCGTTTCCCAGAACACATCCTGCGTGGAGGTATTTCGTGCTTCCAAATGGGTATCTTGGAAGGGTTTGAGCACAATAGTGCCGTTGCGCATGAACACTTGGCCGGTGTGGTCAACCGTGAGCATTTCCCCTGCTTGTATCTGCTTATTGCCAATGGTGAAGGAGAAAGGAGCGGCTACATCGGCAGTCTTGTTATTCCAATAGTCTAGCCCTAGGCGTTTGGCGTCGTCGGAGAGGTCACGCCATTCGTACTTGGTGACGGATGCACCGTAGTAGACCGAACGGACGAATTTCACGGTTTTGGTTTGCTTTTCGTTGCCATTAGAGAAGGTGAAGGTGTAGAAGCCGGGGTTCTCTGGTGTAAATGCTCCGCCGTAGACACCATCGCCGGCCACATCGTCATATTGCCCGCCATCGTCTGCGAGGGTTACTTGCGTATTGCCGGGGGTGACGGTGACGACGACGTTACCGGCGGGTTCAGCACAATTAATATTGATGGCCTGGAGTTCAATCACTTCATCAATGGGGAACATTTGGGTACGTTCGGCACCGGCAGGTTTCATCACTCCAAGCATACGCTGGTTTTTGCAGGTGAGGGCTTTGTGCGCATTCAGGTGCTTGCCAGTGATGGTCTTTTCCTGCAAGTCGGGAAGGTCGTCATCGCCACTGGCGAGGATGAGGTTGCGAATTTGCCACCATGTGAGGTCGTTGTTTTGTGCTTTGAGCAGGGCGGCTACACCTGCGGCATGCGGTGAAGCCATAGATGTGCCGTTTTTGCTCTGATAGTTGCCACCGGCATTGCCGGTGGTGTAGGTGCTCAAGATTTTGACACCGGGAGCAGCAATATCTACAGTGCCACGGCCAAAGTTGGAGAATGTGCCCAAGCGCCCATCTTTGTCAATAGCGGCAACGTTGATGACGTTGGCCAGCACTGGGCGACTACGGACACGAAAGTCGTTGTTGGTGCCGGAGTTGCCGGCGGAGCCAACAAAGAGGATACCGGCATCCATCAATTTCTGCACGGCGTCAATTTCTGCTTGACGAGGCGGGTCATAGCCGCCATAGCTGTTGTTGGTGGCGACAATGTTCACGCCATGTTCTGTTTTGAGTTTGGCAATATACTCATCACATGCTATGGTGCTGGAGTTTGAGCCAGAGCCGTCGTGGGCTAATGCGCGACACGAGAGCAGGCTTACGTTTTGGTTGACCCCTGTGACACCTTTGGCATTGTTGCCGGTTGCGCCGATGATGCCGGCGATGTGTGTACCGTGGGCCTCGTAGGTTGTTTCTGGTATGGGGTCGCCATCCATTTGGATGGTGTCGTAGCCGTGGCAGTCATCTACATAGCCATTGTTATCATCGTCTACACCTTCAGTGCCATTACATTCGGCGGTGTTGCGCCATATGTTGGCGGCGAGGTCTTCGTGCTTGTAGTCAATGCCTTGGTCTACAACGGCCACAACGACATCGCGGCTGCCAGTGGTGATGTTCCATGCGGCGGGCATATCGAGGCCGTGCTCGCTGTTGAGGTTCCACATATCGCCATTGGCATAGCTTGTGTCGTCGGGTTCTTGCTCTATGCGGACGACATAGTCTGGCTCGGCATAGAGAATACTGCGCTCTTGTTCAAAGCGTTTGACAGCATCTTCAACGGACATGTGTGCTGGTAGTTGCACCAACTCTAGTCCGTCAACAAAACCATCATAGGTTTTGATTGCTCGTGTGCCCATGCGTTGATGCAAGGCAGCACGTTCTTGCGGGCTACGGTTGCTTGGTTGAAAGCGCACCAGTATTTGCCCTTCGATGTACGCTCCATTCGGGGTGTGTTGCTTTTGTGGCGTGTCTGGTTGTTGGGCCGCAGCAACCGAAAGAGAGCTTCCGATTAACAGTATCATCGCAAACATAATACGAAACCATTTCCACAGGATGGTCTGTGGCACATGTTTTGAGGGGTGAGTCATTCTGTACCTCCTACGTGTACTACACAAAAAGAAAGGTTTTCCAACCCTTTAACGATTTCACAACTAAATTTTTTTTAGAAACATGCAGAAACCTACCTAATGTAGGTAAATAGCCTACGTTTATTATATGGTATCGTAGATACTTTGTCTAGTACTAACAAGGGTGGCGAAAGTACTGTTTTTGTATCATTATGGGGAAAAGGTATGGGATTGCCAATTGCAACTATTCATACGTTTTTCTTAACACAACTGCACCATGTTCTTAAAATAGCATTAACATAGTGTGCCTATTATTTGGTACAGCAAAGCCATGTTCAGGTATGAAAAAAGCAACACATTTCTTTCTCGCAGTACGTTTATAGTGGTAGGAACATGTTGTTGGTAGAATAGGATTCTCGCATGGATGCAAGGTACACAAAACGCGCACGTCACCCACGGGGTATCACCCTGACAAGGGTAGGTATTGAACCACCAAGCCGCCAAGAGCGCCAAGGTTTAAACGAGAGAATGGGCAAAAACCTGCTCACGATGTGCCGAAATAATAGAGACCTTCCCTTGACAGGGGGTATAACCCCCATTTTATTGATTATACTGGTAGCCACCATGGTGCTGGTTGCTTGTGGGAACGGGAGTATATCGCGGCAGCAGGCTATAGATGCGTCATCGGCAGACAATGCAGACAGTGCGGATGATGACGCGACTGCAACGGCACAATCGCGTGACCAAGTTATTGTGCAGCTCAAGTGGGTGCGCCAGGCACAATTTGCGGGCTATTACGCAGCCCTACATCAGGGCTTCTATGCAGATGAGGGGCTAGAGGTGATGGTGCGCCCGGCGACCACGGAAATTGTGTCGGAGCAAATGGTTGCCAATGGGCAGGCAGACTTTGGCATAGATTGGCTCGGCAGTTTGCTGGCTGTGCGTGACCAAGGTGTCCCTTTGGTCAATATTGCCCAGATATTCCAATATAGCGGCATGCGCGAAATTTCGTGGAAAGAAAACAACATTACACACCCGGAAGACTTGCGTGGCAAACGGGTGGGAGTATGGTTCAGCGGCAATGAATATAACCTCCTCGCTACGCTGAGTAAATATGATATTGATCCCCACGATGACCTCACACTCGTACCGCAATCGTTTGATGTAGATATGTTCCTCAATCATGATATTGATACCGCAGCCGCAATGACGTATAATGAGTTGTATCAAGTGCTGAGTGCCGGGCATAGCATAGATGAGTTAAACGTTATTGATTTTAACAAGGAGGGTACGGCTATGCTTGAAGATGGCATTTTTGTGCGGGCCGATTGGCTTGAGGAGCCTGCCAACCGAGATAGTGCAGCCCGCTTTCTGCGTGCTACCTTTGAAGGCTGGCGCTACTGCCGCGATGCTCCAGATGCTTGTGTGGATATTATCCTAGAAGGTAAGACGGGTGGTGTGATGACGAAAGAGGCGCAGCAGTGGCAAATGGATGAAGTCAATAAGCTTATCTGGGGCGAAACGCTCGATAGCGATATTCCTATCGGCTATATGGACCCGCAGAAGTTTCAGCAAACGGCTGATATTGCCTTGCAGTTTGATGTGATTGAGGAGCCGGCAACCAGCGACGCTTATACCCACGACATCTGGGAAATGGCAATGCAAGATAGGTAGCACTTTAGAGCGTATTTTCACCACAGGGTACATTTGTTTCGTAGCACCGGCTTCTAGCCGGAGACCGATAGGATGTCGGTGCTTAGGATGTTGGTGCTACGGTCCGAATAGGAGCAGAGCAATAGTATGGTACCTGATATACCACCTTCGCAAAGCGCATCTGGGTATTCTGGCAAACTGACCAAGATGACCAACCATATGGCGATGCACAAGAAGCTCACGGCTGGTTTTGGGACGCTTATTGTGCTCATTTTTCTGGTTGTTGGTTTGGGTAGCCTCGCAAGTACTGGTGCTATCAATAGGATAGATCGTACTGGGCAAGTGCGCACGCCTATTGTCATTGCCTCATCGCGTGCCGAAGCAAACCTCTATCATATGCTTGCAGATATGCGCGGCTACTTGGCGTTGGGGGACCCAACGTTTATTTTTAGCTATCGCAACTCCAGAGATGCATTTGAACACAACCTAGCTGAAATGGAACAGCTTTCGGCTAGTCTTGATGCTGAAAATCAGCTACGCCTCAAGGAGCTACGCGAAACGTTTACTGCATGGGAAGAGCTACCAGAAGACCTGTTTGAACTGCATGATGACCGGATGAAACGTGAACCGGCCTATGCTTGGTTGCAAAACACAGGTATACCGCTTGGCGACAATGTGATGACGAATATCAACCAGATGATAGAGATACAAGCTACTATGGAGCCATCAGAGCACAACAATCTGTTGCTCAAGGATATGGCGGAGTTTCAAAGTTCTTTTTCGGCTATGCTTTCGGCTATGCGTGGCTATGTAACGACGCTCAATTCCAACTTTCGCTTTCACGAATATGAACGTAACCTCCACACCAATGAGGAGGCATGGGAACGTCTCAGCCATGCCCGGACACATTTTGCGCCTGAACAGCAGGCACGGCTTGATTCTATTGGCTCTGTTCGGACATTGTTTCTTGAAGAGCTCCCCGACAATGTGTTCAATGTGCTTTACAGCGACCGATGGCGGGAGGATTTGTATATCTTTAGAACAGAGGTTATTCCCCGCACAGATAAGATGCAGCAGTTGCTTGGTGACATCACAGCTAGCCAGCAAACTGCTTTGCAAGATGATTTGCAGCAATCGCGGGATAGTCTGTTGATGGCACGTTGGCAGACGTTTATGGGGGGCGCTACAGCGGCCATACTCGGCATACTTATGGCCATTTTCCTGCGCCATACCATTATGGTGACACACACACATTTGCAACGGCTCGTAGATGAAAAGGAACATTTGATAGGGGAGCTTTCAACTGCTCGTGCTGCTGCGGAAGAAGCCAATGAACTCAAGTCGAAGTTTATCGCCAATATGTCGCATGAGTTGCGCACGCCGCTGAACTCTATCATTAACTTTACGCGCATTATTCTGAGTGGGATGCGTGGTCCTGTCAACGATGACCAGAAAGACTATCTTGGGCGCGTGCAAACAAGTGGTGAGCATTTGTTGGGGCTTATCAATGACATCCTCGACCTCTCGAAGATTGAAGCTGGGCATATGGAACTCTACAAAGAGCCTTGCCATATTGATGACCTTGTGAAGGGCACGATGTCTACGGCTATGGGGTTGACGAAAGGGAAGCCTATCGCATTACAGCAAGAAATTGAACCAAACTTGCCTATGGTAGATATAGACTGTACTCGCATCCGGCAAGTGTTGCTCAACTTGCTTTCCAATGCGGCCAAGTTTACCAACGAGGGTACGATAACTGTACGGGTGCAACGCCAAGGAAACACCTTGCGTGTTAGTGTCACTGATACAGGGATTGGCATAGCGGCAGACAAACTAGAGACGATTTTTGCTGAATTTCGGCAAGCCGACGAAGGGAGTACACGCAGCTATGAGGGCACAGGGCTTGGGTTGGCTATTTGCAAGCGTTTGGTAGAGCTGCATGGCGGGAGTATTCAGGTTGAGAGTATGGTGGGTGTTGGTTCTACCTTTTCGTTTGGCTTACCTATTGAAGAGGTAGCGACAGAAATAGAAGCGGATGATGCGGCAGAAAAGAGCGCTTTTTTGGCTTCTGCGACTTCTGGAAACCCAGTGGTGCTAGTTATTGATGATGATAGGCAAGGGATAGATATTGTTGCTTCATACCTTGAGCGCGATGGCTATACGGTGTATGGGCTGAGCGACAACCGCTTAGCACTTGAGGAGATAGCCCGCATTCAACCAACGGTTATCATTCTTGATATTATGATGCCGCATCACAGTGGGTGGGAGTTGTTGGCTATGCTCAAGGCTGTGCCAGAAACACAGCATGTGCCGGTTATTCTCTATACCTTTATTGAAGAGCAAAAACGCGGCTTGCATTTGGGGGCCAGTGCCTATTTGGTGAAGCCTGTCAAGGAGGAGCAGTTGCGGGCGACGGTGCAAAAGTTCGTTCTTACCAATGCGACGATTTTGGTGATAGATGATAACCCGGATGTGTTGGAAACGGTATCGCATGATTTGGCTTTACACAATGGGTATCACGTTATTACTGCTAATGGGGGACGCGCTGGTTTGGAGCATGTGGATAGGCAGTGCCCAGATTTAATCATCCTTGATTTGATGATGCCCGACATGGACGGGTTCGGAGTGCTGCATGAGCTTGACCAGCGCCAGGAGACGAGAGTGATCCCGGTGGTTGTGCTGACAGCCAAGGATTTGACGCTTGCGGAGCGCGACTATCTGCATAACCGGGTCCATGGTTTGCTGATGAAGGGGACGACGTCAACCGAAGAGTTGCTAGGTAAGATTGGTGTGTTGATAGGGAAGCATGTGTGAGGGTACGGGGGTAGATATGGTATCTTTTATCTCTACGACCATTTCCTTGGTAGCATTGCGCATGAGCAAGCTGAGTATCATTAACCCCAAGCTGCCCGACTCCATCGCTTGTTTGGCATCGAGGAGCCACAATCGTATGCAATGTACCTTCCATGATGATACCACGTTGCCATCTATAAAGAACGCCGATATGCGCGTTGCAAAAAGTTGGCTAAACAGCAAGCCTACATCTAAGCCATGCTCAAGTACAAATGGTATAAAAAAAAAGGCATAGGGCAGTGCTACACCGAGCACTGCCCCTGCCAGATAGAGTTGCTTTACCTTAATACGTTCAATCTACATTGCTATCTACATTGCTACCAGTGGTATATTTTTTGATAAGCACCTGCGCTTGCGAAGCTACCATTTGGTCTGCTTCTGGCAATAATAATATTCTGCGCCAATGTTTCAGTGCTTCTTGTGTCTGTGGTGGCTGTATGCTGACAAGACATGTACCGACATTGAGCAATACACGCTCTGTTTCTGGGTCGCTTGCAACGGCTTTTTGGGTTTCTTTCAAGCCACGCTGCACATAGTCTTGGTCATTCATACCCGCGCCATAGTTGCACAAGCTGACACCCATGTCGGAGCGAGCGACGGCATTATCGGGGTCAAGAGCAAGCGCTTTTGAATAGGCCTCGGTAGCTTCCAACCAGCGCGGCAATAACTCGCGGTAGGTATCGCTTTCGGGTACATGCTCATGGACTATTTGCACACTATCATAAAGCACATTGCCCAATGCTACCCATGCATGGGGGTTATCGGAAAATTGTTGTGCTGTTTCACGGGCCTGCACAATTTGCCCTTCAAACGGTTGCGTCAATTGCTCAGGCGAAGGCATATCTTGGTTTTGCGCTTGGGCTTGGCCTTGGTTTTCGCCCATCATTCGCGCATGCATCAACTGGGTGCTGCCACCCGCTGTCATAAGCAACGTTGTGAGCACCACAACAAAGGTAAGAATGGCAGCAATCGCAGCCGGCCGCCCAAAAAATGGCGGTGGCTTTCCATCATCGGGCTTATCTCGCTTCTGTTCTACCTGATGGGGTGCAAGATATGGCTGCGCGTTGAAATCGTGCGGGCGCTCTTGTCTCCCAGCCGGCGGTAGCGGGCGGTAGTCAATCAACTCTTCTGCACGATATTGGCGTGTGCTCCCCGGCTGTATCGCTGCTTGCGCTGCCTGCAATTCTGCATCATACGCTGCACGACGTTGCGGGTCGCTCAATACTGCATAGGCACGTTCAATCTCATTGCGTTTATTCCGCGCCAGCTCGATGAGTTCCTCGGCAACACCATCAAACTTGGCTGGGTCGTAGCGCTCGCGCAATCGCTCATAGGCCGATTGGATGGCATCCGCATCGGCTTTTGGATGTACTTGTAGCGTTTCGTAGTGATCGGACATATATTATGGTTCTCCAACAGCATCTAGGTCCGGCACGCGCACATCTCGGTGACCGGGCTGTACTACTTCTTCGATTGTGCGTCGGCGTATGGCAATGAAGCCACCCAACACACTTATCAACATGCCTGCCCATACCAACAAAACGGCTGGCTTGGTGCTCACTGTGACTATAGCTTGGGCTGGGTCTATGGGCAAATCGAGCCCCTCTAGCTGGAGCACGACCAAACGCCGCGTTGGGTCAAACAGACGTAGCTTCACAACATGTCCACCGGGTAGCGTAGCGGGTACCTTCTCAAACGATGATTCTAGGTCAGCGGTCTCATCCTCTACCGGCAACAGCTTTAGGCGCGGTATGACGATGCTTTCTTCGTTCTCATATGTCACCTTGAGTTTGGCTCCCACTTCGGCTACGCCGGTCTCTTCAAAGGCATGTTCATCTACATCGAAACTTTCAAACTCTATTTTGTAGGGGCCCACCACTCGTGACTCTTGTTGCTGCAAAATAGGCTGGTTGGGGTTATCTTCGCGTATATACTCAACCGGTGCAATGTAGAGGTCATGGGTCAATGTTGTCTTTATTGCGGGTGTTTGCATGGTTGAGTTCATCTGGCTTGAGAAATAGAGTTGTGGGCGGGCATCAAAGGTGTCATTCCCGCGTTGTACGGTCAGGTTGAGCATGCCTTTGCCATCTGGGGTTTGTTCCCAGTTTTGGAATGTCAAATCATAGCCATACAAGCTCACTGGGTCGTCGTTGGCGGTCAAAAGCACCCGTTCATCGGGCGAGGCATAGACACTTGAGCCTACGACGCCAATAAACATGATGCACAATCCTACGTGGGCTACATAGCCGCCAGTATACATCCATCCTCGGCGCATGTTCCGCACAATCAGCATGACATTGGTGCCAATAGCCACCATGCTCAGGAATACAAACGCAAGGCTGAGAATGTCGCGCACGCCGAGCAGCATAGCCACAATGGTGGTGGCAACTGCTGCGAGAAATGGCCAGCGCATGCCGCGCAGGAAGACATGTTGGAGATTGACATCGCGCCACCCAATCAAGGGGCTAACGGTGAGCAACAACAACAGCACGATGCCAAGTGGTGGCGTGGTATGTTCATAGAAGCTTGGCATGAGGCTAAAGCGCCCGTCTTCCAGTGGCACTCCACCGAGAGCAGTGCCGTCGTCTATTTCAAAAGCGGCTCCAAAAAATTGTTGCAAGGAGTGCCCTACATTGGGAATGGCGGAAATGACGGGCATAGATGTGCCAAAACTAATGACGACCGAGAGCACTGCTAGGGTGACAATGGAGAGTACAAGGAAGCTATCGCGTGAGAAAAACGCGGTATTGAGGGGCTTCGCGGGCATATCATTCCATCGCTTGGCGAGCACGACTATGCTGCCAACGATGATCAATGCAAGGAATGCGAGCATAGCCTCACTCAAGCCTTCGGTGATAAAGGAGTGGACTGAAAAATTGGTCAGCACCCCACTGCGCGTTAGGAATGTCGCATAGAAAACAAGCATGTATGTGACGACGGACAAGATAACATTGGTGCGGCGCAACCCTCCATGGGCATGTTGTACAAGCATGCCATGCAGCAGCGCCGTTAGCATAAGCCACGGTACGAGCGATGAGTTTTCGACTGGATCCCAACCCCAGTAGCCACCCCAGCCGAGGGTTTCATAGGCCCAGTAGGCACCCAAAAACAGTGCCAACCCAAGTAATGCCCATGCGGCTAGGGTCCATGGCAAAGCTCGAGGTACCCAACCATCGTAGTCATAGCGTAGCAAGCCACTAAGGGCAAATGCAAAGGGTACTGCTGCCAAGGCATAGCCAACAAAGAGCACTGGCGGGTGCAATATCATCCAGAAATTGTCTAGCAATGGGTTTAGCCCCTGGCCATCACTCGGTAGTTGGGTGGGCATAAGGCCGGTATTGGGGTCTGTCAAAGGCACAAACGGGTTGCTGATGAGCATAAGGGCTGTCAAGCCGGCCTGTAAGAGCATTAAAATGCTCAACACATATGGCTCAAAATGGCGTGTGCGCCCAATCATCAATGCTGCCACAATAGCGCTACACACGACCCAGAAGGCAAAACTACCCGGCTGGCCTGCCCAGGTTGCGGCAATGGTTAGCATTGTGCCCAAGTCGCTAGAGCTATAGCGATAGACATATTCAATGTCGAACCGGCGCGTTAAAAAGAGCGAAACCATTAGCAACCATGTGATGGAGACTATAGCCAATGCCCCATATGTTCCTACGCGCCCATACGTCAGTGCTGCGCGATTGCCACGTATGGTGAGCATGTAGCTTATACTCGCCATGAGCGCGAGCACTACACCTGCTATAATAAGCATCGTCCCTAAAAGGTAGGTCATTGGTTATTGCTCCAGTTGTTCTTGGTATTTTGATGGACACTTGACCAGCAAGTCTTCAGCCATAAATGCATCTTTGGATGCTTCGTAGCGCCCAATAGCGACAATGCTGATAGCTTGCTCAAAATTGGATGGGCGCGGCTCTGGGTAAATGACTTTTACCTGCTCGTTTGTTTCATCTTGAAGCAGAAACGTCCAATTGCCTTCTGTGTCATACTCGCCGGTGCTTCCTAAGAAACCGGCTAATTGCACGCTACGTCCACTTTCTCTGGCTTCGCGTATGCTCGTGGTATAGGAACGAAACGCATCTTTGAAGCCAAGGCTTGCCATTGCAATTGCGAGCACGATGATGCCAATGCCAGCAATGTGCAGTGGCTTTAAGCCAAAGCTGTGTGGATGTATAGTGTGTGAAACTGTTGTCATTTGTTATGTCCTTTCTCGAAAGGTTTACGGTTTGTTGATACGGACTCTGTCGTTCCAGGTCCAAACAACGCTCTTGTGCTTCTTTCTCTTTTGCTGCCTATTGTACCACACTCATTCCATTTTATGAACTTGGGCAGATAGGGTGACGATGTTCATGCTATAATAGCTAGAACATATGAACTGTGCCTATTCCCTTCGACAAGCTCAGGGAACGGCTCAATTAAGGAAAAAGCCGATGAGTTATAGTGATTTTACGTTCGATACACTCCAAGAAAAGTTCAACGTGCAGCTTATTGAACATACGACGTTGTTTCCCAACCCGCAGCTATCGCCTGTGCCAGCACGTTTAGCTGAATTGCTTGAGCACTATGTCCCTCTCGCAACTATGATGAATACGGAAAAAGCCCGCTCTGAGCTTATGATTGCTCCTGTCCTAGTTGAGTTGAAACTCAATTCCAAGAGGCCATTGAGCCTCTTTTCAGGTGTTGAGTTTGTCGTAGACCAAAAGGAGGGACTCAATGGACGATGTGATTATATTATTTCCCAATCTGAAGAACAACTCGTTCTCAGGGCCCCTATCATCGTGGTGGTTGAGGCAAAAAACGAAAACATTATTGGTGGCATACCCCAATGTATCGCTGAAATGATAGCAGCCATACGGTTCAATATCCAAAAAGGCAACCCCATTGAAACGGTATATGGTATCGTCACAACTGGCAGTTTATGGCGGTTCATCAAAATGAACTGTGACTATCGTGTGATGGTAGATAGTGTGGAATATCCCATCCAGCACATTGATACTATCTTGGGGATATTGCATGCAATCATTGCGTAGAGCATAGGGGGTGGCTATAGGTTTCTCTAGGTTTGATAGCGCAAGCAATTTTGGTCCATATGCTATAATATCCACGAAACACGGTTCATAAAACGAATGCTATCGGTGGGAGAGAAGGCATATGGCTATTGTAGTTGTTGGCGGTGGAGCAATTGGGTTACTCGTAGCGGGAAGGTTGTCCCAGGCATCGCACTGTGTCGGGTTGTTGGCCCGTGAACATACGGTGCAAGCGTTGCAACATAACCCGTTGCGCATAATCCACAACCAATGTACGACGTTTGCCGGATATATAGATGCAGCAACGGAGCCATCAGCGCTACCAGTAGATACCCAATACCCAGAACTAGCCATCGTGTGTGTCAAAGGCTATGATACCCCTAGTGTACTACCAACACTCGAAGCGCTGCAACCGGCCCATATTCTCACTTTGCAAAACGGCATTGGCAATGAAGAGCTTCTGGCTCAACATTTCGGGGCAGAACGTGTTTTTGCGGGTATCATTACCTATTCGGTTGAACCGATAGCGCCCGAATGTGTGACCATCACTAAACGTGGTGGTATTGGCATTGCGTCTATGCAGCACACTCCTACGACAGACCATGCCATTACTCTACGCATTGCCCACTTTGACGTGCATGCATATACGGATTATCGCGCTCTCAAATGGTCAAAAGCCCTCCTCAATATGTTGGGCAATGCGACATCGGCCATTCTCGATATGCCTGTTGAAGCTGTGTATGCGAACCAACGCCTTGTTGAGCTAGAACGGCGAGCGTTCTTAGAGGGGCTTGGGGTGATGCAACATGTGGGCATACAGCCAGTCAACCTGCCACGCTACCCGGCTGCAACTCTAGCGGCGCTGATGCAACGGCTACCCTTGGCTGTGCTGCACCCACTGTTGCAACGTGCTGTGGCTGGTGGGCGTGGTGGCAAAGCACCTTCATTGCAACGTGATGTACACTATGGGCGCACACGCTCGGAGGTAGATATGCTCAATGGGGCTATTGCACGGGCAGCCCGTCTAGCTACTATCCCTGCGCCAGTCAATAGCACTCTATGGTATACGCTCAACGGCATTGCGTCGGGTGCTTTGCCGTGGGATTTTTTTAGACATAAACCCAAACGCTTGCTCGATATGTGCGGCATGTGAAGGTTAGGTGCTGTATGGACGACAGTGATGCATCACAATTGACAAACGAGACGGGGGCCACGCACTCCCAAACGTGCGTGGCCCCCAGTCAACTGACAAACCACGAAACACAACAAATAGAAACGTTGCTGACTGAGCAACACATAGGAGAAATACTTGCACACCATCGTCACGTATTGCAGCAAATGGGCGTATTGTCCATCGGTCTATTTGGGTCATACCGTCGTGGTACAGCAACTAGCGCTAGTGATATATCTTTATTGCATTAAAAAAGTGTAGAAACCCTGTTCGTTCACGCAGAATCTATTATTTCAAACACGAGAATGTAACCCTAAAAAGGAAAAAGAGAGCATGAAATTCCTTTCGGCAAAGGATAAAAAGGATAAAGGTCCTTGGCACACCTTGGTGCAAACAGGTACCCTCACTGGGCTATCATACCTACTCGGTTCAGTGCCCTTTAGCTACATGGTAGCCCGCACACGCGGCGTTGACCTGCGCACGGTTGGCAGCGGCAATATTGGTAGCTCGAATGTATGGCGTTCGTGTGGCTTCAAACCATTTTTAGTCGCTGTTACGTGCGATATTCTCAAGGGTACCGCAGTGCCGCTCGTAGCTATACACAAGCTGCGCCTACCGCCTGCATCAGTCGTACTCGTGGGTGCAGGGGCAATACTTGGGCATACTTTTTCGCTCTTTATGCGCTTCAAAGGTGGCAAAGCGGTTGCGACAAGCGGGGGGGTGTTGCTGGCTATCTTTCCCACAGGCACGCTTGTTGGGGCTGGTGTGTGGTTCTCATTGCTCAAGCTCACGCGCATATCGTCGGTGAGCTCATTGTCGGCTACTGCTGCGGTCGTTACTGCGGCGCTTATGCGCCTATCGCAAGGCAAACTCGATCCGGCGTATGCTGTGTTTATTGTCACTGCCAGCGGGGCCATTGTCTATCTGCATCGTAGTAACATACAGCGCCTATTGGAGGGTCGGGAACATACGTTTCAAACGTTTATACAGTAGAAGAAGGGTTTGAATATATGACAAGTCAACAGTTTCGTATTGATGTTCGGCCGAGCAACGATGCAGCTGGGCAAGCTTCTGGCCTTGCACGCGAGGCTACTGAGGCGCTGCAAGCTATACAGCATACGGGCATAGCCAATGTCTCCGCATGCAATGTTTTCCGGTTGTATTTTGTGCAGGGGACGATGACGAACGAAGATGCAGACTATATTGCTCGCGCATTGCTGGCGGACCCGGTGACTGAGGAGTACAGCATTACATCACTAGGTACTCCAGACATTCCAGATATGCCCGGCCATAGCCCTAGCTCTGGCACACATAGCATCCATATTATGCATTTACCCGGCGTTACTGACCCGGCGGCTGAAAACCTTGTGCGAGCGGCCCATATGCTGGGCATGACGGGTGTTGAGCGGGCTGCAACTGGGCAATGTTACATGGTACAAGCGGAGCAACCTCTCCATTATGCTCTTTTGCAGCATCTTGCAAGCACAACGTTTTGTAACCCGGTCATTCAACAATACTCTATTGATGCGCCTATTCTTAGGCCATTTGCACCTTTTGAGGAAGCTGACGATACGGTTGAGACAATCCCCATACGCAGCGCTGAAGATGCAATGCTATCTTCTGTAAACCAAGAACGTCGCCTTGCTCTCGATGTGGAGGAGTTGCGAGCTATTCGTGACTATTTTCAGGGTTTACGGCGTGACCCGACGGATGTTGAACTGGAAACTTTGGCCCAAACATGGAGCGAGCATTGTGTGCATAAGACGTTTAGGGCGTCTATTCGCATGTGCTTCAGGCGGCCCTTGGATGCGGACTGTGACAACGACGCAACCAACACAACCAACGACAACGACGACAATAACGAAACCTATGCTATTAATGGTTTATTAGATAGCTATATCCGGGCGGCAACGGAGAAAATCGGCAAGCCGTGGGTGCGTTCGGCGTTTGTTGATAATGCGGGCATTGTGACGTTCAATGAGCTGTTTGATTTGGCGTTTAAGGTGGAGACACATAATCACCCGTCTGCCTTGGAGCCGTTTGGGGGGGCAAATACTGGCGTTGGTGGTGTTGTGCGCGATATTCTGGGTGTGAGTGCGCGACCTATTGCGAATACGGATGTGCTGTGTTTTGGGCCGCCCGATTTGCCAGACTCGGCGTTGCCTGAGGGGGTGCTGCATCCGCGACGTGTTGCTGAGGGGGTTATCTATGGCATTGAGGATTATGGGAATAAGATGGGCATTCCTACGGTGAATGGTGCTATCTGCTATCATGCGGGCTATACGTCTAACCCGTTGGTTTTTTGTGGGTGTCTTGGTATTCTGCCGCGTGATAGCCACCCAACTGAGGCGAAGGTGGGCGATTATATTGTGGCGATTGGTGGGCGCACTGGGCGCGATGGTTTGCGTGGGGCTACGTTTTCGAGTATGGAGATGGACCAAACTACGAGCCAAGTATCTGGCAGTGCTGTGCAAATAGGGCATCCTATCAATGAGAAGCAAGTTATGGAGGTGGTGCTCCGCGCACGCGATGCGAAGCTCTACGATGCTATTACGGATTGTGGGGCGGGGGGCTTTGCTTCGGCGGTAGGTGAGATGGGTAGGCATATTGGGGCACGGGTGCAGTTGAAGGATGTGCCGCTCAAATACCCCGGTTTGCGTCCATGGGAAATTTGGTTGAGCGAGGCGCAGGAGCGGATGGTGCTGGCTGTGCCGCCTGAGAATGTTGGTTTGCTTGAGGAGATATGTGCTGGCCAGGATGTGGAGATGGTGCGTATCGGTACGTTTGAGGCTACTGGTAAGCTGACTCTGTTGTATGGTGAGAAGATGGTAGGCGAGTTGGATATGGATTTTTTGCACAAGGGTATGCCGACACGCTGTATGATGGCGAATTGGTATGAGCATGCGGTACGGGAGCAGGGCACAGGTGATAGGGAGCCGAATGTAGGTGATAGGGAGCAGGGTATAGGTGATAGGGATGTGCAATCTAGGCTTCTTGCGTTGTTGTCGCACCCTACTATTGGCAGTAAGGAGCATGTTGTGCGGCGCTATGACCATGAGGTGCAAGGCGGCACGACGGTTAAGCCATTGGTTGGGGTAGATAACCATGGCCCTGGTGATGCGACGGTCCTTATTCCACTCGATAAAATTATGTCTTCTATACCGGGCTATCAAAACCCGCCCGATGACCGCGTGATGTCTTCTATGCCTGTCTATCATTCGCCTGATCATCATCGTGGGGTGGCTTTGTCGGTGGGTATATGCCCACACTATGGCGAGGTAGACCCATATGCTATGGCTTGGGCTGCTGTAGATGAGGCGATGCGTAATGTGGTGGCTGTTGGTGCGGACCCAGACTGTGTGGCGCTGTTGGATAATTTCTGTTGGGGCAATCCGAAGTTACCCGACCGTCTCGGTGGTCTTGTGCGCTGTGTGCAGGGGTGCTACGATGCGGCGCTTGCGTATGATGCGCCGTTTATTTCTGGCAAGGATAGCCTTAATAATGAGTATCGTGGTTCTGATGGGTATAAGCATGCTATTCCTGGGACGTTGCTTATTTCTGCGTTGGGGGTTGTGCCAGATGTGCGCAAGACGGTGACGATGGATTTTAAGCAGGCTGGTGATGCAATCTACATTGTTGGCAATACGCATGATTTTGGGCGTGATTTTTGCTTGCCTTCTGATCCGCTTAAGCTGTTGCGTGTGGTCCATCGGGCTATTGCTGAGGGGTTTGTGTTGGCGTGCCACGATTGCTCTGAGGGCGGTATAGGCGTTGCTCTGGCTGAGATGTGTATAGCAGGGCGGGTAGGTGCTGAAGTTGCTCTAGGGGATGTGCCAGTTGCTGCAGAAGTTGAGTTGACCGACGATGAGGTGCTTTTTGCTGAGGCGCTGTGTCGTTTTGTGGTTGAGGTGTCGCCAGATAATATAGGGTCATTTGAGGCACTGGTAAGCGACATTCCCCATGCCTGCATAGGGGATGTGACGGGTGAGCGGTTGTTGCGCATATGCAACGGTGACGGTGCCGATATGGTGCATGTGCCTGTGGCGGAGCTTGAGGCGGCGTTTTGTGCAACTAGTAGTGTTGAATGGCTAAGATGCGAGGGGCGCGAAGATGTAGATGAGAGCGTGAGTAAAAAACCTCTCTACGATGATACGTTACGACATTTTGCTACATCTGTGACAGTTGCACGAGGGCGAAGAGATGTGCGTTGTCTTATTGTGCATGCAAATGGGACGAACCGTGACCGTGAGGCGTATGTGGCGTGTGTGCAGGCGGGGGCGGTACCTGAGATTGTGCATGTTAATCAGTTGCTTGGTGGGGAGCGGCGGCTCTTGGATTATCATATGCTGGTTGTGCCGGGGGGGTTTTCGTATGGCGATGATTTGGGGGCTGGTACGCTGTGGGCGCATGCGCTACGCACGTCTATCGGGAGGGATGTTGAGGCGTTCGTTGCGAGTGGTCGCCCGGTGCTTGGTATTTGCAATGGGTTCCAGACGTTGTTGAAAGCTGGTTTTATTACTGGGGGTATGTCGCTAGAGATGCCTATGCCCTATGCCGGATACGCTAGGAGCACATCATTAAGGTCGGTGACGCTTGCGCCTAATGAGTCGGGACATTTTGAGTGTCGGTGGGTGTATTTGCGCCCGGACCCTGCTAGTCGTTGCTTGTTTACACGGGGGTTGGATGAGCTTGTCTATTGCCCTGTGGCACATGGGGAGGGGCGTTTGGTGACGAAAGATGATGCGGTGTTGCGGTCTTTGCAGGGTGATGGTTTGGTGGCGCTGACGTATGCGACTGAAGATGGAGCGGATGCTGTGGGGTATCCGGCTAATCCGAATGGTTCTGTGGCGGGTGTTGCGGGGCTTTGCAACAAAGCGGGCAATGTGCTGGGAATGATGCCGCACCCGGAGGACCATGTTTTTGCTTGGCAACATCCTCGCTGGAGTCGTGGCGAAAGCGGTATGGTGGGGCTACGTTTGTTTGAGAATGGGGTGAGGGCATGTTGACGCAAAAGGAACGTATGAATGCTATACCTTATGCGTGCGATACGGTAGATTTGCCGGCTTTTGGTCCGAAGCGGGTTGGCAAGGTGCGCGATATGTACGATATGGGTGATGGTAGGCGGGTGTTGGTGACGACGGACCGGGTGTCGGCGTTTGACTGTGTGCTGGGGGTTATTCCGTTTAAGGGGCAGGTGCTGAACCAGTTGAGTGCGTGGTGGTTTGAGCAAACACGGGATGTTGTTGCGAACCATGTGGTTGCTGTGCCAGACCCGAATGTGACGATTGCACGCGAGGCAAGGGCGTTGCCGGTTGAGGTTGTTGTGCGTGGCTATATTACGGGGGTGACGAAGACGTCGCTGTGGTATTTGTATGAGCAGGGGGAACGTGCGCCGTATGGTGTTGCTCTGCCGGAGGGGTTGCGTAAGAATGATCGGCTGCCTGTGCCAATTATTACGCCGACGACGAAGGCTGAGGCGGGGGGGCACGATGAGCGTTTGACGCAAGATGAGGTTGTGGGTCGTAGGTTGGTGCCTGCTGATTTGTGGGAGCATGTTGCGTCGGTGGCGCTGGAGCTGTTTGCGCGTGGGCAGGCATGCGCACGTGAGGCGGGGCTTGTTTTGGTGGATACGAAATATGAGTTTGGGTTGATAGATGGGGCGTTGGCGCTGATAGATGAGGTGCATACGCCGGATTCGAGCCGCTATTGGACGCTTGAGTCGTGTGCTACGGGTGGGGAGCCTGTGAGCTTTGATAAGGAGTATTTGCGGGTGTGGTTTGCTGGGCAGGGCTATTGCGGTGAGGGGACGCCGCCAACGATGCCGGATGAGTTTGTGGCGGAGGTTGCGGGACGCTATATTGCTGCGTATGAGCGGTTGACGGGGCAATCGTTTGTGCCGGGCGAGCTGCCGGTGGGTGAGCGGGTGGCACGGGCGTTGAGCGGGGAGCGAGATGAAAATAGAGAACAAAGTGCTTCTAGGGGACATCCGGGAGATGATGCATTGTCTACCAGGTAACTTTTTTCAAGCCATAGTGACAAGTCTGCTATATTTGGGGCACCGCAAATATGCCGAAGATGCAATACCCAATGAAATTGGGCAAGAGAATGATCCAGACACGTATATAGCCAACATAGTGGACGTGTTTAGTCAACTCAAAAGTAAATTGAAGCCTAATGGGTTACTATGGTTAAACTTAGGTGATACCTACCGTGAGAAGTCATTGCTAGGTATTCCATGGAGAGACGTTCACTGAAAAAACGAGAATGAGAGGGGGACGCAATCCTGCTCTATTTCGCCTTTTCGCCGTCTTCCATCATTACCAATTGGCGGGCTACTTCCTCAACGGCAATACGTTGCTTGCGATAGTAGTCCGATTCGCTCATCGAAAGGTGCTTGGCAACATCACGGATGCGTCTACCCTGCAAAAACCGCATTTCGAGAATGTTGTAGAGCAACCACTCCTGTGCCGATGGGTCTAGTTGTTCATCAGGGCGTATGTTGTTAATAGCTTGACGTAATACAGTTTGCAGGGCTTTGGTTGGGTGGCCGTTGTGCTCTTGTTGTTGCATCAAGCGACGCACTGTACGCAACTCTAGCAAGGGGCTTTCAAACAGCTTCGGTCCGCCCCAATAGTGTGAGAGGGCATCTTTGACCAGTTGCGAAAAGTGCGGGTCAAGCAGTACATCGTTTTCTAGCGTGGCAAGCGTTGCTGGTGTGGCTTGGTCTAGCTTGGTTGTCAATTGCTGCAATACCTTCATTTCTGGGTCCAAGCCGCGCAGGTTTTCAAAGATGCGTTGTTGCAAATTGACGGTTGTCATGGCCAATTCCATATGGTGTGTTAGGACGTCTATCAAGTGGCGCGATTCGGCGAGCATGCCGCTCCCATAGCGATAGAGCGCTTCAGATGAGAGAGATACACCGAGTGCTCCTAAGAACATCCCATCGGGGCTACGGAGTGGCAGTAAGCAAAAGCTGTTGCATGAAACAAACGTATCTGTTTGTTGTGTTGTTTCAGAGCTGACGGGCACAACACGCTCCAACTGCGTCATCAGGTCATAGAGTGGGTGTTCGGCTACAAACCGCTTGACGCTACGACGTGATCCACACAATGCTTTGACGGTGTAGCCATCCTTACTGGGGCCGACGACAAAACCAGTTTCAGCTTGCAGTGCTCCACAGACGGCAACGAGGGTGTTTTCAAGCAGTTGGCGCAAATCTGTTACGGTGAAGATGTTGCGCGGTAGCCCACGCAAATAGTCTATTTCCTCTTGGTCTTGCATGTAGACAAGTGCATCGAGGTATGGGCGAGCTTTGCTCACGAAGATGGGCATGAGCACGGTCATAATCATCACGACAAAGGTGATGAGCGTGTCGCTAGGTAAGCCGAGGATGCTATCGAGCCACGGGACTATCTGTATGCACAAAATGATGGTGACGCCGACAAAGGGCCCGTACAGCCCCCAGCGAATGAAATCTTGTTTGATAAGTCGGTCGGGTATGAGGACGCCTTGAAAGCCAACGCTGTAGGTCATAATGGTTATCAGTATTGCTACCCCAAGGCTGACAAATGCTGCTAGCAGGAGCGTTATAGTGCGCGAGAGGGGCAATGAGCCACCAGCAAGGATAAGGTAGGGGAAGACGCCCAAGCCAGGCGCAATAAATGATGCGCGTAGGTAGGTGATGCGACGACGCAGGGTTGGCGTGAGTGCATCTCGGCGTGCATGCGAAATAGCCACGAAAGCTACGATAATACTGCTAGCAAAGAAGACTCCATAGAGCCAGAAGAGTGGACCGGGGGTGAAGTAGGCTAGTACGTCAATAGTTGTGCCTTCGCGCAATATGAGGTTGGTATGCAGGGCTAGGAGGAAGAAAAGTACCCCACCAATATAGCTTATCCACACCAGCCAGCGGTATTTGTGGGTTTGCTCAAAACCTAGGCTTGATTTGTGTAGGGCGTTCGATAGGTGTATGTAGGCTGCAGGCACAAGGGCAATGCCCAACCACTGCGCACGCAACAAAAATTGTATCGTGGAGAGACGGTCCGCCCGCCCTATCAACACGTCGCCGCCATACACAATGGTGACACTTGCTAGTAGCACACACAATGCACGCGCTATGTCATTACGCCAATTGTGCAATGCTATATAAACCAGTAAAGAGAAAGAAACAATTAAGACTGCTGCTATCAGCAGTTCATGTATCTGAAGCATGAAGCTAGTCATAACCATGTGTTTTTTATCTACTTTGATTGTGTGTGGATTATACCACAGGTTAGGGGTTCATTAAAATGGGGGATGAATAAAAATGCGGGCGACAGGCACGGTGCCTATCGCCCTTCAAACCCACTGCTCTTTTTTCCGACCCATTCGTTACTCGTATTCTGCAACCCAAGAAACTAAAGGATATTCTGCCTTTAACCGTACTTCCCGACAGTTTTGAACAACACGCTCGATAACTTGTTGCTCTGTTTCTGGTAGTTCAGCTATCACCAGTTGCATGGTGAGGGCATGTGTTGCCTCATCTGCCAATACGCTCTGCAGGTGTCGAGCGCGTTGCAATTCTTGTGCTGTCATAACGCTGCTATCCTTACCAAACTATGTATCGTCACATCTACCAGATTCAGAGTTTCTTTGTGTGCTTCACATCCGATTGTGCAATAAAACCGGTTTGTGCTCTGCACATTTGCACTCGAACTAGGTACCGGTACGAACGCTTATCTTTTTTCTTTCGTTGTATATAGTATAGGGCGTTTTGACTCTCTGCACAATAGGGGAAAGTCTGAAGGTTGGCAGGGAAAACCCTGAAAAGTGCCTAGGAAAAGACCTGAGTTTTTGCGGGGACGTATGGAACTGCTAGGCTGCTACGAGGGCTAAGGTTTATACGTAAAATGTGGATGTGTGGTGCCATGCACTCCTCAACGTGCGTGGCACCCGATTTGTCTTTGAGGTGTAGCATGGCTATGTCTCTACGTGTGGGTGTGCGTGTTGCGATGCCCGACGACGGTGAGCCGTTGCTTGCCTTCGGCATGGGGGTATGCGACGACAGATAGGCGGCAGTTGGGGGCTATGATGGGCTGCGGCTCTTGGTCTACAATGGGGTGCGGCTCTTCGGGTTGCGCTTGGGCTTTGTTGGTTTGTGCTTTGTGCTTGGGCTTGGGCTGCTGCTTGCGCTTGGGCTTGGGCTGTTTGCCTTTTTCTTGTGCTTTTTGGGTAGACTGGGCGTGGGATGTGTGGCTTTCTTCGCCGGGCTTGGGGGCTTTTTCGTCACGTTTGGCTTGGTGTTGTTGTTTGGCTTGGTGTTGCTGGGACAATACGGTGCGGCGTTCGCTGCGATAGGTGTGTATGCCGATGAGGGCTAGGCTAGGCAGTAAGACGGGCCACCATGTGCGCATGGCGTTGAGGTTTTCGGCAAAGGTTTGCAGGTTTTCAAAGTAGGGCTGTTCTTGTATTTTTTTGCGTATGGTACGTTCGACTATGCTGCGCAGGTCGAAGCCGGTTGTTTCTTCGGTCTCTTTGGTTTCTTTTGTTTCCTGTTTTTTGTGCAACAAGCGGTCCAGTAGGGCCATTGGTGTTGCTCCTTTCGCTATTGGTTTGTGGCCGATGCTATAGTATAGCACATGGGCGACCATGTGCGTTTTTTTTCCCCCCGCGTTCTGGTAGCGTTCATCCGCTTCAAACGCCATGCCCGCGAGAAGTTCCTACGGAGCGGTCTCGTTCACGTTATCTTTTTAATGAAAAAAAAGAACCGCCAAGACGCCAAGACGCCAAGATATAAAAAAAGGAACATGCAATGCTTTGCTGGTACGCTACAGGGGGGCGGACTATCTTGCACGCGCTGGCGCACTGTATGCACCGTCTGACGGGAGAGTCTCAGTTCCCGCGCCAGCCGAAGCAGTGGGTTCGTCCGTGACAATGCCGCGTACCAGTAGAACCAGTGTGGACGGGGACTGCTGAGTCTTTTTTAATTAAGACCTCGCGCAAAGACGCAAAGAATGCTAGGCTATAAAAAAGGGAATATGCAATGCTTTGCTGGTACGCTGCAATGCTGCGAGCTGTCTTAGCTAGCCGGCGACCGGCAGGATGCCGGCGACCGGGGATTGCATGATGACTAGGGGCGGGAGATGTGCAGGCTCCGGTCTGCGGTCTGTGGTCATTTGTCTGGAAGGGTTCAAATAGTATGACTCAAAGTCATATCACAAAGCATCAGCGGTTTCTCGCACAGACTGAAGAAACAGCAATACCTCTTGAATAACTGGAGCTTTACGAAGAACTTCAATATCTTCTTTGGTGAGTTGCTCGACTAATTGAGACTGACTCTGAACATTCTTCGATTGAGAAATCAATTGCTTCAAAGCTTGCGAAGGTTGGTACACAGCCAGACGAAGCATATCTTGAGAAGGTGTATACCCCAGTAGACGCGAAAGCAGGGGAACATCTTGAAAAAAAATATTTTCGAGCGCAGGAACAGCCAGTATTACTTTAACTGGCGTACCCACAGCAATATTTCCAACTATTTCCTCCGTATCTTGACGTCGTTGTTCAACGTACTCTGGGGTAGTTGCATCAGCATCTGCCACAATCGCAACAGGGGACTGTCGGCGAACAACCAAAGAACGAGCCAACGATTTGATAGCAGAGAGTCCACCCGCCGGAACAACTGCAACAGTGCATTCTTTTGGAAGAAGACACTTCAATAATTGTGCGTCATGCTTTCCTTCACATACAATGTAAGCTGTCATAGAATATCTCTCTCTCTAACATCATAGTCAGGTAGTCCATCTTCTACGCACACACGATATTTCAGAAGGAGCAGTTCACAGATCGATTCTCGCTCTAAAGCATATTTTAGCTCTTCTCCACTCCAAAGCAGAATTGTTTGAGGCAATGAAAAGTAGGAAAGATGGCGGGCTGGATCAGTAAATCCTGTTCGGCTGAAGACTAAACCAAGCGTACTTGCAGGACGATGCAAAAGCAGAACCGCTTGCAATGACTGGGGACCGGGGGACGGGGGACGGGGGACTGCATGTCTTCCGTCTCCGGTCATTCGTCCCCGGTCCCCGGTCCCCGGTCGCAGGTCACTCGTCAAGCAATGGCATGCTACGGTGCGAGTGTTGTCATTTTGCTTGCTCCTTTTGTACAGTAGCAGGTTTTGTTATGGCACACAGTATACCGACTATTTTTTCGACATGCTCAATATAGTAATTATGCACATCAATGTAGGCGATATGAGATTGGAGTTTGAGAAACTTCCACTGATTGCCTGTGGTGACAATACCATAGATGGCATCGAGAGGGGTTTGCGCTTGCTCATTGAAAAGATGTGCAGCAACCATGGTTGCAATACATTGGCCGTAGCCGCTTTTCAGGTGCTCATTTTTAGCTTCAACAACAACGAAAAGTGGGCTTTTGACAAATGTTTGATGATAGTCTCCACGCAACAGCCATATGCATGACCATGTTCCTATTGACAACCAGGTAGGTATGTTGCTATACTTAGATCATCAATACGGTGCAACCTTGATCGTCTTGCCAACGTCATACCTATAGCACAATATGGGGATGACATGGTTTCGACAGGGGAGGAACATCGTAGATTGCAAGCCGAGTCGCCCAGTCTCGTAAAAAGGGCAAGCAAGATAATTGCGAACAATACAAATACATGGGTAACTCCGAGGTATCAAGCCCCGGTCGCCCTCGCTGCCTAATAACGCAGCACGTCTCCCTACATTGACCTGACGGTGTGGGATGAGGCGTCAAAAAGTCGGGTGCTCCCGTTGGAAATGTCTGCTACCAATGGGCTAAGCTATGCAGGCCGGGCCCACACGCCGCTTTGCTTGTTGTGTGGTTGTGGGTTTGTACAAACAAGAAGCTAAGCTTGTAGTATATCTGCGGTCTACTTTTCTGGACGCGGGTTCAACTCCCGCCATCTCCACCACATTTGTTTGTTTGGCTTTGTAGCAAACACTGGTAGGGGCTTGCCGACGGCAAGCCCCTACAACCTCGCCCCTACAACCTCGCCCCTACAACCTGCCGGCACAAGCCCCTACAGTTGAAATCATACTCTAACATCCTACTAACGTCGCGTTAAGCTTGATATAACAATTCCCCACTATACTGGAGAGCAAGTACAAAAAAGGTTACGCAACAACACCGAACACCTAGCACCTATTAACCAGTAACCTATTGATATAAAGAAAGGGGTAATTGCTATGACACACACCATTATGCAGAACAAATATACATGGGTATATACAAGCGTTATTGGGGCCGCTATTCTTGCTGGTATCGCAACTATATCGTATGGTATGATTGGTCTCGTTATAGCCGTTTTGATGACAGCCATGGCCGGGATTTTCTTAGCAGGCTACCAACATCGTGCTAATCTAGCTGAGCCAGTGACACACGCTTCAACAGGTAAGGTCAACACTGCAAGCTTTGCACAGCGTACACCAATGCAGCCGCACATCATCACTACGAAGGAGGGCGACACAAAGCAAGCGTGGGTCGTGCCTATGGAGCATATGGAAGACTACACCTTGGTGCTCACATCCGAAGGCTACAAAGTGGTAGACCAGAGCGGGCGCGTCATCCATAGCCTATCGTAAATTATTTGCAAATTGGCCGGAACATTGGTATAATAGGGGTAGCTTTTTGGATATTAGTTTGGTCTATGCTACAAGAACTCATAATCTGCATTTACATTCGTTCCTTTGCAGACTCAAGTAGTTCTTTTGTTCCGTTCTGTTCCATATCTTTTCATCCTTATCGTTCCCGGTTTTCCGGCCGGGAACGATTTCTTTGTCCCAAGCGTAGGATAGGCTTCTAGCCTGTCCAGTGTAGCACCGGCATCCTGCCGGATCCGGCTAGAAGCCGGTGCTACGGGCATGATTATACGGGCATGCCGGTGGCAATCCCCCATTTTTCTGCGGTATGTGTCGTACTACAGACAATCCTATTTTTGCCCATTACAAAGCGCCAAAAGTGTGTTACAATATACAGCGTACAGGTTATTAACCATTTTGTAACCATGTAGAGGATGGTATGCAATTGTTCAAATTGAGAAAATTGGCCTTGTCTGTTCATACTGCACAGCGCTTATTTCCCTATCTTATGATTGGTTTCATCATCGGCGCAATCATCATAATCCTATCGGCACACCGTACCGTGCATGCTGCCGGCACCATATACTACGTTTCAAGCGCAAGCGGCAGCGATACCAACGATGGACTATCGGAAAATACCCCTTTTCAAACCATCGAAAAAGTCAACGCATTAGAATTACAGCCCGGCGACAGCGTCTTATTCAAGTGTGGCGACATTTGGCGAGCCGACATGTTGCACATAACCCAATCGGGCACGCAAGATAGCCCCATTACCTTCGGCTCCTACCCCGCAAGTTGCGCCGACAAGCCCATCATCTCTGGTTCACAACCGATAGCAGCGTGGGCACCTCATGCAGATAATATCTATGTTGCCGACCTATCCGCAGGCGCAAACGCGGGACTGTTCCCGCATGGCATCAATCAACTGTTTAGCGACAGCCAGCGCCTACCCATGGGACGCTGGCCCAACGTAGACGCCAACGAAAGCGGCGGCTACACCTTTGTTGACGCTTCGCCAGCCGCAAACCGCATAACTGACAATGAGTTGCCCAGTGGCGACTGGACCGGCGCAGTTATTCACATTAAAACCATCCGCTGGCTCTTGCTCAACCGCGAAGTGTCTGGCTCTAGCGGGCAAACCCTCACCCTCGCCGAAGAGATCAGTTGTTGGGGCGGAGGCGACTGTACAGGCTGGGGCTACTTCATCAACAACCATCTGCAAACCCTCGACCAAGAAGGCGAATGGTATTATGACCAAGCCACAAACCGCGTCTACCTCTACAGCAGCAGCAGCCCAACCACCATAGAAGGCTCTGTTGTCGCTACAGATGACGACCGCAGTTGGGGCGGTATTGTGCTTGGTAAGGACATGAACGAGCATATTAGCGATGTTGTCATTGAAAACTTCAGTGTGCAAAACTGGTATCGTCACGGCATCACCACGCCGACTAACTTGAGCGGCTATGAAAACAGCCGCCTCACTATACGCAACAATACCGTGCAGCATGTAGATGATATTGGCATCAATCTAGCCACATGGGTCTTTGATGCACAAGATGGGGGGGAATCCGGTTGGCGCGGCGGCAATGCTATCCATGTTGTCAACAATACGGTTGATGATGCCAACAATATGGGCATTAACCTCTATGCCAAATCGTCTATCATTGAGTACAACACTGTCAAACATATCGGACTCATCAAAAACCTAGGTAAGGGTGGGCTTGGCTGTGGCTACTCAGGCTCAAACTGCACTGAAAATGGCGCGGGCATCCGCGTGAAATTGGGCAAGGTAGCCGACTCGGCCAATAACAACACTCTGCGTGGCAACCGTCTCGAACAGATAGGGCACAACGGTTTCGACATATTCGGCCCTAACAACACGCTGGAGCAGAACGTGATAATAGAACCCTGCTACACCAAAGGCGACTGTGGCGGCGTGCGCACATTCGGGAGAGATAATTTGAGTAGCACCGATGTGCATGATGTTGTGATACGCAATAATATCATCGTAGATTCCATTGGTAATACGGATGGAGACGCTGAACGGTTCAAACCACTCTTTGGTATGGGGTTGTACATTGACCACTATTCAAGGAATGTTGAGGTATCTGGCAACACTATCATCAACTCTACCTACACCGGCATCCTCTACCAAAACTCCACGGGCAGCATACGCAATAACACGCTGTATAAAAACAGCTCTGGCACGATGAGCGCGGGGCAGATAAGCCTTGCTGGTGATGCGACAAGCGTTGCAGCAATGCAAGGGAATGTGCTCTATGGGCTAAAGGTGCATGCTGAAGCATGGAACTTTGCGAGAACGCTGAAAGTCGGTAGCAAAAATATGCTTGCTGCGGCAGACAATAATTACTACTTCCATCCCTACCGCGAAGGTCATATTTCTGCTGATGGAGATAAGACTTTGGCAGAATGGCAAGCCTACAGTGGCTTAGATGCGAGTTCTAAGACTAACTGGTTTGCGCTCAACGATGGTGACACACCGCTTTCGGAAGTATTCTACAACGATACACAGTCCCCAATGGTGATAGACCTGACAGGGCGCACCTACTACAATCTTGACCAAGAAGCTGTTGGCGACTCTATGACCTTGCAACCCTTTACCTCAATGGTACTCGTGGGTGATGGGCAAGGACCGCTAGAGACGCCTACGCCTACGCCGACGCAAGCTGCGGCTACACCTACGCCGACGCAAGCTGCGGCGACGCCTACGCCGACGCAAGCTGCGGCTACACCGACGCCGACGCAAGCTGCGGCTACACCTACGCCGACGCAAGCTGCGGCGACGCCTACGCCCACGACTATCGCAGTTTCTCCTCCACAGCCACCGCGCAATGTGAGCATGCGCATAGAAGAGAGCATCGTATCGCTCACATGGGAATCCAGCCCCTCGGTTGATGTTGTTGGCTACCATATCTATCGCAAAGAAGCGCATGAAACTACATACACACGCTTAACCACAACGGCCATCACTGCATTGGAATATAGCGATACAACGGCAAGCTATGGGGCATCGTATACCTACACTATTGTGGCACTCGATAGTATTGGGCAAGAGAGCGACCGAACTGAGCCAACCACACCGGCATTCATCAACCAATTGCGTGTAGCCATTCCATCTGTCTATGCACAGCCCGGTCAGGCGATAGCTGTGCCCGTGGTAGTCAAGCATGCAGATGATTTGTGCTTCAGCACTATGGATATTGGCATCCTCTACGATACACGTATGTTGACGATGACGGGGGTGACGAATACGGCGATGACGTATGCCTACACATTCACGCATGAGGTACAACCCGTAGATGACATGTATGTGCCAGACCAGTCCCCCTATTGGTTTCCCTCGCCCATGGCAGAGGTGCATGTTGCATATGCTGACTCCGACAGCACGTGCAATGAGGTGCGCGGCACTGGTACCCTCTTTTGGGTGCATTTCGATGTATCCCCAAGCGCAACAGAGAATATGACACTGGCGTTTGTGCGCGGTCTGGGTGGGGCAACGATGTATGATACAGATGCCCCAACAACGCCTATTGCATTGGCGCTTGATGATGGGGAGATACGCATAGAGACAGATGCTGATGCTGCGTTTGTAGTGGGCGACTTGAATAGGAATGGTTTTGTAGAGCAGGCACGGGCTGAGGATGCACGTATTGCAGCACGCATGGCTACGCGAGAGATAACGCCTACAAACCTAGCTATAGCTGTTGGTGATATAAATGGCGATACGACTATTGATGCTGCCGATGCGACGATGATTCTCTATCATCACGATACAGGGAACTGGCCCGCCACTGCACCGGGTGCTACACAACAGCGTGCGCCTCATTTGCCGTTGCGTGCGCACACTGGAGCCGAGTTATATGATGCGCTACTTGCGAGTAGCAACGATGATGCAGCTTTGCTGGCTGCCAATGAAGTGCTCATTGTCCCTACGACTGTGACGAGCACGGTGGGCTTGACGGTGACAGTAACCGTCCCTATCACCGTCGGCAATGGCGCACACGTGGCAGGAGGTACATGGGTATTGCGCTATGGCACAGGCTTGCACCTTGTCGAGGTAGTGTCAGTCTTGCCAGATGGCTTTATCCTTGAGCACCATGAACCTGCCAGCAACGAAATCTGGTGTAGTATGGCTGGCGCAGAGACGCTTGGCGATGGTGTGCAAACACTTGCACAGGTACGGTTTACTGTCGGCAGCGATGCAAGCAACGCAACCACATGGATGGATATAACCGATGTGTGGTTGAATGACCAAGCCGGGCGCGATTTCGCTACATCCATCCTAGCGCAGGATGTAGCAGGCAGTCGGGGCCTGGTACGCCTTGTTCCTACGCCAGTAGATAAACCTGAACCTGTTGACAATTCTTCTCGTGTATTCTTGCCACTTATCACACGATGACAGCGTTGACAGGATAGTTAATTGAGCAGCAAGCCAACAAGCTCATCATCTGTTTGAAATTGGGTTGCAATCTGTACAATGGCATTGATAGCATCGCGGCGCACCATATCGGCAGTGCGACGTTTCATAGCTATTTTCACACGTTCCAAGATGTCATGCGGGTCGCAGGGCTTAATGACATAATCGTATGCCCCGGCCCGCAATGCTTCTACGACGGTTTCCAAAGACTGAGCACTTGTCATGATGATGACGGCAGGTGGGCGCTCTCGTTCTCGCGCAGCTTTCAATATTTGAATGCCATCAACATAGCCGGTGTAAATATCTGTCACAACGACATCAAACGCATCGCTTGCTAGTAGATGAAGCGCTATTTGACCATCTATTGCTGTGGTAACGGCACAACCTGCATATTCAAAGGTTTCGCCAAAGGTCATACGAATTTTCGGATCATGGTCTACTAATAGCACCTGGGGGGTCAAAGCAAATTCTCGCATGGTATAACTCCTTTTGGTTTTTGACATAGTATAGGCAAAACCCCTACTCTATCTTAAACATGACCGCCATACGGTGCCCCTACTACTTGACAATGCGATAGCACATTGCTACCATTACACCGTTTGTTTATTGAGTTGTAGTATGTATCTCTGGCGTAGCAAGATAGGGTTCAAAAAAGCACGGTGTTGCCGTGCTTCTACCTAGTCTTGTTCGTTTCAGCCACCAATACATTTTTGGTATTGTTCCCATAGCCATAGAGATGTGGAACCACTCCCATATTTTGTTGTAGGGATCATGTATTGTACACCAAGTTACCCTACATGGCAAGTATCAAAAAGAAAGGAAAAGAGTACGTCCTATGGGCCTAATCATGGCAGGACTCGATGCCGAGGAGTATGACCGTTCGTATAGCGACCTAACCTTGCTACGTCGCATTTTGGGTTACTTCCACCCGCATGCACGCCCAATGCTCATAGCTACGAGCATGCTCATTCTTTCATCGCTAACCCAAGCTGTTTTACCCATTATGATAGCACGCGGTATAGATATTTTGGTAGACGAAGCCAATCCAAAGACCAGTATGATGCTGTTGTTGGCCTTTGGCGTAGCGGCGCTAGGCGCTCTCTCGTGGGTCTACAACTTTGTTCGTCAAACTCTTTCTGCGCAGGTAGTGGGCGATGTGGTGCTTGCGTTGCGTCAAGATGCGTTTGACTCTGTCATCAAACGCGACCTCTCTTTTTATGACCAGTATGCCTCTGGCAAAATCGTCAGCCGTGTGACATCTGATACACAAGAGTTTTCCAATGTCGTCATGCTCACTATGGATGTCGGCAGCCAACTGAGCATTGCGCTTGTCATTACCGTTGTCTTATTTATGATAGACCCACTCTTGGCTACTTTGACATTGGGCATTGCACCAGCATTTATCTTGATAGCCCTCATATTCCGCCGTATAGCCCGTTGGACATCGCAACGGGCCCAACGCGTCTTAGCCCAAGTCAATGCAGCCATTCAAGAAGCTATCAGCGGCATTGCTATTGCCAAAAGTTTCCGCCGCGAAGCAACTATCTACAAGGGTTTTGCTGAGACCAATATGCTTTCCTACCGTGTGCGGCTGCAACAAGGTTTCGTATTCAATACTATCTTCCCAGCGTTGGATTTGGTAGCCGGCATCTCTACGGCTGTCGTCATCTATTTCGGCGGCTTGTGGTCCATGCAAGGCAGTATCTCCACCGGCGATTGGTACCTGTTTGTCCGCAGCCTCATGATTTTCTACATTCCGCTGATTGGTGTAGCATCGTTTTGGAGCCAGCTCCAGCAAGGGCTTGCTTCGAGTGAACGAGTCTTTGCCCTCATTGATGCTGAACCAAAAGTGGTGCAAGTTGAAGAACGCCCCGTGAAACATTTGGACGGGTGGATTTCCTTTCGCAAGGTAGATTTTTACTACAAACCAGATACGCCAGTGCTGACAAACTTCTCCCTCGACATACCAGCAGGGCAAAAACTAGCAGTCGTCGGGCATACCGGCGCTGGAAAGTCTAGCCTAGTACGCCTCATCACCCGCTTCTACGAATTTCAGGGCGGCAACATCTTTATAGATGGGCGCGATATTCGCCGCATTAAGCTAGAGGATTTTCGCCAACGGCTTGGTTTAGTCCCACAGGTACCGTTTCTCTTTTCTGGCACAGTAGCGGAAAACATCCGCTATGGCCGTCCAGAAGCAAGCGATGAAAAAGTGGTGCAGGCAGCACATGCTATTGGCAGTGGCGAGTGGCTCGCAGACTTGCCAGAAGGCTTACAGACCAATGTCGGCGAACGTGGCGGGCAACTTTCACTTGGGCAGCGCCAGTTGGTCGCTTTGGCACGGGTATTGCTGCAAAATCCCGCTATCTTTATCTTAGATGAGGCAACAGCGAGTATAGACCCGTTTACGGAGGCGCAAATCCAAGAGGGGCTTGATATAGTTATGCGCTGCCGCACAAGTATCATCATTGCCCACCGCCTCTCAACGATACAATCTGCTGACCGTATTATCGTTATGCATGCGGGGAATATCATCGAGGAAGGCTCGCACGACCAACTGATGCTGCACGGCGGGCACTATGCCGACTTGTACAACACCTACTTCCGGCATCAGTCGCTTGAGTATATCGAGCAGGTTGGCGCATGGTGATGTGTCATTCTTGGTGTGGCGTGCGGGCCCGCATATGGTAGACCTCAGCCTTGCCATTGTCATACACCCGGTGCGCATCCGGAGGCAACGGTAGCGCCACACCCATGCGCGTGCTACGCAGGCGGGCTATCTCCGACACCATTATATCGCGCATGTGTGGCTTGGGACGGAAGGATGTTGGGAATGGCATAAACTCTGGATCAACGCCTTCTTGCACCGATTTCCCCACTTTAAGGCGGAATGCAGCCCACAAGCGTTCATCTATTTCAGCCCACCCCTGCGCATTGTCCATGTGATGATCAGCCCACACGATAGCAGCTATCTCTTGGGGACGGTAAAATGTCCATTTATTCTTGAACACCGGTTCGTTGGTTGCCTTAAATATGGAGAGCATAGCAACCAAGAAGTAGAGACCACACACCCCAACCCATATAGTACGCGACATCCACACACGTGGTAGACGCATATTGTTTAGGAATGACCCAATCATTGGCACAGCAAACATGGAAATAGACGGCAAAATGCGCTGCAGCGTATTGCCACCCGGTGAGCCGCCTTGGTCTGCGACATACGCCAGCACAATCTGGGCGCTGTAGGCTGCATAGAGTAGCCACAAGAGCCATGCTCCCGGCGAACGAATGTTCGTCTTCCCCTTCCATATCCAGAGCAACCCTTGTATCCCCCACACAAAACCTGATCCGAGCAACACAATCCAGTTGCCAAGCCCAAGCAAAAAGAAGAACGAACGGTGCCGCCACTCAATTTTGATATAATCGTCATACGACGGCGAACTAGCACTTGAAGCCTGCCGCTTTCGTTCATTAATGCGTTCTTGTCTCTCTATAGACTCATTCTCTAAGGCTTTTTTTAAGATCTCAGACGATTCCTCGTCCAGTTCAATATCAGATTCAGGGAGCGCCTGCCGCATTTGTGCAAAGAGCAATGCCCGTCCAACATTCAAGCGCATTTGTAAAACTGCATCTGTTGGGTTCTCACGCGATTGTTTAATGTTGTCTATCAACTGCTCTCCCACCTCTGCAACCTTCTGGTTAGCCGGATTATCGGTATCTTTCAAATCATTCATAATAGCGTTGAGTTGGCCTTCTGCGGCTAGGAGCATATCCAACTGGTCTTGTGTAATAGCCATTTCTTCTCCTTTTTCTTCCTCTTTTTTGGGGGATACAATTTTTTGGAAGAAGCTAAGACTATGCTGTGCCGGTGCATAGATGTAGAAAGCGTAGAGATAGATCAAGATAAAGCTTATGAACACGGCATAAATGAGCCTGATAATAACCTGACGCTCAAGATACTGATGCGTAACGGTTATGTCTGCTTCTCGGTTAAAGATTCTTTTCACACGAAGCACGACCATGTCCCGTATCCAACCGACGCGCTCTTGGAAGATAGCCCCTATCATAGCAATGTTTACAGCAATGAGGAACGACATCGCCAACGCCACATTGCCAGTCATCATAGCAATAGCAGGGACATAGAATAGCCCCACATGGGCTGCAAATAGGCGTGGTTCGTTGCGGAGGCGTAGGCTACGTGCGAGCAGCAAGATGCAGATGAGAATGAATGAACGGGTAAACTTTTCGTGTGAGCTACGTAGAACAACGAAGAGAAATTCGGGTTGTGTGAAGAGCAACACAGCCGATATAGCCGCACCACGTGCGTTACCAGTAAACTCACGGTAGAGCGCCCATGCTGGAAAGAAGATGAATGGCATCAGGAGGGGATACACCTTTTGTTGCAGTGTCGCCACTTCTAATCCCGTTATGGTGATGACAAAGGTAGAGATGGATTGGTAGCCAAATCCATGCTCATACATCTCACCCTGTTCCGGCACTATCTGATGCGCCCTCAAAAACACGCGAATCATATTCGCAAACGAACACGTATCATACTCGGCCCAATGCCCCTGATAGCGCCCGGTGAAATACCAACTCACGAAGATAACCAAGAGGAATGGCAAAAGCCAATACCAATGGTTCATAGGTTCTTCACTAGGAGAAGATTGGTTTTGTTGGGGAGATGTGGATAACATAGTGCTCCGTAAGAAGTGCTCCGTAGAGACGTAGCGTGCTACGTCTCCCGCGATACATGTTTCTATTCAAGTGCTTCGATAGGTTGAGCTTGTGTATCTGGGGGATTATACAATGGTGCAACCGTGACTCGCTGTGCTCCCTCTACTGGCCGCATACCAGCAGCAGGAGTAGCCGGCTCGGCCACGTGTGGTACGCGCTTTTGCTTTGGTGTGGGCTTGGTGATGGGTGTTTGGAGGCCACAATACCACAGGGTTATGGCTGCGAGTGAGGCAAATGCTACGAGCAGCACAACAATCATCACCCGTGCCTCTTGTGGTGCCGTCACATTCAACATCTCAAATGAGCCAGCCGGCGGAGCAGGGTGTACCTTGGTTTCTAATGATTTACTCGGAATGATCACCCCAGCGGGATGAAAAACCCACGGCGTAATCGTCCAATCCCCAGCAGATGTAGGCGTCCATTCAACCGTTTGCGTTATCACCTCATCAGCCAGAAACTCAACCTCTTTGTGTACAATTTGGTGCTTTTTGCTCCCAAACCCTTTCGTTGCACTGACTTCTACTGTGGCATGGAAATCCATATTACCATCATTGTGTAAGCTCATCATAAGCATCCCAGGCAAGTTTTGCGTAAGCGCAGAATTGTTTGTAAGAACGATACGAGGTTTAGGAAGAGTCACAGGTTCTATACGAAATGTGCCATGTTCGTACACAACCACATGCTCGCCAAGTTCCAGATTTTCACTGCCGTACATCGTTTGTATTGTATAGCCGGGTTGTATGTCTATAACAAACCGAAAGCCGGTTTGAGTAGCCCGCACATTGGTTATTGTGCCGGGGTTTGAAATGATGATGTCGCCCGGAAATGCATCCAGCCATGAACTCAAGTTTCGTGGGTCACGTTCCTCTGTTTCATGTTGGGCGAGCAGTTCGTTGAGTTCTAGCCAATGCTGTTTATCTGCGGGTGGCTGCCTATCAAATGCCGACAGTGTGTAATCTGCTTTGCGGAGGAGAGATTTTTCTTCACCCGTGTAAATAATGTAGCCATGGAGGGCATAGAGCGATTCGTATGTACTGTCGGCGGGCAAAGCCTGTGGCCACCAGGGTTGTTTCAGGTCCTTTAGTGCCAATTCAATCTCTTCATCAGTAGGCTGCTGAATGGGGATAGCTTCGAGTGTCCAACCGTCAATAAACGGGTCTTTTTGGAGGTTGTGTGTGCGTAAGATGATTTGCCGTCCGTGTTTATTGAACCCCAAATTCCACACTCCACCCTCTGCATCCCACAAATGCAAACGCTTATCTATCGGGCTAAACGTCACACGCGGCTTTTGAAAGTAAGCCGCATTATACTCACCCCGAAAATTCTCAGGTAGCCCAATATTCGACTTCTTCGTTAGAGTTATCACCACCCCAGCCTCAAGCAACGGGTGCTCAAAATACCCCGGCTTTTCATTCGTTTGCCCGCTATACCAAGGAAAAAAGTCTGCTCCGTTGGATGTATACGCATAAATACCCTCTGAAGACCCATAGCCCTCTATTGACTCCACAAACGTAGCAATGGCCCACTCTTTTGAAATAACCCATGTTGGCAGATTATCGGCACGGATACCCAGAAATGTGTGTTCCCCCAACACCTCCAGTTCATCAAACGCATAATCTACGCTTGCAACATCAAGTGAATACGTCCACTTCTTCTCTGGCAAATCCTCCTCATCTTCAGCACCTTCTGCATCTTCCGTAGCATCTGTCTCCCCCATCTCCTCTTCATCCTGCAACCTTGCACTAAGCGCCTCTATCGGTATCTTCCACGAGTAGCGAAAACTAAGCGTATTTTTCGACACATCACGCACACGACTAAAACGATCTCCCTTCGGATAGTATGACCCACGCACAACGAGTTGGGGATAGCGCGAATTGGCATTAAAACTATAAAACGAAAAAGGCACCTCGAAATTAATCGTCGGCAGCGTAGACGTTGAATTATAATAGCTCACACCCGCATTTTGGAAACCGTGAAATGGGTAAATAGCAAAATAGCCCCCACGTAGGTTAAAGTACAGCGGCATAGGGTTTTGCTCAAACCACTCCACCGCCCCACCCGCTTGCTCATGCTCCTTGCCAGCATCCAGCGAACTCAGCCCCATATCAAAATAACGGAATGTCGGTATCAATGGGCGTGCCACCTTAAAAGGCGGTTCATCAGGGAAACGCTCACTTGCCTTGATGCGATACCCTCCCCCAAAACGCTCATAGCCCCAGTCTGGGTTTTGGTCATTTTCCGGGTTCACCACACGCGTATACCAATCTGCTACGCCGGGAGTTTCACCGCGCACATCAACCAGCCAGTTCATATTGCCATTCGTCTTCTGCCAATTAAATGCATGGTGCCCAGGGGGCCACGTCCCATCTATCGTGATGTCAAGGTTATAATTCGTCTTCCCATCCACAAGCCATGACCCACCCAACGGGCGCATGACCATATAGGGATGCCCTCCATACATATCAACAACCAAGCTATACCCACCATCCGGGTGAGGTTCAAAAGCATAATCTTCGCCAATTCTGAGACGTATATTGCCCACAAGATGGGTTTCTTCATGCGTCCTCACGTATAGATGCGCCTCCTGCTCCCCTTCATTGTTTTGCGTAAAATCTATAATCATACGCACATTTTCAGCATTCGTATACGCAAACAAATACGTATCTGTAGTCGTATTAATACCCGAATACCAAAACAAATCTACAATATACTCATGTGTCGGCTCACTTATGCGTAACAAGTCAATATCTAGCCTTTTGAGGTTCTCGGACAACAATCTAAGATCGCTCCCGTTAATATCCGGCTTAATGTCATTTTCAAGTCCATCTGCTATTTCGCGCAAAAAGCTCCTAGCTTGCTTTTTCGTTTCGTGAAACGTCGAGTCTGCACTCAATGCATGCAACGCCATAGCTTGCTCCTCAATCAGAGTAGCACGTTCATGGAGAGGTTGCTCACCGAGGCTGTCAGCCATCGTATGGATTTCCCCTGCTATCTCCTTCAATGTCTGCGCCACATGCTCAACTGTATCATCCTCAAAATAGCTCGCCAGCTGGCGCATATCTTGAGCATCCTGCGCCGGCTCCTTACTCGCTTGCCCACTTGCTAGCCTACGAACGCTCGAAGCAATAACACCCGCCAATCGACTCTGCGCACCGAGCGTATCTATGTTTTCTTCAAGTGTCTTCGCATAGCCGCAAACCTCTTGCGCAGGGATAGTATGTCCCTCCGGCACAAGCGTGACTGTTATAGGAGCAGTATAGTGCCACAGCCCAAACTCCACTCCATACGTATTCAACCGGCAGTCTATGAGTTCATAAAATGCGGGAGGGATGCTGTCTTCGCTTAGTTCTTCAGCATCTTCAGGTTGGTCAGCACTATCATCTGTGCTATCTTCTGGAGAAAGAGTCGTTTCAGACGTGTCGCTTTCCTGTGCCTGGGCAGTGGCATGAACGCCGAGGCTTATCAGAAAGCACAGTGTACAGATACATACTATGGTTGGCAGGTATTTCATAAAGCTTCCCAATGATACAAATACTCTTTTTTAATTAAAAAAAGAACCGCCAAGACGCCAAGACACCAAGATATAAAAAAAGGAACATGTCATTCTTTGCTGGTACGCTACAGGGCGGCGGGCTGTCTTGTATTATACCATGGTTTAGGGGAGATAAGCCATGACAAAAGGACAGAAATGTCGGTACGCTGACCGATTGCTGTGAAGCCTCCCAGCAAATCATCCATATGCTCAATCGAAAGCGCATTTCGTTTTCACATAGGTGCAGATCTATGAAATGGTCAGTTTACTGGTGTAACACTGCTGTTGTATACGAATAGAGGGCTATCATGATACAAGTATATCTACCGACTCCTCAAGTATAAAATCCTCCTCATAGCACCCCGGCAATATACGAATGCGCGTCCCCGGTTGTGCATTGAGGAGTGCATCTCCAATGCTCCGGTATGTTCCTAGACCGCGTTGATCCACAACACACCAAAGCGCAGCATCATCGCGTATAGATGCCCCGTTTGGCGAATCGTCTACTGGTGGGGTAGGCTTTTCTCGCGTATTTTGTCCATGTACAGGCAGCATTCGAGCAGGTGTAGCGGCAGGCGCAGATGCCGATGCTCGTGTAGGTGCAAGGGTGTGATTGTCTGCACCCGCAGGGGTATTGTTGGTAGATTGGCGTTTTGGGTTGGTAGACCGCTCCGAAACCACAGCCATTTGCAGCGCCACACGCATACTCGCAGCACTGCTAAAACGCTCCTCGTTTTTTTGCTCCATAGCTTGGTGAATAACAAACGAAATACTAGGCGCAATATGCGGGTTGACTTCGTGGGCTGGTCGCAGCGGGTCTGGTTCTCCATTGACCACTGCTGTCAAGCGTGTCATTGCATCCGGCGGCAACACTCCCGTCATCAGGTGATACAGGGTCGCCCCAAGTGCATAGAGGTCACTACGGGCATTCGTGCCAAGGGCTTGTATTTGTTCGAGGGGGGCATATTTGCGTGTGAAGCCGCGCACACTTTCCTCAAAGGAGCGGATGGTCTGGTCCTGCGCACTTTTCGCAATCCCAAAATCCAAAAGCACAATGTTACCTTTGCGGTTTGTTTTGAGGTTTTGCGGCTTAATATCTCGGTGAATAATTGGCGAAGGTTGTGTGTGTAGGTAATCTAACGCATCTAGCAGCTCATCCGCCCAGCGCATTATCCAAGGCACTATCTGGGGTTTAGTAAACTCGCTCGCCTTATACTGCAACAGTGTACCCAAGTCTGCGCCAGGGATAAATTGCATCACCATGAATTGCCCCGACTCTTCGGCAAAGAAATCACTCACCATTGGCAATGAAGGGTGACGTAAGCGGAACAGAATCCGCGCCTCACGCTCAAATGCCTTGCGCAAATAGTCCTGCGACACAAGCAGTTGTTTCAAAGCTACAATGCTGCCGTCATGTTGGTCAGTAGCCTTGTAGACTGCCCCCATGCCACCGCGTGCAATGTGGCCTACAACACGGTAACGGTTGTTGAGTGTTGTATTCAGTGGTATGTTTATCATGAGTGTTGAACCTCATCGCATGGTATGGCACATACAAGACGTTGGAATTGATATGTTTTTGAGCAAGGCGTGTGCATGATAGTATGGTAAGGTTTAGATTAGTCCATATTCTACACGCCACAGTCGTACTGTTGTATCATCGCTCCCACTAGCAAGTGTTTGCCCATCTGAACTCATCGCAATACTCCTAATCCCATCCCCATGCCCCTGCACCTCATAGAGGAATGTGCTATCTGTTGTAGACCAGAGCCGTATGGTTTTGTCTTCACTAGCACTCACCAGTACCTGCCCATCCGGGCTAAACGCTAGAGCATTCACACTACCAATATGCCCCTGCCAACTATGAAACATCTTCACCTCCGGCATACGCCACAGTTGAATAACCCCATTCGACCGCCCGCACGCAAGAATGTGCCCATCCGGGCTAAAAACCATATCCTGCACACTACTGCTTTGGTCTGTTTCATCATAGAGCAAAGTGCCGTCTTCAAGATTCCATACACGCATGGTATTATCGAGAGCACCTGTCACAAGCAGGTTTCCATCGCGGCTAAACACTACTTTGTAGACACGCTTTTCATGCCCATCGAGCACACGTATTAAAGAGCCATCCGATGCATTCCAGAGACGTGCAGTTTTGTCACTGCCGCTACTGGCGACGATACGTCCATTGGGGCTAAACGCCACACTCCAAATACCCGCACGGTGTCCATGCAACGTATGCAGCAACGACCCATCGGTGGCATTCCAGAGGCGCAGGGCTTTGTCACTCCCACCACTCGCAACGATGCGACCATCGGGGCTATATGCCACACTATTCACCCACTCCCGATGCCCCTGTAAAACCCGCAATACCGTGCCATCCTCCACACGCCATAGGCGCACGGTCGTATCGCCGCCAGCCGTTGCCAACGTCTTTCCATCCGGGTTAAACTGCACACTCCACACCCACTGCTCATGTTCTTGCAGCGTGTGCAACAGCCGCAAACCCTTCGCACGCCGTTGCATAGGGACAGAAGAATCGTCCAGCTTTTGGGTTTTGGATGATGTGGGGCGTGGTGCCTCCATGCGTATGCGCCATAGATTGATAGTTTTATCATTACTCGCACTTGCAAGGAGTTGTCCATCCGGGCTAAACGCCACACTACGCACACCATCACTATGCCCCTCAAGCGCATGAACCATCCGCCTATCTGCAATACGCCACAGACGCAAAATGTTATCGTAGCCACCACTTGCTATCACTTGTCCATCCGGGCTAAACGCCACACTCCAAAACCACCCCGTTTGCCCAATCACAATACTCAGCAGCGTTGCATCAGCCACACGCCACAAGCGCATAGCCCCATCTAAGCTACCACTCACCAAGAGTTGCCCATTTGGGCTGAAGGCAACGCTGTTGATTTCATCTGTATGCCCCGACAGCGTATATGCCAGCGTTCCACTCGCAGCATACCACAACTGCACATTCGTATCATCATCTCCCCCACTCGCAAGAAATTTCCCATCTGGGCTGAATGCAATACTCCATATCCCGGCATTGTGTCCATTCATCGTGCGTAAAAGTGTGCCATCCGAAAGGTTCCATATACGGATGTTCGTATCATCGTAGCCCCCACTCGCAAGCGTCTGCCCATCGGGGCTAAAGACAATAGTTAAAATCCTATCCGAATGCCCCCGCAGCGTTCGTAGCAGTTTACCCTCAGCCACACTCCAGAGCGTAATAGACCCATCGAGACACCCCGTCGCCAGCATCTTTCCATCTGGGCGGAAGGCAACTTTGCATACTTGGTCTTCATGTTCAAGAGTACGCAATAATGCGCCACCGGGAACGCGCCACAAGAGCACGGTTTGGTCCCAACTGCCACTAGCAAGCACTTTTCCATCGGGGCTAAACATAACACTATGCACTTGGTCTTGATGTTCAGTGAGGGTACGGAATAGGTGTGCCTCCGTGACATGCTGCTCAACCACTGGAGGTGGAGCAGCCACAACCGGCTGCGCAAATTTCTTCATCGCATGCTTGAATGCAATCACATCATCAAAGCGTTCTTCTTTCTTTAGGTGCATCGCCCTAATAATCGCCTCGGCAACATGTGGCGACACCCGTTCATTGTAATAGTCTGGTGGTTGCAATGGGTCCGTCTGCATCGCCAAGCGTTCAATGGCACATGGAGGTTCTTGTCCTGTTAAGAGATAGTACAGCGTCGCCCCAAGGCTATAAATATCACTCCGTTGGTCTGTATCTCCATACCATTGCTCCGGTGCCGCATACACCGAAGGCGATGTGTACAGAGGGATACATGTTGCTGTCATGCGTTGTTTCTTGCGCACACCAAAGTCCACCAGTTTTAGCAACACTTTTGGGGATAACCGGATATTGGCCGGCTTGATGTCATGATGAATGAGTGGTGGGTCTTGGCTGTGCAGCTCGTTGAGTACATTGCATAAATAATGCGCATACGTCTGTACCAACCGCTCAGTGACACAGATAGTATGTTCAGCCATCAACTCAGCCAGACTCTGCCCAGCCACAAACTCAACAATCACATACGCGCTGTTGTCAAATTCAAACATCCCATGATAGCGTGGGAAGTTGTTGTGGCGCAGTGTACGCAACACCTTAAACTCTTGGGCAAATACATCCATAGCATCTGGATCAACGATTTCTTTGAGCACGACAGGTATTGCTTGGTGATGTATATTTTCGGCTTCATAGACGGTACCAGTGCTACCATACCCAAGCACACGCACGATGCGGTAGAGACCTACTTGGTCTCCGACATTGTGTAGGTGCAAGGTCATATGTAGTGTTCGACCACACGTTTGGCAGCGATTGGCACCATCAGGATTTTGTCCACCGCATACAATGCCTTCGTGCTGATTGAGACAAACTAACATAGCAGAAATCCCTCAGTCTTTACCTGTTTTTGAACATAGAAAGAGCAAGCTCTATATCATTATCTGCTTAAATACCATTTTAGCACATGTGCCCATACGAAAGCTATCAACTGAACACAAAAAATACATCCCTCTAGTGAGGAGAATAAAAAAACGTTTATGCCAAAAACTACACATGGTAGCAAAAAGACAACAACCTGCATCTTACATACTAGAACGAAACTTTTATATGATATTTGTACGTACCACACAGAAACGGAGAACACAAATTTTTCTTCTCTGATTTGGGCATGTGTGGTATATCTCTTTGCTTTGATTCAGATGATAGCCCAAAACATATTTTTTATCTTTCGTTTTCCATACATGACACATGACTGTTTATGAGAGAATAACGATATTGTAGTACTAACATGTATGGTACAGTGTCTTTTCGTATGCAAACACAAATCACGTACGCATGCTACACCATTTGCAGCATAGGAATACATGCACACGTTCGTATATGGTATATCTCAATGACATATCGCTATTGATCAAAATGATAGCACATTTTTGACAAGAAAACATGTCCAAATTATATATGCTTACCATGTGGGATTAAAAGGAGTTGTGCCAGAGGCAAAGCAGTGGCTAACCACAAAAAACTACTGCACTATTTATTTCTCCGTGTTGCTCTGCTCTGTGTCAGTGTATAACTCGCGGTGCGATGCATCCTTTCCTACTCATACTCGTTGCTCTTCCCGTTTTGCCTCTGCCCACAGCGCCAGCAACTCCTCTGTGCTCATCTCTAGCAACCCACGCCCTTGGCCACATACCAAGCGCTCCATAGTAGTAAAGCGGTCGTAAAATTTCTTGTTTGCCGCACGCAACACACTTTCAGCATCCACTTTGAGCCAACTGGCAAGGGCGACTATAGAAAAGAGAACATCGCCCATCTCATCTGCAACACTAGCCGCATCCTCAGCAGAGCCAGTATCATCCCACCGAGCGCATGCCTGAGCCAATTCCCCCACTTCCTCATATACGTTTGCCCACACCTCACCGAGCGTCCCCCAAGTGAACCCCGTGCGCATAGCTTTCTTACTATACTTCTGGGCTGCCGCCAGAGCAGGCAACCCGCTTGGCACACCGTCTAGAGCACTAACCCGCTCACGCCCCTTTTCACGCAACTCGCGGCTCTTAATCGCCTCCCAATTCGTCAGCACATCCTCAGAATCTTGCACATCCAAATCACCAAACACATGCGGATGACGGCGAATAAGCTTACTCGTGACCTGCTCCAGCACATCCCCTAACGTAAAATGCCCCGCCTGTCGTCCCATCTCACCATACACAAACACCTGCAACAACAGATCGCCTAGCTCTTCCGTCAGTGCCGCCATATCGCCACAGTCCAATGCCTCCAGCACCTCATACACCTCCTCAAGTAGCCCTGCACGCAGCGATTGAAAAGTCTGCTTACGGTCCCATGGGCATCCCCCCAACCCAAGCAAACGCACAACAACCCACTCCAACGCTGCAAAACCGCGCTGGTCTGCAAACATCGGCAAAGGTGGAACAAACAGAGTCATAGACATAGCATCTCGTATCGCATCAGTAAGCCCTGCCAAAGACCCATGCCAAACACACCCACCTTCTCTACCTTGCCCACAGCACACCACAGAGAGCGGGTGCATTGGTGGATAACGCACCAGTAATGTTTCTCGTAGTGCCTCAAGTCGTGTATCTCTATCGCACACCACAAGCACAGCATACATAGGATGCACTGGGTATGGCACGATAGGGGGCATGTATGGAGCCACGCCTTGAACTTCGCACCAAGCCGGGGCAATCGTCGCACTCGCTGGTTGCGGGGGGATTAGCGCAGTAGCTCGTAGTATCTGCAAGCCATCGTTCGGTATATCTATCTCTAGTATAGCCATAGCCTCTGCTGCACGGGTTAGTAAATCAGCACTATCCGACATACGTATACTTCTCCTTTTCAGAAATAGCGTGTTTGTTGTACAGTCACGGTATCAATTCTCTCCTGAGCCATAGCCTGATGCAAAGCCAATAGGGATGCCACGAATACAATTAGACAGTGCGTGGCACAGAATGTGCATGAGAGCCTGTTCAAAATGTGTAGGCTTGCCGATGGCAAGCCCATACCAATGCACATATGAAGGTTTGTTGTGGGGCAAGCTACGTTGGATCAATAATTTGTATTAATACTGTATCTATCTGTGGTTCCTTTTGGTCATTGTATCGTTTACGGTAATCACTTCGATGCCGCGCATATAGGGGCGTAGTACCTCTGGCACCACAATACTGCCATCAGCTTGCTGGTAGTTTTCTATAATGGCTATCATTGTGCGCGGGACGCCTAGCCCGGAGCCATTGAGGGTATGCACACATTCTGGGCGGGCATGTGGCTCTGGGCGATAGCGCACATTGGCGCGGCGGGCCTGAAATGCCTCGACATTGGAGCATGAACTCACCTCTAGCCATTCATTCTGGCCGGGGGCCCACAGCTCAATATCATACGTTTTGGTAGATGCAAAGCCGGTATCGCCCGTGCAAAGTAGTTTTGTACGAAAGGGAATATCGAGTGCGCGGCATGTTGCTTCGGCATCTTGACGTAAGCGCTCTAGCTCGTCGTAACTGGTTTCTGGCTGGACAAACTTGTACATTTCTATTTTGTCGAACTGATGCCCGCGTTTGATACCTCGTACATCGCGCCCGGCACTCATCTGCTCTCGGCGAAAACAGGGGGTGTAGGCGCAAAAGTGCATCGGCAACTGGGTAGCTTCTAGGATTTCGTCGGCGTACATGTTGGTTAGCGGCACCTCGGCGGTTGGCACTAGCCACAAGCCTGCGTCTTCGTCGCGGTAGAGGTTGTCGCGGAATTTGGGCAGTTGCCCTGCACCAAGCATGCATTGCTCTTTGACGACAAAAGGGAGGTAGACTTCTTGGTAGCCCTGTTCGCCATGCAGGTCAAGCAACCATTGGATGAGGGATCGCTGGAGTTTGGCACCCATGCCACGCAAAACGTAGAACCGCGACCCGGCAAGTTTGACGCCGCGCTCAAAGTCTATAATATCTAGCTGCTCGGCTAGTTCCCAATGGGGCTTGGGAGTAAATGAGAATTGTTGCAGCGTACCTTCGCTTGAAACAATTACGTTATGCTCTTCGTCAGGGCCTTCGGGTACATCGGCATAGGGAAGGTTGCGTATTTCAAGCATAGTAGCACGCAAGCGTTCTTCTATTTCGCCTACTTGGGCATCAAGTTCTGCTATACAGTCTCCAACCACGCGCATATCGGCAATACGCTGCTCACGTTCGGCAGCATCTTTCATTTTACTAATTTGTTTTGAAACGGTGTTACGCTCTGCTTTGAGAGCTTCTACGTGTTGCAGCGTGTCCCGACGCTGCTCGTCGAGGGTAAGAATAGTATCAACCCCTGTGCCATCAACTCCGGCACGCAATAACTGTTCCTTGACCCATTCGGGTTTGTCACGGATGAGTTTTATATCAAGCATACAAAAAGCTCCACCTGTTATCTACAGACGCTTATATCCAAACATATCTCCACTCAACTGGTTCCTCTCCATCGTAGGCCATAATGCCATGAAATTGGCCAGGATGCTCTCCAAGAACAAGCGGCAGGAAGAGACGGTCGCCGGGCCAGAGGGGTAGGCTGAGCATATGGTCAATGGGTACCCATTCGAGTACCCCTTCATGATTATGTAAAATTGGGGTGCCACGCCATTGGTATATGCAAAAGATGAAGCCAAACCAGTCTTCGCCCTGGAGCCCAAAGCCGGGCCAGTTGATGGTGCCACGCAGGGTTGGCGATAGGGCATCTATGCCGGCTTCTTCGTGTAGTTCGCGTTTCATGCCAGTTACGATATCTTCGTTAGGTTCTATTTTGCCACCGAGACCGTTATATTTGCCATAGTGCTGGTCATCTAGGCGTGTATTGCGATGTATCATGAGCACGGTAGTGGCGTCTTTTGAAAAAACATACCCTAGGGTTGCGATAATTGGTGTATACATGGGTGTCTATCCTTTACACCTTTTTTGTTTTTTGCGGTTGCGCTGTGCTGTTGTTATCATTTTCACGTATTGTACCACATCGCTGGGCGCAAAAGAATGTAGGGTACATTTGGCGAGCCTTTCAGGATAGCGATACATTTTTTGTGTGCGGAGCAAGGTGGATACATGCGGCAGTTGGGTAGCGGAGCAGAGCGAGTCGGTTAGAGTTAGGCTATACCAATTCTGGATGTCCCTTATTGGCTGCCAGTTTCTCTCTGTTTTGCCTATAGCAGTCATAGTATATTGGCTTGTTGAACGTTGCGAGATATTCATGTATCCAATAGCGGGTGAGTTCATCTGTGCGGTTTGGCAATGCATCTATGGCAGTATACCGCGCCGTGGCAATTTCCACATCTGCCTTTGGCGGACGCAGATCGGTGAGCGGCACACACACAAACACACCCACGCTCGTGGCACTATTCCCATGCGATGTATCAAACACACCCAGTAAGCGCTCAATACGCACCTTGCATCCAGCTTCTTCCCATACTTCACGTCGTACTGCTTTTTCCAACGATTCGTGTGGCTTGACACCACCACCCGGCAGCCCCCACGGGAACAATCCACCACGATGACGTACAAGCACTATCTCATTTCCACGAACTACCAAGGCACGCACACCCGGCTCTGTAAAACCTATTTGGTGCTGCATGCAGCAGCGTGCTAACACAGCCACCATGTAGAGGCGACTCAACAGTATATCTTTGATCATATAAACGTACTACGTATTTTCTCATGGTATGTATCGTACACTATCATACCCCTACCATGTACAATCAAACAAATGTAAGAACTATAGTATACTATAGGTTCAGAAGCAATACACATGTGGGGTACGCTCACACATGGAAAGATATTCGTGAAAAGATTTTCAAGGAGCATAACCTTATGACTATAACAAAACGGGAACGTCTTGTTGCTGCTATGACAGGAAAGGAAGTTGACGAGGTACCGATAGCGCTCTGGCGGCATTTTCCAGGAGATGACCAAGATGTTGAGCAACTAGCTCTCTCAGCCGTAGAGTTTCAACAGCGGTATGATTGGGCATTTATCAAGCTGACACCATCTAGCCATTACTCTGTTGCCGATTGGGGCACGCGTGTCGAGTATCGTGGAAGCTTGCATGGAACCAGTGACTATGTGTATTACCCGGTGAAATCGCCGGCTGCATTGAAGAATCTGCAACCTTTAGACCCGCGTACTGGTGCTATGGGAAAGCAATTGGATTGTGTGCGCCGTGTACGCGAGCTTGCGGGTGCGGATGTGCCTGTTATTGAAACAGTGTTTAGTCCTCTCGACCAAGTGCGCCATCTTGTTGGATCGTCCAATGAATTGATTTATGTGCAAGACCATCTGACAATTCTGCGTGATGCTATGGAGCTTATCACAGAAACGACCATTGCATTTGTCAAGGCTGTCATAGAAGCGGGAGCAGATGGTATTTTCTATGCTACACAGTATGCGCGGTCTACCAAGTTTACGCGGGATGAGTACCGGACGCTGTTTCGCCCACTTGATGTGCGGATTCTTGAGGCTGCGCAAGCGGGTTGGTTCAACATGTTGCATCTGCACGGCAACGATACGTTCTTTGATGTGTTTGTAGATTACCCGGTGCAGGCTATCAATTGGCATGACCGCGACACTGGGCCATCGTTGGCTGAGGGAGCTAAACGTTTTCCGGGGCTTGTGGTTGGTGGCGTGAGCCAAAATGATATTATTCGGAAGACGCCGGTGGAGATACAGCAATTGGCGCAAAAAGCTATCACTGAAACGGGTGGCCGACGCCTGTGCTTATCAACTGGGTGTGTGTTGCCTATTGTTGCACCGTGGGGCAATATCCGTGCTTTCCGTGCGGTTGTCGTAGAACCCTGCCCCTGAGTATTGGCAGAAATGGATCTGGGGATGAAAGGTGTCCATCATCATTCAATTAATAGATGCGTTTAAGGTACAAGCACACCCCAACATACCTGTAACGGTTCTCTGCCGCAATAAGCCACCCCATTTCGCCATATTCTTATAAAAAAATAATGGGTACCATATTGACGTATACTCAATAAATAACTATAATATTAGGTGTGTGTATTTTTACACACCCACTCTTTTTAAAAGAAATACTGATGGGGGATACTATGTCAGGAAAACAAAATGCAGGACGGCCAGTCGTCAACCAAAGCGATGCTGCTGGTACACAAAGTTCTTCTATACAAGCAACAGGGATGGCATTGAATCGGCGCGAATTTCTATCGTGGGCAACGGCAGGCTCTATGGCGGTGCTTGGCGTAGCAGGCGCAACAGCTATGGCATTGCCAGACCCAAAGAGTGACCCGCTGATGCAAAGCCTTATGCCAGTCAACGCAACAGGCAACTATCCAATTGTTGGTGGGTTTGTCTACCCACGCATCAAGGAAGGGACGTTTGGTGGCAAGTTTGTACTTGAACGCAAGGCCGAAAGCTTTGCCCTAGACCAGAAGCCAGAATTAAACGCTACAGGTAAGTTTTATGCGGTGAAACTAGACAGCCTGCCAGCAACCGAAGATGGGGGAGTAGCCGGTCATAAGGGTACAGGTATTGCGGCCCTCTATCAGGTATGTACACACTTAGGGTGTCTTGTGCCATTCGATGGCGGGCAAAATCGCTTCATCTGCCCGTGCCATGGCTCCACGTTCGAGCGCAACGGCGACTATGTCCTTGGTCCTGCACCGCGCAGTATGGACCAGTTCGAGGTGTCGGTTGAGGATGATGGCACCGTCGTGGTGGACACGGGGCAGAAGCGCACTGGAAAAATTCACGCTTAGGCTCAAAACGGGAGAGACGTTGCACGCAACGTCTCTCCATTACTGCTCTGCCGCTTTACCGGCTCGCCTTATGCCACAGGCTGTTCGCCGCGTGGAGGCGGGCCAATGTGTTCTAGGGTTGCCCATTCCTCATCGGTGAATACGCGGGAGCGTATCAGAAAGCGCACACCCTCCGGTGCCTCAACCGAAAAGCCACTCCCGCGCCCTTTCACGATGTCAATCGTTACGTGTGTCCCTTGCCAATATTCAAACTGTGCTTCATTCATGTAGAAGGGGCACCCTTCAATGCTTCCCAAAAACAGATCGCGTTGACCAACCTTAAACTCTTTGATGGGGTAGCACATGGGCGAGCTGCCATCGCAACACCCGCCAGATTGGTGAAACATCAAATCGCCATGGATGGTCTTCAATTGTTTAATCAATGTTGCGGCTGCATCGGTGACATCAACACGACGTACTTCCATACCCAACATCTCCTTAGAAAAAGCCCAATGGGTTGGGGTCGTAGCTCACGAGTACATTCTTGGTATGTTGGTAGTGGTTGAGCATCATCTTGTGTGTCTCACGCCCAATGCCAGATTGCTTGTAGCCGCCAAATGTGGCATGCGCGGGGTAGAGATGGTAGCAATTTGTCCAGACACGCCCGGCTTTGATGCCGCGCCCCATGCGATAGGCTGTATTCATGTCGCGTGTCCACACGCCTGCACCTAGGCCATAGAGCGTTTCATTAGCAATATGCAATGCATCGTCAAAGTCGGTAAATGATGTAACGGCGAGGACAGGGCCGAAAATTTCTTCTTGGAAGATGCGCATGCGGTTTTGACCCTCAAAAATAGTTGGCGCGACATAGTAGCCTTCTGCAAGCTCACCACTCAACCGTATTCGTTCGCCCCCCAACAACACCTTGGCTTGCTCTTGCTTTCCAATATCAATGTAGGAGAGTATTTTCTCCAGTTGATCATTAGATGCTTGTGCGCCTATCATGGTGTCAGTATCGAGTGGGTGCCCCTGCTTGACGGCTTTAGTACGATCAATGGCATGCTGCATGAAGTCGTCGTAGAACGATTGTTGTATGAGCGCCCGCGAGGGGCATGTACATACTTCGCCTTGATTGAGGACAAACATGGTGAAGCCTTCGAGCGCTTTTTGCTTGAAGCTGTCATCTTCGGCAAAGGCATCGGCAAAGAAGATATTGGGTGATTTGCCTCCTAGTTCTAAGGTGACGGGGATGAGATTTTCAGAAGCATATTGCATAATCAAGCGCCCGGTTGTTGTTTCGCCTGTGAAGGCAACTTTGGCTATACGGTTGCTGCTAGCTAGGGGTTTGCCCGCTTCTACCCCAAAGCCATTTACGACGTTGACAACTCCCGGCGGCAATAGGTCAGCTATGAGTTCCATGACCAAGAGAATGCCTACCGGGGTTTGTTCGGCTGGTTTGATGACAATACAATTACCGGCTGCCAATGCGGGGGCCAGCTTCCACGCTGCCATAAGTATGGGGAAATTCCACGGGATGATCTGCCCAACAACGCCAAGCGGTTCGTAGAAGTGGTAGGCGATGGTGTTATCATCTATCGTTGCGATAGAGCCTTCTTGCGCACGAATGACTCCGGCAAAGTAACGGAAGTGGTCAATGGCAAGGGGCATGTCGGCGACGAGTGTTTCACGGACGGGCTTGCCATTATCCCATGTTTCTGCAACTGCCAACATGTCTAGGTTGGCTTCTAGGCGGTCTGCAATCTTATTGAGTATGGCTGCGCGTTCCGTGGGAGATGTTTTGCCCCACGAATCACAGGCTGCATGAGCTGCATCGAGGGCTTTCTCTATGTCGTTGGTATCTGAACGGGCAACCTCGCAAAAGACTTGCCCTGTCACTGGGCTTGGGTTCTCGAAATAACGCCCTTGAACTGGCGGTACAAATTCACCGTTGATAAAATTATCATAGCGCGATTGAAACGTCACCTTGCTTTCCGGCTGGTTTGGACTTATATACTGCATACCTTACTTCCTCCTTATGTATAGCAAGTTTGCGCTGTGGCGCTCCTGCGCACCACTGCGCAGTATGTCATCTGAGACACTATCTATAGCTTTCAACAACAGCACACATATACCACAAATATGAATATGTGTCAACCATCGGCACAGATGCACTCAACATACAACCACTCCATAACAACACCCATATCTGCCAAAATCTCGATTTTTGACTCCCTTTTCTCGAAAAATACCCCTACCCTACATGCTATGCTATAGATACGATAGCAAGCAACACATAAAGAGTGACTGGACAAGACAAACGGACACGGAGAGGAAAACACCGGACCTGGGGCACCAAGTATGGTCCGGTGTTTAGTTTAACACCGTTGCCCAGCAAACCGAGAACATGCAAAAAGACATGGCACGGCAGCGTAGATACAAACCTCGTTCTCTTCGACAGACAGAGGAAACAACTGTATGAAAAAAGAAAGGAGTCTCAATGACCATTCCACCTGCTCCAACATCAACATACCTATCTGTCATGGTCTACATGGCCTGCGACAACGATTTGGAACCATATTGTGATGAGGTATTTGCCCGCCTTGAGCACGCCATGCACCACAACCCAAACGTATGCATAGCGGCATTTTGGGATGGGCAAACAAAAGGTGACAGTGCATATTACCGCATCAAGCCCGATGGACAGTTTCGCACTAACTATACCGATGGTGTAGACCGCTTCCCACTTGGCGAGGTAGATACCGCATCGCCAATGACCATCAAACGCTTTGCCGCGTGGGCCCAAACACATTTGCCAACACCAGCCAGCATCCTGCACTTTATTGGGCATGGAGGGGGCTGGTCGCCCGATTTGCACCCGGCGCAGCCAAACCATGGCAGCAGCAAAACCAATGACGACATAGGCGGTATGCTGTGCGACCATGCTTCATCAACAACCATGTCGGCAAATAACCTAGCCGATGCACTCGCATGGATAACCCGTACTCACACACTCGACATCATTTACCTTGATGCTTGTATGATGGGCATGATAGAGGTTATCGCCGAACTTGTGCCCTATAGCAAGTATATTGTTACACACGAAAACATTACCTGGGCTGTACCCTTCCGCTCGAGCAACCTCTTCTATCTTGATGAAGCCTCTAGCACAATGCATCCTGAAACACTTGCTCATACTATCGCCAACTATCATATCCAACATCTTGATACGGTTGGGTACCCAGACCAGATAGGCATTGTCAAAACCAGCGAGTTACCTGCACTGCTCAGCAATCTCGATACCCTTGCTATACGTTTGCTCCACCACATGCCGGCTATAAACCCGCTCATTGCCTTAGCCGTCAACAACACCATGCATATTGACCAAAACAACGATTGGCACATGAACATCCACGACAACTACCTAGACCTCTACGATTTTGCACACCAGATAAGCACGCTTACTGACATACCCGATGATATCAAAACAGCCGCCGAAAACGTCAAAGCTGCTGTGTGTACTACTATGGTACAAAACATCACTCTCGACGCCACACCCTGGCCCCAAAAGGCACATGAGACATGGGCAATGAACCGTTTGCATGGGCTTGCTTGTTACTTCCCACTCAAAGATGAATGGAAACGACCATTTTATGGACCCAGTGCCCTCCCACGCTTTACAACCGCCACCCACTGGGATGAGTTCATCCAAGCATGGCATACTAGCCAATGTGTAGAAAAACCCGTTACTATCAATAAAACTGATACGTATACTACCTAAGGAGGTTACACTATGAACCCGCAACTTCCCAAAATCATCGCTACCGCTTGTATTGTATTGACTCTAGCTGCATTTGTGCAACTAGGAGAACATTCGTCCGTTACCGTTTCTCACTCTGCGCCATCGGTAGACACACTGCCTAAAGAACTTGTCATAGAGCAAGTTGGGCATATCGGCGGTGCAACAAACGCTATCGCTATAGATAGTGACTATGCCTACATTGGCGAAAGCAATAAACTGACTATTGTGGATATACACGACCATTCCAACCCGCGCTACCTAGCGCACCTCTATCTGCCTGGTCTCATCGAAGAAATCTCTATCATGGATGACTATGCCTACATTGCAGATAATGTAGAGGGATTGCAAATCATCAATATACAAGACCCTGCCAACCCTACGTTCGTTGGCAGCTACACTACCCCCGGCTCTGGCGATAGTGTCAATGTGCAGAAGCAAGACGATGATACTATCTATGCATATGTTGCCAGCGGTGGGCGCTTGCGCATCATTGATGTGAGCAACCCCATCACTCCCACCTTGAGTAGCGACCTAGATACGCCAGGCTATGTCAATGATGTCTATGTGGTAGATACCTATGCCTACATTGCCGATGGAAACGATGGGTTGCAGATTATTGACGTGAGCAGCCCTATGACCCCAACCCTGATGAGCAGTCTTAACCCATCAACAGGCTATGCGCGAGGTGTCTATGTTGCAGGCGATTATGCTTACCTTGCAGACAATGACGCAGGGATGCAGATTATCTCGATTGCAGACAAAGCAACCCCTACCCATATTACCAAGTTTAGCACCTCTGGCTATGCACGCGATGTGTATGTTAATAGTGACAAAACCTATGCCTACGTTGCCAGCGGTTGGAGTGGTTTGGAAGTAGTAGACCTGCGCGACCCAACCAACCCTACCAGAGCAGGCATACGAGACACACCCGGCTATGCTGAAGCAGTCTACCAAACCGATTTCTATGCCTATATTGCAAACAGCAAAGGGGGCTTTCACATTCTCAACATATTGGACCCCACAACACCCACGTTGGAGGGGAGCTACAATGGTTTGGGTATTGTGCAAGACGTGTACGTTGTGGGCGATTATGCCTACGCGACCGCCGAAGATGATGGACTGCATGTTATTGATGTCAGCACCCCTGAATCGCCAGTACTGCTTGGCAATGTAGGCACACCCAATGACGATGCCCAAGGCATCCATGTCGCAGGTAAGTATGCCTACGTCACAGACAATTGGCTCAACTTACAGATTATTGATGTGAGTACCCCAACGACGCCGACGTTGTTGAGCAAAGCTGACCCCAACGGCAAAGCCAACAACGTCTTTGTTGCCGACGACTATGCCTACATTGCATTTGAAGATGTATGGGATGAAGCAACAGAAACCTATGTTCAAGGGGTACAATGCATACATATCAGTAGCCCTATGACACCTACCCTCGCCAGCAGTTATGCTATGCCCAATATGCCTAACGATATGTATGTAGTCAACACTAATACTATGACCAATACCCATATGGAAACGAAGACCTATGCCTACCTTGCCAATGCATCCAACGGTTTGTACATTGTTGATTTTAGTGAGCCTATGACACCTACACAAGTTGCCCACTACGATGCCGAAGGATATGCGACTGGCGTGTATGTTGCCAATAACCATGCCTATATCTCATATAGCGATAAGGGTATGCGGGTGCTCAATGTGAGCGACCCAAGCAACCCTGTCCTTGAAGGCGTCTTCCCATTGAACAATGCGCAAGATGTTGTCGTGGCAGGACACTATGCATTTTTGCCAAGTCAAGATATGGTATATGTTGTTGATATTGATGATTTGAGTGCCCCGCTTGCCGCAAGCTTTGCTACACACGGCACTGCTACGAATATCTATGCAGTGGACAACTATCTCTACATTGCAGACCAAGATGGTGGTTTGCAGATAGCACACTTTGCGGAACAGGAAATACCACCTACGCCTACACCGACGCACACGCCTATGCCAACGAACACGCCGACGAACACACCGACACCGACGCCGACGCCGACCACACCACCAGCACCCACACCAATACCAGCCAGCACAATGACGCCTCTGCCGCTCACTGATGAAACGTCTATCACGACAGAGTATGTTGGGCAAATTGGTGGTGCAGTACATGCCTTTGATATAAGCGGCACCTATGCCTATATTGGCGAAGGTAACACTTTGACCATTCTGGACATAAGCGACCAATCCGAACCCACACAACGAGCAAGTCTACTCCTATCCGATGTCATCTGGGACTTGCACGTGGTAGACAACTACCTGTATGTAATCCAAACACATGGCGAATTGCAGGTTATTGATATTAGCGACCCAAGCAAGCCAGAACTGGCTACCGATTACAGCATATCAGGTTCTCAACATAGCATGGATAGTGCAGATTCCTACATCTATGTTACAGATTCCGATAGCATGCAAATTGTAGATATACATGACCCCATCACGCCCACCTTAACTGGCAGTATCGAACTTTCATGCTGTGTGAATGATGTGTATATTATGGATGACTATGCCTTCACTGCAAGTGGCGAAAAGGGGTTGCAAATCATAGACATCAGTGACCCCGAAGAACCGAGCGTCGTTGGTAGCTACAACACACCGGGCTATGCCAGAAGTGTGTATGTTGTAGAGGACTACGCCTATGTTGCAGACGATAACGGGATGCAAATGATAGACATCAGCGACCCTGACACACCACAACTCATTGGTAGCTATGATGCACAGGTTGGTATCAATAGCGTCTTCGTGAAAGCAAATTATGCCTACATGACAACCAGTAACGCGGGCTTGCAAATAGTGAATATCAGCGATCCAGAAAACCCCGTGCTGGTCTCTAGTGATGCAGGACAATTTAGTTATGATGTGCATGTTGTGGGTGATGATGCCTACATCTTGGATTGGAACAATGGAGTGAGAATAGTAGATATTAGCGACCCTACCACACCTACCCTCATTGGACGGTATGACACACTCGGCGTGGACGAGAATGTGTTTGTTGCGGGAGACTATGTCTACGTTGGAAACAGCAGTTTGAATATCGTAGATGTGAGCCAACCCAACACACCTAAACTGGTTGGCAGGTATGATACACCAAGAGAAGTCAGTGATGTGCATGTCGTTGATGACTATGCCTATGTTGCAGGCTGGTCAGGTATTTTGCACATTGTTGATGTCAGTGACCCTACCAACCCTACCCTGGCTGGTAGTCTTGGCACAATTTACGATAGCAGCCATGATGTGTATGTGAAAGATACCTATGCGTATATTGCAGGTTGGAAATCCAACTGGTTCCACATTATAGACGTAAGTCATCCTACTACCCCCACACTGGTTTCCAGCCTTGAAGCACCCAATAGTGCAGATAGAGTTGCCGAAGGCGTGTATGTTGAAGATACGTATGCTTACCTTGTAGATACAAGTAACGGTGGAAGCAACAGTATGTTGCAGATTATTGATATAAGCAATCCGTCGGCACCATCCATAATCGCTAGACTTGATCTTGATAGCAGCAGTGTCAAGGAAGTATATGTCAAAGATACCTATGCCTACATTGTGGATTCAAATAAGGGTTTGTATGTTATAGACATAGGTCAACCTACCACTCCCACAGAAGTTGCCAATATTGATTTTCGTTCTGCTGGCTTCTATGTTGACGATGACTATGTCTATATCGCAGATAGGCACAATGGCTTGAATGTCGTAGACATCAATACCCTCACCAAACCCGTTTTGGTTGGGCGCTATGACACACCAGATTATACCCATGATGTGCATGTGGCGGGGGATATAGCCTACATTGCCAATGGAGAAAATGGTTTACAAATCGTGCGGATAAAGGAGGGAGCTCCCACGCCTACGCCTACACCTACCACAGAGCCTACACCCACACCAGAGCCTACACCCACGCCCGAAAACACGCCCACACCCAAAAACACGCCCACACCCAAGCCTACCAGAGAGCCAACCAACACACCAGAACCAACTGCTACCATTGTGATGCTGCCAACACCCACACCGCCCACCACAACGGAACCCGTCATAACCGCTAACGCAACCATTGCCAAGCCCGGCAGCAAACTCGTCTTTCGTGGCTACAACTTCACCAGCAACGCCCCCATCACACTCGTTGTCAATGGTGTTGCATTGGATATAGGCACAGATGTAACGACGGATGCAAACGGTGGCTTTATTCTATTGCTCAAAACATCTAGCCGAGCAACATCTGGACGCTATCTCGTCACAGTCTCAATTGGAACGAGCGCTGCAACGAGCCTGAGCAGCGCAGAGAGTGCTCACACCATGTTCACCTTAAACGATGAAGCTGCACTCGTAGAACCAAAACCAGGCGAGGTGCCAGCCCACGCAGTATCTGTACCGTCGAGTATCAACCCACTGCAAGGAGTATACTTACCACTCATCGTGCGTTAGAGCCTAGTTTCAACTCACCACTATCCAGACTTCCGAAGTCTTAAAGACTTCGGAAGTCTCACAGTCTCAGCCTCATGCTACAACGAAATCGTAGGACAGGCATCCTGCCTGTCACTGCGGACAGGCTAGAAGCCTATCCTACGCCTAATGCTCATGCTACAACGAAATCGTAGGACAGGCATCCTGCCTGTCACTGCGGACAGGCTAGAAGCCTATCCTACGCCTAATGCTCATGCTACAGGGGACAGGCTAGAGGTTCCTACCCCACACCTTTCGCACCATTTCTTCGTGGCATTGGTCTACACACCATGCGCCTGCATTTGGTATAATGTATGACATCAACCAAGAACCTTAGCATCGCGTGTACCTTTGCATCTTTGCGCCTCTGCCTCTCTGCGTTACAATCTTTACGAATCATGTAGGGTTGCTCTATGGCAAAAAAACAAGACAAGAAGCTATCGTACCAGTTCTATAAGCAAGTACAAACTGTTTGCAAGCATTTTTACAAGCCTGAAAAAATTGCCGATTTGCCACTTGCATATGTGGCTTTGCGTGCTGCTCTGGTGACTCAACCATACCACCCAACAGACCTTGATGGGCGTTTTACGGCATTGCAGCATGCAATAAACGAAAGCTTTAAGCCCCTTGAAGACCTTAGCCGCACGAGCCGTGCAAGCGACATCTACATCTGTCTCTACTGCTATACCTACAAGAGCGACCCCGCACCCGACAAAACGAGTACTCCTTGCATCACCAGCGTTGCTGAATATGTGCAAATAAACTATGGCATTAGCACTGCCAACTTCCCGCTCTTGCGTGACGATGGGTTGCAACGGTTAGGCGACCAACTAGGCATTTATTTTGCTCAACACGCCATGTTGATTGAACCCATCCCCACAACAAAACACTTCATTGAGCGCCCAAAAGAAATCTCCTACTACCGCACACTGTTAGAAACCAACAGCTTTGCTCTCATACAAGGAGCTGCCGGTGTGGGCAAAACAGCATTGGCAGCCCACATAGCCCAATCTATCCAAGCAGAGGGCCGCCCAGTATGTTGGCTTACTATCCGCGCTGGGTTAAACAATAGTTTCGTTGCTATTGTCCATACATGGACTACGTTTTTGGCACACTACCATGAGCCGCATGCATGGGCGTTGATGCACATTTCACCAGAGACGAGGACATCACACCAAACGTCTCCCTCGCGCATATCAAAGGAGATTCTGAACAATCAATTATCCACTATCGTATGTATCAGTTTTGGGAAGGTGAAACCGTTGCTCTGTCTGGACAATGTAGACGCAGTTCCTGAAACAGACACGGAATTTTGGTCTCTCTTTGATAAGGTACGCTGTGAGGAAGGGGTGGGGATACTGGTATGTACACGAAGTCCTTTGCCTGCTCAATATGCTACACCTATCTCCCCCACTCTCACAGGCCTAAGTAACAGTGAAGTTGAAGCATTTCTCGGCAGCCGTAGCACAAACATGTTACCAACCCAAGAGGCATATTTGAACAGTACGAACGAAATTTGGCGCTATACTGCTGGTAATCCACGCATGCTTGAGCTATGGGTATCATACATGCATCTTCTCCCGTCGGGTGCTTCAGTTGCCGAATCGTTTGGGCATGTACCAAAGCAAGAGAACGTAGCCAATCATGTAGCCAAGGCCATCATAACAGCACTGCCACAAAACCAAGCGCGAGCAGCCCACCTCCTCAGCCTCACTCGCCGCCCCATTGATAGCATCCTTTTGCTAGACCCTCCGGATGATATTCCTGTGCCACTTGAAGACCTTGGCATAGAACCAAACACCTTTGTACAACTCCATGCCCAAGGGTATGTGGTAGAATGGACTGGTCATCAATGGTCTTTAGCGCCACTTCTTGCAACCTACCTGCAAACGAGTGGTGATACTGCGGTTGTCACATCGTTGCACGCTTGCTTAGCGGGCATGTTTTTGGTGATTGGTGACTTTATAGAAAGCGCTTACCATCAACTTTTAGCCAATAATACGAATGGGGCAGTCCTTCTGTTAGCAGAGCAGCAAGATATGCTCATAAACCGAGGGCAAGCTTTTGCTATGCTTGAGCTCTTAGCTTCTATTGATGCGACTACAACGATAGAACCAGTGCGCCAACTGCTGTCTCTGCTCAAAGGTGAGTTGCTGCTCTTGCTTGGGCATTATGCAGAAGCTCAAGTCGAGGCAGAAGCGATTCAGCAAACCGACTCGACACCATGGGAGAAAGCAAGCGCACAACAATGGATCGGTGAAGTACAAGGGCAACAAGGACACATGCAGCAAGCAATAGACCATTACACGCAAGCATTAGAGTTGCTGACATTGCACCACATTGTCTTAAAACCATGGCTTTTGCACGACTTGGCCTGGACTCACCTAAACGAAGACCACCTAGAGCTTGCTTGGGGCAATATTAAGCAAGCTGAAATTGCACTAGACAATGCACGTGGTGAAATAGCACGCAAGCAAGGGGAGTATCAAAAGGCGTTGCACTATTTCGACCATGCTATTGCAGCCGCACAAGCTTCAGGCCACGACTATCTTATGGCAAACACACTCAACAATCGGGGGCGCACGTACGACGAAATGGGTGAGTATGCGCATGCAATAGATGACTACACGACCTATCTTGAGATAGTACGCAAGGTAGGTGACCCGTCGGGTGAAGCAGTTGCGCTGAACAATATTGGCATTTGCTTATTTATGTTACACAAGTATACAGAAGCTGTAGACTATGAGCACAAGGCACTCGATATTGCTACCCGCATTGGTGATAGCAACACCCAAGTCATCACACATAGCAACTTAGCCGAGGCATACCTTGCAATTGGTACTATTCGTGCGGCCCAGTTTCACGCTGAGCAGGCTGTTGCCAACGGACAGGTTGGCCCAGCTATGAGCTATGCCGAAGCACTACGTATCTATGCTGAGGTGTTGCTGGCACAAGAGGCATGCGAAGAAGCTTTACAGCAAGCTGTCAAAGCTAAGGAACTCTTCCCGCCTGGCGAAATGACCGAGCCATACCTGAGAACATATTTGTATAGGACCTTGGTGCGCATTTACGAAGCGCTTGGTGATGATGCACAAGCCAATACATACCGTGTGCGAGCAGAGACGTTGCTGTGCTAGATATGGAGGTTATATGACCAACGCACGCAAGCATGTCACGATATATACCGATGGTGGGTGTGACCCGAACCCTGGACCGGGTGGATACGGCGTTGTGCTTATCTACAACAACACTCACAAAGAGCTTTCGGGTGGCTTTCGCTATACAACGAACAACCGCATGGAATTATATGCCGCTATTAGCGCACTTGAAGCGCTCAAAGAACCCTGCCGCATCACACTCCACAGCGACTCCCAATACCTCGTGCATGCTATAACAAAGGGATGGGCCCGCAAGTGGCAACAAAACAACTGGCAGCGCACGAAGAAGGAAAAGGCTCTTAACCCAGACCTGTGGGCCCGGCTCTTGGCAGCATGCGACAAACATGATGTGACTTTTGTCTGGGTGAAAGGGCATGCCGGCAACGTACACAACGAGCGGTGCGACACGCTAGCCGTGCAATCCACACACCAAAATGACCTGCCCCCCGATGTGGGGTATGAAGATGCCAGTGCTCCGCGAAACAAGCGAAAAACCCATCCTACCCTTTCTAGCCGACGCAACCATAGACCATAGGGGTATATGTTAGGTTCGCAACCTGTCAAAACCACCCAATCATCACGACCGTCACATCCACCCCGTCGTGCGTCTCCGTCGTCGAAAGCTGTGCAAGCACCTCTTTTTATATCTTGGCGTCTTACATCGGTTCCTCCTACTGTACAATCAATACCTGACATGCCTCATGCTACTCTAGCACAATTGCACGTTGGTTGGACATGAGCCAAGATTTTTTGGTTGGTTTGCCAGAAAGAAGTAAGTAACTGTACATAAGTATGCCAGATGTGACAGATACGGTTAGCTTCACCATGAGGGGTAGGTCCGATGGTGATATGAACCCTTCAATGGTGCCTGCAATGATGAGCAGGGGGACGCACCCAAAGATAAGCGTAGCAGCGCGTTTGGTGGCAACGACGAGGGCTGTGCGTCGTGTCAATAGCCCGGGGCGGAGGATGGACCAGCCCAGTTGTAGCCCGGCCCCACCGGCAATGAAGATAACACTCAGTTCAATCATACCATGGGCAGCCACAAATCCCCAGAGGTTGTCGGCAAAGCCAAAGTGTTGCGCAGCACCTGCAATGCAGCCCAAGAGAATGCCATTTTGAGCAAGTACATACAGAGTCAATGTGCCCAACAACACCCCGCCAGCAAATGCAAGGAAGGATACCCGTATATTGTTTGTCATAATCAATGATGCTGAGGCACTACGCCCAGTTTCATTCATTGATTTCCACCATTCATGCTGATGCTTAATATCGAAGATGACATCTTCTAGTCCGGGAAAGAGCGTTGATGCTGCTTCAGGGTCACGATACCCTATGATGAAACTGACGAGTGCGGGCAGAAGAAACATCAGAAATGCCGCAAGAGTATAGCCCCATGTTTGACGGAAGGCATGCGGGAAGGTGTGGATGAAGAAGGTAGCTAGGTCTCGCAAGCGGCTCCTTTTGTCGCGGTATATCATGCCATGGGCGCGAGCAACAATGCCATTGAGATAGTCATGGACCGCGTGAGAGCGGAAATCGCGTTGTGCAACCGCAAAATCAGATGTAGCCTGAACGTAGAGCCGCCCGAGCTCTTGGAGCTCATCGGCCGATAGGCGCATCAGTCCACCCTGGGTGTGTTTGAGCAGGTGCTCAAGCCGTTCCCAAGATGGACGTTTGCGTTCTATGAAATCTTCAGCAAGCATAGCACTATCGCTGTACCTCTTTGTTCATCGCACAGAGGAAAAAAGTGTTTATGGTATTGGAACACCATGTATTGCTATATCGTCTGGTATACCCAAAGCCTGCAACTCTTCTAGCGTAAACCCACCAGCTTGCGGGCCTGCTATCACATTCCATGTTTCTCCCTCTTGCTTGAGGAAGACAAGCTGTAGCGCATCATTTTCTGGTAAGAGTGATGCAAAAGCAATGCCAGATTCGATAATTTGTACGCGTATGGGTGTTTCTGGGGGCAGTGATCCACCTTGCTCCGTCAGGTAGTTTTGTAGCCCTTCTTTGATGGGGGCGGTTTGGTCTTCTGGCATGTCCGTTGGCATTTCGATAACGCCGACCTGAGAGGCCGGGGAATCATCTGCTCGCTCCTCATCAGCCGTATCTGCCGATTCTTCGTCGGTAGTATCTGCTCGCTCCTCATCAGCCGTATCTGCCGGCTCTTCCGCCGGCTCTTCCGCCGGTGCTTGTGGTTCGGGTTGTGGTTGAGGCTGTGCGCCTCCGCATCCACTCAATACCAATAAGAGCACAAGCAATCCTATAAAATATCTCATTCTATTCTCCTTATTTACATTCAATGGTACCGATTATGGAATCCAACACAGACTGTTTATCGTCCGTCATACAGTAGCACCGGCATCCTGCCGGATCCGGCCAGTAGTACTCAACGCTCCTCCTCTCATTGTCATTCAGTCAATAACCCACATCCTTTGCATCCTCTGTGCATCCTCTCCTCTTGTATCCTCTGAAGTAAAAACCTACCCGTCAAAGACAATACGTGTACCCTCGTCTATTGGTTTTCCGGTAAGTATAGCAGAAAGTAGCCCTGGTGTTGTGCCAATGAGAAAGATTTGGAGGTTGGGGATTGCTTGGACGAGATTCCACATGCTTTCTACCTTACTGCGCATGCCGCCAGTTACATCCGTTGCATGCGAACAGCTCGTGTGGTGGAGCATTTCCTCTATATTGTCCGACGAGATAAGCCGCACGGGTTCGGCATCTGGCTCCATGTGTGGGTCGCCCGTGTAGACAGCGTCTTCGCCAACAATGATCATCCGGTTCGGTGTTAGTTCCGTGTAGAGTGCGAGGTAGCTCAATAGCATTTCCGTCGAAATAATAGCACATCCTTGGATCGCATCAAGCGCAACATCGCCATAGACGACAGGCACCAAGCCATAGCGAAGTGCTTGGGCAATAGTATTGGTATGCCACGTAGCAATAGCGCCTTCATTGCTTTGTAGCGATGCTGAAGGTTGCAGCGACATAGCCGGTATACCAGCTTCTATCAGCGTATCTACCACGATACGGTTTAAGCGCAACGCCGCACTCGATGTCCGTGCAAAGCCCATCCAGTCATCATCGGGTTGTAGCCCCTCGTGGATATGGTATTGTGCCGCGTATACATGCCCAAATGAACCGCTCCCATGGCCAAGCACCAAATGTTGCTCCGGGTGGGCCATCAGCACGTCGCGCAATTCCTCGCTCAATGTGCGTATGACGTGCATATCCACCTCTTCATGCCCACTCTTATTCGTGATTGCTGAACCACCAAACTTAATAAACGTTATCTTATCCATCAAATCGTCCGAAACAAAAACAGAATACCAAGAACACTTGCCCCCCACAGCAGAATCGTCAGTGCCAGAGGCATATCGGTCAGCACAAGCTCATCGGGGCTACCCCCTTCGCCACATTGATAGATGAGGTAGAGATAGCGAAAGATACCATAGATAACAAAAGGAATACTCAGCATAAGCACCGGGTATGGTTCTTGTGGCACCGCAGGAGCCGAAAACGTCGTCATACTATAGGCCATGATGATGCTGGCAGTCACAATAGACATCATCTGGTCTAGCATTGGGATAGAGTATTCAGCTAAAATGCGCCGATGCTCACCGGCCCCTGCATCAAGGAGCACAAGCTCGTGGCGGCGTTTCCCAATGCCCAAAAAGAGCGCTAACAGCCCCATGCAAACGAGAAGCCATGGCGTCATAGTGATATTCAGTACAACCGCCCCGGCTATCGCACGTAGCACAAAGCCCGCCGCTAGTATTAAGATATCAAAGATGACAATGTTTTTGAGCCAGTAGGAGTACAGTATGCCTTGGACGATGACATAGGTAAGCAGGATCGTGAGAAACCCACAATCCGGGTCTATCCAGTAAGATAGTGGCAAGGCCGTGATGATCAGCAGAATGGACGCCATAGTAGCAACAATAGGGCTGAGTTTGCCCGATGCAAGTGGGCGATGGCATTTGCGTGGATGCGCACGGTCCTTTTCCATATCTACCAAGTCATTGATAAGGTAGATAGCACTCGCGGCCATGCAAAAGACAAAAAATGCCGCGGTTGTGATGAGTAGTTTGTCTATCTCTGTCCAGAGACGATGCTCAGAGAAAACAAGTGCCGTGAACACAAAAGCGTTTTTTGTCCACTGTTTCGGGCGCATCGTCCGCAGCAAATGCCAGAGTGTTAGTGATCCTCCTCGGACAGCGGTTGTATTCATTGGGCGTTCCATGCTGATGTGTTTTTGTAGCCTTTCTCAAAACTTGCCGCCATAGTGTATCGCAGGTGTATGTTTTCTGTAGAGTATTCTACCTAGTTGCATGCGGCTTGTCAATTGCAATGTTGCAAAAAGGTGCAGTCATATAGTTGCATCTCAGTTGCGAGAAGGGTATAATCACATGTAGGGGATTGGTAGCACCGGCATCCTGCCGGATCCGGCTAAAAGAGAGAGAAAGTAACCAACGCATGATACAGACGCTACGATGTGCCAATTTCAAGGCATTTGAAGATATGGGCGATAGTGAGTTGAAGCCAATTACGGCAGGCCCCAATAGTGGTGTTGCTTAACTATGTCCCTCAAAAACCTCCAAGGAAAAATCCTCGCTATGGTGCTGGTCGGCATCGTCATCATGATCGTCCTCAGCCTCGTCAGCGATGTGCGCGAAGTCGGCACAGCCTTCAGCAACTTCCGTTGGATTGAAGTCCCGGCTATCCTAGGTCTCACTGTACTGAACTACATTTTGCGCTGGCTCAAGTGGGATTACTACCTGCGACGCCTAAACCTAGGCAAAGGCGTCAGCTATGGCGATAGTGGGTTGCTCTTCACCTCTGGCATGGTCATGGCCATCACCCCTGGCAAAGTTGGCGAAGTGTTCAAATCATACCTCCTCAGGCGCATCAATGGCACACCTGTCACTGTTTCCGCGCCTATCGTCCTTGTAGAGCGCTTGACAGATGGCTTTGGTATGTTGCTCTTAATGGCCCTAGGGCTAACCCTCTACCCACCAGCACGCCCCGGCTTCGTCGCCTTAATCGTGCTCAGTATTGTCAGCATCGTCATCCTCCACCATCGCCCACTCTTTGAACGGTTGTTGCATTGGATGGAAGGTTTGCCACTAGGTGCAACATTAGCCCCCAAAATCAAAGACATCTACACTACCATCCAACAACTACTTGGGTGGCGTATACTCCTCATCTCCACCGCGCTCAGCTTCATCTCGTGGGGCTTTGAATGTATCGCATTCTACTATATCCTCACAGCACTACATATACCCAGCACACTCTTATTGCTGCTCCAAGCAACCTTCATCTTTGCTGCCAGTACCCTGTTTGGCCTAGTATCCTTCCTCCCCGGTGGGCTAGGCACATCTGAAGTCACAAGCGTTAGCCTCCTCATTGCGCTTGTTGGCACATCGGCAAGTGTCGCTACAGCCTCAACCATCATCATTCGTTTTTGCACCCTCTGGTTTGGCGTATCCCTCGGAGCAATAGCACTCGCTTGGTTTAGCCAACGCTATCGCCCCGAGGATAGTATCGAACCAACTGAGCCAACCGCACCGTAGCCCCCTAGAAAAACACCTTCGCAAACCGCAACACACCCTGTTTCCAAGGCACACGATGCGATATGCCAGATGTCTGCTCTATCGCGTCTATGTTATCAAGATACCATTGATAGTTGCGTATCAGTGCGTCTTGATTGGAATAGTTAGGTGCATACCCCAGAACCCAACGTGCCTTTTCTATTGATACAAATGAGTCTTTTGAGACAGTTTCATACACCCATTTGTACAATGGAGATAGGCGGAAGAAGTCTAGTATACGTAGTGCTACAATCATCGGCAACGCCGGGAACGGCCGGACCTTCTTGCCAAAACCTGCATAGTTCAGCACAGCTTGAAAATCCTCTTTCACCGTCGAAAACTCTTTTGCCCCGATATTGAAAATATCGTTCACCTTCTCTTTATCCCCCGTAGCACAGAGATAAATAGCATCGCACAGGTCCTCGACATCAAGGTATTGATAGCGGTTCTTGCCACTCCCAATCACCGGAAACCCCCGCCCATCGCGGGCCCAGTCGTAGAAAAGCGCAAAAACCCCCAACCGCTCTGGCCCCACAAACGACTTCGGGCGCACAATAGGGATACACATACCCTTCTCCCGGTAGGCTAGGCATACTTCCTCAGCCACTATTTTTGCCTGCCCATACGGCCCAACACCATCGAGTTTATCTTCCTCATAGAGTGGATGATGGTCAGGTATGCCATACACAGCCGTTGTCGAAATATGGATGAGTCGGTCTACGCCATGACGAAAAGCCGAATCAACCACATTTCTTGTGCCATTCACATCAGTTGAGAAAATATCTTCCTTCGTATACAGAGGCAACGCAGCCGCAGCATGGACAACCACATCTACCCCCTCCATAGCTGTATCTACCATAGTCATATCACGGATGTCGCCTTTGAGAATAGTCACCTTATCCATATCATAGACATAGTCGAAATCTGCAACATCCAGCGACGTAACCGCATGCCCTTTTTGCAACAGGTAGCGGATGAGATTGATTCCCAAGAAGCCCGCCCCCCCAGTAACAAGGTATCGTTGAGTCATTTGTACCTCACATTTCTCATGAAAGCTTTTTTATATGCCACATGCATTATAGCGCATCTTTTAGTATACTACCGATTGATAAACAACGCGCAACGTGCTACAATGTCATAGTCAAGGTGTCACATTACACCTTTTTTAGATGATGGTGAACCATCATCAAAGTAGCTCCTGATGCATTCATGCAAAGGAGTAGAGGGTGCGTAGTTCACCCAGTGCGGCTCGCCGCATAAACAGGTTTATCCCCTATGGCTTTGCCATAGATTTCTATAAACCTGAAACTATGTGCTATCATTTAGTACCATATGTTTTCTAAGCCATAGCTATACAATTCATCTCAATAAAGAAAAGGTAAAGAGCATGCAACCCTTCATTTACCCTGGGGCAATACATATACACACCGAATTTTCTCACGATTGCACTGGAACCATACCCCACATCGTAGCCGCAGCACGTGAAGCAGGGCTACGTTGGATAATACTCACCGACCACGACAACCTTGAAGCACAATCATACCAAGGCTGGCACGATAACGTCCTCGTCATCGTTGGGCACGAAATTACCCCCCAACGCAACCACTTTCTGGCACTCGGTACACACCATGTGGTAGACAAGAGCCAACACCCACAAGACTTCATAGATGAAGTCTATGCCCAAGGTGGCTTTGGCATCATAGCTCACCCCGATGACCGCGTCTTGAGCAGCATCAAAAAGCATTACTACGCATGGGAAGACTGGACCATAGATGGCCCCCATGTACGCACTTCGCACACCGTGGGCATAGAACTCTGGAACTTTATGAGCGACTGGGGATCGCATCTGACCCACTTTAACAAGTTCGTCAACTTCTACTTTCCGCGCCGTGGGATGCATGGGCCAACGCACAAAACGCTTGCATGGTGGGATAAGCTCAACGTTGCCGGTAAACGCACCTTTGGCATTGCTGGCGTAGATGCCCATGCTATGAAGCATCGCATGCCATGGGGCCGCTCTGTAGAAATATTCCCCTATCGCTGGACATTTGGCACGCTCACCAACTACATTCTTCTGAAAGAGCGATTACATACAGATGCACAGCAAGCACAACAACAAATCTTCTCCGCTCTTATGCAAGGGCATTGCCATTTCCTCAATCGTCTCGACGGTGAAGCACCACACTTTACCTTTGTGGCAAATCATCGTACAACACAATGGCACATTGGCGATAGCCCAACCCTAGAAGAAGGACCACTTACCCTTACTGCCGATGTAGGGTACAATAGACATGTCGTCCTACTACACAATGGGCAACCGTGTCAAAGAAGTATCCGCAGGCTAGACTATGAGGTACAAACACCGGGAGTCTACCGCCTAGAAAGTTATCACCGTAGTGGACGACCGTGGCTTTTCACCAACCCGCTGTATGTAAGCGACACCAAGCGCAACAAACGCATCAAGAAAGGGACCTAAAGATGCGAAGTATAACAGGTTATCATATAAACGAAAAACTCTATGAAAGCAACAGTATACTGGTTTATCGTGCTACACGACTAGCTGACAACATGCCCGTGGTGCTCAAAACACTCAAAGACGACTACCCATCGCCAGAACATATAGCCCGATTCAAACGCGAGTATGAACTAACCCACACCATACATCTCGACGGCGTAGTAGCAGCCTATAGCCTTGAAACTGACCAGCAAAAATGGTTTATGGTACTCGAAGACTTTGGGGGTGAATCCCTATCGCGCCTAAAACTAGCTGGCACCCTAGACCTTGCAACCTTCCTTGAACTGAGCATCAACATCACCGACATTCTTGGGCACATTCATCAGCAGCATATTATCCACAAAGATATAGACCTCTCGAACATTGTCTACAACCCTAACACCAAGCAGGTTAAGATAATTGACTTCGGCATCTCGGCCATTCTATCACGTGAAGACCCAGCGTTTCGCAACCCCAATGTGCTAGAGGGTACGCTTACCTCTATGTCGCCAGAGCAAACTGGGCGTATGAACCGTGTGATGGACTACCGCACCGATTTCTACTCCCTAGGTGTCACCTTCTATGCCCTCGTAAGCGGGCAATTCCCCTTCATCAGCAATGACGCCCTCGAACTTGTCCATGGCCACATAGCCAAAACCCCTGTGCCACCCCACAGCATCAAACCAGACATTCCCGAAGCCCTATCGGCTATTATCCTCAAATTGATAGCCAAAAATGCCGAAGACCGCTACCAAAGTGCCTATGGCCTGCAAGCCGACCTACAAACATGCCTGCACATGCTCAAAACACATGGGCACATAGAACCATTTGCGCTTGCACAACACGACGTGTCCGACCAATTCCACATCCCACAAAAGCTGTATGGGCGCGAAACAGAAATAGCCCTGCTCGCCCATGCCTTAGAGCGGGTTAGTCAAGGCAACAGCGAAATAGTGCTTGTCTCTGGGTATGCGGGCATAGGCAAAACAGCTCTCGTGTATGAAATAGCCAAGCATATGAGCGCCTTCCGTGGGCATTTTGTAGCCGGCAAGTTCGACCAATTCCATAGCAACATCCCCTACTCGGCCATCATTCAAGCATTCCGCTCACTTATGCGCTACATCTTAACAGAAAGCGAACCAGAAATAGCAACATGGCGCACCAAGCTCCTCGAAAACCTAGAACCAAATGGGCAAATCATCATTGACGTTATTCCCGAAGTAGAGCTGATACTAGGGCCACAACCTGCCGTACCTGCGCTTGGTCCAGAAGAGGCACATAACCGTTTCAACCTCGTATTCCACAACTTCATCAACGTGTTTACCCAACCAGAGCACCCGCTCGTCCTGTTCTTAGATGATGTGCAATGGGCCGATAGTGTCTCGCTCAACCTGATAGAACGGTTGGCTACCGACACCAATAGCCAAAGCCTGTTGCTTCTATGTGCCTACCGCGACAACGACCCCGAACCAGAGTTCCTTGCTCTCCTCGAAACCATAACCCAATCCCACATTGCTGTGCATCATCTGCCGCTCACACCACTCGATGCAAGCGGCGTAACCCAAATGATAGTCGAAACCCTGCACTGCACTTCGGAGCGAGCCGCGCCTTTGGCAGAGCTCGTTGTCGCCAAAACAGGCGGTAATCCATTCTTCGTCAACGAGTTTCTCAAGTCGCTCTATGTAGATAGCCTCATCCAATGGCACATATCTGCACCCTCTACTGCTGACCACGTATCATCTTCTGACAAAACCATATCTACCCACACGCATCCTGGCTGGCACTGGAATTTGGACCACATCAAGGCACGCGAAATAACGCATAATGTCGTGGAACTTATGGCGACCAAGGTGCAACGGCTTGCCGAACAAACCCAAGATATTCTCAAACTGGCTGCATGTATTGGGATGCGCTTCGACATCGTCACACTCGCTATGGTAGCCGAAAGCACCCCCGAAGAAACCGCTTCAGACCTAGCCCAAGCCATTACTGAAGGGCTTGTCGTACCCCTTAGCGACACCTACCGGCTGATAGTGTTTGACGTACCCAACCTCGCTGAAACTGTCACAGCAGAGTATACATTTACCCATGACCGCATTAAACAGGCAGTCTATTCATTGATACCAGAAGAAGACAAGCAAATGCTGCACTGGCGCATTGGGCAACTCTTGGTGCGCAGCATTCCGCCATCTGAGCACGATAGATACATATTCGACATCGTCAACCAGTTGAACCTAGGGCGTTCATTGATAACTGAGCAAGCCGAACAACGCATCGTAGCCGAATTGAACCTGCTCGCCGGCAAAAAAGCCAAAGCGTCTGCCGCATACAAACATGCCTTCACCTACCTGCACATAGGGGTAAAACTCCTGCAAGGTTTTGATGCATGGCAACACCACTATGACTTGGCGCTAGAAATGTATGTCGAAGCCGCTGAAGCGGCATACCTCAGCGGCAACCTCGATGCAAAAGAGCACATGGTTGAAGTTGTCCTAGAGCATGCCAAGACACTCCTCGATAAAATTAAAGTCTACGAAGTGCAAATACAAGCCCATATAGCCCAAAATAACCCCCTCGAAGCATTGCACATAACCCTACCGGTGCTCAAGCTCCTCCATATTCACCTCCCAGACAAACCAGAGCAATCCGATATTGCCACCATACTGCAAGAAACAACCGCCGCCTTACAAGAGCGCACAATTGAAACATTGCAACACCTTCCAGAAATGCAAGACCCCTACAAACGAGCAGCTCTCCGCATTCTCTCCAACATCGTCTCTGCTGCCTACAACGCAGCCCCCGACCTGCTCCCCCACATCGTATGCACCATGGTATACCTCTCCATCACCCATGGCAACGCCTCACGTTCCGCTATAGCCTACGTCTACTACGGGCTTATTCTCTGCGGCTTGGTAGACGATGTTGATAATGGCTACCAATTTGGCAAGTTAGCCCTCTCGCTTGTCGAACAATTCAATGCACGAGAATCAGAAGCAAGAACGCTAGTCATCTTCAACTACTCCATACGCCCTTGGAAGGAACATGTACGCCAAACACTCGACCCATTGCATCAAGCCTATCAGCGCGGCTTAGAGACTGGCGATTTACGGTTTGCATCCCTAGGAGCATCCGATTACTCCCTCCACCTCTACCTTGTTGGCAAAGAGTTGCAAGGTGTAGAACAATACATGGAGAGCTATAGCCAAGCTATTGTACAGTTGAAGCAAGATATCGTGCTCCATAAGCAACAATTACTGCACCAAGCTGTCTTCAATTTGCTTGCACACACCGAATACCCTTGGTCCCTCAGCGGTGCGGCATATGATGAAGATCGTATGCTCCCTTTGCACCTAGAAGCCAATGATAGAAGCTCCATTTGTCTGCTCTATTTCAACAAAATGCTGCTCTGCTACCTGTTTGAGCACTATGACGATGCTGTAGACCATGCCAACAGCACCGAGCGCTACCTCGATGGCTTTGCAGGATCAATCCTCATTCCCCTCTTTCACTTCTACGACTCGCTAGCACATCTTGCTATCTATGCTGATATGCCACTATCTGCACAGACTCGTATCATAGAAAAGGTGTCAGCCAACCAAAAGAAAATGGAGAAATGGGCCAGACATGCCCCTATGAACTATCTGCATAAGCATATACTGGTTGAAGCTGAACTAGACCGCATCGCCAACCGTCACGGTGAAGCACGCGAGCACTACGATGCAGCTATCGCACGAGCACAAGAACACGCCTACCTCAACGAAGAAGCCCTTGCTTGCGAATTGGCAGCCCACTATTACACACGACGGGAGCACACAAAAAATGCCCAAACGTATATGCGCCAAGCCCACTATGCCTATGTACGCTGGGGAGCACAAGCAAAAGTCAAAGATTTGGAAACCCGCTACCCCTATCTCCTCGCGCCAGCTAAGATCGTCCATGCCGATGTTCCCAACGTGCATGTCACAACAACCTCGCGCCCAGCTAGTGCCCTCGATGTCATGAGCATTGTCAAAGCATCCCAATCTATTTCGGGTGAAATTGTGCTTGAAACACTCCTATCGAAAATGCTCAAGATAGTCATTGAGAATGGCGGCGCACAACGTGGCTTGTTGCTGCTCGATAAGTCTGGACAATGGGTGATTGAAGCTGAAGGGACAATTGATGACGATGTAACTGTTTTGCAAGCTATCTCGCTGGAAGAAATGCCCAACAGGTCGCTCCCTATTTCCATTGTAAACTATGTTGCCCGCACGAAACAACATGTTGTGCTCAATGATGCTGCCCAAGACAACCAGTTTATGCAAGATGATTATATTCGGTCACACCACCCCAAATCAATCTTGTGTGTGCCGCTTATTCACCAAGGCAAGCTGACTGGCATTGTCTACTTAGAAAACAACATCACCACGGGGGCTTTTACATCCGATAGGCTCGAGGTCTTAAATCTGCTCTCGACACAAGCAGCAACATCTATTGAAAATGCCTATCTCTATAGCCATATGGAAGAGCTTGTGCAAGAGCGCACACTTGAATTAAAACAAGCTTGGCATGCGGCCGAAGCGGCAAGCCGTGCCAAGTCGGAATTTCTAGCTAACATGAGTCACGAAATCCGCACCCCTATGAATGCTGTCATTGGTATGACTAATCTGCTGCTCGACACCGACCTCACCCCTGAACAACACGATTATGTGAAAACCATCCGCCTCAGTGGGGATGCACTCCTGGTGTTGATCAATGATATTCTTGACTTCTCTAAGATAGAAGCCGGCAAGATAGAGCTTGATCATCACCTCTTCAACCTGCGTGATTGTGTGGAGAAAGCGCTTGATTTGCTGGCTCCTAAAGCTGCTGAAAAAGGGCTAAACTTGGCTTACTTTATAGATAGGACCATGCCTATTGAGTTGATAGGCGATAGCGCCCGGTTGCGTCAAGTTCTTGTCAATTTGCTCAGCAACGCTATCAAATTCACTGAAGAGGGCGAGGTGATTATCACTGTTAGTAGCGAACCATATACCCCGCCAGATGAGGCGATGCCAATACCAAACCAACCATCGTATAGTATGCTCCATATGCATGTGCGTGACACCGGCATTGGCATCCCACCAGATCGTCTTGACCGCTTGTTCCAATCATTTAGCCAAGTAGATGCTTCAACGACACGCAAATATGGTGGCACGGGGCTTGGGTTGGCTATTAGCAAGCGCCTAGCCGAGACGATGCAGGGGACGGTATGGGTCGAAAGTGAAGTTGGCAGGGGTTCGACGTTTTTTGTGACGCTGCGGGTTGAAGTTCCAACTACTTTGCCACCAACATTTCCTTTCCTCTCTAACCACCAACCACATCTGTCTGGTAAGCATGTGCTCATCGTTGATAACAATGAAAACAACCGCCATATTCTCCACGAACACGTATCGCTCTGGAATATGCAACCTGTCACCACCCCTTCTGGGCAAGAAGCACTATCCCTGCTTCAGCAAGGGTCCTTCGATATAGCTCTTATTGATATGAAGGTATACGACATAGATGGTCTTACCCTTATTGAACGCATACGCACACAGTACGATGCCACTACATTGCCAATACTTCTTTGGACGACTATTGTTGAACGCAGTGAAATAACCCGCCGTGATATAGGCGAAATTGCCGAAATACTGGTGAAGCCAATTCGCCCCTCGGCGCTCTACGATGCTCTCAACATCATCTTCTATGGGCCATTAAGCCAAAGCCATCTTCTCACTAGGCACCAACGCATTGATAGACATATGGGGCAACGCCACCCACTGCGCCTGCTCTTGGCTGAAGACAATGTCATTAACCAAAAGGTTGCGCTACGGTTGCTTGAAAAGCTTGGTTATTATGCTGATATTGCTAACAATGGGCTAGAGGTAGTGCAAGCATTACAAGAACAAACCTATGATGTCATACTTATGGACGTACAAATGCCAGAAATGGATGGCATAGAAGCCACGCAGCTCATTCGCACCCAATGGAGCGAACAACCACATATCATTGCAATGACTGCACACGCCATGCAAGGCAACCGCGAATGGATGCTGCAAGCCGGTATGAACGACTATGTAAGCAAACCAGTACGCATAGAAAACCTCGTAGGCGCATTAGAACGTGTACCCTCGCCACTTTCCGCTATAAAGACTGCCCCAGAACCTCAACAGGAGCAGGAACCCCCCCAAACACCACAACCCAAACCACCCCAAGCATCAATGCCACCCACACAATCGCCAGTCAACCTTGATGAGCTGGAACGATTTATAGCCATGATGGGTGGAGATGACCTATCCAAAGACCTGATAGAACTATACGTAGAAGATGCGCAACGGCTTATCATGAGCATCCGTGAATCATTTGAACGGCGCGATGTAATGCTCCTTACACGCTCAGCCCATTCGCTAAAATCAAGCAGTGCGCAACTGGGTGCAATGAACCTAGCCGGGTATTGTAGAGATATAGAATTACTTGGGCAGACTACAGATCAAGGTACAACCCAAATTGCAGACCTTATTGCACAAGCCGAAATAGAGTATGCACGGGTACAAGATATATTGCAATCGCATATATAGCATGCAGGGAGAGAGTGCATGCACCGCCCTACTTTTCTTGGGTACGGCGCTCCAAGGTAGCTACTGGCTCTGGGGCATGCTCTGGCAATCTGTTGCCTGATGAGCCTGTTGAAGGCACCAAACTATTACGCTGTTCGGTGAGCCGCTCAACCCTACGCCGTAAATCTTGCACCTTGCGCTCGACTATCCACAGAAAGACAAAAATGCCTACCCACACAGCCAGCGATACAGCCAGCGACACATACATAGCAACATCACCTGTCATAGTTAGCCCCCTCATACTGCGCCAATTGCCACTGCACCCTAAGCAACACCACTCGCACATACCACATCCAAGCGAAAAGACCAGTGAAACCAGCAACTGAAGCAACAAAAACAATGAGAGTGCGCTGATTATTCAAAATACCCGTGCCAGGTGCTTGAACATTGAGCAATGCTTGGTTCATAGCATCATCTACTTGCTGCACCTGCAATTGAAAGCGTGTGCCTGGAACGTCCGCTACCTCATCTACACTGCCCGTTGCTACATTGTAGGTTGGGGCTAGCACTATTTCGCTTTCTAGCCCTGGCTCGCTTATCTTCACCTGTGCTACCACAGTATCACCCTGTTGGTCTAGGCTGAGCAGTTGTACTTTGCGGTCGCCAAGCAAGCCAATGTTGCCAACTTGTAGCTCGATGCCATTACACCTACTGCCGGGTAGCAGGGCACAGTTTGGGTGTAAGGTACTTTCAGAGAGACGGGGGACGATAAAGATAAGGAATGGGACGGTGACAAAGGCAAACAGAGAATAAACCGCACCTAATCGCCGCCGCTGCTCGGCTGAGTCGAGGGCTGAACGGAGGGCAAAGAGCGCAGCATAGATGAGGAGTAGGACAAAGATAGATGTTTGCCGTGGGTCCCAGTTCCAATAGATGCCCCATACGGCTTGTGAGAATATCATGCCTGTGATGGTTGCTAGGAGGGTGAAGAGAAAGCCACACTCGGCGGCTGCTAGTGCGCGGTTATCGTGAATGGTGCGCCTGCTCTGTAGGTACATGGCGCTGAAAAGGGCGGAGATGGCAAATGCTAAGACGCTGACCCATGCGGTAGGTACATGCAAAACCATGATGCGCCCGGCATTGCCCAGCCCTTCATAACGTGGCAACACCAGAAATAGGGCTGTGATGACCGCTGCTATCCATATGCCGAGTACTATTTTTGCAATACGTGCCACTTGTGACATAGGAACATTACTCTCTTTCACATGCAAAACCATTATGTAAGACGGGCATCCTGTCTGTTGCCACTCCCACTCTATACACACCATAACACGAGTAAAGACCACCGACCATACAAATTCACTCTGCGCTATCAAAAGACAATACGCATTATAGCATACCCAAAAAAACATCGGTACCATACTATACCAAAAGATGCGCTATAATGCACGTGGCATATAAAAAAGCTTATACCTGTAACCCCAGCATCTTGCCGGAATCTAGCATCCCGGCTAGAAGCCGAGGCTACGAACAGATAGTTTAGAAGAAGGAGATATAAATATGCTACCGTATCAAACACATCGTGCAATCCTCCTCTTGCTCATCGTATGCACCATGGTTGGCTTGTCCATCCTCATAGGTATGCCTACGCAACACACCAGTGCCTACACATTGCAACCTCAGCCCACCCCATCTGCGATACCAACACAACCCATCACACCAACCGTGAAAACGACGCACCCACTCACACCAACAGCGAGTACCGTGCAAAGCAGTCCAGTATGGTTTGCCAACCCACTCTCCATCACCGAGTCGGATGCTCATGCGCTTATCGAGTTTATCGGCACCACCATCATGACACAAACAGGAAAAGGAAAAGGAAAGCACCCCACACCACTGCCATCAACCCTAGAAAGCGACCCCTTCCCACGCATTCTCATGCTCTCTTGGAGCGACGGCAAAAGCCCTGCCCGCGTCGTCAATGGTGCTGGCATTGGCATAACCCGTGCCATTTCGCAAGCTATGACCAATACCCACAAGCTGTTGCAAATGGGCTACCAACCGATTTGGCTTAAAGTTGACATCGTAGAGGACATCATTCCATTGCACAACCCTCCATTTGATACAACGCTCGAACATCCCCGTAGCCTCTATGGGTTGGCTTTCGACCGACAATCACGACTAGCCTTTCTGCCAGAAGAATTGATCGCATACACGCTTGTAGATAGTAAGCAAACCATTCGCCGCAACAATATCAGCCTCTATTTAAACCGTTCTTTCTTCCACACATCCCCGGCCACACCTACGATACAAGCGTTCCAAACGATACGCCAATCTGAACATCCGGCTATGTTCCGCTTCACGACGCGGAGTTTTTTCTTCGATGGGGATACGGTGCTGCCGCTCTATCGAGGTCATCGCATGTTCTCGCACCTCTCGCCCACCGACCTCCTATTGGCAGCAACCCAAGGGGGCAAATATCTCACACAAGAAGTAGATTCCAATGGAAGGTTTACCTATTCCTACTTTCCCAAAGGCAACGATATACCCGACAAATATAACTTGGTGCGCCATGCCGGTACCGTCTACGCAATGATGGAACTCTACGATGTGACACAAAATGAAGACTTGCTAGATGCAACGGAACGCGCACTCACCTACCTTTTGCAAGCGGTACAAACCTGCACAACCGACATAGGGGAACTATCGTGCGTGGTTGAGCGTGGCTACAATGACCTAGGTGGCAATGCGCTGGCCGCAGTTGCGCTGGCCAAATACATTGAGGTGACGGGAGATGAGCAATATATGCCCATATTGCAAGATGTGGTGGCATGGGTGCAACATATGCAAAATGAAGAGGGCGCGTTCGACACTCACCGCGTGTCATATCCCAATAGCAAGGTTTTAGACTATTCGGTTTCGTACTATCCCGGCGAGTCGTTGCTGGCTATGACGCGCATGTATGCGCTTGATGCAAATGAGAAGTGGCTAGATGCCGCCGAAAAAGGCGCACAGTATCTCATCAATGTGCGCGATGCCGGAAAGTCGTTGAGTACCTTACAGCATGACCACTGGTTCCTGTATGCACTCAATGATCTCTACCGCCATCGCCCCAACTCGATGTACCTAGACCATGCTATGCGCATATCTGAGGCTATTTTGCAAAAACAGCATCGCTACCCACCCTACGCCGACTGGCGCGGCGGCTTTTTTGAACCGCCTATTTCGACACCCACCGCCACACGCTCAGAAGGGCTATGCGCAGCCTACCTGTTAGCACGCGATTTCAACCGTAAAGAAGAAGCAGAAGCGATATTAGAAGGGGTGAAGCTTGGCGTTACATTCCAACTACAAACGCAATTTTACCCTGAAACGACATTGTATGTGCAAGACCCACAGAGGATACTGGGTGGCTTTCATAGAAACCTAACGAACTTTGAAATTCGCATTGATTATGTACAGCACAACATATCCAGCATTCTCTGCCTACATCAGGTTATGGCAGGGGAGGGTCACGCTGAGCCTGCGTCATTGGAATTGGAATGAGCCTTATCCACTCAAGCCGCACATACCCACCATCACCAACCCCCACCGGGTCCAGCCGCAAGCCAGTTATAATACCCGACCAACCCGGGCGATCCTCAAGAGTAATCCTATAAGTTCTAGCCTCATCGCCATACTCCAGTGTACGCTGTACAGCATACGCCGTTTCCACCAACCCCTGCTCATTGCGATAAAACAACTCAAACTTAGCAGTAGCAGTAGTGACCGACGTAGCCGCCATACGTATCTCAACAGCATAGTAATTAGACAGGTCAAGCAACAAAGGCGGGCTCATCAACATCGGGTCCACCCCTGGAAAAAACCTCCACCCCCCCGCAAACCGCGTGCCGCTGATATTCACCGCATACCAACCCCATTGCGTATGCTGAAAGTGCCACCCCCGCCCCTCAGCCAATTCTTGCGCAGTAGGCAAACGATAATATGTAGGGAGTGTCGAACCAATAGACAACGGCACCGCATCTGGTATATAAGGCGCAAAACACCGCGTCACCTGTTGTTGCGAAAGCCGAAAACGTTCCAGCACCGGGTCACTAAACCGTGTACCACCTAGCACGGGGTAGAGCACATGCTCAGCAACCAGCACAGCTGCACCACGCGCTTGCGCAGCAAATACTTGTTCGTGCAACAGGTCGCATGCACCCGCAAAATCACCTTTGCTTTCAAACATAGCCCTATTAACAGACCAAACATGAACACGGTTGCCATAGTAAGAAAGATAAAGCCCCTGCAACCCATCAGCAACCAGCAGCAAATCATCTGGCATACTGTGCTCAACCAACTCATGGGTTATACACCGATGCTCATCATAAGCACTATTTCCCCGGTAAGCAATAGCATCATAATTCACACCCCACATACTAACACCAACAGCCCCCGCAACCCACACCCCCGGTTGCCAACTCCGCACCTCACCCACACTTAGAGCAAGCATAAGCAACAGAACAAACGGCGGCAAACTAGCAACCCAAAACTCAACATTATCTGGCTCCCACCACATAAAAAATGCACCATAGCAAGCCAGCCACACAAAAAGCACTGCCACAAGACACGCATAGCCAGCCAAAAGACGCCTCAAGTAAAGCACAAGCAAACCAACAAGCAGCAAACCAAACAGAGCACCCCCCGGCTGCGCCAGCGTATCAGAGAGGCCCCTGCCAAGATCAGCCCACTTCTCATATGTTATCGCCCCACCCCACCAGCCAGTACGCGCATAAAACATCATCCACTCAACAAACGTAGCCCACGAGCGTAGCCCATAGATACCAAAACCTACCACAATATAACTACCCACAGTCACACAAGCAAATGGCCCAATATACGCAACAAAAAGCCGCAACGAAGGAACGGGAACGCCAGCCGAAAACCTTCTAGCACCGAGCACTAGAGCTAAAGTAATAGGCACGCAGAGCAGCACATTGGTTTGATGAAATAAGACAGCCATACCTTGCACACACCCCAGTGCCATATAGAGCCTATACGATAGACCTGGCCGCTGCAACACCTCCACCATAAGCCATAAACACACAATAAGGAACAGAGCAGCAACAGCATACACCTCAACTTCTACAGCATAATACCAATAAGCATAGCTACTGCCAAGAAGAAGTGCGCCACAAAGGGCCAAATCAACACGACGGGTAACACGCTGCACAAGCGCACAAAACAACGCCACACCACTCGCCCCCGCCAAAGCATTAACGACTTGCAGAGGTACAAGCACACTCCCGCCAATACCAATGCTATGGAGTACACTGTGTATGAGCGAGCCAAGCGGGCCATAGGCGAGGTGATGCGGGTGCAACACATCAGTCCAGTGTTTACGGTCCACATCGAGCACATAGGAGAGTGCATCGAAGGTGTGGACATGGGTTAGGGTGGTGAGGTAGCTGATGAGGGTTGCAAAGAAGACAAAGACGCTCCGAGTTAGTAGCAACCTCTCTTTCATACCAAAAGGAACATCACACATACTGACGGATAAATCCCATACCGTCATGAAAATTGGTTAGCAAACGACATTGAAAAGCCACTTCAAAAACAAAATGTAATTCCACATAGACTATCATAGAAACACATCAAAAGCAATTGCACCATCTTTTATAGCATCATCGCCAGCAATATCAACCTCAACACCACTTTTTGCATCAAATACGTCGGTATCACTCACGATCAACAGAGCGTAGCATCTTACAACCTCTCTAGGTATGGGGCGAAGGGGAGAGCGTGACTTGATCGCCAATCTCCGTCTCCGTCAGCAATATCACCCCAGCGGGCAACTCAACAACCGAGCGAGCACGCCGTGCGCCAGCAAAAGGGCGGCCCGGAGGCATAGCTTGCTGCAAACCAACAACACAATCTTGACGGTCGAGAAACAGCACATCTATCGGGAAACGCATGAAAAAAGTATGAATGCTAGCACACGGGAGAATAAACAACCCCTGCCCCGGTTGCAACTCATCCCGCCCCATCAACCCACGACCGCGTGCCCAGAACGTGCGAGCAACCTCGCACTGCTCTGCAAGCACACGATCACGGGTTTGATTGACAACAACTATCGTTTTGGAACGTGACACCCTAGACACCACCAAGACCACTCATAATCTTCGGCACTGCTGGTCCAAGAATAACCACAAAGATAGAAGGGAAGATAAGAAACACCATTGGGAAGAGCATAAGCACAGGCGCTTGCTGGGCTTGTTCTTCTGCACGTTGACGTCGGCGTTCACGCATCTGGTCAGATTGAAGCTTCAATATCTTAGCAATAGAAACACCGAGCTGTTCAGCTTGAATAATAGCCGACACAAACGTATTAAGGTCATCCACATCACACCGCGTAGCCATATCGCGCAGAGCTTCTCGGCGTGTACGCCCAAGGCTCATATCATTGAGCGCCCGTTTGAACTCATTACTCAAGTCATCATCCCATTTTTCTGCCACACGCTTGAGCGCAAGATCAAAACCCAGCCCGGCATCAACACTGATAGTCAACAAGTCGAGCGCATCTGGCAATGCCTTTAAGATAACTTTTTGACGTTTCTTGATTTTGGAGCCAAGCCACATACCAGGGAGCATATAGCCCAACATGGTAGAAAGACCGGCATACATCAAAACTTCCATCATTGCGGAACCGGTCGAAATCATCACACCACCAACAACAAGAAACAGTGCCACTGCTAACCCCATACGGATACCCACAAACATGGTTGGCGTCAACCCGCCGGGGTTACCGGCACTCTGGATCAACTTGACAACTTTTTCTTGGTTTGCCTTGGGGCCCATCTGCCCAAGTTTGTTGAGAATAGTATTGACAAGTGGGACGATAACACGCTCATAAAAAGGTTGCTCAAGTTCGAGTTCCTCAAGCGTCATCGTAGCTTCAGTGAACTTTTCTAACCGTTCATCAATGGAGCTTTCATCCTTCTTTTTCTTAAACATAAGCTCCTCCTTTCATTAGACCTCAATATCAACAATTTTCATCATCACCACATAGCCAATGGCAACGAAAAAGAGCGATGTCACAGGGAGACAGCACCATGCATCAGGCGGCATACCAAATGTCCACAAGGGGGCCATATATGTCGGGTTTACCAGAGAAATATAGCCACCCATGGCAATGGGAAGGCCGGTGATAACATAGCCTGAAAGACGCCCTTGCGCGGTAAGTGTTTTAATCTGCCCTTTAATACGCACACGTTCACGAATAGTATGACCAATAGAATCCAAAATGGTAGCGAGATTACCACCAACTTCATTTTGAATACCGACAGCGGTGATTAAGAGGTCAAGGTCATCGGAGGGCACACGTTTGAGCATATTGTTTAATGCATCATTGGTAGTGCGACCAAGACCAACTTCTTGGACGACACGCTTAAATTCAGTAGCCGTTGGCTCTGGGGCTTCATCACTAACCATTTGCATAGTTTGCAGAAAGCTATACCCACCACGCAGGGCGTTTGCCATCATGGTAATGGTATCGCCAAGCTGGTCGCTGAATGCTTTGACACGCCCACCAGCACGTATAGAGACGTAAAAATCGGGAAAAAAAGACAATGCGACAAACCCGACAAAGCCAGTGAGGAACATCATAGAGGTACCCCACCCACGGCCAATAAACATGCCGACACCAATGCCAATGATAGCAGAGGCAAGCTTTAGACCCATAAATTCGACGACACGAAACTTAAGGTCTGCACTCGAAAGCTTGCGGGCAATGTCGCTACCACGCTTACTTTTGGTGACAGCTTTTTCAACTCGTTCAACAGTTTCTTGAGATGCGCTCTTAGCTTCCTCTGTATCCTCGGTTGTATCTACACCACCGACAATTTTATCGAGTCGTTCTAATTCATCACGTTTAAAGAGTTTCTTGAGCACAACATCACCTGCTACTTTCTTTGTGTACAAATGTACTCGAAAGTATGCTTTGTACACTATTCAAAATACCTGCTTCCTTCTGCACAGCCTTCTCAAGTGAAGGTCTTACACGCAGTCCACAAGCGTCTTTTACGTCCCGACATAGCCACTACCGAGGACGGTTGGTTCCTAGGCACCAACAAGCCTCATTCCTTCGTCTCGAATATTCCACGCCGCATTCAAGTCACGGTCATGCAACGTCCCACACGCCGAACAACACCATGTTCTCTCCGCCAACGTCAACGACTGGTTGACAACGCCACACCGATTACAGGTTTTACTTGACGGATAGAACCCATCTATCAGCACCACATGCTGCGCCTTGTAGCCCAATTGTCGTACAACCTCACTGAACGATGCATCAGCGATAGCCCGCGCCAGTTTGTGATTTTTCAGCATTCCTGCCACGTTCAGCGTTTCAAGGGCAATGGTGGTAGCTTTCTCTGCCAGACGGGTTGTCATCTTGTGCATGACATCCGCCCGCAAGTTTGCTATCCGTAGGTGTAGCCGTGCCAACTTGCGCTTCGCTTTGTGCCAGTTCTTACTGCCCTTTTGCTTCCGTGCTAACCACCGATTCAAACGTCGCAGTTTCTTTTGAGCAACAGCAAGATATTTTTGGTTCTCAAACATCACGCCATCACTATCTACTGCCAATGACTTAACCCCCACATCCACACCCAGTACCCGTTCCGGAACGTGTCGTTCAGGTTTTGGCATCTCCACATGAATACTCACAAACCAGTAGCCTGCTCGTTCACTAATGCGGGCGCTCATGATTTTGCCTGTGAAACGCAGGGATTCAGTCATATTCACCCACCCCAGTTTGGATATGCGTATCCAATGCCCATCAACAGTAAATCTGTCATTCGCAAGGTAGAATGTACCATAGCCCCGCTTGCGCGACTTAAACCGTGGAAAACCAACCCGCTTCCCATCTTTGCGCCGTTTCCCATTCTTGCGTTTCTTGATGTCGTTGAAATAGTTGCTGATGGCTTGGCGCAAGTCAGTAAACGGTTGCTCAGTAGCACTCTTGGTCGTTTCCAGTACAAAAGGAAACTCAGTGCGTTTCACCCGATTGAACTCGGCTTTCAGGTCGCTGGCAAGGGGCAATTTCATGTTCTCACATTGCGCTTGTTTGATGACGGCAAGTGCCCAATTCCACGCGAAACGTGCATTGCCCGCCGCCTGTCGAAAATACTGCTCCTGTTCAGAAGTCGGGTTTAGCCGTATCTTGTGTGCTCGCATCATAATGATTCCAATCATGTTGCATCGAAAAGATTGCCTGGAAGAAAGATGTTCATAGACTCAAACTTCTCTAAGAACTTGGGACGAACACCTGTCGCTCGCATACTCCCAATAATCTTGCCTTTTTCATCAAGCCCTGTCTGCTTAAACTCAAAAATTTCGCGCAACACCACGACATCGCCTTCCATACCCTGCACTTCTGTAATAGACGTTACTTTGCGACTACCATCTTTGAGACGAGAGGCTTGCACAAAGACTTCTACGGCTGAGACGACTTGCTCACGAATAGCCCGCTGGGGCAGGTCCATACCGGCCATCATGCACATCGTTTCAATACGGGCAACACCGTCCTTGGGAGTATTGGCATGGATAGTAGTCATAGAACCATCGTGCCCAGTATTCATTGCTTGGAGCATGTCGAGCGTTTCACCACCACGACACTCACCAACAATAATACGTTCTGGACGCATACGCAGGCAGTTGATAACAAGGTCACGAATACTGACCTCACCTTTTCCTTCGACGTTGGGTGGGCGCGATTCTAGGCCAACAACATGGGCACCACGCAATTGAAGTTCAGCAGCGTTTTCGACGGTAATCACACGTTCGTCGTCGGGAATAAAGTTAGAAAGAATATTGAGCAAGGTTGTTTTTCCAGAACCAGTACCTCCTGAAACGACTAAATTCAACCGTGACACAACGGCTGCATCGAGAAATTCGGCCATTTCAGGGCTAACACTTTTGAAAGCTATCAAGTTATCTATTGTGAGCTGATCTTTTTTAAATTTTCGGATAGTGATGGTTGGTCCACACAAAGCCAAAGGGCGAATGATAGCATTGACACGACTGCCATCTTTCAAACGGGCATCAACCATTGGCGACGATTCATCAATACGACGACCAAGGGGTGCAATGATACGTTCAATAACGTTCAAAACCTGCGCTTCATCTATAAATTTCACATCACTGAGCGTCAACTTACCTTTACGTTCAATAAAGATTTGGAATGGTCCATTGACCATAATTTCACTAATATCCTCATCACCCAGCAAGATTTCAAGGGGTCCAAGCCCCAGAATATCAGCGATGATACTGCTGAGCAACCTATCACGCTCTGCACGACTAAGGACAATGCTCTCACCATCGAGCACTGACAAAAAAATCTCGCGTATTTTGTTCCTATCAGCGTTTGTTGAAGCCCCTGTATTCATTTCTTCAAGGAGTTTAGCCTGCACACGATCTTTGATAGAGAACAATGTATCTTCGCTACTGTGCCCAGACTTAGCAGCACCTTGGCGCAACTTGCGTGGTTCCTTCGGCACATCTTCCTTAGCTTGTTCTTCGCCCGGCGAGGTTGTTGTACCTGTTGTTGTTCCCAAACGTTTCAAGAGAGACATATATACTCCTCCATTGTGTAAAACAATGTATGTAGATGTCAAAGAGAACTAGAGTGGTACCTGCTGCAGGTCCATTCAGGCACCACACATCAATGAACGAAACTGACCAAAAGCGTTCCTAACACTAGGAAAACAAGTTGGTAAATAAACGGTCAAGAAACCCCTGACTACGCTTAGATTTGGCTGGTTGCTTCTTTTCAACCTTTGGCACAACATCTTCTTCGGTGCCATGGCCGATGTCTGTCACTTCTCGCGCTAGTGCAAAAATATCTTTTGCCACGCGGAGTTCGCGTTGGCCAATCACCACAGGCACCCCTTGATTGATAGAGAGCGTCACTTCTTGGGGAGAGTTGCCTATCTGCAAAACCACTTTTTGCTTGATATTGCTTTCGACACTTTCTACTCGGATACCCAACCGGTTATCGGCTTTGTTCAAGACGAGGAGCATCTTTTCGCGTGGGTATTCGAGCAGCTCAGCAACCTCCAGAAAGAGTTTAATATTTTTGATGCAAGTCATCTCCAAGGTCATGAGCAACACGATGCGGTCGGCAATATCTAGTACGGCAAGAGCTCGCTCTTGAAAGGAAGATTGGGTATCAACCACGACATAGTCATATTCTTTGCACATCATGGTCAAGACAGCTTTGATATGGTCGGCGGTCACGATTTCGCCATCTTGGGGGTTGGGCGGCGACAACAACACTTTGACCTGCGATGTATGTGTCACAAGCACATCATTGAGCAAGTCGGCGTCGAGGTCTTCAACGCGATTGGCGAGGTCAACAAAGGTAGTGCTTGAACTGAGGTTCAGCATGACATTCAAGTCGCCGAGGGTCAAATTGCCATCAACAAGGGCCACTTTCTTGTTGGTAGACTGTCGTATTGCAATGGCCAGATTGGAAGCGATGGTTGATGTGCCAGACCCCCCTTTGGGGCTAAAGACAGCAATAAGCTGCCCGCGCTTGGTATCATCTTCGGGTACAGAACCTTTGGTACCGGCTGCAGGCACTGTTGCGACAGGCCTATCTTGGGCCAAGCGGCGAACATGGCGAATGGATTTATACAGGTCATCTGCACCAACAGGCTTGATGAGAAATTCGCGTGCGCCGGCAAGCATTGCGCGACGCAGGTAATCGGTCTCACCTTGCACGCTCATGATAATAACTTGAATGGATGGGTCGTCGGCAGTTATTATCTCAGTTGCAGCGATACCATCCATTTCAGGCATGTTAATATCCATGAGAATGACGTGGGGCTTGATTTTTTTGGCTTGCTCGACAGCCTCACGGCCATTGTGTGCTTTGCCAATGACCTGAATATCTTTTTCAAAGAACAATAATTTTTCAAGCTGATCACATGTATCAGCAACATCATCCACGATCATCACACGGATAATATCACCCTCAGACATGGATAGACTCCTCTTCTATCATTGCACAGACCAAGTCAACGCTACCATTTCCTGGTCATCCTGCGATTGATTGTTGGTTACGGTATACGTATCTCCGATACTGGTGTCCGTGTTGGCTGTGGCGTGAGCACTTCAGGCGCGAACACAAACGGGTCTTCTGGCTCAGGTAGCGGCAAACCAAACTCAGAAATCAGCAAATCGAACGAGGCCCCTATGGTTGGCTCATAGGTTGTATCTCCAGAGCCACGCAAGACAAGTGTTAATGTTGCTTCTGTTTTTTGGGCAAATTCCAACAACTCAGCCTGTTGATTATTGACAGCTAGCACAACCTCCCATTGACCTTCGGTAATGAAGCCGGGCTCGCCGGCCATATCCGGTGGTGGTGGCTCTGGTGTTGGAGTAGGCGGAATTGGGTTACCGTCTTCATCAACCGGCATTTCACCTGGCGGGGGAGCAGGTGCTGGTTTGGGGCGCAGAATGGCCAACACCTTTACTTTTTGTACAATAGTCTTGGTTGTGACGAACTCTTTGGTTTCTGCTCCTTGTAACTCAAGCACCGGCAATGGCTCTGTTGGCTCCTCGCCTTCTGTCAATGCCTCGGTATCCTGTTGTGCCTCATCTTCTGGCGACACGGGTGCAGCAACAATAGCTTTTGGTGGGAGGTACATACGTCGCTCTACCCGGAATGTTGCTACTACATCTACCAAATCCCCCTTATTCAATCGGTCGCCTACACCTGTCAAACTACTCACGGTCAAGGGGTAGGCTTTGGGGCGTGAGCGTTCTGGCTCGGCTGTTGGCATTTGAAATGACAGCCCTGCTTCGACAAGATAGGTACTCAAGATAGGGTCGCCGGCCAAAACCATGGTGTTAAGCACTTTGCCCTGTATTTCTTCAGGCACTTGTACTTCTCGAAACAACTCATCCGCCTGCTGCTCATATTGCGTTGTTGGGATATTCTTGGTATCAAGCAACATCTGGGTGTCTGAAATGAACGTTCCCGAATCAATATCAATGCGTGCGACAATGATATTCACGCCTGGGTCTTCTGTTGGTGCGGGGGTCACTATTTCGGCCGTTGGCTCGAGCAACCCTGCTTGCACCATCACTTGGTCTACCAATTCTGGTGGTGCCAAAAAATATACCGCCGCCCCACCACCTATGAGCAAGACAAGTAAGACAACCACAATAATCAAAACAACGCGCTTCATGCGCCAGTATCCTCCCTATCAAATGGGTACGAAGAACCACTAAACCCACATATAGTATCATTATAGCACATACTGACAATGGATGCATCATTATTCATGCCAACTGAATGGAGTAGTTAGGGCTAGTTCTTTCTAACACAAAGATACTACCTTTGGTAAAAGTATGTAGCTCCGGCTTCTAGCCGGACTCCGACAGGGTGTCAGTGCTACGCGTGTCGGTGCTACGCGTGTCGGTGCTACGCGTGTCGGTGCTATGAGTGCCACGCACTTTTGAGAGTGCGTGGCACCAGAAACCTTACTTGAGTATCAACGGTAGGTAGATACCCATGGGGTCGTTGTCTTTAATCGTCACGACAGCTTCATCTGGTTTGTCATCGCTCCCGACTAGCCCATACCGTGCATCATCCTCTGCTAAGAGCTTCAGGCGTACTTTCTCATCGGGGTCATAGATGGTGTCGTCATAGGGTGCTACGCGAATGGTAATGCTTTCTTTATCGGCAGGTATAGTGACAGTAAACTTTGTCTTTTTCGTGATTGCATCAAGACCATGCGCATGCACAACATCTTCTGCAAATGTCAATTCATAGTCATATGCCGCGCTACCATCACCTGTGTCGGTTTGGGTGGGGTCTCCAAATGTAGCATTGCCTTCGAGCTGAAAGGTGACGGTGAGGGGCAAGATGAGAGAGCCACCTTCGCGGGTAATGACAAACGTCCCTTCAATGGTACCGTCTTCGGTCACTTCTGCATCCTCGCCCGCATCCGCGTCCTCGGGCACCACCCACACCTCTATGGGGGGCTGTTCGACATCTATGCGCTGGCATTTGGCATTATCTGTTTCGATAGCTTCATTCACATAGCCATTGGGCCACTGGACCGATTCGTCACCATTGGCATTTTTATTGACAAACGAGTCTATGGCTAAACAAACGGTATACGTGCCGGTTTTGCCAATATCGGCTAGGGCATCGGTTAATTTTACACCATCTCCGGCTTTCAGTTCGCCTGGTCCATCGGGGTCATCTACATATTTCCACGATGGCCAGAGCCGCTGGTCATTGGGGTAGGTCTCGCCGGCAACCATCACATCTTTTGGTATGGTATTCCACAAGTGCAATGTTGAAGGTACTGAAATTGCTTCGCTGCCGAATACTGGCACTGAATCTTTCAGGGTATCCTGCATATCTTCAAGGATTCCTAGCTCACCTGGAGCCAATATAAACAAGTCGAGAAAGATATAGTTTTCATCGCCGCCGTCAAAGTTGGCATCGGCTGTGTTCACCATGTCACCATTGAGGTTTTTCACGGTGAGGTCTAGCCCTACCAATTTCTGCGACTCTTCGCCAGAGCCTAGGAACTGCGGGTCAATACGGTCTATGTAGAGGTTGGGGCGCTTGTCGGCAATGAATTGCACCCCTACATTGAGGAGCACGGGTGTATGGGTGAGGTCTTCCTCGTCGCGTATCAACTGGGCCCGATATTGCATACAGCTGGCTGCGCTGTTTATATGGGCGTCTGCTAGGTCGGCGTCGTTGGGTCCAAACTGCGAACCGTTGCCTTTGAATGTGCGCGTAATGCTCTGCGTAGATGAGAGTTCGTCGGTGATAACAAGCGGTGTCCATGGCATCTCACCATTCTCAAACAGTTGGCTGGCTCGGCACCCCTCTGGTTTGGTATCTATGCGATATTCTAGGCGTATGTCGGTTGATATGGCTTCGGTGCGGCTAATGAGCGCTGACCAGTAGACGCCGGTGAGTGTGGTTTTATTTTCAAGGAGATAGGTTTCGACATTGTGCAGACGCGAATAATACCACCCATCTGCCGGGTATATCTTTTCGGCTTCCTCAGGGTCTACCCTGCTGAAAAAGACGGTATCGGTGCCATTGTAGGAATGGTCGTCATCGGGGTCAACATCATCACCGGTGCCCGACACACCACCAATGACATACACATAGGCGAGTGTACCGGGTTTTTCGGGGTTGACAGATGGGACAACTACGGTGCCATGTTTGGCACGCGCTAGCGGCAAGGCTCCACGCTCGACATCATCTTCTGGAACAGTTATGAAACTGTCTGCGCCATCGAGCAGGGTGAGGTCATCATTAATATAACTATACATGACATCTTTGCGTGGTTGAACTGATAACTCTGAACCCGAAAACGGTATCCCCCCTGTGACATAAATATTGCCGTTAAACTGGGTACCGCTCATGTTATATAAGGGGCTACCAGGTAGGAGTCCTTGCCAATCCCAGGTAAGTTTCCCTTCATCTGATACTCGCGCACGATAGACGACGTTGCTATATTTATGCGGGTCCTCTTCAGCAGGAACCTTTTGCAAACGCCGTTGCCCACCAATGAGGTAGATGGCATAGTTGTTGGTACTGTTTCCGGCGGCTCCTTGTACGACGGTGGTAAACCACAACCCCATAGCACCTGGAGCTTTTGCATCATCAGGGGTGGGAATACTACTCACGAGTTTCCACCCTTGCTGTGTTGTGCCGGGTTTCAACAGGTTGCCCGTAGCCTCATCAACTTCGGCATAGAACACAAAGTTCACTGGGTCAATTTTTTCTTTGTCATCATCACTATCAGGGTTGTATGATACATGCTTGCCGCCAAATATATAGACAAAGGTACGCCCGCCTATGCGCACATGCGTGGCGGCAGCGGACTCAATACCATAGCTCGTACCTTCAGGCACACGAGGATCGGGGTTGGTCAACATAGGGCCTTCTTTCCACTTGACAATAGCGCCATCTTGCACGACTCCAATATGCACTGCGGCGCTCGATACTTGTTTATTAAACGCTTTTGGTGAGACGATGCCACCTATCACATAGATATAGCCACTATTGTCTTCTGTTTCCACGGCAGTGGAAGCCATGAAAGAGACTTTAGCAATTTTTTCATCGTACCCATCTACCGTATCTATGTTACTAAACCGAACAGCAGGCAGAAAATTTTTGGAGTCCCATTCCCATGTCACGGCACCAGTTTGCTGGTTGACTTCACCAACAAAAACCTCGTCCGAGCGTTCAGGTTGTTCTTCACCAGACTGACGTATGTTTCCCCCAATGACGTAGATGTATTTGCCAAGCGCAACAACACCCATTTCGGTTACTTTTTTGGGCAGTCTCTGTGTATCGGTAACAAACGGGGTAAGTGAGCCAATAGGCATGAGTTGCACTGCGCCTGGTTGGTCTGGTATATTGCTTTGTACATCGCGCAATGCGGGGCTTATGGCACTACGGCGGTAGAGTGCAAACGGGTCGGTAAAATCCTCGGTCTTGTTATCAATTTCTGCAACAATTTCTTTTTTTTGGGTACTATCTTGGGCGGGGGCGGAGGGTATGTTGTGCATAAGGAACCAAAGGCATGCGCTACAAACGATGCTCAGCCCAAGTATGCGTCCAAACATGTGTCTTGGTTTCATGGAACATATCCTTTCTTTCTGTATGGGGACAGGCAGGATGCCTGTCCTACTTCTTTCTGTATCTACTTCTTCTTTCATGAATAGCTCACGCAAAGCCGCAAAGAGCACAAAGAATCCAAGGTCTTTTTCTATGCACCTGCGCTATGATTGTATTGTACCTGTGCTGATTTGGTTACGCAAGAGGGTTTTGAATCAAAAAGAGAGACGTAGCATGTGCTACGCCTCTCCATTTTAGGCTAGAAGCCTGTCCTACTTAATTCTAGCGTTATATACATTACTGTGTACACACTGGTCCTGTGATAGTACTAGTTGTACCACTTGGACCTTTCACTTCTAACCCTACTTCACCTTCGGTAACGGTTCCAGTCACTTTGACCTTGAACGTGCCAGAGGTAAATCCACCATTAACTTCATCAAAGGCTTCCCACTTGATATTGGGACCACTAAACGCTCCGCTGGGTGCTTCCACTACCAGTCCATCAATTGTATCAATTGACTCATAGGTACCACAACTAGGCAATTCAAGCGACCAGTGGCTCAGGTCTTGTGCTGCATTTTCCTGCGTAACGAAGTATTCAAAGATGGTTGCATTTCCGTCGGTGGTCATACCGTTGTAGGTAATGTCATACACATTACCATTGCCGGTATCAACTGAAACGGTCTCGTCGCTGCCGGTATCATCGCCCGTGTCGTCACCCGTGTCGTCACCTGTATCATCGCCGGTCTCGTCTTCTTCAACTGGCAATGCTTCTGGGAGAGACTCGGCTACACACATAGCGCTTGCCAACTCGATGGCTGCGGCATCATTGGGTAGGTCCACCATAATCCAATCGCTATAGGTTGTGTTGCCAGCAAGACGGATCTGGTTGTAGACACGATTGGCACCATCGGCTGCCTCATATGTCACCTGCGCACTGAGCTTATAGCTACCAGCCGGTACATCGGTCACGTCAAACTCAAGCCCATACTCATCAGCAACGATGTCAATGTCACCATACCCTTCTAGGGTTGCGGTACCAACAACTGCTGCCCTGTCTACTGTTGCATCGCTGGTTGCATACTCACAGTTGGCTTCTTCAATAATGGTGCGTGCGATAGCTTGGAAGGCTTCATTCAAGCCATCTGTATTGGTAGCTTCCCATGCCATGGTGAATGCATCGGAGCCAAGACCAATGGCTTGACCATCGCCAGTTGTCGCCGACATAGAGAGTGCATACACTGGAACGTCGAGTTCGGTGCGAATTTCGCGTGCTGCTGCCTTCATCTCCCCAATTGGGCTATCTTCTGGCGTTGGGTAGGAGCTATGGCAGACTGGGTTGTTGGGATTGGAGCAGTACTTGTAGCCATTTGCCTCACCATCTTGCTTGCCATTGCTATAGTTCTGTCGCCAGCCACCATTATCATAGTAATAGTTCGCTGCACCATCGGTTGCTAGAATAACCACATAATCGTACTGGTCCGTATCGCTCACACTGTTAAGAACACTATAGGCACGCTTCAGAGCACGTGGTGTATTGGTACCTCGACTTGGGTTGGTATAGTAAGGATCGTTGCTATATGCTGATGTTGTACCCGCACTCTCCACCGTACCCTGCATTGTTTCAACGTCGCTCATCCAGCCACTCTCATCAACAACGCTACCACCGTATGGGATGAGTTTCATCTGGTCGCCTTCAAGCATGCTCTCGTCAATGAAGTCGTACAACGCATGCTTCATGATATAGATACGGCGCTCTTCCTCAATAGGCCATTGGTGCCCATAGCAACTTGTGGTGTTACATTCGAGAATTGCTTTACAGTCATCTACACTATCGTAGCCCGGATATGCACTATTGCCCTTACAAGCCTGACCAGCAAAGTTCTGCTGTGTCATAGAGCCGCTCACGTCCATGACAACGACATACTTGATTGGCTTGCGCTGTGCTTCAGTACAATTTTCAACACATGGCTCGAAGGAGACTTGAACTGCCTCTTCCACTGGTTCGGGTGTATCAGTCGGATCGCTGGTGTCGTCACCCGTGTCGTCGCCGGTGTCGTCGCCGGTGTCGTCGCCGGTGTCGTCGCCGGTGTCGTCGCCAGGCATCACACAATCGTGCCATGCGACTGCACCAAGCAAGAAGGAAGAGTCACCATAGTTTTCATATTGTGGTTCAACGGTGTTTTCGGCTGTCTTCACGCTGGTTGACGTCACGCTACCATCAGTTGGTGCTGCTGGTGCATACAACTCAACGTTCACATTTTGCGTACCTGCTGGCACAGATGGGATTGTCAAGTCAACAACATTGCCTTTGTAGATGTCGTCGTCTGGATTGCGGACGATCTTTTCAGCAGTCTGGCCACCGGCAGTGGCTCGCACGACAACCACACGCTTGTCGGAAGTGGTGTTGTCATCTTTCTCCATAATGGCCACTTTGACTCGCACGTCCATGGTTGCTGGCATTGGCTCAGGCAATGCGACGCTCATGCTGCCTGTGTGCAAGTGGTCAAAGGTTTCTGTACCATCACCGCCCCAAGCGAACTGAAGTGTTGTTGAACCTGCACCAGTGTATTGCTCATCACTTGGCATGCCATAGTAGGCCAGCAAGACTTGGCTTGTCTTGTCGTTGTCACCAGTAACCTTACCATCAGCGGCGACTACCGAGTAGGTAGAACCAGCATTACCAGATGTTTCAAAGGTCCAGCCTGGCATGGCTGTCCAGGGAGCTTTTGTGCGTGTAGGAGACCCCATAGGAGCCAGTGCTGTGCCATTTTCCACGAAGGTTAGGTCGCTTGGGTAGCGTGTTCCACCAAGCCACCTACCACCACCCAGTTGTATGGTAGACCACAGTGCATTCGCTGGCACCGACACGGACTGATTTGCAAGCCCATCGCCATATACATCTGCAACCATACCGGCGGCGCTCATGCCAACCATGTGGTCAACACAGACGAACTCGATGCCTTCGGTTATATCCAATTCAGAGAGCACTTCGGCGGTTTCTGTGGCTTGCGCTTCGGCGGTTGCACGTGCTTGCTCTTCTTCAGCCTGTGCTGTTTCTTCAGCGGCGGCTGTTTCTTCAGCCTGTGCTGTTTCTTCAGCGGCGGCTGTTTCTTCAGCGGCAACTGCTGTCTGTTCGGCAGCTGCTTCGGCTGTTGCTTCAGCAGCCTGTGCTGTTGCTTCGGCGTCGGCGGTTGCTTCAGCAGCGGCGGTTGCTTCAGCGGCTATCTCTTCAGCTTCAGCGGTTGCTTCAGCAGCGGCGGTTGCTTCGGCTATGGTTTCTTCTGCCTGTACTGTTGCTTCAGCGGCTTCTTGCTCTGCCTGTACTGTTGCTTCAGCGGCTTCTTGCTCTGCCTGTGCTGTTGCTTCAGCGGCTTCTTGCTCTGCCTGTGCTGTTGCTTCAGCGGCTTCTTGCTCAGTCATATCGTCGCCGGTGTCGTCGCCGGTGTCGTCGCCGGTGTCGTCGCCTGTGTCGTCGCCTGTGTCGTCGCCTGTGTCGTCGCCGGTGTCGTCGCCGGTGTCGTCGCCGGTGTCGTCGCCGGTGTCGTCGCCGGTGTCATCGCCGGTGTCGT
>CAZVEN010000016.1:12774-105235 GCA_964626155.1 uncultured Chloroflexaceae bacterium | reverse complement strand
GGATATTTATTGATCACTATAATTCGGAGTTATCAGTCTGAATTATACCACTACCCACTATAGACCGAATGCAATTCCGCTCGGAAGATGAACGCGCATTTATCCAAGTTTCGCCACACTTTCTGGCTGTGAATCACTTGAAACCCTATCCTTTCTGGGAAACCTTTTCGTCTAACATACAAAAAGGTTTTAATGCCTATTGTCATGTAACAAACCCATCTACTATTGAGCGTATTCAACTGCAATATATCAACAATATTGTGTTTGAAGAGAAAAAATGTGCGCTAAAGAAATTTTTCAACTTTTATCCTTTCTTAGGTACTGGTCTTCCACAAGATTATGTGTCTTTTTTCACCGGTATACAGACTCCTTTTGCTGATGGTCGAGATATACTAAAAATTGAGCTTACAGGTCGTCCTATGGAAGAAGATCAAATATCCATTTTTCTTAATCTTGACTATAGCCTTATGCAAATAGGAAGTATTGCTCCTAATACTGTTCTTGAATGGGTAAATGAAGCTCACCAGCGAATTGAAGAAGCTTTTGAAGCATGTATCACTGATTTGCTAAGAGAGAAATTTGATAAAGAGAGGACTTTGTAATGATTATTGCCGCGAGTGTAACAAGTGGCTATTTTAGTATTTGTTTACTACCTTGGACAAAAAGCCTTTCTACGGGAATATCAACAGGAGCTATAACATCTTTTTCAAACCAGTATTGGGAAAAATCTTCCAAGATAATATCTTCTGCTGGTAGTCAAGAAAGTGCCACAACTCGCACCTCAAAAAGTATTTTAGGGTTGCTAACACAGTTATACCATATAGACAACCCTATAGAGGTCTTCTCATTTCTCGAAAGCTATCCATTTCTTGTGTCATTATTAGTTGAAGCGTTCGTTGAAATTGAACGTTTCTTTTCTTCGTTTGTAGGCTACTTAGAAATGCACACAGACCCAGACTACTCTTCGGAGAGGCAAATCATCCTCTCAATTGTGACCGTACTTTCCGTTGAGCAAGCTCAGAAGCAGCTTGCTCAATTTGATGAACACTGGTGGCTTGATGAGCTAGAACGTGCCAAAGGGAAGCTGTGTATTATGTTGGGATTTCGATGAGCTTTGACTGGCAAAACTATCTTTATCTTGCGAAGGGATTATCTGGAAATCCTGTATCAGGTACCGAGAACCAAGAGGCAAAGTTTCGCTCTGCTATTAGTCGCGCATATTATGCCGCTTTTCATGTCGCAAAAGATTATGCTTGCAACAATTCGCAACCACCAGACCAAAATGCAGAAAACATTCACAAGGAAATACGTGAATGGTTCCATTCTAATCCTCACAGATTAGCTAAACAGATAGGTGACGATCTGAATAGACTACGGATAAATCGTAATAAAGCAGATTATGATGGAAACATGGGATCGTTAAGCATTGTTAAGTCTATAACCCAAGATGCAGTCAAGAGAGCAGAATATATTGTAACGAACATTAGTTCCCTGCAACGTAGAAAGTAAGTTTCCAGACATCTTTTTGCGTTGGTTGCATAATGGCAAAAGTGGCGGTTGTGCTATAGGTGCTCGTTTCGCCCACGGCAGTAAAGGTGTAGATACCTGCTTGCAAGGGGGCGGTGAATGTCAACGCTGTTGTGTATTGAAATTCGCCACTGATGCTGGTTTGCTGCGATGGCAACTCTTGTGTGATGCCATCTGGCATAGTCACATTCAGCAAAACGGTTTCATTTGTTGCAAAGCCCATCCCGAACATGTCTACTGCGTCTGTCTGTGCTGCTTGCGATTGCCCGGTCTCGTGGTCTACAACGTGCAGCAATGCGCCAGACAATGTGGCGGTTTTCGTAAGTTCTACTGTTGATACGGTTGCATCTTCACTGTTGAGCACGGCCATAGCAGCTTTGGCTACAGATTTGCTCTGTTCGCCTTGGGCAACAAGGGTGTAGCACCCAAGCGGCCAGTCCAATCCTGATCCCGGTAGAATTGCATACTCCATGTAGAAGCTGCCACCATCATCGGTGCGCATGTCCGTTGTTGTCAATATGCGTGTACCGTTCATTTCGTTCAGTTTGAAGATACGACCATCTGGTAAAATAACGTTTACCGTGACAGGGTCTTGTTTGTGAAACCCGCGCATGTCAATGCCGATAGTATCACCCAGAACGACGATAGGAGCTGTTTGTTCTTCACAAAGTGTGTTGCCGCGATGGTTGAGAATTGTCAAACTCGTTTGATAACGAGCCGCCGATGACCGAACAATGATGAGTAGTATGCCTGCAAGTCCTACAAAAAGGACTATTGCAAACAAAAGAAGCTTTTTCTGTTTAAACATGAATGACATCCTCCTATGTATTTACTTGATACATGGTAACTAATCCTATTAATGTCTTCATTTACAACAACAGCAAGAGACAAAAGTTACAGAAAGATGACATAAACAAGAGATGTTGATCTCAGCATATAGTAGTACTATACATAATACTTCACAAGGACCATGTCACCATTCCCATTGACAAATCATAGGCTTTCGTATACAGTTTAAAATAGGTTATTTGTAAAGTGATTTGCATTTCCAACAACTATAATAAGGAGATAATGCCATGTTTAAGGAAGAACGGACAGAGTCTGCATTTGATTGGAGTATGTTGGGGGATATTGAAGAAGGCCGACCGAATCTAGGCCCCACGATGCAAGTATCGGTGTATCGGCTTATGCAGTTCACGCTGCGCGATGTCTTGATTAGGAAATTTGGCGTGGAAGCAGCAGACCATGCGTTTTATGAGGCGGGTGAAGAAGCGGGTCGTCAGTTGTATCGCAATGTGATTACGAAGAAAAATGATCTCAATGAGTTTATTGGTGAACTACAACAGGTTTTGAAAGATTTAAGTATAGGTATACTCAGGGTGGAAGCCGCCGACCTTGACGCGATGAACTTTACGTTGACGGTCGCTGAAGACCTCGACTGTTCTGGCTTGCCCATGTGTGGCGAGGAGATTTGTACCTATGATGAGGGGTTTATTCAAGGGCTGCTGTCGGAGCACACGGGACAAAACTTCCATGTGAAAGAAATAGATTGCTGGTGTTCGGGTGATAGAGTATGCCGTTTCGATGTTAAACTGGCGGCGTAGCAGTGTAACCGGTGGCGCACCTATGCTAGAATTGCAAGAATCACAACTCGATACCATCACAGAAACCTTTTACCGCATATTACGCGGCGAAAAAACTGCACCAATCCCGCTCCCCTCAGACATGCCTGAAAATGAGTTTACCCAACTCGTAACCTATATCAACCGCTTCATCCAAGAATACAATGCATTTGCTGAATTTATGTATTCTCTCTCGCGTGGAGACTTAGAGTACACCCCACCACCAGGGAAACTGCGTGTTTTGCAATCTTTTAAGAGTTTGCAATCCAGTCTGCGACATCTTACCTGGAAAACACAGCAAATTGCTGCCGGCGATTTCACGCAGCGCGTGGATTTCATGGGGGATTTTTCAACCGCTTTCAACTCGATGACCCAGCAATTGGAGCAGGCTTTTGTAGATTTAGAACGTGCGAATCATGAGTTAGCGGATAAGAACCAACAGATCACCGATAGCATTCGCTATGCTCAGCGTATTCAGCAAGCAATTCTCCCCACACCAGAGACATGGCACCAAGCCTTTAACGACCAGGCCTTTGTCATCTATCTTCCGCAAAGCATTGTCTCCGGTGATTTTTATTGGCTGGCGCGTGCCCAAAAAGAGACCCTAGTTGCGGCAGTGGATTGCACCGGCCACGGGGTCTCTGGCGGGTTTCTTTCTATGATTGGGCACACGCTGTTGAATAAAATCGTGCTTGAGGACCAGATTCTCGATCCGGCGCAGATTTTGGAGCACCTGCATATGGGCGTTCGCACAGCACTGCAACAGGAAACCGGCGATACGCGAGACGGTATGGATGTCTGCCTGTGCCGGGTTCACGCGGACCGGCAGCACGTGACGTTTGCAGGGGCCAACCGCCCTTTGTACTATATCGCACAGCAGCAATTTGAGGAAATCAAAGGCGACCGAAAATCTATTGGTGGGCGTCAAAAAGAAGAACAGCGAACATTCACCAATCACAGTGTGACTCTCTCTCCTAGCGATACCCTGTATCTCAGCAGCGATGGTTTTGCCGATCAACCCAATCCCGACGGGAAAAAATTGGGGTCGAAACAGCTTAAAGCACTCTTGAGCGAGGTTGCACCGCTCCCTATTGCCGAACAGGAACACTGCATTCGCGCCCACCTCCAAGCGCATCAACAGAATGAAACGCAGCGTGACGACATCATGCTGCTTGGACTGCGCATCTAAAAAAAAAGAAGAGGAAATATGGAAGAGTTTAATGTCTTTGGATTTTATCAGTTCATGCAACAACACAATGTAATCCTTTCCTTTAAGGGGGAAATTTCACAGTCCATCCTCGTCAGCATCGGCGATTTGTTGAAAGAGAAATTAACCCATGAGGAAACGAACCAACGTGTGACAAGCAAAGTGTTCTTCATCTTTGTTGAACTGGCGCAAAATATCTACCGCTATTCCACGGAACGCAGCATTATTGAAGCGAAGCCGGTCGGCATGGGTGTGCTGTTTATCAGAGAAAGTGCGACACACTTCACGATTTTTGCTGGCAACGTTGTTTCGCCTGAAGAAGCGACAGACATCACAACGCAGTGTGTAACAATCAATAGCATGAGCACGGATGAGTTGAAGAAATATTATAAAGAACAAATGAAGAAACCACGTGCAGAGGGCGAAATAGGTGCCGGGCTTGGACTCATCAGCGTGGTGCGCAAAGCCGGCAATCCTATTGATGCAGGTACCACACGTATTGATGAGAATCAAACTTTTTTGGTGCTTTCTGTTCAAGTCAATAAGGAATAGGATGAGATGATGGAACATCTACAGATTGCGAGAAGCAAAGATACGCTGGGCGTTGATTTCAACCCTGAAACTGGCGTTCTCGCCTTGGAAGGTTCTTCATATCCAGAAAATCCGATTGATTTTTTCGACCCGCTGACAGATTGGTTCACACGGTACACGGAGAATATTCACGGTTCCTTGACAGTGAAAATCACGATTGATTATCTGAATACCAGCTCATCCAAATGTTTGCTCGATTTTCTGGAAATGCTTGACGAATACCATCAGTCAGGCGGAGCGATTACACTCAACTGGTATTACGAAGAAGATGACGAAGACATGCAAGAAGCAGGGGAAGAACTGTGTGAAGATTTAGCATTGCCCTATACACTAATCCCTGTGTAACATGAGTTTGCTAGGTAGTATTATTCGTAGAGTATGAAAAATACAGATAACAAAACACATGCTACCGACATCTATCGAAAGGAACACGCTTTTCTGGAGGAAGCCCGCCGCACGCTCAATGACCCTGCGTTGTCGCAGGATGCTCTACGCGAGTCCTATAGTACACTCATAACAGAATACGATGTCTTGTTGCGCAAAATTATCAAGATGACCATGATTGGTGATACCGCACAACGCAAGTTGCGTAACGCCAACGCGTACATCAAAGAGCAACAACGAGAATTGGAGCAAAAAAACGCTCAGTTGAACCAGGAAATCACGGAACGTGGGCAACTCATCGAGGACTTAGAGGCGTTCGCGCATACGGTAGCCCACGACCTCAAGAATCCGTTGGGCGTAATCGTCGGGTATATGGATTTGGTGTTTGAAATGTTGGAAGAGCGGGACGAGCAAGATACCGAGTTGCTGGAGATGGTTGAATCAGTCAATTCCACTGGGAAACGGATGCATCGCATTATCACTGAACTGTTCACCTTTGCCAGCGTGCGCCAGCAAGAAATCACCCCGACGATTGTGGATATGGGTTTGGTGATTGCCGAGGTAGAAACGCGCCTAGAGCATATGTTCTCTGAGTATGGGGTTGAACTTGACAAACCCGCAACCTGGCCTGCTGCCTTGGGCCACAAACCATGGATTGAAGAAGTGTGGATTAACTATATCAGCAACGCAATGAAATACGGCGGCAACCCGCCGCATGTACAACTTGGTTTTGACCTATTCCCTTCTGAGCCGCAAGATGTGGATGTTCCTGTTTGTATGCAAATCCGCTTTTGGGTGCGCGATAATGGGAAAGGGCTATCGCCAGAAAATCAAGCGCGGCTCTTCACCAAGTTTACGCGCTTTGACCAAGCTCGCGCCACCGGGCATGGCTTGGGACTATCCATTGTGAAACGTATCGTGGAGAAACTGGGCGGTCAGGTGGGTGTTGAGAGTACACCAGGGCAGGGCAGTTTGTTTTTCTTCACCCTGCCTGCTATCGAAGCCCACCATGATTAGGTGCGAGGTGCGAGGTGTGAGGTGCGAGGTGCGAGGTGCGAGGACACAGAGAATATTTCAGATCAAAGAATGCAAGGGCGCTAAGACGCTAGGGTGTCAACCTTCCGAAGTCTCCGAGACTTCGGAAGGCTCAGTCTGGACATCCTCCTAGCCTAGTACACCTCCTCCGCCAGCAAACGTGCCACTTCCTCCAGTGGCAGCGCATCAATGTCAATGTGCGCGTCAGCGTCACGCGCTTTCCCTTGGTGTGACTGTATGGGCACATTCGCTGCCTGTGCCTGTGCTTGTGTTTGCCCTTGCCCTTGCCCATCATCGCCAGTCGCCAACACATGGCGCGTCAGATAGTCTGCCAATAGGCGCACCGTTGGATAGTCGAACGTCAGCGTGGCCGGCAATGCACACTGCAAACTGCGCTGCAAAGCCGCATGTAGCTCAGTTGCCATCAACGAATCCATCCCTAAATCAAAGAACCCCGTCGTGCGCGGTATATCGCCTGTGCGTTGCATAATGTTGCCCGCAAGCATGCATACATGCTCCTCTACCAACGCCTGCCGCTCCGACTCGGCAACCGCCATCAACCTCTCGTTTACATGTTGGCGCACTTGGCGGTTTGGCGGTTCAATACGTACCCTTGTGTGGGGGGCAGGGTGGGCTTGTGTGGCTTCAGGTAGCCAGTAGCGTTGCCGTTGGAATGGATACGTAGGCAACACGTTTTGTGGCTGTGTACACACCTGCGTATGACGCACATAGCCCCTATCAAAGCCTTCCCAATCAATAGCAACTCCTTGCGTATAGAGCATGCCCAACGCCATCAAAAGCGCATGCCACACATCGCCAGTGCGCGAGCGTGCCGATACCCACACACTATCATTTGGCGCTGCTATACCATCACGCCCAAAGAAGTCGCTAGGGCATGTCGAGGGGGCATTGATGGCTATTTCTAACAAAATGCGGCACTGTGGTAGTGTACCTTCGACAGGCGCAGGCAGTAGTGTGCCTTCGACAGGTGCAGGCACCGTTGGTGGCGTGCCAACAAAAGCCGACGGCTCAATGCCCCACGACATCCACATATGCGCCAAGGCATATACTCGGGCAAAACGTAGCGCTTGTGCATCGTGGGCGTTGTGCATGGGGTCTTGCTGCCCCGACGTGTCCGCAAGCACAGCATGTAGCGGGTCCGACATATGCGGTTGCAATGGTGCAACACACCTATCGAAAGCTGCCTGATATGCAGGCGATGTGGTATACAAATGACGCGCCGCCTCAACAGATATGCTATCATCACCCGTGTAGACGAAGGCAACCCTCGCAGGTAGCGTATCGTCGGCTATGCCCACAAGTGGCATACCTGCATCTGCATCGGCGTCGGCGTCGGTGTCGGCAAAAGCTGCCAATTGCTGCCGCGCATCGTCAACAGAAGCCGCCACCACTGCCAAGCGGTGCGCAAAATGCGTGCGTCCGGTGTTGGCTATATGGCCTATATCGGCTAGGGATATATCCGGGTGCGCCGCACAATAGGCCGCATAGTGCCGCGCCATATCGTGCAATGCCGATTCTGTGTGGGCCGACAACGCCAAAATGTGATACGACCGCTCCATAGCTACAGGCGTGCGCGGTGTATGGGATGTGTGGAGTGTATGCTGTGCATGAGTAGGTGCTTCCTCAAGGATAATATGCGCAAGCGTGCCACCAAACCCAAACGAATTGATAGCCCCACACCGCAAGCCGGCATCTGCATAGGCATGCCATGCTTGCGTTTCAAGCGGCAATTGAAACCGCGTGTGGTCAAAGGAAATATGCGGGTTGAGGCGTTCAAAGTTGATAGTGCGTGGTATTGTGCCATAGGCAAGGCACAACACGGTTTTGATAACCGCTGCCATGCCCGATGCGGCTTCTAAATGTCCCACATTCGTCTTTACTGCGCCCAGAACGCATGGCGTTGCATGCGTGGGTGCTTGCCCATACACTGCCCGCAATGCCTCTACCTCTATCACATCGCCAAGTAGCGTGCCTGTGCCTTGCGTTTCCACAAATGTTACCTGCGCCGCGTCAAGGCGAGCATTGGCAAGCGCTTGGCGCATCACCTGCTCTTGCGACAAGCTATCTGGAGCCGATAACCCATTCGTGCGCCCCTCCTGCCCCGTAGCAGAGCCGCGTATCACAGCGAGCACCGGCTGCGCTCTACATGTAGCGTCATGTACATCGGGCAATCGCTTGAGCACGAGCATGCCAGCACCTTCACCGCGCACATAGCCGTCGGCGCGGTGGTCAAACGTTCGACATTGCCCCGTGGGGGAGAGCACATTGGCCTTTGACATGGCGAGGTGCATATCGGGCGATAGCATCAGGCTAACGCCGCCCACCAACGCAATGTCGCACTCGCCCGCCCGCAAGCTTTGGCAGGCCATATGCAGCGCAACGAGTGACGACGAGCATGCTGTATCTATAGCCACGCTTGGTCCATGGAGGTTCAACACATAGGATATGCGATTGGCAAGGATACTGCTATGTGAACCAGTGCCAACATAGGCATCGAACGCAGCCATGTTTTGGGTTTGCAAGATATAGTAGTCGTTGACAGAGTGTCCGATAAAGACCCCTGTGCGGCTACCGGCTAGGGTGTGTGGCACAATGGCGGCATGTTCAAGCGCTTCCCACGCCACCTCAAGTAATAGGCGTTGCTGCGGGTCTATCTGGCGTGCTTCGCGTGGCGATATGCCAAAGAAATCGGCATCAAACATATCAACATGGGCTAGGAAGCTACCCCATGGTGCATAGCTCTTGCCCGGCGCATGGGGGTCTGGGTCATACCATGCATCCCAGCTCCAGCGCGATGGCGGTATCTCTTCAACTGTATTGCCGCCCGCCAACAGCAACTCCCAGAAGCGTTGCGGTGTGTCGCAGCCACCCGGAAAGCGGCATGCCATGCCCACAATCGCAACTGCATCGTCTTCCCGCAATTCTCTGCCCTGTAGGTCCATTTGTACGTGTGCATCTTGGCGCTCTTGGCGTCTTGGCGGTTCCATTTCCGCAAGCAACCATGCGGCCAGCTTTTGCACCGTGGGATAGTTCCACATAGCCGTCACGGGCAGGTTTTGCCCCATCAACTGCACTAGGCGGTTGTGCAACTCCGTCGCACGCAACGAGTCAAACCCCATGCTGTTGAACGATTGCGCCCACCCAATGTCTGCCGTATCTACCTGCAATGTGTGCGCAATCTGCTCACTGATAGCGCGTGCCAGCACTTCTTGCTGCCGCGCAGGGTCGTGGGCATGCGCGTTCAAGTCTGCATACAGTTGTTGCCGTTGTGCAACGTCTACATCGGCAAGCGACGAGTCGAATGTAGCACTATCTGTGTGCGGGGCCGCAATGCACAATGCCGTATCGCACATATCAAGCACAATCTTGCCGATATGTCGCGCTTCCATCATAAAGCGGAATGCGTCTATAACCTGCGATGCGACAAACGTTTGGTGCGGCAGGGGTTTGATGTCCCCCGATGCAAGCAAGCCCGGCAATGCGTTGAGCATGCTGCGGATGCGTTCTGGCGCAAGGGTTATCATGTTGTGTAAGTTGACAAGGTGAAAGGATAGACCGCGCACGAATGGCTGTAGCCCTAGACGCTGATTGGCAAAATAATCGCGCTTGCCAAGCTCAATGAAGCGCCCATAGTGACGCAGCAAGTTGAAACTTGCTTCAATAGCCGCGCCGCCAAGCGTGTTGAGCACCACGTCAACGCCTTCGCCGTTGGTATATTCCCGCACATCGTCTGCAAACTGAAGCGAACGCGAATCCATGATATAGGTGATGCCCAAGGAGCGTAGATACTCCCGCTTGGTTTCACTGCCCGCTGTAGCGTAGATTTCTGCGCCCACGTGTTGTGCCAGTTGCACGGCTATCAACCCCACGCCGCCAGTGGCTGTGTGAATGAGCACCCGCTCGCCCGGTGCAAGGTGCGCCAGTTCGTGCAACCCGTAGTAGGCGGTGAGGAAGGTCAAGGGCAAGGTCGCCGCTTCTATGCGCGATAGGTGCGTTGGTCGGGGTATGGCTAGGTGCGCCGAAAGCGTGATGTGGCTACTGAAACTGCCCGCTGCAAAGGCTATCACCTCATCGCCAACCTGAAAATCGGTGCAATGCGACCCTATAGCCGCTACGGTACCGGCACATTCGTTGCCCGGCAATGCTTCAGAATGGCGAATGGGGGCCATGGTGTCTGGCACCATGCCGAGTACGGTCAACACATCCACGAAATTTAAGCCAACGGTATGCACCGCTATCTCAATCTCTTTTCCCTGTGGGGGGCGATGGCTTGTGGGTCGCCATGTGAGCGTGTCGAGCACACCAGAGCCATCGGTGTGCAGATAATATGGTACGTCTTCACGCGCAGCATCTTCACGTGCAGCATCTTCACGCGCAGCATTTTGCTCGGCGGCAGGCGGTTGCAGCAATGCTTGCTTTAGCACCTTTCCCAAGGGACTACGGGGTAGTTCTGTGCGAACCTCAACGATACGCGGTACTTTGAAATGTGCCATATGCTCACGGCAATATGCCACTATATCGGCTTCGGTTAGGTGTGCATCTTCTGGCACAACCACGGCTTTGATTGCTTCGCCCACGCCCGGCATATCAACTCCCACAACAGCCACTTCACGAATGCGCGGATGTGCCGCCAATATCGTTTCCACCTCGTTGATAGACACCTTGTGTCCGCCTGTGTCAATAAACGTTTGACGGCGGCCAGTAATCGTCACATAGCCTTGCGCATCTTGCTTGCCCATATCGCCAGTGATGTAGGAGCCGTGGCGAAAGCATAGGGCATTCATATCGGGCATAGTGTCGTAGCCATCGGGTGGAAGCGTGGGGCTTTGCACCCAAATAGCCCCTTCACTGTCCGGCGGTAGCTCGTTGCCGTCATCATCACGAATGGTAACGGCTACATTCTTGAGCGGACGACCGAGAGAGCCAAATACGACGTGCTCTGGTGGGTCTACGTTGACGGCAATAGACCCCGTTTCAGTAGAGCCATAGAGCGAACGGATAGGTATGCCGAACCGTTGCAAAAAACGTGTGTAGGTTTGCTCTGACAGAATATTCCCCGACGATATGCACCATTTTACACCTGACATATTGTCCTCGCCCGGCCATTCGGCTAGGGTAGCGAATTGGTAGGGGACGCCGGGGAAGAGCCGTACCTGCTCTTGTTGCATAAGCTCAAATACACGCTGACAACGGCTAACAAACGGCACATCTACAATATGCCCATCTTCAATCACCGGCTCCAGCAATACCAACGTAGCGCCAGCATACATAGCCGCAAGCAGACAGTTGCCTAGCCCATAGGAATGAAACATGGGAATGGTGCAGAGAATGGTATCATCGGGCGTGAGGGGCATGGTATCAACAAAGTTGCAGGCTTCATAGGCAAGGTTGCGCTGTGTACGACAAATGCGCTTTTGTTCTCCTGTAGAGCCAGTGGTGTAGAGATAGAGCATACGCTTTTCAGAGTGTGCCGTTGGTATATAGGGCTGCGCTTGGGCAATGAGTTGCTCAAAGCTGTACGCTCCTTCTTGCATATTGCCCACGACAATGAGATGCACCGGATCGGCAATAGATGCGATAATCTCTCGACATACCGCCACATGCTCGGCATCGGTAATGATGAAACGAGCTTGTGCATCGGTCAAAAAGCGTTGCAACTCATCTGCATGCAGTTGTGGGTTTAGGGGCTGTGCGAGTGCGTCAATGCTTGCACAGCTAAACAGGCCGATGATGAATGCGGGGCTGTTGGGCAATACGAGGGCAACACAGTCGCCGGCACGCACGCCGCATGCGTGCAAGCCACCGCTGAGGTGCTGTACATCCGATAGCAGTTGGTCATACCGTTTGCGGAGTGTGCCATACACAAGCGCTATCCGTAGCGGGTGTGCTTGGGTTGTATGGTGTAACATGTGATAGAGCATGGGTTGTTCCTTTTCTATTACCTTGGCGTTTGGATAGGCTAGAAGCCTAACCTACCACTCATTATTGGCCTCTATTATACACGAGATAAGCAATAGAGCGATACAGCGATACAGCAATACAACGTGAACACAATGAACAAGGTCATGTCAATGGCATATGGCCTGTCGCTGTGCTATAATGCTGCATGAAATCCACGATATACCGTGTAGGGAGATACGAATGGAAGAGAACAAACAAAGGTTTTTCTTCATAACCAAGCTTATTGTCTCAGGGTACAAATCCATTCTTGAGGAATGTAGCATAGATATAGCGCCATTGACCATTCTGGCGGGTGCCAACAGTTCTGGAAAGTCGAGCATAATGCAACCGTTGTTGCTCATGAAACAAACCCTAGAGGCTCCATTTGACCCTGGTCCCCTGTTGCTACACGGGCCGCATGTCGCCTTCACAGAAGCCGATCAACTCTTGTCTACCCATAACGCAAAACCTACGTTCTCTGTTGGGATAGGTGCAAACAACAAACATCCAGTCACCATTTTCTTTAGAAAGCAACCCGGCACAGGCTTCACAATTGAAAAGATGATAGCCAATCTTGGAAAAGAACCTATCATCCTGTGGGCGGGGATGTCTCATGATGAGATTGCAAAACTTCTGCCCAAGGAGATACCAATGGCGTATGATAAAATCTACAGCGATAGAAAATACACGTGGGTAGTAGAAAGAAACCGATGTTTCTTGTCTATCCAACAGATTGATTTGAGTACTGATAACAAAACGAAGGATACATTCAATGTATCACCTGAGCCTAGCTACATTGCTTCGATCATACACCTACCTAGTTTGCGTGGGCAACCTGTGCGTTCCTACCCTGTAACTGCTGTAGGCACTTCTTTTCCTGGTCCTTTTCAAACATACACCGCCAGCGTCATTGCCAAATGGCAATCTGATGGTGCTACTGAAAAACTATCCCGCTTGCAAGACAATGTCCGAACCCTTCGTCTAGCATCAAAAGTTGATGCACACCCGCTCAATGATACACAAGTTGCCATTCGCGTAAGCCGATATGCTGATGCCAATGCCGATGCCAATGCTACAGATAGCGATATGTTCAACATAACCGATGTAGGGGTGGGTGTTTCGCAAACATTGCCAATATTGGTAGCTCTTATCGTTGCAGAAAAGGGGCAAATGGTCTACATAGAACAACCAGAAATCCATTTGCACCCGAAAGCACAAGTAGCCCTAGCTACAATCCTCGTTGATGCTGCCGAACGCGGGGTACGGGTGGTACTAGAAACACGTGGCCAGTTCAGTGCCAGAAGCTTGGGCAATGCTTGCATCAATAACAAGGCGTACTTTTTGCATTATGATATTTCTCCAGCCTGCACAGCCTCTGCCGCGCTGAGGTAGCGGTTTTGGATGTCCAATTCTATGCTGCCAAAGTCTTCGGGCCAATCTTCTGTTGCAAAAGCCCCAGACCTATCAAGTTGTGTAGATGTAACCTTTGTTGTGCCATTTTCGAGTGTAAACCAGTGGAGTTTCACAAGGTCGGGATTGCATGTGCCTTCTGCAACAAGGGTTTGGATGGCAAGCAGCAGCAACGCGCTATGTATCCAACATCAGTACACTGCCGTGATTTCCTGCAAACGGTCTACGATACACGCCACAAAATGGTTATGACACAGGATATACGTGCGGAATGGGATAAACACGCTTCTAAAGCTACATTTGCTCGTCGTTGGTTGACCAACATGCGTCGTTTCAAGCGTATAGCAGATGTCAGCATATCCCCCAACACAGCAGACCTACGCAATGAAATTGATTATGAAAATGTACAGTCCGAAAAGCAACGGAAGGCAATGCACAAAGATTGTCGTCTCCTTGAAGCGGCACTGGCAACAGATAAACGGGTAGCATCACTTGATGAAACCGTAAGAGCATTGTACCATTCCTTGGCTGCACGAGTAACGTCTCTGCGGGAAGTCATATGGGTGAACCCTGACAAGCCAGAGGAAGAAAGCATTTCTTGGCTGAAGGGAGGAGCAAAGAGTACGCCATCCCGTTGCCTTGGCTATAGGGAACATGAAGAAAGCACGTAGCACCGGCTGGTAAGCCAAGTCCGACAGGATGTCGGTGCTACAGGGGACAGGCTAGAAGCCTATCCTACGCCTGTCAGTCGCTTTGCATACCCCTATCTGCGATGGCGGCGCGTGCAGCCTGCACCAGTGTGCCGTTGCGCACCATACGTGTCATTGTGCGTATGTCGGGGTAATGCACGCGGTCTTGGTGTAGTTCCTCAATGCCGGCTTCGCGCAGGCAGGTGTAGGCAGCTTGGGTGCCCGTGCCAATGCTAAGATGCTCATTGCCGTTTTTGGCACGTTGGAGTGCTATGGCTTGGGCAGCACACAAAAATTCTAGGGCTAGGATGTGTTCTACATTGTGTGCAATTTCACGCGCATGGCGGGCTGCGTTGAGGCTCATGCTCACATGGTCTTCTTGGTTGGCAGAAGTGGGCACTGAGTCTATGCTATCGGGATGGGCTAATGTCTTGCAATCTGATACGAGTGCGGCAGCAGTAGCATGCACTATCATCATGCCGCTGTTTAACCCTTGGGTTGCGGGCGGTTCATCTATCAAAAAGGCATTGAGACCATGACGCGGATTGTCTTTGGTAGAGAGGTTTTCGTAAGTTTTATGTGTCTCATAGTCAGTTAGGCGAAATATGCGTCGTTCTGAGAGGCTCCCCAGTTCTGTCAGGGCTATGCTGGCGAAATCCATAGCCATGGCTATTGGTTCACCATGAAAGTTGCCCCCGGAGATCGTTTTGTAGTCGCGCTCTAGGTCTAGGAAGATGAGCGGGTTATCGGTTGCGGCGTTTATTTCCATATCAACCCAACGCTGCACACATTCGAGTGTATCACGGATGGTGCCAAGCACCTGTGGCACACAGCGCACGGAGTAGGCATCTTGTGGGGGGACGCGCACCGGGTCGGTGTGGAGGTCGCCGGGGTCTAGCAAGTGGCTATCGTGCATGTAGCGTAATACGTGCGCAGCAACCTGCTCGGCCCCACGGTGTCCACGTGCGCGGTGGATATGTGGGTAGAACGGGTCACGAAAGCCGCGCATGCCTTCCAACGTCATCGCAGCGGCTAGCTCGGCGTTGGCGAGCATATTCCACGCATCGTGTATGACGAGGGCCGCTATAGCAGCCGAGCAACTGGATGCGTTGATAAGCGCTAAGGCTTCTTTTGACCATAATGTTATTTTGCCACCGACGTGGGACATTGCTTCTTGCCCCGACACACGCTCCCAGAGCGTTTGTTGCCCGGTAGCATAGCTTTCAGTGATGTGATAGTAGGGTGCGGCGGCATCGGGTTTCTCTGTGTGCGGGGGGGACGATACTGGCACAAACGCTTCACCATCGGTTCTATCAAACGCTATGGGAGTTTCCACACCATTACCGGCACATTCATCGGGCACCTTACTCATTATCAATGCAAGATGCGCTAATGGTGCTAAATCGCCACTTGCGCCGAGAGAGCCTTTTTGTGGTACGGCGGGATATACGCCATGGTTGAGCATAGCAATGAGCTTTTCAATCACCAGTGGGCGCACACCAGAATAGCCCTGCGCCAACGACTGCACGCGGATGAGCATGAGCGCCCGCATTGTCTCTTCGTCGAAATAATCGCCCACACCAGCGGCATGGCTAGCTATCAAATTGCGCCCCATCACACATGTGTGTTTCACACTGGCAAAAGCTGTTTTGCCCGCCAGTGCGCCCACACCCGTGTTAATACCATAGTAGGCCGTCGGTTGTGTTGTAGACGATGTATGCTGATCTATCTGATGTATCGTGTGTGTAACCCAATCTGCGCTTGCTTGTATACGTTGTAACACATCGGGAGCTAGTGATGCTACACGCTGACGATACCGTGCCACCTGAATAATGTCCTCAATTGATAGACGTGTTCCTGGGCAAACTTCTTGTCCCTCTGGAGCGACTATATCTGGACGTAGCATATGCTATCTCCTATCTCCTAACCGGTATGACCGGATGTTATTTTCTACTATACGGAGAAATTCCTGTTGCCATTGCGTAATGGTCGCTGTCGTAAATAGGTCCGTGCGATAATCATAGTCAATGATGTAGGTCTCGTTATCTTCCATAACATTGACGACGAGTTCGGTGAGTACATGGTTGATAGGTGTACTCACCCATGTGGCTTCTATGTCGGGAAAAGCAAGCACATTGAGCGGCATATCAAGGTTGAAGGTGGTAGTAAGCGGCATATCGTGTGCGGGACGCTGTGGGTAGAGTGTGTTGAGCAGATGCGCCAACGGATAGTCTTGATGGTCAAAGGCTTCTAACACCGTCTGCCTTATGTGGGCAAGATGGGTAGCAAAACTCATCCCATCGCTAACATGGCTCTGAATGGGGAGTAGGTGGGTGCAGTAGCCAACAATGGTTTCACTTCCATCAAAGCCGCGCCCGCCAACAGGTGTGCCTATCACGATGTTGCTCTGCGTGGTAATGTAGTGCAACGATAGCGCATAAGCTGTGAACAAAAAGATGAAAACGGTACACCCATGCTGCTGGGCGGTGTGTTTCAGTTTGCGCGATAGGTCACGTTCGAGGCGCATGGTTTGGCGGTTGCCACGGTAGTTGATGGTGTGCGGGCGTGGATAGTCGAGCGGCAATGGTAATACTGGCAACCCGTGCGGAAATTGCGTTTGCCAATATGTAGCATGCCTAGCCATCGTGTCTCCGTCATGATGTTGTTCTTGCCAGTTCAGAAAGTCGCTATACTGCAATGCGGGGGGCATATCAATGGTCTGCCCTTGGTAGATGGCATGGTAGTATGTACTCAAATCGGATAAGAGTACCCCTACCGATAGCCCGTCGGAGACGATATGATGCATAGTTATGACCAACAGGTGGCGGTTGGTGCCAAGCGCAAGCACATGTAGGCGACAGAGCGCCTGTTCGACGGCAAAGGGGCGCTTGCTATTGACATCGAGCCACGCTTGCACTGCCGTATCCTGCTCGTCGTCGGCTAGGTGTGTCAGGTCAACAACTTCCATGGCAATGCCCATGGAGGGGTGTATGGTTTGCAGTGGCGTGGAGTTGCTGATGGTGATGCGGAACGCTTCGTGGCGTGCAACAAGCTGCCGCCATGCCTTGCGTAGCACGTCGAGACGTAGCATTCCATGCAGCAGGAGGGCTGTCTGGATGTGATAATCTGGGTCGCCGTCTGGCGCTACCTGCCGCATAGCCCATAGCATATGCTGCTCGGCATTGAGGGCGCGGTTCGTGGCGCGGTAGGTGTTGTATCCCGGCACTTGCACAAACCCGCCAGCCTGCATGTCTTGTACGCTTTCTTTGAATATGCGGCTAATGGTGGCTATATCCTCATTGGTATGCGCGGTAGATACAAACCCAAGCCGCCCTTCCCAAATGAACAAGCCTTTCTCTACCAAGTGGTAAAACAGGATGTTCATAGTGGGTGCGTACTCGAAATTGTACATAGAGCCAAAATGATTGATTTTGATAGGGGCTTGTTGTGCTTCAAAGAAATCGTTTACGTCGCTAACCAATGCATCTGCACGCCGATTGAGTGTGTCGTAGAGGGCTACCCCTTGTTCTTTGATATGCTGCAATGTGGCGTGTGCGGCTACCATAGCCAGTGGGTGCTTGCTGAATGTGCCGGCGAAGAAAATGGTTTCTGTAGCAGGGTAGGAGTCGTCGCCGTACTGCCATACTCCCCCATCCACGTGGGCCATGTAGCGCGGATGACCGGCAACGACACCTATGGGCAAGCCGCCGGCGACAATTTTGCCATAGGTGGCAATATCGGCTTCAACGCCGGCCCATGCCTGTGCGCCGCCGGGGTGTATGCGGAAGCCGGTGATTATCTCATCAAGAATGAGTGGAATATCTTTATCGCGTGTTAGCTTGCGCAGTTGTTGCAAAAAGGCACGCGGTTGCAGTTGTGGGCGACGGCTCTGCACGGGCGATGCCAACACGCCGGCAAGTTCATGCGCATGCGCCTCGATAATTTCTAACGACTGGGGATTGTCATATTCTAAAACGAGCATATCGGCAACCATGTCGGGAGTTGTGCCAAGGCTAAACGGCACAGCTTGCGGGTATGCATTGCCTCCTTGCGCCATGACGAGTACGCCATCGAAATGCCCATTGTATGCCCCGGTGAACTTGACGATTTTTGTTCGTCCGGTGGCAGCACGGGCTACGCGCAGGGCTGTCATAACGGCTTCGCTGCCCGTGTTGCAGAATAATACCCGCTCTAGCCCTGTTAATTCGCTGACGAGCTTGGCAGCTTCACCAACCATTAGGGTTTGTGGGCCAAGGGGAAACCCTTGCTCTAGTTGGGCTGCTATGGCATCTTTGATGAAGGGGGGATTGTGCCCAAAGAGATGTACGCCAAAGCCCATGGTGATGTCAATGTACTCGTTGCCGTCTACATCCCATATGCGTGAGCCGTTGGCCCGTTGGACAACAATGGGGTAGTGGATTTCTTTTGTGTCGGGGCGAAAGCCGGTTGCGGCACGATAATCGGCTAGGTAGGGGCGATGTTGTTGGGCATAGGATTTGGAGCCGGGCGTTTTGCGTGTAAATCGCTCTATGAGGGCATCAAGATGGCGCTGTTGTTGCTCTGTATATGTTTGGCGTGTCGCAGTGGGTTTGATTTGGACTGCGCGAAATCCGGATTCGTTCTGTGTGTTGGCATGCGCAGAATCGGTCTTGTTCTCACCTAGCTCCCCCTGCGGGGGCGAATCGGACGGTAGTACTGTACACGATGGAGAATTGGTTGCTGCCCCCCCTAGCCCACCCGTGTACGGGTGCGAATCGGGCATCTCTCCCCTGCGTGCGGGGGGGCCGGGGGGGTCTTCTGGTGCATATCCGCTCCCCCCAAGTAAAGCTAATTGCTGCGACATGACGTGCAATTGTTGCTGTATAATGCGTTCTAGGGCGCTGCTTCCCTGCACGGGTGGCGCTTGCTGCGGTGTTGGCACACATACCTCGGTGCCTGAGCATGGCGAAGGCACGCGCCTAGGCGCTGGCGCTACCGGTTGTGGCTGTGCCGGTTGCGTGGGTTGCGTTGGCTGTGGCGTAGCTGCTACCTGTGGCCTAGGAGCAGACGGTTCGGCTGGTTGTTGTCGTTCTGCTATATAGTCTACGAGGTTGGTTAAGCAATTTTGCTCTTCAAAAAATTGGCGAATGCTCAACCGCACACCGTAGGTTTGTTCAAGTTTTTGGGTTATTCTCGCCAACATGAGCGAGTCGGCACCCATTTCTACAAAGGGCAAATCGTGCTCTATGTGTGTTGGTTTGAGTTCTAGCGTATGGGCTACTATTTGGCGTATATCTTCCACTAATGTGTTACGTTGTGCTGCATCTGTGGGCTTGGCGGGGGGCATGGTTGTGTTTTCTCCTTTCTCGCTATACATAGTTTTGCTCTGGGCCTTCCAGTAGCGTTGGTGTTGAAAGGGGTAGGTGGGCAGTGTAACCCGTTGTTGTGCATAGCCATCATAGAGAACGGGCCAGTTGATGGGCAATCCATGGGTGTAGCATGTGCCCAAGCTTGTCAGTATCATAGACCAGTCGTTTTTGTGCTTTGCCAATGAGGGGAGCCATATGCCGGGCATCCATTGTTGTCCCATAGTTGCTAGGGTCGGGCGCGGACCTATTTCGACAAATAGGGTGTACCCATGCTCAGACAGTGTTTGCAGGCTCTGGGCAAAATGCACAGCAGACCGTGTGTGCTGCCGCCAATAGGCTGCATCCAACGTTGTTCCGCGTGGCAGCATATCGCCGGTTACATTGGAAACCAACGGTATGGTAAGGGGAGATATTGTTACTTGAGTTGCTGCTTGCTCAAATGCATCAAGCATTGGTTCGATAAGCGGTGAATGAAAGGCATGCGATGTGGTGAGTCGGCGCGTTTCTATGCCTTCATGCTCCAGTTCGGCAACAATTTTTTGTATCGTGTCGCGCTGGCCGGAGATAACGCTTCTATCGGGAGCATTGAGCGCAGCAATAGATGCTGTGGCAGCATATGGAGCCACAGCCTCCGCAACCCGTTGCTCGTCAGCAAATACTGCTACCATGTCGCCATCTTGTGGCAATGCTTGCATTAGGCGGCCCCGTTCAGCCACAAGGAGGAGGGCATCTTCAAGGCTGAATGCTCCGGCAATGCATGCGGCGACATATTCGCCAATGCTGTGCCCTAGCACGCTATCTGGTGTTATGCCCCATGAGCGCCACATTTGAGCTAGTGCATATTCAAGGGCAAATAGGGCGGGTTGTGTGTATGCCGTTTGATGCAAGCGTTCATTGTGTGTGTCGGGTGTGCTGTCGGGGTATATGATGGTGAGAAGGCTCTGTTGTAGCACGGGTTGCAGGATGTCGTTGCAGCGGTCGAGCGTTGCCCGAAATACGGGATGCGTTTCATAGAGATGTTTGCCCATACCGCTGTATTGTGCGCCTTGCCCGGTGAAAAGGAATGCGATTCGTGGGTTTTGGTCACGCTGCAAGCGTTGGTAGACCATGCCGGGCATTTCTGTTGCGGTGTGGAAGGCGGTGAGTTTCTCGCAAGCATCTTGTACCGAGTCGGCAACAATGGCTAGGCGGTGATGAAAGTGGGCGCGTCCGGTGCATGTGGTGAATGCTACATCGGCTAGGGCAAGCTGTGGGTGGTCGGTGAGGTGTTGAGCATAGCGTGCGGCCATATCACGTAGTGTTTGTTCTGTTTTGGCGCTTAGGGTAAGCAGGTGATGTGTACGTTGGTTGCTCTCGCATGCATCTTGCATTGAGTCGTTTCCTGAGTTGGTCCCTGAGCTTGTCGAAGGGGTCGAAGGGAACGGGCTATTTGGTGTTGGTGCTGCTTCAAGCACGATATGCGCGTTAGTGCCGCTAAAGCCAAATGAACTGACGCCGGCTATGCGCTTTTCGTTGTTCCAAGGGGTGAGTTGGGTTGGTATGCGAACAGGTGTCTGCTGCCAATCTATCAGTGGGTTGGGTGTGTGAAAATGTAGGTTTGGCGGAATGTGCTTATGGTGGAGCGCGAGGACGGTTTTGATGAGGCTGGCGATGCCGGCGGCACTTTCGAGGTGTCCGATGTTGGTTTTGACTGAGCCAACTATGAGGGGTGTTTGACGGTTGCCGAAAACGGCTCCGAGTGCGCCCATTTCTATGGGGTCGCCGAGCCGCGTGCCTGTGCCATGGGCTTCAATATAGCTCACATCGGATGGTTCAATCTGTGCATTTTGCAGTGCTTGACGAATGACGGCTTGTTGCGAAAGGCTGTTGGGAACGGTTAAGCCACTTGTGCGGCCATCGTGGTTGATGGCGCTGCCACGAATGGTAGCCCAAATGGTATCACCGTCGCGCATGGCGTCTGTAAGGCGCTTTAATACGACGACGCCACATCCTTCGGAGCGTACATAGCCATTGGCCGCTGCGTCGAATGTGGCACAGCGTCCGTCGGGCGAGAAGGCGTCAGTTTGCGACATAGCTATGGTTGTCTCTGGCAGGAGGATGATGTTGGCTCCACCTGCAAGGGCCATGTCGCATGCTTTAGTGCGCAGGCTTATGACGGCAAGGTGGGTGGCTACGAGCGAGGATGAGCATGCGGTATCAAGCACGATGTTGGGTCCATTAATGTTGAGGATGTGGCTCAAGCGCCCACTGGCTGTGCTAAAGCTGGTGCCGGTTGCGTGGTAGAAGTCTAGGTCGGCGATGTTTTCTGGCAGAGATGCTATTTGGTAGTCGTTCATGCTGAGGCCAAAAAAGATGCCGCTCATTGGCGGCATGTGGTCTGGGGCTATGGCTGCATGTTCGAGGGCTTCCCATGTTACTTCGAGGAGTAGGCGATGTTGTGGGTCTAGCCAACTTGCTTCACGTGCTGAAAGACCAAAGAAGGGGGCATCGAAGTGGTCTATATGGGAGAGAAACCCGCCATGGCGCACGTGGGTTTTGCCGGGGGTGTTTGGTTGGGGCGAGTAGACATCTTCGGTATGCCAACGGTCGGAGGGGATTGGGGTAATGGCATCTGTACCAGTACACAAGAGGTGCCAGAAAGCGTCTGGCGTATCGGCGTTGTTGGGGATACGACAGCCCATGCCAACAATTGCAATAGGTTCATGGGGGGCAGCTTTCAATGCTGCAATATCGGCTTTCAGCTCTTTGATTTTGGTGTAGGCATCACGTATGAGCTGTTCGTAGGGGTGTGGTTCATTACTCATGGTTGTGTACTACCAACCAACAAACCAGAATTTCCTTTCTTCTCTATGTTCTATGCTGTATATGTGTTTTTGATTCCATTGCTAAGTATACACGATGCTTTGTGCAATGTCAACGGAGGGAGACGTTTGCTTCTACCAGATGCATTCTGTTGTCTGCAATTCCATGCGCCTATTCTTCATAATGCCATCACATATCCACATGCGTCAGGAGCAACGTGCCGGGGCCAGTCAGAATTGCATCCTTGTCCTTGTCGGTGCCGGTGCCGGCATCGTGCATTGTGATTGGCAGACGCTCCCAAGTAGCCCGCTGGTATAGCCCAACAACAATATCATATCTGCCGCTTGGCATATCTTCTGGCAGTGGGATGAGCGCCTCAGTTGGCACAAACCGCCCCGGCTCCCATGTACTGGTTGCATAGGGTTGGTCTATTTGGGCATAGCGTTGCCCTTGCGCATCTATCACATGGGCAAAAAACCAATAATCGTCTTGTAGTGGGGCAAGCGTTTCCCAGAGCAGTTTGAGTCGTAGCGACTGGCCGCGCTCTACATGCGTGCTCTGGTCGAAGCCACGCAAGCGAATGCGCGAGCCAACATGAGCCGTGAGCTTGTGCGTAATTGGGGGCGGAGCGGCATATATCCACGCATAGTCTACCCCATGGAGAGACACGGTGTGCAGTGGCGTTGCATCGCCATAGAATTGATTGAATGGCGGTGGCGGCGGGCCACCTTGCACTTGGTAGATGTAGACTACAACGTACCCAGAACCATCTTTCAATGTGCCCTCATTGGGAAAGGTGACCCGTGCCCCTTGGCGCATGTAGGGCTGTAACGATGTTATCATATGGCTTATCGTCAACACGTCTGTGATGTTGGATTGTTGGTTGAGCCACGCGGCTACGTGGTCGAGCCCTTCGCCCCAACCTACTGCAAACGTGCGTGCTCCTGCCTGTGCTCCGCCAAACACTTGGTTGAAGGAGGTGATAGCGTATGGATGCCACCACACTGCATTGATGAGGGCAACAATAGATATCAGCGCGGTGGCACTATGTGGCAACACAATACGTTTTGCTCCCTCTATTGCAGGTGCTAGGTTCTGTTTTCCTCTATGCCATGTGAGTCCGATGGCTGCTAGGATGTTGACTGCGGGGAAGACAGGCACTATATATCGGTTGAATTTTTTGGGAAAGAGTGTCAACCCAACGACAAAGACGATGATAAAGCTTGCCAGCATTGCAATAAACGGCATATCAAAAGCACTCGTGCGACACTGCAAAGCATGCTCATGTGACTGGCTTTGCGTCTTTGCGTCTTTGCGTGAGGTATCTATTACATGAAAAAAGAGCAGCAGCAGACCAAGCAATGCCCAAGGTGTTGTGCGCAACACCAATGCTACGGGGTAGAAGAGTGGTCCCGGTGCTGGGTTCCTCTGACCAAGGAAAAAGTTGCCTGTCATATGCGGCTGTGCGCCCTCAACTGTTACACCAGAGCGCAACGCATGGTAGACTTTGCTAGGATTGCCCCAGAGTGCGGGCCACACAACAATGATAGTGACAATGCAGATGACCCCCCATGCACACATAGGCAGCAAACGCGATAGGAGTGCATTGCGGGTTGTTTTGTCAAAAAGCCGTCCCCTCTCCCCATGTCTAGCGCTCACACAAGTAGGTATTGAACCGCCAAGACGCCAAGAACGCCAAGGTTTAAACGAGAGAATGGGCAAAAACTTGCTTACGATGTGCCAAAATGATAGAGACCTACTCATGAAAGCATATCTAGCGGCATGCACGAGCCTTTTATCTGCCATTGCCAACATACTAATCGCGGGGAAGAGTGCTACTGCTGGCGACTTGCTCAAGATGGATAGTCCGGCACATATGCCCGAAAGTGCAAGCCAAGATAGTGAACTGCCAAGCCGCCAAGAGCGCCAAGGTGTATCTGTAGATGTGTCACGCCAGGCAAGGTAGGCGGACAGCAAGCTCAATGTGGCAAATGTACCTGCCAGTGCATCTACATGCAGCAATCGGCTATAGCCGACAATGAATGGGTCTGTTGCCCACAGCATAGCTGCTAAGAATGCTGTTGTAGCAGGCAGTATGAACCGCAGCATCTTGTAGCCCACTACAATGCCAACTACATGCACCAAGGCGGTAGGGAGCCGATGCAGGGCAACAATGGCGGTGATAGTTTCATACTGCAATATGCCGCGCTCAAAGAGTATTTCACGCAGCGCTATGCCCGCTGCTCCTAGCCACATGGTCGTTACGCCCGGATGCGTGGAAATAGCGACACCATCCCACTGCCCATAGCGCAATGCACGCAAGAGCGACTCGGAGCGGCTGAACCAAAATTCTACTTCATCGTGGGTTAGAAACGTTCCTAAGTGGAGAACCCGTAGCAGGAGCGCGGTTAGTGCAACGATGCTATAGCTTATCAGTATCCACGTTTTTGCATGCGGGTGGGCTTGGGTGGGGGATGTGTGTGATGCCATATTATACTGTTCCATATTGATAGGTGCAGAGCGCTTCTATAGCGTGCCTATCGGCATTTTGTACTTCAAAGAGGGTGTAGATATGCTCATTGAGGGCTGTCTCTAAACGCACTATGTTTGCGGTTGCCTGCGTATGTAGCATGCGTTGTTCCACAAACCATTCGGCCCACTCATCATGCTCGGCCGGCGTCATGACATTCTCAGACATGGGGGCTAGTGCATGCATAAAAGCGGCCAGGTCAAGCTTCCACCAATGCTTGAGTTTGTGCGCATAGGTATGATGCTCACGCCCGTTTCCCATTGTGTGCGCTATATAGCTCCATGTTGTGTTGTGGAGATGGTGCCGTTGTTGTGCTTCTTGGCTTATTTGCATGGCTAAATGGGCTATGGTATCACGTTGCGTGGGCGTGGCATGGGGTATGGGAAAGCGCGACAATCCACGCGGCTGTACCTCGTAGTAGCCGTTTGCTTTGGGCGAAAAGATGGTGCGACAGTAATATTCACAAACATGCGAGTTGAGTATACCCATGAGGTAATATCCTACCACATCAGAAGCAATCGGCAAAATGTAGCAGGTATTGGTTGCATACAGCGGTTTATAGGCATAGGAGAATGCTGGGTAGCGCGATACTTTGGATGAGAAAATGCGTTGTTGCTCAAACATGTGGTCATTGCGCACTGGGTTTTGCAGCTCATACCAGAGGTATGCACCACGTCCCCGTCCGTGCCAATGTGTTGTGCGGGGGCAATCGGCCGGGCGTGGCTCTAGGCGCTTGCGGAAGCGCTGCAAGTAGGCTTTGATGGCTGGGTAGTGCTCTATATCAACCCCTCGGCGCATCAGAAGAAGCCACATGTCTTTGTAGTGGTGGTGCCACGGGTGAATGTCTTGACCACGCAGCATTGGCTTGATGACATCGGCACTATGCGGCTCATGGCTCATGAGTGTGTCGCGGGTTGTCTGGTCAATGATGAATGCTTCGTTTAACCCTGTTGTTATGCCACGATAGATTGGGCCATCGAGCATGTTCGCCAGCGGAGTGGCCATGCTCCACCCATCAATAATGTGCTGCAAGGTATGCGTGGTGAAAATCCATGGGCTATCACCACACGGCAATGGGTGCTGGCTTGTTGTTGATGCACCGTCTGCGTTCAACACGTAATCGCCATTGCGCATGGAAAACCGTGCGCCATGCGGTGGTGTACTGTTTTGCACCCGTAGAATGATTGGGTAGGTTGTTGTTTCGGTAAATACGTAGGGTGTGCTAAATTGTACTACTTCGAGCAGAGTTGCGTGGGTTGCGAGATACTTCCGTAGTGCAGCACCAGATTGCAGTTTGCGAAATGTACCAGAGGTGATATAGCTCAATTGACCACCCTGCTTGAGCACACGCAGGGCTTGTGCTATAAAGTAGGTTGAGAGGTCAGCGGCTCCATGGTATACATCGGGGAATGTTTGGGCCAGGTGCCATTTCCACGCTGCAAATGATTCTTGGCGTACATAGGGGGGGTTGCCTATGACTATGTCGAAGCCAGTTTGTGGGTTGTCGGTGTGGTTATCGGTAGACATATCGGCACATATGCGTTGCCATAGCATTGCTTCTAATGCATTGCCCGTGTACAAGTGGTGTTTTATGGTTGTTGGGTTTGCTTCTACACCACATGCATATACGAGTGACAGGGTAGCTATATCAACGGTTAAAGGGTTTATGTCAATACCATAGATGCATGTGTCAAGGACACGTTGTTTCCAATAGACGATGTCTTTTATGGTATACTCGGCATTTGGGGCAGTACGTGAGAGGTCAAACAGGAAATGTGCTATGTAGTCGGTGGCTTCAAGCAGAAAGTAGCCGCTGCCCATAGCCGGGTCAAGGATTTTGATGGTCAATACTGCGGCTATTTTTGCTTGGGCATTGCCGAGTCCGGCAACCTTTGCCTGCAAGATGGGGGCAAGGGTGTGTGCTATCATATCTTTGATGATAGCATGTGGGGTGTAGTATGTGCCTAGTTGCCGACGCTGAGGTGTTTTTTTGACTAATGCAATAGACCATTCATGTGCTCTATGTGCTGATGGGATGGGTTCAAGTTGATAACTCAATAGCTCATCGTGGAGGCTCCCCAAGCAGTGTGGCCCTATGCTTGTGTGTGCGTCGTTTAAGCAACAATGGTGGCATTGCGCTAGGGTAGCTATGGCTTGCGAAAGATAGGCAGGCGCTATAGTATACTGTTCTAGGAATGGGTAGCGGTGTGGCTGAAACAAGGATGAGTGCCATGCACTATGCATGCCACGTGTGTGTTGGTTTTGCGTAAGTTGGTGCAACAGCAAGCGATAGAGGATGACGAGCGCATTATCATAGATGGTTTTGAGTGTGCTGGGCTCTGGCTGTAGTCCATTCGCTGAATAGTTCAAAAAGCCCTGTGCAATGCAGCGTATTGTTTCAAGTGTATATTTTTTGCGTGTTATGGTAGTGCTATCCATACGGGGTATTATACCAAATGTAGACGATATGTGTGGATTGTTCCCTTTGCTATAGGTAGGGAATGGTTGTAGAGATATGGGTTGTTGCTCAACCTTGGTACACATTTCGTGGTATAGTAGGTATGATAAACAGGGTACGTTTGGGGCAACCCAACAGCGCTGTGCATGTCTTTTTTCATGAAGACCTCGCGCAAAGACGCAAAGAACGCAAATCTATAAAAAAGGAACTTGCAATGCTTTGCTGGTACGCTGCAATGCTGCGAGCTGTCTTGTGGTACAGAGCGATGGAGACGTTGCGTGCAATTTGTCTCTACAGGATGTTGGTTATACGGGTGCCACTGGCACTTTGGGTGGTTTTGCAAAAGGAAAGAAAGGGTGTATATCTATGAAAAGGTTTCGGTTGTTGATGCTGTCTATTGTTGTTGTGGGGATGAGTATGATGTCTGCATGCACAAGCAGTTCATCGCGGGTTCCCAACATTACGCCTATCAAGCTGAGTGCGCCAAACGATGCAGCACCTGGTGAGGGTCCCGGTCCACAGGTGCAAGAGCCAATACCTGTGGAGGAGCCGCAAGATGTTGCGGGCTATATTGAACGTGGTAGCACGTTCTATACGCAGGGCGATTATGGCAAAGCTATTGCTGATTTTAGCAAGGCCATTGATTTAGCACCCGATGACCCGGATGCCTATATCAACCGTGGCAGTGCCTATGCACGGCAGATGAATTTTGAGGAGGCTATTGCAGATTATGATAAGGCGATAGAGTTGCGTGAAGATGACCCTAATGCATACACTGGGCGCGGGGCAACCTACTATTTGAGTAAGGATTATGAGCAGGCTATTGAGGATTTCGATAAGGCTATAGAACTCGATCCAGACTATGCTGGGGCCTACTACAATCGTGGTTTGGCCTATAACGATAATGGGGATGCTGAAAAAGCACGCGATGATTTTGAACAGGCACGCGAATTGACAGACGACCCGCAGTTGAAACAGCAGATTGAGCGGGAATTGCAGGAGCTTGAGAAGTAAAGAGGGGATTTTTTATGCAGAGCCGTTGGAATGAGCAGGTAGCTGCGCAGTATGATGGTGTACTTGGGCAACGGGTTTATACGTCGCGCTTGCTAGGCGTGGAGAAGACGCTTGTGTTGCATGGTGGCGGGAATACATCTGTGAAACTACGCGAAAAGACTATTTTTGGCGATGAGGAGGATATTTTATATGTCAAGGGGAGTGGGTGGAATCTTGCAACGATTGAGCAGGCTGGGTTTACGCCGCTGCGTCTTGCTCCACTCGTGCGCCTTATGACGCTCAAAACGCTTTCTGATGCGGAATGGGTTAATCAACTCAAGAGCAATGTCATTGTTGCCGATGCGCCGCCAGCATCGGTTGAGACGCTCATGCATGCGCTGCTGCCATATGCCTATGTTGACCATACGCACCCCGATGCCTTGCTTGCTATCACCAGCACACCGGGCGGTATGCAGCGGGTGCAGGAGCTCTATGGTAATGCTATTGTGATTGTTCCTTATGTGCGTTCTGGTTTTCCTATTGCGAAAGCATGTTATGACATGTTTACGGCTCAAGCCAGCGACCAGACGATTGGTATGGTGCTGATGAACCATGGTCTCTTTACGTTTGGCGAGACGGCAAAAATAGCCTATGAGCATACGATAGATTTGGTGACACGCGCTGAGCACTACCTTGAAGAGCGCCAAGCGTGGCACATTTCTATTCCAGACATAGAGCCGCCCAAGGGGCCGATGGGCTATGAATTGGCTACTCTGCGTCAAGAGCTTTCGCGCATTGCTGGTAGGCCGTTCATTGTGAAAACGCATAGCGACCTGCAATGCCTGCATTTTGCGCGGCGCGACGATGTGGCTACTATTTCGCAACAGGGACCAGCCACGCCAGACCATGTGATACGCACTAAAAATAAGCCGTTGTTGGGGAGACAGCATGTGCAACAATTTGCTGAAGCCTATCGGCAGTACTTTGAAAGGTATGCCCCGCAGGTTGAGGCTGAAACTGGCCGCGAGTTGACGATGCTCGACCCGGCCCCGCGTGTCATTCTTGATGCGGACTTTGGCATGTGTACGACTGGACCTACGGCAAAAGATGCGGCTATTGCGGGCGACATTTATCGCAATACGATGGAAATTATTATGCGGGCGACGGCTCTGGGGGAGTATCAAGCGCTTTCTGAGGAGGACATTTTTGGGTTGGAATATTGGGCACTTGAGCAGGCCAAGCTAGGCGCACTGTCTACGTTGCCGATGTTTAGCGGTGAGATAGCTCTTGTTACGGGGGCAGCATCGGGCATTGGTAAGGCATGCGTTGATTCGTTCTTGGCGCGTGGGGCTGCTGTGGTGGGCATAGATGTGAACCCCGACATTGCCCATATGTATGACTGTGTGGATTTTCTGGGCGTTCAATGTGATGTGACTGATGAGACGGGGCTACAACACGTTTTGGAGACGACGGCGAAGACGTTCGGTGGGTTGGATATGCTTGTGCTGAATGCGGGCATTTTTCCGGGCGGTTGTCGTATTGATGCGCTTGAATCGGCAGTATGGCGCAAGGTGATGCATATAAACGTAGATGCTAACCTTGTGTTGATGCGCGAGGCATATCCACTATTGAAAGCTGCTCTGCGCTATGGGCGCGTGGTTGTCATTGGCTCTAAGAATGTGCCTGCGCCTGGTCCGGGGGCTGCTGCTTATTCTGCATCGAAGGCGGCGTTGAACCAGTTGGCGCGTGTTGCTGCGCTGGAGTGGGGCAAAGATGGCATCCGTATCAATATTTTGCATCCCGATGCGGTGTTTGATACGGGTTTGTGGACTGATGCGGTGCTGCAAGCGCGTGCTGAACACTATGGTCTGTCGGTTGACCAGTATAAGCGTAAGAATGTGCTGCGCACTGAGGTTTCTAGTCATCAGGTAGCCGAGTTGTCGGCGGAGATGTGCGGCCCGTTGTTTGCATCTATTACGGCTGCTCAGGTGCCGATTGATGGTGGGAATGAGCGGGTGATTTAGGAGAAGGCGTTATGACTATTTTGTCTGTGGATATGGAGCAGTACCGACACACCGCAAAAATGAAGTGGTTGGATGAGCAGCAGCAGCGTAAAGACAAGCGTGAGCGGGCATGGCAGTTAGTACATGAGGCAGCGCGTTTACTCAAAGAAGAATACCACGTGCAGCGCGTTGTGGTGTTTGGTTCATTGATTCATCCTGGACGGTTTACGCTCTACTCAGATGTTGATTTGGCAGCATGGGGATTAACCTCTAAGACATGGCTACGCGCTATGCACGCGGTGTCCGAACTGTCACACGATATTGAACTCAATCTGGTGGATGTTGGGTGTTGCCGTCCTGCTATGCTAGATTCTATCGAACGTGAAGGGGTATTGGTATGATAGTTCGCTACCGCGTGTTGTCGGAGCGTTTGCGTGACGATATGCAGGCATTGGAACAACTTGTGGCGCGGGCCGAGAGAGGTGTAGAACTGGCCGAACAAAATCCACAAAACCGCGATGATTTTATCACATCGGCCGCCAGCAACATGCATAGCTTCTACGTTGGTATTGAACGAATATTCACCATGATTGCCGATGAGGTAGATGGAGGACGACCATCTACCCCAAACTGGCATAATGAGTTGCTGAAGCAAATGTCGCTGGCTATTGGTCAGGTTCGCCCGGCGGTGCTTTCACCGGGAACGTCGCATGTGTTGCTTGAGTACTTGAAGTTTCGCCACATCTTTCGGAATGTCTACACCTTTGAGCTACAGCATGACCGCATAGCCGCTTTGGTACAAGGCTTGCGCCCATGTTTTGAGAACTGCCGGGATGATTTGCTTGCGTTTGTAACGTTTTTGGATAGACTCGCAACGGCGGATGAGAGCTAATGCAAGAACGCAACAACTGTTACTTAGTTGATGTACATATTTGTCCTCGCGCACAGGCGCACAGGCACAAAGACTGAATTGAGACGCATAGGCGCAAAGACCGATTGTGGTATGAGAATGATGCGACTATGGCTTATTGCAGCATTGGTATGGGGGGCATTGGCATTGATGGGATGTGGGCAAGCAACGCGCAACACGACTAGCGAACATGGCGAACATGCCGATGAAGATGCACACTCGTTGGCTGTACAGCCTTCGCCAGTGGAGAACACGCATCCAATAGACACGCAACGGCGCTTTGATGGTGTGACCCTATATGTGCTGACGAATGATATACCTGCCATTGTTGAGCCTGTGCAAACATATGCCAATACCTTTGAGGCAGATATGGGGGCTACTATCAATGTTGTTTCTGTGCTATCAGATGAGTTGTATGGGGCATTGCATACGAGCTTTGTGAGCAAGACGCAGGTGTACGATGCGGCTATTGTGCCGGCACATTGGCTTGTGCATGGTGCGGATAGGGCGCATGGGGTGTATCTGGATGATATTGCTGATATAACGGCACGAGTGCGGGCAGATGAGGCGCTTGTATGGGATGATGTAGCCCGCTTCGTGCGCGATGTTGGGGCTACCTATGATGGGCGCGTTTATGGTGTACCGCTTGGTGGCAATATGCTGATGACGTACTATCGGCACGATGTGTTGCAAGATGCAAGGCTTACTGCGCCGACCGAGTGGGAGGAGTATATTGCTCTTGCACGGCATATGTATGGCAAGGATTTGAACGGGGATGGTGTGGGCGACTATGGTTCATGCATTTCGCTTTCGCAGGGGGGGGATATGATACGTTGGATGCTGTGGGCTATTGCGGGAAGTATGGTGCAAACCCACGGCACCCAAGAAACGGGTTTGTTTGACCCGCACACGCAGACAATACGTATGCCAAAAGAAGCTTTTGCTGCGGCGCTTGATATACTGAAAACGCTTGCGCTCTATGGCCCACCGGATGCTACTGAGCTAGACCGTCACGATATGCGGTCCCTTTTTGCTGATGGGCGTTGTTTGCTGACTATTGAGCAAGGCGATGCGGGTTTGTTGCCTATGAACAACTCCCAACCATATAAGCCGCAAGAGGTGGGCATGGCTATGCTCCCTGGATCACGCATGGTATTTGACACGGCTACTGGTATGTTTGTGGAGTGCAATGCAATACGGTGCCCACATGCGGTTGAAGACATTAATTATGCGCCTTTTGTTGCAGATGGTGGCTGGGTAGGTGTTATCAATGCTGCTGCTGCGGCGGAGAGCCAAGATGTTGCCTATGCGTTTTTTTCTTTTATGAGCCAGCCGGCGCAATCTGATGTGCTTGTTGCTGGCGATACAGGGGGGTTCAATCCCTACCGTACATCACACTTTGCGGATAGTGAGCGGTGGGTGCAAGCGGGCATGGGGTTGCGAACGGCGCGGAATTATCTTGCGGTGCTAGAGGCAAGTTTGCAAAGCCCAAATGCTGTGCGCGATGTGCCTATGCTCTCCGATAGCGCGGACTATGCTGTGCTTGATACGACTTTGCATGCGTTTTTGTCTGGTGCGCTGACGAGAGATGCGGCGATGCAACGGGTGTATGGGATGGGTGATAGGGAGTAGGGTAGGGATACAGCACCCACAGCGTTTCAGCGTTTCAAACCGCTCTGCCGTCCACGAATAACAAACGAATACACGAATGCTCTACGCCCACACACGTTCTATCGCGTAGGTACGTTCTCTCTCTGATTCGTCTGCCAGTGTAGTGTACGGTTGTGGGGGAACCCCTATTCGTGTATTCGTGGCCCCCATTCGTGGATGGCAGGGTGAGGGGGGTAAAGCGAAGCAATGCAAAAACTGTCCGCTATGGAAGACATGTCGAGGGGAAGATTCAAAGGCGGAAAGCGACCGTACTGTATTCTTGTCGCAGTATGCGCCACTGATGCATGTGGCACACACATTCAATGCAACGCCTTTGGGCGAGCGGTTGTTGGGGCAACGGTGGATGGTAGAGCCGATGGTAGCATTTTTGGTGCGCTATAACGGGTGTCGGCGAGCACGGCGGGTGGGGAAAGCAGCGGCGGAGTTTCAATTGAAACAGGAGTGCGCGATGCGGAACATGCAACTGTGGCTTGCGCGGTGTCACAAGGCGGAGGCAGCAGTGAAACCCAAGCGCAAGGTTCGGGAGAAACCACGCCAAGCACTGGCCGCCTAGCTGCTATGGCGCACACGGTGTTGCGCTAACGGCATAGAGTGGTACCTATGCATGCTCCCGGCAATACAGGGGCCCTAGATGGGTATTGCCCGCACATGCTCCAATAGGCGCACATAGAGGCGCTTTGTTGCCCATGACCTGCTTGGTGGTCCGCTCTATAGAGAAGGATGTCCCCCGACGCAAGCATGATCATTCCCTTGGTGGATGCAAAAAGACCGCACATACATGCGGTCTTTCTCTTTCTCATGAAAAGCGTATCTATGTACGGCAATTCTGATTTGCTCTCATTGTGGCCAATGTACGTTGAACGCATCAAATTGCTCAACCGTGCTTGCCAAACGGAGCAGGTGCTGCGCCCTTGATGCTACGGTGTGCTTGCCCCAAAGCGTAGCGTTGTGCCGACGCTTGTGGGCACGTAAGCTTCTGGCATGCGCTGTGCTATGGTTTGGATAGCCTTCCAACCTGTGCAATGCCCCGGCACGATAACATCTGGCTGTATGGCAGATAGGGCGTCTACGGTTGGTGGTATGACCTGCTCAAAATAAGCTCCCGATAGGTGAAAGCCGCCGACAACGGCATGCACGTTCTCCACGCCGGTTAGTTTCTGCCCATAGCGCAAGATGTTGACGATGCCAGAATGACTACAGCCAGATAGCACAACGAGTCCCTTGTCTTTGACGTTGACAATGAGCGCTTGGTCATCCCAAATAGCTTCATCTAGCACCCATTCGCCATCGGTGCAAGCCATATGCGAGGGCATACCCTTTTCAAACTCGGTTGTGCGCTCCACTTGCCCGGTGACAAGTATCATGCCGGCGGCTAGGAGTGATGGGTCACGTTTTTCGACAATTTCCACGCCGGTACGCTCAATGGTTTCGCGGGTAGGCGGAGGCAAATGCAGTTCGCGCCCATCGGGAAATGTTCCCTTGCGGTCACGCCATACATCTGGGTGTACAACAAACGGCACACTGCGCCCCTCCAGTTGTTGCAACAACTTGAGCATGCCGCCATGATGGTCGGTATGCCCATGCGATAGTACAATGGCCCGAATAGAATCGGGCGATATGCCAAGGACATGCATGTTGTGGATAATGGTATCTTCACCCAAGCCGGCATCATAGAGGATGGTTTCACTGTTGCCATCCTTATACACTGTCACCAAGAGCGAAAAGCCATGCTCGGCCAGCAGTGGTGGGCGTTCAAACGTGTTCGACATAACTGGAGCACGTTGGGCTACATCATTGCCGGCAATCAAGACATCGGTTGCGTTATCAACTAAAATTGTTACTTCAACGGCATCTACCGTTTGAAGATGGATACTGGTGGTCATGAGATGCTCCCTTCTAGTACGAGGCTTCGACCAAATGCCTCTTGATATGGTTGCTCATATGATTCTAATGCACGATAGACATGATAGGGCACGATACGTGCTTCATGCGCAGCAAAGTTTTTGCGCACATGCTGTAGGTTGCGTAGAAGTTTCATTTCGGTGATAGAACGTGCAAACTCTAGCCCTTTGGGGCCACGCGAGCGTTGCAGGAAGGCGATGAGTTTGCGTATAGGTGCAGGCGGGCGACCGGGAGGTTGGGCCAGCATGTGCATATAGCGCCCCACCCCTTTGCTGCGGCTGCCACCTGATGTAAGTTCGCAAAATTCCAAGTCGGGCGCTATGAGGCTAAAAAGTTCTGAACCTTGTTGGGTACGGACCATAAGCCATTGCCACCCGATGGGTGCCCCCATGTAGCCTATGGTTATGTCTGCTAGGGCATTGGGGTAGTCGAAACATGCCATACATGCGTCGGGGAAAATGTTGCCTACTTTGTCCATGGGTATATCAATAAAGTTGCAACGTTCAATATGCCCATCTTCATGACGCATCCATACCCTGAAATCTTGCACAAATTCATGATGGACGACGGTGTCGGGCGAGTGTGATATAAGCTGCAAGAAGTGCATTAAATCGGGGTAGGTGACGTTGTCGCTACACGGAATGCCAATAACGAAGAGCCTATCAAAATCCATATCTTGTTCAATTGCACGCAAGGCTTGTACTTGGCAGCCGGTGCCGATGACAGCAATCCGTTTGAGATTTGCGGCGCGTGCATCGTCTATGCTCCGTAGTCCAGGGGATATGCAGGGCTTGTTGCCGGCACTGGCTCGGACCTCTTCTGGGGTGCGGGCCAAAAATGGTTGTGGGGCATAGCGTGTGCCAGGAACTGAGCGGGTGGTGATGACGCCATCAACTAGGCCAAGTTCTAGTAGGCGTGCGCCAAGGGTTGTGACTACCCCAGTCCATTGGGCTCCTGCTGGAGGATGGGGTATACGGGCAGCATACATTGCGCGGTAGATGCCAAACAACAGCTCATCGCCTTTTTCGCGCACTCGCCCATGCAGACGCATTTCGGTATCGTAGACGTGGCTGTTGACAAAGGTGCAACTTTGCGCCATTAGTGGACGCAGGGAAGGGCTGGCACACAAGCCGCAATCGCTGCATAACAATGGTCGCCCTTTGAGTCGCTCTTCCATAGTGAGGAGCGTTGTTTCTGTTTGTTCTTGAACATACATTTGTTGCATATGATTATAGGTATCCTTTACGTTATCCGCCGGTCTTCTTGCGAAAAATAGACTTGTAGAGGTCTATTTCAAAACCACAATTGATACATTTGGTTTCATCTAACCCGACCAACCGTGAAACGCCGTTTTCGCGTGTAATGAGGGTTGCTTGACACGATGGGCAACGAGTGACTTGATTGGGTTCGTTGCCGTAGACAAAGTAGAGACCATGTTCGAGTGCGATACGGCGTGCTCGCATGACGGATGCGGCTGTTTCAGAGCCGGCATCGCCGGGCAAGACATGCCAAGGGGTTTGTTGCCCCAATGTTTCCCGGATCCAATCTACGAGCGCACGTATATCTTCTTGGGCATCGTTGACGCCATGATGAATACGGGTTGTTACTTCTACATGGCAATACCATTTTTCTCGTGCGAATGCGGCAAGTTCGAGTATGCCACGCCAATCTGATACACCGGCGAGCCGCGTATAGGCAGTGTCACTGAAGCCGCGCAGGTCCAGGCTTATGCCATGCAGGTAGAGTCCAAAATGGTTTATGACATCGGTGGTGAGGAAACCGGTTGTGACAAGCGCGGTATAGCGACTAGCGGCACGGCTTGTTTTGAGCACGTCTAGGACATATTCAGCAGATACGGCTGGCTCACTGTAGGACCAAACAACGCCACGGCACAATTGCTTGAGAGCAAATGCAGCGGCTTTTTCGGCAGGCAAGTTGCGCTGCTTCTCTTTTTCTGTTGGCACATTGGCATATTGACCACGCTGTTGGTCAGTGGGGAATGCATAGCCCCAGCCACCAATACCCAATGACATGGTATCGGGAAAAAAATGCCAGAGGCGAAAATCTTCAATGGGGCTGACACTGGCAGCGCTGATCAAGCCATAGTTTTCGGTGACAATCTCTTTTTCTCCACCTGCACGCACCAGGCAACGGCCAACTTCGCCTGGGCGCAGCACACACCGCCACTGGCAGGCATCACAACGTATAGCCTCGCCTTTGGTTTTTGTTATAAACCGTGTGAACTGCATGAGTACTTCAACTCCAACACTAGCTTTTTAGCAATCTATCAGGTATAATGCTCATTGGGCTTTCGCATAAAAATCCATTCAAAAGTAGCAAGACATAGCATAAGAAATCGGTTATAATCAAAAACCTGATCCCCGGTGATTGCCTTACAAGTACGCTTGGATAAGGACGGAGACAGAATAAACGCATATGATGGATAATACATCTTTGCACCAGAGCACGCATACAGAACAGACATCTGAAACAGAATCTTTTGCATCGCCTCATCATGACCTTGACTCATCTAGCACACCTCAGAACGATGCCCCGGTCCCGATTGACTATCATGAGCATGATGATGCACCTGCAATGAACATACGTAGCGCTCTGAAAGAGCTGCTTGAGACGGCTATCTACATTTTGCTTGTTTTTATCATTGTACGTAGTATGGTCCAAAATTTTAAGATTGAGGGTTCGAGCATGGAGCCATCGTTGCACGACAAGCAATACATTTTGGTCAACAAGTTGGTTTATTTCAATTTTGACCTCAATGCTCCTTTTCGGCTTCTTCCCGGAAATGATGATTTGCCTCCACGTATTGTCTACCCACTCAGCACACCGGAACGTGGTGATATTGTGGTCTTCATTTATCCCGAAAACGAGGCTAGGCGGGCATATTGTAAAGAAAATAGATATAGAGACCCGACGTGTAAGGAGAAGGATTATATCAAACGGGTCATTGGCTTGCCCGGCGAAATGGTCGCAATCCATGATGGTGGTGCCTATATTAATAATGAGCGCTTGGAAGAAGACTATCTGATAGGTGAAAATATGCCTACCAACACGACTCGTTGCAACCCTGGAACGGCATGTCAGAAGGGACCGGTAGAGGTACCGGAGGGTCATGTGTTTGTCATTGGCGATAATCGTGGAAACAGTAGCGACTCTCGTGAATGGGGGACACTGCCCCTGGAGTATGTTATTGGACAGGCCTGGTTGTTGTATTATCCCATCACTGATATGGGTATTATTGAACATCCCTCGTATGCCTCTGACTAGCAACAAGCCGGCCGGGTGCAACCACTGACGCTATTATAACACATGGCAACAATGAAACGGTAAACATGCTACGTTTGGTATGAGTGACATGAAACATAGGGCTTTGTTGTAAAAAAACACCCTTCTGATAAGCGATGGAGACGTTGCATGGATTTGTGGTTGTTGGTTGCTCGGTATCATTGACAACTCAATTAGGACTGCATCTATAGTCTATAGTCTATAGTCTTTGAGACGTAGACTTCATATACATCTACAACATTGGCATCCAGATAGCAAGCAACGGTACACGAAGGAAACCACTGTCATGCGTTGCTAGGAAACGTAAATTTTTCCCTCGCATTATACCCACAATCAACGAATCGTTTGACAATAAGCCATATTTCGAGCGAATGGTTTTGCTCGTGTGTAAATCTTTGACTGTTACTGACAAGATGTACATACCAAAGGATGGTGTGGTAGGTAGGTAGGCGACGCTGCAAGTTGTGCTTCCTCTTCTACTGTCCATAGCGTGTGCGTCATGTCATTGGGTGCATAATTGACTCATAGCCTATCACCTCTGTGCTTGTGACTTTCGTATAGTATACCACAACCAGGCAATGGTATATTATAGATGTGCTACCCCATTGACTAATCCGCAAAAATCAATAAGAATGGCACTATGATTATTTACCGGACACACTCTTAACATGAAGGGAGACATGCATGAGTACACAAGGATATTTATTTGACAGTGCGAAAATTTTCGTAAAATCTGGCTCTGGAGGGAATGGATCTGCATCATTCCGCCGCGAGAAGTTTGTGCCCCATGGCGGGCCGGATGGTGGCGATGGTGGGAATGGGGGAAATGTGTATCTCGTAGCCGACCCACAGGAGAACACGTTGCTCTCGTTTCGCTACAAAATGCATTTTGCTGCCGAAAATGGTAGCCATGGTAGCAATAAAAAGAAGCAAGGCGGACAAGGGCAAGATTTGGAGATACCTGTGCCACCCGGCACACTTGTGCGTACTGAGATAGATGGTGAAACATATAGCATAGACCTTGAGCGCCCCGGCCAGCGTTTACTTGCAGCGAGGGGTGGCAAAGGTGGGTTAGGCAATCTCCACTTTACCACATCGGCACGCCAAGCACCGCGCATTTCAGAACTGGGCGAACCGGGGCAGGAGCTATGCCTTGATTTGGAGTTGAAACTCATTGCTGATGTGGGATTGATAGGCTTTCCCAATGCCGGCAAAAGTACCTTGCTTTCGGTGATTAGCGCTGCCCGCCCAAAAATTGCTTCTTACCCTTTTACCACGCTTCAACCCAACCTTGGCGTGGTAGAAGTGGGCTATATGCGCTTTGTGGTAGCCGACATTCCGGGCTTAATTGAAAATGCGCATCTTGGCGAGGGATTAGGGTTTACCTTTTTGCGTCATGTGGAACGCACACGGTTGTTGTTGCATATTGTAGATGCAGCCGGGGTAGATGGGCGCGACCCGTTGCAAGACTACCATCAGATTAATGCCGAGCTTTCGCAATATCGCGCCGAGCTTGAGAAGCGCCCACAAATTGTCATACTGAATAAAATGGACCTGCCCACTGCGCAAGAGAACCTAGATGATTTGTTGCAAGCATTGCCTGTGCCACGCGATGAGATATTTCCCATTGCTGCTGTCACACAACAAGGTATTTCCGAATTGCTTGAGCATGTTGCTCGTCGTCTGAGCGATATGCCTGCACCATGCCTTGACCCGGTAAGCCCTGATGAGCCACCATTGACATGGCCGCTACCAGAAGTGAACCCGAATGCCTTCACGATAGAAGCTGAAGACGATGCTTGGCGTGTGCGCGGGCAAAAAATTGAGCGACTTATTGTGATGACGAACTTTGACCAACACGAAGCGTTAGACCGTGTTCAGCGGGTGCTTGCGGCGACTGGCATAAGTGCGGCCCTTGAGGAAGCCGGCGTGCAAGATGGCGATATGGTGCGCATTGGAAAAGCAGAATTGGAGTGGGACGCGGAGGAATAAGTGAAGAGTAAACACGTGTCCTCTAAGAAATCGTAGCACTGGCTAGAAGCCTAATGCTACGAAGAAATGGTGCGAAAGGCGTAGGATGGGCTTCTAGCCTGTCCCCTGTAGCACCAACATCCTGTCGGAATCCGGCTAGAAGCCGGTGCTACGAATCGGATTCCGGCTGGCTAAGCATTACGCTCAAGGGCTACTGGCGGTGCTACGAGCGCATTCGTGGATGGCAGGTAGGGAACATTGACAGGCAGGATGCCTAATGCTACGCCTTGTGCCAGTGCTACCAACTCAGCGCCTCCAGCAAAATCAGTGCATCAGCGATTCAAACCTACACACAACAGATTTACCCTCCATCTCGCGCCGCTAACAATGCCTCCAGTTCCCGGATACGGTCTTCGGCAAATTTGCGAGCTTCAGCTTCTTCGCGTCTCTTCTCTTCGGCGAGACGGGCTTTATCTTCTGCGAGTTTGCGAGCTTCAACTTCACGCTTGCGAGCCTGCTCCGCCTCCATGTGCGTGTTGAGCTTGTTTTCGTCTTTGTCATACCACGCTACCCAGTCACCATAGGGACCTATCCATACCTGTAGCGCCTCTATCCAAAACCACCCACGCGCATCTGGTGTTTGTCTGTGATAGTTTCCATCCTCGCCCAACATATACACGATGATTGGTGGCGGATACCCCTCCTCCCAATTGGCAGCATCTACTAAGATATAGATAGCTGCCCCAGCTTGGGCATATTCCTCTACCTTATTTGGGTTGTGTTCACCTTCCACATCCACTTTCCGTGTGCTTGGTGATGTCACCTCCAACACCAATACGACATACCCTTTGGAGCGTTTCAAGTCGAAAAGACCCTTCTTCAAGAACTCTTGCACACCACGTATCACAGCAAGGTCGGGTGAATGAACCTTGAAATCGGGAATGCCCCAATCAATGCCCACATCATTGAGAATGACCGTACCAGGCTCATGCCCAATATGGCTTTTTAGACCATCCTCCAAGTCATCACAAAGGAGCGCATGGGATATATTTTGCAAAACATAATCTCCTAGCTGTGGATGTATCACATCCTCAAGCGTCAACGGCATACGGGCCCCTACCTCTATTCCATCTACCCAAAGTGCAACTTCGCGCCACCCGTAGAAGAAAAGGTCATCGGGCGGAGGCAGGTCTTCCGCCGGTACATCGCTGCGGGGTGGGAGTATGATTTCTCCGGTTTCCGGCATCACAAAATAGTCTTGCGTTGTAGGAATGACAACACATTCTTTCTGGATCATATCTTTTCTCCTTTCAAGCATGGTTGCTATAAAAGCTCTATTATAGCATATATCCTACGCCTTTCACACCTTTTCTTCATTGGGAACTCTCAGACGACGATTCAACGGTAAACGTGACTTGTTCGCTACGCCGCGTGTTGCCGTGTATATCTTGTGCCTCTACCATGGCATGGTGGGTGCCGGGGGTTAGTGGGTAAAGAGCTTGGTATGGCGGTCTATGTATGGTAGCTAACGGGGTATCGTCAACGAAAATGGTGAGTTTGCCCTGCGTCGGGGTGTGGGCACGTATGACGATTTGCTGCCGATTTGGGGGTATGCCGGGGCTGAGCGAGAAGATGGCTCCGTCGGCAGGGATTATCACTCTTGGTGGTTGGTCTTGGTGTATGCTCTCGTCAAACGACTCTTTTTTCATTGGTCCGTTCCCTGAGCTGGTCGAAGGGACCAGCTCAGGGACCAGGCTATTCTTTGCCGTTACGCTGTAACGCTGCGAACTGTCTTGAGCATGTCGAACTGCAACCCCCGGCTGGCTCTGTGAGGTACCTTCAACACGCTCAGACACCATATCTGCCGTGTGTGGTTCGGTTCCTGCTACAAAGCGCTCCAATCGCCGCTCTGTGCAATCGGATTGGGGCATTAGCCCATTGTCGGAGCAAATTTCGACTTCAACGATGCCTTCAGGTGGCTCAAATGGCTGCGGTGGTAGCCCGTAGTGGGCTGCTACCATAACTTCATGCCATATGGGGCCGGCTCCCTCGGCCCCACTCAGCGATTGCATGGGGCGACCATCGGCATTGCCTACCCACACGCCAACCACACGGTTTGGGGTGTAGCCGACGGTCCAGGCATCACGCCAATTGGTCGTTGTGCCAGTTTTGACGGCAGCGGGACGGGCAATGTTGAGTACGCTCGATTCGCCAAAGGTGTGCATGCGGGCATAGCGGTCGGCGAGGATGTCGCTGATGAGGTAGGCTATCTGGGGAGCGATAACATGCTCGTTGCTCTGGCTTGGCGGGTCTCCAATAGCATATGATGTGATTGCCTGCCCATGATGTGCAAAGGTCGTATAGGCGGTTGTTAATTCAAGGAGTGTTACTTCGCCGCTACCAAGTGTGAGAGAAAGACCGTAGCGCCCACTGTGCTCATCCAGCGAATCTATGCCAAGGCGCGTGGCTATGTCGAGGAGTGCTGGTATGCCAATGGTATGCAATACTTTGACTGCGGCAATGTTAGATGATGTTGCGAGGGCTTCACGTAGGGATATGTCCCCCTGATAGGTGTGGTTGTAGTTTTCGGGTATGTAGGGCCGTCCTTGGCGCGTGGGGAAGGATGTTGGTTCGTCTACGATGATAGTTGCGGGTGTCCATCCGCGCTCTAGGGCGGCGGCGTAGGTGAGCGGTTTGATAGCTGAACCGGGTTGACGTGGGGCGAGGGCGGCGTTGACTTGCCCTTGAATGTCGGTGTTGTAAAAATTGGGACTACCAACCATGGCGCGTATTGCGCCGTTGTCGGCATCCAAGACAACAACGGCCCCATTGCGTACGTGGTGGTCGGGCGTATCGGGATGCGGGGTGGAGAGCCGCGCTATGTGCCGGCTGAGGATGGCTTGGGCGGCTTCTTGCAGGTTGCTATCAAGCGTGGTGGTGATGACATAGCCGCCACGTGCTATGGTTTCTGCTCCATAGTCTGCTTCGAGTTGGTCAAGCACATAGTAGACGAAGTGGGGGGCATGCAGTGGCTCTGGGGTGGTTGCGAATTGGAGCGGCTCATCTTTGGCGGCTTGGGCTTGCGTGGGCTGTATGTAGCCAGCGGCTACCATGGCGTCGAGAACATGTTTTTGGCGTGCGAGGGCGGCTTGCGGGTTTTTGAAGGGGTTGTAGTCCGATGGTGCTTGCGGCAACCCGGCCAGCAATGCGCATTCGGCAAGGTCTAGCTCATGCACGGGCTTACCAAAGTAGTGCCGTGCTGCGGATTCGACGCCGTAGCGCATGCCGCCATAGTAGGCTTGGTTGAGGTAAAGGGCGAGGATGTCGTCTTTGGCATAGGCTTGTTCCATTTTGAGGGCGAGGACGGTTTCGCGTATTTTGCGCATGAGGGTGCGCTTGTGGGCTTCGTCGGGGTGCAGCAGGAAGGCACGCGCTAGTTGTTGGGTGATGGTTGAGCCACCAGCGACGATGGCACGTTGCTGTAGGTTAGTCCACGCGGCACGTGCTATGCCAGCAATATCTATGCCAGGGTGGTGGTAGAACTGTCTATCTTCAATGGCTATAGTCGCCTGTTGCAGGGCAAGGGACATGTCGTGTAGCTGAAGTGGGTGCTGCCAGCCTTCATCTGGTTTGGGCACTTGGTAGAGCAAGCGCCCATGCCGGTCTACGATGCGGGTGTTGCCGCGTGCTGCTTCGGCCCGCAGGTGGTCGGGTGCGGGTAGCTCGGTGGTACACCAGATGTATGCAGCAAAGATGCTGACGATGATGCTTGCTGCGATGGTTATGCGTTTGATGTGGGTATGTGGTTTCATGGTACTCCTTTTTCACGCTCTCATGTGTGTCGAAATAGTATGTTATATGAGGAGCATGATACCATTTTTTGGCAATCGGCGGAAGGTACACATGGCTTTTGCCGATGCAGGTCTGCTCCTTTTGGTTCTGTGCTTGTATGCTCTGGGGGATACGCTGATAACGGTTCTATTCATTTCTGGGACATTTCTTACCTATCTCGTATCTATCTTATTCCTATAATGTTGTCACGTTTGAAGCTTTGGGGTATACTGACGCAAAATAGGATAAGGTTATGGTTTTTCCTGCCAAGGTACCTCTATGCCACGCATACTGGCTTGGTATGCAGAAACAAAGAATACAGCGCTCTATTTGGTGCTCTTATAATGGCGCTGCTATGAATTGAGAGAGGCTCTATTGTGCTGTAGGATACGAGAAAGGAGGGGAGAAGTTTTTTCGCTGCACTGCGTAACAGAGACACAGAGCGGTATGAGAACAAGGTTAAAAGAGTGGATTCTAAAAAAAAGCGGACCTTGAACATGATTGTTATGGAGAGATAGGAAAATGATAAAAAAAGCAATTGAACGCAGTGAAATGCGCTGGATACGTGCAGATTTACATATTCATACACCCGCATCAGAAGATTACGCTGAGCTAGAGGTACGTTATCTGGATATATTACAGGAAGCTGAATGTCGTGGATTGGAGATTATTGCTTTCACGGATCATAATACGGTTCATGGGTATGAACAATTTCAGGATAGGGTTGAGTTTCTGCGCACGTTAGAATATGCAGGGCGCTTGACGAGGGAAGAACAAGAGGAATTGAATGAATATCGTCGTTTGATACACAAAATAACCGTTCTGCCAGGGTTTGAGTTTACTTCTCATTATGGTGCGCACATTTTGGGTATTTTTTCACCCGACCGACCGGTGAGTTTGCTTGAAATGACTCTTTTGCAACTGGGTGTACCATACGATTTAGTGAAAAAAGGTGTTTGTGGTATTCCTGATACACGCCATGTAACAGAAGCATATGAAGTAGTGGCTCGAGCTGGCGGGTTGGTGATTGCCCCGCATGCCAATGGCCCAAATGGGATTATTACAGAAACGTTACGAATGGGGACAAGTGGGCAAGCACGCATTGCAGCTACGCAAAGCCCTTTTTTGGCTGCCCTTGAATTTATCAATTTTTATACTGACCATGAAAAGTTTACATCGCCGAGTTTTTACAATGGTAAGACAGACCACTACGAACGCCGCATGTTTTGCATCCAAGGAAGCGACGCACACCGTTTGCGTCGTCTTCCAGATGACCATGTTCAAGAATGGCATCGCCATGGCATAGGTGATAGGTATGTTGAGTTATTGCTGCCCGATAATAGCTTTGAAGCGCTGCAAGAACTATTTGCTAGTCAAGAATTTGATCGTGTTCGTGTTCCCAAGCGTGACCAGAAACAGTGGGAAATGGATGCGTTGCGCTTTGGTACGGCAACAGAACGCCAGATACTACGTGATGTCGAGGATAATCCCGATGCTGCTGTCTATTTCTGGAGTGATGTAGCAGCATTGGCAAACAATGGTGGTGGGGTGCTTTTTATTGAGTATCAACCCAATGGTAATGGGAGCAGTGGAAAAGCACGCCCAGATTTGGTCAGTGAAGCGTTGCGGAAAGGGGTGCAAGAAAACCTTGAGCAGCAGCCCTTCTTGTCATTGGAACTCATGAGTTATGAGGGGCGCGATGTTGTACGCGTAGAAGTCAAACCAGATAGCCTGCCACCATATATGGGGCACAATGGCATAGCATACATACGGCGCAATAATGAGACTGTGCCAGCTAACCGAGGTGACATGATGCAGTTGTGCCGCCGTGCATTGGCCGAGGGCGGCGATTCGGTGCTTTCTTCTGATGAGGAGATAGATTTGCCCCGTAGCGGGGTGGAGATTGTGAACGAACAACAGCGCAATAGTGTATGGTTTTATGAAGTGCGCGACTTGCGCACCACTGCCGGTGTTACCCGCGACAAAGCGCAAGGGTTGTGGGCTTATGCTATCAGTCGCCACGAAGACATCCGTGAAGGTCGGGTAGACCTCTATAGTCAAGTACGGTGGCAGGGGTGCATGGGGATATGGCGTGCCTATCGCCAAGGAAACCGGATTAAATATGATCTCGTCTATCGTGATCCCAACGGTATTATCAACCATACATTCTATGGGGTTTCAGATTGGGGGCTTGGTGATGGCTGGTCTGAGTTGCTTAGTGAACGCATAGGCGATGTTGTCGAAAATGAGCCGCAAGCCTACGAGAGCGACGATGTGCAATTGTTTATGCAAGATGATGACTCGCCCAAGCTTCCCGAACCCGGTATCCCATGGGGTGAAAAACGCCACCGTTGGCGTGGGCGCGGTGGTATATGGCGCATCTTTATAGATGAGCATAATACAGTACGTTTCGATCTTGTTATGCGCGATAAAGATGGCAACGGCATCCAAGAATATAATGCTGTGACGCTATTGAAACTTACCGATGCATGGCTGAACCTCATCCGTGTGCCGCGCCCCCGAACGGGCATCGAAGTGGTAAGTGCTGGACCAGGCGAAGATGGGGAATGGCGCTATGTCTTTCGTGATTTGCGCACTGGCGATATTAGTGGTGCTCCATGGCGGCTCCAAGATATTAAAGCAGGTACCGTCCGAGAGTATGCAGCCCGTATGTATCAACAAGATACACCAATGGATGAGTCGAAGGTGCGCTGGTGGGGCAATATCGGCTATATGCGCCCTATGCGTAGCCAAGTTGATTTGGTGTACCGCGACGAGCACAGTGTGGACCATTTTTTCTATGCCGCACGGCGTGAGGAGTTGCAGGGGGAATGGCGCGAGTTGCTTGAATTGTACAATGAGATGTGAGGGGAGAAAAACCACAAAAGAAAGTCTCTCGCAGATTCCCAAAACTATGGTATACTACACAACCGGCACCCGTTTTCCTTGCGAAAGCGGGTTTCAGGTGTACAAAACAAAAAAAGCTACGATTGTACTATGAGGATCGGAAAGGTTATATGAGTACAGAGTTTTCCATTGATACCGAAATTCGCACGGTTGTCGGTAAGAGAGTGAAATACTTACGTGAACAAGGGATTATTCCTGCGACTATTTATGGGAAGAATTTTGGCCCTGTTTCCGTACAAGCCGATTGGCGTTCTTTTCATGCTGCCTATGAGAAAGTTGGACGTACAAAACCTATTACGTTGAATATTCCAGGCCATGAGTCGCAGGTTGCTATCATTAAAGATATACAACGCCACCCGGTCAGTCGCAACATCATGCACGCCGATTTTCAGGTTGTAGAGAATTAGTGGCCTATTTCTAGCTTCTGTTTTCATGAACCATAGAGAGGACAAAGGGGTATCATCGCACAATATACTCTTTATACCCAAGATTTTTGCGTTATTTTTGAGAGCGTCGCTGTCGCCGCATAAAGTGGTCTATCTTGAAAGAAGTCAAGCGCTTGCACCAAGTCGAGCGCCTGACTTTTTTTACCATATACCAAATGCCATGCCGATAAAGTAGATAATGGTGAGTGCGGCCACAACAAATGCGCTAGACTGGATGCGCATAGCACGCTTTAGCTCGGTGCGAGCTTTCTCTGAAAGGTCTGGAAGTATCATCACATTGGAGGACCATATCCACAAAAACACCCCTATCATAATGACGCTGGTTGATGCGATGCCCCACAAGTAGCCCACTGACCAGAGAATCTGCAAGCGTGAGGCAAGAATGCCCGCCAAAACGAGCACATAACAGGTAATGATGGCAGGTTTCGTTATTTTGACAAGTTTGTAGGCTATTTCATCAGCATTGTTGGGGAATATGCTTTCAATAGATTTGTTCAACTTCTTGAGTGCAGGCACAATGAGTTTCATCTGCCCCATCAGTGTGGGCGGGGGAAGTTGGTCGTTGTTACTATTTCGGCCATTTCCGCCATTTCGGCCATTTCCACCATGCCCATAGGGTGGCCGTTGTGTGGTATAGCGACCACTGCGCGGGTCTGGCTGGCGGTCTCTATCCTGTACCCGGTCTCTATCCTGTACCCGGTCTCTATCCTGTACCCGGTCTCTATTCTGTACCCGGTCTCTATCCTGTACCCGGTCTCTATACCGGCTTCTCTCATAGTCATCTTGACGATGTTTATATTCCCGCATATGTTCGTCCTTTCCATAGAACACCACGCCCGCTGCGGATTTTCCACAAGCTGCGTATGGTGATTGCCCCATAGCACAATAAGCCAAAAGGCCAAAGCAAAGCATAATACCAAGGGAGCGCATAGCGTTGACGTAAGAATATGCTCCAAAACAGCATGGCCACGGTGGTCACAACAATACCATGCAGCATAACTGCCCATGCCTGTATAGTACCATAGCTCATGAGGAGGAGAAAACCCGAAGCAAGCAGGCACCATGGCAGCAAAGCCAGTGCAAAGATACGTAAGCCCCCCCAAGCAGAACGACTGCCACCGCTATTGTACCCGGCAACAGCATTTTTTGTCAGCCCCTCTACGACTTCATGCCTATTGGTATACATACGCACACGTAACTCGTTTAGTCCTTGGACTGCGCTAATGCGAAATCCAGACAGTTTAAGTGCGCGGGCAAGCATCACGTCTTCTATTAGTTCATTGGAGACAGCACCATGTCCTCCAATCGTTTCATAGGCTTCGCGGCGCACGAAGATGCATTGTCCATTTGCAATAATTTCTTCTGGTTGTGCATCGGGGGCATTGATACGCTGAAAGGGAAAGATGGTATTGAGCAATGCACCGAATGGTGGCAGGATGATACGTTCCCAAAAACTGCCTAGCTCCATAAAAGCAAACACTGTCACCATGTCGAGCTGCCAACGGTACGCATGCGTTAAGAGTGCCGCGACCAATTCTGGTTGGGGCATGGTATCTGCATCCAAAAAGAGCAACCATTCGCCTTGTGCAACTGCGGCCGCTTGTTGGCATGCATGGCATTTCCCGGCCCAATTCGGTGGGAGGGGCGTACCAGCAACAATGCGCATGGTTGCTTGCTGCGTCGCATAGTGTGCAAGAACATCGGGCGTTGCATCGGTTGAGTTATCATCAACCACAATGATTTCATAGGTGCCATACGTTTGTTTGAGTATGCCATCAAGACAGCGAGCAATAGTGTGCTCTTCGTTGCGAGCCGGAATGAGTATAGATACTAATGGACGCCCAGGCACGTGGGCCAAGTCAGGGTTGGTAAGGTGTGGTGTCAACCGCAAGCGTACATACTCCTGTGCAAAGCCATACAGGAGCAGCACTGAAATGGTAGTTGTCAATAAAAAGATTCCCATGGGGGGAGTAGTACTCATTCGACAACGCTACATCATCCGGTATGTGTTGTCATCTCACAAATTATCACGGTTCATACGTGCTATAGATTGTAACACAAGTTTGGAGAATGTATATAATATATGCTGGCGAGATACATGCTCTGGTCAAGACAGCAAGACTTTCGTTTGACGCAACTTTGTGGTACTCTATCGGCATGATATATAGCAACTCTACATGATTTGTAAAGTTTTACTGAAGATATATTGATTGGAGTGCTCCGAAGCACCTATGGAAGGAGGAGCAAAACAATGGGTGTAGCCAAACGCATATCACCACATACTCCCAACCTACAGACCTATCGCTTGCCTGACCATACCGAGTTGCCATGTGAAGATGGGAGTTTTGTGAAAAACTTTCAAGAACATCCGCAGAGCATTTTGTTGACAGATACTATTGAACCTGTGCTCGAACAGCTTCATCCAGATGGGCAATACTGCATTGGGCAAGATAGCGGTATCTATTGGAACATTGATGCAGTACAAACCGATACACCAGAGCGTGGGGCAGAATCTCCGGACTGGTTCTATGTGCCCAATGTTCCATCTTTGCTCAATGGACAAGTACGCCGTTCGTATGTACTATGGCATGAGCCAACACCGCCGCTGATTGTCATTGAGTTTGTATCGCGTGATGGGGCTGAAGAACGCGATACAACGCCTTACTATGGGAAGTTCTGGATGTATGAGCGTATCATCAAACCGTTGTTTTATGCTATCTATTTTGTCAATCCGGGTATGGTAGAGGTCTACACACTCGATAATGGCAGATTCAAACTGGTTGCTGCCAATGCCAATGGGCATTACCCCATCCCGCCTATGGGGGTTGCCTTGGGTATCTGGCGTGGGGTCTACAAACATATGGAGTTGCCGTGGTTGCGCTGGTATAACGAGCAGGGACTTGTGCTCCTCACAAGTCAAGAGCGATTTGAACTGGCCGACCAACAGGCAACGTATGAACGTGAGGAGAAAGAACGTGCCATACAGGAAAAAGCTTTGCAGGTATACACAACTGCTCGCAATTTGCTGCCACTGCTCACCGATGAGCACATTAGCCATGCAACAGGTTTGCCGCTTGACGAAGTGAGACGCTTGCGTGAAACATCGTAAGACACGGTTGCTTTATTTGCTCCCAAGGTGTTTTTGTGTATGTTTGCATGGTCATGAAAGGATTGTACCATGTGGCTCCAGAGTGTTCATTTAGAAAATATTAAATGCTTTGAAGACCAAGAAATCATCTTTATGCATAATCGGAGCAAGGGTGCAAGAGCCAAACCCTATCGTTGGATTACGCTTTTAGGCGAAAATGGGGTTGGAAAAAGCACCGTTCTCCAAGCACTAGGGTTACTTCTCGCTGGTCCCGATGCCGCAAAAAAATTAGTGCCTCGTCCTACAGGGTGGGTGGGTGATTCTTCAAAACTAGGCAAACTTTCTGTCACAATCAATCAAGAAGAAGGCGACCAGGGTTCTTATAGTGGTGAACAAAGAACAAGGACGAACTTTTCTTACACGTATTTTGTAACTGGTGACAAAGAAGTAAAAGTTCCAGTGAGGCATGAAGAAGAGATATACAAAGAACCAACGCTCATAGCCAAAGATTCCCGTAATTTGAGTTGGCTACGGGTAAATGCTTTTGCGCCTGATAGTAAAGGGTGGTTTGCAGTAGGCTATGGTTCCTTTCGGCGACTCACCCGCGAGAGCCGCATTCTCATTCCGAGTTTGGAAACGCCCACTCGTGCCAGTAATTTCAGCACTCAATTTGATGAAGATCAAGCTTTAAGTTCTTTTGAACGCTGGATGGTGTATCTTGATTATCGTTTGGCCAAAGACCCTTATGATGAACAGGCTAAGAAAATGCGCTCTGTGGGAGAAAAAGCTATTACCAGTCTCTTGCCTGAAGGTAATGAAATTGATCGAGTTACCCCAGAAGGTTTGATTATGTTCAAAGTACGAGGGCAAGAAATACCAACCATGAGCTTATCTGATGGTTTTCGCAGTGTGATTGCCCTGGCCGGGGATTTAGTCTGGCGGTTGCTCCAAATCTTTCCTGATAGAGACAATCCAATGGATGCCCCAGGAGTAGTATTAATTGATGAGTTAGATATTCATTTGCACCCAATTTGGCAACGCGATATTGCAGGCTGGTTATGTAAAACATTCCCCAATCTGCAATTTGTTGTCGCAACGCATAGCCCGTTGATTGCAATTGGGGCCGGAAAAGATGCGCTTACTGTGCGTTTTAAAAGGGACAATACGGGAGTCATTGGCATAGAATACCTTACAGACCTCTCTATTCACGATGTAGATAGTGTTTTACGTAGCCCTGCTTTTGGTTTAATATCAACGTATTCACCCCAAACCCAAGCAAAAATTGAGGAATACCATCAATTGCAATTACGTTTCCCTGAATTAAGTCCAGAAGAAGTCAAGCTCTTGGATGAATTGAAAGCATTTGTGAAGAGGTTGGAAGGCGCTGGTAAGCCACCAGAGCCAGGGAGTTTAGAAGAACGGATGAATGCGTTTTTAGCGGAGAATTTGCCTACATGATTCGCGTGAAGAGAGTAGCCGAGCCAAAGATACTCCAGAGAAATGCCAAACGTTGGTCAGATGAATTATCCGAAGTATTGCATGCATTGGCAGCATTGCATGCATTAGAACAAGCCCCAAAAGAGCAAGTAAAACAAGCTCAAAAGAAGGTTGATACAATCCAAAAGAAATACAGAAACGAAGAGGTTAAAGATGTGCTTGTCAAGATGTTTTATGGGAAATGCGCGTATTGCGAAAGTAAAATTACCGTTGTAACGTATGGGCAAATCGAACATTTTTATCCCAAAAGTGCTTATCCAGATAAGACGTTTGCTTGGGATAATCTTCTTCTTTCGTGTGATAAATGTAATAACACCCAACATAAGGGTACTAAATTCCCTCTTGACTCTGATGGGCAACCGTTGCTCATCAATCCAACCGATGCCCATACTGACCCTTTCATGCATCTTCACTTTTCCTGGGATGAGGAAACTTCTTGGGCTTGTGTTTATGGTCGTGACGAGCGCGGTGAGACAGTGGTAGAGCTATTTGACTTGAATGGCTCGCGGGGACGAATGGAATTGATGCGAGAGAGAAGTAAATACATTAAGAAGTTACTGTGTATGTTGAAGTTGTATGAACAAACAAAAAATTCAGAAGCTTTTTCTCTCTTACAAGCTGCTTGTTTACCTGAAGCAGAATATAGTGCTTTTGCATTGGTACTCGTTGCGCCTGGTATAGCGCAAGCAACGGTCGCAACGCAATCATCTTGAAATACTCAAGCGAATTTCTTGGGCATGGTATAATAGGGCCTGTCCTAACAATACATGCTGACTACTGTGTGATAAAATACTGTGTGTTATGTGCTACATGATACCGAATGAGTTTGTGAGATTTTCTCTCTGTGAGGAGCAAAAAATGCAAGTTAAGCCTTTTTTGAAAGTGTTTTTTATGGTCATGGTCCTCGTTTTGAGCATGACCATAGCCATACCTTTTTCGGTTTTAGCCGATAATCCTAGTGAGTATGCTGTTTCACCACCATCGGGGATACCAGGTGCAACATTTTCATTCTATGCAACCAATTTTGATGAACGTGAACGAGTTTCTTATTGGTTCAATGACCCAAATGGTGACGTTGTTGGAAGTGCAGAATATCGGGTTATGTCATATGAAGGACGCGCCGATTGGGAATGGAAGTCGCCCGACAATGCTATGCTCGGCTCTTGGATGGTAGTAGCCGAAGGTAGAGATTCTAATACAAAACATGTTATCCCATTTGAAATCATTGACCCTAGCCAGGTACCCCAACAAGCACATGCAGAACCTGTTGCTACAGCACAGCCTACCCCTACACCGTTACCCCTCCCATCGGGTGATGAGTCGTTGGAGACATTGCCCCCTAACCCGCCCGGTGTTGCGGTAGACCCACCGGCTGATAATCCAGGGGGCTATTTCTCTTTCTATGCAACTGGCTTTGCATCGCGTGAACAAGTTGTGTATGTGGCTGTTGATGCTCTTGGACGCGAAATTGATGATGGATACCACACAACCATTTCAAACCCGGAAGGACGTGCCGATTGGACGTGGCAGACTCCTTACAATGCGGTTCATGGCGTTTGGGTTATGGTTGCCAAGGGAGACGAAAGCGGTACTGAACAGAGGATTTATTTTGAAATTCGAGATATGCCAACGAGCAATACGACGGTAGATACAACCGATGACTCGCAAGCGGCTACCTCGTCTGAAAGCAATACGGTGCAAAATGCATCTGATGTGGCGGTAGAGCCTGCTGCATCGAATAGCGGGGCGCGATTTTCATTCTATGCCCATGGCTTCTTGCGTCGTGAGACTGTGCGCTTCTGGGCTACCGATCCAGGTGGCAAAACCTATGAGGATGGGGAATATGAGGTGACAGCTAACGTAGATGGGCGAGCTGATTGGAGTTGGAAAACCCCGCAAGACGCTATGCCGGGGGTGTGGAACATGGTCGCACGTGGCAAAAAGAGCTTTCGAGAAAAAGTTGTCCATTTTCAGGTTTTGAGCAATGAAGAGATTGCATCCCAAGCAGTACCAGTGACTGTACATAGTATATCGCCACAAGCACAAACGGTCAACGTACCAGAGAATGCCACAGACGTTTCCGTCAACCCAACATCGGGACAACCCGGCAGTTCATTTGACTTTTTTGCACGTGGGTTCAAACGTCTTGAACAAATCCGTTACTGGGTTTTTTCTCCCGATGGGCAAGTCGCCGAGGGCACTAGTCGAGTTGTTTCCAGTGCCCATATGCATGCTACGTGGGCATGGCAAGCACCGGCTGATGCACCTCATGGAACATGGACAATGGTTGGCAAGGGCACAAAAAGCCATATTGAGAAAGTCATCTACTTTCAAGTAGGTAGTTCGTCAGCGGCACAAGCTGCGCAACCTGCTGCTGTGCCGGCACCGGTCGCAGCAGGCATACCGGCCAATCCACCGGGTGTGGGCGTGGAGCCGCCTGTTGCAGTTCTTGACGAAAATGTTGCTTTCTTTGTCGAGGGGTTTCCTGCCCATGAAACGGTGCATTATTGGCTCATGACACCTAGCGGCGATGAGTATAGAAAAGATGATTATAAAACAGGGACAACCCCTGAAGGACGCGCCGATTGGAAATGGAAAGTGCCAAATGGGGCCGGACCAGGTATCTGGACTATGGTTGTGTTGGGTGAACATAGTGGATTGAAAAAAGAAATTTTCTTTAAGGTCGTGCAATATCATGATGACCAAGGTGCCGATGTTCTCGCAGCACAACCGTCGCAGGGTAGTGGCACTCCTGTCATACCCGGTGGACCGGTCAACCCGCCCGGTGTTGGTGTAGAGCCAGCCATTGCCATGCCCGATGACGAAGTTGCATTTTTTGTATCTGGCTTCCCATTACATGAAACAGTCTATTACTGGGCCATAGACCCCAACGGCCTTGAATATAGAAACAATGAACATAAAGCTGGTACGACAGACCAAGGGCGTGCCGATTGGAAGTGGAAAGTGCCATCCGGCCCAGTAACAGGTATCTGGACTATGGTCGCCGAAGGAGACCACAGTGGCGAACGCAGAGAAATTTTCTTTGCCGTGAGCCGCCCCGGAGAAGATATAACTGCCAATGGTGCATCGGGAAGTTCTGGGAAATCTGGCGTAGAACCAGAGATAGCGAACCCAGACCAGAAAATAGCCTTCTTTGCTGCTGGTCTACCGCTACACGACACCGTAAAATATTGGGTTATTGACCCCGATGGCATCATTGACGAAAGCAGTGAGTATAAAACAGGGCCCAATGACGAGGGACGTGCTGATTGGACATGGAGAGTGCCAACAATCCCCAAAACCGGCACATGGACCATGGTAGTCGTCACCGACCACAGCGATTACAGGCAAGAAATAGCATTCCAAGTCATCAACCCCGACTCCGATGCGCCTGTACAACCCGGCAACACAACGCCAGCCACAAGCTCTGCGCCGGGGCTTCCCCCCGATACACGAGTCAATCCACCCAACGTAGGGGTAGACCCGGCTATTGGCAAGCCCGACGAAAAAATAGCCTTCTACGTTGCTGAATATCCGATTGATGAAACCATTGAATATCATTTCCTAGACCCCGATGGGTACGAATATACCAGCGATAACTATAAGACAGGAACAAATGATATTGGGCGTGCCGATTGGACATGGAAAGTTCCCACAGAAGCCAAATCTGGCAACTGGACTATGGTTGTTGTAGGAGAACATAGCGAAGAACAGAGGGAGGTGTATTTCCAAGTTTTTAACCCTCCGGAGAATGAACCTGGAGGCTAAACCACAGCCACAGATATGGTACACGATTATTACATGTCGGAAGATAGAGGATTCGGTTGGATTGTTGAATAGTTCGTAGTTAGTGGAGATAGGTAAGGATATGAATAGTTTTGGTGCTCGCTCGACCTTGAATGTCGGCAATCGTTCATATGAAATTTTTCGGCTTGATGCGCTTGAGAAAGAAGGGCTGAACATTTCCCGTCTGCCCTGGTCCTTGCGCATACTTCTTGAAAATCTGCTCCGTCTTGAAGATGGGCAGAGTGTGACAGCAGATGATATTCGCCACCTGGCCGGATGGAAGCCAGATGCCGTCCCCGAACGCGAAATAGCATTTACGCCAGCTCGCGTATTGCTGCAAGATTTCACCGGTGTGCCAGCCGTCGTAGACCTTGCGGTTATGCGTGATGCTATGGCAACTATGGGAGGGGATGCAAAGCGCATTAACCCATTGCAACCAGTTGAGCTTGTCATTGATCACTCAGTGCAAATAGATGCCTTTGGTTCTGATGATGCGGTGGCTAAGAATACAGAAATAGAGTTTCAGCGCAATCGTGAACGCTACATCTTCTTGCGTTGGGGGCAACAGGCGTTTGCCAATTTTAAAGTTGTGCCACCGGGTGCTGGTATTGTGCATCAAGTGAATTTGGAATATCTAGCACGTGTGGTGTTTCAGTCGGATGCGGGGCAAGCATACCCTGATACACTTGTAGGAACAGACTCGCATACCACCATGGTCAATGGTCTTGGTGTACTTGGCTGGGGTGTTGGTGGTATTGAGGCTGAAGCAGCTATGCTTGGGCAACCTATCACTATGCTCATCCCACAAGTGGTCGGCTTTCGTCTTGTGGGGCAGTTGCCCGAAGGGACGACCGCGACGGACCTGGTTTTGACGATTACCCAAATGCTGCGTAAAAAAGGCGTGGTTGGCAAGTTTGTAGAGTTTTTTGGTCCTGGGTTAGCATCCCTGTCACTCGCAGACCGTGCTACTATTGCAAACATGGCTCCTGAGTATGGCGCAACATGTGGCATCTTCCCAGTGGATGCAGAGACTATCCGCTACATGCAATTTAGCGGTCGCCCGCCTGAAGCGGTAGCACTAGCAGAAGCTTATATGAAGGAGCAGGGGCTTTTCCTCACGCCCGACTCGCCCGAAGCGTCCTACACCGATACGCTCGAGTTGGATTTGAGCACGGTGCAACCAAGCATCGCTGGGCCTCGCCGTCCCCATGACCGCCTAGTGCTTGGGGATGTCAAACGCACATTCCACGAAGCGGCTGCCACGATGATACAGCCGGCCGACCAGGCTGTACAGAAGGATGTAACCGACTTTGCTACTGCGCCATCGGCTGTTAAATTCACCATCCAAGGTGAGGAATGCGTGCTTCATCATGGCTCCATTGTAATTGCATCTATCACCAGTTGCACCAATACATCCAACCCATCGGTGTTGATAGCCGCTGGTTTAATTGCAAAGAAAGCTGCTGAGCGTGGGTTGCAAACCAAGCCATGGGTGAAAACATCACTGGCTCCCGGCTCCAAGGTGGTGACGGAGTATCTCAACAAGGCCGGTTTGACGCCCTACTTGAACCAGTTGCGCTTCCACACGGTGGGCTATGGCTGCACGACGTGTATTGGCAATAGCGGCCCGCTCATTCCAGAGGTATCGCAAGCGATTGCAGATGGCAACCTTGTGGCCTGTTCGGTCCTTTCGGGCAACCGCAATTTTGAGGGCCGCGTGCATGCAGAGGTAAAAGCCAATTACCTTATGTCACCACCATTAGTAGTGGCATATGCCCTAGCCGGGCGCATTGATATTGACATCGTGAATGACCCATTGACGCACGATGCGCAGGGCAAACCGGTATTCCTGCGCGACCTCTGGCCCACGCACCAAGAAGTACAACAAACAATAGAATCCTCGGTGCTGTCGGAGATGTTTGAAAAGACCTATGCACAAGTCTTTGAGGGTGATAGCAATTGGAATGCGCTAGATGTGCCGTCGGGCGACTTGTTTACATGGGATGAGCACTCTACCTATGTGCGCAAGGCAACCTATTTTGATGGTATGACAAAGGAAGCACCCAAAGAAGTATCCGACATCAAAGGCGCACGTGTGCTAGTGTTGCTTGGCGATAGTGTGACGACGGACCACATTTCGCCTGCGGGTAGTATCAAGGCTACATCACCGGCTGGCAAATATCTCATTGAGCATGGGGTAGAGAAACAAGATTTCAACTCGTATGGCGCACGACGCGGCAATCATGAGGTGATGATACGCGGTACGTTTGCGAATGTGCGTTTGCGCAATCAGCTTGCGCCGGGCACAGAAGGTGAATTTACGACTTATCTGCCAACCAATGAAGTAACGACGATTTACGAAGCATCCATGAAGTATCAAGCCGACAATGTGCCACTGGTGGTGTTGGCGGGCAAGGAATATGGTTCTGGCTCTAGCCGCGATTGGGCTGCGAAGGGTCCGTCGTTGCTTGGCATTCGTGTGGCAATTGCGGAAACCTATGAACGTATCCACCGCTCCAACCTCATTGGTATGGGTGTGTTGCCGCTCCAGTTCAAGGATGGCGATAGTGTGCAGTCGCTTGGTTTGACTGGGCATGAGACATTCGATGTTGTCGGCTTGTCGGAAGGCGTTGCAAGTGGCTTTGCGAATGGGCGCACGGTGAAGGTGCAGGCTCGCCGCGCCGATGGTTCATCGGTTGAGTTTGAGGCGCTGGTACGCATTGATACGCCCAAGGAAATTGAGTATTACCGCAACGGTGGCATTTTGCAGTATGTGCTGCGCCAGTTGTTGGCGGGGTGATGCGCAAGGTGGACCGGTGACGGATGACCGGTGACGAATGATGGCTATTTTGGTGTGACGCATTCTATAGGACAGTGCGTCGCACCAGCGTTGGTTAGTATAAAGGACCATGCAATTCTTTGCTGGTACGCTGCAATGCTGCGAGCTGTCTTGTATACTAGCCTGTCATGCGCATAGCATAAGCTATCCCCCGCTGCAAGGTGCTACATGTGACAATACCTTGCAAATCGGCATCCAAGTGAGTAAGCGTTTGAGCCATAGCAGGGCTGATGCCGGTAAGGATGATGGAAGCACCAAGTAGCCTGACAGCTTGGGCAGTTTGTATGAGCGTGTTAGCTACGTGCGTATCTATCACCGGAACGCCACTAATATCTATAATAGCCACACTCGCTTGGTAATCTGCAATGCCCTGTAGCAACGTCTCCATTATCTGCTGTGCCCGCACACTATCTACCGTGCCGATGATAGGCATAGAAAGGATGTGGTCAGCTAGGGGCATCAGGGGCGTGCTGAGTTGTTGAATGGTAGCCCGTTGCGTCTCTATCATGTGCTCACGGAGACGCAATTGCTCCATTTCGGCATGCTTACGTTCTGTGATGTCGAAGAGGGTGACGAGGATCGAGGGCTTGCCGTCGAATTGAATGAGATTAGCGGTTATATCAACCCAGCGTACCTCATTACTCTTGATAACAATTTGTATTTCGTAGCGTGGGTCTACCTGCTCACCATGCTGGCGGGCAGTGGCACGTTGCACAACCATGTGCTGATAATCTGGGTGTACCACATCGTAGAGGTTCATCGTCAACAGCTCTTCGCGTGTATACAACGAAAGGGTTTCAGCGGCCGGGTTAGCATAACAAAACCGCCCGTCTTGGTGTATCAAGGTTGCGACGGCAATAGATTCGACGAGCGTGCGAAACCGCTTTTCGCTGACGCGGAGCGATTCTTCAAGGTTTTTCTGGTCGGTAACATCATAGTACGTGCCTAATATACCGACGACATATCCGTCATCATCTTGCAACGGTATACGACTGGTCTTTAACCATCGTTGTTGCCCATTGGATTGGATTTTGGGTTCAGCGATGTGGCATTCGGCTATACCGGTCTCCATAATACGTTGGTCGGCTTGCTGAAATGCAGTAGCTTGTTCAGGGGTCCAGTGCAAATCATAATCGCTTTTGCCTACAATATGCTCATGGCTAGTAAACCCGGCATCCAGCGCAAAGGTAGCGTTGCAGCCACGAAAAATAGAGTCCCTATCCTTCCAGAAAATGGCTTGTGGCATGGTATCAATGATAGTTTGCAGCAATTGCTGCGCTTCATGGAGCGTGTGCTCGATGTATCTACAACGATTTTCAAGCTTACTCACAACGTTGTCACGGTCACGTAATTGTTGTTCAAGTGCAACAATACGCTGTTGTAATGCAACCAACTGTCCATCGGGTTCCTGTTGTACCTGCATGTTTGTGCTCATACGTTCCCTCCATAGTGCTATTTAAGTGCATATGCAATCCCATTTTGTAATGTGCTCAGCGTGACGATGTTGCTCAAGTCTGTTCCCAAATGTACCAACGTTTCGGCCATAGACGGCCCGATACCAGTCAGTATAACTTGTGTGCCAAGTAAGCGCACGGCCATAGCAGCACGTATTAAGGCATCTGCTACGTGTGAATCTATCATAGGTACCCCTGTTATATCAAGAATGGCAATATCGGCGTGGTTGTCTGCAACCCCTTGCAACAAGGTATCCATAACCTGTTGGGCACGTGCATGGTCAATTGTGCCAATGAGCGGCATAACAATGACATTGTCGGCTACGGGAATGAGCGGCGTCGAAAGGCTAAGTAATGCCTCTTCTTGGGCTTTGATGACTCGCTCGCGCAACCTAGCTTGTTCTTCTTCAAACTGCTTGCGTTCGTTGATGTCGAACAATGTCGCTAAGATAGCTGGCTTGCCTTCTAGCTCAATGGGATTAGACGTAATATCTACCCAACGCTCCTGACCACTCCGCGTGCGTATTTTAGCTTCGTAGCGTGGAATGATGTGCTCGCCGCGTTGTCGTGCCAACCCACGTTCTTTGACAACTTCTTGAAATTCAGGGTGAAAGATGTCCCAGAACTCTATGGTAGGCAGGTCTGCGTTGGTATAACCAAGGAGCTTTTCGCCGGCTGGGTTGACGTAGCGCAGTTTCGTACCCTGTATGATAATAGTGGTGATAGCCGTAGATTCAAACAACGTACGGAAACGTTCTTCACTGGCACGCAAGGCATTTTCTACGTTCATGCGGTCGGTAATGTCAAAGGCAGTTGCCAAAACAGATGGCTTCCCATCAAATGAGATAAACTCAGCCGAGAGGTCGGCCCACCGTACAGAGCCATCCGGGTGAATGAATTTTATTTCGTAGCGTGAGGGGGCTGTTTCACCACGTTGGCGTGCTATGGCATTTTGCTGCACCATTTCCCGATAATCGGGGTGGACGACATCCCAAAAATATGGAAGAGACGTTAGTTCTTCACGTGTGCGCCCCAATAGTTTCTCGGTGGCCGGATTGACGTAGTGAAATTGTGTCCCCCGGACGATGAAGGTGGCCACAGATATGGTTTCGACGAGTGAACGAAACCGCTCTTCGCTGGCGCGGAGCATCTCGCCAATTTTGCGGTGCTCGGTAATATCTTCATATGTCACCAAAATACCCACCGTATTTTCTTCTGCATCTTGCAGGGGGATACGACAAATATCAAGCCACGATTGGGTATCCGAGACATGCAGTTTTGGTTCAACGATATGGTATTCGGGAGTGTTCGTCTCCATAACACGCTGGTCTATCTGGCGAAAAAAGGTAGCTTGTTCTGGTGTCCAGCTCAGGTCATTATCATCTTTGCCAACAATGTCTTCTGTTGATTCTACGCCACTATCGCGGGCAAATCGCTTGTTGCAGCCACAAAAAATAGAGTTGGTATCTTTCCAGAAAATAGCTTGTGGCAGGTTATCTATGATATTTTGCAAAAGGCGTTGGGCATCGTGATATTTTTTCTCTATATCATAGGCTTGTTGACATGCGGTAAGTTGCTGCTCTAGTTCAGCAACACGTTGTCGTAGCGCTATAAGCTCTTGGTTTCCTTCGTCAGGTATTGGCACCATACAACTTTCCTTATCTCTCTATTCACCATTTCGTTTGTATTTCATTATTCCATTATTCCATGCATCATGCATCATTATCATTGCTGTTGCCGTTTAGCACGCAAGAGTGCCTCTTCCAATTCTTTCACCCGCACTGGTTTACCCACATAATCATTCATACCTGATGCCAAACACCGTTCACGGTCTCCTTGCATAGCGTGGGCTGTCATAGCAATAATCCATGGTTGTTGTGTCTCGGCAAAATCCTCACGGATGTGTTGAGTTGCTTGGATGCCATCCATATCAGGCATCTGCACATCCATCAAAATAACATCATAGGTCTGGCGTCGGATTGCGTCAAGAACCTCTTGCCCATTGGCTGCCAAGTCGGCCGCATACCCCATGCGTTCAAGGAGTCGTAGGGCTACTTTCTGGTTGACGACGTTGTCTTCGGCTAGGAGAATGCGTAACGGGTGTTGGTGGGCGGTATGTGCATCAATTTGGGAGGCAGTGGTTTGGCGGAGGGTTTCAGATATTTGCCCCGTGAGTACACGTACAAGAGTTTCAAAAAGGGTAGATGTTTTGATAGGCATGGTCAAAACGGCAGCCGTGTCAACAAGAGCAGGCATAATGCGTTCTTCCCGTCCGGGGCGGTTTATCAATATGAGTGGGAGGTTTTGGGCTTTGGGAATGCTCCGAATATCGGCTATGAGCATAAGGTTTTTGGCTTCCAAAAGGTGTAGGTTGAGGATGGCAGCATCAAACACAGGCTCGTTGCGAATGCGTTCAAGCGCTTCAGTAATGGTATTGGTGGAGCAGGGGATCATGTTCCACGATTGCACCTGTTGCACCAGAAAGTTGCGAATGGTTGGGTTATCGTTGACGATAAGAATGCGCTTGTCGGCAAGGTCTGCATGGTGTTGATAGGTGTGTTGTGCAGATGAGTGGTCGGGTTTTATTGCTTCCTGGTGCAAAGTTGCATGGTGAGGGGCTATCTCTACAATGAGCATCAGGTGAAAGATGGTCCCTTTGCCCACTTGACTTTGCAGCGAGAGAGAACCACCCATCATTTCAGCAAGGCGCTTGCTGATGGCAAGCCCTAGCCCTGTGCCACCATATTTCCGTGTGGTAGATGTATCGGCTTGGCTAAAGGATTTGAACATGGCAGAAATGCGCTCAGCCGGAATGCCAATGCCCGTATCACGCACATAGATATGCAGCATGGTGGAGGTTTTTTCGGCATCCGAATCTGTTTGATGCGTGGTTGGTTTGGTATGCTTAGAAGATGAGTCAGGCGTGTTGGTGTACTTGTCACATGCCACTGTGACAACAATTTCACCCTGTTCGGTAAACTTCACTGCATTATTCAAGAGGTTGACGAGAATTTGGCGCAGCCGCGTCACGTCACCAATAAGCGATGGTGGGACATCGTGCTCAATGAAATAGGCAAGGTCAAGGTGCTTTTGGGCTGCTCCTGCGGAGATAAGGTCAAATGATTCCTCAATACAAGAACGCATATCAAAGGGATGTTGTTCGAGTTCTAAGCGGCCGGCTTCTATTTTGGAGAAGTCTAAGATGTCGTTGATAACAGCGAGGAGGACATTGCCACTTGTGCGGATAGTTTCAATAAATTCGCGTTGCTCGGAGGTGAGCGAGGTATCAAGCAGCAGGGTTGTCATACCAATAACCGCGTTGAGAGGGGTACGAATTTCGTGGCTCATATTGGCTAGAAACTCAGATTTGGCACGGGTGGCAGCTTCTGCTGCTTCTCGTGCTTCGTGTACTTGTTGCTCGGCAAGCTTGCGCTCAGTTATATCGCGGGTAATGCCTTGCAAGGCAACTGGTTGACCAGTATCATCATAGATGGGCCACTGACGTTGCTCTATCCATATTTCTTGCCCATCTTTGCGTATGAAGCGCAAAATGAGTGGCTCGTGGTAGGTTGCCGGCGATTGGGCAAAGAGGTCGAACTCTGGGCGGCTTTCCGGGTGTAGGGCGCGTGTATGGGTTTGCGGGTTGGCATAGTATTCTTCTGGGGTGTAGCCAAGAATTTTAGTGATAGATGGGCTAATATACTCAAAACCTGCGGGATGCGTAAGACGCAGCAAAAAGATAATATCTTGCGAGTACTCGGCCAACAGGCGGAAGCGTTCTTCACTTTTTCGCAAGGCTTCTTGTATCTGCTTTTGTTCGGTGATGTCGGTAGAAACGCCAATAATACCGGCTATGTTGCCATGCTCATCATAAAAGGGCGAGTCAGTGACAATGACGGGAAAGGTAGTACCATTCCGGTGGCGAACGAGAAACTCGCCTGTCCAACTTTCGCCACTTTGCAACTGCTTCATAATGATAGTCGCTTGCTCTTGCGATGTGTCGGAAGGGGTGATTTCGATAATAGTACGCCCAAGCGCTTCTTCTGCCGACCATCCAAATGTTTTGGTTGCGGCATTGTTCCAGTAGACAATGGTGCCATCGAATTTGGTGGCAATAATGGATTGCCCAACGACGGAAAGCAGCCGGGCTTGGAAGCGGAGTTGTTCCTCGGCGCGTTGGCGTTCGGCAATTTCTTCTTGCAATGCAGCGTTGGCCTGTGAGAGTTCAGTAGTGCGCTCTTGCACCCGTCGCTCAAGCTGGTCGTGGGCGCTTTGAAGGGATTCTTCGGCTTGCTTGCGTTCAGTAATATCTATGAAGGCTGCTTGGGCGGCCGGTTTTCCTCGGTAGCTTGTTGTCACGGCGAAAATTTCGAGCCAACGCATAACACCATCTTTTCGTATGATGGCAAATTCATAGCAGTTAGGTGCCGATTGACCAGACATACGGTTTTGGAAATTGTGCCATACCCGTGCCCGATGATCTGGGTGGATGCTCTGGTTGATGAAGCTGTATTTCATGGAAACTAATTCCTCAACCGTGTAACCGGTAAGCTCGGCCATTTTGGGGTTGGCAAATACGATTCGTTGGTCTTGGAAGATAACCAATCCTTGTAACGAATGTTCGACAAGAGTCCGGTTGGCTTCTTCGGCCTGCAAGCGCTCGGTAATGTCGAACGCTGTGCCAAGCAACGATAGCTTGCCTTTGAACATGATAGGAATCAATGAGATGTCAAGCCAACAATCGTAGCCGTGTTTGGTTTGTATTCGTTGTTGGTAACGTACTGTGGGAACCGTTTTTGAGAGGCAAGCAGCATGGCGTTCATAGATATGGTCATGGTTTTCAGGGGGAATAATGTCGAATAAGGTTTTATGCTGTAGCTCTTCAATCGTGTAGCCGGCGATGATTTCGGCAACGGTATCTATATAGACAAACCGCCCTTCTTGGTCGAGGATGAAGATGGTGGCCCGTGTTCGGCGCAGTGCTTCTTTCACGCGAGTCAAGTGGCTAATGTCGCGCAGGGAAACAAGGTAGGCGAGGGTATTCTCCCACGTCGTTTCTTGCATGCTCATTTCCACGACAATTGGCGAATCACCACGCGGCAATACGTCTATTTCAGTTGAGCGGCCGGTGAGGATAGGGAGACCTATCGGTTGCCCCTGTAATTCTTGGCTTTCGCGCTGTAGCAATTCTTCGGCAGCAGGGTTGGCATATTGGATTATGCCGTTGGTGTTGATGATGATGATAGCATCCGTACTATGTACGATGAGGGCATTGCAGCGGGTCTCATTGGCATGGAGTTGTTGGGCATAATACTGGACCTGCGCAGACAGGTGCTGGTTGTCTTGTTCTAGGTCAGCAATACGTTGCTGAAGATGGGCATTTTCGTTTTGTAATTGTGTCACTTCTTTTGACATAAAACAGTGTACTCGGTTTCATACTTTTACCAATACTTCTGCTATAGCTTGCAACAAATCTAGGTCAGTATCATCTTTCTCATACGCAATGGTGCAGACTGTGACATGGTTTCCTTATTGTATGAATATGAACGAGAAACGTAAAGAAAACGCACGATTTCTTTGTTCCTTAGAGCCTGTTTTCATAGGAACCACAGGTAGACACACAAATAGACATAGATAGTACATTGAATGCACCCGTAGCACCGACTGGTAAGCCAAGTCCGACAAGAAATGGTAGAATGCATCCGTTCTCTGCTCCCATTCCCTACCCTGCCGACCACGAATGGGAGCCACGAATAAACGAATAGGGGTTCCCCCACAACCGTGCTCGTCGTTGGCAGACATATCAGAGAAGAAACGAACCTACGTGGTACAACATAGGTGGGTGCAAGAGTATTCGTTTATTCGTTTCCTATTCGTGGTCGGCAAGACTCCACATCTCATTTTCTATCTTTCGCGCCATTTCTTAGGAGCATTGGGCTAGAAGCCTATCCTACAACTAGAAGAAGCGCCCAATATCCATAAATACGTCTTTGATGTTGGATGTAGTGCTCAGGTAGAATTTCCCCCCCGATGCGTTGGCGATAGATTCGAGTAGAGGCAGGTTTGTTCCAGAACCTGAGCCATAGGCAATGGTGAACACTTTGATGCTGTAGCCTTCTCTGTCGGCGCTAACAAGGTTGATAAGTTCATCTTGTCCATTACTACTGACAGTGTCGTCTCCATCACTCAAGACAACAATGGCGTGGATACGCTCTCCACGCGGGCGGTTTTTGAGTTCTTCGTAGGATTCCATGGTCGTATCAATTAGGCGTGTGCCACCTTCGGCAAAAAGGCCTTGTATGCGTTTGAGCAAGTCTTCACGTTTTGGACCGACTGCATCAAGGGGGGTCACTTGTTGGGCATTGCCACTAAAGGTAGTCAAACCAACATGGTCGGCATCGGCAAGTTGCTCAATAAAGACTTGCAAACCGTTTTTGGCTGCCACCAAGCGTGGGGTATTGTCAGGTGGGTCTTTGTCATTCATACTGCCAGATACATCGAGCAAGACCATCACTTCAACACGCTTTTTCTTTTCGCCCCATGCACCACGCGCCACGTGTATGACTTCGGAGTCTGGTATTTCGAGCAAGGCGGTAGGTTGGGTAGCGTCTACACCTTTTGCTTCTGTGAAGGTGTCAACAATGGGTATGCTGGTATCAGATGGGCGAAAGCCATAGTGCAGAGCTCGTTGTTGTTGTGGCTCGGCCAGCAAGTAGTCGCGGTAGGTTTCGGCAGCATTCAGCATTTCCTCATCTTCCATAACCCAAGGCATGATAGCAAAGGGGTGGTCGCTCCAGAACGTGCCTTCTTTGGGATAGATAGCGACAATGGGAGCACTCCGGTTGGGGTAAAGCTCTTGGTTGTAGCTTTCCATGACGAGGTTTTCATACAAGACTGCTGCGGAAAGATAGCCGGGGCCACCATTAATCATTTTTTCGGCAAAGAACCCGGTGCTTTTGCCATAGTGTATAACAGTACTTTCTAGGTTTTCGATAAAGGTACTTACGTTGTCTTTTTGCACATCATCCACAGTGAGGTCGCGTGTTTTCCCAGAGCCAGCGTAGGCGAATGTAAGAATGGTGGTGAAGCCACTATTGCTGTGGTCGGGGTGGGTGTGCCCAAACTTAAATGCTCCCCACTCTGGGTAGTTGTAGTCGGCCCATGTTTTGTCTTCTCTAGCAAATGACTCGATTTCTTCCCAACCAATAGGCGTATCTGGCCACCCCAATACCTCAGCCATAGGTCTCCACATAGCGATGACAACGGGGCTAAGAACAAGTTGCGCTGCATCGTCGCCAACCAATTCTTCGCCACCATGACTGTTGGCCCACTTTTCGTTTGCCAAGGGAAAGACGAGACTGCTGGCCGGACTCCAAATGGCAGGCTTTTCTGTGCCATCTATAATGTGGTACATCGATTCGAGTGAACCAATAGGGACAGCTTCAATGAAAATGGAACGCCCCGCAGTTGATTGGTTCTGCTGGTCATTAAACGTTTTGGTGACATCTTCTATCCAAGATTGTTTTTCGCTACCATAGAGCATGCGCAAGACGAGGGCATTGGTGGGTGCTGCTGGCTCTTGGTTGCCTCCTGAGTTGGCTTGTTCGTCACTTCCGCCGCCGCCACCGCAGGCAGCCAAGACTAACGATAGAACTAGGATAAGTGTAAAGCCTATCGAACCTCTGTATCTAACCATTGTGTACTCCCTTTCTCCAAATACAAGATACATACCGTACATACCCAGTGTTACGTTCGAGCAACCCGTGACGTTTTCCCATTCTCTCTTCGTTGAGGGATAGGTCTTTCAACCGTGAGTTGAGAAGTTTCCCTTTGAGGAGAAAAGACTATGACCTCCAAGAGACAAGACTCGGAGACTCCTCAAGACTCACCTATAGTCATTATCGCAGTCTACAGGCGTAGTGTCAACCCATTTCTTTTGTCTTGCATTGCGCCAAATATACGTTTGTTCACACACGGGGTTGCTTACTGATAATGCTACCATACTAGCATTGCAACCGCAATGAAAAGGCAGCGACTACGCAGAAACAAACCCACCCAACGGGAGATATTTACTCTCATTGGGTGGTTTTGTTGGAGCCTATAGCATTCCTAGAGGTAGCTAAACGACCAACGATACTGCACTTTCAATCTTGCTATCCCTTCCGCATGGGCAATTCGGTTCCATCTAGCCAAAACGCATTTCTGAAGCATCGCCAACATTCAACTCTTGAAAGGTGCCATCAACATAGGCATCAGAACCTATCAAGCTTTTGTTGAGCATAACCGTTTCAAGATGAGCGCCGGCGTTGATGATAGAGTCTTTGATGCGCGAGTTGCGCACGACAGCTCCGGCGGCCACTGACACATAGGGGCCGATGACAGAATTTTCTATTTGGGCTGTATCGGAGATGTAGACTGGCGGTATGACAACTGAGCGGCTTAAATGACCGACGTAGCTACGCCCATGTTCGAGAAGGTATCGGTTGGTGTCAAGGAGAGCGGCCGGGGTGCCACAATCTTTCCAAATATCTACCCGTTGGGCATGGAAACGTTCGCCGTTGTTAATCATCACTTGGAGGGCATCGGCCAGGTAAAATTCGCCTTTGGTTTGGATGCTGTGCTCAATAATGTAATCAATTGACTCGTACAAACGGGACACTTCGGGCGTGTAGTAAACACCAATCACGGCAAGGTTGGAAACGGGTGTGTCGGGTTTTTCTATCAGGCGTGTAATAAGCCCATTTTCCAAGACTGCCACCCCAAAGCGTCGTGGGTCTTCAACTTCTTGCACAAAGATGACGCCGTCGTTGGAAGGGCGGTTCAATTGTGAGAGGTCGGTGCTAAAAATACCATCACCAAAGACAATGAGGGTTGGGCCACTCACTACCTCGCGGGTGAGGTGAATGGCATGGGCTTGGCCGCGCAATTCTGTTTGCACAATAAACTGCGTCGGGTAATTGTAGCGTTCGGTGACGAACGCTTCAATCTGATGACCGAGGTACCCAGTCACAAAAACCAGTTCATCTATGGCCAATGGCGCAAAACTATCGAGTATATGTGCTAGCATGGGCTTGCCGGCCACTGTCACGAGTGGTTTGGGTTTGCTAAACGTATGCGGACGCAATCGTGTCCCCAACCCGGCCGTTAAAACTATTACTTTCATGAACTATCCTTGCGTTTATGAGGATGTTACCCTATCTAGGGAAAAGAAAAAACCTTTCTATCCGGCACGAAGATCACGAAGACCATACGTACTTTCGTGTAGACTCCTCGCGTTCTTCGTGGCGGGATAGAGTGAGGTAAGTATTACGACCTATCGCGTATGCATTTGTTAGATACCACACGTTGAGCCAGAGCACCCACATAAACCGGTGCTACAGCTCCCACCATCGCTGCCAGCAGAAAATGAGCCAAAACTATCTTTGCCTGTGGCTACGGAAGCAAAAACCGATAGCTTTCGTTTTACGTGTGAGCTACCACATTGCTTGCATACTACATCGGAATCGTCTTGGTTCATATTTCGCAGCAGTTCAAATGATGCACCACAATCTGTGCATTCATACTCATACATTGCCATGGAACACCTCATTACAACTATATAAAACGCTTATACGGTTGATTTTCTGCACATGCATGAAAATCGTATGCGTTGCATTATACCATGATGCATGAAAATGTTGTGCAAAATAATGGTTAGAATAGTGTTGGCGATCAGTGTTTGTGTTTTTCACGCAAGCGTGCGACGAGCTCGCGGGTGCCGTCGAGGTCACGATGTCGCAATCGTTCGCGGGTTTGGAGCGATTCTTGAGCCAGCGATAATGCTTCTTTGTAGCGTCCCTCTTTCTCTAGCACACGTGCCAAGCCACTTTGTGCGCGTGCAGCCAAATCTTGCCGACCAGCTTTTCGTGCTAGGGTAAACTGAAGTTCATACCACGAACGAGCGTCATCAAACCTATTGCGCACTAAGGAAAGATTGGCAAGGTTGCTACACATGAGCAACTGGTCCATTGTTTCCCCTTGACGCTCATAAATGTCGTATGCTTGGCGGTAGTATTCCTCGGCAACATGATAGTATTTGCGTCGTATGGCTAAATCGCCTAAGTCGTTGAGGAGCGATGTCTCATCCTTTCGTTCGCCAAAAGTACGGCATGCTACCAATGCTTCAGCATAGAGACGTTCGGCTGCATCCAAATCGCCACGCTGTTCGGCCACAAGACCGCTCAGGCGAGTGGCTATGATGCGGTCTCGTACTCCACCGCCTTGCTCCATAGCTTCAGCCATACGCTTGGCCCATTTTTCGGCCATGCCTGTTTCCTCGTGGTTGTAGTGTATCCATGCCTTATCATACGCCCGCCAACCAGCTTGGCTCCAATCTCCAAGGAGTTTTGCGGCTTCATAGGTCCATTCGCTCAACTGTTCCCACTCATCCCAATAGCCATTAAACCGCAAAAAGGCACGGACAGCGTTGGCGAGCACATTGAGCATACGCGCCGCATCTTTATCTTTGAGGCTGTTGCCACTACCGGCGATGTGGTGAAGCATGGTAATGGTCGCCTCAACATTGAACCATTCAGATTCAAGGTAGCGGTCTCGTTGGTGCGAATCTTTCCGGTCGCCACCATACTTGCGAGCATACTCAACCCAATAGAGCAATGTCTTGCGATATGCGCCTTGAGACATATAAATGTCATTGAACATGTGACGCAATGTCCCGGTTCCCCTTTCTACTATCTCAAAGAGGTATGTGCGAGTGAGTGGATGCAATGCGTACCCCCCACCGATTTGGTCATTGATCATGGCAAATTCTTGTAAGCGTTCTAAGCTTGTTGTTATCTCTGTTATCGTGCTGCCGGTGATGTCAACGAGCAAACCGGGCGCAACAGGGGTTTGGCATGCTACGAGTGTTGCAAGGACAAGCGTATCGCTTTCAGTAAAAAAACGGGCAATATTGGCAAAGAGGAAAGCATAGCAATCATCAGAACGCGCTGCCTCTTCCAACATATGCACGGCTTGCGACAATGAAAGGTCTTTTTGAATGACTGGCCCAATGGCCCACTTGACGGCAAGAGGGCTGCCACATGCAGCTTCATAGAGCGTGTGCAGGTCTGTTTTCTCTAGCTGCAAAAAAGCAGTTTCGATATGGGGGTAACGACGCCCTAGCTCTATCATGAGGGTATGAATATCTTGTTGCTCCAGACGCTCCAAATAGATAGGAACACCACTTTCAGCCGTGCAATGGTGGCTTGTGACGATAGCTTTGTTGGCATAGGGCAGGTTGCGCAAAAACGCTAGTATCATGTGGCGCTCGTGCTCTGGCAGGGTTTCAAGATTGTCAAGAACGAGCAACATACGCCGCCCGCGCAAATCATCTAACAAGGCGTTACGACGGTCGCTGGAGTCGGTTATTTGTAAGATACGCTTATTGTTGAGCAACGTTGCTATATCGCGGACGAAACCATCTAATGCGGTGAGTGCAAGAGGCTCTTGTGCCTCTTGCGGCGGCGTAATAGTTTTTGTACGGGCGGCAACAAAAAGGTAGGCATCAAAGAGCGATTGGGCGCGTGCCATATGCGCTACCTTCAATGCAAGTGCTGTTTTGCCAATACCGACAATTCCATCAATGATAATACCCCAAGTACGTTCATCAGGCGACAATGCTTCTAAGCAACGGTTTAGTTCCTTTTCATGACCGACGAACATGCTCGGTGCAAGAATCAAGTGGTCAACCCATGTTTCAGGGCGACGGCCTTCTAATTGAGCCAACCGACTCTCAATACTCGCAATCTCAGCTCGCTTTTCGCTCACCTGAAACTTGAGTACATCGGGAATCGTTTGTGTATGATGAGCAGTCACCTGCTTTTTCAATGTCTCCAGTAAGGATTGGGCAATTTTTAGGTTGTGGCGCAACGCTTCACTATCGTTCATAAAATATACCGTTCCAGATAATGCTGGTACACAAGCATATGTATTGTATATCACTGCATGAAAGGTTTCAAGAGCATTATTGCAACTATGCACAACCAGAATGCCAATAGAGCCGATTCTTGCTCCTACTCGTAACCCGTTCTTCTCACTTTCTGTCGCGTAGACGCATCACCAATTCGCGTGTACCCATGCGTCCATGATGTCGCAACCGCTCCCGTGTCTGGAGTGCTTGTTCAGCTAGGGGCAAGGCTTCGGTATATTTGCCTTCTTTCTCTAAGACACGTGCTAAGCCAGATTGTGCTTGGGCGACAAGGTCTTGGCGTCCCGCTTCTTGGGCTAGGTTCATTTCAAGTTCGTACCATTTGCGAGCATCAACGATGCGTGTACGGGTCAAGCCAATAAACTCTAGGCGGTCTAGGTTGAGGATACCAAGTTTGCCGGCATAGATGGCTTGATTGGCTTTATCTTTCATCTCTTCTAGTTTGGCAAACAGTTGCAGATAATACTCTTCGGCGCGGTCATATTGTTGTTGGCGTCTCGCAACATCGCCTAGGTCATTGAGGATAGAGATTTCATCGGATGGTTTTCCTTCATTGCGGCAGCCATCGAGGGCCTGGTTATAAAACTGTTCAGCTTGTTGCAAATCGCCCCGTTGTTCCGCAACAAGTCCAAGCAAGCGTTTGGCGATAGATTTATCACGAGGAGTGCCGCCACGTTCCATAGCTTCGTTCATAAACTCAGCCCAAGCAGAAGCAAGGTCTGTTTCGCCACGATTCCAATAGATGAAGGCAACATCGTAGGCTCGCCAACCGGCTTCGTGCCAATTGCCCAATGAACGGGCTGCATCGTAGGACCATTCGCTCAGTCGTCCCCATTCATCCCAATACCCACGAAAACGCAAGAAACGCCTAAGTGCCACTGCCATATCGTTGAGGAGCTTAGCAGCTTCTCTATCGAGCAATGTGCCGGGTACGCCAGCCATATCGCGCAAGCTCATCGCTACCGCTTCGAGGTTGGTCCACTCCGTTTCCAACCGCTGAAATGATTGTGCCTGATCTTTGTGGTTTAGGCTATAGGTATTGGCATATGACACCCAATAGTGCAATGCTTTGCGATAGGCGGATAGTTCCAACGTAACATCTCCTAGCACTTCGCGTATTTCTTCGTTGCCTGCTCCGAGTGCTGTATAGACATATGTACGAGTAAGTGGGTGCAACCCATAATGCCCACCCGCCATATCGTATGCTATTGAGAGCGTCAATAGCCGCTCTAGCGACAATTGCACATCTGAGGCATGTAGGCCTGTAGCATCTTTCAATACTGCCGGCGTAACCGATGTGTGGAAGGCAGCGAGGGTAGAAAGCAATGTACGGTCTTGTGCTTGCATGTCGCGCACAGTATCAGCAAAGAGAGATGCATACATATCTTTGGAACGAAAAGCATGCTGTAAATACCCAACAGCCTCTTCCAATGCGTAGCCTTTTTCTTCCACTAATCCAAGTGTACGATGTATGGCGAGTGGATTACCGCCAGAACCTTCGTAGAGGCTTAGGCGCAGGAGCATATCAGCACGGGTTAATTCATTGGCAACACGTCCATACCGGCGGCCTATTTCATTCATCAGCGTTATGGCTTCTTGTTCAGAAAGGGGTTCTAGTTGAACAACAACGCCACTTTCGCCCATGCGTTGACGGCTGGTGACGATAGCTTTGTTGGGAGCGGGCAGTTTGCGCAAGAACTCGACGATGATGTGCAATTCTTTGTCGGAAAGCACTTCCAGATTGTCTAAGATAAACAGGACACGACGCCCCCGTAGGGCATCAAGCATAGCTTGACGTCGTTCTTGAGGGTCGGTTATTTCGAGAATATATTCCTTCTTGAGCAGACGGGCAAATTCACGAATAAAGCCATCGAGTGAAGAGAGGGCCAGTGTTTCTTCAGTGATGCCCTCAGCCGTATGCCAGCATGTTTTGGCGGCTACAAAGATGTATGCGTCAAACCAGGCTCCGTTGCGGCATGTATGGGCTACTTTGAGGGCAAGGGCTGTTTTGCCTATGCCACCGACGCCATCAATCACAACGCCCCAACCACGCTCTTCTGGGGTGAGTGATTCGATGCAGTACGCTATTTCTGTGGTGCGCCCGACAAAGATACTTGGGGCTAATGGGATGTTGTCGGTGAAAGTATTGGAGCGACAGTCTTCCAACTGGGCGAGGCGGCTCTGGAGGCTGGCGATTTCTGCTTGCTTTTCATCTATTTCTAACTGCAATTCTGCAAGAGACGCTGTACCAGACTCATGAGATTCCTCCTCCATGAGCTTCAACGTGCGTCGAGCACGGTATAGCTGTCGTTTTAGAGTATCGCGGTCATCCATGAGCGAGAATTTCCAGACACTCTGCTCCTTGTTTTTTGTCTCACAAAAACAAAAGGCTCAAAGAAAAAATGTATGCCTACATACGGTTGAAAGACCGTAGAACGTATTACACACAAGTATACCAAATAATAGGCGCAGTTTGGAATAGTACGATACCATGTCAAACAAAAACCTACTACTTTGAACCAAATCCGCACCACTATGCTAGTAGGGACACTCTAAATAAACGTAGTTTCTTTTTTTCCTTGCACTATTATATGCCATTCTGCAAATCTGTATACACCTATCCATAGTACATGCTTGCGTATAGTGGTATTCTCTGCTATCATACCATTTGTTAGAAAGGCATATGTTCCCTTTGACACGCTCAGGGAATATTTTTAGACATAAAGAAGAGAGCGTTTTTTTCTTTCACGATTCATGCATAGATTACCTATACAACACCTTTTTGGTGTTAGCCTTGCGATTGCACTGCTCTACATAGCTCTATTGACAAGTTGTAACAAAATACCTTTACCATCACCGGCTGCCAAGTCGCCGGAAACTGGTGAAGTTGTTATTATCACACCTACGCATACCCTAGAACCACCAACTTCAACCCCCATACCTACAGCAACACCTCTCCCAGAAGGGGGCAACTTAACTATTGCTCTCGAAAAAGACATCCCACTGTTACAACCTTGGCGTCCACGTTCACGCAACGAAGAGCAGATCATATCGCTCATGTACCGAGGGTTGATGCGGCTCAATGAGCAATTGCGACCGGAGCCAGATTTAGCCGAGACATGGCAAGCCTCAGCCGATGGGCGCATCGTGACATTCACACTTCGCAGTGATGTGACATGGCACGATGGGCAGCCGCTCGATGCTGTTGATGTACATTTTACGCTAGACCGCATACAAGCGCTTCCTTTCACAACGACGGCTCTGCTAGCCGATTTGCAACATATTGCTGCTATTTCTACTCCCGACAGCCATACCGTTGTGCTCTCGCTTACTGAGCGCTATGCTCCTATACTTGCCGAGCTTACTTTACCTATTCTACCACGTCATCTCCTAGAAAATGAAGCATTTGCCAATGTGAACTTTTGGGATGTACCTGTTGGGTGTGGGCCGTTTCAGTTTGATCAGCGTGAACGTGGTGAATCTATTGTGTTATCGCGCTATAGTGGCTACTACGGTGGTGAGCCACTCCTAGAGCGGGTGGTGTTTTTTGGGGCTTCGGATGTCGAAAAAAAGCTGCACGCTTTACAAGAAGGTGAACTCTTGCTTGCTGAATTGCCATGGAATGCTGCACAGGATATACAAGAAACCCACCCCATGCTCCGCATGGATAGGTACCCCGAAAATGGGTTCTACTTTTTGGCATTCAACCTGCGCGAGGGGCGTCCTTTTGCCGATGTGCAAGTACGGCAAGCATTGGCTAAAGCCATAGATTTGCCGCATTTGGTCAAAACAATGACAAAAGGGCAAGGTATACTCATAGGCAATAGTGCGGTACCCGGTTCGTGGGCCGACCTTGTTCCAGCCCCAGATGAAGCACCCGACCTCGATGAAGCACGCGTTCTCCTTACGGAAGCCGGGTGGACATTGCCTGCCGGGGCTACGATTCGTCAGCACGATGGCATACCATTCGATGCACAACTCTTTGTGCGTGGTGATGATGTACGTCGTCTAGCGGCCGCAAGGCATATTGCAGAAATTGCGTCGAGTATTGGCTTGCACATAACCGTTGAGGCAGCCGATTTTTCCAACACTATCGTCTCGAAATATGCACCTCCCTACGATTTCGACGTGCTCCTTGGCAGTTGGGGTAATGGTGCAGGCGACCCACTCTTTACCGATTTTATGTATTATGACCCCGACGACTTCCGACTCTTCCATTCTAGCCAGATAAACTTGGGGACGCTTGATACCCGCGTGACGCGCAACTTTGTCGGATTTCGTGACTCGGCCTACGATACACAAGCACAAATGGCACGCCAACTCTACCACATTGAAGAGCGTATGAGTGCGCAGCGTAAAGCGCAAGTACGTATCGCCACTACATTACCCTATCTCTACCTGTGGGCAGATAGGATTCCTGTTGTGTTGAATAAACGTGTCACGACGCTTGATGGTCCGGTTGACCTTTCTATGCCGAATTATCTCAGGAATATTGAACGATGGTATCTTGAAGATACCTCAGATTTATCGGAGGAGCAGTGAAACAGCAGGTAAAAAGGGGTTGTTTCCTTTCGCACAAGCATGGAACAACGGTAAAGAAACTGTTGCCGGCGCTATGGCTATTGTGCGTAGGCGCACTGCTTAGCTTGGCCTCGTGTAGCAACAGTTCCACGGGAGTGACTATTCCGGGGCGTATTGTGTTTATGTCCGACCGCACAGGCAATATGGATATTTGGGTGATGAATAGTGATAGCTCTCAAACCAACCTGACCCATGAGACGGCCGGTGACAATCACCCCTCTTGGTCGCCGGATGGTTCACAGATTGTGTTTATTTCCGACCGGGTAGGGGGAAACTGGATAGCCCATACGATGCAATCCGACGGTTCCAACGTGACGCGGCTGCTCAGCCATCCCGGTAGCGATGGCAACCCAGCATGGTTGCCCGACGGCACACGCATCGCGTTCGAGTCGTTTGTTGATAGCAATTTTGACATTTATACCGTGAAAACAGATGGGACAGAGCGGGTACGATTGACGGATGACAAAAGTGCCGATACGCAACCGGCTTGGTCACCCGATGGCACACGCATGGTGTTCCGTTCAGACCGTGACGAACGCAGTGGCGAACTCTACAGCATGCATGCGGACGGCACAAATGTCATACGACTAACCGAAAATGCTGCCCGTGATGTTGACCCCGACTGGTCACCGGATGGCACGCGCATTGCCTTCACCTCAGAGCGTGATGACCCGAATGGTGACATCTACCTTATGAACCCGGACGGCTCAGATGTAGTGCGCTTGACAGACGATGAGCATAGCAATGGGTCGCCGGCTTGGTCTCCCGATGGGCAACACATTGTCTTTATATCGGACCGCGACGGTAACACTGAGCTGTATATCATGGAGTCCGATGGTGCAAACCCTACCCGGTTGACGGTGACGGAAGCGGCCGAAAGCTCGCCCGACTGGATACACTAAGGGCTATCATGGCATTAGTCATTGAACTAGGGGCAATTTTTGCCGATGTCCTCATCCCCGTGTTCCTTCTTGTGCTGCTTGGCTATATTGTCGGGCCGCGCTTGCAGTTGCATACGCAAACCCTCTCACGGTTTGGCTACCTTGTTCTCACGCCGGCATTTGTGTTTGTCATTCTCAGTGAAGCCACGGTTAAGGCCGAAATGGCCATACGCATGACACTATACATTATGTTGGTGCAAATAGGGTGTGCCATTTTGGGGTTCATCATAGCGAAATTGCTGCGTCGTCCACCGCAAATGGTAGCAGCCTATGTATTAGTCTGTGTGTTTGGCAATGTGGGCAACTTTGGGCTACCCATTATTACATTTGTGCTTGGAGAACGTGGCATGGCTGCGGCAACAGTGTATTTCCTTGCTGTTATGGTTATTGCCCTTCTGATTGGCGAAACTGCGGCTAACTGGAACCGGGGTGTGAGTTTGAAGGCTTTTGTAGAAGCACTCAAAACGCCGTCTCTTATTGTCTTGCCTGTCGCTATTCTATTCAATTGGCTGAATATAGATTTGCCGCATGTGCTAGCCCGTCCCATCACTATGCTTGCAGATGCCGTCATTCCAACGATGCTCCTTGTGCTTGGCATGCAACTTGCGCACACCAACATACCCAAGATAAGCGGCGATATGATCATTGCGAGTAGTGTGCGCCTTATCGCTAGTCCAATATTAGCAATCGTGTTGGCGCTACCATTTGGACTCACAGGTATAGAGCGCAATGCAGGTATTCTTCAAGCAAGCATGCCGGTCGCGGTCCTCACCTCTATTATTGCAATGGAGCGTGATTTGTTGCCCGATTTTGTGACGGCGACCATTCTGTTCTCAACGCTGGCCAGTATGGTGACGCTGACGGTCGTAGTGGGTATCATGCAGGTGATGCCATAGGTTATGCAGCAAAATGCTCAACAATGTGCTTGGTGAAGAGGGATTGATCTGCTGCCCCATAGAGAGTGCAACACTGGCATGACAGCTTCTGGTGCTCCAGTTGTGGCGCATTGTAGCGTGCCTTGGCCGGGCAATAATCCATGTTCGTGCGCAACCCGCTCTACTTGGCGAGCGACGGCTGGGGTTGTATCTATTACTGTCACCTCTGGGCCAGATAGTTTAGCGATGAGCGGTGCAGCAAAGTGGTAGTGCGTGCATCCAAGCACAATAGTGTCTACATCTTTCTCGCGCAATGGGGCAAGGCAACATTGTAGGGTTGCTTGCATAGGGGGGGCGTCAAGTTGACCGGCTTCGATATGTTCTACGAGGTCTGGGCAAGGTATCGTGTGTACATCAACATCAATAGCGAAGCGTTGGAGGAGGGTAGCAAAGCGATTGCCATTCAAGGTGCCATTGGTGGCTAAGACGCCGACTTGCCGTGTGCGTGTGGCGGCTATGGCAGGCTTGATGCCCGGCTCCATGCCGATAACAGGAATGGGTAGCTCTATGCGCAGCATTTCTAGGGCGGCTGAGGTGGCAGTGTTGCAGGCTATAACAACCATTTTGGCTCCATGCTGCATGAGCCACCGAGCACATGCGCGTGACCGTTCGCGTACTTCTTCGGGCGGACGTATTCCGTAGGGGCAGTAGGCCGAGTCGGCCAGGTAGTATAAATCGTACTGTGGCAATAGGGCATGGACTGCTCGCATAACTGAGAGTCCCCCCATGCCAGAATCGTAGATGCCAATACGTGAAATCATATGCATGCATAATGGGGTGCTAGGCGACGAGTGCTCCATTGTGACGGGTAACGGATGATAGGTGCTAGACGATGCACACTGCAAGCTCTATGATGTGCGATACATGCTGCATGGTGAGCAATGCGTGGTGAGTTATACCAATGCATACGTATTGTAAGCCCATGTGCCCCTATGGGGCACTCTTTTTTAATAGAGCCGTTCCCTGAGCTTTTCGAAGGGAACAGGCTATTCTTTGCTAGTACGCTGTCATGCTGCGAGCTGTCTTGCAATGTGCGAGATGATATATACACTGTTTCAAATAGGCATACAGCCTATACTCCAGCATACGATTATAATGGTTCATTGTAGCACGATTCAGGGGAACTTCAAGTAGTAGTGTAGCATCATTCGTTGATTCTTTGCTAGAGCAAGCCGCAGCAGTGGCCCTACCGCCTTATCGCTTACCAATCCGTCCCCGTTCCCGGTCATCGTGTATAATGAAGCACAACACGTATCACTCACGTTGCTAAGGTTTATGGTGTTTTATGGTAATGTATGGCTTTTTATGACACCCAATTACACCATAAATCCACTTGATAAACAACGCGCAACGTGCTACAATGTCATAGTCAAGGTGTCACGTTACACCTTTTTTAGATGATGGTTCGCATCATCAAAGTAGCTCCTGATGCATTCGTGCAAAGGAGTAGAGGGTGCGTAGTTCACCCAGTGCGGCTCGCCGCATAAACAGGTTTATCCCCTATGGCTTTGCCATAGATTTCTATAAACCTGAAACATCAACCCTTTCTAGCCAAATTGTTCAGTAATGCCAACATTCCGTTTACCTTCCATGATCCGTTGCATAATTATCTCTATATGCATGGTATCATCACGACAGAAACCATCGCACAACCCAATGATATAGATGTAGAGATATGTCGTTTCACATCGCCCTTCATTCAGCATTGCTTGTACGATGCGCTGAGTGGTGCATTGGTCGCAAGCAGTTCCTCAGTTCTGCCCTTGCACCCATTGGATACGCTTGATGATGTATTTGACGCACCTGTGCTGAATCTGCTCGCATTGCTACAACGCTACAAAGCTACCTAGCGCGGTTGAAAGCGAAAGGCATAGACCCGTGGAAGGAGCAGCCCCGGTGGGAAACGGATGCGCAGTTGACAGAGGCGGTGGGGCATTTCCATTTGTATGCGTGGCTCCAGCAAGCAATAGGAGACGATTGTGTGGTTAGCCCAGAGTTTCCCACAGGCAATGGAAAAGTAGCTGTCCGTATCAAATGTGGAGAGAAGCGGGGGTTGATAGAGGTGAAAAGCTTTGTAGATGCCAAACGACTGAAGAAGGATAAACCGGTATGCAGCGAACTATGCCAAACAGGTGTTGCTCAACAGCGTAACAATGGCGGTGTTCATTCCCGTGCTGGATGAGGATGTGCTGGCGCAACTTTCGACGACGGAGACACACGATGGGATTGAGGTGACAGTCGTGATGATTGGGTGGTTTTGAGGTGCGCGGTGTGAGGGGTGCGAGGAGATAGGGGATAGGTTGTGTGTCACGTGACTTCTTGTTTACTCCTTACCCACACATACCCGCCTAACATAGCTCCCACAACGAACAAGCCTATGCCAAACGACACATCCCATGGGCGATAACGCAAACGTATGGTATGCACACCAGAAGGCACATCTACCTGTAACCAACGGCCTTGCTTGAGCGGCACCCGGCTCCCATCAACCCATGCCTGCCACCCAGACCAACTATTTTCCTTCACCGTCAACACACCAGCTTGTGCGGCATCACACTCCACATCAATATACCCACCAATGCCATACGCCTTGCACACTGTGCGGCTCTCATCATCGTGTGCTACAGCGGCATACTCGCGGTTTTCATCGGCAACATAGAGCGGTATTCCACCTACTATCGTCTTCAGCGACATGCCTGGTGGTTTAGCTTGGGGGTTCGCATCCAAAAGTGGCTCTGGCAATGTGCGGTCTTTCCATTGCCAAGCCCGCACACCATTGGCTACCTTCAACCCCATGCGCACCGCTGGCTCCATATAATCGTGTTGCCCAAAAGGGGGGCTCACCCATTGCAAATCAGGCGTGCGCAATGCATTGAGCACAATATCAACACGTGGATGATACTCCCGCATGCCAATCCAATGATGCGCAAAAGACCAACACTGCATAATGGCTGCCAGTGCAGGCACCACAAACAGCCAGCGTATATCTAGCGAAAAGATATGTCTATCTGGTGCAGTGTTTTTTGCAAGATGAAACTGAAATGGTGCAATTCCCAACAACTGGTCTAACCCAATAGCCGACAGCCCAAGCACACATGGTATTGCCAAGCCCGCAATAGAAGGGTAGTAGCGGATGCCCTGAATTTGTTTGGCTATCCACGGAGTAGGGGCCATCTCAGCAAGCCAAGCCAATGGTTTATCGCTGGCAAATGCAAAGGAAATACACGCAACGGCTACCAAATAGCGTATAGCACGACGTTCTTCGGCGGTGCGTCCACCACGCAATCCCCACAGAGCCAGCAACAACGGAATCCAACCTATGTAGTTGATATACAGAAAAGGGAACGGCAACTTATCAAAAATATCAGTGGTGTAAAAGGCTACATCTCTAATGACAAGGTTAAACAAGACATAGGTAAGTGGTTGCCCAACTTTCAACTCTGGGTCTATAAACTTGGAAAACTCCGGCATAAAATGCAAAAATGGTACGAGGAGTGGTGCAGCCAACAGCGTAGCAAGCAATGCCGCAAACCCTAATTGCTTGGCCAGCAACGGGAGCCGCTCAACATCCCATGGGATGAGCAACAGTATGGCCGGCACTGCAAAGACTAACCCAACTTGTAAGTAGCCCTGCCCGGCCACAGCCGCTAATGCAAGGGTTACACCCAGCCACACACTAGCCCGCCAACTGCCTGTTCGTGTCACGGTAATCAATGGAGGAAACACAAGCGAACAAGCTACCGTAGAGAGCAACAACCCAAATGTACCCAACTCCATGCGCCCTGCTAAATGCCCGCCTACTATTGCTAGGCATGCACTCCATACACGGGCTGCTCGCCCTAGCCCCAATACATGCCCAAGCCACCATTGCGCCATGCCGCCCACTATAAAAGCGGTTACTATCGCAATCTTCATGCCGTTCGGCACACCTAAGATGAGCGTTGGAATAGCGACCAGTGGATGCAGCATGCTTGTGAATGGGTCGGCCAGTGTGGGAGCACCACCTTGCAAACTCCCATTCCACAACGCACACCCGCCACATTCACGCACCCATGTCCAAAAGTGGTTTGACGCAATATGCGAGAGATACTCGCGTCCAGTAGGCACACGCATCGGGTCCATGTCCAAGTAGGGCATCGTCACGATCAGAGCCCAGAAAGCAACAACAAATAGCTCTATGCCTAGAAAAAAACGGTTCTGAATGTATTGTGGGAGATAGCGAACAGGTAAGAGTGCCTTTTTCTCTTGTTTTTCTGTTTGTTTTTCTTGCATCAACTATAGCTCTTTGGGGTCCGTTTTCCCCATAGTGGCTTGTTTATGGCACATTGTTGCACACACGTGGGTTGTATTGTACGGCTTCAAGCAACAAAAATCAATTCAACCATGCCTCACACACGAGTGAGGTATTCTTGTAAACGTCAACCTAGAGTTATGCTATACTTAGGTCCGTAACAATAAAGCACTTGGCAGGACCTATTGTGGCAACCTCGCAACACACACAACACCTGCCAGAATCGAAGCGCCCGCTAAGGGCGTGACCGCACAGAAATCTTTGGACAGGCAATAGGCCTATCCTCCATTCAGAAAGTAAGCAAGGTTACAAGGAAAGGACATGTATGTTAGTCGGAATAGAAAAAATTACCGCACGGGAAGTGCTTGACTCACGCGGAAACCCCACCGTCGAAGTTGAAGTAATGACTGAAACAGGCCAAATTGGCCGATCTATGGTGCCAAGTGGTGCCTCAACAGGAGCCTACGAAGCTGTTGAATTGCGCGACGGTGACAAATCTCGCTATGGTGGAAAAGGAGTTCTCAACGCAGTCAAAAATGTCAATGAAGAAATAGCCGATAACCTACGCGGTATGGATGTGTTTGACCAAGTAGGTATTGACCATGCGCTCAAACAACTTGATGGAACGCCTAACAAGGGCCGACTTGGCGCAAATGCTATTCTTGGTGTCTCTCTGGCTTGCGCAAAAGCCGCTGCGGCCGATTTAGAAATGCCACTCTACCGCTACCTAGGTGGCGTCTATGCCCACACTCTGCCTGTTCCAATGATGAACATTCTCAATGGCGGCAAGCATGCCGAAGACAGCACTGATTTTCAAGAGTTTATGGTGATGCCGGTTGGCGCACCTTCCTTCCGTGAAGCCCTCCGCTGGTGTGCAGAAATCTACCAAGCTCTCAAAAAGATATTGCATGACCAAGGCAAAAGCACCAATGTTGGCGATGAGGGTGGTTTTGCTCCTAGCTTGCCCACCAATGAATCCGCACTGCAAGTCGTGCAAGAAGCTATCGAAAAAGCTGGCTACAAGCCCGGCGAGCAAGTCTTCCTAGCTATGGACCCTGCCTGTACTGAAATCTATCAAGACGGCAAATATCACCTCAAACGCGAAAACAGGGCCCTTACCAGTGCCGAAATGGTTGACTACTGGGCCGACATGTCCAGTAAATACCCGCTCATTTCGCTTGAAGATGGGCTTGCCGAAGACGATTGGGAGGGTTGGAAACTCCTCCGCGAGAAGATTGGGCATCGTGTCCAACTTGTGGGTGATGACTTGCTCGTCACAAACGTTGAGCGTCTCAAACGTGGTATTGACGAACAAGCTTCCAACAGCATCTTGATAAAGCTCAACCAAATAGGCAGCCTAACTGAAACCCTAAGCGCCATCCAAATGGCCCAACGTGCCGGCTGGACGGCAGTGGTATCCCATCGCAGTGGCGAAACAGAAGATGTCACCATCGCTGATTTGGTTGTTGCTACCAATGCCGGCCAAATCAAAACTGGCGCACCCGCACGCACCGACCGTGTGGCAAAATATAATCAACTGTTGCGTATAGAAGAAGAACTGGGCGAATCGGCTATCTATGCCGGCAGCAATGCCTTCCAAGTGAAAATTGGTGGATAACGAACAAAAGGCGCGGCGCACCTCAGCGTGCGTCGCACCCATATCAATAAAAGAACAAGTGTGTACCTTATGAAAAGCGTGTAGCTTTAGGAAGGGTAGCTTGTGGCAATTAACTGGAATGAAAAGTTTGCGCGGGAAGGACTTACCTTTGATGATGTGCTCCTCATCCCAGCCGAATCACATGTTGTACCGGGCGAGGCAGACGTGAGTACATGCCTAACCCGCACCACCCGTATCAACATACCCATTATCAGTGCTGCTATGGATACCGTCACAGAATCACGACTTGCTATTGCTTTAGCACGCGAAGGTGGTGTTGGCGTTATCCATCGCAACATGTCTATAGAACAACAGAGTACCATGGTGCGCAAAGTCAAACGTTCTGAAAGTGGCATGATAACCGACCCTATCACGCTTTCAGATGATAAACTCGTTGGTGATGCGCTGCATATGATGGCCGAGTATCATATCAGTGGTATTCCCATCGTCAACAGCGAAGGTGAGCTAGTGGGTATCCTTACCAACCGTGACCTGCGCTTTGAAACGGACCCTACCCGCCCAGTACGTGACCTCATGACCGATGAGGAACTTGTTACTGTGCCGGAAGGGACGACCCTGGAACAAGCCAAAAATCTGTTGCACAAGCACCGCATCGAAAAACTACTTGTTGTCAACAGTGCCGGCAAATTGAGTGGACTCATCACCGTCAAAGACATTATGAAACAGATACAGCACCCCAATTCATGCAAAGATATGCATGGGCGGTTGCTTGTCTGCGCTGCTATTGGTGCAAGTGGCGATTATCTTGAACGTGCCCAAGCATTAGTGCGTGCTGGGGTTGATGTGTTATCAATAGACACAGCTCATGGGTATACCAAAACGGTTCTGGATGCTGTAACCACCATCCGTGAACACTTTGGTGCGGTGCAGCTCATTGGTGGCAATGTATCCACTGCTGAAGGGACATTAGCACTGATTGAACGTGGAGTTGATGCAGTGAAAGTGGGGCAAGGTCCCGGCTCTATTTGTACTACCCGTGTGGTATCAGGCGCAGGCATGCCCCAAATTACCGCTATTGCCGCATGTGCCCAAGCCGCCGAGCCATACGATATACCGATCATTGCAGATGGCGGTATCAAATATAGTGGAGATATTACCAAAGCGATAGCCGCAGGGGCCCACAGTGTGATGATAGGCTCTTTGTTTGCAGGTACAGAAGAAAGCCCAGGCGAGTCCATCCTCTATGAAGGCCGCTCATACAAGAGCTATCGGGGTATGGGTAGCATTGGGGCCATGCAACAAGGAAGTAGTGACCGCTACTTCCAAGATAAGGGCAGTGGCAAAATGGTCGCTGAAGGCATTGAAGGCATGGTGCCGTACAAAGGACCAGTAAGTGATACCATTTTTCAAATGGTTGGTGGTTTACGCTCTGGTATGGGCTATGTCGGTGCATCCAACATTCAACGGTTACGAACTGATGCCCGTCTCATTCGCATTACTATGGCTTCGTTGATAGAAAGCCATCCGCATGACGTAAAAATTACCAAAGAAGCCCCCAACTATGAACGTCGCTAGGTATATGGAAGTGAGGTACTATGAAAAAATCTGACAACATCATCAAAAAATATCCGTTTGCCATAGGCTTCGCCGTTGCTAGTATCATCACGCTCATCATCATCATCGTCTATGTGCTAGTCATTGCCAAGCCTAAACCAGCGCCGGCTCCAGCACCTACGCCAACGCCTATACCAACAGCTTCGCCCGAACCGGGCCAACCGCCGTTGCAACCGGCACAACCGACCATAGCGCCTGAAGAGCCTGCGTCTTCTCCCGCACCACCGGAATATCCCGTGCCACTATCGCCTGTACCATCACCATACCTAGAGCCAACAACCTATCCTGCGCCGGTCGAAACGTCTTTGCCAACAACCTATCCTGCGCCGGCAGAAACGTCTTTGCCAACAACCTATCCTGCGCCGGCAGAAACGCCCACGTCGCCCATATCGCCTCAGCCAGAGCCACAAACATCGCCTCAACCACCAACCACTTATCCCGGCCCGCAGCCACCTGCGCCAACAGGCTATCCGGCACCATAATACCATGAGTATACATTATTTGGAAAATGCATCGTTTATATATAGTGAGGTAGGCAAGGCATCTTGCCCATGTATCTTGTTCATAGATTGTTGGTGCCTTTAATAGGCTCAGGCACTGTTTATCCATTCACAGAAAGAAGAGAGAGCGAGGTATTCCTATGGAAAATCTGAGTGACACAATCCGCAAACGTCCACTTGGTATTGTTGGCGCATTGTTAGCCCTCATCGTTGTGCTTATCATTATTATTCTCATATGCTGCACCAAACCAGCGCCAGTATGTGACCCATGCCCAACGCCCACGCCAACCCCAACGCCTACACCCACACCTGCGGCAGAACAGATACCGCCTCCAACGGGCGAAACACCACTAGCAGGAAAGACACCACTAGCAGGAGAGACACCGTCAGCAGGCGAAACGCCACAACCAGTAGACACAGCAGTATTGCCTACTGTTGCTATGACGACTATTCCAACGGGCACTGCGGTTATAGTTGAACCAACCGAACCCTACCCAGAGCCGGAGCAACCGGAGCAACCCGAACAACCGGAGCAACCCGACCAGCCGGAGCAGCCAGAGCAACCGGAGCAGCCAGAGCCATACCCGGGACCCGACCAGCCGGAGCCATATCCGGGACCTGACCAACCCGAACAACCGGAGCAACCGGAGCAGCCAGAGCAGCCAGAGCCACAACCGGAGCAGCCAGAGCAACCCGAACAACCGCCGGATGATCCGCCACCTCCGCCTGAGCCTGCATACCCGGCTCCGCCACAGCCACCGCAGCCCTACCCAGAGCCATAACGTGCATTTCAACACAAAGGCGCAAAGGCGCAAAGACGCAAAGTGATGCAACGATTCGTGGTTGATGAGCGCGGTGCCACGCACGTTTGGGAGTGCGTGGCACCCTAGCACCTTTTATGGCTTTGTACAGGGCAGGGCTAGTACCGTTTCGTAGAGACGTAGCACAGCTACGTCTCTACGAATCAAATGTAATGTAACGATGGATTATGAGTATCTAAACCCTAGACACCTCACACCTCACACCTCACACCTAGAAGCGCATAAACGTCCTATCGCGCTTCATAAGCGGGAGATAGACCTTCCACATCACCTCATTTGTCAGGTCAGTCGTGTTGTTTGCGGTTTTTTCGTCAACATCGTAGGTACTCACCTCGGCCGATAACGGCATATCTCCAACAACGGCCGGCACCGGGAAGGTAATGGTTGCCGTGACCTCATCGCTTGCCTGCAACTCTGCCCATGTACATCGTACCGCTTCTTCCAATGGCTGACAATCGGTGGCATTTGGCGCACTAAACGAAATATTTTGCTCATATTCCGTGTAGACAATGGTAATGGGGATGGTTGCCGTCAGCACAACACTCCGCGCACTATCTGGGCCATTGTTCACCACCTTGAGCATATAGGCAAAATCGGAGCCGAGTGCCACAATCTCTTTATCGTTCACAATCGCAACCCCTACATCGGCCTCATTGCGCACCGAAGCTTTATTTTCAACGGCTATGGGAGCGTCAAATTCCCCAATGCCATCAACGCTAAAGGTATTGTTGAAATCACCGCCTTGTTTTGGCGTAACCTCAATTTTGATGGTTTCTTTCGCGCCACTGGCTACTGTTGCAACCGTACATACCACATTGTCGCCATCGGCTTGGCATCTCGTATCACTGCCCGCAGCTTCAAACGTCATTGCCCCATCGGTGAGCAAGTCAACGGAAACCACCACATCGGTTGCATCTGTTGTCATTGGGTTGGTAATATTGACGGTGTAGACGAGGTCTTGCCCATTGACGGGCTTTTCAGGATAATGCGACACATCAATAATAACATACGGTGGCACAATCCCCTCATCCCGATAATCGGGCAAACCATCACCATCGCTATCGGCACACACACCACCCGGACACTCTTGCGATGTAGGAATACCGTCGCCGTCATCGTCTACATCGAGATAATCGGGTATATCGTCATCGTCAGTATCGGGGCATGGCAAGCCATCGGGACATTCATCCTCTGTTGGCAGAGTATCGTTGTCGTCATCAGGATCATTGTAATCAGGTATGCCGTCACCATCGGTATCGCGGCAGGGCAAAACACTGCATTCATACGCTGTCTGCAAACCATCCTTATCTGCATCATCATCATCATCCAGATAGTTTGGTATGCCATCACCATCGGTATAATCATTGGTGGGGTCGCCATCACTGTTTATATCTTCTTGAGAAGATACAACCCCATCACCATCATCGTCTTGGTCCAGATAATCTGGTATGCCGTCACCATCGGTATCGTCATTGGTGGGGTCGCCGTCGCCGTCGCGGTCTTCGTCCAGTGTTGGCACTCCGTCATCATCATCATCACGCGGCGGGAACTCGCGCAACGCACCAATGCTATACACCGTTGTCTCCTCCTGCACCCCAATATCGGCATCGCCAATGCCTTTAACCGTCAGGTCACTGATGATACGTTCACCTTCTTGGCTACCAGAGGTTGGGATAACGGTAATCGTCATCGTAATCGTCTCTAACCCCGGCAATGATGCAACATCACAACCAACATTTCCTTCTATGAACACACAACTGTCGGGGTGACTCGATTGGACACCAACATAGTTCATGCTTTCTGGGATAGCACTAATCACCTTGACATTGCTGGCCGCTTCTTCTGTGGGGTTGGTAACAACAATGTCATATACCAAGGTTTCGCCCACTTCAAGCTCATTGGGAATATCGGTTATACTGGCAATAGCTTCTGGCGGCACGACATCACCTTGGAGATAGTCCGCTATACCATCTTCATTCGAGTCGGGGCATGCATGTTCTTTAGACCCTTCAGGACACTCCGCCTTAGTGATGATGCCATCGTTATCGTCGTCTGGGTCGAGATAGTTCAATATCCCATCACAATCGGTATCATCGGTATCACCCTCGCATGGTCTAGCATTCTCTGGGCAGGGGCCTGCACCAAAGGGGCATTCATCCTTGGTTAGCACACCATCGCCGTCGTGATCGTCATTGGCAGATACAACAAGCAACGTCATAGTGGCTGGTTGGCTGGATGCCAAACCATCACTCACCTCAAAGGTCAAAATACGGTCGGTCTTGCTTATTGTGGTGGTTGCATCGTTGTCGTAGGTAAGGCTACTCAGCATTGTCTCATAGGCATCAATCTCGCCTGAACCATCGAAACGCAACCTACCCGTTTCAGCATTGTAATTAATAGTGACTCCCCCAGATGCAGTAGCTTCAAGCCCCTCTTGACCTTCATTCGGGCGATTGGTCAATGTGACGGTGGCGCTTGCAAGGTTGCTATCATCAGCATCGGAAATCTGCAAATCTTTACTATCTACAATAACTTCATCGCCGCCCTGAATAAAGAGCGCTGTCTCATTCACCGCTATATCCGGCGCTGCATTCACACGCTGCACAAAAGAAATACTCTTCGGTGTGCCATCAGCAGATAGTGCAGTAACGGTTATGGTAGCCGTGCCCCATTGGTCAGCTTTTGGTGTGATTTGCAAGGTCTGATAGCTGCCCGTGCCACCAAGACCGCCCTCTAGCGTGGCACTGGAGAACAAATCGTCGTTGTCGGATGTCAAATCCAAAGAATCATTGTCGAGTTGGCACACAGTGAACGGTATAGTTGCACTCACCTCATTTTCATTGACGACAGGGAGTTGCTCGCCAATCTCAAACTCAAAGCGCGGTTCGTAGACACATGCGCCTATATCCGTTGTATCACCACGGTCGGCACCATTTTGGTCTGTCTCTTGTGTAGACTGCCCTTTACCTCGAACTGGACTATCTTTCTGGGGGCATATGGTAGACGTGCTGCTACAGTTTTGCTGGAAGGTGCCAAGCATCGGGTCTAAGGGGTTTTTACTGTCGCCAGCGAGGTCTCCTGTTGCTGTGATAACCTTACAATCGCTTATATTGCGTATCAAGTTGTGTCCCATGGATGTGATGGTTGCGTCATCACTGGCAAAACAATCGGGACCTAATGAACCATCTCCTCTTTTTACATTGTCAGCAAGTATGGTATTGGCTACGGTAATAACAGAACTATTCCAAGCACATATCCCAGCACCTTGACCACTAGCAGGTTCTTTATTGGCATTCACTCCAGTACTCTCAATAGTATTCCCTGAAAACGTGCTATCACTCACATCCAATTGAGCACCATCAATGCTTGCCACACCACCACCACAGCTATCTTCACCTTCCTTGAACACGTTATTTCCATACACCGTGCTGTTGGTGAGCTTTAATATAGCAACAAAAGAAGAATCGTCACTTTGATCGTTACTGATAGCTCCACCGGTATCACTTGCATGATTATCCGAAAACGTACTGCTTGCTATGTTTAGTTCTCTTAAATTGTAAATGGCACCTCCATGGTCGCCATCACATTTAAAATTATCATGCTCACCATTTCCAGTAAAGGTGCTTTCTTCAATGATCATATGGCCTCTTTTGTTGTTGTTAATAGCGCCACCTTGTTGGGCACTATTATTTTCAAATATACTGCGTAGAATAGTCGTCTTTTGTGTTTCAGGATTGCAAAAGACATCGGAGTCATTGTTGAATATCGCGCCTCCGGCAGAACGACCAGATGAGCAAGCTGTATTATCACGGAAGGTGCTATCTTGCACGGTCATACAACCAAAATTGTAGATAGCACCGCCACCATAACTTTCTACGCCTGTATAGGCATCTGCGTATGAGCGATTGCTCTCAAAAACCGTGTTTGTAATCTCCAATACAGGATCATTCTTTATCTCTGCGCCGGAAACACCATTGACAATTCCACCGCCATTAGAGCCTTCGCAACCTTCATCAGGGCAACCTTTGCCCATTGCCTCATTATTTGCAAAGCGACAATCGGTGATAACAACCTTACCCTCTTGATTGACAATACCACCACCGTTGAATGCCGTATTATCTGAGATAACACAATCACTGAGAGTAAGATTGCCGATATTGTAGATGGCACCGCCACCAACATACTCACCTTCAGTGTCCGTAGCATTCCCATTGCTTAGAGTCAACCCAGAGAGAACTACATCGGCGAGTGTAGTCCCTGCTGTTTTTTCTGTCCGGAAAATTCTGCTGCTATCGCCGCCGCTGATAGTCAACATATCGGCACCTGGTCCAGTAATCGTCAATTTCTTGTTGATAACGAGTTCGCCACTCGTTAGGGTTATGACGGCTGGCTCAGTCATGCCAAGATTAAACTCAATCGTGTCGCCTGCCGCTGCATCTGCAATGGCTTGCCGCAATGACCCTTCGCCGCTATCATCCGTATTTGTCACCGTAAGCGTTTCTGCTGCTTGCACAACCGGCACTACAACAAATGGCTTTTGCTGTGTGGGCGCAAAAAATGCCACCAGCAGAGCGAGAATGAAAAATACCCGTACATTCCTACTACCCAACAATCCCTTTTGTCTATTCCAATACATTACATTTCCTCCTTATGGATTCGTTCATTTACACATGTGATAACTTATGTACTCCCACCAACACGATACATTGTAGGACAGGCATCCTGCCTGTCGCCATTCCACACGTAGCACCGGAGTCCGGCTAGAAGCCGGTGCTACGTGGGACAGGCTAGAAGCCTAATGCTACTAAGAAATTGTAGGACAGGCATCCTGCCTGTCATGCTGGACAGGCTAGAAGCCTATCCTACGCCTAATGCTCGGGCTACGTGGGACAGGCTAGAAGCCTATCCTACGCGAGACGTTGCACGCAACGTCTCTACGTAAGGGGACAGGCTAGAAGCCTATCCTACGCCTTGCGCTCGGGCTACGTGGGACAGGCTAGAAGCCTATCCTACGCGAGACGTTGCACGCA
>CAZVEN010000016.1:0-12674 GCA_964626155.1 uncultured Chloroflexaceae bacterium | reverse complement strand
AGGGGACAGGCTAGAAGCCTATCCTACGCCTTGCGCTCGGGCTACGTGGGACAGGTTAGAAGCCTATCCTACGTCTGCGGCACAACCACGCTACCAATAGGCACTTCCCCCCTTTCAAACGACATACTATACTATACAACGTGGTACAAAAAAAGAGGGGTGCAAAACCCCTCTTGCTTGTATTTGCTCTTTTATATGTGCTTGTAAGGGCACATCAAGAGTGTGCGCCTCGCTACTCTGTACCATATTCACACCATTATATTATGCACAATCGTATTCAGAGTCGCGCAACGGACTCGCATGCTACAGAGTATACCATGATTTTAGCAAGTATGAGAATAGTACGAAAGTAGCACTTTGTGGTATATGAACCAGTCCTTTTACGGGAGCCACGCTAGGCGATATTCGGCCCGCTCGCGCCAGATAGAATCGGGGGCAAGGTCGGCAGCTTGCACGAGGGCAGTATAGGCTGCATCATGTTGCCCTTGCCTAGCGAGTGAAGCACCAAGATAGTAGAATGCATCGGCACCTGCACCATGGTCAAGGGCCTTCTGGGCTACTTCAATGGCACGTGCAAAGTCGGCACATTGATAGTTCATAGCCGCGAGCATCGTCCAGGCAGTAGCATCGTTGGGCAACATTTGTACAGCTACATTGGCCGCTGGCAGACCATGGTCGCACACATCGTAACTTGTTTCAAGGTGAAACTGTGCAGCGAGCAGAGCATAGCGCCCACGTTCTTCGCGGGGTGAGAGCCACATGGCATGGTGATAGGCTTCTCTGGCATGTATATAGTCGTGATGGTAGATGTACCAGTTGGCCCAAGAGAGGTATATGTCGGGTTGAAGCGGGTAGCGTTTGGTAAGGATGGCTATTTGCTTGCCCGCCGCGTCACTGTCTTTTTGTAAGAGATACGCCAGCGTGAGCAGTATGCGCACTTGGGGGTTGTTGGGGTAGGTTTCAAGCACTATTTCCAGGTGTTCTTGGGCCTCATCCACATGCCCCATTTGCAATTGCACATAGGCCGTGTAGGTAGATGCATGCAAGTCGGTATCATCTAAAATGATAGCTTCAGCATCAGTAGCATCAGTAGCAGCAGTTTGCAGGTGGGCAAATTGGCTTTTGGCTAGGTCATAGAAGTGGAGATGGGCATAGAGCTTGCCAAGTAAGAGTGTTTGTTCTGGTGCATCTGCTTGCAATATCGCTAGGAGTTGGGCTGCGTCATGCTCAATGGCGGGCCGTAGGGGGGCAAGAAATGGGTTGTTGGGCATGGTGGTGAGGTGCAGATGGTGGGCGGGTTGCTCTAGTATGGCGAGAGCCGCATCGCTATCTTGTGCAGCTTGCAAGAGGGCCACCCGATAGATAACCACTGGCAACCAGTTTATAGGAAGGGCATGCTGCATAGCTATCTGATAGGTTTGGCGAGCCGCAGCATAGTGTTCTTCGTGCAACTGCCATTCGGCCTGCAAGATATGCGCTACTCCCGTAAGCGAAGATGTGGCACTAGCCCGTGCCCATGTATGCATAGCATCATCTGCATATCCCTGTTGACGCAACACGTGACTCAAGTAGAGCACGGCTAGGTCATGCCATTCGTCTGATAGGTTGGCTTGGAGAACTTGACGGAGATGTGATTCGGCTGTGGCATATTCGCCGCGCACAGTGTGGAGCATGCCAAGACGTAAGGAAAGCTCTGTTGATGGGGTGTGTTGTGCAAGGGCGGTATACTGTTGCAAGGAGTGGTAAAATTGCTGTTGCATGAAGAGTTTGTCGGCTTGGCGTATGTCATCATGTGTATCTGGTTGAAAAGTTACATGGGCAGCCAGCCCAAGCAATATGAGGGGTAGAGCAAGACGCAACAGAAAGAAGCTACCACGCTGCAACAGACGCAGAAAGGTTGTTTTGAGAAAGGGTTTAGCGGTTATCGCCACGGGGCCAGTTCGACCAGAGCAAGGCAAGCGCGGCAGCCCACCAAACACGTTGAGCTTCCTTTTCCTTCCCTTGCCGATAGAGTTGTACACCACCGAGGAACAACCCACTTGCCACCATTCCGCCAGTCAAGCGGTCTGTTGAGCGCTCTACACGGCGTATCATGCGTTCTAGACGCCCAAAATCGGTGCGCATCTGCAATTCGCCTCGGTTGGCAGATTTATAGTAGCTATCCATTTGACGCGGCAACGCAAGCAGTATTTGGCTCAGTTCAACCAATTCTTTGCGGGTACGGTCCACCCAATCACCTTCTTGTTGCTCTTGTGCGAGCATACGGCGTGCAAAGGGGCGCAACGAGTCAAACAGGTTAATATCGGGGTAGATTTCTGTAGCCAAGCCCGCAACCATGCTAATTGCTCGCCCCATGTAGAGCAGGTCTTGAGGTATTTGGAAGGGTAGGTCATAGACCAAGTCACGGGTTTCGTCAAAGATTTGTTCAACGTCCATATTATTCAATTCACGCACTGAGCGGTTGTAGGAATGGCGCATCATGATTTCTATGGCTTGCACAATGGTGCGCCTATCGGAGCCGGGGAGGAACATTTTGAGTTCATACAGTGCGTCTACAATGCGTTCAGCATCGTTCACGGCAAGCCCAAGCACGCCACTGCGCACAATGGACATGGTTTCTGGGGGTAAATAGCTCACCATGCCAAAGTCGAGGAAGATGAGTGTGAAGGGTGTGCCGGCAGATTCGACGTTATCTACCCATGGCATACTTGTTTCGGAGGGTGGGGTGACGCCATTGTTTGAGATGATGCTTATTTCGTGTTCAGGGCGCACGAAAAAGTTGCCGGGGTGCGGGTCGGCATGGAAGAAGCCATCCAGAAAGAGTTGTTTGAGGTATGTTTGGTTGAGGCGGTCGGCCAATTCGTAGCGGTCTATGCCGGCTTCGTCGAGGGCTTGACGGTCGCTGATTTTAATACCACCAACGCGCTCCATCACAAGGACACGACGTGTTGTCATCTCTGGTATGGGGTAGGGAACATAGATGCCGGGAATGCCTGCAAAGTGGGCACGGAATAGGTCGGCATTTTGTGCTTCTTGCACATAGTCTAGTTCACGGCGCAAGACACGCCCAAACTCTTCGTGCAGGGCCATGACATCGGCACGGCGGCGCACAACATAATGGTCTTTAATCAAGCGTAGCACCCATGCGACAGCCTGCAAGTCTACATCAATGATTTGTTCAATGTGGGGGCGTTGGACTTTTACAGCCACTTCATTGCCATCGTGGAGAATAGCGTAATGTACTTGCCCCAATGATGCTGCGGCTACACACTCGTGGTCGAAGTGCCGAAACAGTTTATCGGGTGGCATGCCATGTTCTTTCATGATGAGGTCTAAGACATGTTCTGCGGGTGCGGGGGGGACTTCATCTTGCAAGCCGGCTAGTTCACGGCGCACAAGGTCGGGGATGATGTCGGCCCGTGAGCTAAGGAATTGCCCAAACTTTATTTGCATCCCTCCCATGGAGATGGCTAGTTTGCGAAAGCGGCGAGCTATGATAACCCAACGCTGCATGGTGGTTTGTTCAGAGTACCGACGTAGGAAAGGAATGCGTGGCATGAAGATATGCCAAACATAGACATGGATGACGACTCCGAGGAAGAAGGACACGCCACGCAAAAAACGCATGCGTGGTTGAAACATAGGAGCCACACCCGGATGTGGCACTGACTGAAAACGCGAAAAAGGTTTTTTTGTATTGGTAGAATGTGTATTTGTTGGTGATGTATCTATCTGCACAATTTCCCTACTGTTGAACCAGAAACTTTTCCTCACTACAGATTATACCAAAGATTCGTGAATATGATTCACATATTCATACGCAGCTACGGTAGATTCGGCGGTTTTGCGCCAAGAAAAAAGGGTAGCGCGTTGTAGCCCACGCTGTTTCAAATCGTCTTTTAGCGCATCATCACGAAGCAAACGCACGATTGCATCTGCGAGAGCATCTCTATTCAGCGGGTCCACCATGATTCCGGCATCGCCCACAACTTCGGGCAAACTCGATGTGTTGGAGGTGATAACCGGTGTGCCACACGCCATGGCTTCTAGCGGGGGCATGCCAAACCCTTCGTAGATGGAAGGAAAAACGAACATAGTAGCTGCTGCATACCAAAGTGGCAACTCTTCTTCATCTATATAGCCTACAAAGTGAACATAGTCGCGCACGTCGAGTTCTTCAAGGCGTTTTAACACCGGCTCATAGAGCCACCCTTTTGCTCCACCAATGATGAGTGGTATGTTGCATATCTTTATCACGTGACTATAGGCTTCAAACAATGTCATGAGATTTTTGCGTGGTTCAAGTGTTCCTACAAAGAGTACAAATTGCTCTGGCAGTTGATGCTTCTGACGAAATGCTGCGAGTGTGGCGGGGTGGGGGGGGCGAAAATGAGCGCGTGCTGCGTCGTGTGTCACGATGACTCGTTCTGGATGCACGCCAAGTATCTCTACCACTTCACGTTTGGTATGTTCTGAAACGGCAAAGATGCATGAAGCCCGACGCGCACTTGAGCGTGTTGCAAAATCGAGGTATGTACGATTGTGCGCACGGAAGGTGTGTGGGAAGCGAATGAAGGCTAGGTCATGGATGGTGATCAGTGTAGGGATAGGCGACATGAGTGGGGCTACATTTAATGTTCCGTGAAACATGTTGGCACCACTTCTACGGAGCAAAAACGGCGCAACGAATTGCTCCCATGGAATACGTACACGCGGATTGATAGTGGGAAAATGACTAGGCAACACGGTAAACGTGTTTGGTAGACCCAACTGGGCTGCATCTATCCCATGTGTTGTGTAAATATCGTAGCGATTGGAACGGTCTACCTGAGCAAGATGTGTGAGCAATTGCTCAATGTAATGGGAAACACCAGCACGCCGGAATGAGCGTGCATGAGCAAGTAAATGGGCATTGATTGCGATATGCATACTAATACCGTACAGTCTGAGTAGAAACCATGCTACGTTTGAGGTTGTTCTGCATTGTCTTGCTCAGCCAGTAATGTTTCTATAGCCGATACAAGGGCGTTGATGGAACGCTCAAAGCCTTTTTGGGACTTGCCGCCACGCCAGCGCCATGCCCAACACCAACTACTTTTATCGGCTGTGGGCACACGATAGACTTCTAGCCCCAATGCCGAGAGTTTATCAAGCATATACTTTCGGTCTAGCATCAGGTGCTCGAATGCTTCAAAATGAAATTCAAGGTCGCCGTTTCGTTCGCGTAAGCGCTCGTGCTCAAGATGCATTTCTTCAAATGCATCAAGCAGTTCTTCCATCTCTTGGCGGTCTGGCATCTCCCCAGCATTCAATTTTTGTCGCATGTCTTCTAATAAACTCATTGCTACTCCTTACAAGGCCACACAAGACCACAACAGCTTGCCTCATTGAAAAAAAACCGTCAGTTCGACGGTTCATTCCCTATCGTCACTGACGCATGTATCTCATTTAAATCAATAACAATATACCCATCACACCACACCGTGAAGAGCATGGATTGAAACAGTCAACGTATGTAAAGGCAACCGGCCTGTTTTCTGTGGCATCAACTAACTTGCTTCCCAATAAAGAGGAACCACATGGTTTGACTTAAACCTTTTGTTCGCTCTTATCCATTTCTGTGTTTGTTGATGGGGCATCTTCATCGCGCACAGCTTTTTTAAACTCGCGGATGCTGCTCCCGATAGCAGAACCAATACCAGAAATTTTGCCTGCACCAAAAATAACAATCAATATCAAAAGGATAAGAATAAGTTCACCTGGACCTAAGCTTGGCATACCACTATTCCTTTCTGCTCAGAAAGATAACGATTTCTTTTTCTATGACAAACACTCCTAACGCATGTATTCATTATACCGCGCTGATAGTATCTGTCAACACAAATAATTGGGCATATTGCATCATAAGCAACGGAAGTAACAGTAGTATATTGTTTTATAGATGTATACCTAGATGTCACAAAAACCCCTTCTATAGCTTTTGTATGCAGTATAGATAATACATATGTTGTACGTATGAACTTGACAGAAAAGATGTACCTAGAGTATAATAGACAAAATCTTTTCAAGTATACTAGATCGCTGTAGTGTGATCGTTGTTTCTTTATGTAGCATGCATAAATGTACAGAAGCATAGCTAGGGTACCTAGCTCTCTACGGCGACAGTAGCACCCTGCGAGTCATAAAATGTCACTTGGACAAAAAATCGGTCGGCTCCGCCAAGAACGCGGATTAACCCTCCAAGAAGTCTCGGATGGGTCGGGGCTAACGCCATCATTCTTGAGCCGTCTCGAACGAGACAAAGTGAATATTTCGGTAGCGAACCTACGCAAACTGGCCCTGTTCTTCAATGTACAAATGACCTACTTCTTTGCAGGTGAAGATGGACAGCACGCTGGTCAGCTTGTCCGTTCCACTGAACGTGTCAAGTTGAGCTTAGATGATGCCCCTGTACAAGTGTATTCACTCGTACCGGCCAATGGAACACTCGAAGCCCGCCTAATAGAAGCTGACCCCGGAGGTAGCCAGCAAGGGTTTACCGAACGCGAGGGGCAAATAATCCATGTTTTGCACGGACGAGTAAAATATACGCTTGGCGATAGGGAGTATATCCTTGAACATGGCGACACGCTCTTTTGCAATGAAGAACTCGTCTATGGTTGGGTCAACATGGGGCAAGAAAAAGCTACCCTGCTCACCGTAAGTTCCATTAGCGGACCTAGTGAACGATAACAAACAGAGATAACCGATGTGAGCCGTGACACACAGAGCACAACCCAACCTGCCACTACGTCATCATCCCATACTTCTGCTGTCCATGACTCGGAAGAACAGAAAATTGAACAAGGAGACGAACATACGTCTAGCCTGAGCACCACAGGTGGTGGCAAGCACCGGATTTGGCGTGGCATTGCACGGTGGGTGCTTGTAGCGAGTGCTGTGTATGGTGTGGTATGGACACTATGGGTTACTCGTTCAGCACTTTTGCCATTTGTCATTGGCATAGCGCTGATCTACCTGCTCATGCCGCTCGTCAACATACTCGATGCATTCATGCCCCGCTGGTCATCCATCTTGCTTGTTTACATCGCAAGCCTACTTGTACTTATCGGTTTAGCAACCTATATCATCCCCCTTGTCGTCTATCAGGCAACGCAACTTATCCAAAGTATTCCTACATTTTCGGTAGACGATATTAGGGCACAAGCAAATGAACTCCTTGGAGAATATGAACGTCTCGTCCCACTTGAAGTGCGTGAGCCTGTTGAGGAAGGTATCAGTAGTGCCTATATGCGCCTCAAAGAAAACTTGTCCACCTATGCACAGGGGTTAGGTGCCTTTCTTTTTAACAGAGTACTGCAATTCATCAATACACTTATCTTTCTCATCAGCCTTGTTGTTATTCCCGTTTGGATGTTCTATGTGATGAATGATTACCAGTCAGGACGAGAGGCGGTAAATCGTTTTTTACCAAGACGAATCCGTGATGATTTCTGGTCGGTGGTTGAGATTGTAGACCGTTTGTTGAGTAGCTACATTCGGGGGCAAATCTTCCTGAGCCTTGTTGTGGGTATGGCTGCATCGTCTGGGCTTTTCATATTGGGGTTGTTTGGCTTCAAAGTGAAATATATTTTGTTGCTGGCTTTCATAGCGGGCATGATGGAGTTTGTCCCCATCATTGGGCCAGTGTTGGGAGCCATTCCTGCCGTGCTGCTTGGGTTGTTGCACTCACCCACCACTGCACTGGCTGTGGCCATCCTCTACTTGGTCATCCAAGTGTTGGAAAACAATTTCCTTGTACCACGCATTCTAGGCGAAAGTGTCGGTATTCATCCCTCTATTCTGATAGTGATTATGGTTGTTTCTGGGCATATGTTTGGTCTCATCGGGGTTATTTTGGTTGCGCCCACCTTGGCTATTGCACGCGATGTATTTATGTATGCCTACCATAGGCTAGGCGATACTCCGATGCCTACGCGGGCACGCGAGGAAGATGATGTGCAATATGATGCTGATGATGTTACATAAATAGGGCTTGTAAGCGGTCTAGTACACCAACCATAGCCCCTTGCACATAGGGTACATGGTCGCTATATGCTACTATATCTTCAGCAGTCTGAATGGAATGCCCGTCAACTATCTCATGGGCACAGTGGTGAATTATTGAACGTATTCCCTCTTGGGTCATTTCCATATGAAATTGGAATCCTACGACCCGGTCGTGGTATACAAAGGCTTGATTGGTACATGCGTTGCTACGAGCGATATGTATAGCGTTTGAGGGTAAGTCAAATGTATCGCCGTGCCAGTGAAATACTTCAAACGTATTTGGTAAAAAGTCGAAAAGTGGCGATTGATGTGCTGCGTCTGTTAGGTTTACTGGAAACCATCCTATTTCCTTATCTGTGTTGGGGTATACGTTTGCGCCTAATACATTGGCAATCAACTGGGCACCGAGACATATGCCAATGACGACCTTGCCATGTGCGATAGCTTGCTCAATACAGCGTTTTTCTTCAACCAACCACGGACAGTTTGTATGGTCATAAACACTCATGGGCCCACCCATAATGACAAGCCAATCGAACTCATCTACGTCGGGAAACGGGTCGCCTTCATACATTTTTGTTGCTGTTATTTGATGCCTATGCACATAGGCCCAGTCTGCAATACAACCTAACCCTTCAAACGGTACATGCTGAAAATAATGCAATTTCATAGCCCTTGTCTATCCTTACGTATTTCATTGAGGCTGTTCTTTTTTCATGAAGACCTCGCGCAAAGACGCAAAGAACGCAAAGCTATACAAAAAGGAACATGCAATTCTTTGCTGGTACGCTGCAATGCTGCGAGCTGTCTTGCAGTGTGTCGCTGGTAACAGCCTCGGCTTTTGCTATCACATCATCGCGCCAGTGTAGAAGGTACTCTAATTGGATGGCAGAGTAGACCATCCGGTAAACAGTTCCCTTCCCAACAAGCCAAACTCTATGATATGCTTGGAAGGGAAGTATTCAAGCCGTGCTCGCTCAAAATATTGGACTATATAGGTTTCACCTGTAGCAGGGTTTGTCTGCGGCATTTGTTCGCTGATGGGGTAGCCTATTAAGCGTAACCCACCGTATTTTTCCCAAGCATAGAGAAAGGTTGTGCTGACGCTATGCCCTGTTTCTGTAAAAAAGCGGCTACTCGTTATGAAGTTGGTAGCTTTGGGTAATGTTTGCCAATCTACACCTTGGCGTTGCAAAGCAACTGGTCCCAGATGGGCAAGCTGTATTTCGTATTCTGTGCCGCTAAACTCAGGGTATAATGTAAATCGGGTGCGGTCAAAATATTGCACCACACGTGGACGCCCACTGCCAAACTCTGGCTCAATAATCTCATCGGTAAGGGGGTAGCCAAAGCGATACACCCCGCCATTATTTGCCCAGAATTGGTAGAAACTGCCACGAATGGAATGCCCAGTTACATCAAAGTAGTGCCCATCTTTGAGTGATGGTGCATCATACTCAACATACATCGGCGTGCCATGCGCTTCCAACGGCAAAACGATATTGCCATCATTGGTATAGATGATTCCTTTGAGTTCACCTTTCCAATTGCGTACCATCGCCTCTTTGCAATCACATTGCATAGTGAGATGCGATGTGTTTCCATAGGTGCGCCAGATAATATCTACGTGACGGCTATCATTACTGAAACGATACCAGTACACGCCCGGCATGTTTGGGTTGTTGCCATCGGCAAATGTTTTGACAGGATATAAGCCGCCAAGGATGTTGGTAATCGCACGATAGGCCAAGAAGGATGGTTTGCGTAAGTCGTGCCATTGTGGGTCTAGCGGGTAGCCACGGCGTAGCAAGCCATAGTGAAATTGCTCTTCTTGGTCACTGTATACGGGTGTTTCATATGGTGCGTTTGGGGCAGTATCGTTGCGAAAATCGTACCAGAAGACTTTTTCGACGCTTGGGTGAGTGATGGCAAGCACATAGGAACGGATGAGAAAGAAGGCTTGTGTGTCAAGGTCAACACTTGGCCAAGCACTCACCGGGGCTTTGTGTGTAGACCATCCAAGCTCGGTAATCCATACTGGCTTTATGCCATACTTGACCAACAGTTCATCCAAGTGCTCTAGCTCAATGCGCAAATCCATTTCACGGTGGCGTCCATGCACTGCGCCTTCGGGGGGGCCGGGGCGATAGGGGTGAATGGCTATCACGTCTACATGCTGAAAACCACCTGCAATAGCAACCCGTTCAAGATAATCGAAATAATCATAGGTATAATCAGATGGGGCTTGGGTCCATGTTGGGGCCAACCCGGCCATGACAATTTTGGCTTCTGGGTCAGCAGCACGTGCTGCTGCAGCACCCACTTGTAGCACCCGCACAAAGTCACGTACATCATACAAGCCGCTTTCATAGCCAGAGGGGGCTAAGTTTGGCTCATTCCATAGTTCCCAATAGGTAATCCACCCACGGTCGCGCCCATAGCGTGCAACAGCATTGTAGACGAAGTTACCCCAATCGTTTATCCATTCTTCAGGGAGCGGGTTCTTGCCCTTAAACCATGCGGGGTTGTAATCGAGCAGGCCAAGCACATTGATGCCGGCGCGTACTTGCGATTCAATGGCATAGTCATAGTTATACATGCCATGTTCATTACCTGTCCAATTGAATGGTCCACTAGGCACTTGTTGCACTTCATGCCAAAATATCTCTTCGCGTTGCCATTGTACTCCGGCTTCGCGCATTAAACTGGTCATCGTATCTATTTCATCCACACGGACACGATTGCCCAATGCGGTTACGACACCAAACGGGTTACTTTTGTCATGCCATGGCATGTTTTGTGGGTTGGCAGAAGTTGTAGGGATTGTAGGCAACGAAGGTGCAACAGAAACGATGCACAACAATACTATTACAATCAGGGATAACCCTGTATAAGAACGTATACGCAACCGAGAACGAACCATATTTTGTACAACCTCCCTTGTTATCTTACTTCATTCTTGCTTAATGTGTGGCACGTTAGACAAGACAATGTACCACAAATCGTATAAAGAGTGCAAGCACTTTTTTAAATATGAACGAGTCCTAGTGTATAATATCCCCAACGCAGTTGTATAAGGCTAGACAAGAAAGGAGAACCCCTTATGCGTTCGTTCAATTCGTATGGTCCGGTAGATGCGCGATACCATTTTTGTGTTGAGCGCAAAGCGATGGTAGAGGAATGTGTCAATCACTTGATAGGCATTCCCGAAGCGGGGGGGCACTATTTCACCATTTGGGGCGCACGACAAACGGGCAAGACGTGGCTTATGCGCCAAGCCATGCACGAAATACCCAAGCGCTATGGTGATAGGTTTGCAATACAAACCTTTTCCGTTGGCACATTAGATGAGCTTGCCTATACAACCCCTCCGGTCAACGAAGATACCGACAATGTAAAAGTACCGGGAGCATTGCGGAGTATCTTAGAAAACAAATTACCTCGTTCCCCCCACGTGCAGGTATGGAAAGACTTTACAGCACTTTTCAGAAAGCAGGGGGGATTGTGGGATAATCCCTTGCTCTTGCTGATAGATGAAGTGGATACTGCACCTTCGTGGGTGCTCGACTTGTTGGTTCGACGGTTCAGAGAGTTGTATTTGGATAGGTCCGACAATTGGCTCCATGGGTTAGCACTAACAGGTGTGCGGGCAGTTGTTGGTATGGAGAGCCAGCGCGGGTCGCCTTTCAATGTGCAACGGTCATTGCAGATGGGCAACTTGACCGCCGATGAGGTGCGCGAGATGTATCAGCAATACCAAGATGAAAGCGGACAGCCTATTGCCCCAGAGGTAGTCGAAACCGTCTACAAAAACACGCGGGGGCAACCTGGTCTCGTGTCGTGGTTTGGCGAGTTGCTCACCCAAAAGTATAACCCCGGTCGGGAGCACCCAATTGTTATGCCTACGTGGTATGCAACATGGAACGCGGCCCGTTTCCTCCTACCGAACAATAACCTGACGAATCTCATTAACAAAGCACGCGAAGAGGAGTATCTCCCCTTTCTTGCTACGTTGTTCAGCAATGCCAACATTCCGTTTACCTTCCATGACCCGTTGCATAATTACCTGTACATGCATGGCATCATTGAGCCAGAGGTTATCCAAGAATCGTCTGAGCGCTACGAGAACGTCTGTCGCTTTTCTTCACCCTTTATTCAGCAATGCCTCTACGATGCGCTGAGTGCGAAGTTAGTTACACACCCTTCATCTATCTTAGCCCTACCACCACTGGATAAACTAAAGGATGTGTTTGACCCGCCTGTGCTGAATTTGCCCGCACTGTTACAGCGCTACACAGACTATTTGGCACGTTTGAAAGCGAAAGGCATAAACCCATGGAAAGAGCAGCCACGTCGCCAAACTGACCATAAATTGACGGAAGCAGTGGGGCATTTCCACTTGTATTGGTGGTTGTACCAGACCATACGAGATGTTTGTATCGTGAGTCCAGAGTTTCCCACAGGCAATGGCAGAGTAGACGTACATATCAAATGCGGCGAAAAACGTGGCTTAATAGAGGTGAAAAGCTTTGTAGATGCCAAACGACTAGATAAGGACAAACGAGATGTAGCGAACTATGCCAAGCAGGTGGGTCTCGACCGTGTGACGATGGCGGTGTTTATTC
>CAZVEN010000015.1:108762-120991 GCA_964626155.1 uncultured Chloroflexaceae bacterium | reverse complement strand
TTCTGGCTCTTCGTCTATTATGTTGGTAGTAGGTGCTTCGGGTATGGGTTCGCTTTCTTCTTGGTTGAGGGCGGCTATTTCTTCGGGCGATAATCCCAATTCTTCAAGTGAGAGTGGCGATACTTCTGGCTCTTCGCTTGTTGGTGCGTCGTCCATGGCGATGAAAGGAGATGCAGCATCAGATGCACGAGAGGATATACCGCTTATTGTTACGTTGTCATCTTCATCATCACGAAGTGATACATCGTCATCGGAGAAGAAAATCTCATCTTCTTCATCAAGCACGACTTCTGGGAGGGGGGGCGGTTCCTCTGGTGGTATTTCTTCTCTTCTTTGCTTGAGTTTGGCAAAGATTGAAAATTGATTTTGTTCTTCGCTCTCAAGTTGTTGTTGTTGTTCACTACCTTTGGGTTTTTGTCCGCGCAATATATCGGTACCAGACTTAGAGGAAGGTAGTTGCCAGCTATATGTTCCCTCTTCCTGACCCATTTCTTCTTCAGAAGAAGGATGTGATGGTTGCTCACGAATGGGGGGTCTAGGTGGTGTAGCACCAGAATCATCCAACGAGAATGGTTGGAGAGATGGTGGGAGTGAAGGTGCATCCATATCGCTTTCGTCAGTTCCCAAGTCAAGGTCATCGATTGAAAATGGTTGGAGGGATGCATCAAGAAAGTCATCGTTAGATGAGTTATCGGCATCGCTTATAGATGATGGCATTGGAATGTCGTCTGACCATCCAAATGGATTTACTTCTGGTGTATCGTCAAACGTTTCCTCACCAAAGGACATACCACTTTGAGCAGATGCACTCGACATGTCAAATGGTTGCACATCTGGCATATCTTCAAGTGTCTCATCTTTTCCAAAGGGCATATTGTCTTCCATAGATACGCTAGACATATCAAACGGTTCTAAATCGGGCATGTCGGCAAATGAGTCGGCATCAAAGGGGGGTACGTCTGGTTCTGGTTCTTCGGCACCACTAGGCATGCTGAAAGGTTCCATGTCGGGCATGTCGGCAAACGAATCGGCGTCAAAGGGGGTTGCGTCTAGGTCAGGCGCACCTTCATCACCGGTTGGCATGCTGAAAGGTTCCATGTCGGGCATGTCGGCAAATGAGTCGACATCGAAAGGTGCTGGCATGTCTTCTGTAGGTGGTTGTTGGGTTGGTTGGGTCTCGCCCTTTCCTGCGCGAGATTCCCAATCAAATGGTTCTACTTCCATTCCCAAGTCATCGGACCATGTTGTGTCTGCGTCTGTGTCAGCATTGGACTGTGCTGATGATTCGGTTGCCGGTTGTGCTTGTTGTGGCTCATCAGTGAGGGATGCTACTTCATCTTCGCTCAGTCCTAGTTCTTCAAACGAAAGCGGGGTTAGTCCGAAGTCTTCTATCTCTGGTTCTTCAGTCTTTGGTTCTTTCGTGTGGGCTTGCTTTGATTCGGTGGCAGGTTGTGGTGTAGGTATACTTGGCTCTGGCTCTAGGAAATCAAACATATCGTCGTCTGATGGGGCTGTTTCGGTATGGGCTTTACCATCTTCTTGAGACGTAAAAGTGGGTTGAGTTGCGCGTTGCTGTTGTTCAAAACCATCAAATATTTGAAATCCGAGCAAATTAGCAAGAAGTTCGTTGTCGCTCAATTCATTTGTTTTGGCTTTGGGTTTTGCATTGTGCTTTTGTTGAGCAGATGGTGGTGTTTCGGCATGGGAACTGTGGGATTGTTTTTCAGAGACAGCAGCGGATTTGGATGGAGTGGTTGCTGGCGTAGATACTGCTATTTCTTCTTTACTACTGCTCTGTTGATACTTTTCCCGCTCACGCTGTTCGCGCCAGGCCGCTTCATCCCATGTGGGTAGGGTAACATCAAAAGATGGGGCGTCGCTTGGTAGTTGGCCAAACATGACTTGAGCGACATGTTGGTATGGGTCTAGTTGTTGGGCTGCTTGCCAAAAACGTTCCCCTTCGTTGCTCCCACGAGCAAGTTTGATGTAGCCAAGGAGCAGGTTGGCTTTGAGGACATCTTGCCGTTCGGTGAGTATTTCTTCGCACACGGTTACGGTCATGTCTTCTTGCCCATGCCGCCAAAGTGCTTCTACAAGGCCGACTCGTGCATCGAGGCGGTCGGGATGGTCGGCGACGACGCTACGAAATTCTTGGATTGCTTGGGGCAACATGTGGCCTTTTGCATAGAGACGTGCAAGGCCAGGGCGGCTTAGTCGGAGTTGGGCGTGTTCGCTTCCCCATGCGTCTGTATACAGGCGCAGTAATTGTGTACGGAGTTCGGTCATGTCGGGCTTAATTTCGAGGGATTGCTCAAACTCAATAACTGCACGGTCTAGCCGGCCTTGGCGCTCATAGGTAATACCAAGACCAACATGTGCAGGGATATTTTCCGGGTCAGCACTTAACACACGACAGAATGCTTCTTCTGCCTGGTCAAACTGACTGCTGATAAGATATGCTTCTCCAAGAAGACGGTGGGCCTCTATGCTATGAGGAAAGTGTTGGAGAATATGTTGAATTAACCCAATTGCACGTTCGGTATCATTTTGTTCGAGAAATCGTTGTGCCTGATCGTAAGCGGCTTGTAGTTTCATTGTTGCCATCGTCGTTGTCCCCCCCCTAGAACCTATCTTTCTCGATATTGAGGACAAAGCGTATTTAAAGGATAACTAATCGCTATAGTACGTAAGATAGTATGCAAGCCAAACAATGGATATTCATTTGGCAAGAAGATACTTACTGATCTCCATAAACAGATAAAGTAGTATTATTGTAACACGAAAAATTGCATATTGCAACATCTGATGTGTTTGAGATACAAAAAAGCCACCTGCTATAGGTGTCAGGTAGCTTTTTGGTATGGTCGGGGCGACTGGATTTGAACCAGCGACCTCCTGAACCCCATTCAGGTGCGCTACCAGTCTGCGCCACGCCCCGTTTCCACTCATACATAACTTCCCATGGATAAACAAAACAATAGACACTTGCACATATCCTGCGTAATCCACACACTCTATTATAGCGTGAATGAAGCCTAGAGTCAAACATGTACTTTTTGGTCATTACTTGACCGACTCGTAGTGTGTGAAACGTTTGTGTTGTAGAGACATTGTACCCAACGTTTCTATGGTGTAGATGCGTTTTTTCTTTGTAGCAGTGGGCATTTTGCCTGTGCTACGAGGTAAACGGGTAGGACTCTAGCCGTTTAGGGGCACATGCATTATAATGCGTGAATGCTATGCTTGTGTCTGTAACCTTCTTACGGGTTATTGCATCAAAAAAGTGTATGGGTACTGTCGGGTTTCTTGAAATGTTCTCTGAACTATATCATTATTATTGCGCCGATGTTGGTACAAATGGTGTTTCTTTTTTCATTAAGACCTCGCGCAAAGACGCAAAGAACGCAAAGCTATACAAAAAGGAACATGCAATTCTTTGCTGGTACGCTCCAAACGGCGCGAGCTGTCTTGCATAGGTGCCTATGAAATGTAGTATCTTCGCTACGTGTGCGAACGGTTTACTGACTACAGTTGTGATTGGAGGCACATGATGAATAGTAGTGAGACCCATCAGCATAAATCTGGCAGGTGCTATGAGATGTTGAGTCAGATAAGTGCCTATGTTGATGGTGAGATAGAAGATGAACTGTGCAAAGAGATTGAGCAACATTTGGCCAACTGTTCTGATTGCCAGATTGTTGTTGATACGCTTTCTAAAACTGTTAAGCTCTACCGTTCTCTTGCTCAGACCGAGGTTGCTTTGCCTAACGATGTTGAGGACCGCCTCTTGCGCCGACTCAATTTGAGCATGTAACCTTTTTTGTAACTGGAGAATCTAAAATATAAGTAGTTGTGTGTAGATGAAGTATATATGGAGGAAATATGGTGTTTACTCATAATGAAGGGAAAATTGAGCGTATTATTCGCCTTGCTATAGGCTTGGTACTTATTGCTATTGCTGTTACTGCTATGAGTGGTATGGGAATATGGATGTGGGTGGCAGGTGTGGTTGGCTTGATGATGCTTGTCACAGGTGCCACAGGTATTTGCCCGCTCTATACTGTCATTGGGCGTGTTACCCACAAAGAAGATATGTGCCCTACGTGCTCCCCTAAAGAAGCCAATGCTGTAAAACGTTCGTAGCATTCTTTTATAAAAATACCGGCCTGGCACGCTATGGGTGCCAGGCTTTTTTTATACCCGAAAAGGTAGTTGGTGCTGTTTTGTACTCGAACGTGAATATGTACCTGTGTAGCTACCCTTGCCACGCAATTTGTAGTAATATATGGGGCACATGTTGTAGATAGTGCAGGAAGGATAGTGTTCCTTTGTCTGCTGAGATAGGTATAGAAATAAATTTAAAGGAGATTCGGTTGTGATGTTTCAACCTGTTCGTGCCAATGTCTCGTTTCCGCGTTTAGAGCAAGATGTGCTGGAGTGGTGGAGTGCGCACCATATTGCTGATAAATCATTTCAATCGGGCGACCAACCGTTTGTATTTTATGAGGGCCCACCTACAGCCAATGGCGCACCCGGTTTTCATCATACCATTAGCCGTATATTTAAAGATGTTATTTTGCGTTATCGTTCCATGCAAGGGTATCGTATTATTGGTCGTCGGGAGGGATGGGATACCCACGGCCTGCCGGTTGAGATTCAAGTTGAAAAGGAATTGGGATTTGAGGGAAAACCGGACATTGAGCGTTATGGTATTGCTGCGTTTAATGCACGATGTAAAGAAAGTGTCTGGCGTTATATTCAAGATTGGAAACGATTCACCAATCGTATCGCCTATTGGGTCAGTGAAGATGCCTATATTACCTATGAAAATGATTATATCGAGTCGCTGTGGTGGATTTTTCGCCAACTGTGGGATAAGGGGTTGCTCTTCCGTGATTATAAGGTGACGATGCATTGCCCGCGTTGCGATACGAGCCTGAGCGACCATGAGGTGAGCCTTGGGTTTCGTGAGGATGTAGATGACCCTAGCGTGTGGGTACGGTTCCGGGTTACAAGTGCTGATACGAGTGCGACACCGCATCCGTTGGCGCATGATTTGGCTGGGAGCAGCTTTCTTGCTTGGACGACGACGCCGTGGACTCTGCCGGCCAATGCTGCGCTGTGTGTGAAGCCAGACGCTGAGTATGCGTTTGTGCGCTACCGTGCGAGTGAGCAGGAGACAAGCGAGTATATTGTGATGGCGTCTGCTCTGGTTGGGCAGGTGCTCGGCGAAGATGTCACGGTTGAACGTACTTTTATGGGGTATGAGCTTGTTGGGCTACGCTATGAGCCGTTGTTTCAGGGCGTGCCGGCCCCTGATGACCAGATAGATTGGGATAGTGCCTACCGCGTTATTGCCGATGATTTTGTGAGCCTTGAGGACGGCACGGGTATTGTGCATATTGCGCCAGCCTATGGCGACTTGGAGATAGGGCGCAAGTATGGGTTGCCAACCTTCTTTTCGGTTGCACTCGATGGAAACACGCTACCGTCGTTTGATGATTTTGGCTTTGGGGGGCTTTTCTTTAAGAAGGCTGACCCGGTTATCACTCGTACCTTGAAAGAACGTGGTCTATTGTTCAAGAGTGCGCGTGTGCGACATAGTTATCCGTTTTGCTGGCGTTGCGATACGCCACTGCTCTACTACGCCAAGCGTTCGTGGTATGTGCGCACGACGGCTATGCGCGAGCAGTTGATTGCCAATAATAAGGATATTTATTGGGTGCCGGAGCATATTCGTGATGGGCGTTTTGGTAATTGGTTAGAGAATAATATTGATTGGGCGATTAGCCGCGAGCGCTATTGGGGCACGCCTTTGCCGATTTGGGTTAGTGATGATGGGCAATACATAGAGTGTATCGGCAGCCGGGCGGAGTTGGCGCACAAGGTGGGCTATTCTATTGCTGATAGAGATTTGCACCGCCCCTATGTGGATGATTTGGTGTGGGATGCTCCCGATGGCCATGGGACGATGCGTCGTATTCCTGATGTGGCGGATTGTTGGTATGATAGTGGGGCTATGCAGGTGGCGCAGTGGCATTACCCGTTTGAGAATGAAGCGCTCTTTGCAGCATCGCACCCGGCGGATTTTATTTGTGAGGCGGTAGACCAAACACGCGGTTGGTTTTATACGTTGCATGCTCTTGGTACGTTGCTCTTCAATAAGCCTGCTTTTACGCATGTTATCTGCTTGGGGCATATTCTGGATGCCGAGGGGCAGAAGATGAGTAAGAGCAGAGGCAATGTCATCAATCCATGGGATGTGTTTGAGGAATATGGCGTAGATGCGCTACGGTGGAATTTGTTTAGTGCATCGCCGCCGGGCAACCCGCGCCGCTTTAGTGTTGCGGGTGTGGGCGAGAGCTTACGCCAGTTTATGCTGACGCTGTGGAATTCGTATGCTTTTTTTGTGACGTATGCCAATCTTGATGGCTGGTCGCCGCAAGCGGTTTTGACTGATGAAGCTTCTATCCAGTCGCAGGAGCTGGCGCTGATAGACCGCTGGGCATTGGCGCGGCTGAATGCATTGGTGCGCGATGTGACAGAGCGGATGGAGGTATATGATGTGACGACGGCATCACGTGCTATTGATAGCTTTGTAGATGAGCTTTCCAATTGGTATGTGCGACGCAACCGGCGACGCTTTTGGAAGAGTGAGGCTGATACCGATAAGCAGGCGGCCTATCAAACGCTCTATACATGCCTTGTGACGGTGGCAAAACTGGCAGCTCCTTTTGCGCCATTTATCAGCGAGGCGATATACCGCAATTTGGTGCTTGGGCAAGGTGTGCAGGTTTCTGAGCAAGAGCCTGTAGCGCATGCTGCTATCTCCAATGGGCAACACGCTGAGAGTGTTCACTTGGCACGCTGGCCACAGGCATATACAGCATTGATAGATGACCGTCTTGTATCTGACATGCAGGTTGTTATGCGCGTTGTGTCACTGGGGCGGGCTGCTCGCAAGCAGTCTGGTTTGAAGGTGCGGCAACCGTTGAGCGAAGTCTGGGTGCGGGGTGCTACGCCTACCGAGGTTGAGGGTATCAAACGTTTTGTCGAAGATATATGCGATGAGTTGAATAGTAAGAGTATTCGTTTCTTAGATGCGTCCACTGATTTTGTGGACTATACGTGCAAGCCGAACCTCCGCGCTGTGGGCAAGAAGTATGGCAAGCTTGTGCCTGCTTTAACGGAGGCGTTGCGTGGGTTGAGTGCAACAGATGCACGTGCAGCAGCCCATGCGGTTGAGTCGGGGCAACCTGTTTCTGTTGACATAAACGGTGAGGCTTATGTGTTGCAGCCGGACGAGGTGTTGATTGAGACGAGTTCGCCGGAGGGCTATGCTGTTGCTGAGGATGAGGGCATGCTCGTGGCGCTGAACACCACGATTACGCGAGAGCTACGTTTGGAAGGTGCAGCGCGTGATTTGGTGCGCAATATTCAAGATGCCCGCAAGAATGGGGAACTAGACATTAGCGACCGCATTACGCTCTATCTTTCTGGTGATAGTGCCGGTGATGCTGTTGGTGCTGGCACTGACACAAATGGCGAGGAACCCATTTCGCTGCACGCTATTGTGGATGTCTGGGGCGAGTATATCAAGGCAGAGACGTTGGCTACCGCGTTGTACATCGGTATCATACCGGATAATGCCCATGTTGAGGTGGTTGAGATGGATGAGGGTCAGGTGCAGATAGGTATTGTCAAGGTGTAGTACAGGTATTGCGGTGCCACGCACGCTACCGGACAGTGCGTGGCACCCGTAGCACGGTCTTTTTTCATTCAGACCTCGCGCAAAGCTGCAAAGAACGCAAAGGTATGAAAGAAAGTTAAAAGAATGCCGGTTGTTCTGTATTATGCACAAGTCCGCTAGGTTTACGCTATATGAGGAGACTATGAAAGAATTACCAGAAGTATTTTATGAAATGTTTCGCCCGCTACCACATCAGGGGCCGGGCGATGATGCGTTGACGCGCAAGGCGTGGTCGTTTTTGAGCGATCTGCCGCCAGAGCCTACTATCCTTGATATTGGTTGTGGTTGCGGGATGCAAACGTTGGAGTTGGCTCGCCTGAGCAGGGGCAAGGTGGTTGCGCTAGACAATTACCAACCGTTGCTTGATAGATTGCAAGAACAAGCGAAGCAGTTGGGGCTAGATACGCATATGTGATGCAGCCACATGGATAGGGCGTAGGCGTAGCATTAGGTTAGAAGCCTAATGGTACTAAGAAATCGTAGGACGGGCATCCTGCCTGTCAATGTTCCCTTACGTGCCATCCTCGAATGCGCCCGTAGCACCGACAGTAGCCCTTGGGCGTAATGCTTAGCCAGAATCCGATTTGTAACACCGGCTTCTAGCCGGACTCCGGCAGGATGCCGGTGCTACAGGGGACAGGCTAGAAGCCTATCCTACGCCTTTCGCACCATTTCTGAGTAGCATGAGGCAGGATGCCTGTCCTACCGTGTGTAGACGATACCTTGTCCGGCTAACTTGTCTGGAATGACGGTATAGCCCATGTCTTTGGCGCATGTGTACAGCGGCTCTTCGAGGAATGGCATATCTTCAAACCCAACGAGGATGGCATCTGGGGGCATTTGCTTGAGCAATGTACAGATGCTATTTGGTGATGTTCCTACAAAACGTTGCCGTTGCTCTTCGCTCAACACGTCGCCCACGCGATAGAAAAAGGGACCACTTGCCAGCTCTGGGTAGATGGTGCGGTTAGCTTCCAGTGCATAGAGTGGCGAGAGTGTGGCAATAGTTCCCCCTTCAGGTACGAACTGCTGCAATTCTTGGGCGGTGCGATGCAGGTTGAAAACTTCCCATTGGGCTGGCTGTATGAGTTGTGGGCTATGCGATAGCAAAGTGCTACCACTTGCGCCTAGGGTTGCGAGGAGCATACCTGTTAGCAGCAGTGCATAGCGCTGTCGTCGCGCTATGGACACGATGGGAGCAGAAAAACTGCTGATGAATGCGAACAGGACAAATGGTATTGGCATGGAAGCATGCTGTAGAACCATGGGGGTAGCTGTAAACAGGGTGGTTGTTGTGGTGAATGCTAGAAGCAGTGCTAGCACCATACTGGGTGGCAGGTGCTGAAGCAGTTCACGCCTATGGCGTTGCCAGGTGAGCACGACAATGGCACATGTTGGTACAAGCCCAAGAAAGATGATGTTGGAGGGTAGGGCGAAGAGGAGCCGCAGAAAGAAGGTGATTTTCCCGCCGGGTGTCATCGCAAAGGTTTGCCCAAGACTCCAGCGCCAGAGCGTGTTGGTGGTGTGAAAGCCGATGTTGTTGAACCAAAAGGCGGCCGGGTCGCGCACCCAGAACCATGCCACGGGCAACAACCCGACTGCGCTACCAACGAAAAAGGGCAAGATGTAGCCAACAATACGTTGCCGCAAGCTCTTTTCGCGTGGGTAGCATACCAATACCACGGTGAAGGGGATGAAACAGACGATATAGTAAAGTTTGGTGCCAGTGGCTAATGCTAGTGCTATTCCACCACTGGCCGCAAGCCATGGGGCAAGGCGTGGATGTTGGATGGCATAGACGATGCATGCGAATGCGATGACGGAAGCGCCTAGCGGTATAGCGTAGTTTGATGATTCGGCTTGCACATCGAGTATGACTTGGTTGAGTAGAAAGAGCGGTAGGATGGTGAAGGAGAGCCACCTTGTTGGTGTCCTGCGCCGCATGAGTATAAAGAGAAGCACACCCGTTGCCACTGTGACTGCCCAAGAGCATATGCGCCCCCAGAGCAAATAGTGGTGGGTTGCTGTGAGCTGATAGTGTACGTTGTAGAAGAGTGGCAGGTAGGGCATTTGCACAAAGGCAAAATCGGTGTAGATGGTGTTGTGTTGCGATAAGAGAGCCGCGCTGATGTACATGTGTTCGTTGTGGTTAAGTGGTTTGACCATTGCGTAGGCAAAGCTGATGGCTGCTAAGAGGATGACGATGCAGTATGCTGCTATGCTATAGGGTTGCGATTTCATGGTTTCGGTTATCCTTTTTGAACGTAACCACAGATACACACTGATGGACACAGATTGTTGATTTCATCTCATGATATTATACCATTTTCTGTGTTGTGGTTTGAAATGTGGAGACGTTGCAGGCAACAGCTCTACTTTGCATCGCTTTGCGCCTTTGCGTTAAAACCTGTACAAAAATATAGAGGATTGCTACGATAGCTTGACCATAAGGAGAACAACCTATGCACAAACGCCTATTCACCATTATATTGGCCCTGTGTACGCTGTTGGTTCTGCCAGCCACCCTGCTGCTCGCCACTGCCAAAGCATCATGGGCAATGTATACGTAGCACTGAGGTTTCGTTTGTTATACAATCGCTCAGGCGCTGGAACGAAAAGAGAAAGCATAAAGCATCATGGGCAATGTATACGTAGCGCTGAGGTTTCGTTTGTTATACAATGGATTATGATACACTCCTTCAAAAATACTGATACCGAAGACATTTTCAATGGCAAAGATACCAAACAAGCACGCAAAATTTGTCCAATATCACTGTGGAAAATTGCCGTAAGAAAGCTTGATCAGATCGATTCTGTCATTGCTCTCCTTGAGTTGAATATCCCGCCTAGCAACAAACTTGAAGCTCTGTCTTTTGGAAGTGCGTGGCACCGGGGCTACATTTTCGCCCTGCCGACCACGAATAGAACACGAATACACGAATGCGCTCGCGCCCACCAACCCTGTGCCGCGTAGGTATGTTTCCCTCGCTGATACGTCTGCCAGCGACATATACGGTTGTGGATGAACCCCTATTCGTTTATTCGTGGCCCCCATTCGTGGTCGGCAAGGTAGGGAACAGGGACAGGCATCTTGCCTGTCCTACGTAGCACCGACATCCTGTCGGAGTCCGGCGGGATGCGCTGGTACTACGGGCGCATTCGTAGTTCGGGTCACACACGCCCAAAACGTGCGTGACCCTAGAAGTATACCAATAGGTTCTCTTTAGCGCATGACAAATGGTAAATAGAGTACTTCATCTGCGCCAGCCAAGTCGCCAACATCGGTGACCCAACCGGGGCCATGTGCTGCATCATACGTCGTCACTGGGGCAACGCGGGTGCCATCTGGTACATCCTGGTCGGGGTCTACTTCAGATAGGACGATAGGTGCTTTCTGTGATTGTACCCTGAGCATATCGTCATCGTCTCTGTCATCGTCATCGTCATCATCATCATTTTGTTGACCGCAGCCACCATCATCGCAGGGGTGTGGGATGAGCGGGCAATTTTCACCCGGTGGGCACCAGAGTGTTTGCAGTGCCGCTATGCCTGTATTCTCAAAGTAATCAACTTCTACCGTGTAGAGTGCTTCTACAGGAATGTAGAAATCGCTTTCGTAGACACTAGCGGGATTCAACTTCCAACTGCTAAAGACACGTTTACCGTTGATAGAGATGCGGACTCCGTCGTCAACGAGCATGCGCAGGCGATGTCGTCCAGGTTTCATTTTGACTTCCGTTGTCCAACTCATTGAAAATTCATCGGAGCGTTTGCCGTGTGGACCACCCTTGCCCCATACCGTGTAAATTTTGCCATTCTTGCCACACTCAGCAAAGCCTGCTACGCCTTTCATATCTTTGTTGTCAAAGTATTCGGCATAGAATATACCTGTTTGGCACTTTTTCGCCTTCGGTGGAGATGCAAGGTACATAAGGGGAATGTCGAGGCTGGTATGCGCCACAATGTATTTACTCTTGACCTCAATCTTGCTCGTCTTACCACGTGCATAGAAGGTATACGCGCCACCAATGTTCATCACCGTATGCATCTTGAATGAACCCCTAGACGAAACAACAACCGGGGCAAGATAGGTGGTAAAACCGCTTTCGTGTTCTACCCAGATTTCTGCCGTTTCACCAACAGTGAATCCGATACCTTCAAACGTGACAACGGTGCCAATCGAGCTAGGCGGAGTCACTACACCATCGCAACGCGGTCCTGCAATCGTGGCATAGTCTATGACATCTTTTTTCACCTGCGCGGCTACATTGACTGTGCCAAGTGTTGGGGAATGGGCAAGCGTAAAGGTGAAAAGACCACGGAAGAAGTTCTTTTTCACCTTCCATCTCAAGCCATACAAGCCCGTATCTTTATCGGGAGCAACAACTTCATAGTCTTCGATATAGTTTTCGGGATCGTCTTGAGGATCGTCTTCGGGTTCGTCTCCGCCAGGATAGTCTCCGTGATCGTCTCCGGGAT
>CAZVEN010000015.1:0-108662 GCA_964626155.1 uncultured Chloroflexaceae bacterium | reverse complement strand
AATCGGGATAGTCGTCGTAGTAATCGGGATAGTCGTCGTAGTAATCGGGATAGTCGTCGTAGTAATCGGGATAGTCTTCAAAGTCTTCAAGTTTGGTTTCAACAACCTCACAGCCCGGCATTTCAAGGACGAATGCTTCTAAGTCTTTTGCACCGGCATGCTCATCAACCTGATAGGTCCAACTTGTTGTACCATTGGGGTTTACCGTAGAACCCACAAAGCCAATACGGAAATTATTTTCTGTTATGACCATGCGTGATGGTTCCATAGGTTGGGTTTCAGGTAGCTCAACGTTATCGCAGCGTGGTCCGGCCAGTTCGCCATAGGCAATGTCGGGTGCTTGTGCTGATGCCATGACCATGCCAAGCGTGGCCGAAGTGGACACGGTGATAGAAAATTCGCCTTTTTCAAAATCGGGCGTCGTTGACCAATTGGCACCCTCTAATCCACTGGTATCGGAAGTGACAGTCGTAGCGGCTGGGGTTGTTGCAGACACAGTGCATCCGGGGGTTTCAATCGTCAAATCGGTCAGGTTATGCATTTTACTCAATTCTTCAACTTCGTAGACCCAAGTAGTGCTGCTGTCGGCATTATCAACTTTCTCAACAAAGGTGATGCGCATGCTATTACTGGTAATAGTCGTAGAGGGAACGACATGCTCTTCATCGCTGTTGCTTGTCGTGGCAGTGGCCGTAGTTGCAGTAGCGTAGGCAGATTGTACAGCGGGTTGTTGCGAAAAACCAGGCAACGATAGTGTCAACGCAAGTATGGCAAATGAACAAATGACCAACCGGAAACGTGAGAAACGTTTAGTGTGTTTCTTATACATAGAAAACTCCTTACGGATAGATATAATACTTATCATTCATGAAACCTACAATTACGTGCGTAAACCTACGTTTTGGGGTTCCTCCTTTCGGTTTACTATGATAAGATAAAAATCCTTGGAAGGTAAACTCTTTGCACTGTCTACGTAACCTGATGCATGTTTGAACATGCTGTAAAGAAACGTTTTAACGGATTTTTCATCTACCAAGCGAACATAGTGTATCATGTAAGGTAGCAAAAGGCAAATTGTATACGCTAAAATAGTACCGTTGTACCATATGTGTACGAGAATAGCGCATAGTACATCATACCCCAAATAGTGTGTTTTGCGCAACCAATTTCACTATCATTTAGCGTTTATCTAGCCTTGCATGGGGCGATATTTTTGGTGTTGTCACGAGAAATATCTTTTTTTGCCCACGAAAGAGCCATGTGTTGAGGTAGATACATGCATACCACCATAGCCCAACTCCACCGGCTATGCCTATTGTGCGTATATAGTCACCTACCATTGCATCTTGTTTGAACGAAGGCAATACACTGATGAGCCTATCGGCATGGTATACCTCACGCAAAATGGAGTTGCTGCCAAGAGCAAACCCATACATCAATGCTTGATTGCTGATGGTGATAGCAGTTATGCCTATTGTGAGCACGCTTAGGATGATGGGTTGAATCCATTGCTTGTGCTGCCACCACTTGGTTGCTGCGGGTGCAAGCGCAATAATCAATATGGGCAATACGGCAATGAGGTAGCGTGGAACGGGCGAAAAGCCGCCTTCCCAGCGCTGATAGGCTGCCGTGAGCATGTGAAAACTGGTGTATATGAAGAGGAGAAAGAGTGCATCAAAGCGGGTTGTATCATTACGCCATAGCATCCACAATCCTATAAATGACATGAGGTAGAGCGGAGCATACCAGAAGAGACCATATTCTTGGTCTACCAAAAGCCCAAGGATAGCTGCGGGCAGAGACCATTGCCCTACCCAATCGTCGCGCACTGGTGCTAGGAAGACGTTTAGCGAAATCTCCCCATAGAGCCAGTGGAGCCATGCGAGGGCGAGCAAACCGGAGAGCAGAATGGGGATAATGCACCAAAGAAAGGGACGTATGGCATGAAGAGTAAGCTGTTTGGGGCGGTTTTTCCAACAAAAAAAGGCTAGGAGGGTGATGGTGAGGAGGGCCATTTTGTAGTGTAGCCATGGCAAGCATGCCAATGCAATGCCGACTGCGAGAAGGCGTGGTGTTTGCCTTGGCAACGGTGGGGCTAGGCTATGAAAGAGCACGAATGCTACTAAGGAAAAGGCGATGGTTTCAGGGTAAATAAGCTGACTGTACGCGATTACTGGGTAGGTGAGTCCTGTCAAAAGCGATAGCATAAGGGCCAGTGTGGGTGTTGTATAGAGCCGCATGGTTTTATGCAGGTAGATGATGCCGAGCCATACGAGCACACTGAGTTGGAGCATGACGCCGACATGCCCGCCTAGCAGGTAGGCAGGCAAGATGAGTAGTGGGACGCCGGGCATGATGTGGCTTGGCAGAAGGCGAGTGCCATACTCGAAGAGGTGCATGTCTAGTTCTTGTTCGTAAAACGGGGCATAATCACGTTGTTGGTAGTTGTTGAGGAGTGCTACATCGTGGTCATGATAGAGGCTGTGCGTGAGCAAGAGGTAATGCGGCTCATCACCATTGGTAGATGTGACGTTGGGGGGTTGGGGCAACCAGAAGACGAATGCGAAGTAGACGGCGAGTAGGGTTAGTGAACCTATCCATTGAGCTATCGCAATGGGGGCAGGTTGCTTTTGCTTATGAGAAAACTTTTGTAGATGATAAACCATAGGCAAAGCGTCTCCTGAACCTGACAGGTCCCCAACCTGACAGGTCCCCAACCTACTACCAATTTGGTGCGACGCATTTGGGATACGTCGCACCGAGCCTTCCACAAGCCCCTAAGATGGGTACTCGACAGTAACATCATTGGTATTACTACACCATCCACTGCTCATCGCGTTGCTGTGTGCGGGCTTCAATTTCGCCGCGCCGTTGCTCATAGCCCGTGCGCCCTAGCAATGCATACGTGTTGACCTTACCAGCCTCAACCCCCGGCTGGTCAAAGGCATTGATATTGTATAGCTCACCCGCGATAGCTGTTTGCATTTCAAACAGCATAAACAATTGCCCAAGCGTAAATGCATTGATAGACGGCAGCGTGTGCGTCATGTTGGGTTGCCCGGCTTCGCTCAACGCAATAGCCGTCGCTTGTTGCTCCGCCTGTATCAACTCTTGGAAGCTGTGTCCACCCAAATAGCCTACACCCTCTAGCTCACCATATGCTGGCGGGATGGGTCCAGGGTTGTCGTAGGTTTCCACAGCCAAGAAGTTGATGAGTTTATCGTATGGACCTTCAATATATAGTTGCACCTGCGAATGCTGGTCGGTTGCGCCCAGTGCTTTCACAGGCGTTGTGCCCACGCGCTTCTCATTGCCGGCACGGTCTACCTTTTTGCCCAAACTCTCAGCCCACAACTGCGCAAACCAATCGGCTACATCTTTCAGGCGCTGTGCATAGGGCATCATCACCGCAATATTCTTGCCCTTTTGCGCCAGCACATAATGCACCAGAGCTGCCAACGCAGCCGGATTGCGCAACGCATCTGGCTCTTGGCTCAATTCATCGCCATAGGCTGCCCCTGCAAGCAATGCCCGTATATCTATGCCTGTCATAGCTGCCGATAGGAGACCAACCGTAGTCAAGCCAGAGAAACGCCCACCAACCTTTGGTGGCAGGTCGAGCATCGTCCAACCTTCTTGCTGCCCTATCTGCCGCAAAAACCCTTTGGATGGGTCCGTTGTCAACACAATGTGGTCTTTCAATGCCTCCGCGCCAAGCTGGTCAACCAGTTGCTGCCGAAAGTAGAGGAAAGACGCCATTGTCTCAGCCGTCGTACCGCTCTTGCTGATGACATTGAAAAGGGTATGCTTCAAGTCGAGCGTCTCAAGTAAGCCGGTATTGTATTCCGGGTCGCTATTGTCGAGTACAAAGAGACGTGGACCCTTTCCATTGCGTTTTTCACGCGGTAGTAGGTTATAAAACGGTCCGTTCACAGCATTGTGAATGGCAATGTTGCCCAATGCTGAGCCACCAATACCCAATACAACAAACGTATCTATCTGGTCACGCTTTGCTGTTGCATACTGTTCTACGGCGCTTATATCTTGTTTGTGTAGATCGGGCCAACCCAATGCTTCACGGTTGCCTTGCACTGCGGCAATAGCAGCATTGGTCTGTTCTGCGTGTGCTTTGAGGTCTTCTACATGCACTCCTTCTTTCCCGCATCCAGTCTCCAGTACATTGTTAATGTCTAGGCGGATGCGCTGTGTTGCTCGCCATGTGGCATCGGTATAGTTCATTTTGCCTCTCTTTCTCAATACAATGGTATTTGCCTTGCGTCATCATACATGAACATCAGCGTTGGGGCAAGTATGGTATACTATTCGTATCGTCAAGTAAAGAGTTACATTGTATCGGGTACTATCATGCGATTGTCAGAAGATAAAGTGCGTCGTATTGCGGAACAGATACACGATGGTCTCAAGCAACGTGAATTGGTGACATATAAAGACCCTCGGGGCGTGAAACCACATGAGGGACGCGCAGCCCGTGTTAAAGAAATCTACGATTTTATTGTGGTTGACTTGAAGCTTGAAGAAGAGATAGATGAGGAAGTAGAGAAAGTGCTTGCTTCATATAGCCGTGATATAAAGGGTACTGAGCGCGATATTCTATTCCGCAAACATAAGGAAGAAATTGCACGGAAGAGAGGGTATATCCTCTAATGTGCTGTAGCGACATTGTACACAACATGGTTGTTGGTTTGTAGAGATGTTGCATGCAACGTCTCCGACTGGTTATCATTTACAAATGAGAGAAAGGAGTGAGAGGTATCGTATGGATTGGGGAATGAAGAACCGTTTATCACAGGTGATAAAGCAAGATGGGCGCTGTTTCTTTCTAGCAATGGACCATGGATATTTCCTTGGCCCAACGCGCATGCTTGAGAAACCGGGCGAAATGGTGGAGCCATTGATGCCCTATGTAGATGCATTGTTCATTACACGGGGCGTCTTGCGGGCAACGATTGACCCACCTTCGAGCAAGCCCATCATTTTGCGCGTTTCCGGTGGCACCAGCATTACCGGGGCCGACTTATCCAACGAAGGGGTGACGACTTCGGTACGTGAGGCTATTCGTCTGAATGCCTCAGCCGTGGGGCTTTCGGTGTTTGTAGGGAGCGACCATGAGCATCAAACATTGATGAACCTTGCGACCTTGATAAACGAATGCCAAGATTATGGCATGCCAGTGATGGCTGTCACGGCGGTAGGCAAAGAGCTAGAAAAGCGAGATGCGCGGTATCTTGCATTGTCGTGCCGCATTGCTGCTGAATTGGGGGCCAATGTCGTCAAGACCTACTGGAGCGAAGAATTTGAGAAGGTGACAGAGAGCTGCCCTGTGCCAGTCGTAGTGGCGGGCGGGCCCAAGTGCGAAACCTATAAAGAAGTACTTGAGTTTGTCCACGATGGTTTGCAGCGTGGTGCTATTGGTGTCAACCTTGGGCGCAATGTGTGGCAAGATGACCACCCCGTCGCAGCGGCTAGATCATTGCAAGCGCTTATCCACGATAAGCTCACACCTGAGCAAGCCAATGAACTCTATATGAGTGTCAAGAATGAGGCAAAGTAGTGCCGGCATCCTGTCGGTATAATATTGTCTAGGGAGAGAGTGTACGGGCTTGCTGCTGGCAAGCCCGTGCTGTGGGCACCGCCATTAGCCCTTGGCGTAATTCTTAGCCAGCCAGACTCCGGCAGGATGCCGGTGCTACGCAGGACAGGCTAGAAGCTTACCCTACGCCAAACAGACATGGTATAATACACGCCCAATCTATACATCATGCCGGCTAAAGACATAAGCAATAAGTATACCCCGCTATGAAGGGGACCGAAACAAAGAAACATGCTCTTGCAATTCAATGTGTATAAGAATGTTTTGCCATCTTGAAAGCATCTTTGTCCCGCTATGAAGGGGTTTGGTAGAGGTGCTAAACGGGGGTATAGGTAGAGCTGTTCAGATTGGGTTTACGTGCAGAGGTAGTCCTTGCATGGTAGTGATAGAATGGAAAGCAGTGAAAGATGTTCTGTACAAGGAAGGATGAAGACATATGCCATGTTGCCCCTCTTGCCACTCGGAACGGGTGGTCAAAAATGGTTCCATCCACACGGGGAAGCAAACATGTGCTTGCAAAGCCTGTGGTCGCCAGTTCGTCGAAAACCCACACTATCGCATCATCCCGGACGAGACCAAAGCGCTTATTGACAAGCTCTTGCTGGAACGTATTTCTTTGGCGGGTATTGCACGGGTTGTTGATGTCTCAGAGAGTTGGTTGCAAGCGTATGTCAATGAGCGCTATGCCGAGCAACCCCGTCACGTGCAGGTGCGTCCCAAAAAAAAGGGCGCTTGACTGTTGCGTGCGACGAACTGTGGTCATTTGTGGGCAAGAAGGGCACCAAGCAATGGGTCTGGTTGGCCCTGGACCGTGACACCGGTGAAAGTATTGGGTGTGCCATTGGGCCGCGGGACGAGGCAACGGCTCGGCAATTGTGGGGGTCGTTGCCACCTGTCTACCGCCAATGTGCGGTCTGCTACAGCGATTTCTGGCAAGCGTATGCGTGTGTGTTGCCATCGAAGCGACACCGGCCGGTGGGCAAGGATAGCGGGGAGACAAACCACAGTGAGCGGTTCAACAACACATTGCGGCAACGGGTTGCTCGATTGGTACGCAAGACGTTGTCGTTCTCGAAGAAGGTTGAGAATCATATTGGTGCGATTTGGTAGTTCATCCACCATTATAATGCATCCTTGGTATAGGACGAATCACTACCATACAAGGACTACCACGTGCAGATGTAGGATAGGCTTCTAGCCCGTCTAGCCATGACAGGCAGGATGCCTGTCCTACAATGTTCCCTCTGCTTGAAAAACAATTGCATCTATGGTGCTGTCACCACCGGGCAGGCGTGGAAACTTCTCAAACTCGAAAATACCACTGTCTACGTAGATATTGAAGATTACTTCATCAAATAGCCAAATAAAGATTATTGGCATCCTCACGTTTATGGTACAATCAATGCGCGATAGGTGATGTAGTAGTATACATAATAAGGATACAGTAAAAGTGTACGAGGCAAGCGTCCCCACACTTGCCTCGTTTGCTCGCTACCCCTACCTCGACCTGTAAAGAAAGGAGGAGAAACCACAGAGGTACACGTCTATTCCACCAGCCACATGTCTTACGTACCATTTTGCGCAGAATAGTTACACGATAGTTACAGCAATGGGCACTATTGCTTGTTTTTTTGCTGTTTTCCAAAGAAAAAAAGGCAATCACCTATATCGGTTCACATCTTCACTGAAACTTAACCTTTTCTTAGCACTATCTTAACCTCAATTCATTATCACTACATAGCATAAGCTACTGTTGGCATATGTATGATGCATCGGTGTGGTAAGAAGAGGGAAAGATTTTTGTGTAGCTTTGTAAGGGAGGATTTGATTATGGTGATGACGCGGAAGATGACCCAACTGTTCGTTTTGTTGCTGGTGTTCGTGTTACTCATAGCAGGATGTGCGCAGGCTCCTGCTCGTCCAATGCCCATTGTGAATACGCCTGAACCTGTTGCAGAAGCTGAACCAACCGAAGAGGAAGCAGACGCTGAAGAGGAAGCAGACACCGAAGACGAAGGTGAAGAACAACCAACGGAAGAGCCAACTGAGAAGCCGACCACAGGAGTCGGACCTACACAGCAGGCTATTGCAGAAACCATAGTTGCTGCTGTCGAAACTGCTGCCTCTGATATGGATGTAGCCGCTGCTACATCAGAGGCTGCATCTGTACACGTACAGGATGCTGTAGAGACAGCCAAAGCCGAAGCCAAAAAAGCTGAAGCCGAAGCCAAAAAAATTGAAGACGTAGCTACATTTGTTGAAACATCAGTCACAATGATTGGAGATGGTGTTGCAGATTCGCAATCTGCCGCTGAAATGGCAGAGACAGCCGCCGCAGTTGCAGAAACGTCCGCTGCAATTGCTGTCGCTGCCAGTGTACGAATTTCTGAAACGCAGAGCGTTGCTGCTACCGCTGAAACCCGTGAAGCATCAGCGGCTACCTTGCAAGGTCGTGCTATTCTGCCCGCCGCAACCTTTGCCGACGGCCCACCATCTGGCACCCTGCTTGGTGATGAACCCATCAATGGGCAAGCTGTGCCGTTTGAGCAACTGCCTGTGCAAGGCTTCTCTGCTATTGTCAACAACGGTGATGGCACGTTCTGGGCCCTCTCCGACAATGGCTATGGCAGCATTGAAAACTCCGCCGACTATCCTTTGCGCCTGTATCGCATTCAACCCACATTCCAAACCAGTGACGGCGGCGAAGGCGCTATCGAAGTGCTAGAGTTTATTGAACTCCACGACCCAGATGGCAATATTCCCTTCATAATCACCAACCAGTTGACCGAGGAGCGCATCCTAACCGGCGCAGATTTCGACATCGAGTCGGTACAGCGTGTACCCGATGGCACATTCTGGATTGGCGACGAGTTTGGTCCCTTCCTGTTGCATGTAGACACCGACGGTAAGGTACTCGATGCTCCCATTCCATTGCCAGATGTCAACGACGCTGAGCAGAAGCCATTGTGTGCGCCACAAAACCCATTGACAGAAGAAGGCACCTCCCTACGTCTTATGAACGCAGTACGGGCCCACGCACGCGCCAATGGGAATATGCGTACACCCGTCTTTTCCCCATGGTCAGCCCTGCTTGACGATGGCAACCTAGACACAAACGTAGATACTCGTACCGAATCCCCAACCGACACCGTGAAAGTAGCGTCAAGTGAACTGTTCAACATCAATTCTGAGGTTGGCATGCAAGCCAATAACCTCAAGAAGGCCGGTTTCCCTGTTGTGGTGTGGACGGTTAATGAAAAAGCCGATATGCTCGCGCTCATGGAGCTTGGCGTAGACGGTCTCATATCCGACCGTCCAGACCTGTTGCGTGAAGCGGTGCAAGAGTTTGACGCTGATGGTGATGGGACACCGGGTGACTACTTGACAGAAGATGGGCTGGTAGATGCGACCAAGTTTGATGCGCAAGGGCATCGTGGTGGGCGCAATCTGCGGCCAGAGAATACGTTGCCAGCAATGGAAGTGGCCCTTGACAACTTCATGACTACATTGGAATTGGACCTGGGCATCAGCAGTGATGGCGTGCCTATGCTCAGCCACGACCCCGAAATACAAACCAGCAAGTGCCGCTACGCCGATGGGTCTGCCTATGACGAAGCAGAGCTTATCAAAGACCATACCGCCGCCGACATTCAAACCCTGTTTGTCTGTGACCAATTGCTAGAGGGACGCGATGCCCAGCAAAATGATCCTGCGCTATCGCCCGTAGCTGTCGCGTTTGCTGAAGAAAATGGTTTGCCGAACCCATACACCATGCCTACCTTCCAGCAAGTCATAGATTTCGTAGATTTCTACATTGCCTACTACCGCGAAGGGCCGGGGCAGGATGACCCAGAGGCTGAACTGCGCTGGCGCAACGCTGAGCAAGTGCGCTACAACGCCGAAACCAAGATTAACCCGCGCACCGATAGAGGCTATGCAGAGCGCACGATAGCCCCAGAGCCGTTTGCAGTCACCGTGGCCGATGTGATTGTGCAGAATGGCATGGAAGATGTCGTAGACATCCAAAGTTTTGATTTCCGCACATTGCTTGTTGTGCAAGAGCAATACCCGGCCATACGCACAGTGTATCTGTTTGGCGACTGGCCGATAGAGATTGACGATAGCACCAACTTGCAACCCGATGACAGCGGCAATAGCCCGTGGTTGGCCGGCTTGCCTTGGCCCTATCGCATCAACAAAGACGATGTGTGTGCTGGTGGTACCTTCCGGGTACAGACGAGTGGTGGGTTTGAAGGTATGGCCCTCACGGCAGATGGCACCAAACTGCTGCCCCTGCTCGAAAAGCCGCTTGCTGGTGGCAAGGAGCAAACCTTACTCATCCACGAGTTTGACCTAGAGAGCCAAGCCTATACCGGCGTGTGGTATGAGTACCCGATGCATGAACGTGGCGCTGCAATAGGTGACTTCATCATGTACAATGAGGATGAGGGGTTGATTATTGAGCGCGATGGTACGCAGGGCGATATGGACGGCTTCAAGGCTATCTACAAGATTCGCCTAGGTGAACCTGGCACTGCCGTTGAGAAGGAGTTGCTGGTAGATTTGCTGGATATTGCTGACCCAGATGGTCTTTCGGCAAGCGACGAGGATGGCATTGTGGGCGTTGGGGAAACATTCGCTTTCCCATTCGTGACGATAGAGAGCGTCTACGTGCAAGACCCAGACCATATTGGCGTGTTGAACGATAACAACTACCCATTTAGCATTGGGCGACACGTAGGCACACAAGCCCCCGACGACAACGAGTTCATTGTGCTCAAACTTGATGAGCCGCTGATGTTGGACGAGTAAACACAACACGATAGATATGCGGTACAACACGATGGGGCGATGAGCATGTTAGTGTTCGTCGTCCCATTCTTCGTCTACGACATATTCTGCGGATTGCTCAAGAAGAGCCAGTTGCGAAATTGGTTTTTCCTCTCGATTCCTATAGGCTGTATGTTGCATATCTCTTGTTTCTGTATGTACAGAAGCATTGCTTTCATGTATTCCTGCAAAACGGAATTGAGATGTTTCAAGATATTCGTGAACTATCTCAAATGCAAGCCAACGTCGTTGCAATTGTTCAGCTACTTCACCTGTCACATTGCTACCCGCAAATGGGTCTAACACTATGTCTCCCGCGTCCGTCAGGAATTTGATAAAGAATGCTGGCAATCCATGCGGAAACCGTGCCGGGTGAGGTTTGAGTCCACGTTCACGACACTCCCGCAAATACGCACCATTGGAATCTGTGTTAGCTATTGTCAACATATTTGAAGGGATGGCACCCTGATTGTCTTTAGAGAAATGTTCAGAGATGTCATGTCCTGAAGGGCGTAACTTTGCTTTATACCCATTTTCCAATAATTTTTCATCGAGTCGCTGTATGGTGTCAGCACATGCCAGTTACTTGCTTTCGGGTCAGGCGTTTTAGATAGCCACCATACAGGGTCTACGGCATCTTTTACGCGAGTACGCCGCACAGTTACCCACTCAGCAGGCGAAGGCAACCGCGAGGGATTATACCAGTAAAACTCTTGTGCTAAGTGAAACCCTACTGTTTTGCAAAGTGCAACAACGAGCTCAAAGTGATACAATGAGCGGGTTGGTTGTCCTTTCACCCATGAACCACCAATGTCAATGACGAGACTACCGCTATCTTTTAATATGCGCCGAAACTCAACTGCAAAAGGAATAAACCATGCTACATACTGTTCAGCATCAACATTACCATATTCTTTTTTGCGCTTCAGTGCAAATGGAGGCGAGGTGAAAATCAAGTCAATAGAATTATCCTTCATCTGTTGCAAATACGTAAATGAGTCACCAAGATAAGCTGCACCATAATCGGTGGTATAAAAAGGAGCTTGCTCGAAATTGATTTGTGTCATAAAGATAAACCTTTGGCTATTGATTGGCAAAATAATCTGGACGTTCTTTTAGGGCAATTACATCTAATTCTGCATGCAGCATTGCTGTTTACTACGAAAATACCAGCAGTGTCATCGTAGAAAACGTTAGCGCACAGTTCAGGCTGTTATGTAGATACATCTCAAACGATACCGTGTTTAGATGTATGCAATTGTTGGCTAAAAAATTCTGTCCATAGAAACAAATTGGCTTTGTAAAGCCATGAAAACCATATAGATTTAGATGTAATTGCCCTAGTATTGTATCATATGTGAGATGGTATGGCATCCTGCTAGACGTAATTGGAAAACCACCCATCGCCAAACCATAACCCGCCAAGCCACCAAGCAGAAAAGGAAGTTTTTTATGGTATAATAACGTAAGAGAGTGTACTTGTTCATGACATAGAGAAGTGATACCGTGACAACACTTCAAATAGAAGTTCCAGATGATATTATTACATTGCCCAAGCACAACCATACCTTGTTGGAAACAATGGCACGCGAAGCTCTCGTGATACGCCTATATGCAGATAAAAGCATCTCCTTTCATCAGGCAGCACAAGTACTTGGGAGAACACGAGATGAACTTGTCCAAATCCTTGCGCGGTATGGGGTTGCTGAATGGGATAAAAGAACAGAGTTGGAAGCAGAAATAAGTCGCCAAACACAGCTTCTCCAACCAAAAACGCCGCTTGGTCAAAAGATAGTCGAGACCCGCGCACGTATCATTGTTTCAGGCGAGCAGTTGCTCGATTGGGATGGCATTCAGCAAGAAGTTGCTGAACGTCGAGGCGGGATCGAAGTGAACGAAACGTGAAGTATACGTATGTAGATGCCGGGGTTCTCATCGCAGCAACACGTGGGAATGGTCTTGCTGCAACGAAAGCATTTGCTATTTTAGACGATCCCAATCGAGCATTTGCAGCCAGTGTCTTTCTGCAACTTGAAGTGCTCCCGAAGGCTATCTATTTTAAGCGACAGAATGAAGTCGCTTTTTACCATGCTTTTTTCGCAAGCGTGCAATTCTGGTCCAAATCCCTTGAAAAGGTAACGCAGACAGCATACCGGATAGCGGAGGAAAGTGGTTTGGCTGCAATAGACGCTCTTCATGTCGCAGCAGCTATAGCCGTAGAAGCAGAAGAGTTGATAACAACAGAGAAACCAAACAAACCAATCCATCGAGTATCTGGTATCAAGGTCATTGACTTACAATCTATTGTGGTACCAAGTTGATCAACTTCTCATCCCTGCCCGCGCACGATCTCCGCTCCCAAAATATTGACCAAATACTTATAATTCCGGCGGGTCATCTCCGTCATATCAAGATATTCCTTAAACTGCTCCACTTGACGCCAATTGAGGCGCTTATCACGCAAACCTTCAATGGAAATAAGCCGGTCTAGCGCGGCTATCTTCTCCGCATCCAGACCAAATGCCTCAAAAGACCGAATATTTTTACTTTTAAATTGTTGCTCCAAATATTTTCTTGAGCTGTTAATCTCCTCTACCAGCGAATCGAGCAGCGAACGCCCCTCCTTGTCGAAGTACAGAAAATACAAAATATCTTCTACATCTGGGTAGCGCTCTTTTGCCAACTGTATCGCCATTGTGTGGTCAAAGTGATAGTCGTCGTAGAACTCGGCCACTTGGAAGCCGTTGACAAACACGCGGTAGCCCCACCCCCAATCCTCAACATGCGTAAAGTACAACAAACTGATAAACTTTGAAAGCTCAATCAGGGTATTGACTGTGGTTGGCTTCTCAAGTTTCTCATCTTTCACATACAATACAGACCATTTTTCATTGAGCGCATGGACAAAGAATTGCATAGATGCATGGTCCATCCACGCTTGCACCGTGCTAGCATGCTGTTTCAAAAACAAAATCCCTGTCGTATGTTCATTCCCGGCAGCTAATGGCTTCATAACATCATAACCTCATCACAAAAGCTTTTGCACCACTGCATAACTCCTCATTGAATAAAGAGGGTTTTTGAAAACCCGTTTTCCTGAAACTGTAGCACCGGCATCCTGCCGGAGTAATCAGCATATAGTTGCCTGTTCCCTTCGATAAACGTAGGGAACGACAACTACATAGGAAAACGGGTTTCAACTTGAGCCTAGTACCTAGGCATCTGTCACCTGTCACCTAGGCTAGACACCTACACTCGGTCAGCTCCCCGCAAGAAATTTGCCACAATAAGGTCTCTATTCATACGTGCAATAAAATCGAGGTGTACCTCCTTGGGACACGCTTCCGAACATTCACCAATATTCGTACACCCCCCAAAGCCGCTTTCATCCATAACACGTACCATTTTCAACACCCGGCTATAACGCTCTGGTTGTCCCTGCGGCAGCAACCCAAGATGCGATAGTTTAGCCGATACAAACAGCATAGCCGATGCATTTGGGCACGCCGCTACACACGCCCCACACCCAATACAAGCCGCTGCATCCATAGACAGGTCCGCCTGTTCCTTGGGCACCTGAATAGCGTGCGCGTCTTGGGGGGTGCCTGTAGGGGCCGTAATAAAGCCACCATGTTGAATAATTGTATCAAATGCCTCTCGGTCTACCGCCAAGTCTTTCAACACAGGAAATGCCTTCGACCGCCAAGGCTCAATTGTAATCGTATCACCATCTTTGAACGACCGCATATGCAATTGGCATGTTGTCGTTGCCTTATATGGTCCATGCGGTATCCCATTGATAACCATACCACACATGCCACAAATACCCTCGCGGCAGTCGTGGTCAAACGTCACCGGCTCAACGTCTTTCATGACCAATTCTTCGTTGAGCACATCTAACATTTCCAGAAACGACATATCTGGGCTGACATCATCAAGCTCATAGGTTTGCAAGCTTCCGCGTTCTTCTGCATTCTTCTGTCGCCAGATTCGTAACTTCAGTTTCATGATGTATCGTCTCCACGCAATGTACAGCCTTTATTCCTTGCCCTTCAGCAGGCGTGCTTTGATAACATCCCGGTTCAACTGCGAGACAAAATCTGAACACGCAATCCCCTTGGGGCAGATCGCTGTACATTCACCAATATTCATACAACCACCGAAACCCTCTTTATCCATCGCCTGCACCAGTTTGAGTACACGCTCATACCGTCCGGGTTGTCCGTGCGGCAACAATCCTAGGTGCGATACCTTGGCTCCCACAAACAACATGGCAGATGCGTTAGGACACACAGCCACACATGCCCCACACCCAATACAGGCAGCCGCTGTCATCGCCAAATCATACGTTTTTTTGCGCACCGGTGTCGTGTTTGCATCTGGGGCACTCCCGGCCGAAACACCTATGTACCCCCCGGCATATATCACCCGGTCTAGCGCACCACGGTCAACAACCAAATCTTTCACAACCGGAAACGCCGTCGCTCGCCATGGCTCTATGGTAATGGTAGACTTATGCTTAAACGAACGCATATGGAGTTGGCATGTCGTGATCAACTGGCGACGCTTTCCATGTGGCAAACCATTGATAACCAGACCACATGCACCACAAATACCCTCACGGCAATCATGGTCAAAAGCAACCGGATCTTCCCCCTTCTGTATCAGTTCCTCATTCAGCACATCGAGCATTTCTAGGAACGACATATCTGGGTTTATATCATGCACATCATATACGACTAACGTTCCCTTCGACTGACCGTCCGGCTGCCGCCATATACGTACTTTGAACTCCATTACTTATAGCTTCGTTGCGTCAACTTCACTTCTTCAAAATGCAATGGTTCTTTATTCAAAACAGGTGGCCGTCCATCGCCGGTAAACTGCCATGCCGCAACATAGGTAAACGTTTCATCATCGCGGAGCGCCTCACCTTCAGACGTTTGGCTATCTTCACGAAAATGTCCGCCACATGACTCTGCCCGGTGAAGCGCATCTATACACATCAACTCAGCCAGCTCTAAGAAATCGGCTAGACGCCCAGCTTTCTCCAACGATTGATTGAACTCATTGTTGACCCCCGGCACTCTGACATTATTCCAAAATTCCTCGCGGATTTTGGGTATCTTCTGTATTGCTTGGGTAAGTCCCTGCTCATTGCGAGCCATGCCACACATATCCCACATAAGCTTGCCCAACTCTTTATGAATAGAGTCTACTGTGCGTTGCCCACGCACATTAAGCACACGCTCAATGAAATTGTTTACCCCCGTCTCAATCTCAAGGAAGGCCGGGTGGCTTGTATCTACCTTTTCCAAACTCGCCTGTGCTAGATAATCACCAATGGTATAGGGAATGACAAAATAGCCATCGGCCAGCCCTTGCATCAGCGCACTAGCGCCGAGGCGATTGGCCCCGTGGTCTGAGAAATTCGCTTCACCAAGCACAAATAGTCCTGGCACATTGCTCATCAAGTTATAATCTACCCATAGCCCACCCATCGTGTAGTGAATAGCGGGGTAGATACGCATAGGCATTTGATAGGGATCCTCATCGGTAATACGGTTGTACATATCGAAGAGGTTGCCATAGCGTTCAGCAATCGCATTTTTTCCCAGCCGGTTGATAGCATCGCTAAAATCGAGGTACACACCGTATCCAGTTGAACCAACACCACGGCCAGCATCACACACAATCTTGGCATTGCGCGAGGCTACATCACGCGGCACGAGGTTGCCAAAGCTTGGATATTTCACCTCAAGGTAGTAGTTGCGCTCCTGCTCTGGTATTTGGTCTGCTGATCGTTTATCGCCTTTATTCTTTGGCACCCAGATGCGTCCATCGTTACGCAACGATTCGCTCATGAGCGTAAGTTTTGATTGGTGGTCTCCACTCACAGGAATACATGTTGGGTGGATCTGCGTAAAGCATGGATTGGCAAAGAATGCGCCCCGTTTATAGGCACGCCAAATAGCAGTGGTATTGCTCCCCATCGCATTAGTCGAAAGGAAGAAGACATTGCCGTAGCCACCTGTGGCTAACACAACTGCGTCGCCAACGTGCGACTCAATCTGGCCCGTAATCAAGTCGCGGGTAACAATGCCACGTGCTTTGCCATTGATAATCACAAGGTCTTGCATTTCACAGCGTGGAAACATGTTGACTTTGCCAAGCCCAACCTGACGTGCAAGAGCCTGATATGCCCCAAGCAATAATTGCTGCCCTGTTTGCCCTCTGGCATAAAACGTTCTGGAAACCTGCGCACCACCGAAGGAACGATTATCGAGCAACCCGCCATATTCGCGGGCAAAGGGCACGCCCTGTGCCACACATTGGTCAATAATGTTGACGCTCAATTGGGCAAGCCGATAGACATTCGCCTCGCGTGCGCGGTAGTCGCCCCCTTTGACGGTATCATAGAAGAGCCGGTAGACACTATCGCCATCGTTGCGGTAATTTTTGGCAGCATTAATGCCCCCCTGCGCAGCAATACTATGCGCACGCCGTGGGCTATCTTGGTAACAAAAATTGAGCACATTGTAGCCAAGCTCGGCCAGCGATGCTGCTGCTGCTGCACCCGCTAGGCCTGTACCTACGACAATGATAGTGTATTTTCGCTTGTTCGCAGGGTTGACCAATTTCAAATCGAAGCGGTGCCTATCCCATTGTTCTTCAATAGGGTAGGGCGGAATCTTTGAATCAAGCACCTGTTCTGCATTTTCCTGAACCCGATAAAACTGCTGAGACTGCGACGCTTTTTTGTTTGATGTTCCACTCATTATGATAAACCTCCAAAACTATGGAACAATGCCAACCCCAGATTGCCCGATCATGCCAGTCATAACTGCAATGGGAATGGAAATATTCCCGACCATAATGGCAGCCGCCACCAGAGCGGCAAATGTTCGCCATGTCATCTTCCACCGCCGGTTGTTCAACCCCAAGGTCTGGAACAGGCTCCAACCACCGTGGAAAATATGCAACCCCAACGCTACCAGTGCTGCCATGTAAATGATAGCGGCAGGTGCAAATTGAAACGCTGTGATGACATTCTGATAAACTTCCCCATACTCAAATCCAGGTAAAATCATGTTCCCATTGATGTTGATCGTAAAATGAACAAGATGGTAGGCGATGAACAGAAAAATGACAATGCCTCCCAAACGCATCATTTGGGCGGTAAACATTGCTGGCGACCCTTTCTTTTGCACATAGGGCTTAGAACGTGCCGCCATAGCTGTAAACGTGAGACTAAGACCAGAGTACACATGGAGCAACAACGCCGAAAGAAGCACAATACGTGCCAACCACAACCCCCAATGGGGCATCAACACCGGTGCTCCCATCTCAAGTTTCAGCCACTCGGCATAGTGGTCAAGGTAATACACCCCTTCTGCATCGCGCCCAAAATAAATCTTCAGATTGCCGATCATGTGAAAGAACACAAACGCCGTGAGAATGATACCTGTTACAGCCATCACAACTTTCTTGCCAATTGTCGAAGCATAAAAAGCCTGAAATGCTGCCATACAACACCCCTTTCCTTGAATTTCTCCTACATATCCAACTTCACCTTAGCACCAAATTGCTTTTGCTCCTTGTCTGGGAAGTATGTCAAACAAGCAGCATCGAGCAAATCTGGGTTCAGCGTAGGCGTCTCCATATTATAACTGGCAATAGCAAGCATCTGGTCTATAATATCACGTGGTTGACACATACGAAATGGCCTGTTTTCAGGCCTAAACCATTTCGCTACCAAATAATCTAGCCCTCGTTCATCATAAGGCACCTTGCGAATTTTACACATAATCTTCCATATTTCCCGCCATTGGTGCTCCGTGGGGTCAATCACCTCAAACTTAAACTTGATACGCCGTAGTAATGCATCATCCCCTATTTGGTTCGGGTCTAAGTTGGTAGAGAACATCGTCAACTGATCAAACGGTATTTGGATTTTTTGGCCGGTCATCGTCGTAATAAAGTCATATTTCTTTTCAAGGGGAATAATCCACCGATTGAGCAGGTAGAACGGATTGACTCTTTGACGCCCAAAGTCGTCAATAAGGAAAATACCACAATTCGCCTTCATCTGAAACGGACCTTCGTACATCTTTGACTTATCGTTGTAGATAAGGTCTAGCGCTTCTAGTGTCAACTCACCACCAACAATCACCACTGGGCGCTTAATGCGTATCCAACGACGGTCGTACTCGACCCCTTCAGGCATCGGTTCCTTGGGTAATTCATGCACAATCGAGTCGTACAGTTTGATAACAGCACCATCGGCCTCAACGGTATAGGGTATAAAGATGGGGTCACCGAGCAAGTTTGCAATGCGTTCTGCAATACTGGTTTTACCATTGCCGGGATACCCAAATAACATCATAGACGTGCCAGAATTGACTGCCGGGCCAACCATGTTTAAGATAGACTCATCAATAATGAGGTCACTAAATGCAACCCGGATACTGCGTCGTGTCACCTGTACATTTTTGATGCTTTGTGCTTTTACCGCCTTAATCCACTCAGTTATAGGTACTGGTGCAGGTCCACTGTAGGCTGTTTTGATGAGAGCGTCGTTGGCAAATGCACTCCCACGTGGAGTCAAGATATACTCGTAGTTAATATCACTGTAGCCACGCTGACCGCCAATATCAATCATCTCGCCTGCGCGCATTTGGATGAGGATTGGCTCTATGATACCATAGCCCAATTTTATTCCTTCGGCCAACTCGGCCCCTGTGGCACGCCCCATATTGTAGAGAATACGCAACAGATGATCGGTGAGAAAGGTGATATTGAGTCCTGTATCATCTATTTCTTTGGGGGGGGGAGGAACAAATGTATTTACTGCTCTTGGTGTTGCTTCCTCATCACTTGGAGGCGGGTCGCCCAATGAACGCACAGTTTTCAGGTCAGTGCCATTATTCCGTGCATCATTTAAAAGGCGCTCCAAATCCTCCTTATGAAACATCAAATGGAGCAGTGCATCTTGGTCATTTGTTTCCGTTGCTTTTTTTATACACTCATACAATGCCCGTGCCACAACGTACTTCACACCATCTAGGTAGATATGGTGGCAGTATTCTTTGCCATGTACATAACAGTCACGGGGATGCTCTGGTTTCGACATCATCTCTTGGTATGATGCCTGATCAAGAAGATAGCGCATAGTACACCTCTAGGTACGTAAGACCTGGTCCTTGTAAAGAAAGTTTATTTTGTGTAGTTGAGCACACACAATCGCCAATAACCGCTCTTAATATATCATACTGTCGTAGGAAGAGAGCAAGCCGATACGTGTATCATAAAAGATAGCACAGCGATATTATAGCACAAAGTATGGAATAGCCCGGAAAGCCAAGAAAACGAATCTACAGAAGAGCGGGAAAGAACCCGATTTCCCCCCAGCAAACCTGGAAGCATCCAATCGGAGTATTTGCCTATCCAAGCATCTTTAGAGGACTGCACAAAGAGAACCATTGCCACACGCATCGTGCTGTTTCTTCGGTCATCATCTGCGCTCAGGTAACGCAGCATACGACTGAAGTATACCTATTGGAGATGAAATTGTCAACGTTGTGTTAGAGCAAATGAGTATCACCCGCCACATGTGCTATACTATACGTATTGTGTACATAGTGCTACCGTAAGGTTTTCCGTGTTATTGCCCAAGCAGGAGGCGCTACCTATGAATGAGACAACGCTCTCAGTCGTGTTGCCCGTGTATAATGCTGAAACGACCCTTGTGCAAACGATACAAGCATGTTTAGATGGTGTTGTACCGCATATTGGCGATTACGAAATCATCATTGTGGATGACGGAAGTAGCGATGCGACACCAACCATTGCCAACAATTTGGCTGCCAACTATGAACCTATCATGGTTATTCATCACCCGCACAAACGCGGCTATGGGTGTGCGCTTATGAGTGGCATCAGTGCTGCGCGTGGTGACAGTATCCTTATGGTAGATATAGGTAGCACAGAAGCCATGCGTACCCTTGCACGATTGCTGCCCTACATGGAAGAATATGACATAGTCACAGGCTACACCCTCAAAAAACAGCATGCTTGGTATCAACAACTCAATGATGCATGGTGTACCAAATTGGTTAATTGGTGCTTTGCGCTTGACCTGCACGATGTTGGTAGCCCTCTACGTCTTGCCCGTGCGCATGTCATGCACGATATGGCATTGCAGGCATGTACCCCGTTGATTTTCGTCGAGTTGTATGCACGTGCTCGCCAGCAAAACAGGAGCCATATTCAAGTTGGGCTAGACATTCCATCTACACCAAAAAGCTTGCGACACAATGCCTATGCAGGCGTAGGTATGCATCTTCTGTGGAGATTATGTGCGTTGTGGGTACGTTTACGTACAACAGCACAGGCACAGCATGCAGGCAAGCGTCAGCGTTTTGGATGGTTGGGGAAGGTTTTACTTGGGGCCGGTGTGCTTGTTGCCGGGCGCGGTGTCCGTGTTTTGCTACGCCGACGTAATGACGATGCCAATTGTGTATGATGAACGATGAGCGATAATGGTGCGTGATCTGGTAAAGGAACAAGCAATTCTTTTGTACTTTTTGGGATGGGTTGGTGGTGTATCATTTGTATACATGTATGTTCTGAAAACCTTGTAAGGAGGTGTCGTTATGAGTGAAACTGGAGATCAGCAACAACAGCAACAACAACAGCAAGAACAAGAACAACAAGCTGCCCAATTAGCAGATTTGTCGAACGAATTGCGTGAACTGGGGCGTCAACTTGAGCAAGCCGTGCGAAGTGCCATGCATAGTGAAACCGCAAAAACATTGCAACAAGATATTTCTACTGGTTTGAAGGAAATTGGTGGGCAGCTACAAATGGCCCTGAAATCAATTCAGGAAAACCCCAATGTACAAAATTGGGGCGAACGTGGACAGCATGTGGTAGACCATGTGCAAGATAATCGTATCGTCAAAGATTTTCAAGAGACTCTCGCGTCTGGTATCGCACGGCTCAATGAGCAACTAGCAACCTTCACCGAACGCATGCAAAAGGAGCGTGCTGACAGCACTGCCGAGAAAGCAACCAATCCGCCGCTCCAAAGCATACCCGTCGAAGCACAAGATGAGCCTGCAACTGGCGAAACGATACGGTTGGAAACAGAGTCAGACACCAATGTGCAGTCGTGATGCATCATGTGGTGTTGGGTAGACATCGGACAACATAGAGCATGGAGCACTCCAAGGGAGTGGTGCCAGATATGAGCACTCGTAGTCTCTCATGGCTTAGCTCATTCTGGCACCCGCTCTATCTTCGCTCCCAAGGATGCGAGACGTTCGCTAATACGCTCATAGCCACGGTCTATCTGCCCAATATTGTGAATAACGCTGCGTCCTTTTGCACACAGGGCAGCCGTCAACAAGGCCATGCCAGCGCGTATATCTGGGCTTGGCAAGCCATCTGGCTCACCATAGAGTTGTGCAGGTCCGACGACGACAGCACGATGAGGGTCGCATAACACAATGCGTGCGCCCATACCTACGAGACGGTCTACAAAGTACAACCGGCTCTCAAACATCTTCTCATGGATGAGGACCGTGCCGCGTGCTTGTGTTGCCACCACGAGCGCCGTGCTAATCAAGTCGGGACTAAAGCCCGGCCAAGGAGACGAATCAATTTTTGGAATAGCTCCATGGGCATCATTTTGCACATGCAAATCTTGCTCACCCGGCACAATGATGTCATCGCCCTCGCAGTGCCAGCTTATGCCGAGCTTGCCAAAAACAATGCTTGTCATCCGGTGGTCACGCGGGCGAGCACCAACAATGTGCAACGTGCTCCCTGTCACCACAGCCAGCCCAATGAGAGACCCAACTTCCATAAAGTCGGGACCTATTGTATATTCGGCACTATGGAGTTGAGAGACACCATCAATTTCAAGTAGGTTTGTGCCGATGCCGCTAATATTGGCTCCCATAGCGTTTAAGCAATGGCAAACATCTTGTACATGCGGTTCAGAAGCAGCATTGCCAATTGTTGTGTGTCCCTCGGCAAGGACAGCGGCCATGATAGCTTGCTCCGTGCCCGTCACGCTCATCTCATCCAAAAAAATATCGGCCCCCCGCAACCGTTCAGCCCGCAAAATGTAGCTTGTCGGAGTTATCTCAATGGAAGTCCCGAGCTCCTTCAATGCCATAAAATGCGTATCAAGCCGCCTGCGCCCAATCACATCTCCGCCTGGCCGTGCCAATGTCACATGCCCTTGCCGTGCCAACAACGGACCGGCGAGGAGTGCCGATGTACGGATTTTGCGGCATAATGATGGGGTAGGTTCCTTCAACTGGTCATGTGCAGCGTGTATAATCAACCTATGTTTAGCAAGGCGTTCAATGCTCACACCCATATGGTCGAGCAACTCCAATTTCGTATCCACATCACCAATATCAGGTACATTGTGGAGTGTCAACGGTTCCTTGGTGAGCAATGATGCAGCCAACAAAGGCAACGCAGCATTTTTGTTGCCAGATGGCGTGATAGTGCCTGTTAATTGGTGCCCGCCCTCTATAACAAATCGTTCCAACCAAATACCTCTCTTTATACGCTGTATAAGCGAATGTATGACAGACGTTTCTATTATAGCATGGGGTGTGTCATAAAAAGCAACGATGAATCTATTGCGCATTAATGCGCATCTATATTTTTTGGATAAGGGGGACAATTTTGTGCAGCATGTCTTCATGCTTCTCTTCGGGTTGCCGAATTTTTAGAATCATTATTGACGAAGAACGACCCACGATAGTATAGTAAGTGCAATGCAACGTTGGTGCTGATATGGAAAGCACCAAGTGGAATAAAAAATCCGAAGTATCCTAATAGGAGGAGATTGTTATGAAACACACAATAGACCCGAAACTGTGCGTGATGTGCGATGCCTGCCGACCAGCATGCCCACGACAAGCAGTGAGTGTGCATGAGAGCGAGAAGACCTACGTCATTAACCCGAATCTATGCAACAACTGCCAGAACATGTCTAGTGTACGATGTGTACCACATTGCCCGGTAGACGCTATCAAAGCTCCTGCCAGCGCCTAAACAAGCTGAAAAAACCCGAAAAAGAGGCACGGAACAACCCTGACACGCACGTTTTGGTGATTGTTTCGTGCCTCATCTATTTATGCGGCAAGAAATGAAATAGCCTGCGTCGTTGCAAGTAACACTTCATTGCCAATTTGGAGTGAAGGAGATGGATCGCCATATATTTTCCAGCCACATACCCCTGTACATTCGAGTGGTAGCAATCCCATATATCCCAAAACATCCTTCACCGGGTAGCCAAGCGCAAACCCTATTTCATGGGGAATTGCTCCCGTTTCATACCAACGATGACGTATTTCTTGCAGAAATTCCTGTACGTCCATTACGTCCATATTGTGCTGATACCTCAATGCTCCTGTCAGCACATGCTGTGGAATTTCAGCTAAACATGCTTTCACACGGTCGGGTTGATAGATGATGATTTTGGTCGAAATGGTATTGGTGTACAACACAAAGAAAGAAATACCCCACTGTGCTGTAAGTGTCTCAAGAATCTCAATATGTCTCATTCTATGCAGCCCAAATTGCTTTTCTGGTAACGTCAAGAGTTCGCCTGCTTTCCTTGCAAGCAGCACACTGGCACTGTGAACAAACAACCATTTCTCAAATTCAGCCTCCGATGAAAGATTTTGTGATACCCGTGTTTTCCAGTTTTGAAACTGGTGTATTGTTTGTATATTCGTCACCATACGTCCATATCCTTTCCTCCATTTCATCAAGGTTTTTGCTTTTCACACACATATACCTCTTGTGCAATAGCATAAGCTAGAGCTATCGTATTGTCTTCAATGTGCAACGTCAATGGCCCTTCAAACGGTGCAATAGCAAATACATACACCTCTACCCCAGGCAATAGCCCCAACTCACGTAGATATTGCAGACGTTCCCTATCGAAATCACCAAGACGGCAGATAGTGACATCTTTTCCTGAAGAGATCGATGCAAGTGGTTTATCTTCAGGTTGTGTCATCGTTCCATTTTTTGTTGGAATAGGACGACCATAGCAATCTACCGCAGGATACCCAAGCATGTTCTCCAAGCTATCAGTTAGTCGTTCCGATAAACAATGTTCAAGCCGGCATGCATCTTCGTGAACTTCATCAATGGCATAGCCGGCCATGTAGACCAAAAAAGTTTCTATCAACCGGTGTTTGCGGATGAGTCTAAGCGCAATCGTGCGTCCTTCATCAGCAAGAGAGACCCCTTCGCGCCACTCGTGCAGCACATAGCCTTGCTCTGCAAGGCGTTTAATCTTTTCTGAAGTACTCGAAAGGCTCACAGACATTCGTTCTGAAATATCCCGAATAGAGGTTATTGGATTTTTCTCAGTCAAACGATAGATGGTAAGTAAATACATCTCCGTTGATTCTGTCACGCTACGCCCCCGTGCTTTTCATATAATCTCATGCACATTATAGAGAGTCACTGTGTCGTTCTTTCTTCCACCACGCGAAGGGAGAAGGATGTGCCTTTTTGCTTTCTTCTTTCAAGACAGCTCCAACACGCTCTGGCACAAATCCCTCATTCCATTGTGTATGCTCGTCGTAGAGGGTACTCGAGAAATCGGCTCCACCAAGGTATGTGCCTTGTAGATTAGCGCCGCTCAAATCTGCCCCGCGCAAATCGGCATTTTTAAGATTGGCCCCACGCAAATCGGTACCTTGAAGATTTGCCCCGGCTAAGTTTGCTTCTCGAAAGTCGGCTTTTGCAAGATTACTCCGCTCTAGGTCAGCCCGATTCAAGTAGGCCCAGTCGAGTGTTGCTTCTTGAAGATTGACCCTTTTTAGGTAGGCACCTCCGAGGTTGGCACGGGTCAGGCAAGATTGGTGCAAATTGGCGTTTTGCAAATTCATACCTTGCATGTTGGCTGAGATAAGGGTTGCTTTTACAAACTCTGCTCCTATGGCTTGTGCATGTTGGAGCTTGACACCACTCAAATCTGCTTCCATGAGTTTGGACCAATTCAAGCATGCTTTAGAAAGTATAGCTCCTCGTAATAGTGCTTTCTGGAGCCTCATATTGCTCAAGTCGGCATGGTTCAGGTTGACATCGCTGAGATTAACTTCTTGCAAATCTGCTCCATAGAGTCCATAAACCTCTTGTAGGTTGACACGGCTGAGGTTTGCACCACACAACAACGCACCACGTAATCGCGCTTCGTTGAGGTTAGCACCACTGAGATCAGCATAGCTCAAATCGGCGCGGCGCAAATCGGCACCACTCAAATCGGCGCGGCGCAAATGTGCATAGCTTAGATTGGCTCGAAAGAGTATCGCCTCTGTCAGCTTGACTCCAACTAAACTTGCTCCTTGCAGGTTTGACTCGCCCAACTGAGCATATCGCATATTTCGGCCATTGATATTTGCGCCTGTCAATGTTGTGTGACTCATATCAATGCCAGTCAAGTCAGCAGCTTTACTCAGGTCAACCTGATGCAGGTTGGCCCCCGCCATCGTTGCCCATCTCAGATCAACATTATGCAACCGCACACCACATAAGTTTGCTCGACGTAAATCGGCATAGGCTAGATTAATATTGCGCAGGTCCAGGGTGCGCATATCTTTTTCTTGGTAATTTCCCCCTGTACCACGGCGTGCGACCTGGTCTGCTATGTGTTGTTGTGTATGTTTCATCATGCCTCCTCTTGGACTTGCAGAGTGCATGTATCGGGAACAGGAAAGCGCACCCAAAAACAGCTTCCTCTGTCCTCAACACTCCAAAAACCTATTTGCCCATTGTTCAAATGGACAAGTGAGCGTGTGATAGCTAATCCTAGCCCACTGCCACCGGCTTCAACACTGAGAGGATTATCTGAACGGAAAAACCGCGTAAAGATGTTGCTCTGATCGCTCTCTTTGATACCGACTCCATTATCTTCAATTTCAAATACCACAGACCGCTCACTTTGATACCACCAAGATTGATCCCCAAGAGAACTGGGAAGTTGTGAAGGGTCATCTAGTTCATATATGCGTACATTAATGCAACCACCCGAGGGAGTGTATTTCACTGCATTCGACAACATGTTGGTCATGATGCGGTTGAGATGCAACGGGTCAATCCAGATTGCAGAGATATTCTCGTTAGCAGCATATTGTAACGTAATTTGTCGTTGATCTATCTGAATAGATAGGTTTGTGAATAGTTCTTGTGCTGTATGATCGAGCAAAACCCAGCATGGGTTTCCAGGGGAATTTCCCTGATCGATTCGCGCTATTTCCAGCAAGTCGTTGACTTTCTGAACCATGCTTTCTGTTTGACGCTTGATAGTGTTGAGAAACACTCGCTGGTTATCATTTAGGTTTTCAATACCACTCAAGTAGAAAATGTCTACAAAACCTTTTAGTGAGGCAAGAGGTGTGCGTAGCTCGTGTGATGCTGTGCCGATAAATCTGCTTTTGGCACGGTCTGCTTCAATTGCTTCGGTAATGTCTTGAATAATCATCACCGCGCCGGTTACATCTACCCCACTGCCAAAGGTGGGCGAGCTATGCAACCGAACAATACGGTTTCCTAGTGCAATATGTTCTTCGTTCTTTGTTATGGTAGAATTGACCAACTCACTCCTGATTTGCTCAACAATACATTGCAAGCCAATGTTTAGGAGCGCATTATCCACTGCATTCAATACGCTAAGAGGTTGCGCAAGCAAGCTAGAGAGGTCTTGCTCAAGCAAGTGAGCAGCAACAGGGTTGACAACAACAATGCGTTCATGACGATCTATTGCCAATACTCCATCTACCATACTATTTAAAATAGCATTGAGCTCGCCAACCTTGTGTGCGCGAAGTTCAAGCAGATTGCTTGTGGATGTTATTGCACGATCAAGAGCACGGGCAAGATGCCCTATTTCATCCTGTCGAGTCATGTTGGCACGACACAAGAGATCACCATCGGCAACACTGTCTGCAACCTCTATGAGGTTGAGCAACGGTTGGGTTATACTGTGTGATAACCAGACTGCCAAAGTGACAACCACAAGAAGCACGATACTATTACCGATAAGCAGAACCCCCACCTTCGATAGTATCTCCTGGTAGGATACTGACCCGACAAGGATAAACTCTACGATGGTTCCTAGTACTACAAAAATGGTGATGGTAATAATCAAGAGTAATACCCGTGTTCGTATGTTGATGTTACATAGAAAGAAGTCTGGAAGTTGACGTTGCTGATTCGATTCGGAGACATGCTTTTCAAGAACTTGCTTATTACTCATCATATCGTTCCCTAGCCCCCACCATCTACCGTTCGTGTACGGAGAGTCGTTTCCTAGATAGGATTCAAATTTTTAGGTATATCCCAAAAAAGACTTTTTATTTATGGTTCACCTTTACAATTCACATATTGTATCGCAATCTTTTTTGCATGTCAAGCACCTTTTTTTATTTCTATTTAAATATGTTGAAAGTGATTTTATAAAAGATAGTACGTAATTGAGGCCATTTTTATCGGAAGAAAGGCAGAAAAACTACCTTACAAGAAGGTGGCTCTCTCTTCTCTATGTATAAGGTTCACCTGAATAAAACTTGGTTATAAGATACTTCTTTAAGGGAAGGTAAAAACAAATTTCTGGAGTACTACCTAGTTAAGACAGCTCGCACCCTTGGAACGTAACAGCAAAAAAATCGCCGTTTCCCTTCGACAAACTCAGGGAACGGCTTAGTTAAAAAAGAAATGACCGATATATTAATTATGTTATTCCCCTTTGTACAAACGAAGAAGTACTCGACGACATAGTCAAGGTACCAATACCCACATGCTGATAAAACGGCACCGCTCCCGGTACGCTCTTAATAACTAAATCCTGCTGCGTTTGCGCTTGGGCCCACAGCAGCAACGCTTTGCCAATACCGTTGCGACGATACTGTGGCAACACTTCCAGCCACAACAATGCATCATTGTCACGGTCATTCAGATGTACCAAGCATACAATGCCAGCTATCGCCCCATCGTCTGTCGTCGCAACCGCCCATTTTCCCTGATGCGATTGCCATACAAGCAACCGTGCATCAGCATCTAGGTCTCCATAATCTAATGTACTCTGTACCACACACGATACCACACTATGCGTATGGTGTGGGTTGAATGGATTCAATGGTCGTATGTGCATAGTTTTTCTCCCTTCTGCCTTGTGTGTCATGCTCCTGTTGCTATCGTAGCAACAAGGAGCCTGCATGTGAATGGAGAGGAGTAAACAATAACCTCACAAAGGTGTGATGTCCTATTCAGAATATACATAAAAAGAAAAACACTCCTTTATGTATAGAACGTGCAGAGACAAAAAAATACCCGTAGCGGGGCATATGTTCATCAAGCTCATGATTCTATGATAGAATGGTCACGTATAACGTTACGATACATATAAGGAGGTTCAATGCATGGTTAAGGTGTACGTAGAAGATGCAGAATACAACGAAACACAACCAATGACAGAAGAGCATGAGATAAAGGGTACAGCGGAAAAGGTTATCGTCTTTGTCAACGATGATGAGATGGAAGCGTATCAGCATGAAACGCTCTTGGATATTGCCCGGCGCAATGCGGCTCATATTGGCTTCGCCTGTGGTGGTTTTGGCATTTGTATGGCATGTGTTGTGCGGGTACGTCAAGGTGCAGAACATCTTACAGCGCCCAACGGTGTAGAACGACGCGGACTCGGGTTGTGGGCCCGTCGTGATTATCGGCTGGCGTGTCAAGCACATGTGACGGGCCCCGGTCCGGTAGATATTATCAGCCGCCCAGAAGAATTGTGGCGACAAACAAAAGCCCTTTTGAACACTCCATCAAATGAGGATGTAGGGAAACAGTGGCTTGAATTGGGCAAAATGGTGGCCGATATGTCACTCCAGCAATGGTCTGTCTTTCCTATGAACTCTATCAATGCTGTTATTCAAACAATGCGGGCAAGACCAGGACCTGGGGATGCTTCACGCTTGGTGAATGATACCTTGCGTGTTATTCGTCGTGTGCGCGAAGAGGATAAAAAAGAGGCAGAAGAACGCGAGAACATTCGGCGCGAGCAAGAAGAAACTGAACGGGCTGAGCAAGCTGAGCAAAACGTACAAGATGAACAAGATGGGCACGGGAAGCAAAACGGGCAAGACAAACAACAAAATGGAGGACGTGATGCACAACCACAACAACCGGCACAAGCGCAACAGCCCCAACAGCCGTCGCAACCGCCAACGTCCGATGCCGATAATGAGTGGCAGCAACCGCCAACGTCCGATGCCGATAATGAGTGGCAGCAACCGTCTGCGAATACGCAACAGTCCACAGAAGGCACAAAACAGTCATCAGAAAGCCGACACCATCACTCTGGCAAAGGCAAGCGACGAAGAGGGGAATAGCCCTGCTCGTACAAACACATATGCCCCTTATTGCCCAAGGGATAATGTGTGGCTTTACTGTTGTGTTACGCTTACACGATATGCTATAGACCGGTCACGTTTCGTGCTACACGAACGTGATCGTGTCTTCATTTATCTGCCGTATGGGTGCGCTTGAACCAAGCAGCACAAGAGCTAGGACAAACGGTATATCAAGTCAAAACCAATTTGCTATCGAACTACATACGCGAGCATCTCAGATCTCCTGCCATCAAGATGGTGCTTGCGTAAGTCCAGACGCATTCTACATCTGGCAATTCAATGTCTCCTCTCAGAAACAAAGCATACTTCTCTCCCACTTCTGAAATGAATTTCATGCAAGCTTCAAGTTGTGATTGTGCATGCGCTTCAGAAATGACGTAGAAATCTTGATAATCACTTGCATGTCTGACACAAAACAAGTTGTGGGCGATTTGACTAAACTCTTTGTCAAAGATACCGTTTTTGACAAATTTTGACAAAATACTTATCAAGGTTAGGATATGGCACCGCTTTTGGGTTGTTCTATGCTCTACAGTTCCGTATTGACTCGGTCTATCAACTGCCAAATAGTGTGCTTGGCACGTACCATATCGGCTTCAGGCATGATACCCACAATTGCATAGTAACCGGTGATAACATAGGAAATGAGGTAGGTCATGTCGTCTGTTTCCATAACCAAGTCATACACATGACCGACACCGAGCCGGTCGGCAATGGTTGCGGCAGCGTTGGTGAATGCAGCAAGTTCTAGCTCTGCTATCAAATGGTCATGGGGAAGTTCTTTACCATGCATGACCATTTCTACTCCCACACCATCGCTACCTATGATGCCTGCAATCAGGACACTGCCGTTTAGTTCAACGGCCTCATTCAAAATATCGAGTATATTCATGCGTTAAAGCTCCTTATGGCGTTGGTTTTTGGCTTTTGGGGAATCATTTTTTGTGTTGGGTATATATACGCACACATGAGAGATACACCCTAGATTTCACTGCGTCCTTCCATAGCGGATGCGAGCGTGTCTGAGTCAGCCCATTCGAGGTCGCCACCTGTTGGGAGACCACGCGCCAAGCGGGTGATACGAACCCCAAGCGGGACCAAGTCTTTGGTGATAAGAAACGCGGTTGCTTCGCCTTCAGTGTTTGGGTTGGTTGCCAAAATCACTTCTTGTATCGGTTCGCTACGTACCCGTGCTACGAGAGAGTCTATTTTGAGATGCTCACGATAAATGCCCTCTAGCGGCGACAGATGCCCATGCAGCACATGATAGACACCTCTATAGATACCAGTGCGCTCTATGGCAAGCACATCAAGTGGCTCCTCTACAACACATATGTTGCTCGTATTGCGTTTGGTATCCAAGCAAATTGGGCAAAGGTTTCCTGTGGTGATATTGAAGCACCGCGTACATAGTCTCACTTGTTCTTTCACTTGGACGATGGCTCGCGCCAAGGCACGTACTTGCGCTTCTTCTGTGCGCAACAGGTGGAACGTGAGTCGAGAAGCTGTTTTTGGTCCAATGCCTGGGAGTCGTCCAAGTTCCTCTATGAGATGTGCGACTGGTTCGACAACGAGGCTCGATGTGTTGCTTGTTGGAGCCATAGGGTTTCTTCTATGGTGCGTTTCAGCTACATGAGACCAGGCATTTGCATGCCACCTGTTAAGGGACCCATACGTTCTTCGGCTAGTTCTTGCGATTTTCTGGTTGCATCATTCACAGCAGCCAAGAGCAAGTCTTGCAACATTTCAATATCTTCCGGGTCTACCACTTCAGGTGAGATAGTGATAGACTTCACCTCACGGTGCCCATTCATGGAAACCATGATGGCACCGCCACCCGCAGTTCCTTCGACAAACGTATTGCCGAGCTCTTCCTGTATTTGCTGCATTTGCTTCTGCATTTGCTGGGCCATCTGTTGCAGTTGGCGTGGATTCATATCTCCTCCATTGTGGTCAATCACCTATCTTGATAGGCGACATAACGCACACTTCCCTTACGTTCTCTTTATTCCTTCAAACCCTACCATTCCTTACAATAGAAGACATAGTAGCACACGTATACACGAAAAGCAACCCACTGAACCAAGAACCTGTTTACTCGGTGTCATCCCGTGGTTCAATACGCACAATCTCTGCCCCAAAAATGTTCATGGCTTTGTGTACCAATGGGTCTTTGCGAGCTTGTTGCATTTGGTTGCGCGTATCTTCCTTTTTCACGGGTTTTTCAACAATGCAGCGAAAACTATAATAGTCGCCCATGTGTTTGCTCAAGACTTCCTCTATAATTTTGCGCGAACGTGGTTTTTCGGTATTATCCTTATGGAAAGGAGATGCTGCATGCAAAATTATCGTTGTTCCCTCGACATCAACTGGGTTTACGTCACGCAAAATGCCTTGTAGGGATGGATTATAGGGTTTCACATCACGCATGACCGAGGGCCAGACGGCACACACCTTGTCCAATACGGAACTCTCCGCCCCTATATCTTCGTGCGCATCAACCACTTCTTCTTCTGCTGGCTCCGCTTGTTTTTCGGGAACTGATGTAGCGGCAACTGGCGTTGGGGCGGGTGCTTCTAGGGTGGTTGGTGCTGTTTGTGCGGGCGCTTGACTTGCTGGCACTGTTTGTGCGGGCGCTTGGCTTGTTGGTGCGGGTGCTTTTGGCATATCACGCTTTGCAGGTGGATGCGCAGCCGGTTTGGGCATAGCTGCTGCTGATGCCGCAGGTGTTGGTTGTACCAGCAAAGCTTCAACTACGGCCAATTCAAGTGGCAAATGACCGTATGGGCTAGTACGGAGTTGATAATCGAGATTACTGAAAAACGTTATCCATTGGGTAATCAACCCAATATCTGCTTGCGCACCCCATTGCTCAATCACTGCAAACTCATCATCGCCCACATCCAAAAGAGCCTTATCATTGGTAGCCATAAAGAGCATCAAAGCCCGTAAGCGTTCAATCACGTCACGGGTAAATTGGCGTACATCGGACCCTTGGTTGGCAATACTATTGACTGAACGCAGAGCACGTGTCAAGTTGCCTTCTAGGAGCGCTTCGATGAGGGTATAGACTTCGGTAGCGCTTGTTGTACCAAGGAGGCTTTGCACTTGCTCAAGGGTAATCGTACCGCCGGCAAAAGAACCCAATTGTTCTAAGACACCAAGCGCATCACGCAAACTACCTGTAGCCGAGCGTGCAATGGCATTGGCAACACCCGGTTCAAGCTGCAAGTTCTCCTCGTCGGCAATACGCTGTACATGAGCAGAGGCTGTAGCGATACTATGACGTGAGAAGGTAAAACGCTGGCAACGTGAGAGGATTGTTGCCGGCACTTTGTGAATTTCTGTTGTTGCAAGAATAAAAATAGCATGCTCGGGCGGTTCTTCGAGCGTTTTCAAGAGCGCATTGAATGCAGCCGTTGAAAGCATATGTACTTCGTCAATGACATACACTTTATAGCGGCCAGTGGTTGGGCGAAACTGCACCCGCTCAATAATTTCGCGGGCATCTTCCACACTCGTGTGTGAAGCCGCATCCATTTCTATCACATCTACAGCTCGTCCCTCGGTAATAGCGATGCACGACTCACATATGCTACAGGGGCGCTCTGGTGGTGGAGCAGTACAGTTCACTGCTTTTGCAAGCAAGCGGGCCATGCTCGTCTTGCCAACCCCACGCGGTCCAGTGAAAAGATACGCATGCGCTATACGTTCCTCCACAATGGCATTGCGGAGAGTTTGTACAACATGTTCTTGCCCGACTATTTGGGCAAATGTTTGGGATCGCCATTTACGATAAAGCGATTGTGAAGCCATGAAAAATGATTTTTAGGAGTATGACCATGTCATACTAGAGTAAGACCACACTCCACTACATTGGACAAAATATGCTATGATGAATATAGCATAGATACATAGTGTTGGCAAGCATATCGAAAAGATTATTTGTTCGCTATCAACACATACAGAAAGAGGAGAGAAGGAACAAGGTATGTCACAACGAAGCCTCTTTTGGCCGATCAGCATTGTTGTGGTAAGTTTCATACTGGTTGGTCTCTTGCTTTCAGACCCGGCTGGTAAGCCCCATGCTGCCCCATTGGGGCAGGATGATGATACACTAACTGCATATGCCATTGGCACCGAAACAGCTCAAGCCAAAGCAACAATTGCCGCTACTGAGACGGCGGCGTATTGGGTTCATGAAACTGAAACGGCGCAGGCCGATGATGGTGGTGGCGATGATGACCCAACCGATACCCCAGAAGCAACAGCTACCGATGACCCAACCGATGACCCAACCGATACCCCAGAACCTACCGACACTCCAGAACCAACCAATACCCCTGAAAACATTACGCGAACCAGTGATACTCCAGAGCCGGCCCCTACTCCTACGCCTGAACCAACCGATACCCCGCAACCTACCGACGAACCGGAGACACCAACTGTGGAAGAGACGCCTACACTTACCCCAACACCAGATGGTTCACTCGAATGTATCTATGGCGAAACCGAGTTTATCGAAGGTGGAGGACTGCCACCATTCACCATGCTGGTGCTTTATTTTGATGGCCGGCCTGTTGGTGGGGGCATAAGCAATATCATAGGCAACTATAGGTTGCCTCTCGTAGTGGTTGAAGGTCCTCTTGACTATGAAGTTGAAGTACGGGTTGAAGTACGCGATACGCATGTAGTTGTACGTGAGCTAAGTTGCATTGTTGGTGAGCCTCCTCCCAAGCCAACCCGACGACCTCCATGATAGTAAAACAGACATAACCTATTACTGAAACGAATTACGCATGCTCTTTGTATGCAATATAGTTCGCCAGCAATTCACGTAGCCGTAGGCGAGCTCGATGCAGGCGTACTTTCACTGCGTTTTCATTCAACTTGAGTAAGGTAGCTGTTTCGGTTGTATTGTAGCCTTGCATTTCTCGAAGCACAAAAACAACCCGCAGGTTTTCGGGCAAAGATGTGAGCGCAACTTCTAGTTGGTCTTGTAATTCTCTGTCGAGAATGAGTTGCGATGGCTCACTCGTCCAAGCATTGCGATTGTGCGGGATGTCTTCTTGTTGGAGCGTATCGCCCAATTCATCAATAGATGTCGTGGTAATGTGCTGTCGGCGCAACTTCATCAGCGCCTCGTTGGTAGCAATGCGATAGAGCCATGTCCCCAACCCACTTCGTCCATCAAAGGCATTGATTTTGTTACATGCCTTCAAAAAGGTTTGCTGAAGAATATTTTCTGCTTCGTCGGCATCAGCTACCAGACGTATTGCTTGGGCATAGACCATGGCCGCAAAACGTTTCACAAAGCATGTACAGGCGTCTCTATCGCCTTGTCGCAGTCCCTGAAGAAGCGTTTCTTCAGTGTCATAAACATGCAAGTTTATTTCCGGTCCAGGCACAGACACTCCTTTTGCTTCTCAGTATAGACCATCTTCATACCATATATTTTATGCTACCATAAAAGCAATTGCAAGCGTACAGCAACTATTGAGATGTAGGGGGCAGGGTAGCTTGCTGGTGTAGGACAGGCTTCTAGTTTGTTTGTCGTAGCACCAACATCCTGTCGGGCTCCGGCTAGAAGCCAGTGCTACGGACGCATTCATGGGCGGCAGTTAGCGAACGGTGACAGGCATCCTGCCTGTCCTACGATTTCTTCGTAGTGGGCAGGGTACCTATCCTAACACAATTTTTACCAACATGTACCCATGTTCAAGGCACAAAATATTTGACTCTGCCCCCATGCCATGCTACATTTTATCTGGTAACATAAACAGATAGTTGCCAACGAGTAGGGGTTTTTTTTCGGATGTTGTACAGAGTGGAGGGATGTATTCAATCACGTTTGTGGGAAGCAGATATATGCTGCGAGGTGATTCATGAGGAAAAGAGGCTCACGTAGACATCATCCTTGGCGGCGAAAGTGGTTTTTTGTAGATAAAATAGCCGATAAAAAGTATAAGGTCATTGAATTTGGAGATTCCCATCTCTCAATTACCCACAGGCCATATCGAGCAAAGTATTTCTTCAGTGCAAACACCATCACCATTCGCAATGGGCACCGGAAGATGAGTTACAGCTTGAAAGAAGCCTCCAACCTAGCAAACAAATATTACCTTGGGGCCACATTGGCAGATAGTGAACTGATAGCCGCAAGAATGTTGTTGGCTATTCAGTATATCGCTCAAACATTGCAGCCAAAACAACCATAATATTTGAGCACATTGTTGGGCAAGACGGGACGGTGACAGGGCAAAGATGCTCATAGCAAAGCAGCGAGGAGGTTTCTATGGACGATCAACCCCGCCAGAAGTTGTGTGAAATCATTTCTGAATATAGTTCTGCGGTTTGCGAAGAGCCGAAACGTCTTGAAGGGTTGCTACGGGATATGTGCGGTAGCTACAAACGTGAGATTCATGTGTTGATGGGAGCGCTTCAAGAGCGCGTAGTGACAGATTTGCTTAACGCCGATGCCAAGCCACAGGCAGTATTGCTCGCAAAGCTATCTAGGCGGCTCTACGACAACCTAGGCACAGCAGAAGAGTTTGCACAGTGGGCTGTAGAAAGTTGGGCCGTGGCATTGGGGGTTGTTGACCATCCTGTTATACGTCACACAGCTCCAGTCGAGCCATATCCACGTCGTGACACAGACATGTCAGTACCCATGTCGTCAACATCGTCACCACTCCCAACACCTACGTTCAATATACAAGGCGTCATCCAAGGAACTATTGAGTCTTCACTAAGCGTCGTCTTTAGCCCCAATGGAAAATTGCTTGCACTGGGCGGCATAGATAAAGTCGTGCGGTTGTGGGAACTAGCAAGCGGGTGCGAAATACAATGGCTTGAAGGGCATACAGCGTGGGTTCATTGTGTTGTATTTAGCAGCGATGGTCAGTTGCTAGCATCTGCTAGTGGCGACGGTACGGTGCAATTGTGGAAAACAGGTAGCTGGCGCGTGGCACGACGTTTGGTTGGCCATACCGACCAAGTGTTAAGTGTTGTGTTTAGCCCCGATGGGCGGTTATTGGCTTCTGGCAGCAAAGACCATACGATACGGTTATGGGAAGCATCGAGTGGCAAAATGGTGCGGCACCTTGTTGGGCATACTGACCAAGTCGTCAGTATTGCCTTTAGCCCAGATGGACGGTGGCTCGCATCTGGCAGCAAAGACCATACCGTATGGCTCTGGGATGTATCGAGTGGGAAGGCCGCCGGCCCACTGATAGGGCATGCCGATTGGGTGTTGAGTGTGGCATTTAGCCCCAATGGACGCCTCTTGGTGACAGGCAACCAAGACCAAACTGTGCGAATGTGGGAAGTGCCAACCGGACGCACAAAAGGATGGCTTGAAGGACATACTGAGCCGGTGAGTAGCGTGGCATTTAGTCCTGATGGACGTTTGCTGGCTTCCGGTAGCAATGATAAAACAATCCGCCTATGGGAAATAGCGAGTGGGCGAGTGGTGCAGCAACTCCATGGGCATATGAGCGAAATACGGAGCGTTGCATTTAGTCCAAATGGCTCTATGTTGGCATCGGGTGGTTTTGGTGATGTTGTACGGATTTGGGGACTTGGTATGTCCAATTGTGAATGGGAGCGTATAGAGAAGGCATGGCACCCTGAAGAGCGCAAACGTGTCGAGCAACAGCGAGAACTATGGCGAAATGAAGGACGTTGTGAACTATGCGGCGAACTATTGGGAACATGGGATAAGCTGCTTGGGAATGTTCGATGTAAGGATCATAGATAGTGCTTGAACCACAGGTAGGTTCTATAGAGCATTATCTCGGCAAAAGGAGCAAAGGAGTATACTTTGCTCCTTTTATCATGCACCTTTAGGTATGAAGTTGGCACTCAATCGCTCTCCCGCTCAATCGCTCTCCCGCTCAATCGCTCTCCCGCTCTCCCGCTCAACCGTCTTGGTTTCGGTAATCCACTGCTCCACACTATCTGCATGTTCCTCGATCCATACCTGCGCATGGTGCTGAATATCTTCCGCATGTCCTTCCCCATTAAACATGCGAATGTTTTGGGCTTCAATATCTTCTAGCGGTATTTCTACAATTTCGAGTAAGCGTTTGATGTCTGGGTGTGCTGCTAAAAAATCTTTATTGGCCACCACTCGAATGCTGCTCACCGGCCACCCTAAGTTGCACGGGTCCGAGGGACACCCGGGTATTGCCTTCATCATCGTGGTATTTTCATACGATTTGAAGCCTGGTGGCAAACTCGTGAAGGGCACCTGGAGCCATACCACATCCTCACCCGGTACGAGTTGCGAAAAGGTCCAATTTGGTGTCCAAGCATAAAAGAGGATTGGTATACCGCGCTCATGCAGAGACATTGCCTCTGTCATTATGGTGATATAGTCGCCTTGGAGGATTTCGACCGTGTCACGCAGGCCATAGACATCAAGATGATGCTCAATGATATAGGTGCATCCAAGCCTATCATTGCACCCCACCAAATCGGCTTTGCCATTCTTGTTGGTATCGAATACTTTGGCTATTTCCGGATCTTTCAAGTCGGCAATGGTGGAAATTTTGAGCGCATCGGCCGTCTTCTTATCTATCAAGTATCCATGCAACGATACACCATTGACTTCATGTCCAATGACTTCAATTTTGTTTTTCAGTTCCCTATATTCTGTATACATAGTGTGCATTGGAAACCAACCGTTCGGCCACATATGCATATCGCCACGTGCCACCGAAAGATAAAAGGCAAGATTATCAAGCGTCGTCGGTCCTTGAACGGTGTAACCCATTTTTTGTAGCAAAAGCGTAAATATTTCAGCCTGAAACCAACCACTATCCCAGACAGACCGCCCCATACGCACTGTTTGGTCTTTGTTAGCTAGGCTCGTGAATGTTTGGCTCATGGTGTCAGTTTGTGCCCATGGGGTAGGAGATGCTCTTATAGTGGAAGGTATCCGTTTTGGGTACATGATGATGGTGGGTGTCTCGCGCACTGGCACTATAGAGACAGTTTCATGAGAAGATGCAAACGGATTGCATGCTACTAACACAAGCAGCACTATTACAAAAACAACCTTCACTACTCCCGTATACAAAATATGTCGCACGACATGTGAAAGGGTATGTACTTTTTTACCAAACATATACGTATGGAATAAAATCTCAAATTTCTTTTTACTACTGAAAAAAAACTTTCTAAACAATTCATGATACCATCTTTTTGCTTCCCATGTCCATTCTCTCAAGTAGCACAATGAGGATGGGCTATCCATCCTCATTGTACTTCCGTTCTATAGATTGTATTGTGTTGAGCGAGTGCTGTTTATTCGCTCATTGCAGTTTCAAGCCATTCGTCAACCATATCTTGGTTATCGGCAATCCACTCTTGCGCGTGACCTTGCACATCTTCTATTGTGCGGGCATCGTTGTCTTCCATCACTGCATTTTGTGCTGTGATGTCTTCAAATGGAATTTCGACCACTTCGGCAAGTGCTCGCACGGCTGGGTTTTCATCCAAGAAGGCTTTGTTGGCCACAACGCGAATATCACCATAGGGCCAGCCAATCTTGCATGGGTCATTAACGCAGCCTTCAATGCCTTCCAAGGTCGTAAATTCTTCTGTTGCCATGTCTGCTTGGTCTTCCGGCAAGCTTGGGAAGGGGGTTTCAATCCACATCACATCTTCACCCGGTACCAGTTTGTTGACGGTCCAGTTGGGCGTCCACGTATAGAAGAAGACAGGCTCACCACGATTGTAGCGAGCAATGGCGTCGGCCATCATCAGGGCATACTCGGCCTGTACATGCTCGACGGTGTCGGTTAGTTCATAGTCTTCCAACTGATGGTTGATGACCTTAGCACAGCCCCAACCTTCTGGGCAGCCAATCAGGTCGGCTTTGCCGTTGCCGTCTACGTCGAACAGTGCGGCTATTTCGGGGTCTTGCAGGTCTGCAATGCTGGTGATGCTATTGGCGTCAACGGTTGCTTTATCCATCAGGTAGCCTTGGAGTGCGCCAGCTTTCACCTCGTAGCCAACAATCTCAACAGTATCTTTGACGTTTTCGTTCTCAACATAGACGTTGTGGATGGGGAACCACCCATTAGCCCACATATGCACATCGGTGCCGTCGGCTACGGAGGTGTAGAAAATGTCGTTGGAAAGCGGGTCTACACGCTCTACGGTATAGCCAAGTTCTTTCAGTAGAGCAGTGAAGATTTCAGCTTGGAACCAACCGGTGTCCCACGTTGCACGCCCAAGCTTAACAGTTGTGCCTGTGCCCGGCATTTCACCAGATGGTGCGGCTTCTTCCTCATCAGCGGGAGCTTCTTCGCTATCTTCAGCGGGAGCTTCTTCGCCATCTTCAGCGGGAGCCGCTTCTTCCTCAGCTTCAGCACCCATATCAGCGGGTACCTCACCACTGACAGCAGCAGCAATCCACTCATCCACCATTGCACGGTTTGCTTCTATCCATTCCATTGCATGCACTTGCACATCTTCTATAGCACGTGCATCGTTGTCTTCCATGCGAGCATTTTGAGCTGTGATGTCTTCAAATGGAATTTCGACAACTTCTGCAAGTGCTCGCACGGCTGGGTTTTCATCCAAGAAAGCTTTGTTTGCCACGACGCGAATATCACCATAGGGCCAGCCAATCTTGCATGGGTCATTGACGCAGCCTTCAATACCATCCAAGGTGGTAAATTCCTCGGTTGCCATATCTGCTTGGTCTTCGGGCAAGCTTGGGAAGGGGGTTTCAATCCACATCACATCTTCGCCCGGCACGAGCTTGTTGACGGTCCAATTGGGTGTCCACGTATAGAAGAGCACAGGCTCACCGCGATTGTAGCGGGCAATGGTGTCAGCCATCATAAGGGCATACTCGGCCTGTACATGCTCGACCGTGTCGGTCAGTTCATAGTCTTCCAACTGATGGTTGATGACCTTAGCACAGCCCCAACCTTCGGGGCAGCCTATGAGGTCAGCTTTGCCATTGCCATCTACATCAAACAGTGCGGCTATTTCCGGGTCTTGCAGGTCTGCAATGCTGGTGATACCATTGGCGTCAACGGTTGCTTTATCCATCAGGTAGCCTTGCAATGCACCAGCTTTGACCTCGTAACCAACAATCTCAACAGTATCTTTGACGTTTTCGTTCTCAACATAGACGTTGTGGATGGGGAACCACCCATTGGCCCACATATGCACATCGGTGCCATCGGCTACGGATGTGTAGAAGATGTCGTTGGAGAGCGGGTCAACACGCTCTACGGTATAGCCAAGTTCTTGCAGCAGAGCAGTGAAGATTTCAGCTTGAAACCAACCAGTATCCCACGTTGCACGCCCCATCTTGACAGTTGTGCCTGTGCCCGGCATTTCACCGGCTGGTGCTGCTGCATCGCTATCTTCAGCGGGAGCTTCTTCATCGGCGGGAGCCTCTTCGTCGGCGGGAGCTTCTTCTTCAGCGGGAGCTTCTTCTTCGCCTTCGTCAGCACCCATATCGGCAGGTACCTCGCCACTCATTGCGGCAGCAATCCACTCGTCCACCATTGCACGATTTTCTGTTACCCATTGTTGGGCATGCCCATTCACATCTTCTATCGTGCGGGCATCGTTGTCTTCCATCACTGCATTCTGGGCCGTGATGTCTTCAAATGGAATCTCAACCACTTCGGCGAGTGTGCGCACGGTTGGGTTTGCATCCAAGAAGGCTTTGTTGCCTACGACGCGAATATCGCCATAGGGCCAGCCAATCTTGCATGGGTCGTTGACGCAGCCTTCAATGCCTGATAGGGTCGTAAATTCTTCGGTGGCCATATTCGCTTGGTCTTCGGGCAAGCTTGGGAAGGGTGTTTCAATCCACATTACATCTTCACCCGGCACGAGCTTGTTGACGGTCCAGTTGGGCGTCCATGTATAGAAGAAGACAGGCTCACCACGATTGTAGCGAGCAATGGCGTCGGCCATCATGAGTGCATACTCGGCCTGCACATGCTCGACCGTGTCGGTCAGTTCATATGCCTCTAGCTGATGGTTGATGACTTTGGCACAGCCCCAACCTTCGGGGCAACCAATCAGGTCGGCTTTGCCATTGTCGTCTACGTCAAATAGTGCGGCTATTTCGGGGTCTTTCAAGTCCTCAATGCTGGTGATGCCATTGGCGTCAACGGTTGCTTTATCCATGAGGTAGCCTTGGAGTGCGCCGGCTTTGACTTCATAGCCAACAATCTCAACATCGTTTTGAATGTTTTCGTTCTCAACATACACATTGTGGATGGGGAACCACCCATTAGCCCACATATGCACATCGGTGCCATCGGCTACGGATGTGTAGAAGATGTCGTTGGAGAGTGGGTCAACACGCTCTACGGTGTAGCCGAGTTCTTGGAGCAGAATAGTGAAGATTTCAGCTTGGAACCAGCCTGTGTCCCATGTTGCACGGCCAAGCTTGACAGTTGTACCTACACCCGGCAATTCACCGGCCGGGGCAGCTTCTTCACCTGCTGGAGCTTCTTCATCTGCTGGAGCTTCTTCACCTGCTGGAGCTTCTTCATCTGCTGTTAGACCATGATCTACTTGATCTTCTTCGGCGGTACTTGGTTCTTCGCCGCCAGATGGTGCGGATGTTGATGGTGCTTGCCCACCACATGCTGCTATGACGAGCATCAATGCAAGGCCGAGGCCAAGCATATACAAGAAACGATTTTTCATATGGGAAATTCCTTTCTGTAGAAATAAAGAGATTACCAAACTCTGCGGTTCCTTACACGTACAAAACAGTACGTCACGAATACGATACGTTTTTGCACACTAGATATTAGACGCCATCATATGGCTCTATGTGCTAGAAAAACACATTCCGACATTGGTATGTGCTTTTTACTTCAGACCAACTCTTCTCTACATCACCTCCTTCGTGTAGGCTACAACCGCCCCCGCATACACCATGGTATGCTGATACGATAGATATATGGATAGGATAGATACCAATGTATGTGTAAGGAGAACCATACACTGACCGTTTTCGTTTGAGAACTGCTACCCCTGTTATGTGGAGATGTTACCACAAAGATGCAAATGACACAACGTGAGACGGTATGAGGGCTATAGCAACTCTATATGAATGGTGAATTTTTCAACGCAAACGAGACGCTAAGACGCAATCCAATGCAAAGATTCATGGTTGTGCGTTGCTTGGTATCATTGACAACTCGATTAGGATTGCTATAGCATAGAATTACTGCATCGTAGGGGCTTGATGGTGGCAAGCCCATATGCACACTAGGGCTGTGTGGTATACTATGAATACGCATTACAGGGAAATATGGCTTGAGCCAGTTCGTGTTGAGCACAATCATGGCTACAATCGCTCTGATCTGAATTACATTGTCAAGTTGACACAAAAGCATCAGGGCAAACTTCTGGAGGTATGGCATGAATATTTTAGTTGATACAGAAACAGAGCAGGTACAAGCAACAGGTGTTTCCTTCATTGGGCAACGGCTTTCTATCTCTCTCAATGATGGTCGTGAGATTAGTTTGCGGATAGATCAAGTAAAGTGGCTCGATTGGTTGGCAAAAGCTACTTCAGAGCAACGGGAACGCTGGACTATAGAGCCTAGAGGATACGCCGTTTATTGGGAAGAACTAGATGATGGTATTGAAATTGGCCATCTATTGAGTCTGAAACCAATAATGGACTCTATTACCGATGCCAACTAAATGCACTTTTGTGCTTTCATAATACCCTAGTCGGTGCGTAACACAAAAAAGAAAGCAATTGAAAGGAGCAAGCATACTATGACACAAACACAACCATGTGTGGTCATTCCACACACCGAAGAATATATCGTCGTACCCGAAACAGGCGAAATCATCCTGCCCCCCCGCAGCGATGTACCAGTGGAAGACTTGCCACCTCCCGACGACATCTTCTTCTATGGATGGCGTGAGGTTGAATATTGGGTAGATGGAATAGATGTGGGAGCCCGTATACCGTTGACGCTTGAAGATGTGCTACATCCACAGCCGGAGGACAGAGTGAGCCAGAATAAAAAACACTTTGAACTATGTGATGACTTATACGATGGTATGAAAGCCCATGTTGGGCATGAGCAAGGCACCGTGGTCTTGCACGATATGCTGATCAACTGGGGATTAAAACATATCAAAGGCCATGCGCCAGACCTTGCCGTGATACGCGGCGTGCGAGTCTTTTTTGAGGGAGGTATTTTTTACCTGAAGCGGTCAAAGGGACATGTGGTATTGGTGCTAGAGGTGACATCGCCAAGTACACGCTTGGTGGATGTGGAAGGGAAACGCAACCGGAACAAGGTGAAGCACTATGCCAAAATAGGCATACCGGTGTATATCATCACAGATGCGGTAAAGTGGAAGCCGGGATACCCGCCGCCAATCATCGTGTTGCTGTTGGGAGCGGATGGGAACTACCACAAACAAACACCAGATTCGCGTGGCTGGTTTTGGATAGATGCGTTGCAGGTGTGGATAGGGCCCTATCAAGATTGGGTGGCATGGTACGACAAAAATGAAATCAAGCTCAACACACACATAGAGTCTGAACAAGCCCGCAAGCTCGCTGAAGACAAAGCCCGCGACGAAGCCGAGGCCCGCAAGCTCGCTGAAGACAAAGCCCGCTTAGCTGAAGATAAGATGCGCGACGAAGCCGAAGCCCGCAAACGTGCTGAGGACCGTATTCGAGAGCTAGAAGCGTTGTTAGCGGCTTCTTCAAGTGACCATGCGCAATAGTTATAATGTGCATGGGGCGAGTGTCCACTCGCCCCAACATTCGTAGTACCGGTGCTACGCGGGACAAGGCTAGAAGCCCAATACTACTAAGAAATCGTAGAACAGGCATCCTGCCTGTTATGCTGGACAGGCTAGAAGCCTATCCTACGCCTTTTGCGCCATTTTTTAGTAGCATTAGGCTAGAGGCCTATTCTACATTTTCAACCAGGCTCTTAGGTAGTCTTAGCGACACTCTTCACCTCAGAGAGGCGGTCGAGCATGATGGCAAGCACGAGCACAGCAAAACCCGATGTTACGGCGCGACCAATCTGCATGGTTTGCACTGCACCATAGATTTCTTGCCCAAGCCCACCACCAGCAATGAGGGCTACGATAACGACCATGGACATGGCAAGCATGAGGGTTTGGTTCAAGCCGGCCATGATGGTTTTTAGAGCTAGTGGCAACTGTATGTCGAAAAGCAATTGCCTATCGTCGGCCCCAAATGCTTTGCCGGCTTCTACGACATCGCCGGGCACTTGGCGAATACCCAAGTTGGTAAGGCGCACCATTGGTGGTAGTGCAAACACAATGGTGGCCATTGTGCCGGGCACTTTGCGAATGCCGAAGAACATGACGACTGGCACGAGGTAGACGAAGGCGGGAATGGTCTGCATTGCGTCAAGCACGGGGCGGATGCCGCTCTCGAATGCGTCGGAGCGAGCCGCCAGGATACCAAGTGGTACACCCACTACTACACAAAAGACTAATGCTGTCAAAATCATGCTCAAGGTGGTCATCGTTAAATCCCAATAGCCTAGGAACCCAAGCAAGAGGAATCCTATTTCGCAAAAGATGGCAATGGACACACCTTTGAAACCAGATTTAAACCATGGAATAGCCAATATCACCATCAGAACAATTGGCCAAGGCAACCAGAGCAAAAAGTCCTCGATACCGTCAAGCACTTTCTGGATGGGCCAGCGGATAGCGCTAAAGATAGGTTTGCCTTGTTTGGAAGCCACTTGCACTACCTCTTCGACACCATCACCGATTTTTTTGGCTAAAATAGATTTTTCAAAGAGATTATCTACTTTGTCAAGAACGCCATTTTGTTCAGCATCTTCTGCATAGAACACAGGAGATGTGTCTATAGGTTGCAATTGCGACGTAGCCATCACCGAGGGGAGCATAGGCATAGCCAACGATGTTATCATGAGCGCCAATATTCCAAACGTCACAAGCACCTTGCGACGAAACATATCCCGATTCATCTTTTTTTCCTTCCTTTTCAGGAGCGTGTTACGATATAACCCGATACGATGTGCGACAACCACAGATATTGAAGAGGTTATTTCGTTACAAGCTGTATAGTATCATTGGTATTCCCAGATTCCTGTTTTTGATGAAACAGACTACCACCGTTTTCATCCTCACCTTGGTCAGATAGACTTTTGAGTACGTCTAATGGATTGATGCTTCCTTGCAGACGACCGGCTGCATCGAGCACAGCAATAGGCACACCATCGGCACAGAGCGCATATATCTCTGTCAATGATGTGGTATGGATAGTGCGTGGGAAATCTTGCTCTATCACCTGTGAGAGATGCCCGACAGTATCACCTTCCATTGCCTTGATAAAGCGTTGTTTGCGCAATACGCCTTGGAGTTCATCCTTGTGGTTGACAATATAGAGGGCACTAGCATCGTCCATTGCATCCATGCGCTTCAATATCTTCTCTACAACACTACGCCCACGGACAAGCTCATCTGGCTTGAGGGCTATCATTTCGGCCGGTTTCATGATGTATTCTGCAGTAAGGACGCGGCCTTGGTCAACATCTTGGGTAAAGGCTGCAACATAGTCGTCGGCTGGTTCGGTGACAATTTGAATAGGCGTGCCTATTTGCACAATGGCACCATCACGCATAACAGCGATATGGTTGCCAACGCGCAGGGCTTCGTTGAGGTCATGCGTAATAAAAATAATGGTTTTGCGCAGACGTTCTTGCAGGTTGAGCATTTCGTTCTGCATTTGGCGGCGAATGAGCGGGTCAAGAGCACTAAATGCCTCATCCATAAGCAAGATGTCTGGATCGGTTGCGAGGGCGCGTGCCAACCCAACACGTTGTTTCATACCACCGCTCAAGTTATGTGGGTAGCGGTCGGCCCATTCTTTGAGACCTACAAGGTCAAGTGACTTGATAGCCTCTTCGCGGCGTGCATGTTCATCTACCCCGCGTATTTTCAACCCATACGCCACATTTTCGGCTACCGTCTTGTGTGGCAGCAATGCAAAATGCTGGAAAACCATGCCCATTTTGGTGCGGCGTATCTCTCGCAAACGAGTTTTGTCTGCTGCCAACACGTCTTCACCGTCTATATAGATATGCCCGCTTGTCGGTTCGATAAGACGGTTGAGACAACGGATAAGGGTTGACTTACCAGACCCGGATAGCCCCATGACGACGAAAATTTCACCTTCTTTGACGGTAAACGTAGCACCTGCTACGCCAACAACATGCCCTGTTTTTTTGAGAATTTCTTCCTTCGATGCTCCTTGTTGAAACATAGGCAGGGCTTCTTTTTTGGGGGATTTCCCAAAAATCATCACCACGTTATCAACATGCATCTTGGCCTTCTCGTCTTGTTGTCCATTCTTTGAGATCATGGTGTATTCACCTCCTGAAATTTTACATGGAAAAGTTCTCTACTCCTAGGTCACGTCAAAGCCTCGTGTGCGGGGATTTTGTGATGTCTCAATACACTGGTGGCTAGGAGTTGCATAAGAGGAGAAATTGGTTCTTGTTGCTGTTGATATCTTTCCCACATGAACTGCTACCAAGACATACCCTTTTTTCCCATGCGATAATTAATTCTATTACTACCATAAAAACAATCGTTATAGCTTCCCATTATACCATTTCTTTTTAAGAAAGATGCTGCATGGCTGGTCGAAAAACCGGTTAAAAAACCGTTATGACAGCACTTTTTAGAGGGTACAATACCGATTGCTATGGTCTAAAACAGATTCATCCATGCATGAAAAAAGAGGCAACAATGTGTAAAAAATTGCACCTTTTTTGATCTTTATTTTGTTTTTGCACATAGATGTATGGTATTATAGAACATGCATGTAGCATGCATATGCATATGGTAAGGAGGCTACCCAATGACACCTGTTGTTATTGAACATCCACAAGCGGCAGATACACACGACATGCGTTATGTGCGCGATAGCTATGATACCTACGATAGCAACGATGATAGCTTCGACGATACCTTTTATCCAGAGGATGATGGTGAGCCAATGGCTGAATCGGACTTTCAGCGTGAATCGCTTGTATATGCTGTAGACGCTCTCGACATCTTCTACGAAGATGACCCCAACGTCTATGTTTCTGGCAACTTGCTCATCTACTATGAAAAGGGCAACCCCAGAGCGGTCTTTTCGCCAGATGCGTTTGTGGTGCAAGGGGTAGAAAAATACTTGCGCAAAACATACAAGCTGTGGATAGAGAAAAAACCACCTTCATTTATTATTGAGATAACATCCGACTCGACCCGCGACCGTGATGAGATAGAGAAGCCTATGCTCTATCAACAGGTGGGGGTGATAGAATACTTCCAGTTTGACCCAACTGGGGATTACTTGCATCCAGCGTTGAAGGGGCAACGGTTGAATCAGCATGGGGAGTATAGACGCATTGTCCCACACTTTTTGCCTGATGGTACGCTGTGCTTAACAAGCCAGGTCACCGGGTTGGAGCTGCACCTGATAGGCGACAAGATGCGCCTATTCAACCCCAAAACGCAGGAGTATCTACGTAGCCATAAAGAAGAGTTCAAGGTGCGCAAACTCGCTGAAGAACATGCTGCGCAAGAAGCCGAAAAACGACGGAAGGCCGAAGAACGTGCCCAACAAGCCGAAGATGAACGCAAGAAAGAAGCTGAAGAACGCAAACGGGCCGAAGAACGTATGAAATGGCTTGAGGCTGAACTAGCTCGATTGCAGGGCAGCAACACGGTTCATACCAATGAATGATGGTATGTATTGAACCGCCAAGACGCCAAGAGCGCCAAGATTTTGTGGGGCGTGCTGCTGGCACGCCCCCATTCGTGTAGTGTATTCGTGTCTACGGTTCATGTACACTGCTCTACCGTTACCGTCCCCGGTAGAGACGTTGCACGCAACGTCTCTACGCTTTACTGCTCTCCCGCTCCTGCAAGCTCTGCACACTCCAGCCTCCCTCATGCATAGAGCGAATGGCTTGCACGGCTGCTGCCGCACCTGAGAGTGTCGTCACCGTCGGTATGCCATAGGTCAGGGCTGTGCGCCGGATAGATGTTTCATCAAAGAAAGATGTTTTGCCAAGCGGCGTATTGACAATAAGCGCAATGTCACCATTCTTGATATGGTCTACGACATTGGGGCGGCCTTCGTTGACTTTGTAGACAGGCGTAACATGCAACCCCACCGCTTGCAGTGTCGCCGCTGTGCCACTCGTGGCAAATAAGTGAAACCCTAATGCGGACAATTCACGCGCTATTGGTATCAGGTTTGCCTTATCATTATCGTTCACGCTGAGGAATGCATTACCGCGCATTGGGAGGACGTGGCGGCACCCTAGCTGGGCCTTTGCAAATGCCTCGCCAAATGTGGCCCCGCTCCCCATAGCCTCACCGGTAGAGCGCATTTCGGGACCAAGGAGCGTATCTACATTGGGGAAACGTTCCCATGGCAGGATGACTTCTTTAACGTGGTAGGTTTGCGTTGGTGTGTCTGTTGTGTCTGTTGGTTGGTGCGGCACCAAATCCTCAAGACGCACGCGCATTTTCTCCTTACCCGGCTCCGATTGGCTTGCAATCACCTGCACGGCTATCTGCGCCCATGGGATGCCTGTCGCCTTTGAAACAAATGGTATCGTGCGACTTGCACGCGGATTCACTTCCAATACATACACAACACCATCACGCATCGCATATTGAATATTGAGTAGCCCAACCACGCCAAGTTCTCGCGCTAGTCGCACCGTGTAGTCGCGCATCGTTTGCACATGCTCAGGCGCTACCATATAGGTTGGAATGACGCATGCACTATCGCCGCTATGCACCCCGGCCAGCTCTATCTGCTCCATAATGCCTGCAATGTATACATGTGTACCGTCGCTCACCGCATCTACATCTATCTCAAACGTATCTTCTAAGAAGCGGTCTATCAATACGGGATGTTCTGGCGAAGCATCTACCGCCTCGCGCATATAGCGTTCTAGGCTCGTATCGTCATAGACAATGGCCATTGCTCTCCCGCCAAGCACATACGAAGGACGTACGACGACGGGGTAGCCAATACGTCGTGCAATCACATGGGCCTCATCCCACGACGTAGCGCTGCCGTGTTCTGGTGAAGGTATGCCCATGGTGTCGAGCAACTCCCCGAAGCGGTCACGGTCTTCTGCCAAGTCTATCGCGTCTGGTGGGGTTCCCCAAATAGGCACATCTAGTGCTTCTAGGGCGCGGGCCAGTTTCAACGGTGTCTGCCCCCCAAATTGCACAAGCACGCCCACAGGTTGCTCAATTTCCACAATGTTGAGCACATCCTCAAGTGTTAGCGGTTCAAAGTATAGGCGGTCGGCTGTGTCGTAGTCTGTTGATACGGTCTCCGGGTTGCAGTTCACCATAATCGTCTCATAGCCCATTTTACGCAACCCAAACACGGCATGACAGCAGCAATAGTCAAACTCTATCCCCTGCCCGATGCGGTTCGGGCCACTTCCCAAGATGAGCACCTTGGGGCGGTCCGAGGGGTTTGCCTCATCTTCGCTCTCATAGGATGAGTAGAGATATGGCGTAAACGCGGGAAATTCAGCCGCACACGTATCTACGCAGTGGAATGTTGCCGTAATAGCATGCTCCTTGCGTTTCGTGCGCACTGCCAGTTCGCCCCCCATTCGCTCTAGGGCGGGTTGGCTACTTCGGCCCACTTGGGGGAGCAGTGTTGCCCGCAGCAAATATGCCAACTGTGCATCGCTATAGCCCATACGCTTAGATTGCCGCACTAGGTCGGGCGGTATCGTGTCAACTGAAAATGCCCGTATACGCCCTTCAAGGTTGATAATGCTCTCAAATTGTTGCACAAACCACGGGTCAATATGCGTGAGGTTGGCAACTTGGGAAACAGTCATACCACTTTGCAGGGCATACCGAATATATAAAAAGCGTTCTGGGTTGGGCGTTATCAGGCGTTCGCGGAGGCGTTCTGGGTCAATTTTCTCTTTGCCGTCGGCTCCCCATCCGGCGTATCCCTGTTCGAGTGAGCGCCAAGCCTTCTGGAACGCTTCGGTAAAGGTGCGCCCAATGGCCATCACTTCGCCTACACTCTTCATTTGTATCCCCAATGTGGTTACAGATGTGGGGAACTTTTCAAATGTCCAGCGGGGTATTTTGACAACGACATAATCGAGTGTTGGCTCAAAACTGGCTGGCGTTTCGCGGGTAATGTCATTGGGCAATTCGTCAAGCGTGTACCCAACGGCTAGTTTGGCGGCTATTTTGGCAATGGGGAAGCCAGTCGCTTTGCTTGCCAGCGCACTACTGCGGCTCACGCGTGGGTTCATTTCAATGACATAGATGGTGCCATTATCGGGGTGAATGGCAAATTGTACATTGCTACCGCCAGTTTCAACGCCCACAGCACGGAGCACAGCAAGCCCCATATCACGCATTTGTTGATATTCACGGTCTGTTAGCGTCATCGCCGGTGCAACGGTAATGCTATCGCCGGTATGCACGCCCATGGGGTCTATATTTTCAATACTACAGATGATGACGCCATTGTCGGCGCGGTCGCGCATCACTTCGAGCTCAAATTCCTTCCACCCAAGCACGCTCTCCTCAACCAGCACTTGGTGGATGGGCGAAATGTCTAGCGCCCGCTCAACGATGGTGCGAAAGTCTTCGATATTATAGGCTATTCCACCACCTTCACCGCCCAAGGTGAACGATGGGCGGATGATGGCTGGAAACCCTGTCTCTTGCACGACGTGTTGCGCTTCTGCAAAGGAATGGGCAATGTCACTATGTGGCACATCCAAGCCAATTTCAAGCATTTTCTTTTTGAAGAGGAACCGGTCTTCGGCAATGCGTACCGCCTCGGCTGACGCTCCTATCAACTCAACATCATAGCGCTGCAAAACACCAGCATTGAAGAGGTCAACGGCCAAGTTTAGCCCAGTTTGCCCACCAACTGTGGGCAATAATGCATCTGGGCGTTCCTTGTCAATAATGCGCTCCAAGCTTTCTACCGTCAGTGGTTCGATGTAGGTTGCATCGGCCAACTCCGGGTCGGTCATAATAGTGGCTGGGTTCGAGTTGACGAGTATGGTGCGATACTGCTCTTCTCGCAGGGCTTTACATGCCTGCGCTCCCGAATAGTCAAACTCACATGCTTGGCCTATGACAATGGGGCCAGAGCCAACTATGAGGATTGACTTTAAATCCATACGTTTGGGCATAGGTTCTAGCTATTCCTTTGCACTATATCCCCACATGGGGCAATATGTATTACTATCACCTATGCATTATATGCGTGTTTGGGAGGGTGTCAATTGTAGGGAGGGTGAGGCTTTTTTGTTGTACTTGTTTCGTGATACAATACAATCTGTAGCCTATAATCTCTTATGAGTAAACCTATGCGCCTTTTTGAAAGTGTGTTGTCTGTGTGCGTTGAACATATCGAGTTTGAACTCAAAGGATATCCTCCAGTTGAGTGGTTGCATTTTCTGCTTAATCCACGTCGCTTGCGTGGTAGCGATTTTCTTATGCGTTGGTCACAGGGTGTATGGAGCGAAGAACGAATTATTCAAGCTGTCAATGAAACCAAAGAGTTTTTTGCACTTCCGTATGGACCAAGTGGAACTGCACCAAGTGACGATGTGAGAGCCTTTGAACTCTACTTTGAACGGTTGCAAGCAGCAGGCTTAGGTACAAGTAAGCGCCCAGACGTATTGATTTTCAGAAAGACAGACCAGCAAACCATCACAACATTGATTGGTAATCTTGGTGGATTGTCTGAGTTGCCTTTCACGGTTGAGAATAACAAGAGCATACAAGCAATGTTATCCAAAGCCATAGTCGCAGTTGAATGCGAAAATAGCCTTTGGAAGGGACAGCTTATGCCAGATTATGGTGCCGATTTGAAACCACAAAAACGCTTGAATGGCAAGCTAGGACTAAAGAAAAATGCTGTGCTTCCTACAATCATTCTAAAGGGAGAAGACCGAGAACCATTGCAGATATGGCAAGATGCCAATGGTGTTCCTATTCATATCTGGCATGTGTTCTATGATATGGCTTTCGGTATTTCTTTTGATGAAATGCAAAGATTAATTGAGGAAGGCTACATTTTACCAACGGAGCAAACTTTTCAAGCTCCAGGTGGAGCAACAACAAAAAAGGCACTTTACAAATGTTACTACCATTATAGCTACCCGCTTGGCGATGCTCGTGAAGAACCAAACCTCATTGCTAAACACGTTGTTGACAAGAATGGTCACATTCTGCCCTTTGTTCACTTTGAAGGCGGAGCTATGTCTTTAAGGAAAGAAGCGCTAGACATATTAGAGGGGATACGTGCCCAAGCATAACATATACACCATTCCGCGAGCCGGCGAAGCGCGAGAACAGCTACGCGAAAAAGGGCAGTTCTGGACACCTGCTTGGGTTGCTGAGGCAATGGTAGACTACGTGCTTGACGGCAAACATGGAATGTTATTTGATCCCGCCGTAGGTGCAGGCGCTTTTTTTCGTGCCGCAAAAACAGTAGCCCATGAAAAAGGGTTATCTGTCACGCTTTCAGGTATGGACATTGACCCAACGGTCGTAACCCAAGCATGTCAACAAGGTTTGACACCAGATGATGTTTCAAGAGTCAGCATTGGAGATTTCATTTTTGAGCATCCACAAAAGAAACAGTCTGCAATTGTTGCCAACCCGCCCTACATTCGCCATCATCGCATTCCTGCAACAACAAAAGAACGACTCAAACAGGTGAGCTTGCAAACAATAGGCAAGGTTTTGGATGGGCGTGCTGGGTTGCATAGTTATTTCTTCTTGCGTGCTCTCACTTTGCTGGAGGAGCATGGGCGACTAGCTTTCATTATGTCGGCCGATACATGCGAAGGAAAATATGCCCCGGACCTATGGCGTTGGGTAACGGCACACTTTGCTTTAGATGCTGTAATTGTCTTTGCACCTCATGCAACTCCGTTTCCGCATGTAGATACAAACCCGCTTATCTTTCTCATCCGCAAAGCAACACCAACAGAAAGCTTTTTCTGGGTGACATGCCACGAACCACAAACTGATCTTCTCAAAGTGTGGGTTGGCTCAGGTTTTGCCAATTCATCTACTCAAGGGTTGCATGGATTGACTGTTGTGCAACGTACATTGTCCGAGGGGCTACGCACAGGGCTATCAAGACCAATGCCAGCAAAGAAATCAAGCATCTACACTCTGGGGGATTTTGTACATATTGTGCGCGGTGTAGCGACTGGAGCCAATACCTTCTTTTTTATGACTGCTGAACAGGTAAAACAAACTGGTATTCCAGACAACTACTTTATACGAGCGATTGGTCGCACCAGAGATGTACCTAGCGACGAAGTTACCCAAGCAACCCTAGAAGCACTTGAAGCAAAAGGAAGACCTACATTTCTACTTACATTGAACGGTGATGCGTTCGAGAGCTATCCTGAAAGCCTCAGAAACTATCTCCGAAAAGGGGTAGCTCTTGGCTTACCACAAAAAGCGCTCATTTCGCAACGAAAACCTTGGTATAGGATGGAATCTCGCATCGCACCACCATTTTTGTTTGCTTACTTGGGCAGACGTCATACAAGATTTATTCGCAACACAGCAAAGGTGGTCCCTCTCACTGGTTTTTTATGCGTCTACCCTAAAGTTGATGACAATGATAATCATGATCGATTATGGCATATGCTAAACCACCCCGACACGATAGCAAACCTTGTTTTGGTTGGTAAATCGTATGGTGATGGGGCTGTAAAAGTAGAGCCACGCGCTTTGGAAACATTGCCTATCCCCGAACATGTCATCAAGCAAGGAAGTATTAAAAAAACACAAATGCGGTTGCTTGAAAACGGCACACCATACAAACTATAACCTCACTGCTCGCCTTCACCTTCCTGCAAAAACTGCATACTCTCAACAAGTTGGTTGTCGTGACACATCTCCTCCCCTTCTGGCGGAACCGTATCACCTATGCATGGGACGGGGTATGCAAGGTCTTGCGACTCCTGCACAATCGTATCTGGCGTAATGCCAATCTCATGAATTTCATGCTTCTCTGGCGTAAACCAATGTGCAATCGTAATACGCGCACTACTACCATCACTCAGCTTATGCACATTTTGCACAGACCCTTTGCCATAGGTCTTCAACCCCAACAGGGTGATATTCTCGCGTTGGTCGCGCAATGCACCCGCCACAATTTCCGCTGCACTCGCCGAACGGTCATTCACCAACACAACCATAGGGATGTCAGGTACACGCACATTTTTTGCATCGCCAATGGTGTTGAGTTCCTTAAAGTGTCCATTACTTCCTTCTTCATAGAGGGCAGTGCCTTTGTAGAATCGCCCTAATACTTGCAATGCCGATTGCAAGACGCCACCGGGGTTGTTGCGCAAGTCAAGAATAAGCCCATCTGGGTTCTTTGCCAACACCTCATCGAGCGCCTCATCGAGCTCGCCGGGTGTCGTATCTCGAAACTCCGTTATTTGAATATGCGCAATATTCCCTTCCAACATGTGCGCATTCACACTAATCAAGGGTACCTTGGCACGCACTATATCTACATCAAACAATTCATCGGATGGTGGGCGACGTAGCGTCAAACGCACCCGTGTACCTTCCTTTCCACGGATTTTCTCTACGACTTTCTCAAGTGCCTCGCCTTCCTCAACCCCTTCCATAATGGAAGCGACATCGGTTCCATCTATCTTGACAATCACATCATCGGCTTGCACACCAGCTTTGATAGCCGGCGATTTGCGTAGTGGGCGCACAATGATAACCTGGCCATTCTGCACATTGAGCAGAGCACCAATGCCCTCAAAAGACCCTCGCATAGATTCACGGGTTCTTTCTGCTGCTTTTGGCTCCTCAAAACTCGTGTAGTCATCACCTAGCGAAGCCAGCATGCCACGAATTGACCCATAGACCATGTGCTGCTCATCCAACGGTTCCTTGTGGTAAAACTCCTTATGCACCAAATTCCACACTTCCCAGAACACCTTGAATGTGCTGTTCTGCTCCTCGACCGGGGTATTGTCTTGGGGGGTACTCTGTGTAGCCGCAGCAATGCGGCGGTCATTGTTAGACATAGTATACATAGCATAGGACATCTTCCAACCGCCCCAAAAAGCTACCATAGCGGTTAGACAAACGACTATTGTTCCCATAAGAAACGCTTTGGATGTGCGAACCATTTTTTTACCTTTCCATTTCATACAAGATGGCAGCAGCAGCAGCAATAGGTGCTGTCTCAGCACGTAGAATGCGCGGCCCTAATGATATTGGTATAATACCATGTCTTGTTGCAGTTGTCAGTTCATCGTGCGTCATCCCCCCTTCTGGGCCACTGAAAACGGCAATAGAAGGATGTGCGGCTTGGATGTATGGGGCATGGGTATGCAAGAACGTATGCAATGATGTAGAGACGATATGTTGACGTTCTCTATGGCTTGGTAGTTCCCTATCTGTTCCCTCGGCTATCTCTGTCCCCTCTGGTTGCAACACAAGCCTCAAATCAGCAGTGGCAGCCTGTGTACATGCAGAAGCAAAATCGTGTGGAGGAGTAATGTCTGGTATCTTGCCCCGGCAGGATTGTTCTGCGGCTTCGCGGAGTATCTTTTGCCAACGTGCCACCTTGGTGTCGCTCACTTTCTCAGCATCTACCACGGCATTGGTGCAAACAAGCGGCACAAAGCGACATACGCCCAATTCTGTGCCCTTTTGTAGCACCCACTCAAACCGTTCGGCGCGAATAAGCGCCACATACAGCGTCAATTGAGTTGTTGGCTCACCGCCGGCTTGTTCACAGTGTTCGACGTGTCCAGTAATAGAACGCCGGTCTACTGCCGTCAGGCATACCGTATATGCATAGCCAAGCCCATCGAGCAACACAATGTGGTCATTGGGAAGCAAGCGCAATACGCGGTTGATTTGATGGACTATGTCGGCGTTGGTGAGCAACACTGTTTCACCATGCACAACATCTGGCGATACAAAAAAGCGCCGTGTATTTGGAATAGTGCTAGGCATATCAATGATAATGGTACCCCAATGCTGTTGCAAAACGACAATGCATATATGCATAGAGCGTATACACACATACTGTCGCTTACCCCTCTTGCAAGCGTGCCAGCCCTTCGGAAGCCTGCGGGCACCCATTGGCACTAAGGGTTAGCGCACGCCTATAGGTTGAAACAGCTTCGCCCACGCGACTCTGTGCCTCGTAGATAGCGCCAAGCGTCAACTGCACATCTCTATACCGTTCGTTCAATGCAGTACGGTGCTCTTCCACATAGGTAGAATCTCCATAGAAGGGGCAATCATCCATATAATCACCGCGATATATTTGGCTTGCCTGTTCTAGCAGTTCTAGCGCACCGTTGAGGTCATTTTGATGATAGCGCGTTATGCCCTGTTCAGCAGCCGCAATAAAGGCATCGGTGTCGCACCAAGCAATAGCATCAGGTTGCAACCAGTAGCGGTCATGATGGTAGAGAATAACCCGACTCAAGTTGCCACGGCGCAACCCCGGCTCCAGGGTACGACGCAGGCCGGCTAATGTGCGATGAAAAGCGCTATCGGCCTTGCTCAATTCTAACTCGGGCCAGATAACTTCTTCGGCCTCATCCTTTGTGATACCCTTGCCGAGACGGTCATACAAAAACGCAAACAATGCCTCGGCCTGATACGTGCCAGCTTTACTGCCTCCCCATCGGGTAATAGGTTCTCCATTGCTCTCAACACGGAGCGGACCGAGTGCATAGACGCGCAAACCATCGGCTTGTGGGGCCGGTTTCTTCTTTTGCACAGTAGCTTCAGCTTGTTGAGCTGCTTCTTGGGCCTGCCGTGCAAGCTGGTCTTGCTGCTCACGCAACATTTTGCTCTGCTCGGCCAGAGTCATCATAACCGATTGGTGCTCATCTTGCGCACGTGCATGCTCAATGGTGAGAGTGAGGTAGTTGCAGAGATGATTCAGGAGCGCCCGTTCAGTAGCCGTAAAATCTTGTTCAGTTTGCTCCGTTGCCCGTTTGCCCAACGCCAACAATGCCACTTGCTCTTGACCGCGTTGTAGGGGAAGCAACAACCGAGCGGCCGGCCATGGTTCCCATGTCTCTGTCACATCCTGCATCTCATCTGGCACGGTTGCACTTGGTAACAGTGCTACCGGTTGCTCTTCACCATACCATGCGCGTGGCTCCAAGCCGTTTGGTGTTACGAGTGCAACCATGCCCGATTGCACATCCAGCGCACGGCATATTGAAGATAGCCCGGCCTGGAGTTGCTCATGTAAGCTGCCACGTTCAAAGAGTTCATCGCCGAGTGACTTGAGCATGCGGCTATAGTCAAACTCACGCGGATAAAAACGACGGTCTATCACAGTACGCGCCCATTCAACGACTGGACCGAATGCTGCCGCCAACCCCACGATGGAAAGGGCCGACACGAGGGGGATGTTTATTTGGAGTAGTTCACCAGCGCCCCACTCTAGGATTAGGACGACAACCACGTAGCACATCGTAAATAAGCTACCAAGCACAGAGTAGAGAAAGGCTCGCCGAGCAGTGCGCAGCAGGGCACGATGTGTGATGACGGTGTAGGTAAAGACAAGCATGGCTACAACGATAACGGCGCGTGCAGGTGCAGGTGAAAATGATAGTTCACGTGCTGCGGCCGCGCCTAGTGCGCCTATCACACCCAGCAATGCGGTAATGGACAAGACGCGCCGTAGTCGAGGCTCATGTACACTTGTGGGTGTGCTCCAGTAGGTTATGAGCATGAGGAAAATGGCAATGAGTAGGGGTGTGGCACGTTGGGTAGTATACAACCATGTCAGAAGACCATCGGGGTAGCGTGGCTCGCCCCATGGGGCCCACGGAGGAAATGGTGGCATTGTGCGTGAGAGTGTCCCAAACATGGCATACAAGGCCATAGCCGCTCCCAAAGCATGGCACACGACAACAAGAACTGTGTGGATTGGCTTGATACGTCCATAGGAGATGAGCGCGACAACGAAATAGAGAAAAGCAACCGGAGTCAAGACCGTGGCGGCTAGTTGAATGCGCCCTAGCATCATGGCGACAGTTTGCGACGTGGTGAGTTGGGTTTGTATGGCGGTAATGCCATATAGAACCATGTGGGCGCAAAACCATGCAAAGGCGCGTGTAGTACGGTCGTAGGGGGTGCGAACGAGGAGACCTAAACCTAGCCATGCCGAAAGCACGACTATGAGCAAATCTGGCAAGCGATGGATGAGTAATATCATCATGACGGAATGCCATCATAGCATAGGTACTATGAAGTGGCAAACGAGTGTTGGTAGGAGCGATATAGCTATTACTTACCCATCAATACCGGCCTCGATGCGCATTTCGTCTAGTAGGTCACTGACGGAAGGGTGATCAAAACGAATGTTATGTATCTTCATAATGAGCTGGAAGAGACCGATAAAATAGCTCTCTTTTTGATTGAAGTCAACGTACACGCTCCTTTGTAGGAGAGGAGGAAACGATTCTTCACGTTTACCTTTGAGTAATATGGGCAGAACAGATTGCTTTTTCGTTTCGTTCTCCATAAGGCGGTTCCGAATGAGGTCATATTCGATTGCCACAATATGGGCTTGGGATGCGTTTGTGTTTGCAATGTTTTGCCTGTACTTTGGTGTTCCAATGACAATGATAAAATCACTGTTTGGAATGTAACGTTCAATGAACCTCCCTATATCCTTCCCGGGTTCTTGATTATGCAAGACATCCAAGATGGCATCAATGCCAGCATTCTTCAGGTTATAAGCTAAATCACGTACCCACTGTTCATGCTCCAAATCTTCTCGTGCATAGCTAATAAAGCAACTTGGTTTTTTGAGAGATTGCCCCAAACTATTGACAAATCGCTTAAACCGCACCAGTGCCGATTCGTATGTCGTTTTCATCTTGGTCCAGTCTTGTTCATAGGCAACAACAGCAAGGTTTTGGCGATGAGATACCATCTCTCGTGCTGCTGAATTTGCCCCTAGTAAGTCAATACGTTCGCCGCATTCGCTGCAAAAGAGAAATCTCTTATTGGCTCGGGTGCGTTTGATGACGACAGTACGATCTTGACGATAGGCGCATTGGGGGCATATCACTGGCGCATATGTGGTAATATCTACCTCGCGTTCCCGCAAAAACTGCTCAAACAACCCTTGAAAAAGTTTCTGCGTATATTCTGGAGTTTCTCGTGCATAGTAGAGCACCAAATCTATCTCACCTTCATACTCGTTTACTTGGCGAAACCCACATATCGCCGCTTGCCCCATCTCATACTGTGCCTGATTGTGCCATTGATGTGTATGCACAAACAGAGATGTGTAGCTCAACAATACCACCATGGCAGCATAGACATTTTCTACTGCTCCACGGACAGTGTAGGAGACATCATCAATGAACAGCGTTTCATCAGAGACTTCATCAATAGATGGACGTTTTTGGTTTATGAGCGATGGAAAAACCAGCAACGTTTGTGAGCCAAATCGCTCACGGAAACAAACATGATGTTTCAGAAACAGAGTCGTGACTGCATCAAGCAACACGTCCTGCTCAGCTTTTTCTAGTTTGGCAAGTTCTTGAAAGGCATAATCGCCACGTAAGATACGTTCTTCTTCCAATGCTCCTTGTCCACGTTCATTGCGCCTAGCTTCCAGCACAAAAGAGGCAGCTAGGTTATTCAGTAAGGTGGGATGCAAGAGAATAACCTGCTTGTCGGATGAAGTGTGCAGCAAGGTGATATAGCCAAGCGTTGCAAGATTTTTTATAGCCGTCATCATATCTGAAGAACAAGAAGAACACGTCGTGCTTGCTCTTTTTGTATCTTCCAATTGCGCACACAGCTCATCAGAGTTTATCAATACGTTTGTTGATTCACCTTGGTCTTTGAGCAAGATAATATGGTCTTTAACATGTTTGAAAATAGTGGTTGTACTTGTGCGGGTTGTCTTCACGTGGCTTAATTGTTCTTTGATGCGCTCTTTCAAATCTGCTATGCCGGTACCATTTTCAGCACTGATAGCAACATATCCTCCTTGGATACGGTGTTGTTGACAATAGGTCATAATGTCGTCATGCGTCAGAGGAGGGCTTCCTTGGTCTACTCGTGCCCCGACGAGAATGATAGGGCAATCTTTGTGGATACGCGATAACTGATTGAGCCAGTATGGTACGCCTTTGAGCGCATCTTGTTGATTGGATGCGTCAAACAACACCAATGCAAGGTCTACATTCTCCAGAAACAGTGCATGGGTCAAACGATAATCTGGTTGACCGGCTAAGTCCCATAATACCGCCGCGCACTCTGTGCCATCAGGCAATGTTGTGCCTAAATCATTAATAATCCAGAATTGTTGCCCATGGGTTGATGGCTGTACTTTAAACTCGTCGTATGCGATACGCCAACCGAGTGTACTCTTCCCAACACCGGTATCTCCTACCAATACGATTTTGGCTGTGGTATAGTACGTGGATTTTTTCCCAGGTTCGCTCCCAATAAGGGTATCTGTGTCGAGGTCCCAGATACGGATAACGCTATCTGCTTCGCCTAGGGTTGCCAGCACAGGCGCACTAGGGTGAAAGGCTATGCCGGCCAGCAAATCTGCAAATGGTTCACCAAATGTTGCAACAGTCCTCCATGTGTTACAATCCCAAATACGGATGGTTGTGTCGCGTGACTTTGAAGCCAAGAGCTTGTTGTCATGAGAAAAAGAAATACTACACACATATGAGGTATGGTCTCCAAGCACCGTTGCTTGGTTATCTTTGGCAACATTCCACAGTCGTATGTTCCCATCATCAGCACCAGAAGCCAACCATTGTCTATCTGGAGACCATATAACACAATTTACATCACCGTCATGCCCTTTTAAGTGTTGTGTTTCCTCTACGTTTTGGGGATTCCATATACGGACGCTATTATCATCTGACCCAGAGGCCAGCATGCGTTGGCGTGGCGACCAAGCAACACTATTGACATCGCCATTATGTCCCTCCAGCACACCGTAGAGTTCGCCGATGTCGGCATGCCAAAGACGGATGGTGTTATCATCAGACCCCGATGCAAACATCTTGCCATCCCGTGACCAAGCAATGCTACACACTGGGCCGCTGTGTTCATTAATTGTGCGATGCAATCTGTTGCTCTCCATATCCCACAAGCGTATTGTTGTGTCACGCGAGCCAGAGGCTAATATCTTCCCATCGGGAGACCATGCGACACAGATGACAGGAGCAGTATGCCCCCGTAGCGTGTGGAGGAGCGTACCTGTGTGTGTATTCCAAATGCAAATAGTTTGGTCATGCGAAGGTGAGGCAAGCAATTGACCATCTAGTGACCATGCAATGCGGCCAATAATACCTTGGTGCCCACGAAGAGTGTGACGGAGAGTTAGTCCGGCTGGCAAATCCGAGCTAGACATGATGCACTTATCTCCTTGATTCCACTAGTGAAACTAGACGCACAAACACCTTGTTTGTACAATGATATGTAGGTTGCCAGTGCCTTTGATGGGTGTTTTTCTGGTACCAAGGTGGCAAGCCTACAAGACAGCTCGCAGCATCGCAGCGTACCAGCAAAGCATTGCATGGTCCTTTTTTATAGCTTTGCGTTCTTTGCGTCTTTGTGCGAGGTCTTCATGAAAAAAGAGAGACACAAAACTACACATGTGTGTACAGCTTGCATGTGCTACGGTTGTCGTCGCTAGGTATATCTTGGTACGTCCTTATCGTATTCTATTATCATAGTACACCCATCTATCGTATGTCAATAGGGTTTGGTTCATCTTGTTTTCGATATATATAATTTCGCCAATTCTTCATGTGCTTCTTGGGCTTCTTTTTGTCGTCCCATACGTTCAAAAAGGTCAACTGTTCTTCTCAACATAGTGTGGGCTGATGTAGGGTCCTTGTGCAAAAGAGCTCGTTTAGCCGATACCCAATACATACGAGCAGTTTGTTCCCAGTCGTCATGTGGGGTTTTTTTACGCGCTTCTTCCAATGCTTTGGTAGCTTCTTGATTGTTGTTTTGCGCAATAGCAATCAGTGCCAAACCTAGTTGGTTGCGTCCCACAAACCGCGCATCGCCATCTTGCTCGGCCATAGCTAGTGACTCACAATGACATGCGCTGGCAGCATCAAACTGCCCCAACCGATATAAACACATCCCTTTCCAATACAATGTCCCAGTAATCATATGGTGGACCAGGCTATACGCTTCTGCACTATCAAGGATGTGTTGCCATGCTTGTTGGGCCGTTTGAAAATCATCTCGTGCCATAGCGTTCAATGCAATAGTGTGATGATAATAGAAAAACAAATCGCCAGAGAGATGCTGTTGAGTTTGGGCTAGAGATTGCAACCGTGGCAGATACCGACCAGCCTCATCCAGATTGCCTTGGCGACTGAGCAACTGCACATGGAGCGCTAGGGCATGTATTTCTTCTTCAACCATCCCCAATGCATGCGCTGCGTCAATAGCACAGCGGTGTAACTCCAGTTTTTTGTTCCAGAGCGCACGAACATAGTAGTAGTATTCGGTTGCCTTCACAAGCTTGACAACTTCGGAAGCATAGCCGTTGGTTGCGGCCCACTTGATAACATGATAGAGGCTTTCTTCCTCTGGCTCTATCAAATGTAGGCGTTCGGGGTCATTCCATGCAAAATGATCGAGGATTTCGGCAAAGGTCGCATACCATTGCAGACGACGACGGAGACCTTCTTGTTCAAAGTTGGCGTGCTGTGCCAACTTCGTTTGGAGAAATGCCCGTGTCAATGGGTGTAAGGTAAAGCGCTGCGTCTTTTCGGTGTCGGTATCCTCGGTTTCCAGCAGCGATATATTCTTCAAGGTCTTTACGGTGTTTTTGAATGTGATTCCATACACGCCGGCGGTTTGCGCGAGAGCTTCACGGTTGACACTTGATGGAAACAGCACCATAGAGAGGAGCATATGCTGTGCATGTGTATCTTTCGCAAGCGATGCCCAATACCGGCTATACAAGTCATCAAACAAGGTTTCCTGCTCTGTGGGAAGGTCCTGCACGATGTCCTCAAATGCACTGCCGGAGTGATCAAGATAACTCGCAATCATCTGCATAGCCCGCGGATTACCACCAGTTACGGTATACAACCTCTCTTTTTCTTCAGAAGCAATAGCCTTTATGTCGCGTTGTTGCAAAAACTGCTCGATAAACGCTAGGGCTTCGTTTTTATCCATGCCACTCAACTTGGCTAGATAGATGTTGTTATAGTGGGTGCCCCATGCATCTTCACGACTGGTTAAGATGACTTTGCCTTTTCCGGGGAGACGTACAACATGCTGTATCAAATCTTCATCGGTAACGGTTTCCATATTATCTACCACCACCAACACACGTTGGTTACGCAAGAGTTTTTCGACATTCCGTTGCTTCGCGGCACGATCAAGGTGGGTATAGCCGGGGCTTTCAAGCGTATAAGCAATTTCGTCTAGCACCCTATCCCATGTTGTTGTACTTGGTTGGTCTTTGTCACTCACCCATACAATAGCATCAAATTTGGGCATGCCCTTATCTCTATCACGACATGCTTGGGCTATTTTGTAAATGAGGCTTGTCTTGCCTATGCCGCCCATGCCAACAACAAGCACCACAGTCGCTTCCTGCTTTAAGCCACGAATAACTTTCGCGTAGGCATCTTTACGAGGGATAAAATACCCATAGGGTGGGATAGGAATGTTGTTCGGGATGTCGGGTTGTGGTTGAGCTACACTATCGGGGTGGTCTTGGGGGAGTATCGAGTCGAGAAAGTCCTTTAGGGTATGAAATGGGTAATCGCCAAGCCCTATGCTATCGAAGTCATAGCCGCTAGAAGCAATGAATGCTTCTAGGTCATGACGTTGGGTTATTCCGCCCATCTCAACAAGGTGCTCGGCCAGCTTCAATACTTCGGTGGATGTTGCAGGAATATGCCCGCGTTCCCAATATTCTATCGTATGTTTGCCACTGCCACGTCCTATGGCATCGCCTAGCTCATCACGTACATAGGACTTGTTCTTTTCTAATTCGTGTGCAATGACACCAACGGCTTTTTTCAAGCGTTTGCCAAACGTTTCGGCATTCTTCTGATGGTTATTCATGGCATCCTTACTCCCTTTTTTCGGTTCTATCACACGTCATTATGCATAGCATAGGTAGCTAGAACTCCACATATTCGGAGTACCATGCATGCACTTGTTGTACTATTCAGCGTATAATACATGAGTAAATTTTATCATGAAAGGTGTATTATGTCTCAACCAATACAGTCCTTGCATATACCAACACATACCGTTCAGCAATGGAGCGACAGCAACTATCGTGTGGCCGTAACTGGCCACCGTGATTTAGGAAACCAAACAATTGTGCAATTTGTCACAGAGTCTTTTCATAGTATTCTAACACAGATGCACCAACGATACTCAGCGCATGTCGTAGCGCTCTCTGGGTTGGCTGAAGGTGCCGATACGCTTTTTGCCGAAGTTGCCTTGGAGTTGAATATTCCATTGGAGGCCATCATTGCCTACCATGGGTTGGAAGCAGATTTTGCCCCTGGCCCAGCACGCTCGCGGTTTTTGCGTCTCAAAGCACTGTCCAAAAAGGTATATCAACTTCCCTATACTACGCGCTCGAATGTGGCCTATTTGGCTATGGGGCAGCATTTGGTAGATAGGTGTCACATATTGGTTGCTGCATGGAATGGGCTACCAGCCGCTGGTAAGGGGGGAACAGGCGACATTGTTGCCTATGCACGCGAGAAGGGTTTGCCTGTGGTGCATATCCATACGGTACAACAAACGATATGCGTTCTTGCCTGAGAATGATATGGTTGAAAATACGTAGTCGTCAACTATTTATAGCCTTGCCCTATCTCGTAGTGATGAAACTTCAATCTGGACGTGCTCAAGACATTGCCGATATAAGTCGTATGCTTGGATGAGCCGATGAACCAGCCTTGCAACGTGTACGCAATACTGTTGATGCCTATATACCTGATGCAACTGATGATGTCGAAAGCTTAATAACACTCGGCAAACTCGAATATGGTATTGAATAGGTTTCTAACCCATTACGTAGTAGCAAAGCCGGTATGTGGCCGTATTTCAGGCGGGTGAAAGGCCAACACAATATCCTCTTTGGGCACCCCCGCTCCGACAAGTTCATGGGCAATGTGGACATTCGTCCCATTATACTCAAGCCAGATTTTGCCATTGTAGATGCGCATATGAATGGTAATCGCATGGACCCGCCGTGGTCTATCCCATCCCAAGAGATGAACGACGTAGATACAAAGTATGTACAGCACAACATGGTTTTACTAGGACTTCTTAGTGCGCTACTTGTGGCTCTCATTACTCTTATTGGACAAGTGTCTTCATATATCATTATAGTGGTTGGTGCGGTTATTTTTTTCCTAGCACTCCTGAGCTATACATTGCACATTAGAGAATTGGAAGTAATTAAAATAATCCCCCAGAGCATAAACGAGATCAAAGTTCGGCGTTCTATTAAGGAAAAGCGTCAGCGTCAAGAAGTACGTCAATATTTGGACAATTGCTTTTTAGAGCGGCTCCTTAGCGAGTCGCTGTAATCATTTCCTGTGTTGCCCACGAGTACCATGAAGAGTTCATCTGATTCATAGTTGGCAGGACGAAGACAGAGGTGCCTAGGGACGAGATGTGGCGGTATTTTGGTAGATTACCCCATTGATTTTGAGTGTAACCACCTGTATGTTTTCTAGTCCATCGTTATCTACTACCTTGACTGCGATACAGTGTGTACCAGATGCAAACCCACGTATTTGTTTCCCCTCTTTGTCACGCAATATAGATGGTTTAAAAATAGCCTTACTTTCATCGTAATTCCAATCCCATGCATAGAACTCAATCCCCGCATCTGATTCACCCATTGCCTCAAACGCGATTTCTCGCAACTGCTTCGTATTCAGTCCCAAATCCTTGAACGTTACATTCAACGATGGTCCTTTAGCCGTCGGTACTATCTCTTCAACTGTCACAAGCTGTATGATGACATTTTCGTGGTTTTTAAGCCGTGCCACTTCTTGCATTGCGCCTTTGCCAAAGCTAAACGCAATGATAACACCTACTAGCTCCCCATTCGCTTTGTTTTGGTCAAAGAGCGTTTTATTGTAGCGTTCGCAGGCTGACTTGAAGTTATCCACCACGTTGCGCCCAACATTGTCCGACCGCTTGACTTGGATAGGCTTGCCATCAGTTGTGCATCCATCCATACCCAAATCGCCGCGTTGCCGCACATTGGCTGTGCCACCATACTGCTCAATAATCCAACTTTCAAAAGCAAACGCCTCTTGATAACGTAGCGTTTCATAAGCATACTTATGCAATTGCACCACAAACGGCTCCGAGAAAAAGGATGTTTGTTTCGATACACGTAAATCAGAGACCTTGATAGCTGCTACCGACTGGTCAATGCCTATCCAGTTGCGTTTCAACTTATCCGCAACCACAACCGTGGTTCCTCCCCCAACAAACGGATCAAGCACCATATCACCTTCGTTACTGGCCATCGTTATAATGCGTTCAAGTAACGCTTCTGGTTTCTGGGTTGGGTAGCCTATTTTTTCCTTTGAAGATTGGACATTCGGTATATCATCCCACAAATTGCTTACTAGTGGTTTCTCCACTTCATCCAGAAAGATTTTTCGTTGAGGAGTTCCTTTTGAACTCCAGTGTAATTTTCCATCATTGTCCAATTTTTCCAACTTGCTTCGTTCCATCATCCATCCATATTTTGGTGTGTATCCTCTATATTCGTAAATCAGATTAGGGCGTGTTCCCAAAGCTGGATTTCGTTCAATGGAATGAAGTCGGTACCTACGTCCATTATTGTCCAAGAACTTATATTGGCTATCCACATAATTTCCTTCATGTACCAAATCTCTCGGTGTATGAAACACAAATTTTTGGCTTTTGGAGTACCAAAAAATGCTATCAACAATTACGCCAAGTTTTTTTGTTGTGGTATTATGCGCTGTTGTGCGTTTCCAGATAATCTCACCACGAAAATTGTTTTCCCCAAATACCTTATCCAAAATAAACACGCGGATGTAGGCATTGGCATGCCAATCGCAATGGAGAAAGATACAACCTGTTGGCTTCAGGACACGGTACATTTCTTGCACTCGCTCGCGCAACCACGCAATGTAGTGGTCTATTCCACCAGCCCAACGGTCTTCAAAGCTGCGCGTTTCGCCTTCGTCGCCCCAAATGATTTCATAATTCCTATTTGAAAAGAATGGTGGATCAAGATAGATAAGGTCTATGCTCTCCGTCTCTATCTTGCATACTACCTCAAGGCAATCGCCTAAAATGAGTTGGTTCATGCTCATACATCCTTATTGATCTCCTGTGTTATGGCCAGTTTCTTTGTAGTTTCATTATAGCACAATCTCCTATCTCCTATCCCCCCGCACCATCCGCATCACCTCCTCGCCCAAAAAGGGCACGTTGGGTTTGTCGAAACTCATGTGGGGAACGGGCAACATCTGGTGCTGGATGTCGGGTGGCACATGCTTGTGGTGGGGATAGTTTGGTTGCGCCGGGTCGAGGGTCGGGTGCTCAAGCGCATCGTACCACGCAACAACACTGTCAGCTTGACGTAATTGGTAGCTATAGCCACGTATCTGACCGCCCCAAAAGTCTATCAACTCCCAGACAATGAGCGTCATATCGTGTTCAAAGAACAGTTGCCCTTCAAGCTTTGCCAGTGTAGTACCAATGCTCATGAGGCTTAGCGTGGAATGTTGGATGATGGGGTAATACTCTGGTAGCGAGTAGATAAGCTCAGCATAGTTGTGGAAATGAGACATACGTTCGTTCTCTTTCCTTTGTTGATGCTTTTCTCGTGGCTTCAATTTCAGCATGCCCACATCATATTGGCCTTGGAGTTCAGCGAGATAGGTGTCCCTTGCAATGCGATAATCGTCCTTGCGTTGCAATGTGGTAGTGTAGCATGCAACCCACTTGATACAATCGCACGCTTGCTCTACTGTGCCTGTTTGGTGCAGATCGAAAAAATCGGACGAAAGCAACCCATACCGTTTTTCAAATTGATCAAGCTCTATTTGTAGCCCATGCATATCTTGGATAATGTCATCAAGAGTCACAATTTTGCTTTCCTGAACACTATTTTGTACATGCGCATGTAGTGTAGCATTGTGCTGATGGTGGGTCAAGTGTTCTGTTTACCATCGTATACCGGTTCTATGGCGCGTTTGGCAACACAAACAACCTGTGCTATACTTGCAGTGCTTGTAGTGGTATCGTCATAATTTGGGTGTTCCCACTACGACTATGTCAGCAGTCCCAAAGGTGGAGACATATTAATGCTGGAAAAATATTCCTTCTTGGGGATCTTCTTAGTCTTTGCGTTGAGTATGCCAGTTATCGTACTTGTTATGGCATATTTTCTGCGCCCCAAGCGTCCTACCCCGATTAAAGAGTCTACCTACGAATGTGGGCTAGAGGCAGTTGGCGATATTTGGGTTCAGTTCAAGATACAGTATTACCTGTACGCGCTAGTGTTTCTCATTTTCGATGTTGAGGTTGTGCTCCTATATCCATGGGCCGTAGCATACGATCAGCTCAACTTGTTTGCATTGGTCGCTATGCTGGTATTTCTCTTTATTCTCGTTTCAGGCCTTGTGTATGAATGGCGCAAGGGTGCTTTGGAATGGGTCTAGTAGTACGTGCATGAACTCTATCAAGTGCAAAGGTAGCATGACACAAACCGCAGATAAACGGAAAAATGGTGTGGGTTGCAGCATAATGGTGTTGCGGCAGGCCGGGCGTTTGTCTAGCGGTTCTTTGTTTCTTTGCGTATCGCATCAGGTGGCATAATGGCAAATGGTGATTTTCAGAAGTATCGTGCAAGGCTAGAAGCGAAACAAAAGAAAGAACAAGGCCCGCAGCTTGAGCTTGAAAAGCAAGGGATACTTCTTTCGACAGTCAATCGCTTTTATAATTGGGGGCGCAGGTCATCAATCTGGCCTATGTCGTTTGGGTTGGCATGTTGCGCCATTGAAATGATGGCATGGGGCTTGAGTCGCTACGATGTGTCGCGTTTTGGGGCCGAGCTGTTTCGTGCTACGCCGCGTCAGGCAGACTTGATGCTTGTGGCCGGCACAGTAACCAAGAAGATGGCCCCGCAGGTTGTCCGTTTGTATAATCAAATGGCTGAGCCACGCTATGTCATTGCTATGGGAGCATGTGCTACATCGGGTGGCCCGTTTCGGGATGGCTACAATGTGCTCCGTGGCGTAGATTTGTTTGTTCCTGTTGATGTGTATATTCCGGGGTGTCCGCCACGTCCAGAAGCATTGCTGCATGCGCTCATGAAACTGCAAGAGGAAATTGATGACCAAAAACTAGGCAAGGTCCGCTGGTATGGCAAGGGCGACCGCCCACAAACAACCGATTTTCCTATACCAGAATATGGGGCAATGGGTTTGGAAATAGAGGGTCGCCTTGTTGACTCCGTTGGCGATTTGCCGCTTGTTAGTGCCTATACTTCGCCAACACACGGTGAACACAAGAGTGGAACAATTGAGCATCCTGAAGTACAACGTATGTTCCCCATTGCAGATGATACGGTGAAGTTGGAAAAGAAAAATAAGGCAGCAGGGGTATCGCCAGAGATTGCGGCAGACGATTTGAAGTTGAAGAAATCCCAATAGCATAGATAGGTTGTTGAGTGTTGCCATGTGTATGATTATTGAGGGAGATTATGCCTGTTATCAATGTTGAACAGTTGCGTGAGCAGTTGCGGCGCGATGTGCCGGGGGGAATAGTACCACCACGTGAGCCTCCCAAGAAAACAGAAGAGGCAGCGGAAGAAGAAGCAGCACCAAAGGCCAAGGGCAAGGGCAAGCAAGCCAAGGAAAAGCCCGATTTTTTGAGCACCAACGATACGGTAATCGTTGCAGAGCGTTTGCTTGATGTGGCCAAATATATGCGTGACAGGCTCGGTTATACCTATCTGTCGGATATAACCGTGGTAGATTTTCTTGATGATGGGTTGCTCGAACTTGTCTATCGTTTCTACCATCTTGATGGCGAAGGTGAACTTGTTATCAAGGTGCGTGTGCCGCGTGATAAGCCAGTCGTGCCTTCGCTTACTCCCATTTGGCCGGGAGCCAATTTTCATGAGCGCGAGGGGTTTGATTTGTTTGGCGTGCATTTTGTTGGGCACCCCAACTTAAAACGACTCTATATGTGGGATGAGTTTAAGGGGCATCCGATGCGCAAGGATTTCCCCAAGCAGGGTAATAAGTATTTGCCAGATTGATGAGGCGCAATGAGTGAGTGGGAAGAGTTAAAATTAGAGGATAAACTCGTCAAGATACTGGCTGGTATACCGAAATTTGAGAAGGGGCGTCATTTGGGGCGGCCATTCTTGACATCCTATCAGATAGCTATTGAGTTTAAGCGTCGTTATGCAGACGATTTTGCGCGGCTTGGGTTGCCTATTGGTTTAGGTGAAGTGGGCACCGGGATGAGTTTGGCGCAATATTTGGCGCAGCAGCTTTCGCATATGGTACGCGAGAACCATCCCCATATTGAAGGGGGCGTGCTTGCATATCATTACATGGAAGATTTGACGTTTGATGATGATGGGGACGTTGTGCGTCCATCGCGGTTTCCGGTCGCTATGTTTCGCTATGTTGATAATGAACAATAGTGTTAGGATAAGAGAAACGTATTGTGGTGTCGCTTCAATTTACATCAGCAGACCTTGAAGTATTTCCCGACAATGGGAAACGCTACGAGATAGTGAGTGGGGAGTTGTACGTGTCTAAGCAACCGCATTGGCATCATCAGGTTGCATGTTCGCGCTTGATAACAGCGCTTGGCAATTGGTGTGTGCAAACCAAAGCAGGCGTTGTCAATGTTGCACCGGGGCTTATTTTTGCTGAAGATGATGATGTTGCCCCCGATGTTGTGTGGGTGAGTAGCGAACGCTTGACACAAGCGCTACAGTCAGATGGAAAACTGCATGCAGCACCTGAACTTGTGGTAGAAGTGCTCTCGCCAGGACAAGAAAATGAGCGCCGTGACAAAGAGACCAAGCGTAAACTCTATTCACGTCGTGGCGTGCAAGAATATTGGATTGTCAATTGGCGCTTGCGGTTGGTAGAAGTGTATCGCCGTCAGCAGGCAGTGTTGCAACAGGTGGAAACGTTCTACGCCGAAGACGACCTGTGCTCCCCGTTATTACCGGGTTTTGTCTGTCCGGTCAGATTTCTTTTTGATGATATGGTGCTTGGTTGAAAGTGGTATGCTCAAAACACAAGAATTACAGATAAATATAGGTCCGCAACATCCCTCTACACACGGCGTATTTCGTATGCTTGTGACAGTGGATGGCGAGACAATCACCGATCTCGTGCCGTTTTTTGGGTATCTGCATCGCAATCATGAACAGATTGCTGAGCAGAATACCTACCTGCAAAATATGCCCTATACCGACCGCCTAGATTATTTCAACTCCATGGCGAATAACCATGCCTATGCCTTGGCTGTTGAGAAACTGGCCGGTATCGAGGTGCCTGAACGTGCAGAATATATCCGCGTTATCATGGTCGAGTTGACGCGCATTCTCAATCATGCGGGCGCATTGGGCTTTATGATTAACGACATGGGTGCATGGCAGACACCGCTTGCTTTTGGTATCCGCGAGCGCGAGAAGATTGTTGACCTGTTCGAGACAGTGAGCGGCTCGCGCATGATGTGCAATTACTTCCGCTTTGGGGGTGTAGCGCGTGACTTGACGCCAGATTTTATCCCTCGCCTCAAAGAGTTGATGATTGCCATGCCAAAATACCTAGAAGAACTTGAACGCATGCTGCGCGATAACGAAATTTTGCTCATGCGCTCAGAGGGAATCGGTATCCTTCCCAAAGAAGTCGCTATTTCCTATAGTGTCACCGGTCCAGTATTGCGGGCGAGTGGCATACCATATGATATTCGGAAGGCAGAATCGTATAGCATCTACAATCGCTTTGACTTCGATGTGCCGATTGGCAAGGCGGGCGATGTGTTTGACCGTTTTCTGGTGCGGGTTGAGGAGATACGCCAGAGCTACCGGATATTGGAGCAGGCACTTGAGCAATTGCCGAATGCACAAGGTGGGCATATCAACCCCAAGGCAAAGCAAAGTGTCCGTCCGCCGGTGGGAGATGCGTATGCACGTATCGAGTCACCCAAGGGTGAGCTTGGGTTTTACCTTGTCAGCGATGGGAGTGAGCGCCCCTATCGGTATAAAATTCGTGCGCCATCGCTCATCAACTTGACGCCACTGGCCGATATGTGCCGTGGGTATAAAGTTGCTGATGTGGTGGTTATTTTAGGAAGCATTGATATTGTCTTGGGAGAAGTAGACCGGTAGCTAGTTGTTGTAGGATAGGCTTCTAGCCTGTCCCACGTAGCACCGACATCCTGTCGGATCCGGCTGTCATTCAAGCGCCACACAGAGCGGCAAAGCTATGTGGCGTAGGCGGTGCTACGGATGCATGTTGTGTGAGGTGTATAGGGTACTATGGCAATGATCATGAAGCGTGGAAAAGCGGTTGAAGTAGACCGTGGCGAGAGTAAAAAACGCATGGGGCAAGGCCTATACAAAGGCATGGCTGTTGTTTGGAACCATTGGAGCAAATCGTGGACGAAAAAACTTGAAAACATGAGTGATACGGAAGGTATTTTTACGGTAGAATATCCCGAAGAACAACTAGAATTGCCTGAAGCATACCGTAATATGCCTATCTTGCTCTATGATGATGAAACGGGCCATGAGCTATGTACCTCGTGTTTCCAATGTGAACGTGTTTGCCCACCACAAGTCATCCATATTAAGCAATCGCGTGACCCAAGCACAGGGAAGCCAGTGCCAGCAGCAGAAGCGTTTATCATAGAATATGATGCGTGCATGAGTTGTGGCTTTTGCGCCGAGGTCTGTCCTTTTGATTCGATTAAAATGGACCACTTTTTTGAGCTTTCAACGTTTGATCATCCTTCGTTGACAGTTGACAAAGATGGACTCATGCGCCCGGTTTCTTACTACCAGTCTATAGCCCCGACGATGTGGGAAGAAGTCAAAGCTAATGCCTATAAGAAGTTGGATGGCAGCAAGAAGCGACGTTCGGGCACCATTGGGATTGCAACCGAGTTTTTAGCAAACCCACAAGCTGCTCAACAAGCCAAGGCAAAGTCGGCAGACGCTCCTGCGCCTGCACAGAAAGATGCCAAGCCAGCAGCAAAGTCAAAGCCGTCGGCATCGCGCAAACTTCCGTTCAGTGCAGATACTATTATGGGTGGTATTCCGGCAAATACGAAGATGAGCGCTGAGAAAAAGGCAAAACTACGCTCTATCCGTGAAGGTAACTTGAAGAAGAGGCAAGGGTAGTTCCGGTATGTATGATGTAATTCGTTCAATCTTTCCAAACTGGCCCGATTGGGCAGTGTGGCTTGTGCGACATCAGTTCATTGCGGCTGTCATGTTTGTTGTCGCTCCTGTGCAAATGCTGGTCTTTACCTATCTTGAACGGCGACTAATTGCCCGTATGCAAGACCGTATTGGTCCCAACCGTGTTGGCCCGATGGGGTTGTTTCAGCCGGTTGCCGACGCAGTGAAGATGTTTACCAAAGAGGACATCATTCCCAGTGCAACCGACAAGTGGGTACACTTACTCGCGCCAGGTGTCGTGGTAGCGCCGGTATTACTCATGGTGGCAGTGTTGCCATGGGGGCCGGGCATGGTACCCATAGACATTAATACGGGCTTGCTGTATTTCTTTGCCGTGTCGTCGGTGAGTGCAGCGGGCTTGCTCATGGCAGGGTGGGCGAGTAACAATAAGTTTTCGCTTCTCGGTGCTATGCGTGCCGCCGCGCAGATGGTTTCCTATGAAATACCGGGCGTGTTGAGCGTTATGGCAATCGCCATTATGACAGGCAGCCTTTCTATCGTCACCATGGTAGAAGCGCAGGGCGGTTTGTTTATCAGTATCAATGATGTGTCGGCTATACCAGATGCGGGGCTTGGTTGGTTCCTCTTTACACCAGTTGGTTTTATGGCGTTCATATGCTTCTTTATCTCAGCCCTTGCAGAAGGTGAACGCACACCGTTTGATATTCCTGAAGCCGACTCAGAAATTGTTGCCGGCTATATGACTGAGTATAGCGGCATGAAGTTTGGGCTATTTTACCTAGCGCAATATGTGCTCAACTTTTTGCTCTGTGCTATGACGGTGACGCTGTTTTTTGGGGGATGGCAGGGTCCGGGTGTGATGGCTCTCTATAATACCGGCTCACTTCCACTCATGGTGTTAGCGAGTGTTCTCGGCATCGTTTATTTTCTTGCCAAAACGTATTTCTTCTTTTTCGTGATGGTATGGATACGTGGCGCATTTCCACGCTTGCGTATTGACCAATTGATGGGCTTTGGGTGGAAGTTTCTCATTCCACTAACCGTCGTCAATATTTTTAGTGCGGCGTTGTGGGTGTCATTTACCCAGTGGGGGACCGCGCAGGGCTTTGGTTTCATGGAGCCTATGAATGAGTGGATGCGTTGGGCGATAGCATTTGCTGTGACGTTGGTGATAAATGTCAGTGCATACTTCTTTGTGGTACGCATCAATCATTCAACTGGTGATATGGATAAGCTGGTCGAGGACCAAACATTTGGAGCGGTTACGTGGCCGTAGTGATAGTGTGGGGTTGTTCATGCAGACGGTAATCCAGATTATCTTTTTTCTGCTCTCGGTGCTGATAATCGGTTCAGCCTTAAAAGTAGTCACATCGCGCAATATCATTCATGCGGCGCTGTGGCTTATAGCATCCTTTTTTTGCGTGGGTTCGCTCTACATGCTCATGGAAGCTGAGTTTATAGCAGTTGTGCAAGTACTCGTGTACGTTGGTGCTATATCCATCCTTATGCTGTTTGCTATTATGCTTACGCGCCATATCACGGGTGAACGTGAGCAGCAGATGTATTATCGCTGGAAGTTTGGTGCTATTGTGTCGGCTGCGCTCTTCGTTGCTGTACTTGCGCCTACCATGTTTCGCCATGAATGGAATATTACCCCCGCACCACTAGCCGAAGAGCCTGCGGCAGTTGCCCTAGGCAAGGCGTTTATGAACGAGTATTTGCTACCGTTTGAGTTGGCGGCTGTTTTGCTCCTTGTGGCCCTCATTGGTGCCATTGTCATTGCCTACGAGGAACGTTCGCGCCGCAAGCGCATATTGACTTTAGCCGAGGAAGTAGCATTGCAACGACAGAGCGCTGGTAAAGAGCAAGGAAAGGACAAAGGCAAGTGATGGGAGCAAAGAAGCAGTATACTGGCTACCCGCATATTGTAAAGGTAGAGATGTGAGGAGAGAGGTGGTCCATGGTTGAGGCGGTGCCATTACCTTGGGTACTTACCGTTGCAGCGGCACTCTTTTGCATAGGCCTATTTGGGGCGCTTGCACGCCGTAGTGCTATTGGTATACTCATGGGCATTGAGCTCATGCTCAACTCAGTCAACATCAATCTGATAGCGTTCTGGCGCTACCTGGAACCGCATCTGGTAGTTGGGCAAATGTTTGTCGTCATTATTATTGCCGTTGCTGCGGCTGAGGCTGCTGTTGGTCTGGCTATGGTTATTGCTATCTATCGTTCTTGGCAGACGGTATATGTAGAAGCTCTTGACTCGATGAAGGGGTGACGATTTCATGGTATTCTTTCTGCAATCCGCATGGATGATAGCAGTATTTCCGCTGCTGGCCTTTGTAATCATTTCATTAACACCCATCCGTCACAATAAAAAAGCAAGTGGCTGGCTGGCTATTGGTTTGATGGGCATGGCCATTGTATTTGCGTTTGGGCTGATATCGGCCTCAGCACAAGGGCTACAACTTGCCGAGGATGGCCAAATATACCAAATGGTAGATGAGCATGGGCAAGCCGAAGATGCCCATGGACATGGTGAAGAAGATGCCCATGGTGCTACGGCTGAAGGGGAACAAGAAGAAGAACATCATACATTTGCGTTTCCACAACCGAATGTCGTGCAACGCTTTGTGTGGGCTCCCACTGGCATGAGCGCGTTCAGAATGGGGATTTATATAGACCCTATTGCTGCAATAACGCTGCTCATGGTGACGATTACCTCATTTTGTATTCACCTCTTTTCTATGGGCTACATGGGCGCTCATCCGCGTCAAGCACGGTTTTTCTCCTTTATTGCGCTGTTTACGTCTGCTATGTTGGCCATGGTCATGTCCGATAACTTGTTGCTGTTCTTCATCGCTTGGGAGATAATGGGTCTATGTTCCTACTTGCTCATTGGGTTTTTGTTTGAACGCCCACAAGCCAATCGTGCTGGCAATAAGGCATTTATCACCACGCGCATTGGTGATGTGCTGATGCTCATTGGTATGGTGTACCTCTATACGCAGGCGGGTAGCCTTGCGTTTGGTATGCACGAGGGGGAGATTTTCAATCCCGAACTTCTTGAACGACTTGGCGAGGGCAGAAATATCCTTGGTTTGAGCCATGCCACATCAATAGCGCTGTTGTTGTTTGCGGGAACAGTTGGCAAATCGGCGCAGTTTCCGTTGCATGTTTGGCTTCCTGATGCTATGGAAGGCCCAACTCCCGTGTCGGCGCTTATCCATGCGGCTACCATGGTCTCTGCTGGGGTGTTCCTTGTTGGGCGCACCTACCCCATTTTTGTAGCGGATGAAGGCGCAGCGTTGCTTGTCGTATCTGCTATTGGGGCATTCACAGCATTGTTTGCCGCTTCCATTGCCGTGGCACAGTTTGATATTAAGCGCATCCTGGCCTTTTCGACACTTTCGCAATTGGGCTTTATGGTGGCAGCGCTTGGCGTTGGGGGGTGGGTAGCCGGCATGTTCCATATGCTAACCCACGCTTTCTTCAAGGCATTGTTGTTTTTGGGGAGCGGTTCCATTATTCATTCTATTGAGGGGACATCGTCCATTGAACATATCCACCACAAAGATGAATATGCCGCGCAACAAACGGCGCAAGATATTCGCAATATGGGCGGTATGAAGAAGTTTATGCCGTGGACGTTTTGGGCCTATACCATGGGCTACCTTGCGTTGGCAGGTATTTTTCCCTTTGCCGGCTTCTGGAGTAAGGATGAGATACTAGCCGATTCGCTGAAGCATCATCAATTTGTTGTCTATACGGCGCTCACCATCGCGGCGTTCCTCACTGCTTTTTATATGACACGCCAATGGCGTACCGTGTTTTTTGGGGAATATCGTGGCGAAAAACCACTTGTATTCGATAACCCAGAGCCAGTACCGCCCGCACATCACGATGAGCATGGGCACGAAGTGCATGGGCACGGACATGATGCGCATGGGCATGATGCAGACCATAGCAAGCCCCATGAGAGTCCTTGGACTATTGTAGCCCCACTGGTGATATTGGCCGTTTTTGCTGTCTTTGGTGGGTTTGTCAACTTACCCTTCCACCTTCCGGGTGGGCATTGGCTTAGCCATTTCTTGGGGCAAGAAGCGGCAGGGTTCAATGCATTGGTGGCCATCTTTTCGCTGGCTATCGCCGCTCTTGGTATTGCAGCCGGGTGGTTCTATGCCAATGCATTCAAGACTTCCGATACACCCGACCCACTCAAGAGAATGATACCGGGCTTTACGGTGCTAAACAACAAATACTATATTGATGAGGTGTATGCGTTTACTGTTCGCAGAGTGACGTATGCCCTTGCCTTGGCATGGAATTGGATTGACCGCACGATAGTAGACGGCATTTTGCACGCTATTGGTCATGTCACGCTGTTTATTTCGCGTGTAGATTTTATCATTGATGATACCGTACTCAATGATGGTCCGGATGCGGTTGGGAGTGGCACGGTGACAACGGGCAAGGGTGTGCGACAGATACAGACTGGCAAAATACAAGACTATGTAGGGTTGGTCTTTGCGGGTGTCGTCGTGTTGGCACTCATCTATCTGTATACTATGTAGGTTTTGGGTTTGTTTTTGTGCTGATGCATTGCGTGGTAGCGATGCTTGTGTAAGGGAATGGAAGAGTTGGAAGATTTGAGGATAGCATGCCTTCTTACCTTGTGACTTCACCGGACGGTGTACCGTGGCTTACATTGTTGTTGCTTTCGCCGCTGGTCGGCATGGTCTTAGTTGGACTGGCTGCCTTGTTGCGTGTGGATGACCGCACAGTAAAAATTGGTGTAACGTTGTGGATGGTTATTCCTATTGCGTTGGCAGGGATGGTGTGGTATGGGTTTGACCCATGGGCAGTGCAAGATGGCCAAGGGGTTGTGCAGTTTGTTGAAAAGATACCATGGGTACGCGCAGTTCGTGTAGATTATTTTCTGGGCGTTGATGGTATCAGTTTGCCTATGGTGTTGCTGACGGTTATTATGTCGCCGGTGGCTGCACTGGCTTCGTTTGGGATGACAGACCGGGTTAAGCCCTATTTTGCGTTGTTGCTGCTGCTCGAAATGGCTATGCTTGGGTATTTCATTGCGCTTGATTTCTTCTTCTTCTTTATCTTTTGGGAATTTAGCCTCGTTCCAGCATACTTTATCATCCGTGCGTGGGGACGCGAGAAACGACAGTATGCATCGTTCAAGTTCTTCATTTATACTATGGCTGGCTCGGCGGCTATGTTGTTACTCTTTCAGTATCTCTACCTTTCGACAAAGTATGCAGGAGCACCAACGTTTGACCTCATTACCTTTGGTCGCTTGGGGCAGGGGTTGCCAGTATTGGGCTACCAAGATAATCTGCAACAGATAATGTTAAACTATGCTGAGCATCTCAACATTACGGTTGCGTTAGGGCATGGTACTGTCATCTACACGTCACTGGCATTTTGGGCTATTTTTGTGGCGTTTGCGGTGAAACTTGCCGTGTGGCCACTTCACACATGGTTGCCCGACGCATATGGTGAGGCTCCCATTGCTGGCTCTATCTTGCTCTCGGCAGTGATGAGTAAGATGGGCGCATATGGCATGTTGCGCATCTTGTTGCCGTTTGTTCCCGAAGCGGCCCAACTGTTTGCCCCGATAATGGGGGCTATGGCGCTCGTGGGAATTGTGGCCGGCGCTTTTGGGGCGCTTTCGTATGTAGATGGCGATATTAAGCGGTTGATTGGGTATACCTCTATTAACCATATGGGCTATGTGATGCTGGCTATTGCGGCTGTTGCAGCCATGCCGGGGAGTGCTACGCAAGATAGCCGTGCAATTGCCATGAATGGGGCGCTGATGCAGATGGTTGCCCACGGGCTTTCGACCGGTGGCTTGTTCTTCTTGGCGGGGGCGCTCTACCGTCGCACTGGTAGTTATACGTTGAAGGACTTCGGTGGGTTGCGCATCATTATGCCGGGGTTTGCGGGCATTATGGGAACGATGATGTTTGCAAACTTGGGGTTGCCGGGTATGGCAGGCTTTGTAGGTGAATTTTTCATCTTCCGTGGTGCTTGGGCAACGCTCCCATTCTTTACGTTTCTGGCGACGATTGGCCTTGTTGTGACGGCCATGGCATTGCTAGTTATGTTCCAGCGCATCTTCCTTGGCCCGCTCAATGAAAAGTGGGGCCATTTGAAGAGCGAGGACATTAGCCCGCGTTCGCTTGATTTCTGGGTTACTGCGCCATTGATTGCGATGCTCTTGGCGCTTGGTATTTATCCCGCACCGGTTATGAATCTGACGAATGCGGCGGCGACACAAATGGTGCAGGTGTTTATGAAGGTTCTTTCATAAGTTGTTGCTGATATAAGGGCAGGCTATGCATCTTTTTGATATTTCTCCGAATGTACCGTGGTTGAGCCTTATCTGGCTCAGTATGCTAGTGCCGTGTTTTATCATTGCGTTTTTGCCTTCTTCACGTCGGGAAGCTATTCGTTGGACGGCGACTATTTTTTCATTCATCTCACTGATTCTTTCTCTGCTCGTCTATATGGCCTATGACCCGGTGCAGGGTGGGTTTCAGTTTGTTGAACAATTGCCTTGGATGCCACAACTAGGTATTAATTACTTGTTGGCTGCCGATGGAATCAGTCTACCTATGCTCGTACTCAACGGGTTTATTATTTCGACTGGTTCACTCATAAGTTGGAATATCGAAAAGCGCTTGAAAGAATACTGGATACTGCTGTTGTTGTTGACAACTGGTGTGTATGGGGTATTCGTTTCGCTAGACCTCTTCCTCTTCTTTGTCTTTTATGAGTTGGCAGTGTTGCCCATGTATTTGCTCATTGGCATTTGGGGCAGCACCCGTAAGGAATATGGCGCTATGAAGTTGACCATATTCCTCATGACAGGAAGTGCGTTTGCCATTGTTGGTATGCTAGGGGTGTACTTTGGCAGCGGCTTGCGTACTTTTGATATGATACAGATTGCCAACAATGTGACATTTTCACTTGCCTTTCAAAAGGCATTTTTCCCGCCACTCTTCATTGGGTTTGCGGTGTTGGCGGGCATGTTTCCCTTCCATACATGGTCGCCAACGGGACATGTGGCTGCGCCTACCACCGTCTCTATGCTCCATGCCGGTGTGCTCATGAAACTTGGGGCATTTGGGTGTTTGCGTGCAGCGATGTGGATCATGCCCGATGGAGCCAAATATTGGTTGCCAGCTATAGCCGTGTTGACCATTATGAATGTGGTATATGGGGCAACCATTGCGATGGCGCAGAAAGACTTTAAGTTCATTATTGGCTATTCTTCAGTGAGCCATATGGGTTTGGTGGTCATGGCGCTTTCGACGGGGAATCAAATTGGCATTATGGGCGCAGTGCTGCAAATGTTTGCCCATGGCATTATGACAGGGTTGTTTTTTGCGGTGGTGGGGCGCATGATCTATGAGCGCACCCATACGCGCCAATTGCCTGAACTGGGGGGCTTGTTTAAAGTTATGCCATTCGCTGCGGTTATGTTTATCCTTGGTGGGCTTTCCTCAATGGGTATGCCGGGATTTGCCGGATTTTGGGCTGAGTTCAATATCTTCATTGGGGTGTGGGAGAGCTACCCGCCAATTGCTGTGATTGCAGCGATTTCTATTCCTCTTACAGCTGCGTATATTTTGCGGGCTATCATACAAGTCTTTTTTGATGAAGTGTCGGACCCGTCGTTTTTCAAATTGCCCAAGTTGACGTGGCAAGAGTATACTGCCGGTGTGACACTGGCTATTATATTGATAGGTGTGGGGGTCTACCCGGCTATCCTAACTGAGATGATTGATGTGGGGGTTGCGCCGTTGGTAGAGCAGATGCATGCGGTTGGTGGTGGTTTAGCCGGATTGTAAGGAGATGAGCTGTGCCGTTGGTTTTTCAACTTGCTGATATTCCACGCATGTTGCCGGAGATATTGCTTCTGGCGCTGGCGTTGTTGGTGCTTGGTTCAGATGTGCTTGAGAAATGGGGTACTGATGAGGCAGCTCAGCGTGAGCGTGTGCAGGCTGCGGGGTCACTTACCGCTATTGGTCTGGGGTTGATATTCGTCATTGTGCTTCTCCAAAGTGGGTACGTCTATCGGCTACCAGAAGATGTGCCGGGTAATTTTTTGACCAATATCTTACGCAATCTCCAGAGTGGTGGGCCACTTGGGGGGAATATTCTTGGCGCTTTTGCAACAGACCATGTGACAATGATAGGCCGCTTGATGTTCATTGCAGCAGCCTTTTTGACAACATTGCTCACACTCGACCATCGCCCAGATAACAACCCCGGCGAGTTCTATGGGCTTATTTTGTTTTCGACGCTTGGCATGTGCCTCATGGCGGCTGCGTCGGAACTTATTTTGGCCTATCTCGCTGTTGAGATGACTTCTATACCGCTGTATGTCCTAGCGGGTTACTTCCAGAAGGATACGAAGAGGTCATCTGAAACGGGTATGAAGTACTTTTTATTCGGGGCTATGTCATCTGGCATTTTGCTCTATGGCATGAGTTTGGTGTATGGGTTTACTGCTGCCGCGGTGGGTGCAGAGGCTGAGGCAAATACCCTGACGCAATTTTCAGTCATTGCAGAAGCTGTTGGAAGTACCAATATCAATACTGGTTTGTTGAAGCTTGGGATGCTCTTCATCATTGCAGGCATTGGCTATAAGGTGGCAGTGGTTCCTTTCCATGGATGGTCGCCAGATGTGTACGAAGGTGCCTCGACGCCTATGACTGCGTTTATTTCTACTGCTTCTAAAGGGGCAGGCTTTTTGTTGCTGTGGCGTGTACTTGTAGAGGTTTTCCCCGGCTTGATTGGTACAGCATCTATCGCTGGTATATTTGGCGGTTGGACGAGTGTGTTGGCGCTCCTAGCGTTGACAACGTTGGTTGTTGGTAATCTGTCTGCGTTGCCGCAGACGAATGCGAAACGCTTGTTGGCCTATTCGAGTATTGCACATGCTGGCTTTATCCTGATGGCTTTGATTGCATGGGCCTCGCCCTTTTCATTCGACCGTTCTATGGGCACCTCGGCTTTGCTCTACTATCTCATTGTGTACACAGTGACGAACATAGGTGCATTTGGTGGCTTGGCGGTCGTTTCTATGAAGCTAGGTGGGGATAACTTGGAAGACTTAAATGGTCTTGCACAACGCAATTTAGGGTTGGCTTTTTTATTGGCTGTTTTCGTGCTTTCCCTAGCCGGTATACCACCGTTGAGTGGCTTTTTTGCTAAGTTCTATGTGTTTATGGCAGCATGGCAATCTGGGGCGTGGTGGCTCGTCATCATTGGTGTGACTACAACGATTATCAGTTTGTACTATTACCTGCGCATGTTGAAAGCAATGTTTATTACGGCTCCTGCTTCCAAGGAATTTGTACCCATTCCACGGACTATGAATGTGGTGCTTGTTGTGTCTGCCATCCTTGTCTTGTTGCTTGGTGTTTACCCCAATGTTGTGCTCCTCACCATTAGTCAGGTGCCGGTGGCTGTGGGGCTATAGTGCGTTTCGATATACTGACGCTTTTTCCTGAGATGTTTGCGGGCCCGCTTACGGAGAGTATCCTCAAGCGGGCCCGTCAAGCAGGAGTTATTGAGTTTTACCTCCACAATATCCGCGATTATGCAACTGATAGGCACCGTACTGCTGATGACGCTCCATATGGCGGTGGTGCTGGTATGGTGATGAAGGCCGAACCACTTGCGGCAGCTATTCGTGCTATGCTGAAGCAGAGTTCAGTACACGATGAACCGCCTATAGTGAATCTGGCTCCAGACCCCGACCCAGACCTGGAATCGCACCGAGTTCTACAGTCGTCAACGATGCCGAGTGCCTATCCGCCGGTTGTGCTTATGAGTCCCGATGGTGAGGTGTTCACGCAAGCTCTAGCACGCGAACTGGCACAGTATGAGCGGCTAGTGTTAGTATGTGGACACTATGAGGGTATAGATGAACGTGTGCGTTTATCTTTGATAGACCGTGATGTGAGCATTGGCGACTATGTGATGACAGGGGGGGAGCTTGCTGCTATGGTAGTGGTAGATACGGTGGCGCGTTTGGTGCCGGGGGTGCTTTCTTCCGATTCGGTGGTGGAGGAGAGCCATGCCAATGGGTTGCTCGAATATCCTCATTATACACGCCCTGCGATTTGGGAGGGTATGAGTGTGCCGCCTGTGTTGCTTTCCGGGCATCATGGTGAAATTGCGAAGTTTCGTCGGCGGGAAGCGCTAAAGCGCACACTACAACGGCGACCAGATATGTTTGTAGGTGCGGCCGAACAGGGGGAACTGACAGCAGCAGACGTAGAGTTCCTTTTGCAATGAAATCATAGCTATGTTTCTTTTCGTGGTATGTAGCCGCCCCCTTTACGAGACTCGAGTTGTCCTACTTTGATGCTTTCTACTTGCTCTTGGAATACGGCGCTAATGGCTGCTATGGTTTTGGGTTCGCGCTCTTCTAGCCCTTCAATAAGAGCTATTTGGTGGCGTTGAGCTTCCTCAAAACGTTTGAAGCCTTGATTGATGCGTTGTTCCAACTCGTGTAGCCAGCCATCTATGCGCTCTAGCCACGAGATATGTTGTTGTACATGTTGCTCTTCTGTTTCACGTATCTCACCTATTTGCTCCTCTGCTTGGTGGCGTATGACTTCCATACGTTCTTGATTCATTAAAAATCGTTCGGTGGAGATACGTTCAACACGTTTGATTTCGGCGTGAATATCGGGGAATTTGTTGTTTATTTCTACAAATTGACCAGGGACGGTTTCGGCGAAAAGCTCTATGTTTTGGCGGATTTCGTCAATGCGTACAATACGCGCATCGTGTTCTTCTAACACGCTACGTACATCGGTGACGAGTTGTTGCGCTTCAACTGCTTGTCGGCGCAAGCTTTGTTTTTCTATTTGCAAGTCTTCACTGAGACGACGAATTTGTTGTATTGCGTTGGAGTCGGCTTCGCGGAATGAGTCGAGTTGCATGGCTAGTTGGCGATGACGTTCTTCGGCTTCTTTCAGCGGCCCAAATACTGTCCCTAGTCTCTGCTCAATTTCATCAATGCGGGCAATCCATATATAGGATTCGTCGCGGTCTTGTTTGCGCGATTCGGCAAGTTGTTGTATTTGGGCTTGCATTTGACGTATGGGTTCAAAGCTTTCTTGGATTTTGACAAGGGCATTGGCAATTTCTTTGCGTAAATCTAAGACATCACGCCGCGAGCGGTCTACAATCTGCGAAAATTCTTCTGCTTGGCGCTCAATGGTACTTTGCACTTGCGCAATGGTACCTTCTGTTTTACGGGCTTGTTCGATGGACCATTGATATTTATTGTTTTGGTCTTTGATTTGCTGTCGCAACTCATCTATTTGACCTTGTAGATAGACAATTTGCGATTGTTCTTGGGTACGCAGACGTTCTTCTTCGTATTTTTCTGTGAGGTTGGCAGGTGTTGGCATAGGTTATATCCTCGATACTGCATGCATTGCGTCAACTAGGTTGATTGCGCCTGTATACAATGCACGCCCTACAATAACTCCTTCAACGCCGGTATTGGCGAAGCGTGTGATGTGGCTGACATCTGCAACACCACCACTAGCAATGATAGCTGGCCCGTTGGGTCGTACAAGGTCTACGGTGGCAGTGAAGTTTGGTTCGGTGAGTGTGCCATCGCGGGAAATATCGGTATAGATAATGCGTTGTACTCCAATGGTAGCCATAGTAGCTACCAATTCGGTGGCTTGTATGCGGGTTGATGTTGTCCAGCCAGATGTGGCCACATAGCCGTCACGGGCATCTATGCCAATGATGATATGGTCGCTCCCAAAACGAGTCAGCAGGGTTTGCACCAATGCCGGGTCTTGTGTCGCTATGGTGCCCAAAATAACCCGTGCGACGCCCATATCGAGTGCTTGGGCGATGGTTTTTGTTGTGCGCATGCCGCCGCCAAGTTGCACGGGTATGTCAATGGTACGCGCTATGGCTTGTATGATGTGTGTGTTGACAGGGTGCCCGGCTTTTGCACCATCAAGGTCTACGATATGTAGTCGTGTTGCACCTTGGTTGGCCCAGCGTTGTGCTACTTCGACGGGGTCTTGGTCATAGATGGTCGTTTGACTGTAATCACCTTGGAAAAGACGTACACATGCACCGTCTTTTATGTCTATGGCGGGAATTATTTCCATATGGTGATACTCGTTAGTTTGTGGTAGGTATACCTTTGCGGTTCATGGTGACGAAGTTGTGGAGCAATTGCAACCCCATGTGTCCACTCTTTTCAGGGTGAAATTGGGTAGCTATGACGTTGTTGTGGATGAGGATGCTTGGAAATGATAGCCCATAGTCTGTTGTGCCTGCTATCAATGATGGGTCGGTAAGGTTGCAATAGTAGGAGTGAACAAAGTAGAAGTGGGAGCCGGTGGGAATGGATTGAAAAATAGGGTATTGCTGCGCTTGTTCTGTGTAATGAACTTTGTTCCAACCTATTTGGGGGACTTTTTGTCCACCGGGTAGGCGCGTTACGGTGCCGGGGACGATGTTTAGGCAGGCATGGTGTCCAAATTCTTCGCTAGCGGTGCAGAGCACTTGCATACCGACGCATATGCCGAGAAAGGGTCGTCCGCTTGCTATGATGTCGGGTAGTATCTGCGCTAGTCCAAGCTTGGTGAGGCTTTGCATGGTGTCGCGGGTTGCTCCCACACCAGGTAGCACGACAATGGATGCCCGACGTACTACATCTGGGTCATCGGTAATATGTATTTCAGCGCCTACATGTTGGAGGGCGCGTACGACGTTGGGTAGGTTTCCAGCACCATAGTTGATAACAGTTATTATCGTCATTTCTCTATCATCATACAGGTTTTATAGCTGTGTTAGGCAAAAAGCGGGTGTTTTTTGCGTATGTTGTTGACTATACCACTTACATCTGGTTCGGGTGCGTTGATAACACCAAGCGGGTCTTCCTCTAGTTCTTGCCCTAACAGTATGGTCAAGGTAGATACGACGCAATGCCCAAGTGAAGCGAGGTTGTAGCCACCTTCGAGGACAAAGATAATGCGCCCGTTGCAGATGTCTGTTGCTACGTCAAAGAGCATTTTGGTCATCTGAGCATAGCCGCTGACGGAAAGGATCATATGGCCTATGGGGTCGTTCCAATGGGCATCGTACCCGGCCGAGACAAGGATGGCTTGTGGTTTCCATTGATGGAGTGCTGGTATGACTATTTGCTCAAAGGCGCGTTGATAGCCCTTGTCGCCTAGCCCAAGTGGGAGCGGCAGGTTGAGCGTTGTGCCTTGTCCTTCATGTGTGCCTATTTCATCTACTGTGCCGGTGCCGGGGTAGAATGGGTAGGCGTGGCTTGAGATGTAGAGAATGTTTGGGTCTTGGTAGAAAATATCTTGTGTGCCGTTGCCATGATGAACGTCATAATCTACAATGGCGACACGTTCTAGCCCCATGCGTGTGATTGCTTGACGTGCTGCAACTGCAATGTTGTTGATGAGACAAAACCCCATGGCACGGCTGGCTGTGGCGTGATGACCGGGTGGGCGAACGAGGGCAAAGCCGTTGTGACTTTCGCCGTTGATAACTGTTTCCAACAGGTGTGTTGTGCCTCCGGCGGCCCACGTGGCGGCTTCCCAAGATGCACTGGTCATGTAGGTATCTGGGTCGAGTTCACCACCACCTTGTTCTCCAAAGCGACGGATGGAATCAATGTACGATGGTTGATGGACGGTGGTGAGTTCGTCTTCACTCGCCTCGCGTGCAGGCACAGTGTTCAATTGCTCACGTAGCCCACTGGTAGTAATAGCTTTTTCGATAGCTTCTAGGCGCTGGGCACGTTCAACATGGTTGGGGTTGGTGTGCGCATGATAGCGCGGGTCAGTCATGATTGAGGTTATCATAATACATAATTCCCCCCACTCTGGTAGGAGGCTTCCTATCTGTTAAAATAATCATGTATTCTCTTTTGTGTAGGCACATGGTAGCATTGAGTAGGGTAGATTGTCAAGTAGCAGAATCGTAGAATAGCCGGTGGTTGTATTTTTGGTATACCATGGGTATATGGTATAGTGGTTTGCGAACGCTTATTGAGATGGTTTAGGGTGCATGGTATGCAGGAATCAGAAAAGAAGAATGGACAGGTGACACGGACGTTTCGTGCTGCGCTTCGTTTAGGCGAGGATTTTATTACGCTTGAGGAGAGTATTACGTTGCCGCTAGATGCAGGTGATGATGACATAGAGCAGGCAGTGGAACTGGGATGGCGCATCTATCAGGAACAGCGTGAGTCTTTGGAGCGCCAGATTGCGCAAATACGTGATTCGTATGAGGTACACCCTGCACCAGTGGCAGTACGTGAGCCAGATGCACCGGCAAGTGAAAAGCAGCGTGAGTATATTGCACAGTTGCAGGGAAGACTTGATTGGAGCAGCGAGAACGTGCGCACCTATGCCCAAGAACATGGTATTGATATGCAGTATATGAAGAAGGGGCAGGCTTCGCAGTTCATTGATACGTTGAAGAAGTTGGCTGAACAGCGTGCCACGTATCATGTTGGTGGAGATGCGCAAGCTGATGATGCGGGGGACACTGATGCGACACGCGAGCAGACTCCTGTGACAGACCGTCAATATGATGCGCTGATGCGTATGGCGGAAGCTAAGGGGTTTGATATGGAAGCCGAGGTGCAACGGCGCTTTGGGGTAGGTCCGAAAGAATTGAATGAGAAGCAAGCCGGCGATTTGATTATAGAGTGGCAGAAGCGGGGGTAGGGGGATGGTTTATGATGCACGACTTTCAATTACGATGAGGATATGATATACGAAAGAAATAGAGAGTAGTATTTTTGTGCGATATTTCTTTAAAGCAATGTGGGTATGATACCTTTTCATGACATCCTAAAAGAACTTGAATATGATACCTCTCCGTACTATTATACAGAAGAGCACAGCTTTGCTCCGGAGACAGTTCCTATGTTTCGTGCTGCTCGTAGTGCGGGAGTGCGTGGTATCTATGGTTTTAAAACAAGCCCAGATAGTGAACCAAAGGTCTTGCATCCACGTCCTGTTGTCTATGTTGCTGAGGCAAAGCATGAAACTGAGGCGAGAGCTATTCATTGCAAACTATGGAATCTCTACTATGTTCCTTTTCTCATTATTAACCTCCCAAACCAAATCCGTGTGGATGGTGTCTATGCAGCACGATATGATGAAGCTATCATGCTTGGGTATGTTCAGAGCGATTCTTTGGAATATTGGCAACGAGAAGTGATGCGTTCAATTGATACACATAAAGGTATATTGTGTCTTATATCTCCTCAGAAAGAAAATCTGGTGATAGCATATTTTCCGTTGGAATGGATGAGTACCCATAATCGGGAACGTGTTGGGCATACTATATCCATTCTGCATATTCTCCTTGATTTTCGCACAGTAGATGATGCAGTTTAGCCCATTGCGAAAGTAACGTTATCCCCCCTCGCTCACCGCCGTTTCGTGATGGAGTGGAATAGTGAGCGCAAAGATACTCCCTTCTCCTTCTTTGCTTTCGACCCAGATTTTGCCGCCATGAGATTCTGTGACAAGTTTACAGAATGTTAATCCCAAACCAGTGCCACGGACCTTGCGGTTGCGTATTTGCCCAAACTTCTCAAAGATGCGTTCGCGGTATTGCGGTGGTATGCCAGGCCCTTGGTCTTTTACCCAAAAGATGAGCCACTCTCCATCTGCAATGTCTGGCAAAGTGAAGGGTAGTATTGTGGTATTGTCTGTTGCTTCACAGTCATTATTGTGTGGTTGATTATTTGGAACTGCGCTGTTGTTTGTTTGAATGTAGGTTGCGCCTAGGGTTACTATGCCACCGCGTGGGGAAAATTTCACTGCATTGTCTATTAAGTTTTGGAGCACGCGGGTCATCTTTTCACGGTCGGCCCTCAGGTCGGGCATCTCGGGTGGTATTTCCTGCTGGAATGTGATGGAATGATTTTCGGCCAGTGCGTTTAGTCGCCCCATTGTTTCATTTACGATGGTGTAGGGTGGAAATAATTCAATGTCAAGGACCATGCGTCCTTGTTCCATTTTGGAGATGTCGAGGAGGGTGTTGACCATTTCCATCATTGTTTGGCTACTGTTGTAAGCAATGCCAAGCAACTCATCTTGTTGTGGTGAAATTGGCCCTCCTAACCCTCGACGGACCATCATGATGCCGTTCATAATAGCGGTGAGTGGGGCACGTAGGTCATGCACAAGCATGCCGGTATAGTCGTCGCGTAGTTGCGCAAGCTCGCGTTCGCCTGAGATGTCTTGAAGGAGTGTTAGTTGTCCAATGACGGCATTGTTTGTATCGTGAACAGGGAGTGAGATTTGACGAATGAAACAATGGTGTGGGCTATTCAGTTCGAGTTCAAACGTGTCTGAGGAAGATGCCTGTTCGTGTATGACGGATGGGATGCTGACATCAATGGCATTGCTATGCAGCGTATCAAGTAAATTTTCCAACTGTTGCCCAAGCAGTTGTTCTTGGGTTTGTTGGAGGAGATGGGCAGCTTTTGGGTTGGCTGTGACAACTATTCCATGCGTGTCGGACATGAGGATGCCATCTTGGTTGGAGTTCAAGATGGCTTCGAGGCGGTCGCGTCCGGTGGCTACTTCTTGGAATAATCGGGCATTTTCGAGGGCTACGCCGATGGTTGCGGCCATACGCATAAGGCGGTTGGCATCTTCTGGTGTAAAATCCCCTTCACGTTTATTGAGCAGTTCTATGACACCGATTGTGCGCCCTTTGACAATCATGGGCACACAGAGGATTGAGCGTGTTGGGTAGCCCGTTTTTTCGCTAATTTTGCGGTAGAAGCGTGGGTCATTGGATGGGTCGGGAACGATAGCATAATGTTGCGATTCGGCCACACTACCAACAACACCTTCGCCACGTGGTATAATGACACCAGCCAATTTTTCTTCGCCTGCTTCAAGGGTCATAACAAATTCTAGGTCGCCGCTTTGCTCATCACGCATAAGGAGTGATCCAGCTTCTACGCGGAAGTATTCGTTGAGTTTTTCGACAACGAGGTGGTAGATTTCTTGGGTATCTAGGGATGATGTGACTGCTGATGAGATGTTGTTTAGGGTTGCAAGTTCGGCACTGCGGCGTTGTGCTGCGTCGGTAATACTAAATGCTGTGATGGCAGCGGCGAGTTGACCTGCGAGCATGCGAGACAGGGATATGTCCTGTTCGGTAAATGTCCGGGGTGAACCAACAGTGGATAAGCTCAGCAACCCTTTTACTTGGTCTTGAGCAACAAGGGGCACAATGAGGAGTGAACGTGCTTGAGCTTCTTTGAGCATGCTGACGTAGACTGAGGTTGAGGACATCGTGTTCACATCGGATACTTGCACTGAGTGGCGGTTTTGGATAGCTTCAAACAGATAGGGCGTTTCAGTTAATGGAACGGGGGGTGGTAGGTTTATCCGGGGTGGATAGGTACTCAAGAGACGGGTTGTTATGCCGTCGTCATTGAGCATAACGACAGCCCCATGTGCTACATTCAACAGGCTCGCAGCTTCGTTCAGCGTTAGGAGGAGCAACTCGTCCAGCGTTGTTGCTGTTTCTATCGCTGATATAATGCGCATAAGAGCGCTTGTTTTCATGTCAGACGGTGGTGCTTCAGTCTCATTACTCATCGTGTTATACTAGATGTCCCTATTATCTGTCCTATACATTGGCTTTGCCAGATAAAACGATTTCTGTTCTCACTTGTTACATAGTTGCATACTCTACCTATTATACCTCATGTATGCACCTTTTTTGTGAAGGTCTTGATACTATGGTGGTTGGTTAATTGGTATAGTTGAAACGTGAGCATACATGACACATTATATGCATAGAAGTGGTAGCCTGCAAATTCAAGCAAGGTGCCGATGCTACCATAGGTGCTACGCTTATCCAAGGGAGTTGTTACAACAGGAAGCAGGGGAATGTTTGGTACAATGTGCAAATGTCCAATAAAACAGTTGACACTTATGCATCGTCTGCTATAGAATAGAGCGACGGAAGAAAAATCATTTTCTGGCAATGTATTTGTGTATGTGCAAGAATGAACCCCAAAATCGTTTGTTATGGTACGATAGGTAGACAATGAGTGTAAGGAACCATCTCCTATGAACATTGCCGTGTATCAAGGCGATACCTTGAAAGAACCAGCAGAAATTGTTGCTATTGGAATATGTGAGGACGAACCTCTGCCACATGGGTTGGAGGAACTCATAGAAGACGGTGATTTTCGTGGGAAGCCAAAGCAAATGGCTTTGCTCTACCCACGTGGTGCTGTAGCACCTCGCCGTGTGCTTCTCTTGGGCTTGGGGAAACGAGTTGACGTGACCGTAGACGTGCTATGCCGGGTGGCAGCGACTGCGGTGAAAAAAGCGCAGGAACTCAAGGTGCAAGAGATGATTATGGATGTGCCGTTGTTTGATACTGTCCCGTTTGCTATGGTTTTGCAAGCGCTAGTAGAGGGTACGCACCTTGGCCAATATATGTTTTTGCGTCATAAAACCAATCCAACGGACGATGAGGCACATCGTGTTGAGCGGGTTTCTTTTTTAGTTGGCAATAACCTTGAGGAATCCGAACAGGGAATGATGGTAGGTCGGGCAGTGTCTGATGCGGTTGTATTGGCACGAGACCTTTCTAATGCACCCGGTAATGCAATGACGCCTGCTCATATGGCTGAAGCAGCACGCGAAGTGGCAGAGGTTGCCAAACTTGATATTACCGTTCTGGGCCGTCATGAGTTGGAGCAGCAAGGGTTTGGTGGGTTGTTGGCTGTGTCACAGGGTTCTGTGCAACCACCGCGTTTTATCATGCTTGAGCATGGGGCCGATCAGGAAAACTGGCCTACTATTTGTCTTGTGGGAAAAGGCATTACATTTGATACCGGTGGTATTTCTATTAAGCCAGCAGACAAGATGCATGAGATGAAGCATGATATGAGTGGCGCAGCGGCTGTGATTGGTACAATGTTGGCTGTCGGAACATTGCGGTTACCCTTGCACGTGGTTGGCTTGGTTAGTGCAGCAGAAAATATGCCCGGTGCAAATGCCTATAAACCAGGCGATGTGGTGAAAACGCTCAGTGGCAAGACCGTCGAGGTCTTGAATACTGATGCTGAGGGGCGTATCGTGCTTGCTGATGCGCTCTTTTTTGCTCAACGCTACCGCCCCGATGCTATTATAGATTTGGCTACGTTGACGGGAGCTATCGTTGTAGCGCTTGGCCCACATGCCATAGGAGCAATGGGGAACAATCAACCCCTCATAGACCGTGTGGTGCATGCAGGCGCTGCAACGTTTGAGCGTGTATGGCAGCTTCCCTTGTGGGAAGAGTATCAGGAGATGCTCAAAAGTGATGTGGCCGATTTGAAAAATAGTTGTGGCCGTTCGGCTGGTTCTATCACTGCTGCTGCTTTTCTTTCTTCATTTGTTGGTGAGTACCCTTGGGTACATTTAGATATAGCAGGGACAGCATGGACAGACAAGCCACTACAACCTTACCAAACGGTAGGTGCTACAGGTATTGGGGTGCGCTTGCTTGTTCAGATGCTCCGTGATTGGTCTCATTCCTGATGTTGAAGGTGCGATTTTCGGTGAGCAATATATGAAGGTAACAGGTCGATAATTGAGAGGGTTATCCAGATGGACTTCGATCAATTTATAGTACGTTTTTGGGGCACACGTGGGAGTTATCCTGTTCCGGGTCCAACAACCGTGCGATATGGCGGCAATACCACGTGTGTCGAGGTGCAAGTGGGCCATCAAACGATTGTGATTGATGCCGGAACAGGTATTATTAACTTAGGGCATGAGTTGGTGCGTCGCGCACGCAAAAATGGGAATAAGCCAATTGTGGCTACTATTTTGTTGACCCATATGCATCATGACCATACCCAAGGGTTCCCCTATTTTGTGCCAGCCTATATAGGAACGAGTACACTTCATATCCTTGGTCCGCGCACATTTGACCAAGAGCTAGAAGAAACATTGAACCATGCCGTTTTGCCGCCGAGTTTTCCGGTGAGCTTGCATGAAATGCCTTCTGTCAAAGTGATACGTAGTTTGCAGGAAGTCGAGATGGTTGTTATAGACCAAGACGAAGGGACATTGCATATTCACAACATCTACCACGATTCTGTGACGTACTCACCAGACATGTTGTGTGTTCGTATTCACAAAAGTTATGCGCACCCCCGAAGTGGCATGTATATTTATCGTGTCGAGTGGCGTGGCAAATCTGTGGTGTTTGCGAGCGATACAGAAGGCTATGTAGATACCGACCAGCGTTTGGTGCGGTTTGCGCGTAATACCGATTTGCTTATTCATGATGCGCAGTATACAGAAGAAGAGTATGCTGCTAAGAAGCAGGGCTGGGGCCATAGCACGCCAACTATGGCATGTGCGGTTGCTCGCCAATGTGAAGCCAAGCGTTTGGTGCTGTTCCACCATGAACCATTGTATGATGATGCCAAGATAGAAAGTATGGAACGTGGTGCGCAAGAACTCTTTCCACAGTCCATTGCTGCGTATGAGGGGCTAGAAATAGAGTTGTAAGCCCCCGGGTAGAGTAGTAGAGTATAAGCATGGACCTGATGGACAGACAGACCAATGGTTGGAGAGCTTGGCGTTTGGGATTGACTTCTTTGGTTCATCGCACATTGAGGTACAGGGGCAAAATGTGAGAGGGCTATCCAAATGGACTTGGACCAATTTATAGTACGTTTTTGGGGTACGCGGGGGAGCTATCCTGTTCCAGGGCCGGGTACAGTAAAATATGGTGGAAATACGACATGCGTTGAGTTGCAGGTAGCGAAACAAACACTGGTTATTGATGCTGGTACTGGCATTATTACCTTGGGGCATGAATTGGTGCGTCGCGCACGTGCCAATGGAGGTACTCCCATTGTTGCTACTATTTTGCTCACGCATATGCACCATGACCATACCCAAGGGTTTCCCTATTTTGTGCCGGCCTATATCGGAACGAGTATGTTACACATTCTTGGTCCGCGCACGTTTGACCAAGAGCTTGAAGAGGCACTGAATCATGCCGTTTTACCGCCCAGTTTTCCCGTCAACTTGTATGAAATGCCTTCTATTAAGGCGATACGCAGTTTGCAAGAAGTTGAGATGATTAGTATAGACCAAGAAAGTGGGACACTGCATATTCATAACATCTATCACGATACAATCATTTGCTCCCCCGATATGCTATGTGTGCGTATTCACAAGAGCTATGCCCACCCACGCAATGGTGTGTATATTTATCGTGTTGAGTGGCGCGGGAAGTCGGTGGTATTTGCCAGTGATATAGAAGGCTACATAGATACCGACCAGCGCCTTGTCAAGTTTGCACGTAATACCGATTTGATAGTTCACGATGCCCAATATACTGAAGAAGAATATGTAACCAAAAAGCAAGGTTGGGGGCATAGTACACCTACCATGGCGTGTGAGGTTGCGCGTCAGTGTCAAGCGAAGCGATTGGTTCTCTTTCACCATGAGCCGATGAATGATGATGCAACGATTGAAGCCATAGAGCGCGAGGCTCAAAAGCTATTTCCTCAAACAATGGCTGCATACGAAGGGTTGGAGATTGTGCTCTAAACCTGTAGTAGGGCAGGTGGATTGGGATAGGTGAGGGATGGCGAGAGACATGTTTCGGCATACCTCGGTTACTTCCCATGATACCCCCGCGCCGGTCGTTGGTGTTCCACCGCCACATTTTGGCCCATGGGGCCCAGATGGCCTAGGTGTGGGAACAACACGCAAAGCGCGGCTCTCTTGTTTTGCTTCAGAGGGCCCGCATAATGCGTTGTGGTATTTTCCGCGTGTCACCGGTGGATATGTTCCCGTTATGCGCAATGCGGCTCTTCTGCACATTGCGCGGTACACCCCTTTTTTGCCTGTTAAAAATGTCATGTACCGTATGCTTGGTATGCGGGTTGGCTCGCATGTCTCGGTTGGCTTACTGGTCATGATGGACATTTTCTTTCCGCAAGATATTACCCTTGGTGACGATTGTATTATTGGCTATAACACGGTGCTGCTGTGCCACGAGTTTCTGCGTGCTGAATGGCGACGTGGCCCTATCTGGGTGGGGCATCATGTGACGATTGGTGCCAATACAACCGTGCTGCCCGGTGTGGTCATTGGTGATGGAGCGACCGTGTCGGCTATGAGTCTCGTCAATTGCGATGTGCCACCGGGTGCGTTCGTTGGTGGCGTGCCTATACGCATGCTTCGCCAACACAAGGGTTGATACATGGCACATGTGCTAAACCGCATACGTGATGAGATTGTCAGGTCGTCATTGATCTTTTGGGCTTGTGTCCTTGCCGATTGGGCTGGGGCTGTGCTGGGTGGGATTCTCTGGTATGGCTCTATGCTGATACGCGCACCACTTTGGGCTTTGCCCTTTATTCCCGATTGCCCTTTAGCAGGTTTCCTAGCTAGTATTGCACTGTTTGGTGTCCGTGCAAAACGCACATGGCCTTTCTTATATGCATGTGTCGCGTTTGCCTGCATGAAGTATGGCGCATGGACGGTTGCCTTTTGGCTGAAACATTGGAGTGGGGCGCATACGGTAGGGGCTATTGACACACTTTTGTTTGTTACACATATTGGCCTCTTTATCCAAGGGTTGCTGTTTGTGCCGTTGTGCGTGCGACTGTCTTTTTTGAAGCGCTTTGTGGTCATTGCGTGGTTTGTGCTCTCTATCTATGTAGATTATGGGCTTGGCTATGACCCCGGCATGACTCGCTACGTGCCGATTGGATTTGCATTTTGGGTCGCTACGGTGATGACGACCGTGTTGGGGCTAGGGCTACTGGCATTGCCATATTATCATGGAGATTGCAGAGAAAGCGAACATACATACTCTTAATTCTTGACAAACCCCCAACAGCATAGTAGTATATCTCCTACAGGGCTTCGGCGATGTATAGGCATGCATGGTATTCTCGCAATTCCTCCTAAGGAAGCACCATCCATCTATTCAAGCCTCGAGGGTGTGGCTTTTTTGCGCCAGGTTGTTTCGTGTCCGTACCCCGTGCGGGTACACACGTTAGCGGACTCCTTGTTGTAAGGCAGGTGCAATAGAACCGACCCACTTTCTCAAAGCAAGCAGAATACTGTCATGGCTGGTGACCGGTGGTTGTAAGCGGGATGCACAAGGTATCCAATATCACTCATCTGTTACCTATACCCTTCGCCCAACAGAAACAAGAAGCCCAAACTATCTTCCTCGCAACAGAGGCAAACAGGCAATGTGACAAAGATGCTCGCCTTTATCCTCCAACGATGTGAGGAAGGGCGAGCATTGTCTTTTTCTAAGGAATATTCTAGTGTGTAAGGTGAAAGGCTATGAAAAATTCCGCGCAAAACGTATGTCAAGCAACCCTCTATGACCCACGATACGAACACGACAACTGTGGCATTGGATTTGTAACGCATATTAACGGACGGGCGAGCCACGATATTCTTATGACAGCACTGATTGCATTGGGCAATCAGGTGCATCGTGGCGCTGTAGCTGCCGACGCCAATACGGGTGATGGTGCCGGCGTATTAACGCAAATACCACGCAAGCTTTTTCTGCGCGAACTCGAACGCCAAGGCGTCTATGCTGAATCAGGTGATATTGCTGTAGGGATGCTCTTTCTTCCACAAGACGCTGCGGCTACTGAGGTTAGTTGTCGCATTATTGAGCAGACGCTCACAGATTATAGGATTGATCTCTTAGGTTGGCGTGATGTTCCTACCAATGACCGTGTGTTGGGGCAACACGCTCTTGAAACAAAGCCCCGCATTCGCCAAGTCATCGTTGGTCGCCCGGCTGGTTTAAGCGATGACGATTATGAACGCACGCTCTTTTTGGCACGCAAAAAGATTGAAGAAAAGGTTATAGACCGCAACCTCAATGTCTACATCCCCTCATTTTCGAGCCGTACCCTTGTCTACAAAGGTCTGCTCATAGGGACACATCTTTCATGTTTCTACTCAGACCTGCGCGACCCATGCTACCGTACTGCTCTCGCTGTGTATCATCAACGCTACTCGACCAATACGTTTCCCACATGGGAGCGTGCGCAACCATTCCGCATGATTTCCCACAATGGCGAAATCAACACCCTGCAAGGCAACATTAACTGGGTCCATGCACGGCAGCATAAGCTCCATTTCCCTGAAATTCCCGGCATACCTGGCAAGGAAAATACGATTATCACATCGGTGCTCGATGAAAGTGGTAGCGACTCTGGTATGCTTGATAATGCGCTAGAGGTGCTCATCCACGGTGGGCGCGATATTCGCCATGCAGTGGCCATGACCATACCCGAAGCATGGGAAAAGATACCCGATATGGAGCAGTCTCTGCGCGAGTTCTACCAATATCATGGCTGCCTCATGGAGCCATGGGATGGTCCAGCGGCTATTACCTTTTCAGATGGAACGATTGTCGGCACAACCCTAGACCGTAATGGGTTGCGCCCCGCTCGCTACAGTGTCACCGAGGATGGTTTGGTTATCAGCGGCAGTGAAGCTGGTGTCGTTCCCCTTGAAGAGCATCGTATTATCAAAAAAGGGCGACTTGGTCCGGGGCAGATGATAGCGGTAGATACATGTGCGCATCGTTTCTACGAAAATGCCGATATTAAGCATATGTTGGCTACACAGCAACCCTATGGGCTATGGCTTAAACAGCATCTTGTACGCCTAGAGACGCTGATGGAGCAAAAAGCAAGCATGAGCAGCTATCCCGCACCGTTGCCGAGCAAGGATGTTGTTCCCAGCGATGCGCAGGCAATCTTGGCACACGATGGGTACGGCAAAGATAATGGGCATGCGCTCCAAGCTGATGGGAACACAGCAATAGATCGCAAAGAAGCGCCAACCGTACAGCACCACGCGCCTGATCTGTCAGCACCCGATAGACATGACCGTGCGGCTCTCCAGATGGCTTTTGGCTATACCTGTGAAGAACTCAATGTAGTGATGAAGCCAATGATGCGCGATGGGCGTGAGCCAGTTGGCGCGATGGGCGATGGTACACCAGCCCCGCCACTCTCACAGTATGAAATTGGGCGGCCTTTGTTCAACTACTTCAAACAACGCTTTGCCGAGGTGACAAACCCCCCGATAGACCCCTTGCGTGAGGCATTGGTGATGTCGCTGAGTGTGCGTATTGGGGGGCGTCTAAACATTTTGGAGGAAACCCCAGAACATGCGCATCTGTTGCGTTTGGCTTCGCCTATCCTTACCGATGAACAACTAGCAACTATCCGTGCGTATAAAGACCCTCTATTGAAAACGGCTACTATCAGTATACTGGCCCCAATAAACCGCATTGCAGAGCACACGACAGGTAGCATCAACATGCAACACGCTATAGAGCAGCTATGCCGCGACGCTGAACAGCAAACGAATGCAGGTGCGAGCTTACTTATTTTGAGCGATAAAGGCGTAGATGCCAACCATGCACCAGTACCATCGCTGTTAGCAGTGGGGGCTGTGCATCATCACCTTATTCGGGTGGGCTTGCGTGGTCGGGTAAGTCTTCTTTTAGAAAGTGGTGAACCACGCGAAGTACATCATATGGCCTGTTTGATAGGCTATGGGGCAAAAGGTATCAACCCTTACCTTGCTATCGCTAGTATTGGTGCTATGGCGAGGAAGCAAGAGACTATTACAAAGGAAGAGGCCGAACGCAACTATATCAATGCCCTTGAAAAGGGTATTTTGAAAATAATGTCTAAAATGGGCATTTCCCCTGTCGAAAGCTATTGCGGTGCGCAAATCTTCGAGGCTATCGGGCTTGACCATTCGTTGGTAGACATGTGCTTTACCGGCACACCTTCGTGCGTCAGTGGTATTGGGTTTGAGAAAATAGCTTTAGATGTGATAGCACGCCACCACCGCGCGTTTGGGTCGGATGCGCATTTGCCATCTACAAAGCATACGGTTCACGAACGTGATTTGTTGCATCCGGGTTTCTATAAATTCAAGAAGGATGGTGAGCCACATGCCTATAGCCCAGAGGTTGTGCGGGCAATGCATGAGGCGGTGATACCGGCAGCCGATAGCACAAGTAGTGAGTTTGCAGGATTAGACTCCGATGGCGCTATTTCTGCACAGGGATATGCCCGCTATCGCGTGTATGCCGATTTGGTGAATACGCGCACGCCGATAGAGCTACGCGATTTGATGGAGTTTGTACCTGCTGGGCCGCCAGTGCCGCTAGAGGAAGTCGAGCCAATTGAGGACATTTTGCCCCGTTTTAGTACGGCTGCTATGAGCCATGGGGCTATGAGTAGCGAGGCACATGAGACGCTCTCTATTGCGATGAACCGCATTGGGGGTATGGGCAACAGCGGTGAAGGTGGTGAGGCTATCGAACGCTATACCGATGAGCGCAATAGCCGTATTAAGCAGGTCGCATCGGGCCGCTTTGGTGTAACAACGACGTACCTAGTAAATGCAGATGAGTTGCAGATTAAAATGGCGCAGGGGAGCAAGCCAGGCGAGGGTGGCCATTTGCCGGGGCATAAGGTGAGTGATGAAATAGCCCGCATTCGTCACACCACGCCGGGGGTGCCGTTGATTAGCCCACCGCCACACCACGATATTTATAGTATTGAGGATTTGGCGCAGCTTATCTATGACTTGAAGCGTGTCAATCCTGATGCCAAGGTATCGGTCAAGCTCGTGTCAATGACAGGTGTAGGTACCATTGCAGCAGGGGTTGCGAAAGGCTACTCCGACATTATTTTGATAAGTGGCAGCACGGGTGGCACGGGCGCTTCGCCGCTGAGCAGCATTAAGAATGCGGGTATGCCGTGGGAATTGGGGTTGGCTGAAACACAGCAAACCTTGGTTCTCAATAGCTTGCGCAAGCGCGTATGCATTCGTGCTGATGGTGCGTTCCAAACCGGGCGCGATGTTGTGATTGCTGCTATGCTTGGTGCCGACCAGTATTCCTTTGGAACGGCGGCCATGGTAGCCGAGGGGTGCCGAATGGCGCGGGTATGCCACAACAACACATGCCCGGTAGGTGTGGCAACGCAACGCTTGGATTTGCGGGAGAAGTTTCCTGGCAAGCCAGAAATGGTAATGGCGTTCTTCCGCTATATGGCCCAGGAAATACGTGAGATATTGGCTTCTCTAGGGTTGCGTTCGCTCAATGAGGCAATAGGCCGTGCTAACCTGTTGCGCCAACGCAAAACCGGCATTGCTAGTGCAGATTTGCTTGATTTGACGCGCATCTTGACGCCAGCTTGCGCCCCTGACCTACAGGAGCGATGCTATGGCGGCGAACGCAATTCTCCCCCTGTTGATGAGGAAACGATAGGCGACCGGTTGCTCTTTGATGCCCGTGATGCGCTTTCGGGGCGTGGCTCAGTGCAATTGAAATATGGTATAAGCAATGGTGATCGCGCATTGGGGGCCCGCATTGCGGGAGCTATTAGCAAACTCCATGGCGAAGAGGGGCTACCATCTGATACTATCCACATTACATTGCGTGGGAGTGCGGGGCAGAGCTTCGGGGCGTTTAATGCGCCGGGTATGCATTTGCTGTTGCTCGGTGAAGCGAATGACTATGTCGGCAAGTGTATGGCCGGTGGGCAAATTGTGGTGCGCCCCCCGGAGCATGCAGATTTGTTTGTGTGGCACGAGAATGTGATAGCCGGCAACACGATACTGTATGGTTCTACCGGCGGGTCGCTCTACCTAGCCGGGCGTGTAGGTGAACGCTTTGCTGTGCGCAACAGTGGTGCCACGGCTGTTGTTGAAGGGGTCGGCGACCATGGCTGCGAGTATATGACTGGTGGAACAGTTGTGATACTTGGCCCAACTGGCTATAACTTTGGGGCAGGTATGACAGGTGGCGTTGCCTATGTTCTGGATGAGCACAACAAGCTAAAGGAACGGTATAATGCCGAGCTTATTCAGCTTGACCGCTTAAATAGCCGCGATGAGGCACGGGTGAAGGAATTGGTGCGCCACCATATGGAAGCGACAGGTAGCCCACGTGCGGTGGATGTGTTGCTGCGTTGGGAAAAATACCGGGAGTTGTTCTGGCGTGTCATGCCACGCGAGATGGCAGCCAAGATTGAGGCCGCGAATGAGGGGCAGGAGGAAAAGAAGCCTGTGCCTATTCACCCAACGGAGCAGGATTCGCCGGCTGTGGCGGTGTAGCTATACTGAACTCGCTAAGGCGAGTGGTCTGGTGCCACGCACGCCCAAACGTAAACGTGCGTGGCACCGAAATGTGTGCCCCTACCGTTCCTTGCGCTCCTCCGGCTTGCTCGTTTGTGGTGCTGGTGTTGCCGTTGTCGTCGTCATGTTGCCCACACGCCGCTCAAGCACGCGCAATCGTTCATAGAGTGTACCCATATGCTGGAGCATATGCCCAATCGCTTGCTCCGTCGTTATCCGCTCATTGCTCCAGTGGGAGAGTAATTCATCGTAGGCATACATGCCCATATACATCCTCCTTGCCATGCTATTCCAAACATGGTGTATCATACATATTTGAGGGAAGCATTCCCCTCTACGGTTACGGCTATCCACACTGTGCGTGTCCAACAAGCAGTGTGGGTAGTCCCTATAGGGACTTTATTGTAGCATAACAGGACCAAATATGCAATTCCATGAAAAATTGCGCACCTTGCGCAAACGCCGTGGTTTATCGCAACAAAAACTTGGAGAACATATTGGACTTTCACAATCGTTTATTAAAAACCTCGAAAATGGCAGCAAAAGGCCGAACACAAGGCATCTTATCAAAATGTCAGACCTCTTTGGCGTGTCAATAGATGTGCTCGTGCGCGATGAACTCGAACTAGACGACCCGTAGTGTGCGACCGTTCTGCTCCCATTCCATACCCTGCCGACCACGCCCTTCGACAAGCTCAGGGACCGGAGTCTACGAATACACGAATAGTGGTTCCCGCACAACCGTGCCTGCTGGCAGACGTATCAGATAGGGAACCATACCCACGCGGCACAGGTTTGTGGGCGCGAGAGCATTCGTGTATTCGTGGTCATTATTCGTGGTCGGCAAGACTAGCACCACTGGCAAGCCAAGTCCGGCAAGATGACGGTGCTTTTGTTTGTTAAGGCATTGCTCCCATAGTATAATGAGAGCATGGCGAAAACATGAAAAGTATCCAATATGGTAAGGAGAAAACACGATGCAACACGTCATAGAAAAGTCTGCTACAACGTTTGAACATATTCATCGTTTACAAGAACTGTATCGTGCCGGGTTCCAAGATGATGTGGTAGATAGTGCTTTACGCAAGCTTGTTGAACAACAAACCATCCAAACGCAAGAACACTTGGACGAAGTAGCACAGGAACTGCGCATGTTTGAAGACAAATATGCGCTGTCGAGCGATAAGTTCTGGGCACTTTATCAAGCTGGCAAGATGACTGATACGGTTGATTTTATGGATTGGAATATATTTTACAAGATACATCAGCGCCTTCTTGCACGTTTGAGTATTTTGCAAGGTGTATCCCACACGTGAACAAGATCAAAATCTACCTGACTGAGATAGAGCTATGTTTGTTACATAGTCCTGTCATTGATTCCTACCGTCTTGTACGCTCTAGGGCATATGCCGATAATGGTTATATTCGCTTTCGGGCAATGCTCACAAATGGTGATTTTTTGGAAGTAACATCCTGTTTTATGCTTGAAGAAGACCAGATTGTAACTATTGACTACCGTTATCAATGGATGGATAGCAATAAGACAACGTTGCGTAAGCGTTGGGATAGTGCGCCGGACCATCCCGAGTTGGAGACATTTCCCTATCATGTTCATATTGATAGCGATGAAAATGTTCTGCCTTATCCTTACCATGAGTATACCGGACCTACTCTTACTCCTTGAAACTGAAGTACCTCTTCTGAACACAAGCCCCTAATGCTACCAAGAAATCGTAGCACCGGCTTCTAGCCGGTCTCCGTAGCACCACTAGCAAGCCGGTCTCCGGCATCCTGCCGGTGCTACTCCAAGAACACCCCATTTTTCAAAAAATTTTTCTCCGCGCCATGGGCGCTAGGATTCAGGATTCAGAACACAGCGCTTCAGAACACAGAACACAGTTTCTAAGGAAGGTGCCGGGCGAGACGAAAACCGAGAAAATTGAGGCAGTCGACGGGCGAATAATTGAGGCGGAGGGACGCACGGAGAAAAACAGATTGATCGTCCCAGCCGCCCCCACGAACACAGAACCTTTTTTCTGATGGGTTACTGGTATCCTCACGCCCATCGTGTGCGTCGTAGGGATACGCTTGAAAAACGCTCCGCGTCCATTCCCACACATTGCCGCTCATATCATCCAAACCCGTATCAGGTGTAGCGCCTAATGGGAAACACCCCACTGGCGTTGTGCCGTTGTGGTTTCGGTTTCGGTCAAAGTTGGCTCGCTCTTCATCCGGTGTTTCATTGCCCCAGGCATAGCGTCGCCGTTGCTTGCCCCGTGCTGCATATTCCCATTCTGCTTCGGTGGGCAAGCAATAGAGGTAGCCTTCGGGGTTATATTGTGCATGCTGTGTGAGCCAGCGGCAAAATGCCATTGCCTCATACCATCTCACTCCCAAAACCGGGTGGTTGGGGAGATGCTTGCCAAACCGCTCATCATCCCAATACCGTGGTTCACTTCTACTTGTGAGCAGTGCGCGTGCGGCATTATCCCACCAGAGTTGCTGTGGGTTGTATCCGTCATCCGCCATAAACAGGGCATATTGCGCATTCGTCACCGGGTAGCGGGCCAGTTCAAACGTGCCCACTGTTGTCGGTTGGTCATTGATTTCATTATCACGTTCAGCTTCTTCTTTTGTATTCCCAATGGTGAACGTGCCACCTGGTATGCGCACCATAAGCGGCGGTAGCGTGACGACACCGGGGCGTGGGTCGCCAAGCTTGCCCAATATGCGGGCAGCACGCACGCGCATGGCTACCGGCACATGGGCCATTGCGGGGTAGTCGGACAAGAGGTGCATAGCGTCTTGGTCGCGGTTGCTGGCATATCGTTCAAGCGCATCGAGTGCCTCTTCCCAACGTCTTTCGTTGAGCAATGTGCGGATAAGCACCATATGCGAGGACCTTGGCCGCTGTGCTACGGTTTGCGTCTTCGCCGGCTGTGCTGGTGCAGGCCTTGGCACTTGCACAGTCACAGTGCGCCCGGTTGCGCCTGCTTGCACTGCGCCATGCAGGGCCAAACGCATCTCGACAACACTTGCATAGCGGTCTTTCGCAGGCAAGGCCATGGCCTTCATCAACACCATGCTCACATCCACGGGTATTTGGGGGTTGAAGGTATGCGCTGGTTGCAACGGGTCCGGGCCTTCATTTATTCTTGCATCCAATCGGTCTAGCACATCGGCAGGGGATGTGCCTGTCAGCAAACAATGAAATGTTGCTGCCAAAGCATAGAGGTCGCTTCGTGCATCTGTGCCTGTGCCTTTGATTTGTTCTAGGGGCGCATAGCCGGGCGTGTAGCCATACACACTGCCACTGTTGGCAATCGTTGTAACTGACCCCTTGGCCAAGCCAAAGTCGAGCAGCATGATGACATTGCCATGCGTCACCTTGATATTGGGCGGCTTAATATCGCGGTGCAAGATTGGCGGTTGGTACTCATGCAGGTATTCTAGCACGGTAAAGAGTTGCTCGGCCCAACGCAGCACAATCTCAAGGGGAAACGCGCTCCCACGCTGTGTCAGGAGTTCGGCGAGGTTCATGCCGGGGATATGGTCCATCACCAGAAACTGCCCGGCCGGGTCGGTAAAATAGTCTGTCACACGAGGGAGGGCACTGTGGCGCAACCGCGAAAGCAAGTAGGCTTCGCGCTTGAAAGCCTCTTCTAGTTGCCCCCCACTGGCAAATGTCTGCTTCAGGGCGACAAGGTTGTGCAAATGCTCATCTACGGCCTCATAGACGGCCCCCATGCCGCCTCTTCCTATACATTGCTTGACACGATAGCGATTGTGAATAAGCATGTTTGCTTGTAACATGGTTTGTTTTTGTTCCTTTCTGGTTGTTCATCTACCCCTACACCGGCCCAAAGTAGAATGCGTTTTCCGTTGGGTCTATTGCCCGACGAATGCGGTTTAGCAACCCTTCTAGTCCAAGAAAGTTTGGCCATGGCCACACATCGTCTGGGTCTAATGTCGGTACGAAAACGGTTGCATCAACCGTCAGGTCTTCTCCATAATCAGCCTCTAGGGTAATCCCTACTCTAATTAATTGTCCTTCATATATCATTCCCCGGACCATGAGATGTTTTTTTTCAACATCTTGAGTCTGTTGCCCACTAGCCTCTGGCATTTCAAAAAGTGAAGGAGCCAAAACACACCACTGCGACCCTGTATCCACAATTGCTTTTACAGGAAATCGACAACCTTCTACTTTGACACTCAATACCATATAAACAGGCTTATCTTGTTCTGTATAGACATTATCGTAATACATCATTCCATTCACGAACTGACTTGCAAAGAGCTGTTGCATTACCTCATTCATCTACAGTACCCTTGTGGCTACTATACCATCAACATCTGGTTCATCTTTGAACATTTCTTCCAATTCCCTGTATGAAGGAGCAGAACCGAGAAATACCCCCTCACGAACTGCAATCCATTGACCTCGGTACTCTTTCGCATGGGTGCGCAGCCATGCTGATGTAGCACGCGAGCCTTTTCCACTTGCCGGGCTTGTGCCAACAATTTTTGCAGGCGCTATCACTCGCGCAGACCATTGGCAACGAGGGTCATCGGGGAAGAGGCGCACTGATTCCTGCGCCAAATCCATCGCTAGGGTTGCCGCCCCTACCAACAAAGCCATATCTATGGCCTTGAGAATATGCTCTGGCGGACGCGCAGACCAATCTACATCTTGGATGCACTCTGAAAACGTGCGATAATCTTGAGCGTAGGCGCTTCGCTCAAGGGTTTCCAATAGCTCATCCGCACAGACCACCCCGTGGGTTTGCTCATGTTCCTTTACAACAGGAGTTGTAGTATTATCCAATGACATATACGTTTCCTTTCTTTTTCATGAGGTGTCAGGTATCAGGTGTTAGGTGTTAGGGCAAAGGCGGATAGGTCAAAGCTAGAAGAACGCTTGCATTATGAGAACATTCCAAGTGCATTGTACCATATGGCTTTGGTGGTGCTGAAACGCTGATGCGCTGAGTCGCTGATGCGCTGTATCGTTTTGAACCGCTGAACCGCTTTTCTATCTTCACCATCAAGAAAGAGGATGCTCCAGTTCTCGCAACATAGACTCAATCTGAGGTTTGAGTAAAGGCAATTGATGTTCTACAATATCCCAAACACGATCTAGGTCAATATGATCGTAATCGTGTATCAACACGTTGCGAAGTCCCGCCATTCGTTGCCAAGGAATGTGTGCATATTGTTGACGATTCTGTTCAGAAATTCTGCGGACAGCCTCACCGATAACTTCAAAATTGCGTATGACCGCTTCTTGGGTCAACCGTGATCGCATAAAAGCTTCATATCCATCGGCAGTAAATGTCTCGGTAAGCTCAATGCGTTCTAAAATATGGTCAAGATACAGACAATCGTTTCGCATACATATCTTTCACAGCGGAATGGCCTCATCTAACACATGTTGTTTGATACGTTGGTGCAACGTTTTTTCTGTTACAATATCCACCTCGCGCCCAAGCAATTCCTCAAGTTCAAAGTGCAATCCCATCCCCCCCCAAGATGACATACGCTTATAATCCCACTCTACAAGGAAATCCACATCGCTTGTTTCGGTGGCTTCTCCGCGTGCGACAGAGCCAAACACACGTACATTGTATGCACCGTGCTTCTCGGCCAAGCGTAAGATATTGTCACGTTGGGCTTCCAGTATATCAGTAATACCTAGTCCTTGAGTTGTTGTCGCCATCATTTTTCCTTACTTGCAAAGGTTTTAACGCAAAGACACAAAGGCACAAAGGTGCAAAGAATGTTGCATGCCCCATTGTAGAGACGTTGCACGCAACGTCTCCTGCTTCCCCTAGCCGGAATATATACCTGTACCAACGAAATCCGGCAAGATGCCGGTGCTACGGTGGACAGTCTCGAAGCCTCATGCTACGAAGAAATCGTAGGACAGGCATCCTGCCTGTCATGCTGGA
>CAZVEN010000014.1:73644-125473 GCA_964626155.1 uncultured Chloroflexaceae bacterium | reverse complement strand
CAAGGGCACGCTCACATTCCTCATCACGATAAACCGTTGTGGCGATATATTGAAACTCGTCGAGAATGACAAGAAATTGGGTGTCGAGTAGTCCAGCAAATTGATGCGGGGAAGCACAGGCAAGATTCCACATGAGATCGTAATTATGCTCTTCCTTGTACCCAAGCAATTGCTCGATACCTTCCCGAAGCACCCAATTTGAGGTTGATATACTATACTCATAAATTTGCTGGATTTTCCATGGACGCTTGACCAACACCGGGTCGCGTTCCAAAAACGATATGTAATGCGAGGCAAATGTGGTAAAATAGTTCTCCGCAAAGTGTGGATACCAGGTTTTCTTGTCTGGAACTTCAAAATAAAAGGGTATCACATCCCCGTTGGCGCTCCAGAGTTGGTTGAAGATGCGCTGGACAAACGCCGTCTTGCCACTCTTGCGCCGCGCCAGTATCACCCGCGATTTGGAGATGCGCTTGGCGATATTCTCTAACCACACACCAAAGTTTTGAGATTCACGCTCGCGCTCGATGAACAGGCTCGGGTGCCCGATTTTCTCTGTCAATGGATAGTCCATAGATTCTCGCTTTCTCTGCTTTTCTCTTGGTAGTATATATCCTAGGCGTATGGGATGCAACATGTCAGGTTAGCGACCTATCATCAGTGTGGCTAAACAAACGAGAGGTGCCGCAACCTGCTTTCCAACAACACGGTGAGACGTTGCAAGCAACGCCCCACCACAATGCTTGCATGGTGCAATGTGTCAGGAAATGCCCTGCACAGCGGCTTCAGAATCCGAAAGCAACCCAAAATACCAATAGGTCGCCGTTGTAATAGCGCTTCCTAGCCCATTGGCTAATGCCATATGCCCATTCCACTCCCAGCGCCACTGTCGCCCCGCAACAGGATACACGCGCAACCCATGGCTATCTAGGTCGTTCAGCAAATGTTCCATAGCCTGCATTGGCATATCTACCAATTGCGAAAGGCGCATCGGTTGAATAGCTTGACTTTCTTCTGTCATAGATACTCTCTCTCATGAACTATGGTGTATATATGGTATGATATGTAAGTACGGTGCGTGTGGTGGTTGTACACCTAATCTCCCAACCCACACGTGGTACCCTCCGCGTTGGTGTAAGCAACGCGGAGGATTTAATGCAAACCTATAGGTTCGTATTATAGTAGCATATGTTTGGATTACTGTCAAGATAACTCCAGATATGGAACGTTTTGGTGAAAAATTACGCACTTTGCGTGAGCGACAAGGCATGTCGCAGCGAAGTCTTGGGGCTGCACTTGGGTTTAGCGGCGAGCACTTGGGAAAACTCGAACGCGGCATCAAACAACCCCACGCGAAGTTACTCATAAAAATAGCGGACCTGTTCGGCGTCACGGTTGACCAACTGGTACGCGATGAGCTAGAGGTGTAGGCGGCTGGTCATATAAGGGCCTGGGCACGATTTCATGTTGCCGTATAATATGCTACAATAAAGCAACGAAAAAAGGAGGGCATGAACATGCGCGAATCTCACCTGCCACCCACATGATACACGACTTGGATAAACCACACACTACCAACGATGCGCTACACAATACGCTCTTTCCCCAAAAAGTACTGGTTGGGTTATTGCTCTGCTGCATTGTCGCATGGACAGCCAGCCAAGGTGGGGAAGGGCGCTTTTGGGTTGTATTGCTCTTTTTGTTATTCGGCCCTGGCTACCTCATAGAGCGTATCTTTCCCGTTGCGCATGCATACACAACCCAACGCTCCCCGGTGCTATTCGTGCGCCCAGTCGTGTGGGTAGGGCTAAGCCTCTCCGTCATAGCAGTACTCTACGAATGGGCAACCGTCGTCGGGCTACGCCTCACCCCAACCATCTTAGGTACACTTGCAATAGTTTGTGGGCTAGGGGTTGCTTGGCAGTTGTGGTGCCAAAAATGGCACCCCGACCTCCCTCCCTTAGAATATATCCCTATGCATTTGGAGACATGGGACAAAAAGATACTCTGTTTCACGCTATGGTGTCCTCAAGCAAAGACCCAAGCCGACAAGCTCACACACCATCAAGTATGGCTTGCTATGCTAGTCGTCTTCTCTGTAACATTGTGGCTTCGCTTTGTGCATATTCAAGATTTAGTGATGCCGGCTTGGGTAGACTCGGTGCATCATGCTTTGTTGATACGGGTTGTCAATGAACAGGGACAGGCCCCCTATTCACTGCGTCCCTACCTGCCGGTTGACAATTTGCCCTACCACTGGGGCTATCATGTATTCACTGCCACGGTTGTGCAGCTTTCTGGCATGTCTATATCTCAAGTAATGCTCTGGGAAGGGCAAATACTCAATGCCCTGCATGTGCTCACCAGTGCTGCACTCGCGGCTTTTTTTTGGCGCAGGTGGCAGGCTGGCATTGTGGCTGGCATTGTCGTTGGTCTCGTCTCCATTATGCCAGCCTACTATGTGAGTTGGGGGCGCTATACGCAGTTGATGGGGTTGTTGCTGCTGGCTCCATTAGGCATAGTATGGCAATTGTGGATGCGTACCCCTTCGCGCTCACTTTTTCTACATGCGACCTTGCTGCTAGCCGGGTTGAGTATCATCCACTTTCGGGCGCTTGCCCTCACGCTGTGCATCCTAGCGGCTATCACGGTGGTATGGGCTATTGACAAGCCATGGATCGTGCTTGGCAAACGCCTATTGCAGACAATGGGCATTGTTGTGGCATCGCTGACGTTGGCTGCTCCATGGCTATGGGTATTGGTGCAACGCATCCTCCTGCCGGCGGTTGAAACGCCGAGCGAGTTGACGACTGGTGGAAGCTATGCGCGACTGCACGAAAACTTGGTGTGGGCCGGCGAAAACCGTTTGCTCATTGCGCTCGCCTTGGTTGCGGCTCTGTGGGGTCTATGGCGTCGTTCAAAAGTCACGATACTTACTATGGTGTGGGTCTTTGCCATGTTTTTGTTGGCAAACCCGTGGCTTGTGAACTATATCCTGCCAGCGATTGGTGTGCCGTTGCTCATCCAAGGTATAGAGCAACGCCATCGGCTCAGGACCCTCGGCGCTATCCTGCTACTGCTGACCAATCCCATGGTTCTAAAACTACCCCACAACTGGCTCATTACCAATGATGTCGTAGTCATCAGTCTATTCCTACCACTTGGGTTGCTTATCGGCGGCGGTGTAGCGCTCTTTTTGCAGCGTATAGAATCATTGCGCCTAGCAGAATGGCGTGAGCTAGGGTATTATGTTTGTGTTGTTGTACTGATTGCTTGGGCACTTCAAGGGACGGTACGCTTACAACATGTCATCAACCCCGACACCGTACTTGTCACCAAGGCCGATGTAGCCGCGCTAGAATGGATTGAACGAAACACACCTAAGGATGCGCGGTTTTTGATTAACTCAGCGGGTTGGTACCCTAACGTTGGACGCGGTACAGATGGTGGCTATTGGATTGTGCCGTTGACGGGGCGGTGGTCTACGATGCCGCCAGTGCCACACATCTATGGAGACCCCGATTATGTGGAGGAAGTGCGACAACGTAGCGTCCACATCGCCAACTTCCAGCGTGGAAAGGAGCAGCAGATAGAGCACATCATTGCAGAAAACGACATTACCCACATCTACTTTGGTCCAAACTCCAAAGATGGCCCCTTGTTTTCCGATGTGTTCAGCGATACTGTGAAGTATACCAATATCTATACTGATAATGGTGCCTTCATTCTTGCCGTACAACCCTAGACGTGCTATGATGATAGGAAACAGTACCAGTTGACAGAAATTTGTACATATGGTTGCTTAATCTATAGTGGGCAACCTGTAAGCATATGACAAACGAAAAACCCCAACTAAGCGAACGTGAAATCGAAATATTGGAGCATGTTGCAAAAGGCTCTACAAACCAGCAAATAGCCTACGATTTAGATATTAGCGTCCACACCGTTAAAGTACATCTACGCAACATCTTTGGCAAGATAGGTGTTTCCTCGCGTACTGAAGCAACTGTGCATGCTATGCAACATGGGCTAGTTCAGGTTGAGCATTTCGCTCCTTCTTCGCCTCCTTCGACACGCTCAGGGAACGAAGGCACGCCACCTGAGCTAGTGCCTGAGCAGCCTGTTGAAGGCACACCACCTGAGCCTGAGCCTGTTGAAGGCACACCACCTGAGCCTGAGCAGTCTGTCGAAGGTACACCACCTGAGCCTGAGCAGCTTGTTGAAGGCGTCGAGGACACATCGCCTACACAAAAACCAGAACTACAAGCGAGTAGTGAGGTTACAATATACCCCAACACGACGATTCTGAATGTATCCCCTTCTGAACAGCGAGCACTACCAACACCACAACGAGAGCGAGTCCAGAGTAGACCAGCGGCAGCAACGGTGATTACGCCAAATAAACCTCGTCCTGTTCCTAGTAATCGTCACATGCATTGGCTTGTGGGTACACTTGTTGCTGTGATTGTCGTTTTGGGAATAGCACTCACATATGCTATGAATCAACCTAGCCCTGCACCAAGTCAAGCAGCAACCAATGTATCACTCACTGCGGCATCGCCTATACCAACAAGCCGTTGGAAAACTCTCTCGGCTATGGCAACCCTCCGTAACTATTTCGCTGTTGCGTCCTATGAATATGATGGCAAGCTGTATGTGATTGGTGGCGAAAACGATACTGGACCTGTTGCTACTGTTGAGCGCTATGACCCCGAAAACGATGTGTGGGTGTTGCTCAACGATAAGCCAACGGCGGTGAGCCAAGTGCATGCGACAACCATTGGCGGCATCATCTATGTACCCGGTGGTGTTGGCGAAAAAGGCACTCCACTGGCTGTTTTTGAAAGCTACGACCCGCGCAACCAAAAATGGCATTCACTGTCAGACCTACCAGAGCCACGGAGTCATTATGCCCTTGCGAGTTTTGAGGGAAATCTCTATTTGTTTGGAGGGTGGGATGGGCACACCTATTGTGATGATGTGTTTATCTATGACCCGGCCGAAGAATCGTGGAGCGAGGGCGAACCGTTGCCAACACCACGGCGCAATGCGGGTGTGGCTGTGGCTGAGGGCCGCATGTACGTGATTGGTGGCGAGGATGAGGATGGTGGGTTGCAGGTGAATGAGCGCTATGACCCAACGAGTACGCAATGGCAAACGGTAGCCCCTATCCCTGAACCTATCGGCAACCCTGCTGTTGAAGGAATAACAAGCATGGTATTTGTGCTAGACCCACAACAGCAAAAGGCATTTCAATACAAACCATCAAACGATGCATGGGATTCTCTGGATATGCCAGATACGGTGGCCATTTCATCGCGCATATCCCATATCGTCCCCAACCTGTTTGTTTTTGGCACTGCCGAGGATGATACTCCCAGTGTTGTGAGTGAATATAGAGTGTTCTACACAACCTTCCTGCCACATGTCACGTCTCCATGATACTGTACTGTCTGTCCACCGTAGCATTGACATCCTGTCGGACTTGGCTTACCAGCCGGTGCTACGAACAACAGCCGGTGCCACGCACTCCCAAAAGTGCGTGGCACCCGTGATGGCTTTGCAAAGAGATAGGCAAGATGCTTGTCCTACCATTTCTTAGCAAAAACATTTCTGGATGACATGGTCCTTCGGTCTTCACTCAATCGGGATACCGTTGTAATCTTCACCAACCAATGTGCCAGTCATAGGGTCCTTGGATGCAACACGGGCGGTTGCAATGAGCTGGCAGTTAGCAGCACTACACTCGATGATAGCACCACCACCGGTATTTGCTTGCTCATCACCTTTGTACCCAAACGATGTCCCGATAAATCCTGCATTCGTATTGACCTTAGCGCCACTTGAAACAGGTTCTTCTATTGTATCGGTGCCACGCACATTACCTTCAGCATCTACGTATGTCACTGTAATAGAGTTAGACGGAAGGTCATCGCCCACATTCTGGATAGCGATAAAGGTACGTTGTGTAAAGTACTTGTTGACAGGAGTAGTGGAATAGTTTTCACCTGCGGCCCAACGCACGTAGGGAAGGGCAAGTTTGTCATGCCCACTAGCAGCACCCAAGAAAGATGAACTAATGCCGCCATAGCTTATTGGATATTGGTATACCTTATCAATAACAACGATGTCACCGGCCATGCTTTCAATCACCGCAGAGCCAATAAAGCCCGATGGTATACCAACAACATTCCGTGTTCCAACACTCAACTTGCCGGCTGCGGGTATAGGATCAGGGTTAGAGTAGGTATAAGTATCTAGCGTATCTCTTTCAATGAAAGTGACGGTAATAGCTCCAGCAGGTATTTCAGCACCGCTCACATTCTGAATAGCGTATGATGTTTGCTGTGCCTCAGCGAAATAGGAGAGCGCCGAAGGCATATACACTTTCGTTGCACCACTCGGTATACCCTCAAAGCTCGTGGCATAATAGTCTCTGATGCCACCTTTACCTAGCTCTGCCACAACAGCAACTGCTTTACCAGTGGTAGCTTCTATTGCAACCGATCCGTTGAATGCATCTGGTATGGCACTCATCTGCCCCAAGTCAAAATACTTGGCGGAGTGTATAGGCAAGTTGATGATGCTTTCTGTATGGATTGGTGTTGCATTGCCTACTTCATAAAAATGCACGTTCGCATTCATAGCTTCTTCACCAATATTCTGCACTGAAAATTTGGTTGTCTGGTTCCATTGTTTCTTGAGCGCAGTGGCTATCAACACCGTCTCTGCACCTTGGTCGTCCGTCATACCATTGGAGAGCGGGCGATTCATAACGGGGCAATTGTCGTCGGCACAAATCTGCACCATAGTGGCCACAATAGGCAAACTAGAAGAGGCTACGCCCGAACCCAAAAAGCCGCCACTCACTCCATCAGTAGTGGACATGTTCAATGAAGCACTGGCATGGGCTGCCAACTCCCTTTCAATCGTAATTGGTTCACTTTCTCCCGCAACATAAAAAGAAAATGTGACCGTCACATCAACATCGTTGATATTCTGGTAGGTGACGGCGGTAAAGTAGTTTGAGTCATAGGCATTGTCTGCTGCATATACCTGCCCGACTTTTCCGATACACAACATGCTTGCTAATAGAGCTATAGCAAGCATCAAGCTTCCGAAACGCTTCATGTAAAAAACTCCTTCCTTATGCAAGGATAGGATAGGTTTCTCGCCTGTCCAGTGTAACACCAACATCCTGTTGGATTTGGCTTACCAGCCGGTACTACGGGCCGGGGTGACACCATTCGTGTATTCGTGGCCCCGATTGGTGGATGGCACATGTTGAAGTACTCAGTCCCCGGTCCCCCGTCTTCCGTCCCCGGTCCCCCTACAGCAAATAAAAAAGGCATCAGGTGCCTTAGCAACACCCGATGCCTTATCAAAAACGGTTAGAAATACTATTGATTACTCAACGGGGATACCGTTATAGTCTTCACCTACCAGTGCGTTGGTTGTAGCATCGTTGGATGCAACACGAGCGGTTGCGATGAGTTCACAATTCGCAGCACTACACTCAATGATTGAACCACCACCAGTAGCGGCTTGACCATTGTCACCCTTGTACCCAAAAGCTGTCATGTCAGCCATTGATGCATTTGAGTTCACTTTTGCGCCACTTGGAACAGCGTCAGATATTGTATGGGTACCACGTGTTGTACCTGTTTCGTCCACATACTTGATGGTGATAGAGTTTGCAGGAATATCTCCACCCACGTTCTGGATAGCAATATAAGTACGTTGCGTGAAGAACCTGTTCACAGGGGTTGTGCTATAGTTTTCGTCTGTTGCCCAACGCACGTAGGGAAGAGCAAGCTTGGCATTACCTGATGCTGCACCCAAGAATGCCGAGCTAAGACCACCAATACTCACATTCTGGAACACTTTGTCAATGGCAACAATTTCGCCGGTGCTTACAATCTTAGCAGAACCAACAAAATTAGAACCTTCACCCAAACCTTCGGCGTTGCATGTTTGAGCACTCCATTTACCACCAGCAGCAATAGCCTCAGGGTTGGAGTAGGTATAGGTCTTAGTGGTATCACGTGAGTCGGTAAACGTAATGATAATACCACCAGCAGCTATTTCAGCACCGCTGTTGTTCTGAATAGCGTAGGCTGTTCTCTGCCCCTGTCCATATGCATCGCAAAGAGCAGAAGGCATATACACGGTGGTTGAACCCTCGGTGACACCCTCAAAGCTGTTGGCATAGTATGCTTTGCTAGCACCTGTGCCAAGCTCAAGTGCTGCGGCTACAGCACTACCAGTGCCATCAACTACCACTGAGACAGAACCATTGAAGCTGTCACCCAGAGCGCTGATGGTACCCAAGTCAAAGTATTTGGCTGAACCGGCCGGCAAGTTTGAGATAGATTCCGTGTGCTTTGCCGTGGGATTACCTACTTCATAGAAATTTACGGTTGCATTTAATGCATCGCTACCAACATTCTGCACTGAGAACTTGGTTGTTTGGTTAAATTGGTTCTTGAGTGCCGTGGCAAGCAAAACCGTGCTAGCACCTTGGTCGGCAGTCATACCATTGGAAAGCGGACGGTTGACAACCGGGCATGCATCGTCTGCACAAATCTGCACCATGGTTGCCGCAACAGGCTCGGTGGAAGAGGCTACGGCTGAACCTTTGAAACCCGCAGTGACTTCGTCGGTGGTAGAAACATTCAACGAAGCACTAGCACCTGCTGCCAGTTCCCTCTGAATTGGAATTGGTGTACTACTACCTTCAACATAAAACTCAAACGTAACGGTTGTAGAAGCATCGCCAACATTTTGATAGGTGACAGCCGTAAAATAGCCCGAACTATACGCATTGTCTGCTGCCATAACATTCCCGGCAGTCCCAAAAAGACCGCTCACCATCAGTGCTACTGCAAGCACCAGTGTACCTAATCGTTTCACTTCAGAAAACTCCTTTACTTAAAAACATTAACATAGAACAAGTCCCACCTTTTGGGCTTGCCACGAAACTATAGCAAATGCACTCCCACATCACAATACCCCGTTCGTGGTAATTGCCTATAACCACATGGATTATTGCACCTGTGTGCTAGAAGTAATCCACGAAAACAACAGCGATTGAACGATAGGACAGGCTTCTAGCCCAATGCTACTAAGAAATGGCGCAAAAGGCGTAGGATAGGCTTCTAGCCTGTCCCACGTAGCACGAGCATTAGGCGTAGGATAGGCTTCTAGCCTGTCCAGCATGACAGGCAGGATGCCTGTCCTACAATTTCTTAGTAGCATTAGGCTTCTAGCCTGTCCCAATGTAGCACCGGCTTCTAGCCGGACTCCGGCAGGATGCCGGTGCTACGGGTGCCAAGCACTTGCGTGGCACCGGATGCCTCTCCTACACCTTCGGCTAAACCCCAAATCTGAACAATAATAACCAAATGAGCTATTGATATGGATGAAAAATTCAAGTATCATGAATCTTAGGATTAGTTCTTAATAATTTCTTTAAGTAAGGAAAACGAGGTATGTAATGATGATGAAGATAACGTGGATGCGCCTATTGACCATTCTTATAGCAATCACTTTTTTGGCATCTTGTAGTAGTACACAGCAATTGTCGCCTAGTGCAATACAGCAAAATGTAGCCGCAGCTCCACAACAATCTAGTGATGACTCATCTAATGCACCAGATGCTGCTGAAGATGAACCTTTGGTTGTCCCAACCCCATCACCCGGCAAAGCAACTGCAACAGGCAGAGTCTGGTCTTCTGTAACACAAGGATATTTAAATGGCATGATGGTACGGCTTGCCGAAGTGTATGGACATGAAGAAACAGACAAAAAAATATTTGCTGTTGACGAATCACTCAGCCCACTTGCTTTCACCGATGCCAACGGCTATTTTGTCATGCCCGACATTCCACCCCGCGAATATGTGCTGGTCATTGGCGATGTAAATAGCGCATTACCAGACCAAGTTATTACAGATACTGGCAACAAAGATAAGGCTATTATTTGGGAAGCAAAAGCAGGCGAAATACTCGAGTTGAAACCAAATGGTGAAGAAGATATAACGGTAGACTTTGATTGGTAAATAAAGCATGACAAAAGATACATACCGCTATGCCCTTAAGCGCATTGTTCGGGATGTTCCACTTGCACAAAAACCACTTTTGCTCGGCGAACTGGTCATCAAAAGGACACTAGCCCAAATACTCTGGCTCTCTTGGCAATCTGGACTAAACCCTTTTGGGCTAGTTCGTGGCAAAGGTCTTACCAGTGGGCGTTATTACATTCGCAACTTTCTCTCAATGTATGCAGATGAGTGCAAAGGGGCATTTCTGGAATTTGGCGAGCCTTTTTTTCGGGATATGTTCAATCCACAACACATCACATCCTACGATATTATAGATATACTACCCAACGATAGTGTGACCATAGCGGCAGATATTCAACAATGCCCACAGATCGCATCCAATACATTCGACGTTATCGTATGTACGCAGGTATTGGAGCATGTCGCCAACCCGTTTCTCGCCGTTGCAGAGCTACACAGAATACTCAAGCCGGGGGGCAAGTTGCTTATCACTGTTCCCGCTTCCTACCCATATCATGCCGACCCGCAAGACTATTGGCGCTACAGCGTTGACTCGCTGCATCTGTTGCTAGACCCGCTCTTTACCGATGTGCGTTTACACAGTTATGGTAATCAACTCATCGTCGTGGCAGCCTATTGGTTTTGGATGGCAGACCACTTGCCCAAAAAAGCACTCGACACCGTCAACCCCAAATGTCCTACCATTCTCTGTGCCTATGCAGTAAAATAAACCGCTTTCCTATGCCCTATATCGCGGAAATACCTCAAAAGGAGTAGTGCCGGAGTAGTACGCTTATGAAAGCAAAATCTTGTTTTGTGCAGAAACGCAAAGGCATAAAGACCAATTACCCGAATGGAGTAGAGACGTAGCATGCTATGTCTCTACGATGTCCCATGTAGCACCGGCATCCTGCCGGACTCCGGCTAGAAGCCGGTGCTACGGATGCATTCGTGGACAGCAGGTAGGAATGACAGGCAGGATGCCTGTCCTACGATTGCTGTACCCGCTCATACAACTGCCCATACCCTTCTGCCGTCGCCTCTATCGTAAATGTGTGGACTTCATGATAGGCACGCTCGGCCATATGTCTTGCCTCAATCGGGTGATCCAACATCCAACGCATAGCCTGCGCCAATGCTTCAGGGTGTGCCATAGGCACTAGCACGCCCGTTTCGTCATTGCGCACAAGCTCGCGGCTCCCCGACACATCCGTCGCAATAACCGGCACACGTGCCGACATAGCTTCAAGGATAACCGTCGGAAACCCTTCCCATATAGAAGCCGAGACCAACACATCAACCTGTCGTAGGAGGTCTGGCACATCGCTACGCTGCCCCAGAAACCGCACAGCATGCGCTATATCAAGTGAATCAACTTGCGCTTGTAAGGTTTGCCGTAAGCTGCCAGTACCAACAACCCAGCACTCGGCATTGGGAATGTAGCGCAACACCTCAGCACTTGCTTGCAAAAAATACTCGTGCCCCTTTTGCGGTTCCAAGCGCCCCACAATGACAAACCGTGGGGCTTGCCCTTCTGCCAATATATCGCGCCTAGGCACCATTGAACGATGTTGTAACAGCTTACTACTAATGCCATTGTAGAGCAACATAGCCCGACGCCCACGTATCTTGGCCGCTAGGCGATTATCCATAACAGTTTGTGTTGCCCGTGAAATAGCCACCTCACCATCAAAGAACCACGGAAAAGCTGCAAGGTTTAACACTGCTCCCAACCATGGGCGCGTCTGCCACTGCTGATCTGCATGCATCGTGCGCACAATATGCGGGTGCGACGGATGCGTCAGCTTGTGCAACAATCCGAGCATATCGCCACGCTCAAAATGGCTGTTCATAATGCGTGGACGGATGCGATTGACCACATCCCACAACAACCCGGCTGCGCGAAGCATATCCTTAGCTATGTGTGTGTGTTGGTCAATGAGAATGGTAGTGCCAATACCTTCAGCATGCAACTGCTCGCGCCAACGACGTTCTGATGGCGTGTCGTAGCGCCATAGACCACAGACAAAGGGGGCATAGCGGTTACGGTCGAGATGGCGTGCCAGTTGAATGCCAAACAGCGCTGCCCCACCCGATTGCTCCTCAGTAGCAAACCCATCTATCAGTTGCATTATAGGTATCGGCTTTTGCATGTTTTGCATCATAGCTATGTACTCTCCCGATGCAGCATCGTATACCACGCACCAGAACCATACCCAATGAGCAATGTTGTCTCCGTAGCAACATTGACCCATGCTGCGCCTAGCAAGCCAAACATAGGAATGCAGATGAGATTACCAACGACATTGACCACGGCGGCTATCGCCTGAAGCTTAGTACGAAGCACTTGACGGTCGTAGGCAACCATAAGCGTGACCGAGCCAAAATTGATACTTTTCATCAGCGTTATGAGCGACATAATCTGTATGAGCAGAACGGCGTTATGATACTCTTCTCCAAAAAGCTTGTGGATAATCCACTCGGCCTGCCAGTAAAACATACTGGCACAGAACAGCCCATAGCCTATGCTGGCCAATAACCCTAGCCCGACCATCAGCGACACTTTGCGGGGAGTATGTTGCTTTTGGGCAATGATGGGCAAGAGCGCCTGCCACAAAATACGCGGCACGAGAAAGGTAGCGTTGATAATCGTCAATGCAGGACCATAGACTCCGGCGGCAAGAGCACCAAGCATGAACGATATGAGAAACAGGTCGGCACTGAGCGTAATATGTGCAAGTACATCAGAAAGAAGAAACACACGGGTTTGTTTCAGAATATCAAGCATGTGCGGCACCTGCCACGAAATATGCAGATGTTGTCGCAGCAACCAGATCAATGCAGCAACACCAAGCAGACCAGCAGAAACGCGGAAACTGGTGGCCGCCAAAACCGGGATGTCGCTATTCCAAAATAGCAGAATAAACGTGATGAGCAAAACCGCCACACTTGCTTGCAATAGAGCCGATGCCCAATTGCGCACTTGGGCCCGCAAAGCTGTATAGCCTGTCATGAGCAGCAAATCACATGTGAGGCTAATAGAGGCCATCATCACAATGAGCGGAGTAATACCGGCTTCATTGCGCGTCAGCACAATGACACTACCCGCCGGTATCAACAAAGCCGCCATAAGCAGACGTAGCGAAAACACCTTGCTAATGTTATCGTTGAGAGTCTGGAGATTTCCCCCCTGCCGCAACAACCATGTATCTAGCCCCAATGACGACAGCACAATGACAGGACCAAGGAGCGCGTACAAGGTGGTATAGACGCCAAACGACACTGGCCCCATCAAACGCGCCAGCAACACCTGCGTCACCGACCCTAAAATGCGCGTAAACGCCCCGCCAGCCACAGCAATGCCAATGCCAACCATCATGCTGAAGGAAGCACGCTTATGCCAACCTTTAAGCAAAGGAAAAATGGCCATTGAACGTAAGTGCATAACGCTATTGTTCTCTCCGTATTGCCCTAACATCAGCGGCGATGATAACGCCGGCCTGTCTTGCCTGCTTGTTTAGTAGTGCCACTCGCTCTGTTATTTGCGCCTGTATGTGCATTCTCTCTTCCCACAGTGTGCGCAACATAGCTATCAATGTTTGCCCATCAATAGTTTGTATATCTACCATATAGGGTGTCAACCCCACCATCTGCATAATACCGCGTGTCTTGCTGCGGTAGCTAATAGCCAACACGGGCACGCCACCAACGAGAGCAAAAATATTCGAGTGCATGCGTGTTCCAATAAACAGGTCCATACACGCATAGGCGGCTTGGAGCATATCTGGTGCTACCGGTTCTTCTATCACGACAATGTGCTCACGTTTATCTTGCAACTGGGATGCAATGCGCCGCGCAACCACCCGGTCATCGCCTTGCAAAGCTGGTCCGCACACCTGCGGGTAAAAAATAACCTTCCCTGCAAAATGCTCAATGAAAAACCGAATAGCCTCAGCCATAGCCTGTTCATAGTGTACTTGGCGTGTAAATGTGCGTTGTTGTGCGCCCCAGTTGATAGCAGTGACACCCAAAAGTGGTCGCTCGTTGTCGCCAATAGCTATGCCACAATCCAACAACCATTGCTGTGCTTGGGTACGCGGTACACCTGTGAATGCAAATGCCAAATCGGGTATGAGTAAACATTTTGGATGCACCACACCGGCTTGCTCTATCACCCTGAGCGATTCCGTCTCGCGCAGCATCAACACACGGGTACGTGTACATACCCATTGCACCAACCGATACTCCCACCAGCGTTTCAAGGGACCGATAGATTGTGGCATAGTGTAGAGAGGTTTGCCAAGCACTATGGCATAAACCATCGCATATATCGCAATGAGAAAAGGCAACCCCAACACGCCCGAACTGTAGAGAAAATTACCCGGCGCACTCACCACCACATCAGCTTCAAGGTAAGATTGCAACAAAGCGCGTTGTTCTGCCGACACGCCAAAAAATATGGCACGACCAGTAGCACGATAGATGAGCATAGTGATGATGCTCGTGAGTGGCATCCACGCAAGGGCTCGCCAATTCCATTGTCCCTTGCCACCAACTGGCAGCGTCTGCACCCACCGCGCAAATGAACCAACGACACGCTCTTGCCCATGCTGGTGCTGACTGTCGGGGTCATTCATTACCAGCGTTAAAACACAATTGGGGAAATGCTCGGTGAGTTGCAGCATCGCCATGAATGTCAATGCTGCATCGCCCGCATTGCGGGAAGAGTGCAAGTTGATAAGCAGTATACGGGTACCAGTGCGCGTGTCGGGTGTGTTTGGTGTGTTCATGTACTCCTCCAGCGTCCACTCCCAAGCAAGAACGCAGAGCCGCGCTTAATCTTCTCTGCAAAAGGTCTTTTACTGCGTGCATACGCATAGGCATAGCGCATTTTATCAAGTAGCTTGCCCCTACTTTGCGTCATCGCATCTTGTATTTGCTTCTTGTCTATTTGCTCTGGTAGATACGGTATGTATATACCTACATCAGGGCTATAGAGCGGATAATGCAATATTTCCAACAGAGGACCAGCTATCCTGAGCACCTGCTGCTTCTGCATATCAGATAATGCATCGGGCCATTGTCCAGATTTACCTTTCTGCAAATGATGGGGATTTTTTTGTTGCATAGAGGTAAAATGAACGGCTTGCTTGATAGATTCAAGAGCAGCATTGCTCAAACTGATATTCAAATAGTCAAGTAAACCGGCCATTTCAGTATCAAATGTATGCAAGAGCCGTTCATAGAAGACAATATGTATATTGAAATCGTCTTTGTGTTGCACATGATGCCCAACATGGTAGGCCCAACTCAACACCATTTCATACAATCTATGTTGCAAATAGGTTTCTGGGTTCGGCTCACGATGGGGATGATTTTGTATCATGAATGGGGTAAAGACAAACCGCGAGGTAGAGAGGGCAATATCGCGTGGATCCCGCACAATATAGACAATCTTATCAAACTTGCGCAAGGTGTCTGCATAGCGTTCGCACCAATGCGCATGCGTCCAGACATGGCTACACTGTGCAATATACGCATCTACATCCTGTATTTGTTCCCGAAAATAGCCTTTTCTATAAAAATACCCTTCGGGCACGATCTCTATATAATCAATAGCCGCTTGGTCATCAAAATAGTGCCATTGTTTGGCTTCATCATAGATGGTCTGCCCACGGATAAAGCCGCGTTGCGGCCAGCCGGCATGGTGCATAGCTTGTTGCAAAATGGTATAGAGCCAATAGTTGCCGCTGCGTGGCACGCCGGCTTGGAGGATAACCTTGGTCATGGTTTCTTCACTTCTCATACACTTGTTCCCACTGTGCTGCAAGGATACACCAGTTATAGTGCTGAATATGTCGTAGGCAAGCCTTGGAAAGCGCCAAGTGATAGTCTTCATCAGACAAGACCTGCACAATACCCTGTGCCAACGCGGTAGCATCGCCGGGTTGTACCAACACCCCTGCACGTCCATCGTCGAGCCACTTTTTACGGTCGCCCACATCACCCGTGACGACGGGGACACCAACGGCCATGCTCTCAAACACCTTCAATGGCGAACGTGCTCGCGCTACCACATTGTCGTGGACGGGATCAACACTCACATTGGCAAGCGAAAGATAGGTAGGCATACTTTTGGGCGGCACCTGCCCTATAAAAACCACGTTTTGTTGCAACCCCATGGTGGCTACCTGCTGGCGCAACACTGGCATATCCTCGCCACCACCAATCAAGAGTAGTTTTGCATCTGGTACTTGTCGCACAACGTAGGCAAAGGCTTTGAGTAACAGGTCAATCGCATGATTTTGCAACGTAAGCGTGCCGGCATAGGCAACAACGCGAAAGGTAGCAAGACCAAGCGCAGAACGCAACACATCACTAATAGCTTGGTCGGGGCGTACACATTGCGTATCATCTACCCCATTGGGCACATATACCAGTGGTGCGCGGCTCTTGTTGCGTATGCGCTGCTCCATGAAATGGGTATTGACTGTCACCCCCTTCGCCAGCATGAGCAACAACCACTGCCAAAAGGCAAAGACAAGCCGTTGCCATTGCGCACTGAAGCGGTTGCTTACCGTCTCATCATCATCGCAATCTACGTAGAAGCGACGCCGTTGGAACAGCATAATCCCTAGCAACGCAGCAAAACCATTGATAGGCTGTGGCTTACACAGATGATACACGTCGGATGGCGAACACAGAATGCCCCATATCATACCCACTGCCGAAGCCATGAGCACCTGCACAAGTTGCAGAGGGCCAAACTGCTCTGGCACACTACTTGCTGTTGCCTTACGCACATGCATTTGTCCCACATACCACACTTCGACCCCATCTTGCACAAACCGTCGTTGTGTGCAACTGGCAAAATCCGGGTGTAGGGCTAATACCCGCACTGCATGACCACGCTGCGCCAAGCAACGCGCAATTGGGAAATAGCGCATCCAAGGCGGGCGACCGCTACCGGCAATCATCAGCAATGTTATTCGCATCGCTTCCTCGCTCTACCAAATGATATAAGTGTTGCGCAAAATGCTGCCCAATATGCGTAATATCAAACGTATCAAGAAACTTGCGGTAGCCATCCTCGGCCATATGCTTACATAAACGCACATCCCCGTACAACCGCAGAATAGCATCCGCCAAAGACTGCGGGTTTGCCCGCTCACACAGGTAGATATACGTGCCATGCTCCAAAACCTCGCGCACTGCCGACGAATCTCCCGTAATAATAGGCTTTTGCATCGCAAGCGCCTCATAGATTTTGTTTTGCACCGTCATCATAGATTGCGGCGTCGTGCCAAATGCCCCCAAACACACATCAGCTTGGGCTACCCGGGCCACTAGTGCATCCTTGCTCAACCACGTCGTAAACGTCACGTTTGACAAGGCATAGCGCTGAGCCAACTGCTCCGCCTTCTCCTTCTCTGGACCACCACCAATAAGCTCGAAGTGAATATCCGTGTTGTGTGCCAGTAGCCGAGCGGCTTCAATGATATACTCTACGCCATGGTTGGGTATAAACGTGCCATAGTACACGACACGAAAAACAGTCTGTTCACGCGGGAGCGGGGTATTTTTCGCATTCATCGGGGTAAAGATGCGCTCATCGGCCCCCGTTGGCACCAACCGAAACCGCTCTGGCGCAACCTGATGCGTTGCCTCAAACCAAGCAACATAGTCAGACGTGTCGAGAATGAGCATGTCGGCCATAGAACAAGCGGTTTTTTCCAACCAGCGAATCAGCGTGACCGTTCCTTTACTCCGTTCATCAAGTTTGCGCTCCATGGCAATGAGATAAATGGACATGAAAATATCCCATGCCAGTGGCTTGCCATGCATTTTGCTCAGGATGCGTGCCAAAAACACATCCGCCTGCCCCGGATAGCCCACAATCAGCACATCATATTTGCCGGCAAGTCGCCAATAGCGATAGAGCAACCGTCCATATGTACGTAGTACCCGCCACCAGAATTTCGGATGCATCCATGCGCCACTTGCAATATGAACGCGGTCCTCAAAGCTATGCCACAATTGCGCATGGCATTCAATCACATCAATGCCATTGCGTCGTAGCCCCTCGATCATAATTTCGTTGCGAGAATAGGTTGCCCGATATGTTCCAAAGTAGCAGACCCGCAATCGTTTTTTGCTCATCTTTTGCTCATTCAATCAATCCTGCACCTGAGCCATGCAATGGCACTATTTCAAATACCCACACTCTATCTTGGTGGTACACCACCTGAAAATGCTCACTAGCAAGCAACGCATGTGGGTCGAGCCGAAAGCCGGCATTATTCACCTGCCCTTGGCGTTGCCCAATATACACATGCGTCATGCCATGCTCTTGCAACATGCGCACAACATCAGGATGCTGTATGCCTTTTGCCTGCATTTCTTCCCAAAACGCATTGGCCTCTTTTTTATACCCTGGGTAGGTGCTTTGCTCAAAGGCATACGTAATTGGTGGCAGGTTGGTCTGTCTCTTTGCTAGGAGTGGCATCCACCACCCACCATCGGACCCCACAATAACTGCACCATTATAAGCAAAAAATGCGTTGACAACAAAACGCGACTCCGGTGGGGTATGTGCTTGTATCCAATCCATAGCTTTCTCATCTGGAGATGTCACCAATGCACCTTGAGCTACCTGCATATCGCCCAAACGCTTACTGCCCCCCCACGCAGCAATGCCTACGATGAGTACCATGCTTATGGCAAGCATGTGTTTATGTCGTAGCCTGCCCACGAGCCAACCCACACAAGCGCCCAAACATAGCCCGGCCGGAATGTAAGCCGCAATGAACACGGCGAAATTATCGAGTGCAAAGTTGCTAATGCCACCTACATTGCGCGAATAGAACCATTGCCCATTGGCAAGGATGAAAGCAACAAACCACCACACAGCAACCACAGCAACCCCGCGCTCGCGCCGCCACAATGCCCAACCTATGCTAAATGGCAGTAAGCCCCATATGAGAGGCGGCAGGTAAATGGCTATATCCCCAATAGCATAGCTCACCTTTGCCGCTCCAGATGATTGCTGTACATTGTAAGCCACTTCCTTGAACAAAATGTCCGCAATTTTTCCCGCAAACACATGCACAAACCACGGTAGGAACAAGATGCCTGCTCCGATGGCCAGCAAGATGCCATTTCTCAACAATATGCCCACACGCCCTGAACGAATGTTGAGCAAGAAAAAAACGACAAAGAACAGGGCTAACATAACTGTAACCCTGTAGTGGGTAAGACACAAACCACTCAGCGCAACCCATGCGACTATCAAAGAACGCCTATCGGGGCCTGACATATCCAAACAATGCCATGCCAAATACACCGCCACTGGTAAGATAACCTGCCCTGCCAACTGCGTATAGCGTCCCCAATTCACATAGTACATTGGCATTGGCACCAACAACCCGGCTATCACCAATGCTGCTATTCCCGCCCAACGGTTTCCGCCAATGCGTGCTGCGAGTGGGTACAACGCAACAACCGCCAGCCCATTGAGTATTTGCCCCGTCCACAATGTAGCCTTTGGCAATGCCCAACCGGTTAGCCAATGCAACTGTGCAACTGCCACATGGAAACCGAAATGATAGGTAAATGTCTTTAACTCGGCATAGGGTAGCCACGAATCAAAAAGCCCCCCATGGTCTACCAGCAATTGGGCTATCATGGTATGGTGATAGGAATCGCCCCACATTGGTATATCCAGAGACCCAATAACCATGAAACGTACTGCAAATATGAGCGCTACTACTGCCACAAGCGCGAGGTCATGCCAGAGACTATCAGAACGTAGCCAATTGTGCCAAGACTGTACCACATCTGTTGGTCTGATATGACGATAGTGCCACACCAATGCTGCTCCTGCTGCGACGAGGGGCACCCAGACATACAGCATACCAGCATGAATACCAACAAGGTCAGTCCAGAGAAACAACAAGGGATAGAGTGCTATGCTGAGACCAGCCGATAAACCCAGTTTTTCAGCCCATGTCAGCACACGTGTCCCTGGCCATACGAGCGTTAGGAGTGCCAAGCCCGGCAAAATGTAGAGCGCAAAACCAACAACTACCATCCATCCCCACACGACCACTTGACCAGCAAAGCCGCGCCACATTTGGGCCCTATCAAACGTGAGCCGAAATGCCATTTGCACATCAACAGGTTGATGGTTATGATACAGTGTCCCATCAAGATAGGTTTCGCCCGGTGCATTGCCAACATGCACGCGCCCTTGACCTTCCACCTGTAGCACGACATAGTAATCTTGTTGGCGTGAGTCAGGTTGTGGTGCAAAAGAGAAATGATAGAATTGTGCATCTGTTATTGTTTCTAGGGGGATACTGTCCATTGCAAGGTCGGTAGATGATGATGCATCAGAACGTAAGTACAGATGAATAACGCCATTGCTAGGAGTTTCAGGGGTCAGAAATATATCCATTCCTGTCAAGCCGGCATGGTGTGCAACAAAGGTCTGTCCTACCGTTTCACTTTGTTGGAGCGTTACCGGCATTGCTTCCGCAGAGAAAATTTGGTCTTGACTCACGAACGCTGAACATCCAGTAAGAAGAAAGAATAACAAAACAAGCGCAAATTTATGGATCATTTTGTACACTCAGTAACAGGTTACTTGTGGGTGTTAAGATTGATAGTAGCACCGGCTTCTAGCCGGAGTCCGACAAGTAGCACCGGCTTCTAGCCGGAGTCCGACAGGATGTCGGTGTACGCGAAACAGGCTAGAAGCCTATCCTACGTTATCGGATTACCCTACTTGTAAACAATTATTGTTCTTTGTGGGGTGAATACCTATCTTTGCGAAAGATACCCCTCCCACTCGCGCAGCCGGCGCACCTGAAACATATTCAGCGAAATGATAGGCCGTGCCGCCCCAATAAACATGAGTGCAGCCCGATGGTCCATCTGATGATGCGCCATAAGATACGCCGCTGCTGTCGCAGGCGCACGCCCCACCCCAGCGCGGCAATGCACCAACACCGGTAGCCTATCAGCGTGTGCCGCCGCAATAAACTCTACCGCCTCGGAAAACTGCTCTAGCGCAGGTGCGGTATAATCAGCAACCAGCAAGCGCAAAACCCGTTCTGGTGGTGTACCAACAAACCGGTCCTCATGCTCGGCACGCAGACTCAACACTGCCCGTATCCCCAAATTGCATAATGCAGGCCACTGGACTGGACGAAACTGACCGCCCACAAACAGCAATGGAGCGACCTGCGACACATTCAAGCCCCAAAAACGCCGCAGCGTGCTTTGAATATAGAGTCTAGGCTTCGCAAAGGATATGAACAGCCTAGAACGATTGTCTGAATCATGTGCCATGCGCCGATTGGATCTTTCTGTTGTACAATAGTATATCAGAAACAAGCAGTTGCGTTAGTTGAAACGTGAACTGATAACACGTAGACACGACTACATGAAACCGAATGAAAATAGATTTTACACCATCATACCATGCTTATGCGATGGATACGACAAAGCTTTGACTTAAAACAGGCCACCACGCGCCTCACCAACGATAAAGACTTAGCCAACGTACTCAGGCTACTCCGCGATGGAGCACGCCATTATTATGGTCTCGCCGGCGAAGAACTACCCATCTTGCTGGCCGATGCACACGCTGTTGTGATAGAAACCGGTAACGTGCTCCAAGCCTTCGCCGTTGTTGGCTTCTTTGTTGAATACACCAGTTGGCTACGAGTGATAGCCCTAGCCAAAGGGCTAGATATAGCACCTACCACCACCATGCTGCTTGAAAACCTCCACGCCACACTTCGTACACGTGGGCTACGCCATATCTTCTACTCTGGCGACGATGCAGCCGATAGTTGGCTCATTTCACTCCTGCGCAAAAATGGCTACATTCTCGATACCGAAGTTATTGTATACGAAAAACGTACAATGACCATACCTGCTCGTGGCAACCAAATGGTCTATATCCGTCCCGTAGAGCCTTCAGACCTGTTCGACATCATCGAGCTAGACCGTATCTGCTTTGAAGCCCATTGGACCAAAGACGATGCCACTGTCAACGCAGCCATTCACGAAAAATCCTTCTTCATAGTAGCCGAGCTAGGCACACGCATAGTCGGCTATGCCCACGTGACAACCCACTTTGGTGGGCGACTGCTACACCTTGTACGCATTGCCGTAGACCCGCTCTATCGGGGGCAAGGTGTAGGCATACGTCTGCTGTCCGAGGTTATCACCTTTGCCCGTAGCCAGCAATCGCATGTCATCACACTCAACACCCAATCCTACAACAAGCGTGCGCAACAACTCTACCGTTGGTTTGGCTTCGTGTCCACCGGTGAACGCCAGCCCGTCATGCGCTATGATTTGTGATACCAAATGAAAACCTGACCCGTGAAAAACGGCACAGTATAGGGTTGTTGTGTATGCGACTTACCCTACAAACTACCCGCATCCCAACGTGATACACATTGTTGTTGCGTCAAGCACTGTACATGTATCGGGGCGCAACACCCGCAAAAAGTGGCGGTTATTCGATATGAGGTAGTCTACTCGTTGCCACTCAGCGAAAGCCCCACTGACTCCTTTCATCGCACCCAATGGGAGCAACTTTTGGGAATAGGCATGGAGTGATTTTGTTGTTGCAAAAGCTGTTTCATTTTGTCTCTATTATAGCATATAGAGCAGTCCTAAATTGAGTTGTCAATGATACCGAGCAACCAAACAAACACGAATCTTTGCATCGGGTTGCGTCTTTGCATCTTTGCGCCTTTGCATTAAAAAATGCACAAATCATGTAGGGCTGCTATAGTACCTTGTTTGCGTTTGCAAAAAGTGCTATACTTTGTATTATTGTTTGTATGCAAGAGGGTTTTGCTCAATGAAGTGCTAGAGAAGCCGGACTATATTTTAAGACGAAGACAGATTATGCCAGCAAAAGATTTTTCACATCATGTTGTCAGGAGAGCACTTGAACGCGAGGGATGGGCAGTGACCCATGATCCCTACTTTATGCGATTTGAAGGGGTTGAATTTTTTATTGATTTAGGGGCTGAGAAAGTTATAGCTGCTGAAAAAGATGATCAAAAAATTGCAGTTGAGATTAAATCATTTTCTAGCCCATCCCCTATTGCAGACTTCCATACTGCACTAGGGCAGTTTATGAATTATCGTATGGCACTTGTTCATCAAGAACCTGAGCGTATCCTCTATATGGCAATTCCTATTGATGCATATGAAACATTCTTTTGTTTGCCTTTTGGTCAAACAGCAGTCCGATTCTATCAATTGAAAATTCTTGTGTATTCCATAGAAGATGAGGTAATCACAACATGGATAAACACATAACCTACCGTGCATCTATACGACAACTGCTCCAAAAATTAGCCACCTACACGTTTCCGACGAATGCTATTGAGCGTGCGATGATACTTGATGAACAGCATGACCATTATCAATTGATGAATATTGGATGGCAAGGCGAGCATCGTATTTATGAATGTGTCCTCCATATTTCCATGAAAAATGGCAAGGTTTGGATTCAATACAACGCAACAGAGGTTGATGTTGCGGAAACATTAATGAGTTCAGGTGTTGCCCGTGAAGATATTGTTTTAGGCTTTCAGTCACCCTATAGGCGACAATACACCGGCTTTGCTATAGGGTAAGCAAAAGGAAAAAAACACATGTCCCGTTTGTACAAAAGAGTAGCCCTGCTCACACTTTGCACCTTCATGCTTGCCGCGTGTGATGTCAGCCTGCCATCTATGCCGTGGCAGAAGAGCAAACCAGTGGCCGATGACAACAGCGCAGAACCGACCGAACCCATCACAGATACCGACACACTCACTGACACCAATGCCGTAGCTACCGGCGACGCAACCGAAGAAGCGGACGAACCGACCAACATGCCCAAACCGACCAACACACCCAAACCGACCAAAGATACACCATCGCTAACACCAAAGCCCGAACCCGGCCTCATCGCCGACCTCGACGGCATCAACCTCACCGTTGGCATTGCACCTAGCTACCCCCCGATGGAATATAGCAACGCCGAAACCCAACAACTCGAAGGCTTCGACATAGACATAATGCGCGAAATAGGCACGCTCATCAACGCCAACATCGTCTTTCAAGAGCACGATTTCGACACCATCTTGCAAGCCCTTGCCAACAACGAATATGACCTCGTCGTCTCCAGCATCCCCTACCACGACAACTACAAAACCATTGTTGACCTCTCCGCTCCATATCTCACCATTGGGCAAGTCGTCGTCATACAACAAGATAACCCCTTGAGCATTGAAAACATAGGCAGCCTCGCCCAACTTGAGCGTATCGGCATACAACCCGACACCGTAGGACACCAAGCCTTGCAAAATGAGGGCATACCCGAAGAGAAAATCGTGCCTTATGCCGCCATAGACCGCGCCTTCAACGACCTAAGCGTAGGCGCTATTGATGCTGTCGTTGCCGATGGGGTACTCGCAGCGTGGTATATCAACCAATTGCCAGAGAGCATGAAAGTGGCTGGCGGAGCCTTTGCAACCGACAACTATGCTATAGCCATGGCAAAAGACAACGACGAGATACACCAAGCTATCAACAAAGCTATCAAGGAACTGAAAGATAACGGCACTATGGAGCAGCTCATTGAGAAGTGGCACTTGAATGGGATAGCAACGCTGCCCTAGCTGACAATGACTATCATCCACACAAGCAACACCTGCCGGAATCCGGCAAGAAGCCGGTGCTACGAACGGGTCACATCGAAATGAACATCCTTTACCCAAGCGACACCTTCCCGCCCGGCAACGTTGGTGGGGCAGCATGGAGCGCCTACACCCTTGCATATGCCTTGCAACAGTGCGGGCACACCATTCTCACTGTTGTGCCCATCAAAGCGCAAGTCCACCAACAGCAAGCTAAGGAAATGTCCCCTGCACAAGCCGGCAGCGTGCCAACCAGATTGTTTCCCTACCCATCTAGCCCCATCCCGTTCGTCAAAAACTACTATCACCACGAACGGCTATGGGTGTCACTTGGGCAAGCACTCATCCGCGCCGGCCAAGAGATGCAACACGCGAGCGGCACCCAAAACCTCATCATCCACGCGCAGCATGTGCAAACTGCCGGTGCAGCATGCTATGCCGGGCGTGTCCTGCGCATACCCGTTATCATCACCGTGCGCGACCATTGGCCATGGTGCTACTTTGGCACCGGGCTACACGGCAACCGCATCCCCTATCAGCAGCGTGCCAACACCGTGGCCGCATGGGCCGGGCTTGCCACCGACCTCATCGCCCGGCTCGGCGTGCGCAATGGCCTACTAGCCCTGTCAGCAATCCCCTACATGCATGCACATGTGCGCCGACGCGCACAAATGCTCCAGCAAGCAGATGGCGTCATCGCCGTGAGTACCTACATGGCGCAGCGCCTGCACCATATCGTGCCGCCCGAACGTGTGCGCGTCATTCCCAATATAGTAGGGCATATAGAGGTAGGACAGGCTTCTAGCCTGTCTGATGATGAATCCTTCTTACTCTTTGTCGGCAAGCTAGAACAGAATAAAGGAGCGGGCTTGTTGGTACCCATCTTCCACCACGTCAAGCGCCTTATGAATGCCCCCCCGCATATGCGCGAGCATAGCCATGGTTGTGTTGCATTGCCCATGCTCAAAATAGTTGGCAATGGCGCACTACAATCTAGCCTAGCGCGTGACATTGCACAGCTAGACATACCGGCAGAGTTCCTATCGTGGGTTGCGCACGACGAGGTGGTGCAACTGATGGCTCACTGTCGTCTGTTGCTCTTTCCCTCCAATTGGGGCGAGCCGCTGAGCCGCGTCTTGCTAGAGGGGAGCGCCATGGGAGCGCCTATCATCGCCATGCCGACCGGGGGAACATGCGACATTATTACCCACAACGTCAACGGAATCCTCGCCGCCACACCAGAGCGCTTTGCCGAAGCCATCATCGCATTGCTCAACGACGCGGATGAACGCATGCGCCTAGGGAACAATGCACGCCAGGGAGCACAAGACCGTTTTTCCAGTGAAGCCGTCGTGCCACAGGTAGAAGAGTGGTATAGCGATAGAGCGGCTACTTGGCACGCAAGGCACGCACAATCTCCAATAGATTGAGCTTTTTACCTGCCAGCAAATTCGTTGTGCGAAACATCTTAGCCCCTGTCCAGATAGAGACTACCACCGTGCCAAGCAACAGGATAAGACTCAGGGTTATCTGCCACCACGCCACATCTACTAGCGTCAAGCGTATAATCATGGTGATAGACGCGGTAAAGGGGATGAGACCAAATAGCGTTGCAATCCAACCTTCAGGATTATCGGCAATGAAAATGAAAAACACGAGGGGTATGATGACAGGAATAATAAGCAAGGAGATAAGGATTGACCCTTCGCGGGTGGAGGACAGGGTTGCGCCGATGCCGGCCATCAGGCTGCCATAGATGAGGTATGCCCCTATAAAGTACGGTATCATCAAGACCCACACATAGAGCGGTAATTGCACTGTACTCAGCATGTCGAGTGTTTCAGGTTGACTCGTCAGCACCAAAAACCCTGCGCCAGACCAAATGACCATTTGCAATAAACCGAGCATGCCAAGCCCGACTATCTTGCCGCCCAACAATTGCATCGGCTTCAATGAGGTGAGCAATAGCTCCATCACCCGGTTTTCCTTTTCCTCAACCACACCGTGCAGCAAGAGACCTGCCGATGAAAACATAGTGGTATACAACAACATAGCGAAACCATAGGGAATGAGCAGCAGGGCCGGGTTGCTTTCAAAGTCGCCTTGGGCATAGCGCCCTTCGACGGGTTTACCGTCATTATCTAAGCGCACGGCGTGTAGGTCCATCAAGTTCATGATGCTTTTGATACGTTGGGCTACCCGCGCATCATGTTCATGGAGCAGGTTGATGCGCAACAGCATAGCAAAGCGTTCTATATCGCCGGCACTCAATTGGATCTGGGGGGCAAAGCGTGTCACTTCGCCACTGTCGAGATAGTCAGGTGGTATGACATAGTAGGCTTCAATCTCATCCTGTTCAACGGCATGCTGTGCCGCTTCTTCATCTACAAAGGCATAAAAGAAGGTTGGGGAAAAGGTTTCTGTTGCGGTAATGATGAGGTTGGCTTCGTCTACATAGCCTATATGGGTGGGCTTGTTGACAATAGATGAGATACTTGATTTGAGCAAGGGGTTTACCGTCTGCCCCAATTCACTGGCTAGTGAAGAGAGCAGCACAATAGTCAATGGAGCAACCATAGTCACGACAATAAAGCTTGGGCGCAGAAGATGTTTGATAAACTCGTGAAAGACGACCAGAAAAAACTTGTTCATACCCCCTTCTTTGCCTGACGTTTCATGGTGATTTTGCCAATCAGCATACGCAGTATTTCGCGGGGCTTAAGTGATGTGCCATATCGCAGCATGCCAATGCGAAAGATGCGGGCTGTTATAAAGATAACGGCGATGGCACTCGCTACGAGAATGCTCAAACTGAGCAGAACCTGCCACGTGGGTACATCGGCAATGGATAGGCGTAGCATAATAGTCAGCGGCGCTGTGAAGGGCAGGAAACTCGCAATCAAGGCTACCGTGCCATGGGGGTTGGATTCTATCACACCCATGAGCAGAAATGGCAACATCATAGGCAGTGAGAAGAAGGATGATACCTGTTGTCCTTCTTGCACGGAAACGACCATTGAGCCGATGGCACTGATAATGCCCGCATACATAATGTAGGTTGGCACAAAGAACATGATGACCAATGGCAAGATGTCGGTCAACACGCTCACAAGCACGGTACGTATTTCTTCTGAGAAGATAGCGCCGAGTGTTGCAGGAATGACACCATACATGAGCCAAACCACTGGCTGCGTTAGCCCAATTGCTCCCAGCCCAAGCGTTTTGCCAGCAATCAATTGCTCAGGCGTCACCGACGTGACCACAATTTCCATTGTGCGGTTTTCTTTCTCTTCAACAAGCCCATGCAAGAGGTAACTAGATGAAGTGAAAATGGTGCTGATAAAGAAAAAACTAAACATAAATGAAAGTGGCATAAACCAGAGCGTTTCACGGTGGTCGCCTGCACGGTCTTCCTCTGTATCTTCATCTGTTGCAGATTCATTGTCTTGAGATGCTACAGATGGCTCTTTGAGCATTCTATGGTTGAGATTGCTCAATGGTTCGGGCGCACGTAGGGCTACACGCGACGACTCATGCGCTAGGAGATTGTGGCGTAGCATCAACCGCAACTCGGTGCGTCCTTCCATAGAGATATGTTTATGCCCATAGGAAGTCATACTGCCCCTATCCAGATAGTCGGGGGGGATGATGACATAGGCATCTACATCTCCAGCCATAAATGCTGCATGAGCTTCTTCTTCACTCGCATAGGGGATGAAGTCAATGGAACGCAAAGAGGTTGTTGCCGAGGTTGTCGCCGAGGTTGTCGTGGTAGCTAGTGCTGTTTCGGTGAGTGCCACCGTTGCCGTGGGTGCCACCGTTTCAATGGATGCTGTTGCTGGCTGTTCGCTGTCTTCTTGGATGATAATGCCGGTTTGGTCTACATAGCCAATAGCCTGCTCTGTCTTTTTGCTGAGCATAAATAAGCTGCCGAGTAAGCCAGCACATAGGAACAAGACGGCAAATAAAATGGGGGTGCCGAATAGCGCAAAGAGAAAAGCGGGCCGTTTAAATTGTTGGATATACTCAAACCGTGCAATGAATAATAAACGGCGCATAATGATAGCGTTTCTATGGTGCGGAGAGATGTTGTTCGTGAACCACTCGATACAACAGATAAACGATGATACCTTCACACATAGGTCATTATAGCATACCTTGACCTGTCAGGTTGTATGGGTTTGAGAGTTCAAGTACTACTGTTGTTACGATATAGCAATAAAGCTCCAAGGAAGGTATGTGCTAGGTTGACAGGTAGGTTTTCACTACAGAGAACACAGAGAACACAGAGGATACGCAGAGAATGAAACGTAAAAAGAGGAAAAAACCTACCTGTAATGTCGGTAAACAATACATACCTTACCCTTGTAAGCTCTACGCATAGCCCCCTACAGTTGGAGCGTGGCTTGCGCTGCTCCACTTTCCACTTCCTTATCTAGCCCAACAAGAAAATTGTTGCGCCGCACAAAGGTAGCGCTACGAATGTGTACCTTGTGTTGCTGCTTCCCCTTTGCCTGTTGCTCTAAGGCTGTATTTTCGGTTTCACTCACAAGTACAACATTGGGCACAATTTTGAACCTCCGTTCATACGCCGCTATAGCATCCTCAATTTTTGTGTTAATAGAGATTTTCGGGTTGCCATCATACCACATAAGATAGGTAGGTGTTGCCATTATGTCCCTCCCCTTCGTTTCGGTAAGAAAATATATACTACTGTATAATAAAACACTTGTTCTGTTTTGTCAAGTGGTGCCACATTGTAGAGACGTTGCACGCAACATCTCCAATGCTCGTTAGACGAAATACATACCTTTACGAACAGAGTCCGGTAGGATGCAGGTGCTATGCGGGACAGGCTCCAAAGCCTATCCTACGCCTTCTATCGTGTTTCATTCATCGCTCCTCGTTCAAGCGTTGGCGGATGTAGCTATCGTGGCGTTCAGGTGAGATAATACCTTGCTCCACCGCTTCGCGTATGGCACATCCAGGCTCATGGGTATGCGTGCAGTCGTTGAAATCGCATTCGCCTAGGTAGGGGCGCATTTCTGGGAAACACCAAGCTAGTTCATCTTTTGGTATGCGCCAGCCGGCTATTTCACGGATACCAGGCGTATCGGCTATATAGCCCCCCTGTGAACCTTCGAGAGGGTGCAGTTCAGCAACAATCGTCGTATGGCGTCCCTTGCCAACGGCTTCGCTGACATCTTTTGTGCGTAGCCCTAGGCCGGGTTGTATAGTGTTGAGTAAGCTACTTTTGCCGACACCAGAAGGACCTACCACAACACTGAAGCGTCCAGTTAAGTGTGTACGCAGCGCAGAAATGTTTTCACCAGTTTGTGTGCTGACATAGCAAACACGGTAGCCGATATGCTCATAGGGTGCAAAGGCAGCGCGTGCTGTATGGTCAGTATCTAGGTCTATTTTATTGGCAATAACAATGGCTTCAATTTCGTTGTATTCGGCAACCACAAGGAAGCGGTCTAAGAGACGCGGTTTCATAGGGGGGCTGACGCAGGCAAAGACGATGAGCACTTGGTCGAGGTTGGCGATGAGGATGTCTTCCTTCCATTGTCCGCGTGGTCCTGGTTGCCGACGCGAAAAACGCGAACGTCGTTCAGCGACTGCTTCAATTGCACCCTCGCCGGTTTGTGTTTGGGTAACTTCCACTTCGTCACCAACGACAGCTATGTCAGCCTGTTGACGTTGTTTCTTTAGGCGTCCGCGTAGCTTGCATTCGAGGATGCCTACATCGGTTTGTACCCAGAAAAAACCACTTTGGGCACGCACCACTTTTCCTTGCATGCATGTACTCCTTTGAGCGTGTGTGAAGATGTCTACCATATCTCCACTTATACTGTCCTAAATCTCCACTCATACAACCTTCACGCCATGTATGACGTGTTGTATTATAAACGAAATGCCTTTACATGTGTGTAATAAGAAAGGAACAGTATGAAAAAGGTATTGATTGTTGATGATGTGTATACCGTTCGCTTGAAGACAGAATTGGTGCTGCGTCATGCTGGTCGTTACCATGTTGTGTCGGTAAATAGTGGATTTGAAGCAATAGAATCTGCTGTAGCTGACCCACCAGATGCCATTGTGTTGGATATTATCATGGCTGGTATGAATGGTATCGAAGCGTTGGATATGTTGCGTAGCCAGTCGGTGACATGTCCAGTCGTGGCATTCACGAATCGCAAGGAGCAAACGCCAGGCGAGTTTTTAGAACGTGGCTTCAGTGCCTATGTTGCAAAATCGGATAACTTGAGCAGTTTACTGTTTGTACTTCGGCAGATACTTGGTGAGGAAGAAGGAAAAACAAGGGGTAGTGGATTGAGTGTAGAGACAATGCGTCATGTTACGTTCTCCGCTTCTCCTGTGGTACCACAAACACCTCCCTCAGCACTTGCAGGAGTAGGGTGATGCATAGTAATGGTAGGGTCATAGGGTATGGGTATGGGCATAAAAAGGTGACGAGATAACAACAGCCATGTTGTTATCTCGTCACTGTCCAGCATTCTACGTTTCACATTCAGCATGTCGCATTCATTAATCAGCAACCGGCACCCAACCGTCTTCTACAACGATTTGTTGTCCCTCTTCACTAAGCACAAAGTCAATAAATTCTTTTGCCAATGGGCGGCTTAGAGATCCGATCATCATTTGTAAAGGGCGTTTGAGTTTGTAGGTGCCGTCTTTTGCCGATTCGGGGTTTGGTTCTATCCCATCAATAGATACCACCTTGACATCGTCACCGGAGAGGTGCCCAAAACCAACATACCCAATAGCATCTTCTGATTCGGCCACGTGTGCATGGACTTCGCCGGCAGTCACTTCGGTATTTTCCTCTGTTTCAATGGGGTCGTCGTCGCCAAGTACAATATCATCGAAAGCGCCACGTGTGCCAGATGTTGTTTCGCGTATGACAGGCACAATAGGCATATCTTCGCCGCCAACCTCGCTCCAGTTAGTAATTTCGCCTGTGTAGATACCTTTGAGTTGTTCTAGCGATAGTTCTTCCACCGGGTTGGAAGGATGCACGATCATTGCAAGTACATCAACCGCAATCTGATAGACTTCCATGCCTTCCGTCTGCTCACCTTCTTTCAATTCACGTGAAGCCATGCCAATATCTGCTGTGCCTTCTTGTACCGCTTGAATGCCAACACGTGAGCCGCCAGCACCGATTTCGAGCTCGACATTAGGGTTTTGTTGACGATACACTTTGCCTAGCTTTTCTGCGAGTGGTTGGACTGTTGTACTACCAGCAAATGTAAGCCGCTCTGAAGCACCTTCTGAACCGCCATCATCTTGAGAATCTGTACCACTTTCCGTGTTGCTTTCCTCGTTTGTACTTTCGCCGCTACTTCCGCCATCACTTGCACTTGGGCTTGCACCGCCGCCACTACACCCTGCAATGAGCAGTGCTACGAGTAGTGTCCATACGAAAATCTGTAACCGTGTTTGCATACTTTCTCCTCCTAACTTCTCCACAAACGCTTGGACCTTACTATAGACCGGCGCTGTACGGTGTACAGCAAAGATATATTCTATGATACGAAGCTGTTCCCTTCGACATGTTCAGGGAACAGATTGATTGAGTATCGTTTGTTCCCTTTGATATGCTCAGGGAACGAATCTAAGCAATGTTTTTTCGTTTAGCCCACCAAATGGGTTTCAGCTTCAATTGATGGTGTTGTTTCTTCAGAGAGATGCTCGGTGCTTGGTGCAGGAAAACGTACCCAAAAACATGTTCCTTCGTTTTCGACACTGCGAAAGCCAATTTGCCCGCCATGGAGATGCACAAGCGATTGGGTGATGGCAAGTCCTAGCCCACTTCCACCGGCCTCTACACTGAGCGTGTTTTCAGAGCGAAAGAAGCGGGTAAATATTTTGTGTTGGTCGCTTTCTCGGATACCCACACCGTTATCTTCTACTTCTATGACAACAGAGCGTTGTTCGCCGTGTTTCCATGGTTGGTCGCCGGGTGAGCTTGGAAGGCGGTCGGGGTCGTCAAGTTCGTATGCACGTATTTGGATGCTCCCACCTTGGTGGATATATTTTATGGCGTTGGAGATAATATTGGTCAAGATACGCCGAAAGTGCATCGTATCAATCCAAATCTGAGGTAGTTGTGGTTCAATGGAAACCGTTATATCTGCTTGACGGTTTTGAACTTGTACACTCAGGTTTGCAACTGCTTCTTGAATGGTATTTTCGACTGACACCCATCGTTGTTCACCGGAGATTGTTCTTTGTTCCAAGCGAGCCATTTCGAGGAGGTCATTGACAAGTTGTACCATATTGTTGGTTTGGCGCTTGATGGTTTCAAGGAATGTGTGTTGGCTTTCTGTGAGGTTGTCTGTGCCACTGAGGAAGAAGATGTCAACAAAGCCTTTCAGCGATGCGAGAGGGGTACGCATTTCATGCGAAGCTGTGCCAATAAAAGCGCTCTTGGCACGGTCGGATTCGACGGCTTCCGTAATATCTTGGAGCACCACGACAGCCCCGGTGACTGTGCCGCCTGTGCCAAGAGTGGGGGTGCTGTTGAGTCGCACGATGCGCTCTCCGAGTGTTACGCGTTCTTCAGTTTCGGCGTGATCGGGGTCTACGATTTCGCTCCTGAGCTGGTCAATCACTTGCTCAAGACCACTCGAAAGGACCGGGTCTTCAACATCCTTGAGCTTGTTGAGTGGCTGAGCCAAGAGGTCATTGGGTTGTTGCCCCAAAAGGGTCGCGGCTGTTGGGTTCACCATGACAATCTGTTCATCTTTATCTACAGCAAGCACTCCATCTGCAAGGCTTTGCAAAATAGCATGGAGTTCACCAGCAGTACGCGCACGCTGATGCAATAAGTCGGTGATGGTAGTGGTTGCTTGGTCGAACGCACGCCCAAGTTGCCCTATTTCGTCTTGATGGGTGAGGTTAGAGCGGACGGACAAGTCACCATCGGCCACTTGTTGTGCAACGTGAGCAAGCTTGAGAATCGGCTTGGTAAAACTTAGTGAGAGCCAGTAGCCTAAGATGAGCAGGAGCACAAGGGTTAGACCGCTACTAATAAGCATAACACGGAAGCCAGAGCCAACAATGGCATTTATTTCTTGTTCGCTATGCTTGAGTAAAATAGCTATTTGGTTATGCGTTAGTTCTAAATCAACCGGTAGTTGTTCGACGCGGTTGCCATTGATAGACTGCGGTGGTTGTTCATCTAGGGGGTTTTGGGGTGAAGGTTGTTGGTCGGGCAGTTCGATTCGGGCTGTTAGTCCAAGTTCACGGCGAATACGGTCGAGTGAGCGAGGAATATCTTGCGCCGTGTAGACAATACCGATACGTTCTTGCTTGATGGTATTGGTTGATTCCCAAATGGGAGAACAACTCACAATGAGTTTATAGTGTTGCACATCTACGATGCGCACTTGTTGCTTGGTATCGCATGCCTTCATAGCTGCGTGATTGTGTATTTGCTTAGAAATTTCGCTGATGTCGGAGTAGGTGGAGATATTGACACGCTCTTGGTTTTGTTTGTTAAAGACGAGAACTTGGTCTATACGAAATCGTTCACGGACGCGCACTGCACGGCTTACCATCAGCATGATGGCGTCGTCTTTGCCGGTTGTTTCATCTTGTATGGCTTGGATAAGTTTTGGGTCTTGCGATAATGCTTTGGCACCATTGAGTACATCACGATGGCTTTGTTGGAGGGCCGCAGCGATACGATTGCCTTCTTCATTGAGTTGCCCATCCAAAATACGGTTGCGTGTCGTATTTGTACTGATGGTAAACCCTATCGTGCTCCCTACTAGCGAGAGTGACATGAGTAAGATGAGGGGAGCGAGGATTTTTGTTCTTATACCAGCAGACGCCCAGCGAGATACAAGGATCCCGCGCTGTTGCTTCTGGGCTGACGTATTTGTTGCGAGTACACGTTCAAAACTGGTCATGTAATCCTTACCATGTTGATAACCTGATAGCATGATTGTTTCACCACTAGGTGCCTAGAATGCATATGGTGTGGTATGTATTCTAGGAAATACGATAGCCAAACTGATACAAATGGAAGACGCGCAACCGTTGTGATGCGCGTCTTTGCACAGTATTGTGTTTAGATACAACGTACACGTTGCTACCATTATGTTTATGAATTGAACAGCATTCCTATTTCAAGCATGTTTTTGATCTATACTTGTCTTAGTATACGTGCCTTATCTGTGTGATATGTAACGATACGAGCACGTTGCAAGTACCAACGCTATCACCAAACACAGATACTCATTGAACAAAACCATGCATTCAGGGCCACACACCTATGTTGTATTGTATCTGTATAATATTAAGAAAAGATTAAATGATGATTGTGTCTCTGTTAAGATATAGGCAATCTTTATGGGGTTTAGTTTGATTATGTTCTCTCGGCGAGGAGTGCTAATGCACGGTCGCGGGCTGCGGTGTATGGTAGTTGCTGTGCATAGCGTTGGCATGCACTCCAAAAGCATGTCAGTAAGCGCAAGAGGTGTAGCCGTTCTTGCTCTTGCGTATGCAATTGGGTGAGAGAAAGGTAGCCTTCTACCAACCCGGTACGCCATTCTTGGGGATAGTGAGGATTCATGCCACAGGCCAAGTCAAACAACGGGTCGCCACCAACAATCAGTCCAGGGTTTATGAGTGCAGCAAGTTGCACGCTTATGCCAACAATGCACCGTGTTGTGTGGGGACCTACATCGCCATGCAAGAGGTTGGGAGTGGGATAAGTAAGCGTCGGATGTTGGAGTATTGTGCTGACATGCGTGTAATGGTTCATTTGAAACACATTGGTTGCGAGTGATTCGGGCGCTAGGGTTGTGTGTAAGTACAAGAGCACTGTATGCCAATCTTCCATTATCCAACGGCTCGTTTGGCCGGGTGTACCCCACCCTGGCGCTGCAATACGGTGCATTTGACCAATTGCTCGCCCAACTTGGCGTGCCACCACACGTTGCATAGAGTGGTTTTGAATCTGGTCGGCGTTTGAGCCACCGATGTAGGTTTCGAGCATATAGTCAAACGGGACCAGGCTACGTTTGAAGTCGTGATGAATGATGTGCATTGACGGTAGACGGTGCTTCGTCATCGTGCGCCCAAAGAATACTTCGCGGGCTAGGTGTGTTTCGGGCGCAATACGTAGCACAACGTATTCACCGGGCAGGTGGATGCGTACAAGAATATGGTGCTCTGTTTGGGCAAGGAGTTCTGCTCGCTCTGGGCGCATGTGCATAGTTTGCGCGATGATACTGGTGTAATCTCCTAAGCGATTGAGCACACGTCGCCAAGCATCGCTCAAACTATTGTCTGATGTACCCAAAATGTTGTGATTCAGATGCGCGTATATCATAGCGCTATGATAGGTGTTTATGCGAATAATGACATGGCGCTATTATACGTGTTGTTGTGGGTATATGCAAAATGGGGCTTGCGTCTGCAAGCCCCAACGGTTTAAAACAAGCGCTAACCCACGTTGTGGTATCAATGTGAAACGAGCGGTAGGTAGACCTTGGTAGTGGCAGAACTAGTACTCGGCTGTGGCGTAGGCGTTACCTCTGGCGTGGGTGTTACCTCTGGCGTAGGCGTTACCTCTGGCGTGGGTGTTACCTCTGGCGTAGCTGGTGCTGTCACTTCTACCTCGCCGCTTGTGCGCTCTATGGTTTGTTGGAGCGCTGATATGGCAAAATCACGCCCTGTCACATCGTTCAGGCGCACTTCTGAGAGCGCAAGCGGGCTTATGCTCCCAACAGATGCATTGTCTGCAATGCGCACCTGTATCGTTACCAAAGCCCCATCGCCACTGACTGGTGTCCCTTTGCTTGAGTCGAGCGCTAGTGAGAAGTGGAGCATACCGGCAGAGGAATTGTTGACTGCCAGTTCAAAGTTATCAGTCATATCGGTCAGTTCAACTTGCTCTATGTTGGCCACAACACTAGTATCATATGCAATGGTACATTCGCCACCGGCCAGATTGTCTAGTCCGCTTGCATTGAGAGCAACACCTACCGTAGAGCCAGGTGTGCCGCTCACAGCATCGAGGGTGAGGCGAACGTTTGTATTGGCCGCTAAGGTTGCAGCGCGTAGCCTTCTCTGTGGTACATCATTTGGCCATTCGCTGTTGGCTGCATAGTAGAGTATCATAGTAGCATCGGCAGCATCTACTTGACCATTGCCGTTCACATCGCCGGCAAACTGTTGCTCGCGTGTTGCTTCCTGTTCGCCGTTAGCTATCCGCAATGCAATATAGGCATCGGCAGCTATGACCATGCCATCGCCATTAAGATCGCCAAGGGTATAGACAAGCTCTTCTTCTACATAGAGCGTGCCATTTTGCAACTCGAGTGAAATACGGCTAATACCGCCATAGATGTCATCTACGGGGCTGGCTGAATCACTCGGTGCGTAGATATTCGTTCCACCAACCCCGTCAATAAACTCTTTGAGGTTGAGTGGTGTCGTATCGTCGGTTTCCCCAAGCACGTTGAAGGTAATCCAAAAGAGTGAACCTTTACCATAGAGTGTTGGTGGGTCGAGCGAAAATGTTGAGATGATGACACGCTGGTATTCATCGTAAATGTCTGTGTTTGGTGTACCATACACATCGTTAGCATAAGCCCATTCATAGTCTTTGGTGAGGGGTGTACTGGAGACACGTGCAATTTCAAGTACTGTGCTATCGAAATCGAGCCATATATCACTAGCAGCAATGTGCAGTTGGTCGGCGTTGCGGATGTTGATAGGTACAATAGCCTCTTCACCGGGGTAAGCCCATACGTCTGGCACCCATAGCTCTGCTATACCAAGCCTTGCACATGCAGTGTTTGATTGGGCAACACCTTCCTCTGCGTCTGTCAACGCTTCTACGTGATAGCAAAATTCCAACCCACGGTCATCTGCTTCAAAAGCTGAGTCAAAGTAGATCGTGTCGGATATGACAGCAATAGCAGTGAAGGAGCCTTCGGAATCTGTGGCACGTGAAATACGGTAGTTGGTCACATGTGGGTTATTGCTTGGGTTCCATTGAAGTTCAATAGTGGCATACCCAGACTCTGCGTTTAGTTCGATGGGCATAGGTTCTACTGGTTTTGGTATAGGTTCTACTGGTTGCGCAGCCGCATGGCATGCATGCCATGCGGCTGCGCCCATGAGGAATGATGAGTCGCCACCATCGGGGAATTGGCTTTGTTTGCTACAGGGTGATTCGAGGATGACGGTGACATGTTCGGTTCCTGCTGATGCATCTGGTATGGTAAGGTCAACAATAGTGACTTGTGGCGTATCAGGTTCTTGGATAACGACATCGTCGCTACGAGCGTCACCGGCTATAGCTCGCACGCGCACGGTCCGTTGGTCGTTTTCGGTATGTTCGTCTTTCTCCATAATAGCAGCTTTGACGTGTATATCCATTGTATCCGAAAGTGGTTCAGGAAGTTGGAGTACCAGTTCAGCTTGCACCGGCCCTTCACATTTGTAGTTGTGGTTGCCGCCCCATGCATAGCCTAGCGTGGTAGCAAACGCACCGCTATATTCTGTGTCGTCTGTCGTTGGCACGAGCGAGTAGGCAATAAGGCTCTTGGTCGTGTTATCAGGGTCATCTACCGACACAGTGGCGGAAGTGGCATTGGGTTGTGAAGCTATTTCAACGCGATAGCCAGACATATGATACCAGCGGTAGTAATCACGTGCTGGTCCGGGGGCCAACCATACCTTATCGGGGTCAGTGTAATTTTCGGCTCCCGGTGCTTTGGTTGGCATGGGTGGGTTAAACGATTCGCCATCAATCGTAAAGGTTGCTGAAATAGGGGGTGTTTTGCCACCCGGCCCTTTATAGCCAGCTCCACCAAGCTGTAGTGTTTTCCATGTAGCATCTTCAGGTAGGCCGGTAAGCGTCGCTGTGTCTGTTTCATGCATGCCTATACCATGCATGTCAACATATTCGGGTTGGCACGTATAGGTATAGGCGTCTACTGGCTGCGATAGGTCTACAGGGTCTGGGTTTGGCGTGTCGGGTGTGTCGGGCGTGTCGTTGGTTTGTACGGTGAACGATGTGCTCTTCCAGAGCACCGGCTCCTCGTTCCAAAGCATGTCGGTCATATACAGGTCAATAGTGTAATCACCGGCGGCAAGTTGCTCTACCTCTATCGTCATGTTCCAACTAGAAATAACATCGGCGCATGCTGCGTCGGGCGGGTCATGCGCAATAGCATAAATGCTGATGGTATCGTGGGTTGTTTCGTGCGACTCGTATTCGGGAATACAAGCATCAGACCATTCCCCAGAGGCGGTAATCTCTATGGAGTCCTCTTCAGTTGGTTGTGCAGGGGTGATGGTAATGGTTGCTGCATCTTCTCCTGCCAGTCGAGTCTCTTTGCCTGTGGGAACATTGTTGGCTTGTGTTATAGACGACAGCCCAAGTAATGGGAATAACATCAGCATGAGCACCAAGAAAGATGTGATGCTGATTGGCCAACTTTCTTTGCGATTAGAAACCGTTCTTTTTGTCATCGTGATACATGTCCTTTCTTCAAAAAAACCTTAGCTTAGAATGTGTATACACTCCTCATGGTTGTGGGCATATAGTGTCGCATGCCCACGTAGCCAAAATAGTACAACGAACTGTATTATACTCTGTAAGGGATGTATTTGTAAATACTATATATGATAGGAGATGTGGGACTATAGTCCTGAAAATACGGTTTGTTTTTTGCTGCAAAAGGAGCATGTGTTGCTTCTCTGTGATACCATGCCTTTGATAGGATTCTAGCCTGTCCAATGTATCACCAACATCCTGTCGGACTCCGGCTAGAAGTCGGGCTACGGTAGTAGGGCGACACCTATTTGTTTGTATATTCGTGGTACGGAAATGTGGTGCGACGCACGCTACTAGACAATACGTCGCACTAACGCACAAGTACGTTGCGGCCTTGCGACTTTGCGCGAGGTTAGTACGTTTTACATCGTATGTCTCGAACACTCTATACAGTGTATACAGTGCTACGCACTCACTTTGGTGCTATGGATGATAGTGTGGGCAAGTGGTGGCCCATTTTCGGTGCCGATGCGCCTTTTGAGATGCTGCTAGGATCTATTCTTGTGCAACAAACGCGCTGGGAGTCAGTTGAAGTGAGCATTATGCGCCTGCGCGATGCCGGGTTGCTCAACCCGCATATGCTTGCACACGTTGACACTGATAGCCTTATACCATTGCTGCGCTCTGTGGCGTTCTATCGGCAAAAGGCGGCCGGTATTGTGGCGGTGAGTGCCTACATCAGCACGCAGTATGGTGGTAGTGTGGCGACAATGCTCAATCAACCAACAGAGTCGTTGCGCGAGGAGCTTCTTGCACTGCCACGCATTGGGCCGGAGACGGCGGATGTCATTCTGCTGTATGCTGGCGGGCATACGGTATTTGTGGTAGACGATTATACGCGCACGTTGTTTGATAGGGTAGCGCCATATGTGCAACATTCGCCTAGAGAAACGTTTTCGTGGAAACGCGCACGCTATGCAAAGGTGCGTCAATGCATAGAGCGCGAGTTGTCGCATTGTTTGGAAGGAAAGCACCTTACTACAGATGCGTGGCGAGGGGTGTATGCCGATTATCATGCGTTTATCAATGAGCAATGTGTGCGCTATTGTCAGACGCGGCGTCCACGTTGCGACGGTCCGCCGGCTCGCCGGGTGTATAGTGTGCAAGAGGGGCGCGATTCGTATTTGGATTGTGATGCGGGGTGCCCGCTACGGCCGTTGTGTGCGTTGTATGGGGCGCGGGGCGAGGTGTGAGGTGCGTGGGTCGAGGGGAGAGGGCATAGGGAACAAACGAATCTCTCTGCTTATCTGCACCTCTGCACATCTATCACCTCACCATAATGCTCTACCGCTGAAATGCGCGTTTCACGTTCCACCGCGTGCCATTCGGCGTCTACCAACACACCATGGTGGTATGTAGCGAGTGCATCAGCAAAAGCTGTTTGCAACTGTGTGGCAGGGGACAGGCTAGAAGCCTGTCCTACAGCAATGTGGTGCGAGAGACCAGTCACCCGTGTATTGAGCTGTTGGGCTAAGTGTTCGCGTTCGTGGGGCTGGAGGGTGAGAAGATCGAGCATGCGCTGTGGCTTCCAGTGCAGGTAGATGCCAGCTTGCAGGAGTGCGCCATAGCGTCGGCGTGTTTGGGCCAGCCCAACTATTTTGCCTCCCCCGGCAAGCACTTCATAGGGCGAACGCCCAGCAAAGCATACTTGGCGTGTGAGCATATCAAGGGTTTGGCTATCTTCGCGTGCTTCTGCTATGGTGACAGTACGTGCTTGCACACCTAAGGCTTGCAAGGCGACAACCCACAATTCGCCAAGCCAACGATATGATTCGGTCACGTCGGCATGGTGCAAGGCATGGTCTTTAGGGATCGCAATATCGAGCATCAGCAAATCGTGCTCCATCAGCACAGCCGTTCCGCCGCTCGAACGTCGGTAGATAGGGATGCCAGCCATTTTGCAGGCATGCTGGTTGATAGCAGCAAGGGATTGCCCGACACCCACAATGAGTGCTGACGCAGATGCGGTGTACCAGCGCAGAACAGGTTTCCCTGTCGCGGCGAGTCCCGCGAGGAGCGCATCGCCAGCCGCTAGGTGTAGGGGTGCTGCTTCTCTTTGAAAGGGTAAATGACGCCAATCGTCTCTGTTCATTTCTCATCTTTCATTTCGTTTTGTCCTCGCGCAAAAGCGCAAAGTATGCATTGTTTACCAACTCTCTAGGTAAACGGGGTGCCACGTACTCCCAAACGTGGCACCCTTTATGTCTTTGTATAAATCCCCTATGCCTCAGTGTGTCAGCCCGCGCAGTGATGGTTTGATGCCCTCGAAAATGCCCTCATACCAAAGGTGTAACCCCGCAAAGCCAATGAGTGCTATCATTGTCCATGCCACAAATGTGCCTACGCGGTGGCGTTTGCTGAATTGTGTACAGATTATACCAAAGCCCGTTGCGATGACGGGAACGAGAAAGTAGGCATAGCGCACTTGCAAACCAAATGCAACATCTACGATGAAGAAGATGAGCGCACTGATGACCCAAGCACTGATAAGCCAACGGTGGGTTGCTCGCACGGTGTGTAGGAGCAGAATGATACTTGCAACCGGCAGGGCTACACCAATGGGCTTGAAGGATGAGTAGAGACTAGCCAAAGTCCACTTGACACGGAAGACATCGCCCTCATCCCATCCCAGGCGGCTATTGGTAGCTAGACCGCGCATTTGGAGCGCAAGCACCTCGATGTAGAATAGGCTTGTGACGAGTATGCCGCATAGGATGATGAGTATAGCCCATGTGCGCCAGTGGCGAGGTTGTATGCGCTGTAGAGCTAGGAGCAACACGGTGTAACCAGCAAGCCAGAAGCCACCGAGTATACCGGCCCCTATATGTGAAAGCAGCAGCACCGAAAAAACGAATCCCACAACAACCCATGGCATACGTTGTGGGGGGGGCGAGTAGACTATCAGGGTAGCTAGGAGTATAATAAGCGTTTGCCCAATGACTTGGGGACCAAACCCCCACCACAGCGCAGTGAAATTGAGTGGGAAGAGGGCTACCATAAGCAGGGCAAACGTAGTTGTGCGCTTGTTGCCACCAAGAGCATGAGCAAACAGCCCCATACATAGGATGCTCATGCTATCTACAAATGCGTAGACAGCTTGCATAGCGACAATGACGTTATTTGCCAGCAATGTCAATGGGGCGTAGAGAAGGTAGGGGGCAGGGGGCACGATAGTGAGTTTTCTGCTAAATTCGGCGGGGTGGTCGTAGATAAGGAATGTGCCGGTGAGGAAGTCTATGATGCGCTTGCGATGGATGTACCAATCGTGTGAGTCGAATGGCGGATAGAGAATGAACCCCATGCGTATGGTGAAGGCGATAAGGGTGAGCATCCAGAGCAATTGCATATCGGTGCGCGAAGATGTGCTAGGGAATAGTCGTTGGAACAATGGCAGCGTTGCATGGAATATGAGCAACAGGGTTATGCATGCCACAAGAAAACGCGCTTGCCACATTGCAGCAACCGGGAGATGGTAGGCATGGAGCAATGCAAGAGCCACAATAAGGCCGCCGGCAAGGGTTATGATGCTCCATTTGGGCGGCTTGAAGTGTGTCACAAGGTGTATGATGATAATGATGATGAGCCATTGTACTACTATAGTACTCCAAGGGGGGGTAGCATTGCTGGTTGAGACCCAACCGAGTGTGAAGCTATCAATGCGCACGCCGAGTTTGCGCTCGTCGGGGGGGACACGGGTTGCCTCGGTGCTGAAGTGTATGGAGAGGTTGCCGTTGCGTAACGCGGTTGGCGGGAGGAGCAGGGTGTAGTGGCGCGGTTGCGAGGTAACCGGGAGGCTCACCCAAGGTGTACCGTGCATGTTGGCATGCACCATACGTGGCTCTGGTATTTGCGGCGGCAAACCGCCTAGGTCAAGCGTGAGATAGGCCGGGTGTGCAATGGCAAAACGGTGTACGGTGAGAGTAGGGTTTTCTCTCGTCCAGCGGTAGCGTGTGCCTTCTTGCTCTTCGGTGCTATGCACATGCTGGAGCAACAGTTTATCTGTGCCATCGCCCATGGCTACGTGGTAGGTTTTGCTGTGCAGGTTGAGGCTGAGAATGTGGACGATGAAGAGCAGTGGCAGGATGCTACACAGCCAGCTTGTTCTCGTTAGCCAAGCATGTGGTCGAGCAATGGGCGTATGTATTCCTTTTTGAAACAAAAATCCTATTACTATGTTTCTCATATGATTTTCACAGCGTGGTATAGTGTATCACATATTTGGCATATCTCTTGCAACTAATGCTCGGCTATTTTGATGTGTGTGATACAATAGCCGCTGGTAGTTGATTGCTGTTTTAGGTGAATGGTAGGGTATGGCATCTCTTTCTATGGCTTGGCAAAGGCATGTGCGAGGAGGGTATGCAAGCTCATCATTGCACAATATGGTGAAGACACGCATACTCTTTTCAGTGCCTACGTTGGTGTTGATAACATTGGTATTGCTCTTTGTAGCATATCAGTATGTAGGAACATTGCTACTAACGATTGGCCCCCGCGATGAGCGTTTTGTGCAGGGGGTGCATGAGATAGAGCGGTTTTATACCACTGGGCAAATGATTCGCTGGACGACGGGCGATGCGCGTATTGATTTCCCCGTCGTGGCTGCACATAAACCACTGGTGCTTGATTTGCACTTGTTCAATGGCTACCCGCCCAATGTGTCCGACCCGGTGATAGATATGCACATCCATGGTGGGGCTGCTTTTAGGCTTGTGCCGCCGCATGGTGGGCGGCATTATCAGGTTTTGGTGCCGCCACAGGACCCGTTCAGGTGGAGTGTGCCGGTTGAGCTGCGTAGCACGACCTATTCTAATGTGATTGATTCACGTCCACTTGGCATTGTGCTGGTTGGGGCGCGGTTGAGTGCTACCCGTGGGTTTCCGCTCTTGCCACCGCTCTGGCAGGTAACCGCTTTTGTCGTGGCGGCTACTGCATGCTATGGCATGCTACGTGGCATAGGGCTACGTGCATGGTTGGCGTGGGTGGTTACGGTCGGGTTGGTTGCTGTGTTGAGCTATAGCCTAGCACGTTGGCCTATGCAGATAGCACCTTTTACGATGCGGGTGGCTGCGTTATGTGTCCTCGGCGCTATCTATGGGCTTGTGGTGTATGGGGTTTCACAATATCTCTATGACCAACGCTGGGTGTCGGCACCTCGGTTGCTGCTGATGATGGGTGCAGCCTATTGGCTTATGCCGGCCTACCAAATGGTTATGGCTGCCGATGGAGTACCATTTGTTTCGCCCTACCCCCCAACGCTGTGGGTTGCTGAAGCCATGTTTGGGTGTATCGTTGTTGGGCTTGGTGTGCTCGCTATCATCGGCAAGCTTCGACATTGGCCATGGGTTGTGCTTGGGGTACTGGCAGTCGCTTCGGTAGCCCGGTTGATCATTATGCTCGAATTTGTCATGGATAATACCGGTGTTGCTGCGCTGTGCATTTGTGTGAGTTTTGCCGTTGTGTTTGCGAGTACCTACCTGAGTCGTTGGCAATTGGCCGTGGTAGGGATGCTGGCGCTTGGGGTTGTGGTGTATGGGGCAAGCCAATTTGACCCGTGGATTGGGCGTAGCGGCCCCGATTTTTGGATTTTGTTCAAGGGGGCTCGCAATTGGCTACGCGGCGGGTCTATGTATGACTTGGTGGCGGTCCATGAAAATCATTTCGGGCATGTGTTTAAAGTTCCCCCATTCTACGGTATGCTCTTTTTGCCATTTGTTGTAAACCAAGATGGTCTGATGATTCTGTTTTGGCACCGCGTTATGAATATGCTCCTGCTGGGGGGCATTCTGTTGGTTGTGAGCCGTCATTTTCATATTGGGTTGCTTTCGGTGCCGGGTGTGGGGTTGCTGATGCTGCTCAATATGCGCCCAATAGCCGATACGGTGGCCTATGGGCAGATAGATATTGTGCTGTTGTTCTTGCTGATAGTAGCACTCGTTGCATCGCGTGAGGGGTATGATAGGTGGGCCGGGGCGGCTGTGGCTTTGGGCACATTGTTTAAGCTCTATCCGGTGCTGTTGTTGCTCTTTTTTATCGTGAAGCGCCAGTGGCAAGCTTTGGTTGGCTTTGTTCTTGCTATGCTCATTTGCAATGGTATTGCTATCGCCGTTGTGGGGTGGGATATGCACATGGTATATCTCTTACAAGTCGTGCCCAATATTGGAGGTGGTACATCGTGGGTTGAAAACCAGACGGTCAATGGGTTTCTTAGCCGCTTGTTTGCTCCCGATATAAGCGCATCTATCTTTGAGCATAAATTGGTGACGCTACTGACGTATGGTGCTTTTATGCTCTCTGTGTTGGTGATGGGTGGGTTGGCGTGGTTGTCGGCCGAGCGCACCAGTTCGCGCTATGCGATGCAGTTTGGCTTGTTTCCGCTCTTTATGGTGCTTACTGTGCCGGCCGCATGGATGCATTATCAAACTATTGTCGTGGTGACGTTTTTGGGTGTGTTGCTCTATGCGTATGAGCTTGGGGTTTTGCGCTGGCGTGGTGCCTTGCTTGGCGGGGCATATGCGTTGATAGCCTATGGTAATCAATGGTCTTTTTATGGCAATAAGGTCATGGGGGGGCTGACGGTGGTTGGCGTTTCGTACAAGTTCTATGGGTTATTGTTGTTGCTCGTGGTGACAGTGGCGTGTGTGCTCGATGGGATGGGGAGGGATTGATGCTCATATTTGGGTAATCATAGAGACGTTGCACGCAACGTCTCTACAATGTGATATAGTTTACCTGCATGGAGTATTGGTATGTATCACGTGCCCAAAGCTTCTATCGTGTCAAGCGAGAGACCAGTATATTTGGCAATGATAGCCGGGGCTATGCCATCGGTAAGCATTGCACGCGCCGATGCTCGCTGCTGTTCAAGGTATTGTTCCTCATGTATACGCGCACGCTCTTCGGCTTGTTTGCGCTGTTCTTGTTCTTCAAGAGCACGCTCTTCGGCTTGTTTGCGCTGTTCTTGTTCTTCAAGTACACGCTCTTCGGCTTTGGCGGCCCGTTCATCGTCGGGCAGTATCTCTTCCATGGTTTGCCCATCGAGCACAAAGAAGCGGTCGCGTTGCTCACTTACACCCAACCACACATCTTCAGTGGCACTGTAGATGTACCCTTGCTCGTTGGGAATAATACGTACATACTTGGTACCTTTTACCCGATACCCGATGAACTCATATTCCACAACACCTGTTTTTTTGTTAAAACGTGAGTTGAGAATGTGATATTCCCGGACGCCTGCACGTAGGTAGATGTCTACCTTGTCGTCGGTATCTTTGATACGATAGCGGGGCGAGACAACTTCCAGCACAAAGCGTGGGCTCGTACCTTCCTGTTGCACATCAAACGACGACTGATACGGGTCTTGTTCATTGTGGACATTAGGGATAATGGCGACATCGGGGGCCGGTTCTTTCAAGCCTAGTATATGCCAGCACATCTTCTTATCAGAACTTACCAATATGCTTGGGTCATGCCGATAGCGATAGCGAAAAGTGCTTTTGAGTTTCTGCACGTCTTCTTCATGCAAGCCACCCTGCATAAAAAAGTCTCCTTCCATCGGGTCAAGAAAATCATCTAGGGTCAAGGGGATTTCTCTATATAGCTCTTTTCCGTTTGCATCATACTCAATGAGGGTACGTGTTCCATAGTAGAAGGGATCATGCTCAGGGGTATCGTGTCGGTTCTGGTAAGCTGTATATGGTGCATAGTCTGTGTCGGTGTGATAGTCCTCGTCAAAAGTTGTGGCGACACCGTTGTGCTCCACGGCAATGGGGAGTGTGGTTGTTAGGGTATCAGTTGGCATAGGGTTGCTCCTTTCAACAGATGCTCATGATAGATTAGGGGTATTATACCACATCAATGATCTATGTGTCTGTTTGTGATTTCATTGCTGTTCGAGCATGCGCAAGAAGATTTCGACTATCTGGGGGTCGAAATGTTTGCCGGCTTGTTCGCGGATGTAGGCGCAAGCTTGCGCTACTGTGCGGGCTTTGTGGTATGGACGTTTGGAGCAGAGAGCGTCGAATACATCTACGACAGCAAAGATGCGTGCTGCAAGCGGTATCTCAGCACCCTTTAGCCCACGTGGGTAGCCGGTGCCATCCCATTTTTCGTGGTGACAATAGGGTATGTCGAGTGCTGGACGTAAAAAGGCAATGGGCAAGAGCATTTCATAGGCATACGTTGTGTGACGCTGCATAATGCTACGTTCTTCTTCCGTAAGCGGTCCGGCTTTGAGGAGAATGCTATCGGGGATAGCTACTTTGCCTATGTCATGCAGGATGGCTCCGCGTCGGATGTGGATACGGTCTTGTTCAGGTATACCAATGGCTTTGACGAGTTTCATGGTGAGTTCAGTGACGCGACGGGTATGCCCTTCTGTTTCGGCATCACGGAGTTCAAGTGTGCGTGCCCATCCTTCAATGGTGTGATCGTAGGATTTGATAAGCTCTTCATTGGAATGTTGGAGTTGAGAAAAGAGTTCTGCATTATCAACAGCAATGGCAGCTTGACCGACGAGGGCCCCCATGAAGTCGAGCCACTCTTTGTCGGGGTTGAGCGGTGCTTGGTGGAAAAGTTCTAGTACACCTTTTACCTGTCCTTTGGCAATAAGGGGCATGCAATAGTAGGCAATAACATGTTCGGCTTCTATAAAGGGGTCTTGTAAAGGGTCAGGTTCGCATGTTGTGTCGGGTATGGCAATGATGCAACGCTTGAGTGCGGCACGGCCAGCATAGCTTTCGCCCATATGCAGACGCCGTTTTTTGATGGCCGTTGAGTTGAAGCCTTTGCTGGCAGCATATTCGAGTATTTGCAGGTGTGGTTTGAGTAGGAGTATGGCCGCTGCATCTATGGCAAGATGGGTTGTCACTTGGTCGAGTAAGATGTTGAGCGTGAGGGGCAAATCTATGCTGCTGGTAATGGCTTTGTCTATCTGACGCAGAGCAGCTATGCGTTGTATGTGGCGCTGTATACGCTCTTCTGATTGCTTGTGTTCGGCGGCTGTTTTTTGGCAAACGATGATGCTGCCTATTTGGGCCGCGATGGCTTCGAGTGCAAGAGCTGTGGGGGATGATAGGTGCAGATGGCTAGAAGATACAACCATGAGTTCGCCGATACAATGTTCTTTGTGCAGTATTGGAAATGTGGTAATAACAGACTTGGTATATGTCTGGTGGTATATATTTTCTTCTATGGTAGATGATGTGAGCGGGGATGGGCAAAATTGCTGGGGTGCATATGCAGTTGCTGGTGAGCAGGTGCTATCGCAACGGTGGTATATGTATGCTAAGAGGTGAGAAGACATGCCTTGGTGGGCAACGAGGTTGCATTCACCGGTGTGGTCATCTGCGAGAGCTATACCTGCGCTATCAACACTTTCTAGCTGAAGCATGGCTTCTAACACAAGGTGGATGGTATGTTCAAGGCTCTCTCCTGTACGTAAGGCTATAGTAAGGTTTCGTTGAACACGAAGCGCGGCTAGTTCTTGATACATCGTTGCATTTTCCTGCTCTAATTCATAGATGCGTTGTGATGATGCGGGTGTGTTCTGTTGGTTTTCGCAGGTAGATTGTAGAGATTTCTGTGTACTCACATTGCTTCCCGGCCTTACTGTATCATAGTTTTACGTTTGAAGCTAGACAAGACTATATTACAAGGTCTATACATAGGATACACGATAGTGTAAGTGCTGTGTGAGGGTTTTGGTTAAGATTTGGGGTGAGATTTGTTGAGAAAGAGTAAACTGTATGTGGTGTACTCTGTGTGTGGAAGAAAAAAAACAGTCCCCTCTTTCATATGAGAAGAAGGGGACTGGATTGGTTGCTGTCCAGCTCTAAGAAACGAACTGACTTCAAAGCATATATTTTGTTAGAAGCCGCTACCAGGAAACAGCATCACATCGGCTGTGGCGAGAAGCTTGCTGGATTCGCCGTATGCACTGAAGGTGTGTACACCAACAGGCAACCCATGGTCTGGAATAACTGCTGGCAGGTAGCCAGACAAATTGAACCCACCATGGACAGCGCGAACTTGGCCAATCCATTGCACAACACCATCGGGTTGTGTTAGCCACAGACTCACACGCTCGCCTGGTAGAAAGCCACTACCATCTAGATCCACGACATCGAGCTGTCGTGTGCGGTTGGGGGATGCGATCAACTGGGCCCAACCGGCTTCCTTTGTGAAATCGCCACGCAACACGTAGAATGTTGCAACACCTGTCCACCCACTGCTGTTGCCATACCCGGTGAGGTGATACTGTCCTTCGGGGTGTTTCTCGGTAAATGTAAAACCGGCTTCCCAAGCACCACCATCGGCACGTTCCATGCCCAGATCCACTACTCTTCCATCAGGGTATGTAAGCCAAATTGAAACTGTTTCTGATTCTTTGTACCCTCGGCCAGAAAAGCTAAATGTATTGCCCTGCTCGCCGCCCATGCCACCGGCAACTTCAACACTCACACCCTTTGAGGGGCTAATTTTTGCTGCGAGCAGCTCAAAGGGAGCAATAACGATGTTGCCACTCTTGTTGCCACGAACGCTGAAATAATGAACGCCAACGGGAATATCCCCGCCCATTTCAATTGGTACTTCGCCTACGCCTGCACTGCTTACTTCCCAGTCGCCACGTGGCAAAACGGTATAATCTGGGAATGTTTGCCAAATCGTAACGGTTTCGCCGGAAGCAAAGCCGGCCAGTGTCAGGTGAATGACGAGATCAGTATCTTGAATTGCACTGGATGGAATGATAGACATTGTTACGCTCTGTGCCTGAGTTTTTGCAGGTACAGCAAAAAGGCCAACGAGCAGTGTGAGGGTAACAAGGCTTGCAAGTATACTAGACCGCTTGGTTAGTCTCATACTTCTCAACTCCTTCGCTTTATAATGTAGATTATCTTACTCCACAAACGTACTTACGTAGGAAAGCAATGGTTGCACTATTGCTTCCCGCCCTAACTATTTTAACATTGATAGGTAGGTGCTAGACAGCTATTCCTTATAATATACTATCACAAGCTAAATCGTCAAGGGGATAGGTGCATTATAAGCGCAAATTATGCTGAAAAATACCTGAAGTAAAGCTGAAAAAAAACTGATTGCACATAAGTGTAAAATTTTCTATTGGAAAAAGATGCGTTTTTGGGCGACATTTGGGGTTGTTAGGGATGTATGTGTATAGTGGTGGTAGCACGTTGTGTACTGTAGTATCCAAGAACGGTCAAAGAATATGTTCCCGGTGCCATAGTGTCTGGAAGGTACATGGTTTGACAGAATGAGCCATCACGTTTTGCTTCACTAGAGAATAATGGTACACTACGTGAGTCAGCCTGTGTGACCCACCCATAGATTGGTTCACCTGCACCGAATGATGAACCTTGTATTGTGACTATGCCAGTGTATTGCACCATGTTGGGGATGATGCGCACGTATGCTGGCATATCGGCACATGGTTGTGCCATGCTCTGTTGGAATTTGAATGTTGCTGTTCCAGTCTTGTTGCTCGTATTTCCATAGATGGTCAGGTGGTAGATGCCTTCCGTTTCACTGGCCCCAAGTGGGAGTGTATAAGACAACATGCCTTGTTCATTTGCGCTGCTCGTGCCTAGGTCAATAGTGGTATATTGCGGTGTTTTGAGCCAGATAGATACGGTTTCTTGGGGTATAAAGTTGTTGAACGTGAATGCAAGCGTGTTACCGTTGCGTATAGCCGATATGTGTATGGTTCCTTCCACTGAGAGAAGTGGCTCACATGCAATGTTTGGACAGGGACTATAGGCAAATGCGGTAGGGTTGGAAATGCAAGGCGAACGTGCTGGAGAATAGTTGGGGAAAGTTTCTACTGGCATCATGTGAAATGCTTGAATGGCAGTGCGTTTGCTGGTGTTGCCACGGGCGCTTATGTAGTGTGTCCCATATGGGTAGAGCGGGTCGGCAAACCATGCGAGAGATGTATTGCCGTAGGTGTCAACCTGCATCGTGCCGTGTTCAATGACAGATTCGTCCGGGAGAGTTTGCCAGATAGTTACCATTTCTTCTGGGGTAAATCCGTTGAGCGTGATGGTCATAGTGCTGTTGGGTGGGATTGTGTTTGGTGTTATGGTAATAGAAGGCCCGGTTGCGTAGGTAGCATTGGTAGGTAGGGCTATGAACCATGCGATGATGCTCACAAAGGCAATACTACACCGGATACCCACATGTTTGGTGAAGACCATTGGTTATGCTCCTGTTGTTGAAACATTTACCATAATACAATGGCATTATCATACCACTATTACGGTAGGCGTCAAGGCGAGTTCATTCCCTCGCACACGTGTAGCACCGACATCCTGCCGGACTCTGTTGGTAAAGTTATGTAGCACCGGCTTCTAGCCGGACTCCGGCAGATGTAGCACCGGCTTCTAGCCGGACTCCGGCAGATGTAGCACCGGCTTCTAGCCG
>CAZVEN010000014.1:0-73544 GCA_964626155.1 uncultured Chloroflexaceae bacterium | reverse complement strand
GACTCCCGCAGGATGCCTGTTCTACGATTTCTTAGTAGCATAGGCATCCTGCCTGTCCTACCATGTTTAGCAATATGAGGCTTTGTGTGTATGTTGTGTTTGTATAGTTTTATGAAGACTCTGCAATACGACTCAACATAGGCGCAGTATACGCATGACATACTGCGATAGCAAGCGCATCGGCCGCATCATCAGGTTTTGGGATAGCTTCCAACCCAAGCGTCATACGTACCATTTCTTGCATTTGACGCTTATCTGCACCGCCATAGCCAGCAACGGCCTGCTTCACAGCACGGGGTTTATACTCATACACAGGCACATCACCTTGCGCGAGAGCCAACAACGCAACCCCACGGGCCTGCCCCACCGCCAAAGCGGTTGTCACATTGCGTGAAAAGAACAGCTCCTCCACCGCGCCCGCTTCTGGTTGATAGGTGTGCAATACCTCGACCAACCCATCGTAGAGTAGCACAAGACGCCGGGCTGTATCGCAATCAGAAGGGGTTTTCAGTACACCATACGCAACCGATTGCAAGGAGCCATGCGTCTCATCAACAACTCCCCACCCCATAATAGCCGTGCCCGGGTCTATACCAATAGTACGCACCTATTCCTCACCAAACTTCATAGCCAATTCATCGCTAATATCAAGGTTTGAATATACCTGCTGCACATCATCCAAATCTTCCAGTCTTGACATAAGCCGCATAATACTCAAAGATTCTTTTTCGTCCAGTTGTATCGTTGTGTTCGGATGCATCACCTTTTCAGCATTGGAAAAAGGGATTTGTTTTTCAAGCAATGAGAGACGCACATCATTGAGCTTTGTCCATTCGGTATACACTTCCACTGTATCTTCAGAAACCTCGACATCATCTGCACCGGCATCAATAGCCTCAAGCGTCACCTCGTCACCATCCAACCCGGTACCACTCAGGTCAATAGTAATAAGACCTTTTTGCTCAAACATCCATGCCACAGAGCCAGGTTCACCAGGATTAGCTCCATTTTTGGTGAGAGTTGACCGTACATCGGAACTGGTACGGTTGCGGTTATCGGTAACAGCCTCAATAAGGAGAGCCACACCACCGGCCGCATATCCCTCATACATAATCGTCTCTTCAACTGCGCCATCATTGCCCTTGCCAAGGCCACGGTCCACAGCCCGTTGAATACTATCCATGGGCATATTATTTTGTCGAGCCTTATCAATAGCAATACGCAACCGGAAATTCATTTCCGGATCACCACCATTCCCTTCGCGCACGGCAATGGTTATATCACGCGCCAGCTTGGTGAAAAGCTGCCCCCGCTTCTGGTCAGCAGCACCCTTCGAGCGCTTAATAGTATGCCACTTCGAGTGACCAGACATAAAAACCTCTTTTCTCTCTTACTTAGGGTTCAGATTTCAGGTTTCAGGTTTCAGGTACTCATATACCTCATACCGCGCCCAACTCTGAACACATATCCTACACCTAGGGCATGATACCACACTAGGATATTTCCACACGTTACCCCATATTATAGCACATACCCATCACTCACTGGCATTATCGAGAAACAGAGCCTCTACGCGCCCCATATAGGTACGTGCCTGACGAATAAGCGTGTCATTTTCGAGTATCATTGCGGCTTTTAATGTTACTTGTGCCAATTCTACGTCAACGGTTGTCACCAGTAAGTGCCCCACCTGCGGCACAAACTCTTCACGCAAAGCCAGTTTTCCCTGCTGTTGCACAAGTTCCCGCAAAGTTGCCGTGTCGTTGCGGTCCATAGCATCATAGAGCAAAGCAATAGCCATTTGCTTCGTTGGACGACGATTTTTCTGTATATCCACCGCTGCAAACAGAGCACGTTTTTGCATATGCTCATCACCTACCCGTTGAGCAAGTAATGCGTTCACCGCCCATATATTCACATTATTCCATGCTAAAGCAATCTGTGAAACCTCATCCAACGCCTGCTCGTTTGGGTTGTCAAGATAGTGCCGCGCTACGACTTGGGCTGCCAATGCTGAAGACCATGGGTCTGGCAACGGCATATCGTCGCATATGTCGCTCTGCAAACATGCAACACTTTCGGCCAACATAGCATTGCGCTCAAGGGCCTGCTGCCAGTAAAGGTGTGCATCTTGTGTATGCCCCATCTGCTCATGCAAACGCGCCAACATGACATATGGCTCAGCTATACGCACATTGTCAGTTTCAAGCAACGACTCAAGTGCTTGTACAGCTTCAGTTATGTGTCCTAGTTCAGCAAGCAATGCAGCATAATTAACACTAGCAATATAGTCTTGGGGAATATGGGAAAGAATGTGCTCTTGCGCAACAAGCGCCTCTGGTAGTAATTCGGGGTTTTCGTAGGCTTGTTGTCCTAGGTCCATTGCATGTTCAACAGCTTCTACCACCGGGTCTTGTGGTGCAACATACAAGCTCGGTTTCTTCAATTGGATGTAGGTAGCCATTCCCCATGCTGCAACTGCTACCACAACAATAGCGATATGGAGTGGATGCGGCACTTGCACGTTCGCAAACCAACGCTTGACGCCCGATGACTGTGTATCGGTGTGTACACCTTTTTCAATTGAGCTACTTCCCGTGCGTGTCGTAGTAAATTTGGCGACAGACCATGTCCAACATCCTGCTCCCGCAAGTGCCAATGGAAAAATAGACAATGGCATTTTGCCCACCGAGCGCGATGGAATATCCACCAATCCATGTACCGCAATGCCAACGCCCACTGCCCCACATGCCAGCATCCACAACCATGTATCAGATTGCATAGCGACACGACGCAACCCCACAACCCATAGCCAAGTCGCCGTCAATGCGAGACTTACGAGAGCGAATACGCCTATCAACCCAAGTTCACTCAAGACACCCAAGTAGATGTTGTGGGCATGCATGTGGACATATGGGTCATACTTAGATTTGTAGAGACGATACTGTGTCTCAAAGCCATTTGGACCTATACCGAAGATCGGGTGATCAGTAAACATCTCAACAGCATAGTGCCAAATCATCTCTCGTGCGCCCACATAGGATATTCCTTTTACAGCCTCATCAACGTGTACATTGCGAGAAGGCATAGTCCCCCGCGTAACATATTGCGCATAAAAACTGTTTTGATGTACTACAAAGAGGAAAAGAAAGAGCGCCGCATAACAACCTGCTACGATGACCGTGCCGACCAAACGCTTCCACTGCTTGGCACGCATCATGCTCCATATGAGCGGTAGCATGATAGTCGTTACCATAACTCCCATAGCAAGCCACCCCCCACGCGAGGTGGTATAGAACAGCACGATAACAGCGGCAGCAAGCCACATGCCCCACACGACCTGCTTCCAACGCACATGAGCTCGCCACATAGCAACGATACCAAGTGGCAAACTGAAATTGACCATCATAGCAGCTTGATTGGGATTGGAGGCAATAAGCCACTTGCGAAAGGGCACCGGTAGGAACACATCCCCGGGTTGCCACAACGACAGCCACTTGAGCCACCATGTGACAACGGTCCAACTTCCATGCAGGAGTGCAATGGTGAGCAACACTACTATGACACGCACAAAGGTCCGGGGCGACCACCCCGCTGCAAGCATGTCGGCCAGGAGAAATGTTGTCACACCACATATTGCCCCCCAATGAAATAAAAAGGGGATGACGATTGTGCCATGAAGGGAACCTGTGACAACGGCCGCAAGACCACTGGCACTGATTGCCAATGCACTCAACAACAAGGGCAAGCCAAGTGGAGAAATGATCAGCGAACGTGGTTGGGACAATCGCCACAGAAACCAAACGAAGAGGAGCAGCAGGGGGATAAAAAGGGCCGCTTTTAACTGCCCCGGCAAGATGATACGTGCCAACGGAAACCCTAGCCCAATGGTTATTAGCACAAACGAAACAGAAGGCCACACAAAGCTATGTTGATGCGTGGGCAACGATGCACCCCTATCGTTATCAATTCGTTGTATTGTTTCCATAGTCATATGTTTGGGGATAACGTATATGCATCATTTCAACCACAGGGTACGCAGAGGCGCACAGGGTTACTGGCATTACCCTCTGTGTTCCTCTGTGTCCTCTGTAGTGAATGGTTTCATTAATAAAGAATAGATGGAATGGAAGTGAGAACGTTTAGTCAGTTAGCTCACCCACCGGAGGCTGTCCTACAATACTATCGGTAATCTTGTTTGCCAGCCATGCAGCCAGCGTGCCAAGGAGCAGATTCAAGATGCCGTGGACAATTTTCCGTTTCAGTTCATATTCACTCATAGTGTTATAGCCACCTAATTGCGATTCAAAATCTCTAGTAGTGTTGTCTGTGTTTGCACAGCTATATCTTCAGCTTGTTCTTTCAACGCAAGGCCACGCTCGCGCAACACCTCGCGCATTTCGACACCACTGCGTGGTGCCAACAACCCTGCAGCAACACTACCAACAACAACGCCCATAAGGACCCCAACAATAAATGGGGTAGGGCTAGAACAATCTTTTGTCGTTTGCATGCCAACCAATACCCTGACAACTATGCTCAAGTATAACAGCAGTATAGATTGTACCACACAAGAGAGGGAAACGCACATGATACCCTTTCTGAAACAATCCCCATACATCCCTGACATGTAACAACATTTTCTTACACAGTACAGCAAGACTATCGCTATATATACACCTAAAAGAGGTTTTTTACATCTGAAAGATGTAGAAAGCTTCTTTTTCTGTAATCTTTCAGTCATCTTTCCTTATTCATAAAACAAGAGCTATACCGTATTATGAATGATAGTAATACAACAAACACAAAACAAAAAAAACAAAATCTTATAAAAAGCTGATTATTTTCTGAAAGGGGTTTCATCATGCAGGTACAAGAAACAAAAGTACACAAAATAGAAAAAAGGAATAATCCAAGAGCGTTCTTAACAGCTTTTATACACATATTCTTTCGGTTTATCGCCCTTCTATCTCAAATGTGTAAACCATTCCTTATCTATACAGACCATACCAGCAAAACGAATGGGAAAGAAACGGTGCATCCACGTATTGACACAAGCCAACTCCAACCCGGCGACATTGTGCTCACCAAAAGCTTTACGCTGAACGGCAAACTCATCGGCATAGGATCATACTTCACACATGCCGTGCTCTACCTAGGTGATACCCCAGAAGGAACACAGCAAGTGGCCGAGGCAGTTGGGCACAAAAAAAATACAGCCGATGAAATAGTGGTACAACCACTAAGCGAAACCGGGCTTTTCACCCTCCCCATGCAAGATTGGGTTGTCATACGCCCCCAAGCCACAGCAGAGCAGATAACATCTGCCATTGCCTATGCTCGCATGAAAGCTCATGCTGAAGGCACAAGCTATAGCTACAATCCCTACAAAGCAACCCGCGATAGTGAAAAGCATTTCTATTGCTCACAGCTTATCTGGAAGGCATACCAGCACGCTGGAATTGATTTTGAGATGCATACCCGCTCACTCGATTGGCTTTTACCGGATGTACTCTACCCATACATATCACCAGACGATTTGTACCATTCACGTTCGGTAATGCAACAGCAGGCAGCAGCAGATGTGCAGGAACGGGGGCGGGTGGCACTAGATGTGTTGAAGCCAATACGCGCATTTTGGCGCACAGGCATGGTAGCAACCCAATCATGACTACTGACCACATAGCTTATAAAGACAAAATCGGTTATAATCTTCACTGGTCCGGGACTTAATCCGGGCCTTTACCATGTAACCGACATGTGTAGTATAATATGCACGCGCACTGATCATATCAGTACGAACAGGATAAAGAATATGACAATGGAACGATCACGACCTGCACCAAGAATCAACACCTATATAGCCAAAAAAGGGCAACAGCAACGGTCTGCTGCTACAACAGGTACATCAACCCAAGCTGATTCACTGCTTGAATTGGTAGCTTCTTTCACGTATGCATTTCAAGGGTTGGGCTACTTGTTTCGCACACAGCGCAATGCCCGCATTCATGTTCTCATTGGGGCCTGCGCTTTTGCGTTAGGGTGGGTTCTTGGTTTTGCACGTTGGGAATGGGTGGTACTTTTGCTTACTTGTGCCTTGGTTATAGCCGCAGAGGGTATCAACACGGCTATTGAGGCTGCTGTAGATGTCGCAACTAGCACCTACCACCCCAAAGCACGCATAGCAAAAGATGTAGCGGCTGGTACGGTACTTTTTTGTGCCATCATATCTATTATCATGGGTTGTATACTGTTCATCCCACACTTGTGGGCTATCATACTATCATTTCAGGGGTTCAGGTCCTAAAAATATATGCTTCCAATTGTTCGCCAAACGCGCCATCTTGGGCGCTATCGCCATATCGTACAAGTGCTTTGGCACCATGGCTTCGGATATGTGCTTGAACAACTCGGTGTGACAACGCTTCTCTCGCTCCCACGTCGCACTATTCTCCGCGCACCACCGCCACCACGGGTGGGTGTTGGTGAACGGCTCTGCATGGCTCTCATAGAAATGGGACCAACATTTGTGAAAATAGGGCAACTGTTGAGCACACGCGCCGACCTGCTGCCGCCAAACATTATCAGCGAACTCGAAAAGCTCCAAGACGCTGTACCACCATTTCCTACTGAGCAAGCTATCGCTGCCATCGAGTCTGAGCTTGGGCAGCCAATCCACGTTCTCTTCAAAGAATTTGACCGCGAGCCATTGGCAGCAGCATCATTGGGGCAGGTGCATGCAGCCGTGCTGCACGATGGTCAAGAAGTCGCAGTAAAAATACAACGCCCAGATATAGCTACCTTGATAGAAACTGATCTCACCATTCTTGCCGAGTTAGCTAACCTAGCCCAAGAACGTACATCGTTAGGAGAACGTGTCAACCTGCCAGAACTGGCATGGGAATTTAGCACTACCCTGCGGCGCGAACTCGATTACACCCGCGAAGGCCGCAATACCGACCGTTTTCGTAAAATCTTCAAAAACCACCAAAATGTCCTTATACCAACTGTCTATTGGGACCACACAAGCCCACGTGTCCTTACAACGGAACGCATACAGGGCATCAAAATCAGCAAAGTTACCGAACTGCGAGAAGCCGGCATAGACCCGCCTCGTCTCGCTCGCAACGCTACCGAAGTTATCTTTCATGAAATATTCACCGGTTTCTTCCACTCAGACCCACACCCCGGTAACTTCTTTGGTTTGGATGGTGACCGGGTAGGGGCAGTAGATTTTGGGCAAGTTGGCATTATGGACCGCGAAATGACACGCCAAGTGATGTTCTTCGTCACGTCTATTATAGACCGCGACGCCGACAAAGCCCTGCGGGCCCTCGTGGGCATGGGTATGTTAGAACGCCAAAACATTTCGCCTGCTGTGCGTCGAGATATGTTGTTATTCATTGAAAACCTCGCCGGGCAACCATTGCATGCTATTTCTGCCAATATGATGGGGGGAGATCTGTTTGCCTTGGTACGTCGCCACAAACTCACGATGCCAAGCCAAATAGCCACATTGCTCAAAGCTATCATTATGATGGAAGGCATCGGGTTGCAGCTAGACCCGCAATTGAATGTTTTTGGTGTGGCCAAACCTATTGCTATGAAAGCCATTGTTGAAGAGCTTTCGCCCAAAGTGTTGCGTGGACGCCTCTTTGAACAAACCCGTGTGATGGGCGAAACAACCCTTGAGCTACCAGAACAAGTTGGCAACTTTCTACGCCGCCTCAACAAAGGTGAATTGACCATACACACCCACGAGCACGAAATTCGCAACCTCTCGCGTGCGTTGATCAGCGCAGCCAACTATTTGGCCGTAGCCATTGTGCTTTCCTCTGTCATCATAGGCATCGGGCTTATTGCTGTCGCTGTTGGCATTGGGGGGTGGAGCGGTCCCATACCAACAGCGTTTATTGTTATAGCTACGATGGGGTCACTCATAGCAATCGTCTTCATGGGTTTGGCGCTTATGCGTGGCAGAGACGTATAGTACACGACACACATGAAAGGGAGCTATCTCCTCATCCTACACCTACAACACCATCTTGCACACATTCCCATAGGGCACCTCGGAGTATTCAATTTTACAGCCGGCTACTACCTCTACATCGGTAGTGCATTTGGTGCTGGTGGACTACCCGCACGCCTACAACACCATCAGCGACACACCAAAAAACGACCGCACTGGCACATTGATTACATCCGTCCATACATGCACATCCTTGAGTCTTGGTCCGTATCAGGCACACCGCCATTGGAAAGACTGTGGTGTACCATATTGACCACAACACAAGCATTTCACATACCTATACCGGGTTTCGGAGCAAGCGACTCGCCATGTCGTGCCCACCTGTTCTATACAGCAACCCATCCACGCAATACATCACTGGCAAAAAATATCTTTGCTTCTCTGCCATTGCACACACCCGACGATATGCCATTGCAGATACAAATACACCAATACGAAAACACGGCACACACACCACTATCACAACATAACACGTAACGCGATTCCTTGACAAAGTGTTTATACTTACTTATAGTTCCTAAGATGCACACAATACAGAGACTATAGTATAAGGATATACAGGTAAAGACACAGCGGGTTTGTATATATGAGTGAAAACATAGTTATAGTCGAGTCGCCAGCAAAAGCCAAGACAATCCAAAAATATCTTGGCAGGGGCTACCGTGTTCTCGCAAGTATGGGGCATGTACGCGACTTGCCAAAAAATGGGCTTGCTATTGACATAGAAAATAACTTTGCTCCCGAATACGAAGTAACCAAGAAAAAAGTCGTAGGGGAGTTGCGTGACGCTATGAAAAAAGCCGAGGCTATCTACCTCGCAACAGACCCAGACCGCGAAGGCGAAGCGATTGCATGGCATATTACCAAGGCCATTGGCATATCACCCAAAATATCCGTACATCGAGTTGTGTTTCAAGAAATAACCAAAAACGCGGTGCAGTCAGCCATTGCCAAGCCACGCCAAATCAATAGCAACTTAGTGGATGCACAACAAGCTCGCCGTGTGCTAGACCGGCTGGTAGGCTACCAACTTAGCCCGTTGCTTTGGGATAAGGTGCGGCGTGGGCTATCTGCCGGGCGCGTGCAATCTGTCACTGTGCGCTTGCTCGTAGAACGTGAACGCGAAATAGAAGCATTCACTACGACTGAATATTGGACTATAGAAGCCGATTTGTTCAAACACACCATACAAACCCCTGCACCAAAAGATATATTCCGCGCCACATTGATAGAGCAAAATGGTAAGAAACTCGACAAGTTTGCCATTGAGAATGAAGAACAAGCCACGACCATCGTCCAAGACCTCGAAAACGCCAACTACATCGTCCAAAAAGTCACGCGCAAAGATAAGCGACGCAACCCTGCCCCTCCCTTCACCACAAGCACATTGCAACAGGAAGCAGGGCGCAAACTTGGCTTTAGCGCCAAGAAAACGATGACTATAGCCCAGATGCTCTATGAAGGTGTAGATGTAGGAGGCGACGAGGGTACAACAGGACTCATCACCTACATGCGTACAGATAGCACCAGTGTGTCGAAGGAAGCGCAGCAAGAAGCTCGTCAAGTCATCACCAATCGCTTTGGGCAAGATTATGTACCCGAAAAGCCACCAGTGTTTAAAACGCGCTCCAAAGGCGCACAAGAAGCGCACGAAGCTATTCGCCCCACGAGCAGCATGCGCACGCCCGAATCGCTAGAACACTTGCTAGAACGCGATAAGCTTCGCCTCTATGAGCTTATCTGGAAGCGTTTTTTGGCAAGCCAAATGACGGCTGCCATTTTCGATAGCACGACGGTAGATATTGCAGCAGCGCAAGATACGAGCAATGCCAACACAGCACATGCCTACACTTTCCGTGCTACGGGTAGCGTGCTTAAGTTTCCGGGCTTTCTGGCCATCTACCAAGAAGACCAAGACGAAGGTGAGGAAGATGAAGACAAAGAAAAGCGACTGCCTGTACTGACAGCACAAGAGCAACTGACCCTGCATGAATTGTTGCCACTGCAACACTTTACAGAACCCCCACCGCGCTACACTGAGGCGAGCCTTGTGAAAGAACTAGAGCGCCTAGGCATTGGGCGTCCATCAACCTATGCACCTATCATGTCCACTATCCAAGACCGTGGCTATGTTGAACTACGCAACAAAAAACTGGTACCTACGACCCTAGGGCGAGTTGTAACAGACTTGCTGGTTGAGCATTTTTCCAACATTGTAGATTATGACTTTACATCGGATTTGGAGCAACAACTCGACGATGTAGCCACGGGCGAAAAACAATGGGTACCCTTGCTCCGTTCCTTCTATGACCCATTCCAGCAAACGCTTGAGCAGGCGAAACATAGCATGCGTGATGTTAAGCGCCAAGAAATCCCTACGGGCATTGTGTGCCCAAAATGTGCGCAGGGCGAGTTGATTATTCGCTTTGGGCGCAATGGTGAATTTCTCTCTTGTTCACGCTATAGCAAAAAGAGCAACGCCGAATCGTGTGACTTCACCAGCAACTTTCACTACAACGATGAAGAACAAATTGTACTGGAGGAGCAGAGTGGACCAGAATATACCGATGTGATGTGTGATTTGTGTGGTCGCCCTATGATAAAGAAGAAAGGGCGCTTTGGTGAATTTCTGGGATGTTCGGGCTACCCAGAATGCAAAAACATCCGTCGCCTCGACAAAGAAGGAAAACCGGTTCCTCCACCTGAACGCACAGGGGTAGCTTGCCCCAAATGCCATGAGGGTGAGCTATTGAAACGTCGTGGGCGGTTTGGCCGCCCCTTTTATGGGTGTAGCCGCTACCCAAGTTGCGACTACACCACAAACAATCTCGAAGAGGTACATAGCTACACACCAGAACACGATGAGCAAAACGTACACCAAAATGGGCTTGAAACTCCTGTTCAAGCCGAGGATGCTACTGAGAAGAAGAAATCAACACATAAAAAGAAATCATCTACATCAACAGCTACCAAAGAGCCTGCTACGCGCAAAAAAACCACGAAAACAACAACCAAGACAACCACGCGCAAAGCGAAGTCAAAGACGACTTAGGCAACAGGCGCATCTACATCTACATCCTCTTCTGACTCGTTTGAGTCAGAAGTTTCTTCATAGCCCATCTTAATCCACCCTTTTTGAATGGCATATATAACAGCCATAGTGCGGTCATTGACCTGTAACTTTCTCAAAATAGATGTGATATGGTTTTTGACCGTTTGCCCGCTAATGTTCAACTCACCAGCTATTTCTTTGTTGGATAAGCCGCGAGCGATGCAATCGAGTATTTCAATCTCACGGCTCGTGAGAGGAGCAAACAACCCATTGGATTGGTCGTGCTCACTCGCAGCCAACTCCCGAAACTGATGCAATACCCGCTTGGCTACATGGGGTTTTGCCAAGACACGTTCGTTTATCAAGTAGGCCCCATTGGCAACATCGCGTATGATACGTTGCAAGTCAGTAGGGTGAACGTCTTTTGACGAATAGGCAGAAGCACCAACCTTGATAGCCTGAAACAATTGCTCATCATCTTCATAGACACTGAGAATAATGACATTGATGTGTGGATGGTGCCGTTTGATAACACGGGCCACCTCAAGCCCATTCAGCCCAGGTAAATTGACATCTACCAACACCACGTTGGGCAAAAAACGCTCGGTGAGTTTGATAGCTTCTTGACCATTTTCAGCCTCTGCTACAATTTCCATATCATCTTCAATATTGAGACTCCATCGAACCCCCTGACGAAACAGAGGGTGATCATCCACTATGACAATTCGTATTTTTTTGGTAGTCATCGTGACCATCCTTATGTTGTGTATTATGACAATGGTAACACAACTGAAACTTCAGTGCCGTGCCCCGGTCGTGATGAAACAGTATAGCGTGCTCCTATCAATTGAGCACGTTCACGCATACTTGTCAACCCCCAACTTTCTCGGCCAGCACGGCGTGCGACTTCACGTGGGTCGAAACCGGGGCCCTCATCACGCACACCAAGGCACAATTTACCTTGGCGCTCTGCCAATGTTACATAAATTGCTGCCCCACGAGCATGCTTATGTGCATTTTGTAGAGACTCTTGCACCACACGATACAATACAATCTCAACTTCTCGTGATAAACGCGGCAGAGAATCTGCTGCATCAAATGATACCTGCGCTTGATATGCGTCGCAATAGCGCTTAATATAATCTCGCAGAGCCGCTACAAGCCCTTGCTCATCGAGCCTTGCTGGGCGCAGGTCTGCAACAAGGCGACGTACCTCTTTCAGTCCTTCCCGTGTGGCATCACACAATTGGTCAAGCAGTGGCTCTAGGTGCTCCATACGCTGGTCGTGCAAAAGCGAACGACTCTGCTCAAGCCCAATCAGGGTATTGGCAAGCACTTGGGCTGGGCTATCATGCACCTCACGCGCAAGACGCACCCGCTCTTCCTCACGCCCAAGAATAACTTGCGATTTCAACGCCTGCATCCAAGGGTCCGCACCTTCGCCTTCACTACTGCCATCTAGTGTCGTACTACTCATATCAATCTGGCGCACAAGCTGGTCGAGTTGCTTGCGAGATCGCTGCAACATATCAGCCTCTCGATTCAGTTTCTGTTGCGTTTCGCGTAAATGCTGCTCACGTTCTTTCAATGTCGAGACAGTAGGAAGATTTCGCTCAACAGCAAACTGCCGTTGCATGCTCACTTCATCGAGAGAACGTTCTGTCTGCCGCACCTCAACCGAAATTTGGCCGCTACGTTCTTGCGAAGACTCAACCAATATTCGCAATTGTGTCAGCATTTCTTCAACAATAGCACGCGCCGAATCTAACACACTAGGAGGTTCGGAGCTCACATTAGCCTCCTTACGCACTACCATGGGTAAGCTTCCAGCAGTACAACACGCATGAACGATTACCCATACTGATAGTTCCTGTCGTCCACTGCATGTCAACCACTGTCCATTGCCATACTAGACAAACTGCTACACGTCTGCACCGGCTGCAACCTTTTACATTCTTTAACTGTACAGTATAGCATGCACACCAACATACCCGCAAAGGAAAATGGAGTACTTACGGGGCATTTCAACCTTGTATGGCTTTCTCTATGGTAAAATAGGGGCTATGGTTATTTTGGTACTCCTTCTTACCTTTGGCATAGCCGCAAGCATCACAGCAGCTTTGATACCACCAGTTACCCGCTTGTGCAAACAAAACGGGTGGCTTGCCTACCCCGGCCCACGACATATTCACCATGTACCTACCCCAACTATAGGAGGCATTGCTATCATTGGTGGGGTTATGAGTACGCTCGTGCTCTCCTTTTTCTTCGAGAACCTCCACCCTCTCCTACAACGTACACATGTTGAACATGTGCGTCTATGCCTGCTTCTTGCTGGTGCCGCAATTGTCGCAATCGTCAGTTTCATAGACGATATACACCCGCTTTCGCCATGGTTGCGATTGGTCATTCACTTTGTCGCAGCCCTTGTCGCTATTGGCCCCTACTTGTGGGACCACACGCTCTACCCCGATATTATGGGCAACCCAACTGAGGCACGCGGCATCATTCTCACAGCCTTCAACTTTCCCTTCATTGAACAAGTCCACTTGCACCATATAAGCCCTTGGCTTGCCATTGCTGCCACACTGATATGGATAACCGGTATGCAAAATATGCTCAATTGGATAGATGGGCTAGATGGGTTGGCAGCCGGCGTATCACTCATAGCTGCACTGATGCTTGCCTTCCATGCGTTACTACTTGGGCAATGGACAGTAGCACTCCTACCACTAGCGCTTGCAGGGGCATGTATCGGTTTCCTGCCATTCAACTTTCACCCGGCGCATATCTTTATGGGCGACACAGGTGCTATGACTCTGGGGTACATTCTCGCGGTAAGCGCCATCCTTGGAGGGGCAAAACTAGCCACAGCACTGCTTGTGCTCGGTATTCCCATCATTGATATGGTCTGGTTAATCCTCTGGCGTCTGCGTTATGGGCAATCGGTCGTTGCATCGGGGCGCGACAATTTGCACATCCGATTGATTGATTTGGGGTTTTCGCAACGACAAGTGGTAGGGTTTTACTATGCCATAAGCGCCATATTTGGTACTATAGGTCTTCTGCATATAGCGCCGTTGATGAAGCTCATTGCCCTGACCGTTATGGGGTTTGTTGTGATGACGGTGGTACTCTATACGTATAGGAGTCAAAGAGCAACCTAACCCCACAGCGAGTATTATGCTCTCATGTCGCTTGCAGAATACCCCATTGACTTCAGCGTCATACTGTCAAGGTTTCCAACCCGTCGTGGTCTACCACGTGGTTGTTGGGGTGTTTGCTGCCAGTATGGGTCAAAAATATCCGCAAGCTTTTCCTCAATATCGAATGTATTAGGCTTCATATATTCCATAATAGCCTCTATGAGCTGATGAATATGCTTCTGGAAACCGTTGATCGTAGCATTCCTTTGGTTCGTCAATTCTTGTAGTTCTTCAAGACAGCTCGCAGCATTGCAGCGTACCAGCAAAGCATTGCATGGTCCTTTTTGTATAGCTTTGCGTTCTTTGCGTCTTTGCGCGAGGTCTTCATGAAAAAAGAAGCTTTTTGTCATTCAAGTAGTGTTCCGCGATACGAGAGAGCTTCTGTGTTAGTGTAAGCGCTGTTGTCATATCAATAGGACTCCTTACGCCTCTTCCATCTTCACTAGTTCTCACCCGCTGAAGACGAGGGCGATATACTTCAATTGCACCTTCTGACGCATCGCCGCGAAACGTGAGTCTTGTTTGTAGCGCTCTAGGTGCGTTTGCGCAATGTAGGTCAACTCAGTATGCATTCTCTTGCCGTCCAGTGATAAAATCAACCGCTGTCTTGACAATGATTTTTATATCAAAGAGCAGAGACCAATTTTCAATATAGTAGAGGTCATAGCGGGTGCGTTCCTCAATACTCGTATCGCCGCGTAGCCCATTGACCTGCGCCCAGCCAGTGATGCCGGCCTTTTCTTTGTGTCGGCGCATATAGCGGGGAATTTCTTGCCTGAATTGCTCCACCCACTTGGGTTGCTCCGGACGTGGCCCGACTATGCTCATTTCGCCCAGCAGTACATTGATGAATTGGGGGAGTTCGTCAATGGAGTAGCGGCGCAAAAATTTGCCTAGGCGCGTCACACGCGGGTCATTCGGCGTTGTCCATCCAGCACCGTGCGCCTCCGAATCTGTGCGCATCGTGCGGAACTTAATCATATAGAATGGCTTACCGTCCATACCAACACGTTGTTGCAAGAAAAATGTTGGGCCGGGCGAATCGAGTTTAATAAGCACCCCGAGAAGGATCAGCATAGGCGATGTACACACAAGGATAATACTTGAAAACACAATGTCTAGCCCACGTTTGAGAGCGCGGTTGAAGGGGCTATCTAGTGCAGCATTTTTCACACTCACCAATGGTAGACCGCTCAAGTCGCCAATGGAAACCTCATTGTCGGTAATAAGTTGAAACGTATCGGGGTATACCTTGATAGATACAGATTGGTCTTCTGCAAGCGTGACTATCTCTATCAACTCATGTGGCGAACGGTTTGAGAGCGCTATCAACACCTCATCGGCACGGGTTGCTCGCACAACACGTGCAAGTTGGCTCGGACGGCCCAGCACGGGCAAATCGTCTACGGTAGAGCCAACTGGTCGTTTATCTGAAAGAAACCCTTGCACGCGGTAGCCAAGTTCGGGAGCATTGCGGATAGTGCGCCACACTGCTCGCCCCGGACCAAGCGCCCCAACGATAAGCACACGCTTGGTGTTGAACCCACGCGCACGCACATGGTAGACAATGCTGCGATGCACAAAGCGCAGCATGATGGTGGCGAGGATGGCCATGAGCCACGACAAGGCTAGTATAGGCGCAGTAACGGGAATGCTGTCGTATTGGAAACTTGGCAGGAGCGAGTTGACAACCAAACTAAGCACCGTGGCAATGGAAATGGCAATAAAAACCTTGTAGGCTTCATCTACATGCGATGCACCCCGTCGCAACATATAGAGTCCATGCATAGCCATTGAAATGGCAAAAATAACGTTCAAGAACAACATAAAAATAGCTATGCTGAAGGGGGAATCGGGTAATGAAAGGCCGCTATCGTGAATATCCTCAATGCGCCAGAGGTAGACTATGAGAAATGACAGATTGACGGCGACAGAATCACACAGCATGAGCAAGCATGCCAGCAAGACACTCCAAAAATGCCTGTTTGAACGCAACGATAAACCGCACGGTATGTCGGCGGCTTTATCCGACTCGGCGTGCGTTTGGTGGGAGCAGAGCATTGTATCCAATTGCTATCATCTCCTTGAGCGTAATACCCATTTCTATTACAGCATTCAGCAGGGCCGGCGTTGTTGCAGCAAAATGCTTACGGTGAAACATACGCATAGCATCATAAAAAGCATGGATAGAGGGGAGTGCCCGCCGGCTACTAGCTGCCCGCTTATAATGCATCACATACACCGCAGGGTAATAGACAATGCGCCAGCCATAGTGCTTGATACGATAGGCCCAGTCAAGGTCTTCACCATACATAAAAAACTGTTCATCGAGCAAGCCAACTTCACGGATGACACTGGTGCGCAGCAACATACATGCGCCCACAACCGAGTCTACATCTGTTTCTACGTCTGGATCTAGGTATGTCATATTGTAGCGCCCAAAGCGGCGGTTTTTGGGGAATAGGCGTGCCAAGCCAGTCATGCGATAGAATGAGACGATGGGTGTTGGGAATGAGCGACGACAGGCGAGGTCTAGCTCGCCGTTGGGCAACAACAGCTTGGGACCCACCACGCCTACATCGGCATGGGTTTCTAGGTAGTCTACAAGCCCATCCAATGCACCCGGTGGCACAACAGTGTCATTGTTGAGCAGCAAAATGTAATCGGGCGATGTGCTTGTAGTGGTTTGGGCGTGCTGGTAGACGAGCCGGCGCAGGGCGAGGTTGTTGCCATAGGCAAAGCCGCCATTGCGTTCGCTCACAATGAGACGCACCTGTGGAAATTGTGTCTGTACAAGCGCAACACTCCCATCGCTCGATGCATTGTCTACCACCCACACCTCAAGGGTACATTGCGTTGGGGTGCTAAAGAGCGACTGCAAGCAATCTGCAAGCAGGTCCGCACGATTGTAATTGAGAATAACAACAGCTACTGTTGGCATAACACTTTCTTCTCCCTACTTGTGAACAGGTAGGTTTGACGTATGCGACATGCTCCTATTATACTACGATTGAGAAAGAAAGCCGGTAGCCGGCTGTTAATGGAAGGACTATGCACATGCGTATTACACTTACGGGAGCCAATGGGCAGTTTGGTCAAGCTCTCTGCACCGCGTTGGCTCCACGGCATGATATGGTAGAATTGAATGAAGGCGCTTTTGACTTAGAGAGCGTAGATGCCATAGAACAGGTGAAAGCAACCAACGCGCATCTTGTTATACACCCTGCTGCCTACACCAATGTAGATGGATGTGCGCGTGACCCAGAACGTGCCTATCGTATCAATGGGCTAGGCACCAAATATGTCGCGCTGGCTTGTCAACAATTGGATGTACCGCTCGTATACATCAGCACGAATGAAGTATTCCCCGGCACAGCCACGAAACCCTATGCCGAGTATGACCAAACGTCCCCCGTCAATGCCTACGGATTTTCTAAGTGGGTGGGTGAGCAGGCTGTGCGTGAAACCTTGCAGCGCTTCTACATTGTGCGTGTTGCATGGCTTTTTGGTGGCGAACGCAACTTTGTGCGCACCGTGCTGCGTTTGCTGCAAGACCCGCCGGAGCAAGGGTTGCGCATGGTCGTAGATGAGGTGAGCAACCCTACCTATGCGCCTGATGCAGCCGAAGCCATTGCTAAACTTATCGAACGCCCGTTGTATGGCATCTATCATTTTACCAATAGCGGGTTTTGCTCTCGCTACGCATTTGCGCAAGAGATTGCACGCCTAGCCGGGTATGCGCATGTACCTCTACAACCCATCCTATTGGCAGATTATAAGCGCGATAGCACGCCGCCCCCCTATGCGCCAGTTGACAACATCGCTGGCCGGGCTGCCGGCATTGTGCTGCGCCCATGGCAAGAGGCACTCGCAGCATATGTACAGCAATACACCTGAAGAACGCGCACTAGCTGCACTGTCGCACGCTGGTATTGTGCTGAATAGTTTTAACTTGCTCGGCGTGGTTGGGGCTACCCTGATATGGGCTACACACCGAGAACGTTCGCGGTATGTGGCTGAGCATGCGATGCATGCGCTTGTCTTCCAGGTATGTAGCTTACTCATGGTCATGCTCATAGGGTTTGTGTGGGGCAGTTGTTTGCTCCTGTCTTTCTTGCCCGCTATCTTGCGCCCAGAACTTTATCGTACTGACCCACCGGTTACATTTTGGCTGGCCTTGTCGCCTGTGTTGGTCATTCTGCTGGTTATTCTGATGAGTGCTGTCTATGGGTTGGCTGGAGCTTGGGCCGCTTGGAATGGGCGAGCATTCCACTATGGGCCCGTGGGTCGTTTTATCAAGCAGCGTACTATGAATACCGATCAAGCGCCTGAACACGAAGAAGCCAATGGGTCGCATACTGATTCAACAACCGATGAGCAGCATTGAGCAAGACAGCTCGCAGCATTGCAGCGTACCAGCAAAGCATTGCATGGTCCTTTTTTTATAGCTTTGCGTTCTTTGCGTCTTTGCGCGAGGTCTTCATGAAAAAAGAGGATGGGTACCTTCACAGTTGTGTAGTTACGCATGTTTCTCCACGACAACAAGTACCAATTGTGGGAAGCGCAATGCCCTATCATGCTCACTGTTCAACACAAAGTCATCCATAGCCACAATGAACGCATCTATATCTATGCCCATGTAGCATGCTGGTAGGGTTTGCAACTTGGCACGGCTTTTGCACCAGTTGCGGTGTAGCCCACGCGGGTTGTCTTTGGTATACCAGTGGTAGAGTGCCGCTGCCGCTTGGATAATGCCCTTATAGTAGGTATTCTCTGGCTCAGGCGAACCCAACCAGCATTGCTCCCAGCATTCGTGCGCATGCCAGAACTTGCCTGCATTGAACAGGCGTATCCCCTCAATGTAATCATCACATATCATAGCATGTTATCACAAAGAAATTGCTTGTTCCCTTCGACAAACTCGGGTAACTGCTCAATTACAACAATGTATCAATAACCATTGCAAAAAAGAGCAATGCCAGATACACCAGACAATACGCATAGAGTGACCAAATAGCTTTTGTTGCTCCCGTGCGCCAAACGCTCCATGCATAGGCGATAAATATGCTGTTCAGCAACACCGCCAGCAACAGATAGAAAGGCCCCATAATGCCGAGTGGCGTGAGCAGCAAGCTCAGTGCAACCGTGACGATGGCATAGAGCATGATTTGCCAACGTGTTTCCTGTTCGCCGGCTACCACCGGGAGCATGGGCACGCATGCATGGGCATATTCCTCTTGTTTGACTAGAGCCAGAGTCCAGAAGTGTACCGGGGTCCAATAGAAAATAATCATTGCCAGCAAGTAGGCTGGCAAAGTCAGTGAGCCATTTACTGCGGCCCACCCTACCAGTGGAGGGAGAGCACCTGCACCGCCACCAATAACAACATTGTACCAACTGCTACGTTTGAGCCAGCGCGTGTAGAGCACCGTATAATAGAGTACCCCGACGATAGCTAGGAATGCTGCTAACATCGTGGTATACGTAGCTAGCACAACGAAAGCCAGTATACTCAACCCAACCCCAAACCAAAACGCATGCCGTTGGGCAATACGTCCCTCCGGCACCGGACGTTTGCCTGTGCGCCCCATGCGTCGGTCTATGTCGCAATCGAGAGCACAATTGAGCGCACCAGCACCACCGGCAGCGAGATAGCCACCGAGTAACGTCCAAAAGACAAGGCGAAATGATGGCATGCCATCATGAGCAAGTATCATTGCAACCAAGGTTGTCAGGAGCAAAAGCGAGAGGACACGCGGCTTGGTCAGGCTCATGTAGTCGCGTAGGCGGGTATACCAATGATATATGCTCGCCGGCTGTGTATAGATACTCGTGCTAGGGTCGCGTGCCACCAGAGGCATTGTGCCTGTGCTACGTAATACATGCGTGCGCAATACAACATCGCTACGATGTATGAGGTTAAACGTAGAAGAGAGCAACATACCTTGCATGAGGATAAAAAGAACCACAGCTACCCAAAAAATGGCTTGGTAGCATGTGGCAATCAGATCGACATAGGTGAAGGCAGGCAAAAGCCCTGACAACATGTGTAATTGTACCATCGTGCCGCTCCTCTACTTGCAATGCAAACGGAGTGGGCACACGGGTATGCAACCATGAACCGGTCGGCACACCGGCGTGCCTTCCTCCTAAAGAAACAAAAAGCTATCATAAGTAGTTTCCTCTATTATGGGTACATTGTCAAGTCTTTTTATAGACATACCGGGTATCATATTGATACCCCAATGCTTTAGGCATGTTTCAAGTGGATTGCTTCGACAGGTCGGAAGGTGAGACGATGCAGTGGGCATGTGCCAAGTGTTTCAAGGGCTTTGCGATGGAGCGCCGTTCCATAGCCTTTGTGCTGTGCAAAACAGTAGCCGGGAAAAGCTTGATCGGCAGTCTGCATAAGACGGTCGCGGGTCACTTTGGCAATGATAGATGCAGCGGCGATGGAGAGGCTCAGCGAATCGCCACGGATGAGTGCTTGTTGGTGTAGCGAAAGCGTTTTGAGTTTTACCGCATCTATCAGCAGCGCATCGGGCAGATATGGCAACGATAGGAGTGCTGTTGTCATTGCCATATGTGTGGCAGGGAGGATGCCATAGGTATCAATGAGGTAGGCCGGCACAATACCAACACCTATGCCCGTTGCATGGTTATGGATACATGTAAAAGCAACATCGCGTTGCGCCGGCGTGAGGGTCTTCGAGTCGTTGATGCCCGGCATCAAGTCAGGTTTCGTTAGGACATGGGGAGATAACACGACGGCAGCGGCAACAACGGGACCGGCCCAGCAGCCGCGCCCGGCCTCATCTATGCCTGCAATGGTGTTATAGCCCTGCTCGCGCAAGGCTTTCTCAAATGCTACATCAGGTGCCATTGTTTGCCATCTTTGCTACCAATACCATGACTTCACTCGCCCCGACTGTTTCATAGTGGTGCTGTATCGTAAAGCTGGCCTGCTCAAAGACCCCCTGATAGGGAATAGTGGGGAGAGTGTTTTTCACTGAGCCTTGCGATGTAAGCCAATAGGCCAAATAAATAGCCCATTCGTACACACCTTTGTGAGTAAAGTGGGCCGCGTCAACGAGGATGAGTTGCCCAGTGGGTACCAAGACGCGCTGTATTTCGTTGAGTGTGTCGGGATGAACGATATACTCACTTGGAAATGTGGAAAGCACCGTATCAAAGGAATGTGACGCAAACGGAAGCCGCTCTGTTCGTGCGCGTATCAAACGGGTTATTGCCTGCGTTTTGCGCAACCGTGCATGCGTCAGTGCAAGCATGTGTGGCGAAGCATCTATGCCAACAGCTTTGCCGGGGTGTTGCATAGCAAGCGTATGTTGGAGAAAACCTGTGCCACAACCTAGCTCTAGTACCTTCCCCTTGAGGTATGGCAGGGCTGCCAGTGTCCAGCGATACCAAAGCCCACGCGAAACAAGCCATGCCACGGTGTCATAGGTCCACGCAAATTCGTGGTAGAAGCGGTCAAAAGCCCATCTGATGAGCATGCGGTAGAGGATGATGTGCGGGCCTGGGCGACCACTTTCGGTTTGTTCAGTATGTTCACTGATAGTCGTTTGGGTTTTCAATAGAGTATTTCACAACTGCACTGGTATCTAGGAAGAAAAAACTCATCTTAGTAAAATCGTTCTCGTTGCTCAATAACAATCTCGCTCAACGGTTTTCCGGGGTGCCTTGCAAAGATAGCTTTGGCTTCCTCACGGGTTATTCTTGGTTGAGCGGTAGCACGTTTCTTCAACTCTGGATATTCTGAGAAATCTACTAGCAAACCAGCTTCCCGCAGCACTGCGCGTATCTTTTCGCGTTCACTTGTTGGCTCACCATTATGTTCTGATGGTGCTGTATCTTCAGCAGTCAATTGCTCGTCAGGTGGAGCAATTCCATATTTCTCAAACACAGAGCGCAAATCATAATAGCCCATATCAAGCACCTCAGATAGGCTATCCAAATCAATGGTTCCCATAGCATAGAGCCGTACCCAAAATGCCTCTTGTGCAATGCTTGCCAACAAGTCATCATCCTTGATAGGCAGGTTTTCGGCTATACTATCTGGAATTTGAACCGATATATGTTTCATCGCCATACCCTTTCATTCCTCTCCTGCAAGCACAATACTGCTAATCCACCCCTCCAAATTTTGCTCTGCGCGGGTAGCAACACAGTCATCGGCTAAGAAAGCCACACGCACAAACCACCATGTTTGCGAGCCAACCTCGCGCTCCTCAAGCAACGTTACCTCATCGCCGGGGCACACTTGCGCCAGCACCGTCTCTGGTGCTATGCGTGGCTCAGAGCGGATATTGCCAACAACCCCCACGACAGCACCAGAACGTATTTGTGGCGTTTGGGGCGGCGGTATATGTGGTTGCCAATTGGGAGAAGAATCGTTTGTCTCATTATCCGTCAAGCGCTCTAGTTCTGAACCATCTGTCTTGATAGAGTAGATTTCGTCATCACCATCGGTATATGATACAAAGGCAATGCGCGTACCATCGAGTGACCATGTGGGGTTAGTGCCACGTTGCGTATCACTAATAACCCGCGTTTGTTTCAACCCATCTGTACTCATTGTGTAGATGCCATTGCCAGAGCCACGACTGGAGGTGAATGCAATGGTGCCACTATCGGGCGACCAAGCAGGCTGGATGTCGCCGGCTTCACTTGTGGTCAACCTTCTTTCTTGCGAACCATCTATATTGATACTGTAGATGTCGCTATTGTCGAAGCGGTAGGATACAAAGGCAATATGTTCACCGTCGGGCGACCAAGCTGGCGATACATCCGCAGCTTCATTCACAGTTAGCCGCAGTTCCCCAGTGCCATCAGCATTCATAATGTAAATATCGCTATTGCCATTGCGCGTGGAGACAAAAGCGATACGTGTGCCATCGGGCGACCAAACGGGTGACGTATCGGTTGCATCTTCGCTTTCTGTCAAACGTGTTTGTGCTGTGCCGTCTGCCCGCATAACGTAGATTTCAAAGTTCCCATCGCGGTCGGTTGCAAAGGCAATGTGTTGCCCATCCGGTGACCATGTTGGCGAGCGGTCGGATGCTTCATTCGTCGTCAATCTTGTTTGCTTGGAGCCATCCGAATCCATCACATAGATTTCTTCGTTATTGTCGCGTTCAGATACAAAGACAATACGACCGTTGGGGTCAGTAGGAATGGGCGTAGCTTGCGGTTGGGCTCCAGTTGATGTAATAGAAGCAGATGCCGTAGGAGCAACCGCAGTTGTTGAATTCACCGCAGCAGCCCCATCAGGCATAGTAAGCGCATCAGCAGCCGCAGGTGTTGGTTCCGCCTCGCTGGGTAGCGTCTCAGGTTGGGTACCGGGGTCAGGAGCCTCGGCAGCAGCAGGTTCAGAGGGGTTGGTGGCTGTGTCTGTTGAATCTATTGACGGTGTTGCTATCACGGCTGGCACGGGAGTAGGTTGCATCGCAGCAGCAGCAGCAGCGGCAGTGGCAGCATTGTCAAGTTCGCCTATATTCCACAGCCGCACTGTGCTATCTATAGATGCTACGGCTAACGTGTTGCCATCGGGCGAAAACGTGATACTGGTGACGATGTTTTGCCCGCCCAAGTCTACTGTATAGCGCAAAGAGCCATCATTCAAATCCCACACTTTTACTTCTTTGCCACCACCTGAAACAAGCGTGTTGCCATTGGGCGCAAACGCGACACTGTTGACGTAGTCTTTATGCCCACGCAGGGATTGCAGAAGTCCGCCATTCGCTACATCCCACACTCTCACCGTTTTATCTTTTGAGCCAGATGCTATTTTCGTACCTTTGGGCGAGAAGGCAATGCAATGCACATCAGCAGAATGATTTCTGAGTGTATGCATAGAGGCTCCCGTGGCGACATTCCATATTTTCACGGTGTCATCACGCGAGGCAGAAGCCATGGTGACTTTGTCGCCGGCAAAAGCAACTTGCGTGACCTGACCCGTATGCCCCCCAAGTGTGCGTTGCAATACAACATCTTGCATATCCCATAATTTTATGGTGCCTTCATTTGTTCCGGTAGCCAACACTTTGCCATCTGGACTAAAGTCCACGCTAATAGCGGAGCCTTGCAGGGTATGCTGGAGTGTACCATCGGCTGCATTCCACACATTGACGATTTCATCCTTGCTGCCAACCGCCAATGTTGGGTTGTAGGGTGCAAAGGCAACGCTCAATACTTCTGCACTTTGTTCGGTTAAGGTATGTGATAGGACACCCGTGGCGACATGCCATACTTTTACTGTTGTGTCGGCGGAACCAGATGCAAGAATGGTACCATCGGCTGAAAAGGCAATACTATGCACAAAGCCGGTGTGTCCACGCAGGGTCATGTTCGGCTCGGTGCTGATGATTGGTGGCTGTCCAGGAGCTGCTGCAACGGCGAGCGGGGCACCTGCTGCTTGGGTTTCAGCCATGGCCGGGTCTGCTGCTTCGGCGTTGGCGTTTGTTGGTTTCTCCATAGCGTTTGGCGCGGCCTCGTCGGGGGCTGTTGCTGCATCGGGCTCTGCGGTCGTTGGGGTTGGGGTTGTGTCGAGTGTGTCGGATGCTGTCGCTACACCGGGTTCAGCGGTCGTCGGCGTTGGCGTTGGGGTTGCTTCTAAGGCGTCGGATGGTGCGCCTGTCGCAGTGTTGGATGCTACACCAGTGGGAGTCGGCGTTGTTTCTACTGCCGCTGTATCGGTCACAACTGAGTCGTTGGGGGACACGGTTGTGGGCAGGGTTGTTGTTGGCATATCGGTGCTTTCAAGCGTGGCTGTTTGTGTCTGTGTAGCTGTCATATCGCCATCAGACGGGGGAGTATCGAGTGTGGTTGTTGCTGTCACTATGTCACTCGTTTCCATGTCGTCGGCAGGGGCTTGCGCAGAAGATGCGTCATCGGGTGTCGTATCATCTTCTGTCGTAGCAGCAGCCATGGTTGTTTCATCGGTAGCCTGGTCCGATGGAGCAGTGTCACTCGTTGCTGGAGTGTCTACTACGGGTACATTGCTATCAGCGTTTCCAAAAGGCAATCCTGCACATGCTTGGAGCAAGAGCACAGCAAACAGCATTGTGCTCATAACAAAGCCACATTGTTTCACCACTCGCCACACAGTTTTCCCCCTTATTACACATAAAGCCAAACGGTAGAGCGTATCCGTATCACTCACAGATTATACCAACCTTTGTCTATACAAACACAAGTTTTATAGTACCAAAATGCCCTCATTTAGGCAAATAGATATTTCCAGATGTAGCAACCCGACATCATTTGTACAGGGTTTAACGCATAGGCGCAGAGCAGCTAAAGACCCGATGCAAAGGTTTGTGTGAAAGTTGAAAGAAAGCAGTTGCTCTGTATCATGACAAGTCCGATACTCCCATAGGCTACTCATACCCAAAGCGCCAAGGCACACCATCCATCGGCAGCTCAGCCAGCGTGCCTTGGCGCAGCGACGCAACGCGGGGCTGCATCTCCGCCAACGAATCACCGCCCACCTTCTCTAGCAGCGCATCGGTGAGCGAAAAGGCCATCATCGCCTCGCACACCACGCCGGCACGCGGCACGGCTGCCAGGTCCGAGCGCTCATATTTCGTCTGTGCTACCTCGCCCGTCGCCAAGTCAACCGACTGCATCGGCGTCAGCGTCGTATTAATAGGCTTCATCGCCGCCCGCACGACAATGGGCAAACCCGTAGTAATGCCACCTTCAAAGCCACCAGCACGGTTGCTCGTGCGCGTGAGCATACCCGCTTGGTCTGGCGATAGCACTATCTCATCGTGAACGTCGGTGCCAAAGTGGGTAGCATTTTCAAACGCCGTACCAAACTCAATGCCCTTGATAGCCGGCACCGAGCATATGGCAAGCGCCAAGCGTGCCTCCAAGCGGCGGTCCCATTGCACATAGGAGCCAAGCCCAAGTGGTATACCCAAGGCTACCACTTCAACAATACCACCAAGGGTATTTTTGGCTTGCATGCATGCGTGGATGTGGTCATGCATCTTAGCAGCAGCATCGGCGTCTGGGCAACGTGTGCCTGTCTCGTCGGCTTCGGCAGCAGCAAAGCGTGCTAGGTAGTCGTTGGAGTTGGGCGTGTCGGGGATGTGGGCTGCTACATTCCCAATAGCAACCACATAGCTCCCGACGTGCATATCAAACGCCTTCAGCAAAAGCTTGCACAGAGCACCCACCGCCACCCGTGCAGCCGTCTCACGAGCGCTAGAACGTTCTAGTGCGAGGCGCAGGTCGCGGTAGCCATACTTGATTGCGCCGGTGAGGTCGGCGTGGCCAGGGCGCGGTATAGTCATCGGGTCAATATCCCTATCGGACCAGTTCTTCCAATCCCTATTTTCGACAACCATGGTGATGGGACCGCCAGTCGTGTGACCATTCATCACGCCAGCCGTAAAACGTACACCGTCTTTTTCGATGCCCATGCGCCCACCTGCACCGTAAGCTTTTTGACGGCGGGCCATATCTGCTTGCACATCGTCGGGTGAAACAGGCACACCGGCCGGGAAGCCATCAACAATAGTGGTTAGTTCCGGACCATGCGATTCGCCGGCCGTGAGAAATCGTAGCATGTGGTTATATTCTCCTCATATCACATCAGGTACTTCTTGCACCGCTATATGCCCTTGGGCAATTTTCCTGATGTCATCGTCGTGGCTGTAGATGCACGATGCACCACTAGCAACGGCAGTGGCAACTATCATACAATCAGCTTTCAACGCATTCCGTGTTGACTCGATCTTTTGCAACACTTTCATAGCCTTATGGCCTTTGTAGCTTTGCCAGATTTCACCAAAAAAAGCGGCCTCTTTTGCACCAAATGGTTGCAAAATAAAACTCTGTGCTACTCTTTGGTGAAAAATAGCATGTCTATATGGTAGAATACGCATCATCAACTCAGCCAAAACAATGGTAGGTACAACTACATGTTCTTGTATCTGGGTCAAGTGGTCAATGAGCGCTGTAGCCCTATCAATCATGTTTGTTCGTTGTAGTGTAGCAGACCGTATGAAGCCCCAAACAAGTATTTGTGTATCTAAACAAACCATAGAAAATATATTCCGTTACGCTTTGCCACGCAAACTCGCTACATAGAGGTCTGCATCTTCAATATCTTCAAAATACTCACCAAATTCTTCTGAAAGTATCCGCATGGTCTCAGATAATGATACCGTGTCATTGTAATCAGTCACATCTTTCACCCAAAAATCCTCTAAAACCAAATGTACCCCATTACGGTATACCGCGTTTCCATAGAGACCAACAGTCTGGTACAACTTACTCCCAAGCTCTTTAGCAATGTGCATATCAACATGACAAACAACAGTTTGTCCATCAACTGTTTCAATGGTTACTTGTGGATATTCTATGCCAACAATACTGATAACTTTGCCATAGAGCGTTATATCATTATGCAGAACTGGTTTGGGTACAATTCTAAAATGTGGCTTGATAGCAGTCTGCACTATCCTATATCCATCATAGCTGCATAGTTCGGCTACACAATTGTGTTTATGAGTAAGTATAGCTATTTTACGGATAGATATGTTTGTACCATCAGGTACATTATCCAAACGGTCATCATTGATGCATGCAATGATTTTGGCGAGCGCGGGGAGCATGACTTCTGGCTTGGTGACAGCAAAGCGCAACTGTAGGCATGGGTTGCTTGCAGGAGTGTTTGCAACATGCACAAGTGCAACAGCGACATCCTCCTTGGTTAGCTCCGGATGGTCACAGATAACGAGCGACGTGACCATGTCCTCAATGGATGCTATGATTTCAGCTATGTCGGACGAGTGGATATAGTGTGGTGCGCCGTTGATAGCATTATGATGTTGGTGTGACACCAAACGCACTTCTATATGGTAGTCAACAGTAGCCGCAGATGGTTGTTCTGGTAGGGTTGTTGGGGCTATGCTCATACTCATAGGTATATTACCTCCTCTATAGCAGTCCTAATTGAGTTTTACATAATACAGAGCAACGGCATGCTTTCGATGTTCTCACGAATCTTTGCCTCTCTCTGCGTCTCTGCATCTCTGCGCCTCTGCGTTGAAAATGCACATTTCATGTAGGGTTGCTCTATACGATGGGTTTCTCTTACATGTGCCATGTACTCCCAAAAGGAGTCTGTTGGTAAAGTACGAGAGCGTGTATATGGACTATAGGGTGCCACGCACTCCCAAAAGTACGTGGCACACACGGGGGACAACGTTTGCCCATTCCTACGTGTCAATAGTGGTATGCTTAGTATCTTAGCGGTTCAATACCCTAACCACCTGTCATAGCGCACGAGCTCAGCCATGGGCTTGCGCTCTTTCGTTCCCGGCGAGTCACCCGGATAGCCGAGCGGGGTGAAAATGATTGGCTCCACATCAACAGGGAGTTGCAATATTTCACGTGTTGCCCATATATCAAAGGCGGCCACCCAACATGTGCCTAGCCCAATATCGGCGGCTGCCAGTGTGAGATGGTCCATGACGATTGTCGTATCTATCTCATAGTGGTTTTTGCCATTGGGATGTATCCAACCCTGCGCAGGAATACCACATGCGCAAATAACGAGGGGCGCTTGTACAAACCAATCGCGGTTGTAAATACGCCGGAGCTCATCCTTACGTCCTTCAGTCTTCACCACTATCAATTGAAACGGTTGACGGTCTGCCGCTGTAGGGGCTAGGCGTGCTGCTTCGAGTACATAGGTGAGCTTCTCTTCTTCAACTGCATCGGGTTTATATGCCCGCACACTGTAGCGGGCTTTTATCAGTTCTGAAAATTCCACTTTCTACCTCCTTGTCGCAATTACCTCATAGGCGTTGCCTAATAATACCATAAAGTAGCCTTTGTTCATTCAGGGGTATCTTCTAACCCATGTCAAGGTGCCCACGCCGGGTAATAATCATCTGACTCGTTGGCTGTTAGGCGTTGTTTATCGCTGCCATCGGCCTGCATGATGTAAATTTCGGGGTTGCCGTCGCGGTCAGATGTAAACGCTATGTGCGTGTCATCTGGCGACCAAGTGGCATAGTAGTCGTCTGTTTGATGTTCCGTGAGTTTCTTCAGGTCCGACCCATCGGTATTGACAGTATAAATGTCGGCATTGCCGTCTCGATAGGAGTGAAATGCTATGCGGGTGCCATCTGGCGACCATGCAGCAAATTTGCCGCCACTATCGGTAAGCTTCGTTTGGGCAGACCCATTGGCATTCATAACATAGATGTGTGGGTCTCCATCACGGTACGAATGGAAAGCGATACGTGTACCGTCGGGCGACCATGTCGGTGCCTCATCAGCCACATCATTACTCGTCAATTGCACCTGTCCTGAACCATCGGCATTCATCACATACAGCTCGGCCGCAGCATCTTTGCCAAATTGATAGGCGATGCGACTGCTATCGGGCGACCACGCCGGGTACCAGTGCGGAATGGGTCCTTGGGCTGTTTTTTCTGTGCTATTCGTTTGGTTTGAGCCGTCGGTGTTCATCACAAAAATGTGGGCTTCATGGTAAATGCCAGAGAAAAAGGCTATACGTGTGCCGTCTGGAGACCATGCTGGCCCCCAATTGCCAGCGGTGCTTTCTGTCACTTGTGTTTCGTCGGAACCATCGGGGTTGATTGCATAGATGTCGGCTTTGCCACTACGGTTCGATACAAAGGCAATTTTGTCTATCAGTATAACTGGTGGCGTAGGTACGTCCGTCTCTTCAATCTCTTGGGTTTCTTGTGGTTCAGGTGTTGCATCACTCGCGGCCACAGGTACAGATGTGGCTTCTGGCAGATGTATTTCAACAGGAGACCATGCCGGGTAATAATCATCCGCCGGATTATCTGTCACGTTGTACTGGTTACTTCCATCGGCCTGCATGATGTAAATTTCTTTGTTGCCATCGCGCTCTGAAACAAAGGCAATGTGTGCCCCGTCCGGCGACCATGTTGGGTCTTCGTCATTGGCTCCATTGTCTGTCAACCGTCTTTGCTCAGACCCATCGGCTTGCATGAGGTAAATTTCTCCATTGCCATCGCGGTAGGAATGGAATGCAATAGTTGTGCCATCCGGCGACCAAGCAGGCGATTTACCGCCGTCAAATGTCAATCGTATCTGTTCTGCGCCTGTATCATCCATGACATATACTTCGGCGCTGCCATCACGGTAGGAATGGAATGCAATAGCTGTGCCGTCCGGCGACCATGTGGGGTCTTCATCGCTTACATTGTTGCTCGTCAATTGCTGGAGGTTGGAACCATCCGCATGCATAACGTAAATTTCAGCCTCATCACCATTGCCAACTTGGAATACAATTCGTTCACCGTTGGGCGACCATACCGCAGACCAAATAGATGTTGCTTTCCCCACATCATCTAGGGTGAGTCGCTCTAAGCCAGAGCCATCATTATTCATCAAGTAGATTTCCATATCTTCTAGCATGTTGGAAGAGAACATGATACGCTGACCATCGGGCGACCAAGAGGGATACCAGTTATTGGCTTCATTGTTAGTCACGTTCCTTTGTTGAGAGCCATCAGCATGCATGGTGTAGATTTCTTTGCTGCCGTCGCGGTCTGAAACAAAAGTAAGTGTGCCTTGCGCTTGAACGGCGGTAGCAGGTGAGGTGATAAGGTCTTCGTCTGTCTCATCTGCCAAGGTAGTATTGTCATCAGCATGTGCCGATTCGGGGGCATCGTCAGCAACAGCAACTTGCTCTGGCACACGAATGGGCGACCACGAGGGGTACAAGTCATCCGCCGTACTTGTCGTTAATTGTGTTTGTTGGGTGCCGTCTGCTTGCATGACATAGACATCTTTGTTTCCCTGTTGGTCTGAAACGTAGACGATGTGTGTGCCATCCGGCGACCACGTAGGGAATGTTTCATTTGCCATATCGGTCGTCAATGGCCTACTGTTTGAACCATCGGCATGCATGACAAAAATGTCATCGTTGCCTTGGCGGTCTGAGACAAAGGCAATCTGGGTACCGTCGGGTGACCATGCCGGTGTTTTGTCGTTGGCTGTATCGTTGGTTAAGCGTTGTGTTCCGCTGCCATCGTCATTCATAACATAAATATCATAATCGCCGCCAAGGTCTGAGAAGAAGGCAATACGTGTGCCATCGGGCGACCAGACGGGGTCTTCGTCACTGGCTGTGTTGTTGGTCAAGCGCTTTCTCCCAGTGCCATCAGGCTTCATGAGGTAAATTTCAGCAAATTGGTCACGGCCAAATTGAAATACAAGGCGTGAGCCATCGGGCGACCACGAAGGCGACCACGAGGGGAAATTTTCCTCTTGGGTGCTATCGGTGAGGCGTTTGCTCTTCTTTGTCATAGCATCCATCACGTAAATATCTGCGCTACGGAAGACGCCCGAAAAGAAGGCTAGGCGCTCGCCATCGGGTGACCACGAGGGGTACCAATCGCCGGTTTCATTCTGTGTCACTCGCGTTTGCTCAGAGCCATCTTGGTTCATCAGGTAGATTTCGGCATTGCCGTCGCGTTCTGACACAAATGCTATCTTGTCTGCAAATGGGTGTGGCGTTGGTGTTGGCACATCGGGAACGGGAGTGGCTTGCAATGGTGTAGGCGTTGGTGTGGCAGTAGGAAGTTCAGATACTGCTGCTTGCTCGGCTGTTTGCGTCATTGCCTCTTCAGTTGCGACGTTTGCTTCTTCCGATTGTGAGGCAGACGATTTTTGGGTTCTTGAGGCAAACAGAGTACTCATGGTGATGATGAGCAACAGCACAGCACCTGTGCCAATCCAAATAGGCAACGAGCGCTTAGAAAATGCTTGCGCCATAAATTGCTGCATGCGGTAGTTGGTATCACGCTGCGATGAACCAAACAACGCTTGCCGCAAGGTAGATACATCTGAGTAGCGGTCTTCTGGCCACAACGACATCATGCGGGCAAGCACCCGCTCTAGGCGTTGCGATACTTGTGGGTTGACTTGCCGCAAAGGAGGCAAGGGGTCTTGGCGCATACGGTCTGGTGCTTCGGGGAGCTTTTGCCCACCACTGAGCATCACATACAGGGTTGCACCAAGGGAGTAAAAATCTGAACGATGGTCTGTTGTGCCTGTGCCATATTGTTCTAGGGGGGCAAACCCGGCTGCTAATCCGCGTGCATCAATAGAAGCATTGACACTTGGGTTGTATGTTTTGGCGATGCCAAAATCCACCAGATAGGCTCGGCCATCAGGTGCAATGCGGATATTGCTTGGCTTGATGTCACGATGAATGATAGGAGGTTGCTGGCTATGCAAATACTCTAGTGCATCGAGCACTGGACGTATTATTTTGAGTGCTTCAGCTTCATCAACCCGGTTGTTGGGCTGACGTGCCAGAAAATCCTCTAAATCATCGCCTTCGACAAACCGCATTGCAAGATAGTAGCCACCAGATTCGGTGAATGAATCGGTGACAGTTGGCAATGCAGGATGTTCCAAGCGTGCCAATATCTGCGCCTCACGTTCAAATTGGCGCAGAAAGTTGGGGTCATCATGAAACGTCTCTTTAATAACAACTTTTCTGTTCAAACGCCGGTCATGAGCTTCATAGAGCGCATCTGGACCTCCATGACCAAGCAACTGAACAATTTCGTAACGATTTTGCAGCACACTACCCGGAGCGAGCATCAATCCTCCACAGTTTTAGCTAATCTATTGTCACAAGTGCAAGTATAGCACATATTGGGTGAACTTTGGTATACGGTTATACAGTTTGGTCTACAGTTCGCTTTTTTTCTCTTTGTAGTGGCAATGTTCACAGAATGTCGTATTTACGGTACAATAGGGCCCATTCTAAATGTTTCTGGATGACAGGCACTTGGCCTGTCGCAACGTTTTCAAATGATGTTGAAGGAGAAAAGGTGAGAGCCATGGCTATACGTTCATCTTTGAGAAAGGCATTCAAGCAAACAATTGGTATTACACGCGATATGCTCGATGGCATGGGTATCTATCAGAAAGAGGATCCAGACCTGAGCGAGGAGATTGTTCGCGGTCCCGATTCTGCTTCGCGCACACGCACGAGTGCAGGCCCAGGCGCTTCGGTGGGCGGGTTTGTGCGCGATTCATTGGAGCAGGTGGTAGTGACAACACGCGAGTTGATCGGTGGTGTTCCCATTGATGAAGAGTTTGATGAAGAGTTTTTCCACGATGATGGCCGCAATTCGCGCCCTTCACGACGTGCTGTGATCAAAAAATCGTTTGATGAAACGTTAGAAGCCACGCAAGAGTTGCTCGGTAATCTCACCGGCAATGACCCGCTGCAAATACAAGATGGCATTGAAGTCAAGCCAATGCGCCTAACCTTGCCCCATATGACCGAGGCGTTTCATGGCTATCGCATAGCCCATATCAGCGATATTCATATGGACCGCCACATGAAACGCGATTTTCTTGTCGCTATTGAGATGATAAACCAAGAAGAGCCAGACCTCATTGCTATTACAGGTGATTTTGTCACAGTTAATGCCGAGTTGTATGCTGATGATTTGATAGAGTGCCTCGGTCAATTGCAGGCGCGTGATGCTGTTGTGGCGGTGCTTGGCAACCATGATCACTTCCCATGGAGCGATCCAGAGGTGATACGACGTGTGTTGGGGCAATGCAATATTATTGATTTGAGCAATACGCTCCATACGCTAGAACGTGGCGATGCTATGCTGCATATTGCTGGTGTAGATGACCCATCCAAAGGGTTAGATCGCCTAGACCTTGTGTTTGAGCATATGCCCCCCCGTGGAGCCGCTATTTTGCTGGCCCATGCACCCGATTTTGCCGACATCAGCGCTGAGACGCGCCGCTTCGATTTGCAGATTTCTGGACACTCGCATGGCGGGCAAATTGCATTGCCCTTTGTAGGGGCACGCGTGTTCCCCAAACTAGGCAAGAAGTATACGTCGGGGTGCTATTTGGTGAATGGTATGATTCAGTATACCAACCGTGGCCTTGGCATGGGCTACCCACGCATACGCTACAATTGCCGCCCTGAAATTACGGTGTATACGCTACAGGCGTTGAAGGATGCTCCGGAGACGATATGGCGGGTTGAAGATGAGCCGGTAGAGGAGACACCAGTTGAGGAAATCATACCGCCGGAAATTTGTTGAGCGTGGTACAATATATCTGTTGAGAGCACAAAGCAGAAAGGAACGGTACCATGTCAGTAGATACCACTATGAGCACACCAGAACTGTATGCGCCCGATGACATCGCTGAAAATACCCTACATACCAATGGGCAACCCAACACTGAGGCAGATGACCTGTTGGGAGAACTGGAACGAAGTGCCTTTGCACAAGATTATCATACTTTCCTTGACCATGTAGTGGGGGTCGAGTGGTCTGCGCGACCGCCGGAGCATATTCTCAAGGCTATAGATATGGCGTTGTTGGTAGGGGCATCGCGCTTAGCCATGTGCCTCTCCCAAGAATCTGTACGCTTGTTTCCAGATGACCCCCGGTGCCAGTGGTCTGCACGAGTGATAGCACCTGCACACGTTGTTGGCACAAGACCAGCAACCGCACGCTCAAAAGGGCTAAACGCTTCAATGGACTGGGTTGCAGCTCATGCCAAGACGTATCGTGGCCAGTGGGTTGCTGTGTCCCATGGAAAATTGGTTGCTTCTGCATCTTCCCTTGAAGAGTTGGATGAGATGATAGAGGATGAAGAGGATCCGGGCAGCATATTGGTAACGAAGGTCTTTTAGATGAATGACTATTCAGATACGCTTCTCGCAAGTGGTTTTGTAACTGGTGCTATAGGGTACAAAGATTTTTACATCGGCGAGTCGGTTACTGGAGCCAGATGACGAGTGGCCCTGGCCCAACTTTCTTGGTATGGATGGCCTGTTGGACCGGATACGCTTTGCGGTTGATCCTGCTGAAAATATGTTTTATTTTGGTGCGGTGTAGGTACCGCTTCCTCCGTTCCGCCCGATGGTCAGGGACACGACACACCTGCTGATACAACTCATCTACGGCCATGATGACGGGTTTGTATGGAGCAGGCACGTCTAGCTTCCGTTTACTCTAAAATCCGTTATGTGTGCTACAATAGCGCAAATTGATGTAATACTGTTTTTCATTACGATAGTATTGTTACATTGTTACCCAAAAAGCAGAAAGGAAGTAGTCCACTCATGGCGGTTCATCGTGCAACGAAACAAACTGCTTTTCGCCCACGCGCCCGGTTACTTTCTATGTTGGGCGAACAGTTAATCAGTGACCATGCAGTTGGGTTAATCGAACTTGTCAAAAATGCCTATGATGCTGATGCTACCAACGTTGCAATACACATGACCCAACTAGCCGCAAGCGAAACAACATGTATCGCTATCCAAGACAATGGACTTGGAATGACCCGCGACGATATAGAGCAAAAATGGCTCAGTCCAGCGGTAGATCACAAAGAACGACAGAAACAGCAAAAACAACGTAGTCCACGCGGTCGCCTTCCAATAGGTGAAAAAGGTGTAGGACGCTTTGCAGTCCATCAGCTTGGACGACGTTTTCAGTTGGTTAGTCGTGCTGATAACGCAATAGAGGTTTTTTTTCGTATCAACTGGGATGACTTCGACAGCGGGGATGTCTACCTAGATGATATACCAGTAGAATTATTTGAACGTGTGCCAGAAGTCTTCACTGGCAATGCCACTGGCACCCATTTGCTCATTGAGCAAGCTCGCGCTCCTTGGAAAGAGTCACACGTTGCCAAAGTACATCGGGCATTGCGTCGCTTGCAAAGCCCACATGCCCAATTCCCGGATTTTCATATTACACTCTCATGCCCCGATTATCCAGACTATGAAAACATGAGTATTAGCGATATTCTTGAGCGTGCCCATTATATTTTCCGTGGGTATATAACTGAAGATGGTCTGCTTGACTACGAATACCGTTGCTGTCATCCGGGGTTGTCCACACGCCAAAAAAACGGTGACGGGCATAACTTGATTCCCTCTGCAACCAAAGAGATGGCATCGTTTGGTTTGAATGGGTGCGGTCCGTTTCATATAACATTTTATGTTTGGGATCGTGCCCAAGAGTACCTGAACCAGAGCAATGTAGCTCGTGCTGACCTAGATGCAATGTCTGGAGTATCGCTCTTTCGTGACGGGTTGCGCGTTTTGCCCTATGGTGAACCCGGCAACGATTGGCTTGACCTAGACCGCGAACGCATCAATGATCCCTCAAAACGAATTGGCAATCAGCAGATTATAGGTTTTGTTGAAGTTGAACAAGAGAAAACCCCCAAACTACGGGACAAAACCAACCGCGAAGGCTTGATAGACAATATTGCCTTTCGTGATATGCGGGCATTGGTGCGTGCAGCTATGACTATCTTTACCACAGAGTGGTACACGGACCGCCCAAATAAAACCGACCCACGTCCGCGTGCGCCAAAAAGTGCTATCAAGCAAGCCAAAAATCTTGCTGAAGCCGTTGCTGAAACTGCCCGCGATGATGTGGTAGTGGGCATAAAACCAGAAAAAGACACCGACGATACAAACAGCGATGACGTTTATGACGTTGCAGAACCTGCACCTGCACAACCAGACATGTTTCTTGAACCTGATGAACCTTTAACGTATCTAACACAACGTCGAGCTATACATGCATTGCGTGAGCATATTCAACAAGCAATGGTCTACCAACAACAGAGCGAAGCCGATTCTGATCAACGAGAACAAGTATTGCTCCATCTTTCAGCAACTGGTATGGCGGCTGAACGTGTAGCACACGAATTTGGGCGACAGGTGCATGCGGCACTGGAAGCGCTCAGTACATTGCGTGGAATGGGAGGGATCAGCCGTGAAGCAACACAAGCTATCCGCACCTTGGATGCTTGCCTTGGTACCTTACGCAACGAGTTCCGCGTATTGGCTCCCTATGAAGCCGGTTGGAGATTGCAACGCACTGGTACTGTCAGTATACGTGATGCTGCTCACCTAGCGCTAAAGCTCAATGAGCACTTGATAGATGAATATGACATTACCACTGAAGTAGAAGGCGATGACTTTACCGTGGCGGCTCGCCAAGCCTCACTCGTGCAAGTATTCGACAATGTAGTACATAACGCCTGTGTGTGGCTAGAGGGATGCTCACAACCACGCCAAATGACACTCGCATTAGATGGAGAAGCACGTACCATACAGATTGCTGATACTGGTCCGGGTATTCCCGATCATCTGCAAGAAACAGTTTTTGAGCCATTTGTCACTCTGCGCAATGGTGGGCGTGGTCTAGGGCTACATATTACACGTGAATTGCTGCAAGCAATGCACGCAACTATTACTCTGCTGCCACCAAACCGCAACGGAACCGGAACCGTGTTTGTAGTAGCATTTCCCGATAAGGCAACCGACAAGTAACAATTTTTAACAACCATAATTGTAGACATAGGTAGAACAGGAACAAGGAATGACAACTGCCAGAGATATTCGCTCGCGCATAGTCAAAGAAGTACACACCGACTTAATAGGCCCGCACGAACCCAACGAGGTACTTACAGACCGACCAACGGTACAATACCTCACCGGCATTCTCTACCCATCTGGTGTAGAAATAGCTAAAGAGGAAGACGACAGCTTGGGAGTAGGAGGATTTGATGAAGACGATGACAGCAGTACTCAGATAACAGCAGCATCGCAAACTATGAATCCGGCTTCGCTCGGACTGTCATTTGCCGTCGAGACAAATACAGCACAACTACATGTGCATGTGACCTATGGTATCTATACGGAACAGGAAGAAACCAATAGTGAAGGCAAATTGGTGAAACGCTGGTTGCGGCAACCCATCAATGAAACCGTGACTATATCGCTAAAGCCCGGCCACGATAAACATAGTTTGCCCAATGACGGTAGCCTTGAATGGATTGTTCGCTCACATAATGGTGCTTTTAGCGTGTCAGTCTTTCTTGTCAACCGTAACAGTATATCACCAGGTAAACCAGCAGATGATACCCAGTGTCTCTTTCAACCCAATATCACTGTGCGTGGTTTGGACGGGGTGCATCCATTCATCCATCGTCCACCTGGGGGAGCATTACCTTATGACCCAGACCTTGAATCGCACAACCTGCTCTATCGTGACAGCCATGAGTTTGCTGTTGGGCATGGATGTGCAGTAGATTGGGAAGATACACAATATAGTTACACAGGAATGCTGACAACTGCGCTCATTCCCGACTATGAATTGCCAGCCACGACACCCAACACCATGAGCGGATTGGAAATGCAAACATTTGCCGATGCCAAAGACCCACAAACCATAGAAACCATCTTGACACCACTACTAGATGACTATGCTGCTTGGATTAACCAAAAACGCAGTGAAATTCCCAATCTCCCTACGTCAGAACTTCAGGATACTGCAACAACCCATTTGGATCGCTGTGATGAAGCGCTGCAAAGAATGCAACATGGCATAGCCATCCTAAAACATGATACGCACGTCTTTGAAGCTTTTCGGTTTGCCAACCGTGCAATGTTGCTACAACGTTCCTATGGGCTATGGGCCCAAGAATATCGGCGCACCGGCAAACGTGTTACCAAAACTCCTAAGCTCCAGGGAGCATGGCGACCATTCCAGATAGCATTTATTCTGCTCAACCTTGTTGGTATTGCAAAACCATGTAGCAATGAGCGTAAACTTGTTGACTTGCTCTGGTTTCCCACTGGTGGTGGCAAAACAGAAGCCTACTTGGGGTTAATTGCCTTTACTGCTGCACTACGCCGCCTACGTGGTGATAGTGATAGTGACGGTATGCGTGGTGATGGTGGCGTAACAGTCATTATGCGCTACACTCTGCGTCTCCTCACAACGCAACAGTTTCAACGTGCGGCTACACTCATCTGTGCTTGCGAGTATCTACGTCGCCAGCAACCCAAGCAATGGGGCAGCCATCCTTTTCAAATTGGGCTGTGGGTTGGAGCAGGTGCAACTCCCAACAATCTGAAAGAAGCTGAAGAAGCCCTAGACAAACTCCATGCTGGTCATGAGGTACGTGAAGGCAACCCAATGCAATTATCATTTTGCCCTTGGTGTGGTGAGTCATTGCAACCCAAGCAGTATCATATAGACAAGGACCAAGAACGTATGCTACTCCTCTGCCCTAATAAAAACTGCACCTTTCATGGTACGAAGAAAAAACCCGGTCTTGGTGGTATTCCTGCATTGCTCATAGATGACGACATCTATCGCCAGTGTCCAACATTGTTAATTGCAACAGCCGACAAGTTTGCCCGTTTACCTTGGAAACCACAGACCATGGCACTCTTTGGCAAGGTAGACCGCTATTGCCCACGACATGGCTATCTCGTCAATACAGATAAACATTCTATGAAACACAATGCAAAAGGGCAATTGCCCGCTGTCAACGTACAATCCTGTCAACCATTTCTGCCACCTGATCTGATTATCCAAGACGAGTTGCACCTCATTGCCGGACCTCTAGGTACATTGGCGGGTTTGTATGAAACAGCTATTGATATGCTCTGCTCGCGTTCTAGTGCAGAAAATACACAGGTGCGCCCAAAGGTTATTGCATCCACTGCTACTATCCGTCGTGCTGAAGACCAAGTACGCAACCTGTTTGCCCGTGATGTACGTCTGTTCCCAGCATCGGGATTGGAAGCCAGCGACTCGTTCTTTGCTACAGCACAACCTTTAACACAACAACCGGGGCGTTGCTATGTTGGCATTCAGGCACAAGGACGCAGCGTCAAAACCGCGTTAGTACGGGTATATGCTATTTTGTTACAGGTTGCTGCTGAATACCTGACAGCATATGGTGGTAGTGCCGATGCCTACACTACCTTAGTAGGCTATTTTAACAGTTTGCGCGAGCTTGGCGGTGCATTGCGCTTAGTCGAAGATGACATCGTGCAACGTATTGCGTATCTCGCCAACCAACGTGGGCTATCCCCACGGCCAATAACAACGGAAAACTGCGAACTGACCAGTCGTATTCCATCGCGTGATATTCCCAAAATCTTGGGATTATTGGAACAACCCGCTGGAACGGACGGCGCATTAGATGTATTACTTGCTACTAATATGATTTCGGTAGGGGTTGACGTGCCCAGGCTAGGCTTAATGGTTGTTAATGGGCAACCCAAAACGAGCGCCGAATATATTCAGGCAACCAGTCGTGTGGGGCGCACACAACAAGCCCCTGGACTGGTCATCACCGTCTACAACTGGTCACGCCCACGTGATATTTCGCACTATGAGCGCTTTCGCCCCTATCACGAGACCATATACCGCCATGTTGAGGCAACAAGTGTTACACCGTTTGCGCCACGTGCCCGTGACCGTGGACTCCATGCCGTGCTTATTGCACTGGCACGGTTGCTGCGTGAGCAGTGGGCTGACAATGACCAAGCACATGCATTCGACCGTAACCATCCAGCAGCACAACGTATCTTGGATTATATCCATGAGCGCGTGAATAACGTTGATGCAAATGTCGTTACTGAGGTAGATAAACAATTGACAGCGTTGCTTGATTGGTGGCAAAACATGATAACACGCAATAGCACAGACCTGCGCTATCAAGGCAACCCCTACAAACCAAATGAAACCATACCAATATTGATGCATCCGGCCGAAGAGCGACGTAGCGGTGGGTCACGCCCAACACTCAACTCACTACGTGAGGTTGAGGGAGAATCGCAATTGGTTATTCGCTGGTAATACAAATCCTAAAGAAAGAGATGCAAGATGACAAACCATACACAAAATACAACTACTGGCACCACAACACAGCAATACACGCCAAAAGGTGCGCGTATCCGCCCAAGCCAGATTATCACCACCTTTGGTCCGGGCGCTGTGGTTGATTTGCCTGAAGATTCGGTGATGATAGCGGGCATTGATAGCTGGCCCCCACCCACGGGCGACAACATCTATGAACCCCGACTACAAGAAGCACTTGGAGTAGACCATTTTCGTGCTCCGTCTACCACCAATAAATACGATGGCGATATTCCTTGTGTGCGTTTTCCTAAAACGCTTATTTGCTCAAAATGTGGATTAATAACAAGAAAAAAGCACTGTCCAGTTTGTGGAGTTGACACCTATCCGGCACGTATCATTGTCATTTGCGAACATGGACATGCCGATGAGTTTCCTTGGGATTGGTGGGTACATCGTGGGAAAGCCTGCAAAGGCAACCCTGTATTGCGTTTGGTTAGCAAAGGGCGTACCGCAGCATTATCGGACCTCATTGTGCGTTGTGATACCTGCAATCGCAGCCAATCGCTTGCAGGTGCGCTTGGAAACCTGGATTTTACATGTCGGGGCAAGCGTCCATGGCTCATTGATGCACCTGATGAATCATGTAATAAGAAACCGCGCAGTGTGTTACGGGGCGCATCAAATGTATACTTCTCTAGCCTGCTCAGTGTGCTTTCCATACCCCCTTGGAGTAACCCAATTCACATAGCCCTGAATAGCCACTGGAGTACATTACAACATCTTCCAGACCAAGCGTTGCGGGCTATCATACCATCATTGCCGGATTTTAGTACCTTTCATATTGATGATGTTCTGCGTGCTATCAATGAACGCAAAGCTGGCACCACCACAACCACGAGCATCCGTGAAGATGAATTTCGTGCTTTTCGCAACCCTAGCCCTAGCAGCACGGGGGCGGATTTTCAGATACAGCCTGAGCCTGTTCCACATTGTTTTACGCATACGCTTACGCAAGTTGTGTTAGGGTTTCGCCTGCGTGAGGTGCGGGCATTACGTGGGTTTACACGCATAGACCCACCCGATGACCAAGACAGCAATCAACCTTTGGTGCCAATTGCACTCAACCCACCAGACTGGCTACCGGCGGTAGAGCATCGCGGCGAGGGTATTTTTATTGAGCTAAACGAAGACCACGTGAAACCATGGGAAGCACGCCAAGCTGTACAGGAACGAGTACAACCGCTCAATCAAGCCTACACGAATTGGCGACAACAGCGTGGTTTGCCACCCGCGCCGCCACTCATGCCACGGATGGTGCTTGTGCATACCCTAGCCCACCTCTTCATTCGACAACTTTCTCTCGACTGTGGGTATTCTTCTTCTGCATTGCGTGAGCGCATCTATGCCGGACATGATATATGTGGATTGCTCATTTATACTGCCAGTTCCGACTCCGATGGTAGCCTTGGTGGATTGGTGCAGCAGGGACGCACAAAACGTTTTGAAGCAACGATGCATGCATTTCTGGAGAATGCGCAATGGTGCTCATCCGATCCATTATGTGCCGAACATGACCCTATGCAAACGGGCAAACTCAATGGCGCAGCTTGTCATGCTTGTGCGTTGGCATCAGAAATATCGTGTGAAATGGGCAACCGTTTTCTCGACCGAGCGTTGATCTGTGATCTAGTGGGTGTGAGTGGCACAGGATATTTTCGTTGAGTTAAAAGGATATGATGATTACTTCCACACTTCTCGCATTCGTTGATAGGCCATCGGCTCTTGAAAACGGGCTATGTTGTCGTGTAAGTCTATTACCATACACTCTTCTGTGCCACCATTGAGTGGTCCGCGCATACCTCGCCCGATCATCTGCTCATAGAGCACCACACTGGTGGTCGGGCGAGCAATAACAACTGCACGTATCTTTGGTGCATCGAAACCAGTAGTCAGCACTCCATAGTTGCAGAGTACCTGCAAACGTCCTGCACGAAATTCCTCTATCAAATGGCGGCGTGTAGCGCGGCGTGTAGTTCCTAAAACAACAGCAGCACTGCGACCTTTGCGACGAAGCAATACTGCCATTGCACTAGCATGTTGCACTGAACAACCAAAGAAGAGAACTGGCCACTCAGAGGGTAGATCAAGGAGTGTCTGGAGTAACAGATCGTTCCGTTGTGAATTGTCACCTACCTTACGCAGAAAGCTATCAGGGAGTTGCTTGAACTGCTCAAAATGTCGCTTTTCATTTTCGTTTAACGAAAACGTTTGTCTGGTGTCATAAACTTCATGTACTACTTTTGACAAGACACCACGTTGTCGTAAGACATTGAGAGGATCATCGCCTAAGATTTTTGGAACCAACAACTTTCCATGAAAACGGTTTGCTAAACGGCGATTTTCCTCAACATCAATACCACGATATGGTGTTGCAGTCAACCCAATAAGAGGAATTTGTGAGCTACGTACACGAAAGTTTATACCAAAGGTTCTCAACACTGCTGTGTAGGAAGATGTCGTTGCATGATGAGCTTCATCTATAACTATGACAGCGGTGTCTTCTGCTAATTGCGCTAGTTCCTCTTGCCCTTCTTGGTTTTGGCTCATTTCATAGAGCTTCTGGATGCTTGCGACAACCACACCGCTTCCATAGGCTTCTGGCAAGGCATCATAGTTTCCCCAACAACGGAACAAATGCAAAGTCTGACGACTCCCACGTCCACCTCGGTCAATCCAGACCTGACGAAAAGCTTCCACTGCTTGCTCGCACAATTCATCACTTTGTGCAATCCATAGCAAACATGGTTTTATTTGCTCATCTTGACCCCACCAAGTCAAGAGTGCCTCAACAATTGTGCGCGTTTTGCCAGCGCCGGTAGGCAAGCTAAGAATAGCGCGGTTTTTTCCTTCTGATGCACGGAGTATTTTCTGTACACCTTTTAGCAGTTCTTGCTGAAAGTCGTGTAGTTCAGGAAGAGGGATATGTGGTTCAACTATTTCCTTTGATGGTCCGACCGGATCGCCCACAATACCTGCGAATATCTTTGGGAAACCTAGGGTGCTGGCAAAATGACGTGCCCAGTGCTTGCCCGGTGTCCACTTGCGTCGTGCAATCTGTTCTGCTCGCTGACTTTTTCCACGGGGAATGCTATCTGTGTTCCAAGAAACCATTGCTTTTATCTGGTCAGATTCTAGGCTTTTTACGAGAAGCAGACGTAAAGCACGATTCTGGAGTAGCTCTACCCCCGCTAAATCAACCATAAAGCCTGCAAGGTCGGCATCGTCCATACGTGACTTATATAACCCTTTGTTGCTCTCAGTAGTCATAACCAGTTTTTCGATCTCATGATCAATTACCTCACGCATTTGCTTTGGTGTGAGAAGTTTTTGCAATACATAGATTGCTTCATCACGATCAGACTGTGTCAACCACTCGGACATACCGGTAATTCCCTTTCTGTTCTGTCATACTGATAATAAGTGCAAACAACTGTCGTCTATTTGGGAATATACTTACCTATTGGTATTGTTCTCTTCGGCTAGTGCATCATTGCTTACAGCATGTGTTTCTCGGTATGATTTAATCTGCTTCATAATACCGCGAGCTATAGCCCTAGCCAACAGTGGTGGCACTGCATTGCCAATCTGACGCAGGCGTGCAGAGCGCGGACCTGCGAAGCGAAACCGGTCTGGAAAACTTTGTAAACGGGCAAATTCACGCACCGACAATGTGCGATTTTGCGTTGGGTGGATATAGCGATAGCCGTCTTTTGCAATATGGGCGGTGACTGTCCATGATGGTTTATCTTCATACAACCGTGAATACTTATCGGAAAACTTTTTATTGTCTTGCCCATAGCGTTTCCATTCGTCTGGCAGGTCACGATATTTGTCACCTTGGCGCATCAGAGCAAAAATCACTTTGTCATCATCACGGATTTGGCGTGTGATGTGGTCCCATACAACATCTTGTTGGTCTGTGGGCATGCGCTTACGCATACTTCTTTGATAGTTGGTTTGGTTGCCATTTGCATGGAAAGGAAGAACCTCGTCAGACAACATACCTGGGCTACGCTCTGGCAAATCGTCAATAGCCTGTGCAACAGTGATACGCTGACGCGATTTCCTTGTGGGCCAGACGAGAGGCATTCCTATGCGATTGCCTTGAATGAAAAGCCGCTGACGGTCTTGGGGTACCCTAGCATCGAGAGCATTTAAGCTTTTGGGTTTGACAGTATACCCGGTAAAAGCTTTTTCAATGCGGTTGAGAATGTCTCCCTCTTCGTCCTTATAGTTGGCCATTGCGGGTACATTCTCCATCACAAACACCAATGGTTGAAGCTCTAGCACAAAACGCACAAATTCACGGTAGAGGTTGTTGATAATGGTGTGATAGTAGGCTTCGCGTTCTGCACCGAGACTACGGAGCTTAGGGCGTCCGATAAGCGCAAACCCTTGGCATGGGGGGCCGCCAATGATAATGTCTACCCGTGGAATACCAAGCTCTTGCAAAAAAGCCTTGGGGTCGGGGATATTGCAAATGTCCTCGACAATCCCTTTGGAGCGAAAATTGTAGCTGTGCGACATCACAGCCCAGTGGTCTTGGTCTACACCAGCGGCTACAAAGCCACCAGCCTCTTGAAAACCCCATCCCATACCACCGGCACCACAGAATAGGTCCAGCACAATAATGGCGTTTGGATCATCCAAACGCCTTTGCCAACGCTTCAATCCACCCGGTCTATCAATCTTTGCATCAAGATGTATGAACTCACCGCGCATAGAGGTAAGCTTTTTGCTGCGGCGAACTCCTGTGGCATCAATTGGTATGTGACTATAGGGGTCGGTCATGATCTATTTCTCTAAAGAAAAGACTTACTATATGTACAAAATGGAAACCCTATTATAACACACCCGTTGGTGTTTCTACTAATATCCCCATTCCCCATCCCCCAATCTTAGGGTTGGTTCTTTCTAGGACAATGGTAGCAAATTCACCACAAAGAACACAAAGGAAGTACAAAATGTTGGGTAGATTTTCTTGTTGACGTTTTATGAGCATGAGCCAACCCTATTTCTAGCACATACAACATTCATCAATCGTCATACATGCCTCGTATAATGTATAATACCATACCATACCTTGTGCTGATGCTAACCCGAAATGTGGTACAATCAGCGTACACCAAGGTACATCATAGCTTCATGCAAGCTGAGAGAATACAAAAGTATGGCTCTGTTCCCCTTGCTACACACAGGGAACAGATACGAAACAAGAACTATGACCCTAGAGCACGTAGAGCACGTAGAGCACGTAGACCAAATAGACCAAACAATCATTGACAATCTGCCCACATCGTTTACCGTGGGCACCATCACTATCGCGCCGAATATTGTCTTGGCACCCATGGCCGGAGTGGCAGATAGCATCTTTCGTCGCCTCATATTGAGCATTGGCCACTGTGGGCTTGTGACAAGCGAAATGACCAATGCAGCCAGCGTCATTCCCAAAGCTATGAAGCGTCACAGACTGCTCGACTACACCCCTGAAGAGCGCCCAATCGCATTGCAAATCAGCGGCAATTCCCCCGACCCCATGGTACGCGCAGCACAAACTGTGCAAGCCCTCGGAGCCGACATCCTCGACATCAACTGTGGCTGTCCCTCGCCCAAAGTCACCAGTGGCGGGCATGGTGCTTCACTCCTGCGCGACTTGCCCAAAATGGCACGGATACTTGAGGCAATATGTAGCGCAGTGAGCATCCCCATCACACTCAAGTACCGCGCCGGATGGGATGATAACAGCCTCAACTATGAGGAGACTGCACGCATAGCAGAAGATGCCGGCATAGATGCATTGATTCTACACCCGCGTACCCGTGAACAACGCTACTTTGGAGAGGCAGATTGGAGCCGCGTTGCTGCTGTCAAACAACGTGTGCGTATACCAGTTATTGGTAGCGGCGATGTGCGTGATGCAACTAATGCATTGCAACGGCTCCATAGCAGCGGGGCGGATGGGGTGATGATAGGCCGGGGTGCGCTTTCCAACCCGTGGATATTTCTCCAAATTGCACAGCTACGCCGGGGCGAACAGCCCTTTGAACCTACGCCTGCCGATAAGCATGCCCTGCTGCTCCGCTTTCTCACTATGTCGCTAGAAGAACAGCCCGAACGGATAGCGCTGAACAAACTCAAACAGCTTATTGGGCACCTCTTCCTTGGGCTACCGGGGAGTGCAGCCCTGCGCTTGCATGTGCAGCGGTCGCAACATGTTGCCGAGGCGCGTGAATGGCTTGACAGATTTTTTACTGCAATAACGACAGAGTAGCCTGTTGCACAGCGTCAGTATCTCCCGATGCATCCTGTTGCGCTACCTCGCCACTTCCAGTGCCAGACGTAGTAGTGCCGTCTGTGTTCGCATCCTGGGCCATAGCCGGGTCTGTGTTGCGCACCTCGTCTAGCAGAGCAAGCAACCCTACCTCATCAAGCACCGGGATGTCAAGCGTGTGTGCCTTGGCAAGCTTACTACCGGGGCTATCGCCTGCAACAACGTAGGTGGTCTTTTTGGTCACGTTGGATGCTACTTTGCCTCCCAGTGCTTGGATGTGTTCAGTGGCCTGCTCGCGGGTGAGTGTGGGAAAGGTGCCCGTCAGCACAAACACGCTGCCGGCCAATTGGGTACCTTGCGACGCATACACCACGTCTGCTGTCATCGTCAAGCCAGCCGCCCGCAACTTCTCAACAAGTGTACGGTTTGCTGCCTGTGCAAAAAAATCCACAATGCTTTTGGCTAACACTTTGCCTATGCCGTCTATTGCCTCAAGCTCTTCTTGCGATGCAGCCATAATCCTATCGAGGCTGCCAAAATGGTTCGCCAACGTCTGGGCAGACACTGTGCCAATGTAGCGGATGCCAAGCCCAACAAGGAGGCGGTCGAGTGGGCGTTGCTTCGATTGCTCAATGGCTTGCAAGGTATTGGCAATGCGCTTCACCTTGAACCCTTCCATGCCGGCAAAATCTTCCTTGCGCAGGGCATACAGGTCGGCCACATCGTGTATCAACCCGGTGCTGACAAATAGCTCCGCTTGCTTTTCTCCAATGCCCACAATATCAAGTGCATTGCGGCTGACAAAGTGTTCGACGCGCCCCGTCAACTGGGCCGGGCATGTGCCAAAGTTGGGACACCGCCAAGCGGCAGCCTCCTCTTCGCGCTCTAGCGGGGTGCCACAGGCTGGGCAATGTGTCGGGAAGCTATAGGGCTGTTCTTCACCTGTGCGTCGGTCTACCACTGGCCCGATAACATAGGGGATAACATCACCAGCCCGTTTGACAGTGACATAATCACCAATTCTAATATCGCGTTGTTGAATATAATCGGCGTTGTGCAGGCTCGCATTGCGTACAGTGACGCCGCCTAGTTCCACTGGCTCCAGTTCAGCATTTGGTGTCATGACACCCGTCCGCCCTACGTTGACAGCTATATGCACTACCTTGCTGATGGCTTCGCGGGCGGGAAATTTGTAGGCAATGGCCCAGCGTGGGTCGCGCCCCACGACGCCTAGCTCTGCCTGTTGCTTCAGGTCATCTATCTTGACAACAACGCCATCGGCCTCAAAGGGCAAGGTATCACGTTGCGCCATCCATGTATGGCAATAGCCTAGCACATCGTCGAAACAGTCAAAGTGGCGTGCATCCTCATTCACCGCGAAGCCGAGTGTTTTCAGGTAGGCAAGAGTTTCCCATTGGGTAGGGATATCAACGCCTTGGATAACGCCAACGGCATAGGCAAAGAAGCGCAATGGGCGTTCGGCAGTAATAGCAGGGTCTTTCTGGCGCAGCGAACCGGCCGCAGCATTGCGTGGGTTGGCAGCAATACGTTCGCCTTTTGCGCTGAGGCTTTGATTGAGCGCTTCAAACTCGGCTATGCGCATATAAACTTCGCCGCGCACCTCAATGAGCGATGGCACACGCTCTTCAGTGCGCAACTGCAATGGTATGCTGCGCACAGTGCGCAAGTTAGCCGTTATATCTTCCCCTACCTCACCATCACCTCGTGTGGCACCACGTATCAAATGCCCATGCTCATAGGTGAGGGCAACAGCCAGCCCATCTATCTTTGGTTCCACGACAAAATGCAATGGTGCATCGGAGCCAAGTAGTTTACGCACCCGTTCATGCCAAGCATGCAGGTCAGCTTCATCAAACGCATTGCCAAGCGAAAGCATCATATGCGGGTGTTGCACTTTGTTAAAATGGCTTGCCGGAGGTGCGCCAACGCGCTGTGTAGGCGAGTCGGGGGTGAGCAAATCGGGGTGGGCGGTTTCAAGCTCACGCAATTCGCGCATGAGCGTATCATACTCGCTATCACTGATGATAGGATTATCTAACACATAATAGCGGTAGTTGTGTTCATGCAACTGTGTACGCAATGCAGCAATGCGTTGCGCTGCATCTGATGTTGTTGTCATAGGTATCCCTTTCAAATGAAACCTCTCAATCCCAAATCACATCCACTAACCCCGAGTCGGTTATAGTGGCATCATAGGTAATGAGTGAAGCCCGCAAACGACGAGCCTCAGCAATAATGAGACGGTCGAATATATCGGGAATATCCGTAAATGCACAACTCGCAATAGCCGTCTCTGGCAGTAGTGGCAGAAAGAGATAATTACCGGCATTCCTCAAAGCGTGCAACGTTTCTATCACTTCTGCATGCCGCGTAGGTGTACAACGCCGCTCTGCAACAAGCATCAGCTCCGTCACAACAATAGTTGGCACATAGATGGTATGCCCACCTTGACCAGTATGCTCAAAAATAGCTAGAACCTGTGGACTCAGCCGATGTGGGGAGAACAGTGACCAGAAAAGGGGATGTGTGTCGGTAAGATAATGCATTCGTCCTGCACCTGCTTTCTTTCATGACCTTGGTATACCATTCCATTCCAATTCTTGCTGCTGGCGAAATTTATCTAGTGTGTCCTCAATATCTTTGAAACTCACGTCAACATTTGCATCTTCAAAAAGACCGAGCAGGTCCATGATATATTGCCTATTCTCCAAAACAGTTGTGCGATGTACAAGCGCATCTACCAAGCGTGTACCTGGTTGTGGATCTGCCAAAAGGTGTGCTGTTGAAATCTTCTCTACCACCATCAAACGATAGTGTTGGTGCTCCTGCAACTCATCATAGTGCGCCAGTGGTCGGAGCACGCCATGTTCATATATAACATCAATAAAAAGCGACATTGTTTCTACTCCTGCCGTGCATTATTTACCTTCTATAATATCAAGAATTTCTTCTAGCGTTGTATTGCGTTCGTTGCCCGTGATGTCGTGTAGTTTGGCTACCTGCTCACTTGTGCCAAGCACAATGAGCACATCACCCCGGTTGAGTACCGTTCGCCCGCCGGGGTTGAACTGCAATGCTCCATCGTGCCCGCGTATAGCTACAACAAGAAGACCAGTGCGGCGTCCAATATGCGATTGGGCCAGCGTTTTGCCTGCAAGACCTTGCACGTCGGCAACCTCAACTTCATCAAAGCGAAGAGTTTGGTCGGTCACACGTATCATTTCATCTATAAAAGCTACGACTCTGGGGCGTATCATAAGCGATGCAATACGCAACCCCCCGATGGCGTTGGGGGAAACTAGTTCGTTTGCACCGGCCTTGCGTAGCTTTTCTTGATTTTCTTCTTCATTGGCACGCGCTACAATGCGCAGATCTGCATTGAGCGCACGAGCACTGAGCACAATGAACACGTTATCTTTGTCATCACCGAGTCCCGCTATCAACCCTTTTGCTTGCTCTATGACAGCTTCTATGAGCGTGTCGTCGTCGGTGGCATCTTTCATGAGGTAAGGAAAATCGCCAATGTCATGTTGCAGCGCTTCTATCACCTCTTCATTTTGTTCGATGATAACAAATGGTACATGTGTTTTATGAAATTCTATTGCAATATGCTTTCCTGTACGTCCGCCACCGCATAGGATAATATGATCTTTCAAACGAGCTATATGGTTACTCATTCTTTGCCCCCGAATACTATCATTGAGTTGCCCCTCAATGACAAATGACGCAATGGATGAGATGCTGCGATACCCTGTTTGCTTCGTGGGAACACGTGAAAGGTTTCGTAAAGGCGTTTTTTCTTTGGTATTTATTTTGTTATTGTGCGAGTCTATTGCATACCCTATACTTCAAGTGTGCAATATGCCACCTTCTTATCCTCATATCTATTCTATGGCATACTAGAAGTTTTTGGCAAATACGTAGAGCAACCCTATATGATTTGGAAAGATTTTAACGCAGAGGCGCAGAGACGCAGAGAGATGCAAAGGTTCGTGAAAAAGTCGAAAGAAAGCCGTTGCTCTGTATCATTCACAAGTCTGCTGCTACGAGTGTGATACAAAAGCAGAAAGGGCTACCAATTGCTCAACACTTGGCGATGTGCGATGGGCAAGGTGCTCATATATCGCTTGCATCAACATGATGCGCTGGCGGGTTTCCTCACTGATATATGTGCCATTGATACGTATTTGCCATGCAATAGTATCAATGTCTAAGCTATGCACATCATCTTGGTCTATCTTGCCTATGAGGTGGCTAGCAAACACAGGGTCGGCAAGCAACTCTTGGCGGCATTCTTCGAGAAACGGCAACAACACCCGTGTCTGCGCACGCCAAATACGGTAGGATAATAGCCTACTCGTATCATCTAGGGCTATCATAGCTGAATGCATAAGCGTATTATCTTCAACGGTATCTACCATTCCGAGGTACCACCCATCACTTGCAGGTATATGCTCTTTCCAATCACGCTCATGGGCAACAGATTGCAGGATAGGCAAGGGGTCCATAATGTGTGTCAACCCGTGTGCAAAGCTTGAGTCAAGGTATTGTTGAAATGCTTCTACCAATCGTTCACAGACGGTTGAATCCCACAGGGCTAGTTCTGCAATCATTGCTACGACAAGGTGGCGCTGTAAACGATTTAGGGGGAGGGTCTTTGGCAATAGATAGGATGTGAAGAGGACCATGTCGAGATAGTCTACGACGCTGCGCCAATGCCGATGGGCGAGGCATGGGCCTGGATTGGGCGGGTCGAGGGCAAGCTTGCCAACGAGAGGAAAGCACATGACGGTGCGGCTTGCCAATGGTACGGCTTGACATGCGGCAGCATAGGCTGTAATAAAGGCTTTCCACTAGGGCCAGACTTCGTGGTTTAGCCCCTGCATCCACACGACTTTGCCGGCAACCATATCATCTTCAGCCAGCTTTTTGGCATTCGTAGCCATATTATTGCTCAATTCAAGCCGTGGTGCCAAGCGGTCGCGCAGAAAGTGTGCCGGTTCCACATCGGTATACCTATCTGCATGGAAGGTATGCCAAAAGCCTACCCGTCCATTGTTGAGTGCATCCTTGACGCGCACGGTATGGGCTATGCCTTCGGGCAGATGCTCTGGCAGGCAGAGCATGACATTCTTTCCATTTTGTATATCCTGCACAACACTCGACAGAAACCAGTTTGGGCCAGGCAGTTGCCACCAGAACGTATGCATATTTTGTGTTCCTTTCACTTCATATGTGAGTACCCATTGTCTTCGCGCCAAGACAGCTCGCAGCATTGCAGCGTACCAGCAAAGAATTGCATGTTCCTTTTTTATAGCTTTGCGTTCTTTGCGTCTTTGCGCGAGATCTTACTTAAAAAAGACACCAAGGCGCAAAGACTGAACAGGCTTTTGTACCCTATGCTCCTGTATGTGATATGGCAATGTAGGTGTTGTGCTAGGGCATTGCCATAGTTTGTATGAAAACGAACGCAGTGGTAGGAGGAGTATGCATATGTGTAGATTACTGCGCGGTGACAATAGGGTGTTGGGTGGCAGTTGGTTGACAATACCCCGCTGCTATTGTACAATTCAATGCACAGGTGTTCGTATTTTAGGCTTGTGGCAAGGATAACAAGGATAACAAGGATAACGTAGGCTATGGCAACTCGCTCCTTACATACAGGCGATGTATTACCATATACCCTTCTCCCTGAGCCTGCTGTGCATGCTGCCTATGACAGTTTGCTCAACCGTGGCTTTGCCAAATGCGCCAACGCCCAGATAATGGTATAATGAGCCATCTTTATTCTGTATCACTCGTATCTAAAGAAAGTGAAAGGACTTTCGCAATCATGCGACTTGGAGTGATGAACGACCCCCGTTTGAACGCATGCGATGAAGCACACTGGGCTGCCGACAATGGGTTTGCATTTCTGGACCTGACCGTGGAAGGTCCCGGTGCTGCCCTCGAACACATTGACACTGCCACCATGCGCTCTATTCTCAACAACATGGGATTACACGTCGTGGGGCATACTGCTTGGTATCTTCCTTTTGGCTCCCCCGTGCCACGTCTACGCCAAGCAGCCATAGACAGTGTAGTCGAAACATTCGATATGTTTGCAACCCTTGGTGCCAAATGGGTCAATGTGCATATTGCGCGTGGTGTCAAGCTATTCAACCACGAAGACACTGTGCGTTGGAATAGCGAATGTTTTGCACAAATCGTTGAACGTGCTGTACCATATGGGTTGAATATTATGGTAGAGCATCCGGCCGACCCTGAGTTTAAGGTGACAGATATTTGCACCGTGCTCAATAGCGATATGCGCCTAGGGTTTCACCTCGATGTGGGGCATGCCAATGTTGGCGGCGACAAGCTATCGGGGTTGCTCAAGGCGTTGGGAAAACGCCTAGTGCATGTACACCTGAGCGACAATCAGCGCCGCCACGATGACCACCTGCCTCTCGGTGCTGGCCGTATTGACTGGCCCGAAGCCATTCGCATGATTAAGCAAACCGGCTACGACGACACCGTAACGCTTGAGGTGTTTTCGCTCGACCGTGATTACTTGCTGCTAAGTGCAAAGAAAGTACGTGAATGGTGGGATGCAAACCCACAAGAACCGACTCAAGAGCCAGAAGATTGAAGGAGTTTTTTTGTATGAACCAATCCGCAAAGCCGCGTATTTTAACCGGCGACCGCCCCACAGGAAAAATGCATTTGGGGCACTATGTTGGCACCCTCAAAAACCGTGTACGTCTGCAAGACAGCTACGATTGCTTCTTTCTCGTTGCCGACCTGCATATGCTCACAACACGCATCGAACGTGAGACGCTGGCTGAAACGCAACGGAACATCCGCGAAGTGGTGCTTGACAACCTCAGCGTGGGCATAGACCCAGAGCGGAGTAGCTATGTGCTGCAATCACTCGTGCCTCAAATTGCCGAAATAACCTTGCTCTTTTCAAACATGGTAACGGTGCCACGCCTACAGCGGGTGCCAACGCTCAAAGATGTCATGCGCGACCTTGAGATTGAGCAACCATCAATGGGGCTACTCAACTACCCCGTGTTGCAAGCCGCCGACATTCTCTGTGTGCGGGCAGACCTTGTCCCTGTGGGCAAAGACCAAGCCTCGCATCTTGAGGTGACACGCGAACTGGCGCGGCGTTTCAATGCGCTCTATGGTGCGGAAATATTGCCTGAACCGGAAACCCTTGTTGGCGAAGTGCCGACTCTTGTGGGGCTTGATGGGCAGGCAAAAGCCAGCAAGAGCCTTGGCAACGCCATCTTCCTCAGCGACGATGCCAAAACGGTTGAGCAAAAGGTACGCGGTATGTATACAGACCCGAACCGCATCCGTGCCGACATACCCGGCAAGGTAGAGGGCAACCCTGTCTTCATCTACCACGACGCCTTCAACGACAACCAAGAGGAAATAGCAGACTTGAAGGAGCGCTACCAACAAGGCAAAGTGGGCGATGTCGAAGTAAAACGCAAACTGGCCGCCGCTATCAACCGCTTTCTTGACCCCATACGCGAGCGCCGCGCCGAGCTAGAAGCACAACCCAACATTGTCGAGGATATTCTGGAAGCCGGCAGCGAACGCGCCCGGTCCGAATCCGCTGAAACCCTGCGCCGTATGAAAGAAGCCATGGGCTTATTGTGGAACCGCTAACCTAAAGAATGACATATTCCCTTCGACACGCTCAGGGAACGTCTTAATGAACGACAAAGAATGACATATTCCCTTCGACACGCTCAGGGAACGTCTTAATGAAAACAGAGTGAGGAGGAGCAATGTATTACCCAACCCTAGACGATATACGCAACTTGAAGGGACAGGGCAACCTCTGCCCTATCTACCGTGAAATGATGGCCGACTTGGAAACCCCTGTTTCCGTCTACCTCAAAATAGCCCGTGGGCAATATAGCTTTTTGCTAGAGAGTATTGAAGGTGGCCAGAACATAGCACGCTACTCGTTTATTGGTAGCGCCCCCTATATGACGTTGCATATGCATAAGGGCATGGCTCAAGCCAATCAGAATGGCTACAAACAAACCTTGCCTTACAACGACCCGTTGGTAGTGCTTGGAAGCTACCTCAGCGCCTACCAGCCGGTGCGTCTTCCAGACCTGCCCCGGTTTGTTGGTGGAGCTGTTGGCTACCTGAGCTATGAAACTATCTGCTACTTTGAAGACCGTCTGCTACGGCTCGATGCAGCCGACTATCATATGCCAGAGGGCATTTGGATGTTTGTAGATACCTTGATTGTTTTCGACCATCTGCGCCGCAGAATCCAAGTGTTGTCGCATGTTCACCTCGACATGGAGGACTTAGAGGCCGAGTATAACCGTGCAGTGGAACGCATTGAAAGCCTTGTCGAACGTTTGAAACAACCTGTGCCGCAGGGAACAGACTTACTCGGCACTATTCCACCGAAGCAAGCGCCCAAACCTACGCCTGCATTAGAAGACATATCAAACATTTCCCGCGAAAAGTATGAGGCGAATGTGGAGAAAGCAAAGGAGTATATTGCGGCCGGGGATATTTTTCAAGTTGTGCCCTCGCAGCGCTTCAGGCGACCCACGCATACCGATGCGTTTACCATTTACCGGGCCTTGCGCACAGTAAACCCATCGCCCTACATGTTCTATCTGCAAACCGATGTAGGCAACATTGTGGGTGCGTCGCCCGAAATGCTTGTGCGCGTGGAAGAGGGCGAAATAACAACACATCCCATTGCAGGAACACGCCCGCGTGGGGCTACCGATGAGGAAGATGCGGCTCTGGCCGAGGAGTTGGTGGCGGATGAGAAGGAACGTGCCGAGCACCTGATGCTGGTTGACCTAGGGCGCAACGATATTGGCCGCGTGAGTGAAGCCGGCACGGTGCGCGTACCTGTTTTTATGACGGTTGAGAAATATAGCCATGTGATGCATCTCGTATCGCATGTCACTGGGCAACTGCGCTCTGACCTGAGCGCTTTGGATGCGTTGCGGGCATGTTTCCCGGCTGGTACGGTGAGTGGTGCGCCGAAAATACGTGCTATGGAGGTTATATCTGAACTTGAAGGTACTCGGCGTGGGGTGTATGCCGGCTGCGTGGGGCATGTGGGTTTTGATGGTGATTTGGATACGTGCATCAGTTTGCGCACAATGGTAGTGAAGGATGGCATTGCCTATGTGCAGGCTGGCGGTGGAGTGGTGTTCGACAGCGTGCCCGATGTAGAATATCAGGAAAGTTGCAACAAGGCTGCGGCGCTGCTCAAAGCTATTGATATAGCCGAGGAGCTTACGCCAAAGGATGATGCGGCATGACGCTGGCAACGAATCGCTGAACCGCTGAGTCGCTGAGTCACGGGCAGGTTTTTAGCACGGGGGAGCACAGGGGAAGCGACAATCCGAGCCGCGAGCCGTTGGGGGGCGAACAACTGCCGTCCACGAATGGGGACCACGAATACACGAATAGGTGTCTCCCTGCAATCGTGCTCGTCGCTGGCAGACGTATCGGAGTGGGAACGTACCTATGCAGTACAACATAGGTGGGTGCGAGCGATAGATTCATCATGCGCCTCGCGTATTGCCCATAACGTTTCAACCGAATCCTCAGCTACAACCCCATGCTCCTTTTGCCACTGCGCAATACGTTGACGAAGCGCATCAACGCTCTTCATAACATCATCACATTTATCCACCGTATACACAACAATAGGTTGCTGCTCCAAACGATTGAATGCTTCAATACCAATAATGACCACTGTTGGCTTACCACCTTTGAGCAAAATAACCCGGTTATGCCCCTGTTCAGCTTGATTAATCAGAGAGTCTAAGTTGTCATGCAAGTCTGTAATGTCTACTTGTATATCATTCACAGTCTATACCTCTATCTCGTTCATATACCTACATATCCGGCTTGGCCCCTCAGCGATTCAGCGTTCCCAACAGTGCATTTATGCTATTGCAAAGAAACAGGCAGAATGCCTGTCCTACGATTTCTGCGTAGCCGCCAGCAACGCCTCCAGTTCCCGAATGCGCTCCTCGGCTTGTCGTACCTTATCTTCAGCAAGTTTACGAGCTTCGGCTTCGTCGCGCACTTTGTCTTCAGCAAGTTTACGAGCTTCGGCTTCGCGCCTATGAGCTTCAAACTCCTCCTTATACATACCTAGCCTAACGTTATGCTTGTCATACCACGCTACCCATTCATCATACGGACCTAGCCACAACTCCAGTGGGTCTATCCAAACTCGCCCCTGTTCATCTGGATCCTGTAGGTCATAGCCTTCCTCGCCCAGTCTATGTACCAAAATAGGGGGCGGGAATCCTTTCTTGCGCATCTTTTCATGGATGATAATATACCATAGCACACCCGCAACTGCATATAATTGCATCTTGTTGGGGTCACGTTCGCCATCTACATCGGCCTTCCACGTATTGGGCGAAGTCACCTCTATAACCAATACAACCGAGCCTTGCGAATCCTTGAGATAAAACACTCCATCGTACCATTCGCTCAGAGCGCCACGTATCATAGCAAGGTCTGGGGAGATGACTTTGAGGTCGGGTATGCCCCAATCAATACCGACATCATGGAGAATAACTGTCCCCGGCTCATCGCCAACATGCCTTTCTAGTCCATTGAACAATTCTTTACAGATAATCGCATGTCTTCTGTTTTGCAAAACATAATCTCCTAGTTGTGGATGTATCACATCCTCTAGCGTCAACGGCATACGTGCTCTGGCAGTCGTCCCATTCACGCGATGCTCGACAAAACGCCACCCATAGAAGAAGATGTCATCGGGTGGTGGCAAGTCTTCTGGGCGCACGTCGCTACGAGGGGGTAGGATGATTTCCCCCGTTTTGGGTTCAACACTATACGCTTCAGTTTGTGGAATAACGAGACACTCTTGTGTTTGGGTCATGTACGCACTCCTTTTCATGTATGGTTGATATGATAGGTGTATTGTAGCACATAGGCATACATCTATGACAACCCTAACGGACTTGTGCATGATACAGCGCACCCATCAGCCACGAATCTGTGCATCGCTCTGCGTCTTTGCGCCTCTGTGCCTCTGCGCCTCTGCGTTAAAATCTGTACAAATCATGGATGGTTGCCATAGAACCATAAGAACCATGTATAGTTATCACAGTAACTATACACATTCCTTATAGACTTACATTCCCCCCCTCTTTTATCCACAATGCGCAACGGTTCCATGTGGGGTGGGCATGCTTCTAGCCATTCTAGTAGTGTAAATGCGAGTATAGGTAGGACACATGGTGTGGATATATTGTGGACTTTTCACCTCTTCGCTACTATATCTTGATTGCACCAAAATGGGTATGTATAACACACTCGTTCTTGTGTATAAGCTGTTGTACACATCTCCATATCTACCATATCGCCATACGACACAACTACTATATCTAGTGAATTATCCACATTATGGCATACCATATCCACAAATTGTGGATAAGTTTGTACTTTTGGGAGCATTCTGTGTGGCAGAACTGTGAAATTTCGTCTACAATACGATATATGACTACGCTACATGAACAACAAGCATGTATCCCACAACCGTTACATGCCAGTGGTTTTAATGCCGAAGCCAACCTTCCTTATGGGGTCAAGACAGAGCATATCCGCTCTGCAATGCGTGATTTCCTGGATTTTTTAGGGTTTATTAACCAACAGCTTTACACAAGGGAAATAGCGCGACTTGAAAAAATGCTTATGCCAGCAAATTTTAGTAGCATGGTTGGAGAATTTATGTCCGCTGCTATTTGTCTTTGACAGTAATCGTCCTCAAGATACCATATCAAAGCCTTTCAAATTTGTGATGGTACTAGGCGCACAACTCACAAAACAGGATTGGTTATTCTCTGGGCGTTCAGCTACTAGCCGACGCACTATAACAGCCAGTGTTGCCAAATCGGGGCATGCGAAGATGATGGCAAACTGGATTTACAAAGCTTCGCCGTAGTCGAAGTCAAGCATTGTGGGCACAGGCAGATGTGCGAGTTTCGGTATGACTATTTTGCTCGACTCGTAGTAGTCGGCAAATCGTTCAACACCTATGCATGGTAAGCGCATTGCCTCTGCTGCCGCAACCGTAGAGCCAGAACCCATGAACGTATCAGCGATTACCCCTTCACCTAATGGCAAGGCAGCACGGACTATTTGCCGCAAGAACGATTGTGGTTTTAGGCTAGGGTGATGAGCTATGTCATGTTCATGTTGTGGGGTACGTTCGCTACGAATAACATCACTAAATGGTTGTTCTTCACTGATGCGCCTAATTCCACCTGTGCCATACATTCGTAAACAATCACTCACTTTCATTCCATGTGGAAGAGGCTTTCTGAAAATGCCCCATGGTTCGTAGCAACTTCTTGGAAGGGTGCATACGTCCGAAAACTCATCTTCAGCATTTTTGGGGCGGTCGCCACCACGAAATGTCCTTACAAGCCGTATCAATTCGCCGCGAAACTCCAAGCCACCATCAACCAAAGCAGAAAAGACGATCTGAGAAAGAAACGCATTACTAGCAATAAATACATGCCCGCCAGGTCGAAGCGCGTGAACGGACAGCCTGCTCCACTCCAAAAAGAATCGCTGCAAAGCTGCACGTTCTTTCTGAGTCAGAGCTGTGAATCGTGGCAATGGCACCCGATTACACCCATCGAATGAGGGGGGGATTCTCCAAACACCACCGTTGCCATGAGCGCGTTTTTCCATTTGGTCAAAGGTATATTCTTTCACACCATAGGGTGGGTCTGTTACTATGGCATGGATGCTGTTTTCAGGGATGCGACCAAGCCACTCAAAACAATCGGCGTGCATGACAACCGATTCCCCGATGATGTGAGCAGCATAATCAAGGGCAAAGTCAGTTACAGCATTCATATGTGTACTTTGCATAGCAATAGCCCCTTTCTGTATGTCGTTACATGGCACACACCATCACCATTCCCATCACCCTTTCCCGTAGCGTGGGCGATGCAAACAAGAACGCCACAAAACACATGTACGCTAGAATGATAGCACCCATCAGCACCACAAGCACAAACAGCACAATGTTGCGGCGTGTCATAATAATGGATGATGGTGGGCGGCTCTCTTGTGTTGTGGGTTCTAGGAAAGTATCGGATGTATCGGGCATAGTCTTCTCCTATCGCCTCAAGCGTGAAAGTCTATAGGTGCATCGGTGCGTGCATGCATGTACGTATCTATGTATGTATTCGTGCGCGAACCTATGCGCGACGTAATCGCCGCAGCCGTAGTATACCAATACTCGCGCAGTTCAGGCGTCAGCTCGCGTATGCGCGGTTGTATATGCGCAATTGTCGTTTCGTCGCCAATCCATGTCAGCGCCTCAATCGCCTTACGACAGACATAACGGACAGCCTGTTGCTGCTCCTGTGTCTCAGTCGTGGTATCTATTTCGTCCTCAGTCACCCCCACGAGTGCAGCCAGCTTTTGCTTATCCCAAAAAACAACATACTCAAACACCCGACGTAGCACAGCCACAAGCCCCTGATGGCGGTTCTCCTGCAACTCATCATCCTTTGGCAACAACGTTTCCAACTCAGGAACTGGCTCATCGAGCCTATCTAGCGCATCACACACCCACGCAAGCGATTGGAGCGCCTTGGCCTTTACCGCAAAGTCGGGGTGGTCTTTCAGAATGCCAATAAGCCACCGTATGGCATGCACATCTTGCAACCGGACGCGACCAACAAGGTAGATAAGCGGTTGCACACTGATTTCCGATAGTATGTGGCCATCGTGGAAAACGCGAGACAGTTGAAACGTAACTTGCATTGCATCAAACAGCGTCAGCGAATCTGCCGCCGCCCAACACGTATCTGACCAATCATCCAGCAACGTTACATCACATGCCGGCTCCGTTTCGTCTGTCTGCATGCGTTCGGGGCGCACAACCATATCCAACAACAGCTTTACATCGGCATTATAGGCTAAGTCACCGAGTGCAAAAGCTGCAATTGCACGCTCTGGGGCTTTCGCCGCACACCGAAAGATTCGGCCTAGTTCCTCACGGTCGTGGTGCTTCCACGCTCGCAACAACGGGTCGATCTCGGCACTGATAATGACCGTCAATTCGTCTACGCCATGTGTGGTGCCCGTTTCTGCCTGTGCTTGTGCTTGTGTTTGCTCCATATGGTCTGTCAATATAGCATAGCGGGTATGCAATGCACGTGCTGCTGCAATGCGCACGGTAGTATATTCGTAGCGGGGGCCATTGGGCGTTTGACGGACCGGTTGCGTGAGCAACTGTATGAGCTTATTCTTTATCTGTACATCCCCTAATTGAGCGGTGGTGTTGTCATCCGCATTGTTTGTGAGGTAAACTCTGCCAAGCGCGGTGACGATATTGGCGCGTCGTTCAGTTGAAGGTTCCCGTGCAACATCCAGTTGCAGAATGCATGCATCGAGCAACTCTTGGCGCAGATACTTGCCCATCAAATGCTCAACCTTATTGGGCAATGCCTCCAGCGCACGTGCTGCCAGCAAAATATGCGGGCTACTGTTGTAGCGGGTAAACAGCACAAGCTTTTGAAAGAGCAAGACCGGGTTGGGCAACAATTCTACCAAGGTGTAGATAGTCTCTTCCCACCACCGCAAACGATTGTGCGAGCTGCACATCACAAAGATGTCTTCCAGCCGATCAGCAATATCGGGGCGCTCCACGAGGGCCAATGCTGCACTATAGGCCTGCACTATTGGCAGCAAAAAGCGTGTTTCATGCTGCCCTATGTTCAAAATGAGATGTGATTCTTGGAGCTTTTGGTAGAGGTCTTCAAGGCTATAGTCGCGCTCCTTGCGTACCTGTGCCATCACTGCAAACACATCTTGGATGGGCAGGGTATCTTTGTGTTGCCAGCGCGATTCCCAAGCCAGCGCTATCAGTGTCCGGCGGGCAACATCTCCCTGCTCATAGAGGGCCGGCATTGATTGAAGCATCCGCGACAGATAGTCATGCGCCAACTGGTTGCGGCTCATCGTCGTCACATCATCTTGCGTAATACGTTGGTAGATAACATTCATCATATCCGGGTCTGTTGTCATATTGAGCAAACGATGTTCGACTATTTGTCGGTAGAGCTCGCGGTAGGTTTGTGGGTTACGACGATGCAGGTAGCGTAGCACTTGGCGCTCGTTGAGGGGCAGGATAATGAGCATCTTCGGCTTGCGCAGCATACGGCTATGAAAAATATATGAATTGCAACTAACAGCAAAAAGGTGTTGTGGTAGACGCTCTGCAAGTTCTATAATTTGCTCGGCGGCTATCTGCCGGTGCGTTTCGGTAATATCATCTAAGCCATCTAACAGAAACACAAAACGTTCCTTTGTATCTGTAGTGGCATGAGTAGTAGTATTCTGTTCAAATATGCGCGACAGGGTTTTGCCTAAATCGGGCTCTACATCGGTGGCCGTTTCAATGATCAACCGTTCCATACGGCGGCTACTGATGCGTTGACTCTCGTAGTCGCGTAGCTTGACAAAAATACCAATTGGGCGATGCAATAGCCCTACTTTGCTCACCACATTGATAGCCGCTTCAGCCAAATCTATCGTAGCACGCATCATGATAACCGTTAGCCCAGAGTGCGGATAACCAATAAACGCTAACACATTGGGCAGTGGCGGTTTGTCAAGAACCTGTGTATACCACTGTTGGTGTTCTCGTATGGAGGCAGTTGTGCGCTCTTCATCAATTGTTTGCTGTATATGTTGGATGAGCAGTTGTTTCATAATTTGCAGCGCATCCTGCGAACAGGGTGCATCTTCGGGATGTTGTTGCACGATGGTCCATTCCTGACCAGCGGGTACGGTTATCACATCGCGGTTGATGAACTCTGGTCCCTTCCAGTGCGTAAAAGATGGATTGGATAATATGTTCTGCGCATAGCTCATCTGTGGAAGGGTTGAAAAAAGACGCCCATCTGTCATACGCATATAGAGCACTGGCGTGCTCCAGTCTATCCCATCGGGCTTGAAGACAAACTGCCGTGCTGCATTGACGGCTATATCAATAACGCCATGCTGCAAAAGCCGGACGCATAGGCGATAGGTGAACGTTCGCCCGTCGTCAATACCCATGGGGCGTTGCATAGCAATCACAGACGGTATGCCGCTTTGCTGCACCAACTGAGCTGCCAACGACGCCGTAGATACGTGCTCCTGCATGGCCGTGTTGCTATCGTTGCTGTTGGCGTTTTGCTCATATGATGCATTGGTATTGGATGTAGGCAATGCAACAGCCGTGTTGCATGCCATGAGAATGATAAGCCTCGGGCGGTAGCTTGCCTGCTTGAGTAGACGCACCAGTTCTGCCCCATCGTAGAGCCTTCCTTGCCCCGTTGCATGGTCTTCTAGCAGCAGCCGTGTGCCGCGTGTATAATGTACCAGCGCATGGCCAAAATAGAGCACAATATCATAGCCATCTTGCACCTGCAATGTCTCTTGCAAACGTTGTGCAGAGGCAGGGAGCGATTGTTGTGTCGTTGCTGCTGTGCGGCCATTGCCATCAACCGCCGTAGCACTCGCAACCTGCCCCTCACCCGTAGGCGAAAGGAAATGATACTCCAACTGATTCGATTCACGTATGGGGCGAAAGAGCAAATCGAGTTTGTTTTGAATTTCTTTCTTTCCGATAGGCTTCAAGCCCCATGCCTCTTCCGCATCGGCCGGGTCTGAAACGACAATCAGCATACGAATGGGCCAACGTTCGAGTGGCTTACCCTCATACTCGCTACTGGCCAGATAGCGCGAAAAAGCACTTTGTTTGGCAATTGTTAATGGCACTGGCTCAGATGTTGTATCGCCCGTGGGGTGGTAGTGTAATAACTCCCACGGCACCATATGGAGCTTGGTATCTTCAACAGTATCAAGCCACAATCGCAACCGCAACCCTCGATTCTTTGCCTGTGCAGCCGCCAACGCTTGATAAAAGGCATTGTCAAGTGAGCCAGCAAAGAGCCGCTTGAACAGTGCATCGCCGTAAGCTCTGATAGCGGTATCGTTGCCCGATGGGGGGGGGGGTGGCAATGTGTCAAGCCGCAGCAAGCCATCAAACATACGCCCCCCCTCCAGCGTCACATTTACTTTGTAGGTTTGACTCGCTGCATCGTGTCGGGTGATGTAGAGTTCCAGCGTATCTAAGGTGTCATGGGAAGTTTTCATATATCGGCTATCACTTCAATACCATTTAAGGCCATATGGTGCAAAAACATGACATGGTGCAAATCGCCCGCATGGGCGCAGATACCGGCTTCTTGGGCCACACTCACGGGTATGTCGTAGGTATCCACCGCCTTGGCGGGTACAATAACGCGGCGTTGGATGTTGAGCGCATTTGCCTGAAGACGCAAATGCATAGCCGCACTGTAGACGCATAGGTCGGTGCAATCACCTACCACTATAAAGGTGGTAATCTGGGGATGCGTTTGCATCCACTCATCGAGCATCGTCGCTATGTGTGAACTGATAGAGTTTTTTGGTATAGTCGTAATATCGTCTTGAAAGGGCAACTCTTGCAATTCCACAATGGCTTCACTCTCTGGTGTGCCAGCAATGCAGTGCGGTGGGTAGGCTTCAAATTCTGGCGTGTTGGGGTCATGGCAGTCTTGTGTGAATACCAAAGCACGCACGCCAAGGTCATAGGCGCGTCGGAATATATCCACCACTGGTTGGGTGAGTGCATCTACTCGTGGGCTTGCAAGTGGCCCCTCTCGACAAAAACCGTTGATCATATCAATGGAAAAGAGCGCTACCTTGTCGGGCGCATCACCGACGAGCTCCTCCAGAGACATGCTCGGCAGTGCGTCATACCATTCTTCCAAGTAGTGTAGGAAGGAACGAGCTTTGTCCATTAAACTCACTTTGCCTATCATAAGAACCCCCTTAATAATCTAATGGGCGCAGATAAAATTCGCCAATAGCCGTGGTACTGAGCATAGCCGTGCTTGGCAAATGGCGCTTCCAATGGGTACTGTTGAGTCGGCGTTGCACAAGTTCTACATCCGATTGGGCAAACCCAAGCGCCACCAGTTGCTCAACACGATACCCCTGCACCAAAAAGGTGAGGATACGGTCTGCTTGCAGGTAGCTAATGCCAAAGTCTGCCTCATCGGTTTGCCCAACTATGAGATCGGCGCTTGCCGGCTTTTCGACAATGACGGACGGGACGCCCATATAGCGTGCCAATTGCCATACTTGCGTTTTGAACAGGTCTCCGAGTGGGTTGACTGGCGGCGAATCGTCGGCATGCCAAGTGAAATACCCAAATAGGCGCTCCGTCTTATTCCCCGTGCCAATTGGCAACATGCCGAGCTTTTGCGAATGGTCAAACAGCACAATCATACGCATGCGGGCCATAATATTGCCTTTGCGTCGTCCGTCCATGTCTGGGTCTAAGTTGGCGTAGCCATCTACCGCCGCAGAAATATCTATCGTTTCAGAACGGATACCCAGTTGGTCAATGCATAGCTGAGCATGCTCCAAGCTCTCGGCGCTACTCGTGCGGTAGGGCATGCGCAGAGCCAGCACATGCTGCGGACCAAACGCTTCGGTACACAAAAAAGCCACCAATGACGAATCTACACCACCCGACAGGGCCAGCACAACATCTTTGAAGCCACGTCGCCGTGTTATCTCATCGCGCAAAAAGGCTATCAACCAGTCATGTACCAATTCAGTGTTGATATGGAGAATGCTATCCGATGCAATATCCATAGCCGGTGCGCTAAAGACGGGAAGGCTAAGCGCTTGTTGGGTATTCTGTGGCGGTTTAGGTACTTCGGGGTTTGGATGTGATGCGGTAGCATCCCAACCAACAATAGCCGGTATATGGTGTGCGGCACGTTCCATTTCGCGTTGCATATGAGGCAGCATAGTTTCAAGGTCGGCCAGAAGCGGTGCATCAGCACGTGCTAGGGGCAGTTCGGCTAGGTCAATGGTTGTGGTAATAAAGGCTTCATCCCAGAGCGGCCCAGCGACGACTACATTGCCGCGTGGATCCATAATCATAGAATTGCCCGCAAACCCTTTGCCACCTTCAAACCCGACGAGCTTGGCGAGGGACACAAAGACTCCCTGTTCGTCTGCAATACGTCGCGCTAAGTCTTCCCAATGCTCCACATTGGTTGGGCGTTCGCTCGAAGCCCCACGCGCAGGCGAGGCACTGAGTATAAAGACTATCTGCGCCCCGTCGAGGGCGGCGATGAGTCCGCTGATATTGTGCCACGCATCTTCGCATATCAACAGAGCTGCACGCCCATAGCTTGTGTTAAATGCTCCTATCTGATGCCCGGCTTCTACAAAGCGTGCATCATCAAACACGCCATAGGTAGGCAAAAACACTTTGCGATGCACATGGCGTATGCCGGTGCTAGGTGTGGGCATAGATGTCGGTACATTGTGGTGCTGCTCCGTTGTATTGCCTTGTTGACCAAGCGATGCATACACGCCGCTGTTATAGTAACGGTCGCGGTAGCGTTCGTAAAACCCAACCACGACATCAAGTGGCGGGGCATCGGCTCCACACACGTCGAGGTAGGTTGCGTTGATGTCGGCATAGACGTGCCCGGCACTCAGCGCTACTTCACGCACGCCGCCTTCCAAAAAGTAGCCGCTCAAAAAGGTTTCTGGCAATACCAACACGTCGGGACGCGATGGGAACCTGTCGAGTTGGGCAAACACCTCGCCTATACGTGCTATGTTTGCGGCATAATTCCCCTTATAGGGTTTCAATTGGGCTAGTAAAAGGGTGATATTCATTAGGGTATTCCTCTTCATTTGCTTGTGTATATCTTCCTGCGCGTTGGCTTTGGCTATGCATTGTTTTTATCCATCGCCTATTGCTCGCCCTTCGCGCCAGCGGAACACAAATTGTTTATCGCCACGGTCTTGCTTAAAACGCCATAGTCGTGTGGGGCGTCCGCGCCCTTCACGCACCATGTCGGTTTCTTCCAACACGCCGGCCTCTTTTATTTTGCGGTAGAAGTTGCCCTTATCAAGCTTTTCCTCCAGTATCTGCTCGTAAATATCCTTCAATTCTAAAATGCTAAAGACTTCAGGCAAAAGTTGGAATGCCAGCGTGGTATATTCGAGTTTGGAACGGAGCCGGCTATATGCATAGGCCAGAATCTGATCATGGTCGAAGGCAAGTTGCACCGGAAGTGTGCGCACGGGAAACCATTGCACATCGGCTGTTTCTTCGCTGGTGCGGAGTTTTTGCTTGTCGGCTTGCACGAGGGCAAAGTAGGCTACGCTGATAACCCGTGTACGTGGGTCACGCCTTGGGTTGCCAAAGGTATAGAGTTGTTCTAGGTACACATCGCGCACGCCGGTTTCCTCTTCCAATTCGCGTCGTGCTGCGTCTTCCAACGACTCATCCATTTCGATAAAGCCACCCGGCAATGCCCAACACCCTTCGTATGGCCAGCGTCGTCGCTGTACGAGTAGCACATGGAGTGTGCGTTGCAGTAGGGTAAAAATAACTACATCCACCGTGACCGATGGGCGTTGGTAGCGCGATGCATCATAGGTCGTAGCATGTTCCTCCATAGCGTGCTCCCTGAAACAGCACGATGGTTGAACCTGTTGCAACCACGGCACTGCTTCCTTTTTAGTGTTATTTACACACTAAGTATAGTGCAAAGCGGTGGGCATGTCAAGCGGTGGGGGATGATCTTTCATGGGTAGGTTTTTACCACATTGGAAAGTAGCCAATGACGGTTTGCGTGTCATTGGTAGTATCAACCGTGACATCTTGTTTATCCATACTATTCATTACCCAATCAAAATCTGCTCTTCGGGATATTCGACCAATGATACAGGTTGCTGCTGTGCTAAGGCAACCACAATGGTTAGGGCTCCTAAACGTCCCCAAAACATGACAAAGGTAATGACCAACTTGCCAAATAAGTTGAGTTGGCTTGTAAAATCAAGGGTTAGTCCACACGTTGCAAATGCCGACACCACTTCAAACAGCGCTTGGTTGAATGGTGCATCGTGGGTGAGCAAGATCATCCACGTACACATCATCACTACGACCAGAGAAATGGTGAGAATGGCGGCCGCTTTACGCACCATGAATCCACTAATGCTACGTCGTCCAACTTGCACTGCTGGTAGTCCACGTGCATAGCTCCAGATAGAAAGGGTCATCACGGCAAATGTACCTGTGGTAATGCCACCGCCCATAGAAGCCGGAGCCGCTCCAATGAACATAAGCACAATCAGCAACGTCTGCCCCGCCGGGGAAATGGCGCTAAACGGCTGTATTCCCGCAAACCCGGCCGTGCGTGCCGATACCGATTGGAAAAAGCTCAACAACAACTGCCGTTGCCATGGCTCATGCGAGAGCACCCTACTCGTAAGCCCTTCGGAGATAAACATGCCAAACCCACCAATGCACACGAGGGTTACTACAACAATAAGCGTGATGCGGGTATGCAGCGATAGACGCTGGTCTTCAAACCATGAAAACAGGTTCGCCAACACCGGTATCCCAAGCCCCCCAATGAAGATAAGACTGCCAAGCACCAAGAGTGTTATGCTATCGTTGGGAATACCCCCCGGATATTGCGTCGGCAGCTTGCCAAACAGGTCAAAGCCGGCATTGCAAAATGCAGACACAGCATGAAATATAGCAAAGAAGAATGCCTGTCTGTCTCCCAAGTCATTGCGCCAGTGTAGCCACAATATGCATGCACCTATGCCCTCAATGATGAGAACATTGAGCAGAATACTCCGCGCCAGTCGCAGCACAGCACCAGGCAAAATTAACCCAAGCGAGTCGCATAGCGCCAGCCTATCTATGAGCGCCACCCTGCGCCCCAGCAAGCGAAATGTGACGACAGCAATAACCATGAAGCCGATACCTCCCAATTGGATGAGGATAAGCAACACGATTTGCCCTAGCAATGTCAGGTCTTGACCTGGGGTAATGATAGATAGCCCGGTGACACTCAGCGCCGAAGTAGCCGTAAAGAGCGCTTCAATGCCAGTGAGTCGGCGTGAAGTGCCTATGCCGGGCAACAACAACAGCAATGTGCCAACGACAATCATGAGCGCCAGCCCACCTACAATACGGAATGCTGTTGGTACTGGGCGCTTAGGTCCAACTTGACGTGCGCGTCTCATTTTGCGCAGAAAGATACGCGCACGTTGAAGAAATGTTGGCTTCATGTCAGTTCATGAAGGCGAGTTACCTGGTCGTCGCTACCAATGACGACTAGCAAGTCATCTCTATCGAAGATATAATCTGGCGATGGAGAAACCATTAGATTACGTCCACGTTTTACGAGCAACACTGTTACGCCGAAGCGATTGCGCAAATCGCTCTCTATAAGTGTCTTGCCCACCAGCGAACGTGGTATACGTAACTCGGTAAGGCTATATCCCGGTTCTAATTCTAGTTGGTCAAGGACTCCAGGTCCACTCAATACATGAGCAAGCCGTCGCCCTGCGTCGTGTTCGGGTAACACAACATGGTCGGCCCCTACTCGTAGCAAGATTGTGCGTTGGCGTTGTGTTGTGGCTTTGCAGACAACGTATCGCACCCCTACGCTTTTTAAGGCAACCGTGGTCATGAGGTTGTTTTCAAAGCTAGAGCCGATAGATACAACAACAGTATCGAACGAGGTAATATCAACTGCCCGCAACGCCTCTTCACTAGTCGAGTCGAGTGCTACTACTTGCGTTATTTGGTCTGTTAGGCTCTGTACAATGGCGCGGTCGCGGTCTATGCCAAGTACAGAAAAGCCACGTTCAACAAGCGTAAGCGCCAAACTCGTTCCAAAACGCCCTAGCCCAATCACAGCGAATTCTTGCTTTCCATTGCGACGTGGCATGATGTTCCTCTATCCTCACATTCTGAGGTTTATCAGGCACTTGTAACTGTAATTGTAACTCTATCATAGCCTTACTCTATCGTCAACTCGCTACCTTGGTGCGAGATGCAAGGTATGAGGTGCGAGGTGCGAGGTGCTATTTCCTGAAACAGACTACTCCCGCTCACCATCACATGTCTGAGGCGACCACAACCCGTTTTCCTGCTGACGTGCCTTCAATTCGGCGTATCCCAACTCACCTTCATACAATGCTGTGCCACTCCGATCATAAAAAGCAACCCCTTCTTGCAATAGCTCCAGATTGATGAGCATGCCATTGGGGTGCCATACATAATACAACATGTTCTCGTCTTGTGTCTCTTGGTCTTCTTCAAGGAGCACAAAGGTGGTATTTTGCAGCAATTCACGGGTTTTGGCGCGTGCTTGCGTACCAAAACATTCTACTGTGCCGTCAATGTTGCCTACCGATGGCGTATCACTTGCTATCAACGATATACGCGCATTGATACTCTTTTGCACGATGAACACATCGAGCACATCTCCTTCAACGATGTTATTGACAATGGCAACAGCAAGGTTATCGGGCATCGCAGGATATGACGAATCCGGTTGGAATGTCGTTTCGGTTATTAAGTTGCTGCTGGCCCACCCTTCGGTGCCAACAGCGATATGGTCGGGGTGACAATTTTCGGCGGGTTTGATGACGCGAAAACGATACCAACCGGCTTGTTGCTCTAGCAAAGAAACCTGGTCGCCCGGACACATCTGCCCAATAATCGTATCGGGCGCTATGCGTTGCTCTGAACGCACATTGCCGCCATTGATGACATAGCCAATTGGTATATTGGGTTTAGGTGGCACGGTGGGCATATCTGGGGATGGTGGCAACTCAACCGCTGGCTCTTGCTCGTCCTCTGCTGGCGATTCTGGCATGGTGTAATGTGCCAATGCTGCAAATTGTGCAGGGTCAGCCGGTTTGGGTTTTCTTGGCGGGACGGGGTCTGGCAATGGTGTTGCAGTCGGTTGTTCTGTTTTGGCATTGTTGGCACTGGCATTAGATGGTGACTCTGCGTCCGATTCTGCGTCTAGTTCTTCGGCATCGGCATCGGCATCAGCATTGTCGGCACTGGCATTAGATGGTGACTCTGCGTCCGATTCTGCATCTGGTTCTTCGGCATCAGCATTGTCCTCGGCATCGGTATTGTCGGCACTGGCATCAGCAGGTGAGCCTACATCCGAATCTGCATCGGCTTCGGCATCTTGATTGTCAAGACCTATGTCGGATGTCAACTCATCGGTAGCGGTGATGACGGATGCAACGGAAAGAGATTCAAGTGGCTCATCCTTAGAAGTTGACATAGTATTACCTGTACCTGACGATACCACTACCCCTATACCTATGGCCAAGGCAACAATCAGCACTGTTGCCAACCCTATTATCAACCGTACCTTATTTGCCAGTAGACGTTGGATAAGTGATGGTTCTTCGTCTTCTTCCTCGTCTTCGTCTTCTTCCTCGTCCTCCTCATCATCCTTGGCATCTTCGTCCTTGTCCTTTGCACGTTTATCTACTTTCACCCTGTCTTCTTCCTCGTCTTCGTCTTCTGGGTCGTCGCGTTTGTCCTTCTTCTTCCAAGGCTTGGGTAGCTTGGCAATGATGCGCTGAAACGGTGATTCAGCATCATCCTCATCATCCTCATCGTCAAGTACCACATCTGGCAGGTCCATCGTCGAAGAAACATCGAGCTTGCGCTCAGAGGCGAGGGTTTTTTCGGGAGCAAGCGCTTTGGGTAGCGCAGTGAGCTTGGTTTCCTCTGGAAACTGAACAGTAGGCTGTGCAGGGAGCGCAACGGTTGCTGCCGCATCAGTGGGTTTGGGTTGTTGTTGTGCATCTGCCAGTATGGAAGGGGAGACCGATTTACCCTCTGGCATGGCTTCTATGCCGCGTTGGGCCATCGTATTCTGTGGGTTGATAGATAGCACTTGCTCAAGACAATATCGGCGCTCGGCATCGCTTGGAATAGCTCCCGATAGCCACAACCAAGCTTGTTCATTGCGTGGGTTTTTCGCAATGGCTTGGGCTAAAAGGGTGCTGGCTGTTTCCGTATCCTTTTTGCGCAAAGCTGCAACTGCCTGCTCAACAAGGGCATTGGCAGAAGTATCATCACTAGCACTTGCAGACATTCTTCCTCTTTACCTATTCACCTTATATGGCTCGGACCCGTTTTCCAATTTATTTCCTAGAAGTCCATAGAGTAGTGGTGCGAGATGTTGTGGATTGGTACGTTCTGTGTAGGTCACATTCTATCATCTCTTTGCCAATATTGCTATTGCTCATTGCTAAGGTGCTTGAATCGCTGAGGCGCAGAGAGTCGCTGTGTGGTACTGAATGGTGGGTGCCACACACGCTAGACCGGAGACGAAAGACCGATGACCGGGGACAGAAGACTGTCTCCGGTCCGCCGTCCTCCGGAGTTTGGTTGTTAGGACAGGCAGGATGCCTGTCCTAACAACATTGGAGACATTGCGTGCAACGTCTCTACGCTTAACCGCTCAACTGCTCAACCGTCCTCGGTCATCGTGTACAATGAAGCACAACACATATGCATGATGAAAGGAGCACAACCCATGCGTTCATTCAATTCGTATGGACCAGTAGATTCTGAATTACATTTTTGTGTTGAGCGCAAAGCGATGGTGGACGAGTGTGTCCAACATCTCATTGGACACCCACAGAAGGGCGGGCACTACTTCACCATTTGGGGCGCACGACAGACAGGCAAGACATGGCTCATGCGCCAAGCTATGCAGGAAATACCCAAGCGCTATGGCGATGCGTTTGCTGTACATAGCACATCGCTTGGCAACTTACGTGGGTTTCGCTATACGGAAACCCATATCAACGAAGATATCGGTGATGTCAAGGTACCGGCAGCGCTCAGTAGTATCCTAGAGCATGATTTGCCGGGGAGTCCTTCCATATCGTCTTGGAAAGATTTCCCAGTCTTGTTTGATCGTCGTGCAGGACTATGGGATAGACCCGTATTGTTGTTGATAGATGAAGTTGATGTCACACCACCGTTATTACTTGATTTGCTTGTAGGACGCTTCCGTGAACTCTATCTCAACCGTGCGACGAACTGGCTCCATGGGTTGGCGCTGACGGGTGTGCGGGCAGTCGTTGGCATGGAGAGCAAGCGCGGGTCGCCCTTCAATGTGCAACGGTCAATGCAGGTTGGCAACCTGACGGCGGATGAGGTGCGCGAGATGTATCGGCAATACCAAGATGAAAGCGGGCAAGCCAT
>CAZVEN010000013.1:0-127458 GCA_964626155.1 uncultured Chloroflexaceae bacterium | reverse complement strand
CCCGAATATCTGTTCTTTATCTTTTATCTATTCAGTTACCATTATACCACAACCTAGTGTTTATCTCTGCTGTGCCAGCGTTAGATGGTGAATTAAAAGTAACAACCCTAGCTTGTTGCCTTTTCGGAAATTTACCCTTTATATGCTCATAGACAAGGCCAGGTACTGCCAAATCCCAATCCGAGTCGGCACCAAACTGTATCCCACATACTACCTCTATAATTGGATCGTTAGCGTATTTTCGTCCCATGTCTTGATCATTCCTTAACCCACTGCATGCTATCTTCTGATAAGCATTCTATAGCAAACAGCCATTTTGCGCAACGTTGTGTAATGCCCATGCTGGTCCGCATATCTACAGAAGATATAGTACAATACATGGGCTTGAAAAACATATGACACGGGTAGGGGACCACACTATGAGCAAGATGAAGAAAGAAACCAAGAGAACACATAAACCAAAAGCCAGTACACATCATCTGGCAGATTATATTGAGAATACCATTAGCAATATTGATGAGATGGCAGCTTTGCAACGAACAAAACAGGTGCAAAAAAAGCACCCCGACGCCACACCTGAAGAGTTGGTAGACATACTCATCAAGCAGAAGTGCTTGCAAACCGGCGCTATCGGCGCTGTTACCTCTGGCGCATCGGTTATACCCGGCATTGGCACGGTTGTTTCACTCACATTTGGCACGGCAGTGGATATGGGCATGTCGTTCAAGTTGCAAGCAGAACTGGTATTGGAAATAGCGGCCGCATATCAGCATCAGCTTGGTCCGGCGGAAAAACGCAATGCCGTCTTGCTCATAACCGGTATTGGGGTGGGCACGAGTGCAATAATGGATAAAGTTGGTCAAAGGGTGACCCAAGAAGCAACTGAGCAATTGGTGCAAAAAGCACTTGCCAAAGCTATACCCTTCATCGGTATTACCTCTTCTGCTGGCGTGAATATGTTGGCGACCTACATTATTGGCAAGCGTGCGCATGCCTATTTCCGCCTTAGCCCAGATGAAATGGGCGAGTGGGATGAGAGTGTACGCGCCCTTACCGGCATGGATGAGCGCAAGCTTGTTGACTGGTTGAGTGAGGCGGTAGAATATGCGTGGAAACTAGCCAGTGGTAGCTTTGGGAATGTAGCCGGGGTTGTCATCAGCGCAGGGCGGTTTGCAGGGGAGATTGTCATTTCAGGCGCGGGTCATGTTGGTGGAGGCGTTATGGGTGTGGTACGCGGCACATTCCAAACGGTCAAGAAGGTGGGCGACTCGATAGGGTCTGGTGCCAGCTCGGTTGGCAAGGCAGTTGTAGGGGCTGGACGCAGTGTGACAGAAGCATTTGGAGGCAAGAAGCACGATGCTGCCGAGTTGCCAGCACCAGAGACTGACGATAATGTCAGAGAAGAGAAGAAATGATAGCGTGAGACAATTACAATTGCCACCAACATCCCCCCTTGCATGGAACATCCTGCGTTGGGTGGCGCGTGTGTTGAGCATAGTGAGCATTGGCATAGTGTTGCTGTTCTTCATTGGCGAGGGCATGGCCGATGGCTTTTCGATTGCATCTATCGCCTCTATCACTTGGCGCGAGTGGGTTGCCATCGTGTTCTTTCCGTTCGGTGTTGTCGTGGGCATGGTCGTGGGTTGGTTTCGAGATGGCGTGGGCGGCTCTATCACAGCTATAAGCCTGTTGCTATTTTATGCGCTTGATGTGCTCTTTACTGGAACGTCACCATCGGGTTATTACCTCTATCCATGGGTATTTCGGGTTATTCTCAGATGCCGAAGCCGGCGTTACAGGTCACACATAAGCTTCGCCAGTAGGCATGAGGTAACGTTTTCAGCACGATTCGTCACTCCATGCCTATCTCTCACTCTAGCTTTTGCAACTGTCGTGTTACATAAGCCACCAGTTCACTCGCAGTAGCACCATCCGAGCTGGGTACACGCGCAGAAGGCGACAACCGCGCAAGCTGCTTCAGTGCATTGCGATAGCTGCGCCGCGCATCATCCATACGCCCCATCTGTCGCCACACATTGCCCATACCCAAAATACCCGGCACATGGTGACGGTCTAAAAAGACAACCCGCCGATACTCTACCAACGCCTCATCAAATTGTTCCTCATGCTCATAGATCTGTGCCAGAATATACCGCGAATCAATATGCAACGGGTCGCTCTCAAGAGCAGCCTTGCAATGATAGTGCGCACATGCCCACTCGCCACGGTCTGCATAGATACGACCGAGAATAGCCCGCGCTTCAACATGGTTGGGTGCAACACGCAGCAGGTCATTCAATACCTGCTCTGCGCCTGTCTTATCGCCGCGTGAAAGGCGTACTCGCACATCCATCCACAACGTATTTATATCAGTAGACACGACAGAAGAAGAAGAGAGGCATAGCTCTTCTTTCAATGGCGGCTTTGTGGCACTCGTTGTTCCCGATGAAGCTGTGCGTGTTGTCTGTTGACTAGGTGTAGACTCCTTCCCACTCGGTACACGCGAGGAGGGATGGGATGACAGCACACTAGTCGGCGCACTTGGCGTAGATGCAGGTGATGGTACACTAGTCGGCGCACTCGGCGTAGATGTAGGTGATGATGTTGCTGAAGTACGCGATGGAGCAAGTACTATCTCCTTGCTGCTATCGTCATCGGGTAGTTTCTTGCGAGCAGGCTCCAAGGTTGTTTTAGAACCACAATCAGATGTTGGTAGTAATGATAGACCCAAAGCAAACAATGGCGCATCAATGCGCTTACGATAAATAACCGTATTGGGAAAATTATGTACTTCAAACTGATGATACATACTAGCCTGTGGCTCTGCATGCCCAACAATCAACCACCCCCCCGGCGAAAGGGCATGAAAAAAGCGTCCCACAATCTGCCGTGTGGTTACTTCGTCAAAGTAAATCGTCACATTGCGACACAAAATCATATCTAATGCACTTGTGCCGTTGGTTATCGAAGGGAACACTGGTTCTGCAAGGTTCAACCGATTAAACACGACCATTTTGCGAACATCTGCACTCAGACGCCAACGATTTTTCTCTTCTTGAAAGAATCGTGCTTTCAGGTCATCGGACAATTCCCGAAAGGACCAGTTGCCATACAGGCCTTCACGGGCCCGCAAGAGAAATTGTGGGTTGATATCGGTACCAAGGATAGAGATATTCCATTCATCTATATCAGACTTCATGTCTCTCAACAACATAGCAATAGAGTATGGCTCTTCCCCGGTAGCACACCCTGCACTCCATATGCGCAATGTGCGAAGGTCAGCACGTCGCTCAAACAAGTCTGGAAATATTTGCTTGCGCATCGCCTCAAACTGTGGGCGGTTGCGGAAGAAACTCGTTTCACCGATGGTAAGGTGAACAAGCACAGCTTCCCACACGGTTTCTTCCTTGATCGTTTCAGCATATAATTCTGACAGATTGCGATACCCACCCTCCTTCATAGCCAACGTCAAACCATGCACAAGGTCATCGCGCTTGTGTTCCGGGTAAAAAAGGCCTGCACGTCGCAGCAATAAGTCACGAAAGAGGACGTACAAACCATCAGTCAACACTTGAGATTCTGGTGTGCCTGTCATTGTTCTGCCAAAACCATCGTATCACTTGCTACACGTTCCAAAATTACCCTCGGAATATTCGTCAATGAGAGGGTTTGCATGACAGCACCAACTGCAACTGCGGACTGTGGCATGCCATACACAACACAACTCGCCTCATCTTGGGCCAGCGTCTGCCCACCATTTTGGCGCAGGGCCAGCAAGCCTTGAGCACCATCATCGCCCATACCAGTCATAATGACACCGAGTGCCCGTTTGCCACATGTTTGCGCCACAGAATCAAACAACACATTGGCACTCGGGCAATAGAGTTCACCACTCCTAGCTGCACGCAACCCAATGACACCACATTGCAACAGCATCAGGTGATAGTTGTCGGGTGCAAGATAGACCGTCTTGGGTTGGGCTACTTCCTCATGCTGTGCAATACACACCCGAATCGGCAAGGTCGCGTTCAACCAATCTGCCAATGCATCCACAAACCCATGCGCAATGTGTTGCACGAGCAAAATAGGTACTGGAAACTCGCCACCCAAGCCACGCAAAACAGCTTGCACCGCTGCTGGTCCTCCAGTCGAAGCCGCAATTGCCACCAGTTTCATTTGTTTGACAGACGGTGTTTGTTTTGGTGGGGTGATACTCTGCCGCACAAACCGGCTTGGGTGGCGTGTCACAACAGGCACATCGGCCATAAGTTCCAAGGTACGCAACAAGTTGACCCGGTCATGCTCAAACTCGTCCCGAGTTAAATTCCCTGGCTTGCGCACCACAGCCATGGCTCCTGCGGCTAACGCCTCCATAGAACGGCGACCAGCATCTCCAAGACTACTGCTTACCATAACAATAGGCGTAGCACAACACTGCATTATTTGGCGTGTTGCCTCATACCCATCCAAGATAGGCAAATGAATATCCATTGCCACAACATCTGGGCGAAACCGTTGTGTTGCCTCAACCCCTTGCTGACCATTATCAACCGCACCGACAACCTCAAATTTACCAGATGCTTCTAGGAGCCTCGTCAACAACTCCCGTTGTGAACGTGAATCTTCTACAATTAAAACGCGAATAAGCTTGCCCGGTAGACGTTTAGCCATCGAAATGCTCCTGTTGCTGCAAGGATGTCATATTTGTCACCGTTCCTTCGGGGACAATGTGTAACAATGCGTCGAAATCAAACAGGAGCACTGATTCATCTCCGGCTTTAATAACGCTGCTCAAAAATGATGCAGCAACGCCACCCTCTATCCGCGTCAATTGATAGAGCGAAAGAGTACGCACATCAATAACCTGATCTACAAGCAACCCCAACAATGGGATAACTATATTGTCTTCTATACGTCCGGCAACAACCACTTGGTTATTGAGCGTATAGGTTACAGGTTCCCCAATTAAAATACGGCCATCAAGCACCGGCACATATTGGCCACGCAAATTGAGCAAGCCAATAACCGCAGGCGATGCTCCCGCCAACGTTACCAACGCAGGAAGCCGCACTATCTCAATAACAAAAGCAACCGGCAAACCATATTGCTGCGGGCCTATCCGAAATGTCACAGCGAGTAATGCATGCTCCATCGGTGTCACATTCAACGTAGGCTGTTCATGAGCCAGAGCATGTGCCGTTTTCATAGAAATATCCTTCCATCTCACACCATCTCACACTATTCCAAGGTAATGTAATGCACTCATGAGATTTTTTTGATAAAACACATCCTTTGGAATATAATCAACTGCCCCAAGCTGAAGCCCTTTGACCGTATCATGGGCATTATCATAGCGTGTGAGCATAATAATGGGAATATGGGCAGTTTGCGGGTTTTCTTTGAGTACACAGCAAACATGATACCCGTCCATATCTGGCAAATCAATATCGAGAATAACTACATCCGGACAGGTTGCTTGGGCCACTGCAATTCCATCGTTCCCTGTTGTGGCTACCTCAACATGTAGGCCGAGACGGTCTAACTCAAGGCGAACACGTTCGGCTTGAGCATAACTATCTTCGACAACCAAAACTTGGCCTGCCATATCGTGCTCCATCGTACATTGAATCATAATCAACTTATAGTAACTGCTCGATTGTATCCAACAAGTTCTGTTGGTCAAATGCTTTTTTGACGATATATGCATCAGCGCCTGCAGAAATACCCCGCTCACGGTCGGATGGCGTATCAAGCGAGGTTACTAACACGATAGGAATATTTTTTAACATCGTATCAGCACGCACCTGCGATGTTAAATCAAATCCATTTAACCGTGGCATATCAATGTCGCTCAATAGCAAATCGCACCCACCATCCTCAAAAAGACGATGCAACGTCTCAAGTGCCTCGGCTCCATCCGTTGCCAATTTCACCTCATACCCTGCGGCCTCCAAAATATTCTTTTCTAAGGTGCGTGTCGTTATCGAGTCATCTACCACAAGCACCGTAGGGCGGCGATCTACGCCTTTCTCCTCTTCCATCTGCTTCACAGTATAACGCGACCCAATAGCAGCACGGACGAGGTCAACAACATCAAGGATAGGTACGACGTTACCATCGGCAAGAATGGTAGCCCCCGCGATAAACCGCACACGTTGCAACGGAGCAGGCAGACGATAGACAACAAGCTCTTGTTCGCCAAGCACGGCATCTACCATACATGCCACAAGACGCTCGCCACTTCCCAACAATAATGCGAGAGACCAGTTGCCACTGGTAGAAAGCCGCCCACCATTCAATGCATGCTGGAACTTATTTCCTGTCAAACGTCGATCATCTTTCACACCAGAGCGCTCACCTTTGCCAATCAAGTCTGCCATATGAACAAGTGCCAATGGGCGATTATCATACAACAAACACGCTCGTCCCTCCAAAATTTTGATGTCGCTCGGAGCTACAGAAACAATCCGCTGCACTGAATCAAGTGGTAGCATATAGGTAGCTTGGTCAATACGTAAAAGTAACCCATGGGAACTTGTCAACGAAAGTGGGACACTGATAGTAAACACACATCCCACCCCTAACGTGCTTTGTACGTTCACTCGCCCATGCATGCGCTCTACCTGCGAACGCACAACATCAAGACCAACCCCACGTCCCGACATCTTGCTCACACTCTGCCGTGTAGAAAAACCGTGCAAGAAAATAAGGTCTATGAGTTCGGTTTCTGTCATCCGAGACATATCGCCTTCGCCAAGAACCCCACCCGAAAGCGCCCGCTTGCGAATAGCATCCAAATCCAACCCTGAGCCATCATCCTGCACCAGAATGCTCAAATAGTCGCCACTTACCGAAGCACGCAGGGTAATGCACCCCATGGCAGGCTTTCCCGCTACACGACGGCCTTCGGGGGTTTCTATGCCATGGTCAATAGCATTGCGCAGCAGATGCAGCAATACCTCCCGCAATCGCTCCAACACTTGGCGATCTGCTTCGGCTCCACCATCGTCTAGGTCTAAGTCTACTTGTTTGTTGGCAGCACGGGCAATTTCGCGTACTTGGAGACGTAAAGGGCTAAATAATGTACTCAGCGGCAACATGCGTGTGCGCCGAATCTGGCTATGCAAACGGTCTGTGACAGTAGATAATCGCGTATAGTCTTCCGTCATTTGGCGCGAATGATGCCCTAAACTATGTTCTAATTCGGTAATGAGGCTATTAGCTTGATGCAACGCATCTAAGAGCATAGCTAGTTGCGAAGATAGGTTTGCGACTTGCCCATTTTCTCCCTGCTCCAGAATGCGTGCTGCACGTTCTGCAATGCTCATGTCAGATATACGGTCACTCAAATGGTGAACCGTAGGCTGAAGAGCTGCAGGGGTATAAGACTCAAGCCGCGTAAGCACTGGACGCACTTGACGCCACACCCGCCGCCAGCGCATAGGTATATCGGCCAACGTTCGTGCTTCGCCCGAACGCTGCCCGGCACGAACGGAGCATGTAATAAGTTCGCCAGTCTCATTCAACAAGTTATCGAGGGTCGTCGTTGCTAAACGCACAGTCGTAACCGTATCAACGTGCATATCGCCACTGCTAGGTCCGTGGTGGTCTGGGTTGTCTGGATGGTCTTTACCATGACTTTCTTCTTGCACCTTACTCGTCGTACGAGCACCATCCTCCTGTTGCTGTGGGTCGGCCGCATGTGCTGTCTCTGTATCAGGGAGTGATTCGGGAGGGGGAGATGGTTGTTGTGGCACAGTCTCGGCAGTTGTTGTATCAAATGGAATAGTCGCCGGACCCGGTTGCGTCGTTTCATCCGATGCCTTGAACATTGTTTCTGGGACATATTCTGCTGGCGGCACTTCCGCTACAGGTTGGGGACGTGTTTCTGCTACCGGCGCAGGCTGCTTGCTTGTCTCCGGAGGCGCTGCAGGTTGCTCAACACCATCACCCAATACATGCGAGAGCGACGCTAACAATGCATGGCTTGGCTCAAGGCCAGTTGTCTGCCCATCAGAAACCAGCGACATCATAGACCCCATCGTATCTATAGAATCGTAGATAATGTCGCAGACATCCGGTGTTAGTTTCACCTTCCCTTGGCGAACAGCGCTAAATATATCTTCTATGCGATGAGCTACTTGCTCCATACCATCTAATCCGGCAGCGCGTGCGCCACCTTTCAAGCTATGCGCTTCGCGGAAAAGTTGGTCGAGCATCTCCTTATACTTGGGATGCTCAGGTTCTCGTTCTAGCTCAAGCAAGAGATCTGTAATAGCTTGACGATGCTCTGCTTCCTCCTCTTGAAAAGCAGCGAGCACTTGAGCCATAATTTCTTCATCTGTTAGCATATACCTCTACCCTCCCCTAGATGACGAGAGCATCACATCACACCTGTTCTGTCTCAAAATTCACTATCAACCGTTGGTCCGAAAGCAACAATGAGGGGTCAATCCACACATTCAAGTCGCAATCTATGCCGCGTATCCATGTCACACCGCGCCCAGTTGTTGTAGATATAGCTGGAGCAAGGTCAGCATCACCATAGCGTACTTCAACCACTCCATCGGACAGCAAGCATACTTCGGTCCCATGCACACTCAAAATAAGCAAAAATGACTGCTCCTGTGGAGTTGTCTGTGCAATGTCAATCAGTGGGCGAATATCTAGCGCCGTGAGCAATCTGCCACGTACATTGACAAGCCCCACAATAAAAGAAGGTGTTGATGGCAAAGGGGTATAACTGTTCATTGGCTGAACTTCACGAATAAAGTGCGCGGGAACACAATATCGCCCATCTCCTAGACGAAATACCAGCACTTCTTCACCAAGCCCACTATCAGTATCTGTCTTTTGTGCAGCTAGGGCTTGGGCTCGCTCAACCAAAATGTCCCATACCGCCGGGTCATTACGAAGGTCTCTTATATCCACCGTTTCCTACCTCACTATCTTTCCATTTGCACACACAATCCTTTGCTCTTCAAATTATAGCATGCTTAGGATACAATCGTCATTTCTGGAGTGCCAAGTTCGGTGTGACGACATGTATAGGGTAAAGGTTATGGTCGCTTCAGAAACTGCTCGATGGCAGCATAGAGTTGGTCGGCCGAATCTTTTGACTTAAACAAACAGTCGTCCTTAAACAGATAGTCGCTTGCGCCCAATGAAATAGCCCGCTCAACATCACTGATACGATCACTGGTTGTCAACATAACAACGGGTATATGTGCGGTGGTCCGGTCACGTTTCAGGCGGCTTAATACTTGGAACCCATCTAACGTTGGCAAGTTTATATCAAGCAATATCATTAAAGGAGGGTCAGTACATGCTATACTCCAACCCTCTGAGCCATCACGAAAAATACGCACAGGATACCCAGAATAGCGTTGCACCAAAAGTTGAAATTGCAACGCTTGACTGGGGCTATCCTCAATCAGCATAATATATGGGCCTTCACTCATGACGAAACCTTCTGTGCTGAAATGTCATTATCCACCGCTCTATTTGCGCTGTATATTGTAAGTGTACCACATCCTACTCACAAGGTAGAGCAAACCAATGCATGGGGTATAGCATAGATTTCTACGACGCCACAATACGACACAGCATAGTAAAGAAGGGCAGGCATGCGCTCTTTGCCAAGAGATACATACCTGCCCATACACATCATAATAGCATGGCATCATGCAACAACACCCCTATACAGGAGGCCAAGGGATAGGAAACCCAGGGCCAGGAGAAGGATAGACACCAGTTGTAAGCATAGATTCGAGCCGCTGACGTAATGCTTGCATTTCAACAGCACTGAGCAATACATCAAGCGTGTGCGCAACCTCTTTTTGAGCACCATCAAGCCATTGCTTGAAAGTGTGCAAAGCCGTCAGTACATACGGGGGGTATAGTTCATCGGCAAAATCCCATAAAACTGTGCGTAGCTTACACTCTTGATGAAAACAAATACCATGGTCTATCATCCATAACCGGCCATGGGAATCTCTCAGGCAATGCCCACTCTTGCGGTCTGCATTATTAATGAGGCAATCAAAGGCTGCAAGGCGCAACAAATCGCTCTCATAACCCCCTTCTTGCTGAATAGTAAAGAGATGTACCTCTGGGTCATGGTCAATAAAAAGCTGCACAGCACCGACACCATAGGGACCATCACGTATAACCGTAGGAGGCACAAAGAAAAAGCCCAAGGCTTCACTGACAAGGTAAGCCGCTGTCTCACGTAGATAGAGCGTACCTTCTGGGAAATCCCACAACTGACGCTCGCCAACACGTGGCTTATAGACAGCATGCAGCATGGTGCTTTCATAGGTAACACTGGTAAGCATAGTATAATTACTGCTGTATGGAAGCAATCCTTCGACCACAATATCGCCATGCAGCAGCACATTGAGCGTTTTCGTTTTTCTGATTCTGGTTTTATTCGTAGACCGGGCCATGGCCATTACGCTCCGGGCAAAAATGTCCTTCTGGGTCAATTGGGCGGCCACAGTTGCCACAAATAGGACGGCCAGCAGAAACAACCTGCGCGGCATGCACACTCAATGCCCGCATCTGGGGACGTGTGGCTGAAAACCGTGCTAGCATCACTTCATCATCACTCTCACCAACACTTTGGACCACAAGCACCACCATATCGCGTTCAGCATCGTAGCCCAACCCCATTTGTGTTATGCGAAACTCTGTCTCCAACGGATCTTCAAGCCCCATATGCGTGACCAACATATCATCTGTGGTAGAAATACGCGGGTCTTTCTCAACCAACTCATCAAGCAGGCGATCAACGGCATTTGCCAAAGCACGCACCTGCTCTTTTTCAGCAACCAGAGAAAGCAACTGATTGCCCTGGCGTGCCTGTATATAAAAGGTACGCTGCCCCGGAGAACCAACTGCTCCAGCCGTAAGATGATGTACATAATCAAAGTCATACGTAAACTCTGCCATTCGATCACCACCCAACATATATCATAGTATAGACTTCAACTCTCACCTTTCGTAAGGCGCAAACAATCTAAGGTGCTTGTATCATTCAACAGCACCAAACGTGGCCCCATAGGTTGAAATACAACCACAGTCAAGGAAGCAGGATCTATCACCAACCGCTGGAACAGATCTACATGCATGCCCACATAATAGGCTACTGCTAATTTTATCACATCGGCGTGAGAAACAACAGCAATGATTTCGTTTTCTGTATGCTGTCTGAGCAGGTTATCTATACCCGTAACTGCTCGCATCTGCACTTCACCGAGGGTCTCACCTTTGGGGAACCTCGTTCCACTTGGATACCACTGCACACTAGGCCAAAGTTCGTGGGTACACAACTGTTTGAGTTCAGCACCACTCCACTCGCCATAGTGTACTTCACCAATTGCTTCACATGTTTGGACATGCACATTGTGCGGTGTGGCTATAACCTGGGCTGTTTCAACAGCACGTTCTAAGGGACTAGCATAAACTGCCGCAAGCGGCACATCATGCAACCGTTCCCCAAGGTACTGTGCTTGGCGTTTTCCTTCTTCATTGAGGTGTACACCGGGCGTCCAACCGGCTAGTCGCCCACTAACCCAATCATTTGTTGCATGCCGTATCAAAAGCAAAATTGGCACACTTCCCCCATTCTTGAGTTTCTATACAATTTGGAAGCACACACGTGCATTGTCCATAATCTTTCCGGATACACCCACCTTATGTGATACAAGATCGTAGCCTAGTCTCCCCATAAGGGTACGTGTATAATACCACAAAGTTGTCATTTCTTCCTACCACACACATACGTTGCAAGAGAAAGCTATAATTGACAAAATCTATTGCCTCCTATATAATAAAGTAGATTTTCGCAAGGGTGATTGCATGCGGTGTACTTTTCTTATCGCTACATCCTGGGTAGCGAGAACGAGGGAAGACCTGCACATTAACCCCCTCGAAGCAACCACTGGTTGCTCCTGGTAAATGTAATGAGTGTAACTCATTTTGAACAGAAGAAGACTAGGAGGTTAGCCTATGATGGACGCTGATGATTTGGTACCACCAAAATGGCGACATTGTTTTAATAACCAGGATTGGATCATGCATGACATTTATATCAAGTCTATGTATGGTTTTCTGATTATCGCCATCCTTGCTCACATCCTTTGTTTCGCATGGCGACCATGGTTAGGTCAGCCGGAAGTAATCTATCTCGAAGTATTTACAGTAAACTAGAGGAGGAACTATAGCTTATGATGCCTCCAAGGAGTCCTTTCCGGACAAATTCAGTTGTGTTTGCCGTTATCGGCTTGGTAGTTGGGTTGCTGGTCCACTTTATCGTGCTGAGTTCACCACGATATAACTGGATAAACCCTCTCACCGTTACTGTCCCGCCTGGAACATTGCAGGGCAGTTTTGAACAACTTGGTCAGCAGGTCGTCATCGGTTGTATGTATTTGGTCTCGCTGGTATAACAGCGGTCAATTGTGTGCAGGAACGTCGCATAGCCGTCAGCAGTTCCTGTTGGCGGCTATGCGTTGTTTACGACGCCTGAGGATTCTTTTCTTACACATATATCATTCCGTACATTTTTGTCATGTTTGACCTAGAGGTGTATGACATGTATAATCTACCCACAGACAGGCGTTCAACTAACTGCAAGAGGAGGCCCATACCATGTGGTTAAGTCAGCGAGAATTTCGTAGGTTTGCGGTTATTGTTTCTATTGGGTTGGCAATGGCTACTGTCGGCGCAGGGTTGGTCGGAATGTGGATGATCTATGAGTTCACCAATGGCCCCATCCGCCGAATTATGGCCACTGCCGATGCAGCCCCATATAGCAATGCAAAAAACCTGCAACGTATCACTCAAGCATTACCAAATGAACCCACCGATGGTCGTGAACCATGGCTGGGACAAGATGATTGGACAAGAGGTGTACAAGCGGGTCAGGAATATGTGACCCAGTTCAGTGAACCCCAAAATGCCCTAGTGCTTCAAAGCATGAATACATCGCAGATTTGGGCATACATGCAGCAAGAAGTGTCAGGCGCACTCGCCGTCGGTTGTCAATATTGCCACAACGTCAACCCAGATGATGCAGGTATCTATCGTTTTAATGAGGACGAATACTCACAAAAAATAGCTGCCCGCAATATGATGCGTATGGTCAATGAAATTAATGGAAAATTTATTGTCAACCTTCCATACTGGCGTGGCAACTATGTCATGTGCGCATCGTGTCATAGTGGCCTTGGAAGAGGTGCCGGTAGCCCGGTAGAGCTGGAAGTCGTCAGCGACCAGTTTCTCAAAGGTACCCCGCCCATTCCTGTTATCTATGAACCATTGGATGACGAAGGCAAAGCCATTCGTGACCCAATGCAAAAACCTGAAATTTTGCGTGAGCCGCTACCGCTCAAAGAAGCCACACTCTTCAACCTCTACAACTACAAAGTGTGGAAACCATTCGATCCGCGTGACCCCTTCAGTGGACGTGGTTCCCTTGCATTGTCTTATCCAGGTGATGACGGATTTAAGCATGGAGGACGCACGCAAGACCAAGCAAACATTACCCAAGGTACGATGAACTTGCTGGCATGGTCGTTGGGGGTTGGGTGTACCTACTGTCACAATGCACGAAACTTTTATAACTATGAGGTGACAGAAGAATCCGAAGTTATGAATTGGGAAGCATCTGATTACGATGGACAGCACATTGCACCCCGACTCAAAGCAGAGCGTATGCTTTTGATGACAACCTACATCGTCGAAAACTGGACCGAAGACCCAGATAGAGAAGAAAACCCTGAAGGGTTTGGAGCTATTGCAAAAGATCCAGCTCCAGCTTCGGCACTTGTTGGACGTGTACACTATCGTGAACTCAATGGTGAAACCTATAACGTCCCAGGCTGCTACACATGCCATGCACGCCGCAACATTCCAAAAGTTGTGTATCATCAGGATCAACTGACAGATACCAAACTACCACAAGATTTGCGTGGCTTGCAGTAGCGGAAAGGTTTGCATGTGAATAAGCCCCAAGAAGGGCAAACTACTGTGCGGCCCGCGGCGTCCTCAACCACGCCAAAGGCCGCACAGTCAATATCAGGAACGAGCTTTGGCGCATGGGTACGACGCAGCATCATTCTCATGAAGCCCCTTACATGGTTTGCTGCCGCATGGGCCTTCTTATGCGGTGCCGTCGCTAGTGGCGACCTAAGCTTATCCATTGGCTCAATCGGACGCCTGCTCCTAGGCATTATCATGGCCGGGCCAATTCTGTGTGGCCTGTCACAGGTTATCAATGATTTCTTCGACCGCGAAGTAGATGCCATCAATGAACCACAACGCCTCATCCCATCTGGGCTTATATCCGTCCGTCATGTTCAAGTCCTATCCGTTCTTCTCACCATCACCGGGTCTATTATTGCACTCTTTCTTGGGCGCGAAGTAGCCCTCTTCGTCGGTATTGGACTCATTTTTGCACTCTCCTATAGCCTCAAACCGATACGTGCAAAACGCAACGGATGGGTAGGGAATACGCTTGTGGCCGTCTCCTACGAAGGTCTAGCATGGCTCGCCGGACACGCAGCATTAGCGAGTACTGTCATATGGCAAAGCCCAACTGTGTGGCAGAGCACCACCTTGGCCATACTCTACTCCATCAGCGCCCATGGCATTATGACCGTCAACGACTTCAAAAGCGTCCTAGGCGACACCCAAATGGGTATCCGTAGCATACCAGTTATGTACGGCAAACAAAAAGCTGCATGGCTCGTCGTTATCACCATGTCCCTTGCACAAACAATCGTCATACTCCTCCTTGCCCTATGGGGCAACCCCATAGCAGCAAGCGTAGTTGGTCTCCTGCTCATTGCCCAAATCTTGCCCTATCGCCGCTTCATCAAAGACCCCGAAAACAACGCCGTCTTCTTTAATGGCTCGGCCATTATGCTCTCGGTATGGGGTATGCTCATCGCAGCTATTGGATTAGCCTACTAGGAGCATTTCCGCCCAATGCTACACCAAGTCATTATCGTTGGCGCATCCGTTGGGGGTGCTGTAGCTGCCATCACATTACGCGCAGCCGGCATTGAAACAACCCTCATAGAACGCGAACTCCACAAAGCCAAACCATGTGGCGGCGCAGTACCACCAGCAGCATTTCGTGAATTTGACCTGCCACATCACTTGATAGACCGAACAATACAAACGTGCCGTATTGTTTCACCGAGTGGTCAAGAGACCATCATTCCCGTTGTTGGTACTGCTCCGAGTGATGATGATTACGTGGCTATGGTACGGCGCGAAGTTTTTGACCACTTCCTACGTGTACGGGCCCAAGACCATGGTGCAACCCTCATCGAAGGTACAGTATTACGCATCTACATCACCCACACCCATGTTGAAGTTGTCTACCGCGACACTCAAGGGCATGAACATATCCTACGTGCCGATGCGATCATTGGAGCCGATGGAGCCTACTCAACAACAGCCAAGTTCCTTGGATTGCGTAATCTGCCCGACTCTGTCGCTATCCAAGAGCGTATTGCGCTACCACCCGATACTATGGCCCATTGGCACGATACCGCCGATATGTACTTGGGACACGACATTAGCCCCGATTTCTACGGGTGGGTCTTTCCAAAGAGCGACCACGTCACCGTTGGCATAGGCACCAAACGCGCACATGCCAAATATGCCCATCGCTTTCTCAACAACTTAAAGCAACGTCTTGGCAATACGCTGGACGGTGCAAACGTTGTACTCCGCGAATCGCATAGCTTGCCTATGACGCCACGCCCACACATAGCCTTTGAACGGGCATTGCTCATAGGTGATGCTGCCGGGTTGGTGGCACGCACATCTGGCGAAGGCATCTACTGGGCCATGAAAAGTGGGCAACTCGCAGCCAATGTATTAGCGACATGCCTCGATGCTCCTACACTGCCCAACCTGCGCCGCTACGAACGCGAATGGTGGAAACATCATCGCCCAATGTATATATTCTTGCACATGTTGCAGATTTGGGGCTATGGCAACGAACGCCAGATGCAGGTATTTGCCGATATGTGCAGCAATAAGGATGTTCAGCGCCTCACATTCGACAGCTACATACACAAGAAAATGCAACCAGCGCCAATGAGGGCCCAATTGCGCATGACGTATGATATTATGCGTAGCCAAATACGTGCCTATCTCAACCTCCATAGCAACCCTATATGAATTGTACCTTTTAACGTAGAGGCGCAGAGCAGCAAAGACGCAGAGAGATGCATATTTCTTATACCCATTTCCTCTTTTTCTAATATCCTTCTGGAATGCGATAGCGTTCGAGGTTTTGAAAACTGGTCGTGGTAGAATCAAACCGGAGCGGCACAACACCTAAAGGACCATTGCGATGTTTAGCAATATGAATTTCCGCAACCCCCTTCTTGTCAGTCTCCTTATCATAGAGTTCCTCACGATAGATGAAAAGCACCAAGTCTGCATCTTGCTCAATGCTACCACTCTCCCGTAAATCGCTCAACATAGGCACATGGTTCGTGCGCCCCTCGACAGCACGCGAAAGCTGGCTAATGGCAATGACAGGAACGTCTACCTCACGTGCAAGCGCTTTCAAGCCACGGCTAATCTCACTCACTTCCTGCACACGATTATCACTCCGTCGGGATTGCATCAGTTGTAAATAGTCAACAATGATAAGGTCAATACCAACTTGCGATTGCAGGCGTCGTGCCTTACTACGCACCTCCATAATGCTCAAACCCGGTGTATCTTCAATAAAAATGGGAGCTGCCGAAAGCACGCCCATCGCCTCAATGACACGTTGTAGATCATCGTCATTCATATTCCGAGTACGCAGTTTTTGGGTATCTACTCCCGTTTGCATAGCTAGGAGACGTTGCACCAATTGCTCACGACTCATTTCTAAGCTAAACATCCCCACTGTGCCTTGCACATCTGGTGTTGTGGCAACATTGTGGGCAATATTGAGGGCAAGAGCTGTTTTACCAACACTGGGCCTGGCAGCCAAGATGATGAGATCGGAGCGTTGCAAACCGCCGGTAATCTTATCAAAATCGTGGTACATAGTCGGCACACCCACTACTTCGCCACGGTTTTCATGAAAATCCGTCGAGATTTCCTCAAAGTAGGTATTGACAACCGTACCAATATGGACAAATTCTTGCGTTGTGCGATGCTGCGAAACCGAAAACAATTCAGCTTCAGCCTTATCAAGTGTGGTTTCTAGGTCTTCGCGTTCATCATACCCAAGCGCCGATATTTTGCCGCCAGCTTGAATAAGCTTACGCAGTATAGCTGTGCGCTCAACGATACGCCCATAATACTCGATGTGAACAGCAGTGGGTACTTCAGCACTCAACTCGCCCAAGTAGGAAATGCCGCCAATTTCTTCTAGCTTGCCACGCCGCCGCAAGACATCAGAAACGGTAGATATATCGGGGGGAATGCTGGGCCGATGGTTATAGCACGCCAGCATGGCCTCATAAATCCAAACATGTTTTTCAAGGTAAAAATACCCCGGTTGCATCCAAGCAGCAATAGCTATAATAGCATCGCGCTCAACCAGAATAGAGCCAAGAAAAGCTCGTTCTGCATTAATATCAACTGGAACTGTTCGCTCCATAGACATTATCCACACCTTATCAGCAACAAATCCCTACTCATCCAGACCTTATCCACATAGAGAGCAAAAACACAAAGCGCCCGCTTGATAGCAGGCACCTCACAGGCACAAAAACAGTGTCTTTCGTTCTAACAGCAGCCGATTATGATTCAGCCTCTCCACTTTGCGGTACGTCTATCTCACCTTCTTGCGCTTCAACGACGACATTGATAACTGGCTCATACCCTGTCATAAGCTTGATGGTAATGGGGTAGATACCGATACGCTTGATTGGTTCATCTAACAGTATTTTGCGTCGGTCTATGTCAACACCAATCTGGGAGAAGAGTTTTTCGGCTATATCGGCACTGGTCACAGAACCATAGAGTTTATCGAGCTCACCCACACGGGCAGTAAAACGCACAGTTTGGGCATTGATGCGGTTCATAAGTGCTTCGACATCGCGTCGTGACGCTTCTTCACGCCGACGCTGATATTTCAAACGCTCTTCTACTTGGCGCACTTGTCCCCGTGTGGCTAGAACAGCAAACCCTTTTGGAATAAGATAATTTCGCCCAAAACCGCCAGCTACTTCTTTTATTTCTCCCGCCTGCCCAAGTTTCTCAACATCTTGCACAAGCAACACGTTCATTTTGCTCACGTTGCAACTCCTATCAATCTAGTTTAGATTACAGCATGGTATGATACCATATGCAATACACACTCGTCAAAGCCAAAGACATGTGGCACATTGGTGCGGGCTTGCCGCTGAATCGCTTTTCTTTACACCGGCAAACTGAAAAAGAACGTTGATCCAACCCCCATCGTACTCTCGACCCAGATGCGCCCTCCATGCATTTCAATAAGCCCTTTGCAGATGGGCAAGCCTAAACCAGTGCTCTGATAGCTGCGGGCTCTCCCTGAGCATGAATCGCTGGATCACTTTATCGCTTTCCTGCTCTATCGCTTCCATCCGCCAACTGCAACCCCAACTTCTCATAGACCTTGCGAGCGAGCGGCCACACCCGTTTTTCCACCTTCCACCCCTGCTCCGTCTTATCTGCAAGCCGGGTCATCACCTCATAGTGATGAGCCGGCAACACAATATCTGGCACGTAGTAGTGCTTTTGTTCAACATACACATTGAGTGCTGGCCTATCAACAAGGACACATTGCGCATAGCCCGCCAGCAACGCATCCACTTCACTCAACGTATCAAAACGCACATGCCCCGTGCGTAGCAAAATGACATTGCCATAGCTCACAACACCCCGGTTGCGCCAACGGCGCACAACCCAGCCACTCCGCAACCATACCCCTAGCTGCTCTTTGTGTTGCTCTAGCTCAAGAGGCACCCACTCCAACGCCAACGCATCGAAATAGCTATAGCGCTCATGCCCTTGCGAAATATAAAACACCGCTTCGCCAATACGTGCTGCTGGTGGCCCTCCCGGCAAGTTCGCAACTTGGTCGGCAAGTGATTTAACCACAAACCCACTTTCACGCAACCGCGCAAATAGCCCATCGCTTCGCCATGTTGTCAGCTTGAATATGTGCCCATTAAAAACCCCTTCGCCCTTCAATATGCGGTACATACCTTGGTTGCGCACAATAAATTGCCGAAACCGCACCTCTTCAAAATCTACATGTCCACGTGCAGACTGTTTGCGTTTACCCAAATCCATCGCTCCATTATCTCAATACCATAGTACACGCATCAATATGTACCCACTACCCCTATAATACCACGATTCACACGTATGGCATATCGCATAGGAGAGACGTTGTGTGCAACGTCTCTCCCAATTCTACCCATGCACGGCTCCGAATAATACATGCATTGTTCCATAGTGGCATCAGTGGTAAAATGCGTAGTAGCAGTTTTGGGATATGCGTGCTCAATAAAAGAAGAGCCTGTTGAAAACAGGCATGAAGCAAACAAGATAGAGGGTGAGGTATGGGAGACCGCAGTTGGCGCGAAATAAATTTCTTTCTGCTAGGCTGTGTTGCTGTTTTGTTGGTAATGAGCATGCTGAGCGTCTATAGTGCTACGCTAAATGCCATGTCATATGGCATCCCATTAGATACATTATTTCCACGACATATACAAAATATTGTAGTTGGCGTCATTACTATGGTTGTCATAATGACCATGGATTATCGGATGATTGCCGGTCTAGCATTCCCCTTATATATTGGCACAATTGGTCTATTGGCGGTTGTGTTGGTGCTTGGCGAGATTACCAGTGGGGCGCAAAGTTGGGTTATGCTAGGAACACGCACATTTCAACCGGCAGAGTTTTCAAAGTTGGCGGTTATTGTGGCACTTTCCACATATTGGGCGCACTTTGAGTCCCAATCTGATAGGTGGTTGGTGGTAATTGGTAGTCTTGTCATAGCAGGTATTCCATTATTGCTTGTTATGGCACAGCCCGACTTGGGTACAGCGCTCATCTTTGCAGCGATATGGCTGGTGATGGCATGGGGCATCGGAGTACGCTGGCATCATTTGCTCGTGCTTTTTTTGATGGCTATTCCACTGGTTTTGGTCTTGTGGTTGCAGATTTTGAATGTAGAGCAGCGCTCACGTCTCATGACGTTTTACTGGTTGCTCATGAACCCAGCCGAGGTGGACCCGAATGAAGGATACAATGTTATTCAATCCCTCACTGCTATTAGTTCGGGAGGATTGTTAGGCACTGGATTGACGCGGGGCTTGTTGAGTCAAGGTAATTATATCCCAGTGCAATACTCAGATTTTATCTTTGCTGTTGTTGGTGAAGAAATGGGGTTTGTTGGTGGAGCTATTCTCCTGACACTCCAATCATTGTTTCTGTGGCTAACACTTTCGATAGCTGAACGTGCGCGTGATACACTTGGGCGTATGATTGCAATAGGCATCTTTGCCATGATCCTTGTCCATGTAGTCGTGAATATTGGTGTCACCATGAGCATTTTACCTGTCACAGGTATACCGCTCCCGTTTATCTCATATGGTGGTAGTTTCACTATTACCATGCTCATTGCCGTTGGTTTGTTGGAAAGTGTCGCTGTGCGTTGGCGCAAAATTGTATTCTAGCTGTTGTGAGGTTTGCGGCTATATCAATGATATGATATGATATGCCTCAATTAATCAAGTGCAAGCTTACGATAATCACTGAACGAAAGTCATTGCATTGACAGGTATGGCAAACACGCTGAGGTGAGGGAGTAGGGAGTATGAGCTACGATAGCGACCCTGATGTTGTCGGTCCACTCAATATCTGGAAAACATTCCAACATGTGAATATGGATGTGTGGGCCCAAGGAATGGCTACGTTGGTAAAGACTGATGCTTTTGCTGAAGCTATGCAGTCTTTTTTGGATAGCTACCTTGCTACCTCGGCCCCGTTTCGGAAAGTACTCGACCAATACATGGGGTTTTGGTTGAGCAGCCTCAACATGCCCTCACGGGATGAAGTTACGCGTTTGGAGCAACGCATCATTGGCTCGGAAGTGCGCATTGAAGGCTTGTATGGAAAACTCGATCATCTTTTGCAGATGACCTATGAGCAAAAAACAGAGGTATCTAGCCTTGTCTCTACCCAGAGTAGTGATGACGGACAGATAGCGGCACACGTTCAAGGTATTGATGCAAACATTGATCAGATGCTTCGGATGCTTCAGGCACTTCAAGTGTACAGTGCGCAGCTTGACCATGTGGCTCATGTGCAAGAGCTTGTGCAGGCATTAGATGCCAAGATAGAGTACATCGCCACGCAGGTGCAGGGTATTGATACCAAGGCAGAGGCATTAGATGCCAAGACAGAGCATATCGCCACGCAAATGCAGGGTGTTGAAGCCAAGACAGAGTACATCACAACACAGGTGCAGGGTATTGATACCAAGGCAGAGGCATTAGATGCCAAAACAGAGCATATCGCCACACAGATGCAGGGTGTTGAAGCCAAGACAGAGCAGGTGCCCCAGGTTCTTCACGAGCAAACTACCATCCTTGAGCACATCAAGGCTGCGCAAGATGTGGGAGCAACACAGCTAGCGTTACATACGCAGGCAATGGATGAGCATAGAGCACATATGCTTCAGACTATCCAAGCGCTTCAAGAGCTAGTAGAGCGCCAACCCGAAGCCGTTCGGCATACCTATTCCAAAACCCTAGATGAGAGCATAGACCAAATAGTACAAATGATACAGAGCCAAGCAACACAAGCTACAGCGGTTGAGGAAACACGGCAGGCGAAGATAGATTCACTGGAGGCACGGTTTCACGAGCTTGATGCCAGAACGGAGCAGATACTCCATCTGCTGCAGGAACAGAAATTGCAACCTGATGTCTTAGCGAGTGACCAGAGCAACAAGATTGCTGCATTGGAGCAACGCATGCAGGCACTTGATGAGAAATCGGTTCAAGTGCTTGAGGCTATCCACACACTGCAAACAACAGTGCAATCAACGGGTAGCTCTTCGACACGCACACGCAGGTCACGGTCTACCAAAAAGAAGGTTGGTGGTGAAGAGTCGAGTACTGAAAAAGCCAATTCAGATGCATCTTGATATACATGAGCATATGCATGCTGTGTGCATATGGTTGAGTTGATATGTGCGTGAGAGAAGCATGCATCTATCGTTATGCGTAATGTGTATAGATGCATTGTAGTACGTGTAGGGGTGTATGCAGTGCTTTTGAGAAGGAGAAGAAGAGGACAATGCGCTTGCAGGATAAGGTAGCCATTATCACTGGCGGTGGAAAAGGTATTGGGCGTGCAACAGCGCTCTCGTTTGTACGCGAGGGAGCAAAAGTTGTTATTGCCGATATGGATGAAGAAGCAACCACAAGCTTGGTTGAAGAGATAACAGCATCGGGAGGGTCGGCGCTTGGCATATCGGTTGATGTAGCCAATGCAGACTCTGTGCAGGCTATGGTCCAGTCTACGCGAGATTGGGGCGGTGGCCGCATTGATGTACTTATCAATAATGCAGGTATTATTAAAGATGCACTGCTGCCAAAGATGACAGAAGATACGTGGGATGCTGTTATCAACGTCAATCTCAAGGGGGTATGGCTCTGTTCCCGAGCTGTTGCCCCAGTTATGGTTGAGCAGGGGAGTGGTTCTATCATCAATGCCAGCTCTGTCGTTGGGTTATATGGCAACACAGGGCAGAGTAATTATGCTGCATCAAAAGGCGGTGTCATTGCAATGACCTATACGTGGGCAGTCGAGCTTGGTCCAAAGGGCGTGCGTGTCAACGCAATAGCCCCGGGTTTTATTGTCACCCCCATGACCCAGAGATTGCTCAAACGCATAGCAGATACATTGACGGAGCGGACGCCATTGCGTCGCTTAGGGCAACCAGAGGATGTTGCCAATGTGTACCTCTTCCTTGCATCGGATGAATCAAGTTTTATTACCGGGCAGGTGATTGAGGTAAGCGGAGGGTTCATGCGCTTCTAAGAGATGTTGTGTTGCCTTTTGCTAATGCATCTAGCACTGAGGGGCACTGTGTCTCTAGGCGTGCATGCACATGTTTCGTGGTAGGATTGGTACGTTTCGGTAATGCCGCTCATGTGGGGCGGTTGTGTCAAAAAGGTGTATTCATTAGTATTGAAGTAGCGAAGGAGCTCACACGATGCGATTGCAAGATAAGGTAGCAATTGTTACAGGTGCTGGACAGGGAATTGGCCGGATGACAGCGATGACGTTTGCACGTGAAGGTGCGAAAGTTGTTGTTGCCGATATGAATGAGGAAACAGCTGGACAGGTTGTTGATGAAATTACCGCAGCCGGCGGGCAAGCCATGAAGTGTGGTGTCAACGTTGCCAAAGCCGATTCGGTTGAAGCTATGGTCAACGCCACCAAAGAGTGGGGTGGTGGACGCATTGATGTACTTGTCAACAATGCGGGTATTACAAAAGATTCCCGTTTGCAGAAGATGACCGAAGATCAGTGGGATGCTGTTATCAACGTCAACTTAAAGGGCGTGTGGCTGTGTGGAAAAGCTGTTGCAACCACCATGGTTGAGCAAGGCAGCGGTTCTATTATCAATGCCAGTTCTATCGTTGGCTTGTATGGTAACTTTGGGCAGAGTAATTATGCTGCTACCAAGGGTGGCGTTATTGCAATGACCTATACGTGGTCAGTTGAGCTTGGACCCAAAGGCGTGCGTGTCAATGCCATCGCCCCCGGTTTTACCCAGACCCCGATGATAGAGACGGTTCCAGAAAAAGTCCTTGATGACATCAAAGGGAAGACTCCGTTGCGTCGCCTAGGGCAGCCAGAAGATATTGCCAATGCATATCTCTTTTTGGCATCAGATGAGTCCAGTTTTATTACTGGGCAGGTGCTTGCTGTCAATGGTGGCTTGATGCGAGTCTAATCTATTGCGTATTATAACGATAGGTTGTTATTTTAAGACCTCTGGGGTATAATTCGGCAGCAGATGTCAAATCCAGCATAGCCGCTGGAGGTATGGTATGCATGGTGAATCTGAGTTATACCCCGTGCTGTTTCTGGAGTCATTGCCCTTCAGGATGAGCGTGTAAACATAGGTATTTGGCAATGGGATATCTTACCAACGATAAATAAAGTATAGGAGGAGAGACAATGTCGTGGAGCGAACAGTCTGAGTCTATTATGAAAGCATGGACTGAGTCCCAGAAAAAGATGTGGGAAGGCTGGTATGATGTGTTACAAAACATGGCAGCACCAATGATGTCTTTTCCAAACATGATGAGTCAGTGGCAGCAAATGGCTTCGCAGGGGCTTGGAACGATGATGTCCGATACGGACCAGACATCCAGAAATGTATCTCGACAGCTTGTCACTGCGCAGGCTACGATGATGCGCTTTCTTGAATTGACCACAAAAGCTTGGAACACCATGATGCCCAAGCTCGAAGCGGGACAAGATTGGCAGGCAATCTTGACCGATTATATGGAGCAGTTTCGGAAGCAAATGATGGTTCCAGCAAACATGATGGGAGCATCGCAAAATGCAACCGAACTATGGCAAATGTATATGCAATCTATGCAAACCGTCTTGCAACCTTGGATGAAAGCATGGCAACAAACGCCCGGACATTTCGGCGTCGCTATGGCCGGCAATGGTGGAGCCGAGTTGATTGATATGACCAGCATGTATTGGAAAGCATATGAGCAAACCATGGGGCAAATGGTGGGTGTGCCAAGTGTAGGCTTTACGCGTGAGCTTGAGGAGAAGTTTGCGAAAGGGTTTACAGCCTGGACGAAGTTCCGCAAAGCTATGGACGACTACCAAATGCTGGTCGCCGATGCATGGGCTGGTGTCTATGAGGAAGTTTTGCGGGAGATGATGAAGCGGGCAGAGCAGGGCAAGCCTATTGAAAGTGTGCGTGACCTTGTGAAGTTGTGGACAGGCGCTGCAGACAAGAGTTTTTCCACTATCTTTGTAACCGAAAAATATTCTCAGATACAAGCCGATTTCATGACAACATTTATGGAATATCGGATTGAAGAGCAGAAGATCGTTGATGAAGTGATGAAGTATGGGTACATTCCCACGCGGACTGAGATGGACGAGGCCCATCGCAATATTTATGAGTTACGCAAAGAAGTCAAGGCACTGAAAAAAGCCCTCAAGACAAAGCAATCGTCTGAAGCACCTGCGAGTTAATTCCAAGAAAGGAGTAATATATGCAATCCCTTCCTATCCAAATCAGTCCAGATGCGGCTGCCAAAGAGTTGGTAGAGATAAACCAAAAGGTTATCAAGGGTATAGAGGTTTTGAGTAACCTCTCCCATGAAGATGTACAGGTTGGTACTGCTCCCAAGGAAGCAGTGTATACCGAAGATAAGCTCACCCTCTATCGTTATACCCCCCAGGTCGAAGAGAGTGAATTGTTTCCCATACCCGTGCTCATTTCATATGCACTCGTCAATCGCCCAGCAGTAGCAGACCTTCAGGAAAATCGGTCGCTGATACGCAACCTTGTCAAACTTGGCATAGATGTGTACCTTATTGATTGGGGCTACCCAAGCCGTGCCGACCGTTGGTTGACGCTTGAAGATTATATCTCGGGCTATATCAACAATTGTGTTGACTTTATCAGCGAAAAACATGGGTTGAGCCAAATCAACCTCTTGGGCATTTGTCAAGGTGGCTCAATGAGTTTGTGCTATGCATCGCTCTTCCCAGAGAAGATAAAGAATCTGGTTGTGATGGTTGCGCCTGTTGATTTCCACGCGCAAGGCAAGCAAACAGGGTTTATCAGCTTGTGGGGCAAAGAGTTGGATGCAAAGCTTATGGTGCAAGCCATGGGCAATATCTCCGGCGACTTGATGAACTTTGGATTTTTGATGCTGCAACCTTTTGCGCTCATGATCCAGAAGTATATTGATATGATAGACATTGTAGATAACGAAGACCAATTGCTCAACTTCTTGCGTATGGAAGAATGGATTTTCGATAGCCCAGACTTGGCCGGCGAAGCATATGGTCAGTTTGTCAGCGATTTCTTCCAGCAGAATAAACTTATCAAGGGCGAAGTGATGATTGGCGACCAGAAGGTAGACTTGGCAAATATCAAAATGCCAGTGTTGAATGTCTACGCTGAGAAGGACCATCTAGTGCCGCCGCCATCGTCAAAGGCCTTGCAAAAATATGTTGGAAGTGGAGATTATACCGAAAGCCCCTTCCCGGTTGGGCATATTGGTATGTATGTGAGTAGAAGAGCGCAAGAAGGCCTTGCTCCTACCATTGCAGATTGGATCAAGGCACGCGGATAGTGTAGAGTATTTTAGAATGGCTTACAGCTAAGAAGATGTGATAGACCTGCTTGGTTGCGCTGGCAATGCGCTTTGTGTAGCCTGTGTAGCCGGCAGGCTGATAGATGCCAACCTGTAACCATTGGAGAGTTGAAGAACGATATGGTTTCTCCTAAGCTCATAGAAGCATGGTTTAGTCTGATGTCTGAAGCAATGCGTGGCAGTAACGATGCACAGGAAGCATTTAAGATGTTTTCGGGTACTTCTATGAAAGCCGATGATATGTCGCGCTGGATGAGTCGTTTTATGCCAACGGGTGCGAGTGCAAATGTTGGCCAGCCTGAGATGTTTGGCGAGTGGGTTGAGCAGTGGTGGAGAGTGATGGGCGTCGTGCCACGGCAGCGGTATCTTGACTTGCTTGAGCGCCACGAAAGTCTCCGCTTGCGGCTTGAAGAGTGTGAGAAATCTCGCAAGCAGCACAGTATGCTCGATGTTTCGGGGCAGCAAGAGCAAGCCCAAAAGGCCCTCAACCTTTGGGGAACAACTATGGAAGATATGCTCAAGATGCAGGCTGATTGGATGCGAACATGGTTTCCACAGGATGCTACTGGTGCGCCAGTAGGTACCATGGAAACAAGTGAAGGGGGACAAGCAGGAACGCAAGCAGCTCCCCCAGAAGCAAAGACACCCGCAGAAGGACCGAAAGAAGGAACAAAGCAGCACGGCGAAGGTGCTGGTGAAAGCAAGAAGTAATGAGGCAATGGTTTGTCTCGTGTAATTGTGATGATGCGTAAATATACAAGGAGGTTAGCAAAATGAGCAATGGGCGCGAAGTGGTTGTGCTGAGTGGTGTACGGACGGCAATTGGCAGTTTTGGTGGTAGCTTAAAAGATAAGACCCCGATTGAGTTGGGGGCAGCCGTCACAGCCGAGGCTGTGAAGCGTGCAGGTATTGAATTGGCCGATGTGCAGCATGTGGGGTTTGGCAACGTTATCCATACTGAGCCGGCCGACCATTACTTGGGGCGTGTTGTGTTAGTCAAGGCCGGTATTCCAGAAACAACACCCGGCTTTACGGTCAATCGCTTGTGTGGTAGTGGCATGGAGTCTATCATTTCAATAGCACAGCGCATTATGCTTGGCGATTGCGATGTGGGCATCGGTGGCGGTGCAGAATGCATGAGCCGTGGGCAGTTTTGGTTGCCTGCATTGCGCTGGGGGCAGCGTATGGCGCTAAAACAATCTGATTCGGTTGCTATTGATGCTATGGTTGGTGCGCTCACAGACCCGTTTGAGAATTATCATATGGGTATTACGGCAGAGAATATTGCCGAGCGTTACAACATTAGCCGTGAAGACCAAGATAAACTGGCAGTATCAAGCCATCAGCGAGCAACCAAGGCAATAGAGGATGGCGTTTTCAAAGACCAGATTTTGCCCATTGAAATCAAGGTTAAGCGAGAGACCAAGGTGGTTGATACTGATGAGTTTGTGCGTCGTGATGCAAGCATTGAAGGTTTGGCAAAATTGCGACCTGTGTTTAAGCCAGATGGCACAGTCACTGCTGGTAACGCCTCTGGTATCAACGATGCAGCCGCTGCTGTTGTTTTGATGGAGCGGAGTGCTGCTGAGAAGCGTGGGTTGAAACCGATGGCACGGCTTGTTGCCTATGGGCATGGTGGCGTTGACCACACCGTTATGGGTATGGGACCTGTGCCGGCAGTCAAGGATGTGCTTGAAAAGGCCGGGTTGACGCTTGATGATATGGATTTGATTGAGCTGAATGAAGCGTTTGCTGCACAGGCTCTTGGTGTGATGCGTGAGCTTGGATTGGCTGAAGATAGGCCCAACCCCCATGGAAGTGGTATATCGCTCGGCCACCCCATTGGTGCTACTGGTACTATCCTTGCCGTTAAGACGGTGTATGAGTTGCAGCGTACTGGCGGAAGATATGGGCTTGCAACCATGTGTATCGGTGGCGGTCAAGGTGTGGCAGCTATTTTTGAGCGCCTGTAAGTGGATGATAGGGTAAGATTTTGAGCGATGCGGGTAATGCGCTATCTCAAAGTCGCTAAAAAGGAGAACGCGGGAATGAGTATGTACTCAGGCCCGCGTTTTATGCCTTTACGAATGTACCTGCATGCACTATGCTCAAGGAGAGACGTTTTTACGTGCCGTTTTTGTTGTCTGTGTCTACTGCCCTACCTATAATGTCTTGCACATTCGATGAGTAGCCCTGCCAGACGTGCATCATTTCACTCGTGAGTTGGTGTTGTGTTTTGAGGGTGTCTTCAAGAGCTTGTTCGGCTGAGTTACGCAAACTGCGGTTATAGTTCCAATTTTTGAGCACGACATCAAAAGCCATATCTGTACTTGTGACCAACAATTCATTCCAAGCACGAACAGACCGCAACGCAAAATCCTTGGCGTTTAGAAATTGGTTCTGAACATGATCTTGCATATTTATCATACCAGTGTTTCCCTTTCTAGGACCTTGTTTTTTTCCATGGCGCTTAACAAGGTGGTGTTGGTAAGCAATGTATTGCCACGTTGTTATTGTACATGTTATAGTACACCCACATGGTAAACCTTTCTATCCATGGAGTCAAGCCATTATTACCAAAATACAAAAACAGATAAAAATTTTTTCAGATAAAGTGAAAGCTTAGGTGTTTTTTGAACAGCATAATCCGGTATAATATGTTACCATGATAGATGGTAGGGATTGGTTGCAATGTATCATGCTTTCCCCCTTTCCCAAATAGAGAGCTATGGATAACGAGCACGAAAAAAACTTGGCGTATGTAAAATGGTAGAACAACAAGTTACAAGCCAGTTCATTCGGCAAACAAAAACGACGAATGGACAGAATCTGTTGATGACGCGGCTTACACCGCCGTCGCAGCGTGTCCATCTTTTGGCGCGTAGTCGTGTTGATGCGTTGTTGGGTTCGGCGATAGAGTTTCCACTTACACTCGTGATTGCTCCTGCGGGTAGTGGCAAGACTACAGCTATGGCAGGGTTTGCTATGCGTACACAGCATCCTGTTGCTTGGTGTCGTATGTCTGCTGACGATACCCCCATCTCTTTGCTGTGTCACCTCGTAGCTGCTTTTCGAGTGGCAGGTATTTTGGCTGAAGACCGTGTCTGTGCGCGGATTGTATATGGCGAAAAAGAATCGGAAGATACGCACTCTGTTGCACTGTTTCCTCAAGATGGGTTAGATAGATTGGTCAATGAATTGGTAGTAGGGTTACACAATGATACGTTTCTCTTTTTAGACGATTACCATTTTGTTGATCAACAACCCGTATTACGTGACCTTATAGAGCGGTTTATTGCGATACAGCCAAAGTGGTTACATCTCCTATTGGCCACTCGGTACCATCCTGATATTGCGTTGTTGCCCACACGACGTGCGCGTGGAGAAGTCTATCAACTTGGGCAATACGAGTTTGCTTTCACCGTTGAAGAAGCACAAGCACTGTTTGCTTTTTATGAGCAACCGTTGCCACCTGATAGTACCCGATTGACGCATCTTTGTCGTGGGTGGCCATTGGCTTTGCAATTGCTTGCTGGCCGGCATGCGAGTCATGTAGCAGATGATGCAAAGGTTGAGCAGCAAGGTGCAGAAACGCAGACAGAGCATACAGGAGGCAAGGTTTTTGAGCAGTTATCTCCCTATTTCGATACATTGCAACCGCTACTTGATGAGTATTTGACACAGCAGGTGTTTGATGTGCAATCCCCAGAGGTGCAATCCTTTTTGCTGTATACTGCGGGTTTGCGGTGGTTTGATAAGGATGTGTGTGCAGCTCTCCCATTTTTGCGTGAAGTTGCGCCGGTCCAAGACATGTTGGAGCGGCGATGTTTGTTTCTGGAGCCTCTCGAAACGGGTAAGTTTGGGTATCAACCCCTCTTTAAGTCTTTTTTGCATCGGTTGATGAAGGCACGGTTGAGCAATTGGCGCGATGTACATGTGCAAGCAGCCGAGTATTATCGTGCATTGGGCGACCAAGAGGGTGTCATATATCACTTACTTGAGGTTGGTCAAGTTGAGCAGGCTGTTGAGTTGTTGGAGCATGTAGCGCATGAGTGGATTAGGCTAGGACGTTCAAAGGCGTTGTTGATGTGGCTTGACCATTTGCCAGAGCAGTGTCAACGCCGAACAACATTACTAGAGGCACGTGCGGCAGCATATCGTCAATGTGGGCGGTTCGACCATGCATTGCGGGCCTATAAGCAAGCAGAGCAGATTTTCCAAGAGCAGGGCAATGCAGAAGGACAGTCGCGCATGTTGCGGGGGCGTGCCGAGGTGTACCTTGATACCGTACAGCCATCTCTTGCAGCAACATTGCTCAAACAAGCGCTTAAACTTCTTCCGGCGGATAAGCGCATTGAGCGAGCTGAGATTTTGTTGCTGCAAGCTGAAAATTGGGCTAATCGTGGTCGTGCTGATGTAGCTTTGTTGCTTGAGACGAGTGCGCAGCGTCTTTTGCAAGGAGAACATAGTGTCGTTACTAGGGGTGAGCAAGACAGCAGCAATAAAGATCGCAATAAAGAGCAGATACCTATTGATGCGCTAGTTCCCGCACACTCGTTGACTTCGCGGTTGCTTTTGCGCAGTGGGCGTTTGAATGAGTCGCGTCGGTTGCTTGAGGCTGAGCTTGGGTTGGAGCATCACGATAGTTTGGCGCAGCGCCCACCTATTTTAGCCCATCGTGAACCGCTTCTGTTGTTGGCATTGCTCTATGTGTTGCTTGGTAACGGCGCACGGGCTTTGGCGATGGCGTTGCGTGGTTTGCTTGAGGCTATGCATAGTGGTTCGCAGTTTACTGAGGCTATCGCACATATGCGTGTGGGGCATGCCTATCAGACGGTGACTCCTCTTGACGCATCTTCTGCAAAGAAGCATTATGAGCAAGCGATAGAATTGGTAGAGGCTTTTGGTGTAACCCGTACTAAGGTTGAAGGGTATATGGGGTTGGCGTTGTTGCATGGGCATGCGGGCAATTTGGCCGAGGCTGAATTGATTGCCCAAGAAGGGTTGCGGATTGCTGAAGATTCGGGTGATGAGTGGATTGCGGCTCTGATATGGCTTGGGCTTGGGGGGGCAGCAGTTGCGGCAGGCGATGCACGAGCAGTAGAATGGCTAGACCTTGCACACCAACGCTTTACGCATGGTGGCGAAACCTATGGCCGTGCTGTAGTTGCGCTGTGGCGTGGCTTGTGGTATTTGCGTGAGGGTAAGGAAGAGGTACAGGCGCACGTTGCAGAGTTGCTAGAATTGATGCATACGTATGAGTATGAAGGGTTGCTTACCGCTCCTACACTCTTCGGTCCCCGTGATATGGCCATGCTTATTCCGCTGTTGTTGCGTGGGCGTTCAATGAAGCCGCATGCTTCATTTGCGCAACAATTGCTGCGCCAATCATTTCCTACCATTGCCGCCGATGAGAGCGTAGAAGACTATCACCCAGGCTATACGCTCCGTATTCAGATGCTGGGCAGTTTTCGGGTGTGGCGTGGGCAGAGTGAAATTCAGGCGCGTGAGTGGCAGCGTGAGAAGGCGCGACAGCTTTTGCAGTTGTTGTTGACCTATCGTGGGCAGTGGATACAGCGCGAGCAGATATGTTCTTGGCTTTGGCCAGATAGTGACCTCGATGCGGCAGAGCGGCAATTTAAGGTGACGTTGAACGCGCTCAACACTGCTTTGGAGCCGTTCCGTCCCCCACGTACTACCCCCTTCTTTGTGCGTCGGCAGGGCTTGGCCTATAGTTTTGCGCCTTCGTATGGGTGTTGGATTGATGTGGATGAGTTTGAGTTGCGCACGACGAATGTGCCGCAAGGTGACCCGGATTTTGTGTTACGCAATGCGCAGGTAGCGGCTCAGCTCTACAAGGGCGATTATCTGGCGGAGTCGTTGTATGATTCGTGGACGCTTGAAGAGCGTGAGCGTTTGTTGGCGCGGTATCTTGCTATGGCAACGACGCTTGCTGAACAGTTGATGACGAAGGGCGATTTTGCGCATGCTATTGAAATGTGCGAAAAGGTATTGCAACGTGACCGGTGTTATGAAGAGGCATATCAGGTGTTAATACGCACGCATGCACGTGGTGGTAGCCGTTCGCAAGCGTTGCGTAGCTATATGCGTTGTGTGCAGGCGCTCCAAGATGAGTTGGGAATAGACCCGTTGCCTGAGACAACAGCTCTGTATGAGCAGATTAAGCACAACGAAGGAGTGTGATTGCCTAATGCTTCTAAGAAATCGTAGGACAGGCATCCTGCCTGTCACCATTCCCTACCTGCCGTCCACAAATGCGTTCGTAGCACCGGCCTGGTAAGCCAAGTCCGACAGGATGTCGGTGCTGCGCAGGACAGGCGAGAAGCCTATCCTATGCCTTTCGCATCATTCGCTAGGTCAATGAGGTGAGAGGGTATTGGAAAATATTGTCCCAGATATAGTCAAGTACTGCTTTTGCGTCTTCTAGTGGTAGCACACTGCATGTACCGCTAGGAGTCATGGTCAACAAAGCTACTTCTGAGGAATCGCCTGTAGAGGCGGTTTTTGTTTGTATAGGAGCGCGTAGCGACGATAGGTTGCGGAGAGTTTTATGAATGTCAAAGTCTATGGTACTTGTGAGTTTTTCTTCCATCCACTGCTCAATATGGTCATCGAGTTGCTCAGGGGTGAGAGCTTGGTTGGCTGTTACGAGGTGATAGTAGACGAGGATGATTTCCTTGCATTCCTCTTCTTCTGCCGAGTCAACGAGGGTATAAAGAACGCCTGCATTGGTGACAAGATTCTTGAAGAATAAGGTTTCTGTCACCTTCTTGAGAAATTGCAGGCGTTTGTTTTTATAGTTCGTATACTGTTTGAAAGCGAAGCCACCAAGGGTAGCCCCTACGGAAAATGCAGCTATGAGGACGGGGTAGAGGTCTTTGGTGGATTCGTTGTCAATGTTGAGGTTGAGCATGGCGGGGGCATCTGGACCCAATGCGATGAAGAGGAGGATGCCAACGATGATGAGGAAGCTCGGTACAATTTTGAGTATTGCAGGAATGGCTGCGCCTATGGCGGGTATGATGAAGAACAGGCGGTCTTTGAGGTTCATTCTGACTTTTACGTTGGGGAAGAGCAATTCTAAGTCGAAGCGTGGAACGTCTTTATACAGATAAAGGTACATTTTGCCGGGTGTGAAGTTGAGGTCCTCTATGTTTATATTCTTTTGGCGGAAATGCTCTTCGTTCTTGAATTTGAAAAGCAGTGCAATGCGCTCAAGATTGTCTAAAGCGACATCTACGCGCTTGAATAGGCGTTTGACTTGTATGGTCTTGTAATTGTCGCCACGATAGTAGAAGATGACGCGCTCATAGTCGTCAAAGTCAACGTCTGTTTTGAGCGGTATGAGCGACTCTTTGTCGAACGCGTCTTGTAATTCTTGTTCAGAAAGTTGGGTATAGTTGGCTTGCTGGAGCACCTTTTCAAATGATTGCACCAGTTGTTCTTCGCACGTTTCTGTTTCCTGCGGCGTCAGTGGTGTGCGTTGTTTCGTATCTCTGTCTGGGTTGAATGGTGCAAAGGAGTCTTTCAGTTCTTCAAGCATCTTTTGCGATTTGAAGTGGTAGTAGGCAGATAAAATCTCACAAAAGTCACGGAATGTTTGCGCATCATCCTGCGACAACCGCCCATCTTCAATACAAATATCTACGAGGTCGGATCGTCGGTAAGGAATAAATGCTTCCCGGTCTTGATATTCCGCCATAGTATCTCTTGTACTCTGCTCAATCACCTATTGTTCCGCGATTGTCACCTTGAGCATTTTTTCACCTGGTGTGGTTGCTGTGGCTGGGTCGCGTAGGGGGATGTTGTTGACGATGTCTTGTCCTTCAATCACCTCACCAAAGGCGGTATATTGGTTGTTGAGATGTGGCGCAGGTGCTGTGGTGATGAAGAATTGTGAGCCAGCGCTGTCGGGCATATTGGGTCGGGCCATGGCAAGTATGCCAGCGCGGTCGAAGCGGATGGCATTGCTAAACTCATCCTTTATGGTATAGCCGGGTCCGCCTGTGCCTGTGCCGTTTGGGTCGCCACCTTGTGCCATAAAGCCTTTGATGACGCGGTGCCATGTGAGACCATCGTAGTAGCCTTCACGTGCTAGAAAGACAAAGTTGTTTACCGCTATCGGGGCTACATCCGGGCGTAGCTTCACTTGTATGTCGCCGCGTGGCGTCGTGATAGTTGCAATGTAGGTTTTGGCAGGGTCTATAGCCATTGGTGGTGCTGCATTATACATTTTCTTCTCCTCCTGTTCACTATTCATGTCTTCTGTATCTGCCACTATTGTGGCTAAAGGTTCCGATTCTTCTGGCTCTGTTGTGATATATTCTGTTGTGGGTTCTGCATCCATATCCGTATCCGTACCCAGGCCCCTATCTATGGAAGGTGCTGTTTCTTCCACGGGTGTTGTCGGTTCTTGGGGGGCTGCCTGCCCCGATGAACGGTTGGCAAGCATAACCCCTAGCCCAACAAAGACGAACACCACGACGATAGCCGAGATGATGCCCGGTATACTGATAGGTGGCTTTTCTTGTGGTGTTGGTCCTTGGTCTGGTTGTTTTGTTTTACTCATAGGCTCTCCTTTGTGTTCTATAGGTCTGTGCTCAACAATTGACGACCAGTGTAGTTGCAAGTGTTGCATATACTGGCACGTTCGTAGTGCATGTGGCATAGTGCCAACGCCATAGCTTTTCAGGTGCTTAGTATACCAGTATGTTTGAAAAGAGACAAGGAAACGATGCAATAGGGCTAGAGTGGTATTTTGCATTGTATAGCATGTGTAGCATGAGCGGGGCTTGCTTAGCAACAAGCCCCTACGCTACTGTGTTCGTTTGACATGTGTCTTGGTTGGTTCTCTTTATCCACTCAAGACAATTTTGAGGACTTCATCCATGGATGCGACAGTAATCAACTCTAAGTCTTGCCTGATTTTGTCGGGCAAGTCTACAATGTCTTTCGCATTTTCTTGTGGCATGATAAATGTTCGGATGCCAGCCCGGTGTGCTGCAAGGGTTTTTTCTTTTAACCCCCCAATGGGCAACACTTTGCCACGGAGGGTAATTTCGCCCGTCATAGCCACATCGCGGCGAACTGGCTTGCCGGTCATGGCGCTAATCAATGCAGTGGTAAGTGGTATGCCGGCAGACGGGCCATCTTTGGGAACTGCGCCCTCTGGCACGTGAATATGGAAGGTGTATTCTTCAAAGTAGTCTGATTCTACACCCAGTTCCTCTGCACGTGAACGGGCATAGGACATGGCAGCTTGGGCACTTTCTTTCATGACTTCACCAAGATGCCCGGTGAGTTGCAGTTTTCCTTTACCACGCACTGGCAATACTTCAATGCTCAAGATGTCACCCCCACTTGGGGTCCATGCAACGCCCATTGCCACACCCACAGCGTCGCACTCTTCGACAAGACCGTAGGTGAAGCGTGCTGGTCCAAGATAGGTTACAATATCTTCTGCATCAATAGTAAAGGTTTGCGCTGGCGGTTGCTCATAGTTTTCTGGCACATGCTTCTGTTCTTGGTCTTGGTCTTGGTCTTGCCCCTGCGGGATGTCTTCGTCGTTTGCAGGGGTTTTGACGAATGGCCAGATGATCGGCGGCGGCGGCAGCAGCAGTATTTTGATTAATGCAGACGACGGTTTTTCTACTTTAGGCGGTGCTGCTATGACCAAGCCAAAGTTTTTATTATCGTGAGTCAATTTTTTGCTCCTTTTGATAGTGGTGCGTAGCAGAGCTAGCAATTGCGACTGGATTATTCGTATCAATAGCAAATGGCACTGGCTGTATGGAATCGTCGTTGAGTGCATCATGTTCTGTTGCTACCTTACGAGCTATTTTACGGCACAGGCTCGCTAGTTCACGCTCAAGATTACGCACGCCGGCTTCACGGGTATATTCGCGCACAAGTTTGATGATAGCTGTGTCGGTGATGCTGAGTTGTCCGGGTTGTAGCCCATGAAATTCACACTGTTTTGGCACTAGGAAACCCTGTGCAATGCCAAGTTTTTCGTCTTCGGTGTAACCACCAATTTCAATAACTTCCATACGGTCGCGGAGTGCTGATGGTATGGGGTCGAGTTGGTTGGCAGTTGCAATGAAGATGACTTTGCTCAGGTCATAGGGTATTTCGAGGTAGTGGTCACTAAACGCATTGTTTTGTTCTGGATCGAGCACTTCAAGCAGGGCTGATGTTGGGTCGCCACGGTAGTCGGTGCCAACTTTGTCTATTTCATCAAGCATGTAGACAGGACACCTCGATTTTACCGTTTTCATGGCTTGGATGATACGGCCGGGCATAGCGCCGATATAGGTGCGACGATGGCCACGTATTTCGGCTTCGTCGCGGATGCCACCAAGACTGTTGCGCACAAATTGTCGCCCAAGTGCGCGTGCAATAGAGCGCCCTAGGCTTGTTTTGCCCACACCGGGTGGCCCAACAAAGCAGAGAATGGGCGAGCGCATTTTATTGCCCGCCAGTTTGCGCACGGCCAAGTATTCGATGATACGCTCTTTGACTTTTTCTAGCCCGTAATGGTCAGTGTCAAGGATGCGTTGTGCTTCTATGAGGCTAATTTCGGGGAGCTCCTCGTCGCTCCAAGGCAGTTTGAGCAACCAATCGAGGTAGGTACGTATAACACCAGCTTCGGGGCTATTCATACCTTGATGAACGAGACGCTTGATTTCGTGCAAGGCTTGTTCTTTGACGTAGTCGGGGGCTTCAAGTTCGGCTACTTTGCGTCGAAGTTCATCTATTGGGTCTTCGCCATCTTCATCTTCACCAAGTTCACGGCGTATCACTCGCATTTGTTCGCGGAGGAAGTATTCGCGTTGGCTCTGGTCGAGTACCTCTTTCGTGTCGCGCTGGATTTTCTGGCGTAGGCGCAGGAGTTCTAGGCGACGTGCGAGGATAAGATAGGCTTTGCGGAGTCGTTCAGATGGGTCGAGCGTGTTCAATATATCGAGGCGGTCATTAAATTCAAAGGCTGGCCCCCACGTAACGATGTCGGCTAGGTGGCCTGGCCACTCGATGCGATGAACGAATGCTACTGCTTCTTGCGGCACTTCGCCAAGATGGTCTACAAACTCATCTACTTGTTGTTTGACGGTTTCCATAAGGGCTTGTATTTCCATATCGTCTACATCGGTATCGAGTATGGGCGTACATTTGACGCGGTAGAAGGGGTCACTTTGTGTTGTGCCTCTGATATGGGCCCGTTGCAAACCTTCTAGGATGATACGCACTGTGCCATCGGGCAGTTTGATAAATTCCATTAGCCGCGAAATGACGCCGATGGGCGGGAGTTGTTGGGCTTGATTGCTTTTGTAGCCTTCTATTTCGTCTTCTGAGACAAAAATGAGCAACACTTCATGGTCTTCTTCCCATGCTTGCTCCATGGCACGGTATGATTTCCCTTGCCCTACTTGGAGCGGCACAGTCATATGTGGCATGATGACCATTTCTCCTAGAACAACTAATGGTAGTTCACGCTCACGCAAAGATGAGTGCATGGAGAGTTGCTGGTTTCGATGTAATGATTTACTGTTCATGAATATTCCTCTTTTTCAAATTGGTGCTTTTGGTTTTCGGTACGGTATAACATGCGCTGCATACCTTCTAGCGTACAATTCAACAAATATAACAACATTTGTTTTTCGGTCTCTTTGAGTTCCGATAGGGCAGCTTGTATTTGGATATGTCGGATTTGTTGGATTTCGTTGATCAAGGCGTTTCCTTGGGGTGTGAGCATCACCATGACTTGGCGGCGGTCGCGGTCGTGACGTATACGTGCTACGAGTTGCTTATCGAGCAGGCGGTCTATGACGCCTGTGAGCGATGCGGCTGATTGATGGGTTGCTTCGGCCAAGTCAGACATTTTGGATACTCCATCCACTTGATAGAGATAGAGCAAGGTATAGAATTGCGGTAGCGTGAGACGAAATCGTTTATGTTCAAGCAGTTGCATAAATTGGCGTTGGCCAATCCAACTCATTTGTATGATAGCATGTTCAATGCCATCAAGCGATGGTTGATGATTTTCTTTCAAAGCAATGTGTTCTACACATTCCCGCTTGCTCATGTCTTGTTCCTGATGTTGCTAGGAGTTCTTAATATTCAATAGTTTAAAGTGTATCATGGGTAGCATGACCTGTCAACGCTTGTGCTACAATAATCCGTCAAAAAGAGGTGTTTGCTCTCTTTTGAGATGTGTGCGAGCGTTTTTTTGGCGGTTGGTTTTAAAAAAAGGGTTGGGACAGATGGGATAGCACGAAATATCGTGGTGGGGATGGAGGGAGTCGAACCCACACGCCTTGCGGCACATGTTCCTAAGACATGCGCGTCTGCCATTTCGCCACATCCCCATAACGTGAGAAGTATAGCATATTCATAGGCTTGTTGCAAGCGTTTGCGCGGTTTTTACGTGGCTTTTGTGAAGTCTTATGTTTATAAATAAAAAAAGACATAATTACTTTTTTGCAATATCATCCATAAAGTGTAACCATTTCCGCAGAGTAGTTAGTTGATTTGGACAGTCTTTTGTTCTTCTTACTAATTCATTAAGATAATATTGCCGCATTACATCACCTGGATTCTTTTTTGAATATCTAATTCTCTTTTCTAATAACATACTTTTTAGATATTCATAGTGATATATGCTATGGCTCTCACCAAAATCAGGTGGCTTTCCCATGGATTCGGGATCATGAATCGACACATCATAAAACTGTGAGAATGGTTTGAAATTCTGACTAGGGTTTCTTGTATAAACTGTCCGATTCCCCATGAACCATGTTTCCATGCATCGTTGCTGAACTATGACATGTAATTTACAAGAAAGTGTAAGGGTTTCTTTTTCTATGAAATCATCAACCATCTTCATTTTTGCTTCAGGTGTAGCATCATCTGAGTCTAAACAAATAACCAAATAATCATATATTCCTATAGAATTTACATCTTCAATCGAGGCTTTTACGTGGTTATCAAGTAAACTTGGGAAACCACCACCACTAATTAAAAAATAATTATTTTGGGATACTTCGTCTGGGCTATCAACTCTCGTTAGACTTGGCAATAAATAAGAAATCCATCTTGGATAGACTTTCTGTTCCGTTTTCCCCTCAACTAAAAAATACACATTCATACTTCCACCCCATCAAAGTACTTATCAAGGTTGATGAGTTGCGTGAAAGCTTCATGCTTAGATTTTCCAATATTAAGCTGTGTTGCATTATAGTTTTTAACGGCTCCTGCCTTTCTGGTTATAACCTTCCAGTTGCTCGAACTTATGTTATTTATTATGTAAGGATGATGACTGGTAATAATAAATTGCAAGTCTCTTTCATACGTTACAATACTACTTGTAATTTCATCAATACAGTTTATTCCTAGGCTATTTTCAAACTCGTCAATGAGAATAACGGTTCCATCTGCGCAAAGGTATAGTTCAGCTATATGCATCAAAGTACGATACATTCCAGAAGATAATTTCCTTTCATCAATCCAGTTTTGGATGCCAACTTCTTTTATCTGAATAAATGGTACCTCACGAAGAATGTGTGGTATTCTTCCAACAGAATTTTTTATTGGCTCAATTTTGACATCTTCTATATAGGGAAAAATAGCTATAAATGAGTTCTTTATTTCTTCAAATTGATCAGGTACATGTACGTATGTTAGATATAATTTTGAGCGTAGAGTCTCAGCACTATTTCTGATGCTAGGTAAGTCTTTATAGGTATTCTTCTTGGGTGCCACCTCATCCTCAAAGATAACTTTAATTAAACCACGCTCTTCCTTGGCGCTACCATCGAAAAGAATCTTTGAAAATTCAGAGTGAACTGATTTTATTTGGTCTTCCTCTTTGAGTAGACTGATTGCGCTTTCTTTTTGAGAAAGCTTTACTGTTTTCGTTCCATTAAAAAATATCCCTTCGCTTGTCCTTTCAATAACAAGAATGCCATTTATGGATAGGTTTTCAGTTGCTACATTTGGCTTATCTTGTTCATCTTCATCATCTGAGTTATCAAAAAGTGTTTCACTGAAAAACCATTTATGTTCAAATTTTCCATTCCATTCATAAACGTCGTCATTAATTAAAAAGTTGACTTTCCATTGAACTCCATTTAAAGATGCTCCACGAGCAATTTGTTTTAAATGAAGAATTGCTTCAAGAATCCTTGTCTTTCCCACACCAGAGGCACCAACCAAGAGAGATAATGGTTGAAACTCAATGGTTTCAAGACTCCACTCGGTGGCATGATCTCTATATTCAAATGAGATAATTTTCATACTATTCACCTTATGACGGTCATCCACCGTTCTACACTCCCCTATGGCAGTATTGACGGACATCTATCTATCAGACTGCTCCCATCTTAGCACACCTTAATGTCAATAGCAATAGGCGGAGGAGTAGGCGCAGCACTATGTTATGATATAATACACGTGTTGTCATCACATGGTATACAAGAAGAAAAAAAACGGGATTACGTGTAATAACACGAAGGGATGAGATGGATGAATGTTATGGGACGTATGATGTGGGTAGGTGTGCTGCTTGCCTTGCTAACGGCATGTGCAGCGCCTGCATCGTCGCCCGTCAGCCAACCTGCTGCTACCGAAGGTGGCATAGAGATAGAAGAAGATACTTCTCAACAAAGTACGAGTGCGCCACCTGAGCCAGTAGAGCCTAGTGAAGAATCGCCCCCCCTTGCGCCTATCACCCGCGGCACACTGCGGTTTCCACACGAAGTCTATTGGGCAGGAGATGAGAACCTTGATCCTGCGAGCGCATTTCTCTTTCTGGATGCCCTGCCACTATTGTACAATACGCTCATTGGCTTCAATGTCAATTGGCAACCTGCGCCTAGCCTCGCTATCAAGTGGGAAAGAAATGATGATGCGACTACTTGGACGTTTACCCTGCGTGACGATGTGGTGTTTCACGATGGCTCTCCGTTGACCTCGGCTGATGTGGCATATACGTTTGAAAGAGTGCTTAGCCCTACGAGTGAGGCATCGTTAGCGGCTGTGTTACAGATTATCGAAGAGGTAGATACCCCGGATGATACAACGGTTGTTTTCACCCTAGCACAGCCCCATGCCGATTTTCCAATCTTGCTGACCGATATAAGCATCAGTATTATTCCGCACGATAGTGGTGATACCATTGCCGAAACGGGCATTGGCACTGGACCGTTTAAACTCGAAACACTTGACCCAACCGGCACAACGCGCTTGGTTGCAAACGATGAGTATTGGGAAGGACAACCGGGTTTGGCGGCGATTGAGTTGATTGGTATGCCAGACATGGATGCGCGTATCCTTGCATTGCAGGATGGGCAGGTTGATCTGGTCTTTGAGATTTCCCCGCAAGATGCAACCTTGTTTGGTGGAGATGAAGATTTTGTTGTGCAAAATATGCCGAGTGGCATGTGGAATGGGTTGTCCATGCTTACAGATACGCCGCCCTTTGATGATGTGCGGGTACGCAAGGCTATGCGACTTGTGGCCAACCGCCAGCAAATGGTAGACTTAACGCATAATGGGGAAGGCATTGTTTCTTGCGACACACCAGTCTGGCCCGATGACCCTTACCGTTGGGAAGGTGCATGCCTGCAAGATATTGAACAAGCCAAAGCGTTGCTTACCGAGGCGGGCTATCCGGATGGGTTGGATGTGACGCTCTATACCTCGAACGTCCTGCCCTATTTTATACCAACAGCCGAGGTTTATCAGCAGCAAGCTTCCCAAGCAGGCATCAACGTCTCTATTGAGCAGGTATCAGAAGATACTTACTGGATCGATGATTATATGGTGAAGCCTTTTTTTTCTGAGAGTGGTCTTCATTATCCGGCTGATTCTGCTTTATACACACACTATCATTCTGACAGTCCTTGGAATAGCTCCCGTATGCATAATACGAATTTGGAGCAGATACTGAACGATGCACGTTCTGCTTCTGATCAAGCAGAACGTGTGCGGTTGTACCAAGAAGCACAGAAACTTTTGTTTGAGGAGAGCGGGATATTAATAGCATACCATATTAATGAACTGCGGGTCTTTTCGTCTGACGTCTCCGGGCTGGAGCCAGTGACGCGCTATGCTATTCAGTCTTGGTATAGGGTGCGGAAGGAACCGAATACGGAATAGTGAAGTTATAGCAAACAAACGGAAGTGTGCATGATACAGAGCAGCGGCATTCTTTCGACGTTCTCACGAACTTGTGCATCGGGCGGCGTCTCTGCGTCTCTGCGTTAAAACCTTTACAAATCATAGGGAGCAGTTAGGTCAAAACTATTTGCGTCTTTGTAAAAGATATGCTATGGTGCAAACAAATGTGGCAATTGATAAACGTACTGTCACAGTGTATGAATATTATTATGAACAAACCAACTATCCCAATGGGAGACTTACAGCGTCAGTACACCAGCATGCAGGCGGAGATTGACGCCGCTGTAGCACGAGTGCTGCAAAGCGGGTGGTATATTCTCGGTCCAGAAGTAAGCGCCTTTGAGCAGGCGTTTGCCGACTATTGTGGGGTGCAATATTGCATAGGCGTGGCAAGCGGCACAGATGCGCTGTATCTCGCATTGGCGGCGCTGGATGTTGGACCGAGCGACGAGGTTATTACGGTTGCCAATGCAGGCATCTATCAAGTACAGGCTATTCTACAAACAGGCGCATGTGCGGTCTTCGTGGATGTAGACCCGGAGGCGTTTACTATGGACCCACAAGCATTTGAAGCGGCCATTACACCGGCTACCCGTGTTGTGTTGCCGGTACATCTCTATGGGCGCATGGCAGATATGCCGGCTATTGCGGCTATTGCAGCACACTATAACTTGGCGATTGTGGAAGATGCAGCACAGGCACATGGGGCATGGCTGAGCGATAGTGATGGTATCGTTCGACGGGCAGGGGCATGGGGGACATGCGGGTGTTTCAGCTTCTACCCATCGAAGAATCTGGGTGCTTTAGGCGATGGTGGGGCAATTGTCACCCGTGATACGGCTCTTGCAGACCGTTTGCGACGGTTGCGCCAGTATGGGTGGAAACAGAAATATGTAACGACTGAGCATGGCGGACGCAACTCGCGCCTCGATGAGCTCCAAGCAGCTATTTTGCGCGTCAAGTTGCCCTACCTCGATGCCTGGAATGCTGCACGACGCGAACGGACAGCATGGTATGGCGAACTGCTATCGGGTACGTCACTTGGGTTGCCAACGGATTGCCCCGGCCATGTCTACCATCTCTATGTTGTCACAAGTGAGCAACGCGATGATGTGTGTGAACAACTACGTAAGGCAGGCATAGGTAATGATGTTCATTACCCAGTACCTGCCCATATGCAAGCTGTATATAGGCGTGGGCGCGTGCGCCCTTTTGCTGCCGGTATGTTACCCAACACGGAAACGCAGGCTGAGCATGTGCTTTCTCTTCCGTTGTTTCCTGAGTTGAGCCGTGCTGAAGTTGAGTATGTTGCTTCCTTTTGTTGACACATCCTGTTGATACCTATTGTTGACATTGTAACTGTGCTTGTTGTACCAATGTAGATAACCCCAATGCGCTCACTTGATCCTCATCTATATCCAACATTGAACGTAATTTTGCTCTTCGGGCTGAATGACCGTTGAGTTTTTTGATAACGTGTTGAATGCGTGCGCTCAGCACAGGATTGTCGCGTACTGTTTCTTGTATACTGTACAATTCATCTTGTATATCGGCTACTTGGGCGAGCGATAAAGACACGACCTGATCATCAAACATGGATAGCGTTCCAAACATGGGACTTTTTCCTTCCTTGTTTTATACATCATTGTATTCAATAAAAATTTCTTCTCCATACACACTGTACTTTATTATATGGTATTTGATGCTGAGATACAATAGCCAGAAAGTACAGGATAAGGCGTGATACCTTGCACATCATGCACAACGTGGTGTGCGTGATATAGATGTTCAAGCATAGCACAAGACATGGTAGCACCTGTATGGTATGCCGAAGTGAGCCGATGGATAGTATACCTAGAAGATAACCGTGCTTGTTGGCAAGTTTGCAAGAACATGGTATTATTATTATGAACGTAGCTTTACAGCATGTTTATTTTGGTATATGAAGACGTTGTAGCCTATCTATATGAAGCCTGAGCATAGGTGGCAGAGTGGACACAGAATAGTTGCCAAAGATACCGTTGACTCAATGTCGCACGTTTTAGCACTGCACATAACATTGGAAAGAGAGTCTGGATTGCGCATAGATAGAGTGATATGATACATAACGATGGGAAATATATACAGGTGAGCATAAAAAGGTTTCACACCGCGCTAAATGCTCGTTGTAGAGTTTACCCTGCTGTGATATGTTGCCGGCATAGCTACCCATCCGCGTGCAGTAGTGGTTGCTGGCATTCTCGGTTTATGCGATCCATCCGGGCGGTTTCATCTGCTAGTAGTGCCGTCATGGCTCTTTAGGGGTTGACAACACCTCCCTTAAGAGCCATCGTATGTAAACAGGTTCTTTATAGGGGGGTTCATGTTGATTCAACAGGTACTTGTTTTAAATGCCAGCTACGAGCCTCTGCAAATTATATCGGTACGTCGTGCCATTGTCTTGCTGCTGCAAGAAAAGGCTGAGCTGGTGGAAGCAGCCGAACAACAATTGCGTGCATGTAATTTTTCACTTGATATGCCGCTTGTTATTCGTCTGGTACGCTACATTAGAATACCACATCGTCTGAAGTTGCCTTGTTCTCGGCGTGGCGTGATTGCGCGTGACCACGAAACATGCCAGTACTGTGGCATACAACCCGGACGTACCAACCTGACGATTGACCATGTTGTCCCACGTTCACAGGGCGGTTTGACCGTGTGGGAAAATGTTGTTACAGCATGCCGTGACTGTAATCGCAAGAAAGGTGGGCGCACACCTGAAGAAGCAAATATGGTGTTGAAAACGAAACCGCGTCAGCCCCAATATGTTGCTTTTGCTCTTTTAGGTGAGCTTGAGCGCCACGATGTGTGGCGCAAATATGCCTATTTGTAGGTGCTGCATACTGTTTGTTGGGGCAATAGGTGGAACTATGGCTTAGGCATGGTGCCAAAAAAGCCATAGTTTGTTATGTTTGCCGCCATTTGCGGCATGTTACTGTTGTACCAGCGCCAACTTTTGACCGAATGTCAAATTCGGTCATAAGCCGTTTGGCACCAGGTATCCCCATGCCCATACCACCTGATGTGCTATAGCCATCTTGCATAGCCAGTTCGATATTTTCAATACCCGGGCCGTTGTCTTCACATACAATCTCAATGCCTTTGGTACCCCCACGTTCAACTTCGCGCAGCGTCACCTGTCCAGTCTTGGCATAGGTGAAAATGTTGCGGGCCAGTTCTCCAACGGCTGTAGCAATACGTGCTTGGTCAACAGCACTAAATCCAACACTCCGAGCAATTTCTCTCGACGCCGAGCGTGCTGTCACAACATCTAAATCACTACCGATTGTTATGGACTTTACCAACGACATCTATTCCTCCCTACACTGGCAATGCCTATGCTGACATGCATCTTCCTTGATTGCATGAAAATAACCTCCCTAGTACGTTACTCCATTATAGCATGCTTCTTTCCCATAGAAGATATAGCCCAACCACAGCATGCATAGCGCACTTATAGGTATGCGACATGGTATGACAGATTTGTGCAAGACACGAAAAAGATTGATTTTGTATACTTTATACAAATAAAAAGACGTGCTACTTGTTGAAATTATCTATGTAATCTGCTACCATAGCCCTGACAGCGTTCCGGTTGTCTGTACACAGCGTTGTGATACAGAACATGTACGCGAGCAGTGAAGCGGTAAAGGGGGAAATGAAATGGAACTTTTAACAGAATCACCAAGTTTGGTATTGGGCTTAATAGGATGGGCTGCTACAGCAAAATTATTTTATGATTCCGATCTTGCAGCTTGGCAACGCCGAGTGATGATCGTGTTTACTTGGTTGCTTTGGATGATCCCAGCCTTTGACGTGACGGTGTATCTTGGGTTGATGCCGTCGCATACAGCGGTGACGCTCTGTGCAGGCATGACTATGGTGCTTGCAATGCTTGTTTCATTGGGAAGCGTCCGCTGGCACTATAGGCAATAGGAGTTTCCTTTCCTTACCAAGTACGTATATTGTCGAGGTACGTGGTACGTATATTGTCGAGGTACGTGTTTATTCTAGGCGCAAAGCGCTCTGTCCAAAAGCAATGAACTTACCCATGTATGTTTGTACCCTCTATGCATAGTATGCCTGCATAATCAGAACTAGCTAGCAATCCGACAGTATCTATTATACCACCGCACTTGGGCCAATTCCGTTCCACCGCGTGTATGGGTAACGTGTACCTAAAACAACTGACCCTGTGCATCTGCGCCAGTATAGGGCAACCCTAGATGCTCATATGCGCGGCGTGTCGTAATGCGCCCACGGGGAGTACGCTGGATGAAGCCTATCTGTATCAAAAATGGCTCATACACATCTTCAATGGCATCAACCTCCTCGGCCAGCGCCGCAGCCAGCGTTGAAAGTCCGACCGGCCCACCATGGAACAGATCCATAATGGCATGGAGCAAGCGGCGATCATTCTCGTCAAGCCCAAGTTCATCTACTTGGAGTGTCGTCAGTGATTTTTGGGCTACTTCGAGCGTGATGGTGCCATTGGCGACAACCTGTGCATAGTCGCGCACGCGTCGCAACAGACGGTTGGCTATGCGTGGTGTTCCACGCGCACGGCACCCAATTTCATATGCTCCATCTAGCGTGATGGGCACATTGAGGATGTTAGCCGAACGCATTACAATTTCACGCATGGCGTCATGTGTGTAAAATTCCAGACGATGTACCGAACCAAAGCGGTCGCGTAGCGGCGAGGTAAGCAATGCTAGGCGCGTTGTTGCCCCAATAGCCGTGAATGCGGGAAGTTTTAGCCGTAAGTTGCGAGCGCTTGGTCCCTTGCCAACAATCAAATCGAGTGCAAAATCTTCCATAGCCGGGTAGAGCACCTCCTCAACTGCACGATTGAGGCGATGCACCTCGTCTATAAAGAGTACATCATCTTTTTGCAGGTTGGTGAGAAGGGCAGCCAAATCGCCCGCTCGCTCAATAGCAGGACCACTAGTGATTTTCATATGCACGTCCATCTCATGCGCAATAACACCCGCGAGAGATGTCTTGCCAAGCCCAGGCGGCCCATAAAACAAGGTATGGTCAAGCGGCTCTTGACGTGCTTTTGCCGCTGCAATGGCTATACGCAACTGCTCTACTACCTTCTCTTGCCCAATAAAACTATCTATGCTCTGTGGTCGCAGGCTCTTTTCAACCTGATGATCCTCTTCTTTTGGCTTTGGGGTTACTATGCGTTCACTACTCATACCGTATTCTTACCTATGTATAGATTTGTGCATAGAACTATTGTATCACATGCAACACAGCTATCAAAATGCCTCTTGCCCAAATCTTTACGAATAAGGGTCCGCATGCTATGCTATAGGGTAGATTTTGAGCGGAAGAGTGAAAGGTAGCTCTATGGTATTGTATCATTTTGTGAAAACAGAACTGGTTGAAAAAGAGCACCTGTTGCAAGCTATCAGGGATTTGCATCTCCCCTATAGGCTCAGCACGGTTGATAAAGATGTGGAAGTACGATCTTCCGATGGGAGTTGGGTCAAGGTTGAGATAAAGATTAGCACACGGTATCCGGGATATGATATTGGGTTGCGTAGGTCTGGGCATGTCTATGAAGTGATAGCCGATTGGTATGGAATACGCAATATCACCCGCCAGCAATTTATGCAGCGGTTGACACAACGCTATGCATACCATGCTGCACGCGCAAAAATAAACGAGCAAGGGTTTTCCTTACATACAGAAGAAGTAAAAAAAGGTGGATGGGTGCATTTGGTCTTGCACAAGTAATGTATGAAATAACCAAATAGTTTGAACAATGAATGAAACCTATTTGCGTATACATCAATTTATCCCGTTTAGCCAGGCCAATGGTCCAGGCAAGCGGGCTGTTATCTGGGTCCAAGGCGCATCTGGGCATGGTGTGAGCTTGAACCCAGATGTGAGCGCTCGTAGTGGTGGGCAAGTTTGGGCTGTAGGGGTTCTCTTTGAACGTGTTATTGCACTGTATGATACGATAGAAGGCATCACCATTAGTGGTGGAGAGCCGCTTGAGCAATATGCAGCCGTAACAGCCTTTTTGCGGCGTATCAAAACAGAAACAATCCTCTCTACACTGCTGCTCACCGGTTTCAGTCGTGCCCAAGCCGAAGCCATCGAGCAGGGGGCAATCCTCTCCTACCTAGATGTGTTGTGTACTGACCATAACGACTACATCCCATCGCACACACAGACTGTGGCAACACCGCATACTAGTAGCTCACACGTTCATTTTCTCACAGACCGCTACACCGAAGAGGATATGCAAGCGGTTCCCTCTGCCGAAATCATCATTACCAGTGATGGGAACGTTATTTTGTGTGGCACCAACCTTCCGCTCTGGTGACATGCATAGCGCAAGTATCCTATGAATATACTTTCTCTTGCAATCAATGCTGTTGCTGTGCAGTATGGTGCGCGTCTTGTCCTCAAACATATTTCGCTTACCCTTCAACATGGAGAAATACTGGTTGTTAGTGGGCATAACGGTAGCGGCAAGAGCACCTTGTTGCGTGTTTTGTGTGGGCTACAATTGCCTACAGAAGGCACGGTGCAATATATGTGGGGCAAAGACAGCTATTCCCCACGCCAAGCACACCATTTGTTTGGTTGGGTATCCCCCGATCTCGCTTTATACCGCGAATTGACTGCGCGTGAAAATCTCCATTTCTTTGCATCTATGCGGCGACTAGATACCCAAGATAATAGCACTACGCACGATGCCCATATTGATGCTTTGCTTGCCAGTGTGGGCTTAGAGGGGCGTGGCGATGATAGCGTATCAAGCTACTCATCTGGCATGGTACAGCGTTTGCGCTATGCCTATGCTCTATTGCATAGCCCACCGGTATTGCTGCTCGATGAGCCAACCGTGACTCTGGATGACCGGGGGACCGAAGTGGTACACACCATTATAGAAAAACAGCGCCAGATAGGGATTGTTGTCATAGCTACCAATGACCAGCGCGAACTTGCATTTGGGGATTATATATTGAGGCTTGGTGTAGCGTGAACCACATCCTCAAAGCAAGCTTAGCCATGTTTCTCAAGGACCTGCGCAGTGAGTTGCGTACACGCTACGCGCTCAATGCGCTGTTGTTATTTGCAGCCGGCACAGCCGTAGCTGTGAGCATTGGCATAGGGCCGCTTGGCATTCGGCACGAAGCCGAGTGGGTACTTGTGCAGGCTACCTTGCTCTGGGTTGCCCTGTTGTTTGCTGCCCTCAGCGGCTTATCGCATAGCTTTGTGCGCGAAGAGGAAACGCGCACCTCATTAGCGCTTCGGCTTGTCGCGCCGCCGCTGGCTGTATACCTTGGCAAATTGCTCTTCAATATTGTGCTCCTTGCCGCCCTCGATACAGTAACAAGCCTACTCTTCATTGTGTTTGTGCGCTTGCAGATAGGCAATGTGGGGCTATTTGTGGCGTTGCTGGCTGCGGGCAGCCTAGGGCTTGCGACTGCGACAACTATCTTGGCTGCCATTATTGCACGGGCAAGCTTTAAGGGTGCTCTGTTTGCTGTGCTTGCCTTTCCACTGCTCATGCCTATCCTCATTGTTGCTATTCAAGGTACGGCGTCTGCTCTTGCAGGCGCGTCTTGGGGCGAGGGCTTGGGCGCACTTCAGTCATGCGTTGGCTATGCGATTGCTACCTTTGTCGCGTCACTCATGTTGTTCCGCTTTGTGTGGGATGCGTAGCTATTCCTTTGATGGTCATAGATTTGCTTGAGTGTGTCAGCGTCTCAGGTTTGTTTTTGCTTGGCGTGTAGCCCTGCCAGATGGCGGTTATCTATTGCATGAGTGCCTTCGTGAGTGATGCGCAGGTGTGATACTACGGGTTGTTTATGGTATGGTATAATGTAACACTACTGATGACTGAACCATTATCGCAGACACGCATGGTCAGGAGGTGCATTGTTGAAAACCAATTACATATTGATAGACTACGAAAATGTCCAAGTGAAATCTCTTGATTTGGTCAAAGGGGAACACTTTCATGTTTTCGTCTTTCTTGGAGCCAAGAACACCAAACTTCCAGTTGAGTTGGTACTTGCAATGAAGGCACTTGGTAACAGAGGCGATTATATAGCGATAGAAACATCCGGTGCCAATGCACTTGATTTTCATATTGCCTTTTATCTTGGATTTCTTGTGACAACTGATCCGACAGGCTTCTTTCATATCATCTCCAATGATACTGGATTCGACCCTCTTATCAAGTACCTAAAAGCGAATAAAGTCCTAGCTGCTCGTTCAGTTTCAATTGAAGACATGCCATGTTTTGCCAAGAGTAGTACAACTGAAAGTGTACCAAATAATGGAACTGGTGATGGAGTAGGAAAGAAGAAACAAAATAATGCAGTAGCGAATCTAGCAATCGATCAACTCATCAACATAGTTCTTGAAGACCTTGCTAAACGGAAAGCGTCTAAACCAAGTACTTCACAGGCTCTCATAAATACCATTCGTTCAAAACTTGGCAAGGATATTACAATTGCAGATGTAGACAAAGTGTTTCATGAATTGATAAAGCGTGGCTATGTTCTTGTGGATGCAGTAGGCAATAAAATTTCATATGAACTTCCGATGTAGTATCAGAGAGGGGAATAAAGGGCACGTTGTCTCTATCTTTTCGTGGAGCAGCTTTGTTGCTGTTGCTGGCTTGTGGTGTGGTGGTAGGTTGTGGGCAATCACTCATTGTACAAGAAACACAAGCTCCTTCGCAAGTGGGCACTATTGTGTTCGTCTCCGCCCGCGATGGCAACGATGAAATCTACCGTATGCAGCCCGATGGTTCTGGGCAGACACGCTTGACGAACAATACCACACGCGATTATGCCCCGGCGTGGTCGCCGGTGTCTGGGCATGTCGAAGGCACAAATACCTCCACCAACGCACGCATAGCGTTTGCCTCACATCGTGATGGCAATACCGACATATATATCATGCATGCCGATGGTTCCAACCTCATACGGCTTACAACACATGCGGAAGTTGATGATTCACCGGCCTGGTCGCCGGATGGCACACAGCTTGCATTCGTGTCCCACCGCGATGGCAACCCTGAAATCTACGTTATGCCCGTGCCGCCAGATATGCCTGCTGCTTCTGGTTCAGGGAGCACAAGCATTAAAGGCAAGGTTGTGCGCTTGACGAAGAATGCCGTAGCTGATGGCGCACCAACATGGTCGCCAGATGGCACGAACATAGCCTTTTCGTCCTTCCGTAGCGAGAATCATGACATTTATGTGATGAACCGCGACGGTTCAGAGCAAATCAACCTGACGATGAACCCGGGGCGTGACCTAGACCCGGCATGGTCGCCGGATGGCACGCAGATAGCCTTTTGTAGTTTTCGTGGCAGACAGTTTGACATTTATGTGATGTATGCCGACGGCTCGGAGCAGACGAATGTGACGCCTAACGCGATGTCTGGCATGGCTCCGGTGTGGTCACCGGATGGTGCTAGTTTGGCCTTTCACTCCTTCCAAAATGGGAAGTATAGCATATACACGATGAACACCGATGGCTCTGGCCAGACACTCTTGACGGGCGGCGAAACGTTCAACTGGGAGCCATCGTGGGGCTATAGTGAGCATATGGTACACTAGCACCGATACAGTAACGTCGTATGCTCGTACAGGTTTGCCATCGGCAAGCCTCTACCTTTGCGTCTTTGCGCGAAACTTATGAAAAAAGAGAAAGGAAAAAGTATATGGCATATTTTGACATGCCACTTGCAGAACTGCAAACCTATCGCCCACCACAGACAAGCCAACCCAACTTTGAACAATTTTGGCTTGACACACTTATGGAAGGGCGACAATCTCCCTTGAATGAATACATCACTGCACGCGATGACTTACCCTACACCGGCGTGCGTTTTTCGCGTGCCGTCTATGCCGGCTGGCAAGGACATGAAATCGTCGGTACCTATGCCGTGCCAGAAGGTGAAGGCCCATTTCCCGCTGTCGTTATGTACCATGGCTATAGCTCAGCCCGTCCAGAGCCATTCATGCTGCTTGGGTGGATATTGCAGGGCTATGCCATATTGGCCATTGATATGCCAGGACAGAGCGGCGAAAGCAGCGATACCACTGGCTACCCTAGCGGCCACGTGCCTGGCTATATGACATTGGGCATCAACGACCCATCCAATTACTATTATCGTGGTGCCTATGTAGATGCTGTGCGAGCAGTTGACTTTCTCGCTGCACAGCCCGAAGTAGACCAGCAACGCCTCTTCATCACTGGCTCAAGCCAAGGTGGGGGACTAACTATAGCAACTACTGCATTGATTGACCTGATGAAAGCACATAAAGAAACGACTTTCCCCTTCTTTGATGTACAGGTACGTGCCACAGTAGCTGAAATACCATTTCTGTGCCACTTTGAACGTGCGTGTACTTTTGTGGATACCCCCCCCTACAACGAAATAGCACACTATTGTCGTCGCACTGGGGCCGACTTTAAGGCTGTGTTTCGTACCTTGAGTTATTTTGATGTGATGAACCTAGCCCCTTATAACAAAACGCCTACCTTGGTCACAGTTGGCTTGATGGACATGATATGCCCACCTTCTACCATATTTGCGGCATACAATGCGCTTCAGGGGGCCAAAGATATTATTGTGCATGCATTTGGGGAGCACGAGACATTTCCCGGTGTGCTCGATGCACGTATGCGTTGGTTCGCACGCTATGACGAGGATTCTACTATATCGAGATGCTCAACAACGGCTTGATATATGTTCAGACAATGCACGTGTTTGTTTATCTGAATGGTATATTTCCAATGGTGTTGTGTTCAGGTTCAACTTCTGCAACTCGCCAATCGAATTCACGTATCATAAAGACAAATCGCTCAATACGTTCTTTGTTTACCAAAGCTCTTTTTTAATTAAAAAAAAGAACCGCCAAGACGCCAAGACGCCAAGATATAAAAAAAGGAACATGCAATGCTTTGCTGGTACGCTGCAATGCTGCGAGCTGTCTTGCCAACTCAATTGTCGCGGGTTCAAACACCTATCTGCCTTCATAACGTGCCCCTCGTGCGTGTTTGGTATATTAACGCAATGTGCCGTGTATCTCTTCGGAGCTATTGACAAACCATTCGCTGACACTACGGTAGCGGTCTTCCAATCCCACAAGGAGTTGACTGCTCGTCGTGCCGCTTTCTTCGCAGTTCAAGCCGTCGAGTTGCTCACTTACCATAAAGGTATAGAGCGGTTGGTAGAGCACAATGCTCGGCACAAGCTCACTCCAACGCTGCTGAAAATCGGCATAGCTCTCACTGCGTGCCGCTAGTTCCTGCTCAGTGCGGCCACTTATCAGCATCTTGTCAATATCCTCATCGCGCAGGCCGGCATAGTTTAGCCCACTGGGGGCTTGGCTAGAGTGCCAGAGTTCAAACACATCTGGGTCATTGCCCACTCGCGCCCATTCATGGAGCGCAAGGGTAAAATCGTGTTCTATCAACGTTCTCCGTAGCTCAATGCTTTCTAGTTGTTCTATCTCTACACCTACGCCGATGGCTTCCCATTGACGGGCTATCTCCTCGGCCACCGCACGATGGAGCGGGTCTTGGTCGGTTATCAGCGAAAGCACAAGCGGCTCACCATTGCGGGTACGTAGCCCTTGCGCATTCAGGCTATACCCCAAGGTGTCGAGGATTTGCGACGCCAATGCGGGGTCTACCGTATAGAGATCACCATCGGGCGTATAGCTCCACCAGCCGGGCAAGATAGGTGTATCAAGTGGCACTGCCAGCCCATCTAGGGCTTGCTCAACGAGCACGTCTTTATCAAGTCCATAGGCAAGTGCGCGGCGCATGTCGCCATTATCAAGTGGTTTTTGACGCATATTGAACGTCAATACCGCATATTCATCGAGTGGCAGGTGTATCTTCCTATAGGTGACAGGTATATCTACCTTGGAAAGTTCAGGCGTAGCACGACTTCCCAGTGCTTCTACTTCTTCGTTGATAAGGGAAGAAAGGGCCATGTGTGACGAATCTATAAAGCGCAATTCTATATGTTCAATAAAGGGTACTTTGCCAAAGTAGTGCTGGTTTGCGTCTAACAATGCATGCTCATGTGTCAATTCAACAAATTGATAGGGACCAGTACCAATGGGATGACGGGCAAAGCGCGTCTGTGGCCACTGCTCTATGGGTACCCCGGTGAGCATATGCTCTGGTAATATAGGGATACGGGTTTCACTGAGAAAGCGAGCATAGGGAGCAGTGAGGCGAAACGCTATGGTATGGTCATCAATGCGCTCCATTTCCACATTGCGCCATAGGTTGGCAAGCGTGGGGTCACCGGGGAAGTCGCTCCTTTGCACCGTTTGTATGGTGAAGATGACATCGCCGGCGTCGAACGGTTCCCCATCGTGCCAAAAGGCATCACGGCGCAGGCTGAACGTATAAGTTGTGCCGCTTTGATCTATTGCCCAACCTTCGGCCAGCGCTGCGTGGGGCAGGCCATCTGTGCCAATACGGGTGAGGCCATCGAACATGAGCACAATAATGTCTCGGCCGGGTGGGTCGGCCAATGGGTCATTGAGCAGGGGGTTGATATGTGTTGGGCGACCAATGATGGCTTCGACATAGGTACCACCGGCCAATGGACGCGATACGGTAGTGGTAGACAGCGCTAAACCACTCAACAATGCTGTCACCAGTAACCCACTGATGACAGCTATGACAATTTGCCAACGGATACGACGAGCCATAGACTAGGCGAGGAATGGCAAGCTGTTGATGAGTGCTAGCAGGAGAAAGATAGCTGCGAGGGCAATAGTTGTTTGATGCAATGTTTTCTCCAACCCACGCCGGGTAGGAATGGTGCTAGAATCTTGGTTGGCCATGCCGGGCGTACGTGCTTGGGAAATGACGAGAACAATAAGCATGACACTAATAATAACTTGTGCAGTATAGAGAGCTGTTTCCATAAATATGGTTCCTTATAACCTTTCCTTGCTTCATAAGCCGTCCCCTTATTCTTATACAGGAAACGGGGTATACATTCTTTTTGAGATACGCACCGCACAGATCCGGTGCCACAGCATTTCATGTTCAGGTAATAGTATACCATTATGTCTCAAAAGAAACAAGGATAATGCACTAGCTTTTGGTTGAGCTTGTTGCCCGGCGTGCCCAACTTGAGGTAGTAATCGGAAAACAGTTGGCGGTTGTAGTGCTGTTGGTTAAATAAGTTCATCACAGTCATAGGTAGGTGACTTTCTATTTATGTAATACAGTTTGTGCAAAGGTACAAATGAGCATCCGAACCCCTAGCCTTTAGCCTGCTCATAGACATGTTCAAAGCGTGCTGCTGTCTGGTCCCAAGTCAACTCTTGCTCAATGCGCCTGCGTGCTGCTGCACCCAAACGTGCTGCCAACTCACCATCATCCAGCAGGCGATTGATAGCATGGGCAAGCTCTTGTGGGTCACGTTCTGGCACAATCAAGCCGTGTGTACCATCATCTATCACATCGGGCACCCCGGCAACACGTGAAGCCACCACCGGTCGTCCAGCGCCCATAGCCTCAAGCAACACATTCGGCAACCCATCGGCCCCATGGCGCACTATTGGCAACGCAAAGACATCTGTCGCAGCGATATAGTCGGCCACACGGCTACGGTCCAACTGTCCGGGGAAACACACCTGCGCTGCAATGCCGAGGTTGATAGCTTGCTCTTGCAGTGCATCACGCAAATCGCCGTATCCGGCAATGACAAGGAGTGCGCGAGGATGTGCATACAACACATACGGCCAGCTATTGAGCAACACATCAAAGCCTTTTTTGTAAACTAAACGCCCTAGCCCAAGCACCATCGGCGCATCATCAGGAAGGTTGAGCTCGGTACGTACCTGTGTGCGTGCCGCTGGGTTAGGGCGAAACTCTTCTACATTGATACCGTAGGGAATGACATAGCTCTTTTCTGGGCAAGCACCAAGCCGCAACCCACGCATAAACAAGTCGGTGCTGCATGCCGTCACAGCATTGGCCGCACCAAAAGCGATAGCAGAAGCGATGGCCGTCATCCAATATCGTTCAGCTATATACACATCGCTGCCATGCATACTGACCACCAACGGGATGCGATGGTTTTTTGCCACGAACGCCCCCGGCAACCCATTTGGCACTGCCCAGTGGGCATGGATAATGTCAAAGCCAGTGCCGGTGCCTGCTTGTGTTGAAGGCACACACTCCCCGGTGCCTGCTTGTGTCGAAGGCACCAAACGCAACACACGCATCAACATGCGCACAGACTGGGTGAGTGCAAATGGCATAACACCCAATGTCTGTGGTTTCAACATCGTATCGCCATGCAGCGATTGCGCATAGCCCCAAATGTTCAGCGTCGTATGGGGAGCATAGCGAAAGAAATGTAAAGACACCCCACGTTCCATTGGCGCACGTTGCACATCAGGGTGCCAAGGCGCAACAACATGCACGGTATGCCCACGCTTCACAAGGGTAGCCGCTATCTCCTCAATAAAAGGAGCGGTCGTTTCACCAACCCACTTAGGATATGATGTTGTCAACATCAAAACACGCATCTAAAACCCCTCATCCCGCATCTCTACACCCTAGGGTACCTCTTCTGGAAACCGATAAATAAGCACACGATTATCAACCGTTGGGCTGGCATAGACAAGCGTAAACCCATTGACCGTATCACCTACCTGCACAGCCGGCGCATTGGTCAAAGGAGCAAGCATGTGTGCAGTTTCCCCTTTCACACGTTGCAGACTGTCGAACACAATATAGCTGACATGGTAGTAATCTGCCACTTCCTGCAACACGTGCCGGTCACTCGTATTGGGAATCATCACCGCTGCACGTTCAGCATGCCAATTCAACTGCCATGGATTGCGTGTCATCACAATTGCATCGGGTGCTGTATGGTCGTGCAACCACGCATATGCTGCCAAATCTACAGACCATTTTTGCGGCTCTTCACGCACCTTATGGGCAATAATTGGCCACGATGGGCGTATTATCGTCACAATAGCTAGGCACACGAGTATAAACCCTAACGGACTCCATAGATTATCGTTGATAGTTGCCAAACGGTCAAAACTAGCCCACAGAACCCATGCCGCTAGGAGCGCCAGCCATGGAATGAGCATGAGAAAATAGCGCTCTTCATTGGCATGCCAATACGTTACCAGAAAAAGCGTATATGGTACAAAAGACAACACGAGTAGCCCAAGCAAACGTCGCCGCGCATGCAAGGCCGCTATGCACCCCATGAGCCACAGCCATGCGCCTGTTGGTGCTAACAGATTTTTGCCTTCGTTGCTACTCAGAAACATTGCCGATTGTTTGAAATGGGTTGCAAGACTGTCCCATGCTGGCATGAGATAGTCGCGCACAGCAAAAACCTGCGTCCGTAATTTTGCCAAGGTGAGGTCAAACCCCCAACGCAATATCCAACTACGGTCTGGCACACCATTGCCGCCAAGCTCTGGGGTATACACACGGTAAATATCATCCCATGCCTCTTGACTATTTCCCCGAAACCCAAGCACCCAAGCATCATAGCGCTCAGTTGAATACACTGGCGTGTTAAACAGGGTTTGATTGCGCACGAGATAGGGTGTGAGCACGAACAAGGCCGGCAAGGCCCACAGTGCAACAAACGATACACGCCCAATATGCACCTTCCATTGCGCCTGCCCTGCATAGAGGGTTTCATCGTCTTTCCACACCTGTAGCATGAGCCATATGCCCATGCCCACGGCAATCAAAGCTCCACTGGGCTTTTGCAGCATCATCAATCCAGTGAGTATGCCAGACCATACCAACCGTATAGCAACTTTCTGTATACTTTGTGTGCTCTGTGTGCTTTGTGGTGCAACGGTATCTTTGTGTAGCTCTGAACCTGAACCAGTATCGAATACCCTATAGAGCACATATATCGCCCCGCACGAAAACACAACGAAAGCTAGATCACTCGTTGTGTAAATCGTGAGCTTGAAGAAGAGATGCGAGGTAAGTGTTACAATAGCCGCTGTGATACCTACGCGCCGGTCCCATATTGCTGTGCCGATAGCATAGATGAGACATAGGAGGATACCGTTGAAGATGAGGTTTGGTATTTTCGCTGCCCATGCATGGTTGCCAAATGCTTTGAGAAACGGTGCAATCCATACAGGTTGCAACAGAGGCCACGTTTCTTGTGGGCGCGTCACATCATCATACAGCTTATAGAATTGCGTCACATAATCAACAACCCACCCACGCCCCTGCACAAGGTTGCGGGCTACCACAGCATTATCGGCATAATCGGCATGCCCTACATAGGGCAGGCGAAAAACAACGAATGCCTCATAGCCTATCCAAATACAGCCAAAAAGTGCCAACACCATCAGTGCAATGCGTCGCTTAGATAGCCCATCTACGATGGCATGGGCTATGCGAGGTAATCCTTCGCGTCCATACACCATTATCAATGCTAGCAAACAAGCACTGAGCAATGCACGAAGTAATGCGTCGGGAAAACCTTCCGTGATACCACCTGAAACCGGGCTATTTGGTATGCTTGTAAGATAGGTTTGCAATAACCTTATGCCTTGCCCCACGACATACCCGGCCCATGCAAGAGTTGCTAGCACAATGCCATGATTTATGGTGTGCCCCATGGCATAGCGCCACACGAGTGCGCGTACATAGGAAAGGATGGTACGGTGCCACACCAAGAGGAGCATGAGGATGACAAACCATAATGCAACCTGTAAGACAGCCCCCATCCATATGCGAAGCCATGCTAAGCCTGCTCCGGCCATGCCGGTCCACAGCGCTGTCAACAAAAAGCTGGATGTTGGCACACGCATGACGCTGAGGCATAGGGTGTAGAAGAGCAGTGTAACGAGGGACAGCACTGCTACGGCCTGCCATGCCGGGGGTTGCATATGTGCCATAAGTGTGGCGAATTGTTTGTCGAGGGGGGCTTGTTCTGTCCATGTGATATGGTGCATGGTATGTTCAATGCGCACTGCGGCCAGGCGTACCCCTTTGGGGCGCGGGTCTGCGCCGCGTTCTGTGTGTGTGAAGGTGGCAGATGTATCCATGGCAAGTTGTACATGGGCGCTCGTGCGGATGGTATCGGTAATGGGAAAAGTATACTCGGCCCACTGTGGTGTGGGCACAAAGGAGCCCATGACAACACCATCTGCGCGGAGTGTCACAATCGGTTGGGCTACATCGCTAGACGCTTGGAGTACGTCATCCGGCCAGCCTTGCACCAGCAAGGTGACACGCAAATCGGCCCCCCGCCCCAAATTGGGCAAGTCGAGCATGGCATGCTGCCGTGTCCAGCGACTACGGCCCGTTGGCGAGTCGGGGGTAAGGTCGTCGGCATACATAGCGCCTTGTTCTTGCGCCTCTTGCCCCAAGCCGGCGTTGAAATCGAGGAAGAGCTGGTCGCCAAACCAGCCTATGGCAACCGTATCATCGGCCGGGACTTGATAGGCGAGTGTGCCAACGGCTATGCTGAGGAGCAAGACGAGGAGCAGCGGGAAGGCTGCGGGGTGTGTGTAAAAACTTGGTTTCATGTCCATGGTTTAGCCGTAGTCGTTGGGGTTCGCAACAGCTAACCCCTCGGCTTGTGCTGCAGCTATCAAGCCATTGTCGGCCGTGACAAATGTTAGTTGTGATAGATAGCCAGAAGTGGAACGCTGCTGCGCAAACAACCCAGATGCTAGTTGCACAGCATCATACCCACGCAGGCGGTGTATTTGTGTTAAGCGTGCTGCTTGGTCAACAATGTCACGTGTCACTGACACAAGATCATAATTGGTATCACATTCACCAATAAATAAACTGATCAGGTCATCGTGCTCCTGAAGAGATATACCTCCAGGAGCACGATGCCGTGCTGAAATTGCAGCAGCAGTTTCTACAATAGTTATTTCTGCTATAACAAGCGTATGACTATTGGCAGGATTGGTAAGAGATTGTACCCAAGCGCTACCATGTTCTTGAAAATAGCGTTTGACAACAGCACTGGTATCCAAAAAGAAAAAGCTCATTCGTATAACGGCCCTCGTTGTTCAATGACAATTTCGCTTAACGATTTACCAGGATTCCTTGCAAAAATGGCATGAGCTTCCTCTAATGTTATTTTGGGTTCAGAGTCGGCTATTTTCTTTAATTCTGGTCCAAGCTCAGTGAGCAAACCGGCCTCATAGAGTGCAGCACGTATCTTTTCACGTTCACTGTTTGGGTCGCCTTTGGGTCTAAAAGGTTGTTTCCTATCTGCTATGGCTTCTTGACGCATTGTTTCTAGCATAGCATGTAATTTCTCACGCTCACTCCTTGGGTCTTCTTCATGTTCAGATGATGCCTGCGTCTCATCCCCATTGCCTGGTTGGGCATCAGGTTGAACGGTATCGCCATTGACTGGTTGTGGGTCGGGCAGCGTAATACCGTACTTTTTCAGCACAAAGATGAGTTCAAAAAACGTTATCCCAAGCGCGTTGGCTAAACTATCCCTATCCAATTTGCCCATGGCATAGAGCCGCACGAGCAATGCCTCTTGTGCAAGGGCACTCAGTGTGTCCTTTGGCATATTGAGGCTCTCTATCACCTCTTCCGGGACGTGAAAACGTATATTTTCCATAACGTTCGTTCCTTTCCTCTTTCAGTAGTCTATTCTACAAGCTGTTCCCTGTGTTTGTCGAAAGGCTCGCAAGATACGGGCAATACATATCCTTGCGATGACACCCATGCACTGACCCTACATGGTACCACATTCACCGCGAAATATATCAAAAGCATGTTCCAACGTTGCTGTTGGTATTGACAAACATTCGTAACTATCGCAAGACAGCTCGCAGCATTACAGCGTACCAGCAAAGAATTGCATGTTCCTTTTTTTATAGCTTTGCGTTCTTTGCGTCTTTGCGCGAGGTCTTCATGAAAAAAGATATGAGAGGTTTCGGACCTGTCAGGTTCCCAACCTGTTTGTTGGTTTGCGCATACACGTGTATCATACTATGAAACGTGTATCATACTATGCAATGCTATCTAGGGTGCCACGCACTCTACTACCAACAGACTCCGTGAGCAATCAGGCTAACCCATGTAACCTCCTATACACAACTTGCATCTAAACTATGGTAGAAACAGCACCGACGATGTAGAATGGTACAGATGTATGGAGATGAACACAGAACGTGCGGTTGCGAAGTGTGTAGTCTTTATTCTATTGTGAGTCTGTGTTTAGACATTATGTATTGTGATTATTACCAACAGTAGCGTAAGAAAGAAATACAGACACGGAAGGAGGTATAGAGCTTATGCAAATGATACGCAAAGGACATCGCTGGCTGGCACCACTATTTGTAGTTGTCTTAATTATTGTAGCTGCAACCAATGGGTTTCCTTCGCCGGACGTCATCAACCCTGTGCTTAGAGTACAGGTAGGCTTGATGATATTGTTGACCATATCGGGGGTCGTATTATTTGTCTACCCGTTTATCGCAAAGGCACGCAGAAAATAGCAGGGGTTACATCGTTGTACAAACGCCTGGTAGGTTTTCCTGCCAGACGTTTGTTGCCATATTCGCTAGTAAAACAGATATTTCATTACAAATATAGTGTACAATAGGTCCTAACATATCGGTTGTTGGAGTGTATGTATAGAAAGAATGTGAGGTACGTGTATGCAACAGGAAGCAACCCTTGAAGCAAAAGCTCCTTTTGCAGAAAAGGCAAGACTGAAAAATTTCCCTATTTCTTTTTTTGCTGTCATCCTTGGCATGGCAGGCACAACAATTGCGTTTCAACGGGCGGAGATGATATTGAAAATTCCCCTCCATATCAGTTCGTTTCTTCTATGGCTAACCGTCGCATTATTTATCGTCATCTTGGGTGTGTATGCTGCGAAGTTTGCCAAGTTTCCAGATGCCGTCAAAGAAGAATACAACCATCCCATTCGACTCAGTTTTTTCCCAACTATGTCTATTAGCCTCTTGCTACTCAACATCGCATTTTATGGAAGCAACCCCATGGCTTCAAAATACTTGTGGATTGCAGGGTCCATACTCCATGCCCTGTTCACGCTCAGCATCATCTCTATGTGGATACAAAATCCCAAATTTGAAGTAAAACATTTCAACCCCTCGTGGTTCATTCCCGTTGTTGGTAACATTATCATCCCAGTGACAGGCCCAGAACACGGGTTTCCCGAAATCTCATGGTTGTTCTTTAGTACCGGCTTTGTGTTTTGGATTGTGTTGCTCACCATACTCTTCAACCGCCTTATTTTTCACCACCCCCTACCTGAACGGCTCATCCCTACCCTCTTCATCATGATAGCCCCTCCAGCCGTCGGGTTCATTGCCTATAGCAAGCTCAACCACGAACATCTCGACCATTTTGGGCGCATTCTCTATCATTTTGCGCTCTTCTCGTTCATCTTGCTCGTCTTCCAATTTAAAATGTTCTCAAAAATCAAATTCTTTCTTTCCTGGTGGGCCTACTCCTTCCCCATTTCAGCCATGACCATCGCTACAACATTCTATGTCAAGATGATACGTGACGCAATGAAGACCGGGGAAACCTATTATACCCAAACACATATCATATTCTATACGAACCTAGCCTATGTTCTACTCGGCATCCTCAGTGTCGTAATACTCACCCTCATCGTGAGAACCATTTTAGCTATGATGGCCCATGAAGTCTGTGTTGAAGAATGACCCATATCGTAGGACAGGCATCCTGCCTGTCCCCATTCCCTACCCTGCCGACCACGAATACTCCTCCGCCCACCATTGAAACATTGCGTGCAACCTCTCACCCACACAGCCACAGTTGTGGGGAAACCCTATTCGTGTATTTTTAGCCCCCGGTCCCTCAGCGTGTCGAAGGGCGTGGTCGGCAGACCAAAAATATAGGTGCGCTTCAAACCACCCAGCGCATCAGCACCCACAGCGCATCAGCGCTTCAAACCAATCTGCCGTCCACGAATAGGAACCGAATAAACGAATACCCCTCCACACACAAAAGTCGTGCCACGTAGGTACATTTCCTCACTCATACGTCTGCCAGCGACATACACAGTTGTAGGGGAACCTCATACGCATTAAGCTAAGGATGATAGTTCTTTGTGAAGCCATATATGAAAGACATAAGCCTTGGGTCAACATGAATACCATCCCTATGCATAGGATAACCATAGAAACAACCTAGAAACAACCCTTTGGTATAATGAGAAACACCCTCGTATCTTTAGATATGAAGCGACGCCGAAGTTGCACAGGGGTAGCTCATCGCCCGCCGGGTTGATAAGTAACCAAATTCCCATTACTAAACCCTAACGGGAGTTGAAAAATCTCACTACCGCTTCCACCGATTAGTGGGTAAGTAAAAAGGAAGGTTCGCAATGCCTAACGAGAGTTGAAAAATCTCACTACCGCTTCCCCCCCGAACAAGTCCCCTCAAAAAACAACCCGACCCCCTTGTAAGCACCATCCAGCAGGGGCATAGCCGGGGTATGTCTCCCAATCGTTCAGGTATATTGCATTCGTCCACATCCCAGAACGAACAACCCCATCCTCATAAACAACCTGCCGCTCATCAGCATCATCATCCTTCCAGTAGAGTCTGCCATCAGTTTTAGCATATATCCGCACCAACCCACTTGGCACAGTAGCGGGCGCATCACCCTCAGCCAGCCCAAGAAGTCCTGCATCTGCATAATATCTCCTTATAGAAATCTAGGTCTCAAATCTCAGAAAGCCTACCTATCACCTACCTTGGGACATAACAACACAGGTCTTCAAAAACCGCCGTTTTTTATATCATACTATACGTAGTGTAAAAACACCCCCATCACCCACTAGCTTGCTCGCACCTCAAACAAACACTCCGGCGGAAACAACACATACACCATATCGCCACACCCATAGCACCGCACCGGCTGATAATCACGGACACGCACAGCCAATGGAGCCGCATTGCCCCCCCGACTAGCAGCAATATGGATGCAGTACTCCATAAACTCCCCCTTGTAAAGCATATCCACAACCACGCCAAGTAGCGCATTGCCAGCTGGCGCAGAGAGCAAACGCATATGCTCCGGGCGTATCGCAAACAGAGCCGAATGCAGCGGCCCATGCGACGGCGTCACAACAAAAGACCCCATAGCAGTATCGAGGCAACCCTCCTCAACATGCCCCTCCAGAAACGTCGAAACACCCACAAACTGCGCAATCTCACGGGTTGGCGGGCGCTGAAACAGCTCATCCGGGCGCTTGTATGCCGCAATCGTCCCATGCAACAGCAACGCAATGCGATCCGACATCGCCATTGCCTCGCTCAAATCATGCGTCACCAACAACATCGTAATACCCATATCACGCTGAACACGGCGGATAACCTCCTGCAACGTCTGACGCACCGCTGTATCTAAGCTACTCAACGGCTCATCCAGCAGCAACACATGCGGGTTTGTCACCAATGCCCGCGCCAATGCTACCCGCTGCTGCTCCCCGCCAGACAACTGCGATGGGTAGCGCCGCTCAAAACCCGGCAACTCCACAATCTCTAGCATGCGCCCAACAGCCGCCTTGATTTCTGCTTTGCGTGTTCCCTTCACCTTCAAGCCAAAGCCAATATTGTCGGCTACTGTTGCAAAGGGGAAGAGATAGGCTTTTTGAAACATGAGAACTGCTCCACGCCGGTTGGCAGCAACAGCGAGGATACTGCGCCCATCAAACCAAATATCGCCCCTATCAGGGCTATCTATACCTGCAATGAGCTTGAGAATGGTAGATTTGCCGCTACCTGAAGGGCCGAGCAATGCTAGTAACTCACCATGCTCTGCTGTTAGTGATACATCGTGAATAGCTGGGGCAGTCTGGTGCGGGTAGTGGCGCGTCAGTTCATGTAGGTGTATGGTTGTCATTATTATATATGTCCCATTTTACCCGGCACGGTATAGTGCAGAAGATACCGTGCCGTGAGCACAATAAACACAACTGGCGGCGCAACGAATAGCAACGATAGCACGCTTATGCTCGTTGGGTTGCCTCCAGCAACCGTCGAAAACAAAAGCACCGGGAGCGTCATAATTTGCCCACTGCCAATCAAGAGCGTGAGCAGGTACTCACTCCACGAAATGAGAAAGGCAAACAGCATTGCCACCATCACGCCAGGCAGCACCATGGGCAGGGTGATAGTAAAAAAGATGCGCACCCGCCCCGCCCCCAAAACCAACGCTTGATACTCGTAATGTGGGTCGTAGCGAGCAAAGACACTGCTGAGAGCAAAAACGGTGTATGGCAGCACCGGTATCAGATGTACCAGCACAACGCCCGGTATGGTGCCCGCCAACCCTATCTTCAAGAACAAAATATTTAGCCCTATACCAGTCGCCACTGGAGGCACGACAGTCGGCAGAAAGAGCAATAGCATAAAGACTGATTTGCCCCGTATGGCGTGCAAGCCAAGCGTGCGAGCGGCAGGGTAGCCAACGAGCAGCGACAAGCCGCTCACCAACAACGCCACTTGGGTGCTTTCCCACAACGCTTCTTGAGTTTTGGGGTTGCTCACTTGGCGCATAAATGGCTCGACAGTCCATTCTTGCGGCAGCACGTGGGGATAGAACCAGCGCATAGAAAAGGCATGCAGCATAAAGATAGCAATAGGTGCAAGAAACAGCACATAGAGCGCAAAGCGTACAATTGTTGCAATGTTATGCTTGACGTTTGACACTGATATACCTCGCTACGCCCGCTACTGTCAGCACCACAAGCGCCATCATAACGCTGATAGCCATACCTTCGGCGCGACGTTGCAAATCGGGGTTGATGAAAAATTCCAATGCCAACACTGCTATCATGCGGGGAAACCGCACCCCCAGCACAGCCGGCACCTCATAGGCTCCAAACGCAAAGGCAAATACCAACAGCGCCCCAGAGCCCAATCCCGGCAGCACGAGCGGCAGCGTAACATAGCGCAGCCGTTGCCAAGGGTTAGCTCCCAAGTTTTCGGCGACTACATCGTAGCCCTCTGGCTGCGAACGCAAAATAGCTAGCACGATGAGTGCCAAAAAAGGCATACCCTTTGTCGCATACGCTAGGATGATGCCTACGCCATAGCGGTCTCGAACAAACACCGGGAAATCCGATGGCATATCAATCAAGCCAACCATATTCGCAATACGTGCCAATAGCCCACTCTGGGATAAGAGCAAACTTAAGCCAATAGCCCATACCAAATGGGGAAAAGCGAGGTTCATGTGCAACAGCAGACCCCCGGCACCGCCACCGCGCCGGCTAGGGAGTACGATGGCAAGGAGCAGCGCACCTATCGCTGCCACAACCGACGACGCACCACTCACCCATAGCGAAAAGCCAAGCGATAGCCAAAACTCACGCGAGACAGTGGAGGGACCTACCAACACATTGTGGTAGGCATCAAGGCTCATAGTCTCCTGTTCAATGAAAGGCAAGTATCCCAAACTTTGCGTAACACCATAGAGGACACTTGCCCCAAACAGAAGCGCTATAAGCCCAAGTGCCGGTAGCAGGCTCACATATCTGTTCACAAACAGTTTGCGCACTAGGAGACTAGGGACGACCAATCAATACATGCTCTTGCCAACCTTGCTCAACAAGGTTTTGGTAGGGTATAGCAGCATCATGCACCAGCGATTGTGCTAGCTCTTCTGGCGGTATAAACGCTGGTCCCAGCAACTCCTGCGCATCTTCAAGCGCTTGCACCTCGTCGGGGTCTTCTACCAACGATACATCAATGCCATACCCCAAGCCAAACCCATTTTCGGGGATGATCTGTGCCGCTTGCATCTCTGGTGAAAGGATGATATTGGCTAGTACTAATGCAGCCGCTTTGTGGGGTGCATTTTTAGGAATGGCTACGTAGTTGTAATCGCCAATCATGTAGTTGTCGAAAACAAAGGTACGTGCGGTTTGTGGCACCAACCCTTCTGCTATGAGTGTTCCGGCGCCGGCAATGGCTTGGGTAATGCTCAAATCAATCTCCTGGTTGGCAAACAAATTGTGCAATTCATTTTCGTCTTTCGCATACGTTTCGCCTTCGCGCCAGAGACAGGGCTTGATGTCATTGAAGTAATCCCACAGTTCTGGTGCCCATTGCTCCCACAGCTCCTCATCGAAGGTGCGCCACTGTTCTGCGCCGCCGCTCAACTCAAACAATGCCCCTTTGACAAAACGTGTCCCCTGAAACGCCCCCGGACCGGGCGCAATGTAGGTGAAGCGCCCCGGATTGTCACAAGCCCACTCCTTCAACTCGGCATACGAACGCGGCAGTTGATCTTCACTCATACGGGCCGAGTCGTAGATAAATTGAAACTGCGCCGATGACCACGGAACTTCTAGCTCCTCTATCGGCTCCCCAAAATCAAGGTTGAGCGCTGGATTATCCCAATTGACGTATTTACTGTTGGGCAGGTTGCGTGTCCAACCGCTGTAGAGCATATTGGCTTGCTTGAGTGAGGCAAAGTTTTCGCCGTTCACCCACAAGAGATCAATACTGCCCGGATCCTTGCCGGCTTCCTTTTCGCTCAGTATCTGGTTCACATAGTCCACAGCATCAACAACCGGCACACGGTTGAGGGTAATATCATAGTGTTCTTTCAACACAGTGCCGTAGAATATATCCACAAAATTGTTGATACTTTCACTACCACCCCACATATACCAATTCACCGTCTGCCCACGGGCAGCTTCTTCTACACTTGCCCAGTTGTCAAGGTTGAACCCTTCGGTGATAGTCGCTGATGCATCAGAGGTGCCTGACGCATCGGGTGCTTCTGCATCGGGGAGCGATGTGGGCGTAGACTCTTCAGTAGACTCTTCCGTCTGGTCGTCTTCCGTTTCCTCCGTCTGGTCTTCCATCTCGGTCTCCACAGTCTCATCCTCGTCCGTTGAATCACTGACGTTCGTTTCGTCGTCGCTTTCGGCTACAGCCGCATCGGTAGGTGCGCCTGGTGCAACCGGCTGTGGCGTAGACGCACATGCACTGATAAGCAGGGCTACCAGAGTTAGCAGAGTCAGCACATAGCGATTCATGCATTCTCCTTCCATTTGTTCTCGCGCATAATAGAAGGCGCAAAGAACGCACCTTTTGTAGGACAGCTAGAATCCTGTCCCATACACATATTGGTTGTGCGTAATAGTACCCTACTTACTTGATTAACTCAAGCCACTTTGTTGTTAGCCCTTTGACGAATGATGTTAGACGGGTTCTGTTGTAGGCATCTGCAACCTTCTTAATGGCCTCGGCTTGTGTTGGGTAGGGATGAATAACGTTGGCAATCGTTTTCAAGCCCACATTGGCAACCATAGCCAGCGTCACCTCGCTGATCATATCCCCGGCATGGCGAGCTACAATGGTTGCACCTACTATTTTGTCTGTTCCTTTCTTCACATGTACTTTGACAAAGCCACACTCTTCGCCATCGGATATGGCGCGGTCAACATCACTCATAGGTACAGTGAACGTATCTATCTTCATACCTTGTTCAGTAGCTTCATGCTCATACATACCCACATGGGCAATTTCAGGGTCAGTATAGGTACACCATGGCACAGTGAGGGCGCTCAGTTTATCGTGCCCCATAAACAAAGCGTTGCGTATAACGATGCGTGCAGCGGCATCAGCAGCATGCGTAAACTTGTGGCGCATGCAAATGTCGCCTGCGGCATAAATGCGCGTATTACTCGTTTGCAAATGGTCGTCAACGATGACACCTTTGCGTTCGTCATATTCCACACCAACAGCTTCGAGATTCAACCCATCCACATTGGGCACACGCCCGGCACTTACTAATAGAGCATCTACTGCCACCGTATCGCCGCTACTTTGCAATCGGTCGTAGTGGATGACTTTCTTGCCATCTTGCACTGTTATGTTGTTCATGGTTGCATTCAAGATAAGGCATATGCCCTCGCGCAGAAATGCTTGCTGTACAACCTCGGCCGCGTCGGCATCTTCACGATTGAGAATATGCTCACTGTTGTGGAAAAGGATAACGTCGCTACCAAGCCGATGAAAAGCCTGCGCCAGTTCGCACCCAATGGGCCCGCCACCAATGACAGCCAGCCGCTCTGGGCGCTCGGTGAGCGAGAAAACCGTCTCATTTGTGAGGAAGCCAGCCTCGACCAAGCCCGGAATAGGTGGCACAGCCGCACGTGCGCCTGTAGCTATGACGGCTTTTGAGAAACGTAGCATGTGCTGCTTGTCAACCTCTATTGTGTTGAGGTCACTAAACCGAGCAGGGCCAAGAAACACATCTATACCAAGCTCTTGAAAGCGATGCACCGAGTCATTTTTGCTGATACGGGCCCGCATCTGTCGCATGCGCTCCATCACAAGTCCAAAATCTACAGCACTACCAGTGGGAACGTGCATGCCAAAACGAGCTGCATCGTGTATATCACTCGCCACACGCGCCGAGCGAATGATGCACTTAGAAGGCACACAGCCGGTATTCAAACAATCGCCGCCCATCAGATGTTGCTCAACGAGGGCCACCTTGGCCCCCATACCGGCTGCGCCTGCTGCTGTAACCAACCCAGCCGTACCTGCTCCAATGACGACGAGGTTGTAGCACGAATCTGGTTTGGGGTTTTGCCAGTCTGTGGGGTGTACATGTGCTACCAGTTTTTCATTAAACCTATCTTGCGGGTATACAATGCCATCACTCATATGCTTTCTCCTTTTGTATCTTGTTGCGCTAGGCGTTTTTCCTCACGCCTCTTCAAAACCTTTGAAATGGCTATGCCGCCAATGAACAATAGAGCCGAAGCCACCAAAGCCCACGGATTGAGGCTTGGCAACTTGCCGGTAAATACCTCTTCTATTTCTAGTGATGCCCCTGCTAAGACAAAGGTAAAGGTACCAGAAATTGATCCCAGAATGGTTGCGAGAATAAACGGGACATACTTGATATGCAAAATGCCTGCCAAATAGTTGACTAAGTCGTAGGGCAAAAAGATGAGTCGCATGATAAAAACAGTCTCAAAGCTGTTACGTCGCATACGATTGGCGTAGTTGGCAACGATACCGGTGGTTTTCGTCTCATCTATCAACCCCTTGCCGAGAAAGTAGCCAAGTAGGTAGGCTACGGTTGCCGATAGATTGCTGCCAATGATGGTGTAGATGACGCCGGGTATGAGACCAAAAATAGCCCCTGCGGCCACAGTGAGCAATGCAGCCGAGAAAAAGGCCAACGGCCGCAGGGTGTAGATAATAATGAAGAGGAAGGGGCCGATGGGTGTTTGGAGTAGACCAATGAGGTCTTCTAGGGTGTCGGTTGGTGATTTGCCAGTAACAATGCTATAGGCAATGAAGCTACCGGCTAGGGCTATCCAGATACTCGCCGCAATGACTTTTTGCCAGTTGCGGCTCCAAAAAGATGTGGTTTCTGGTATGTCATCTGTGTGTGTCATATCTGTTGCTTTCTGTTTAGAGATTGCGCACCGCCCAAATAAGCCGTTGCGCAACTGTTGCTAGTACGAGCACAGCCATGGTGATAAACAATATGTTCATGGCGCTCGGAAAGAGGAATAACAAGCAGTAGAAAACAATGGTTTCTGTGCCCTCAATCAAGCCACTCGCCATGGTGATAGTTGTCAATTCACCCTGCGCGGCTGCACCGTGCTTACGTTTTTCGAGTAGGGCCGCGAGAAATATCCACGAGGCGCTGTTGATGTAGAAGCTACCAAGGAGCATCCCTACACTCACATAACCGGCTATGGTGTTGACGCCACTAGCCAGCGCCAGTGGAACGAGTGCGTAGATGACGGTATCGAGAACAATATCAAGGTAGCCGCCTAGGTCACTCTGTTTGTTATACATGCGGGCTATTGTGCCATCAAGCCCATCGAGGATGCGGTTGAGGAGCCACAGCACCAAGCCGAGGATATACCATTGTTGCCACGCAGCAAGAGCAGCAACACAGCCTATGCCAGCAGCCACTAAGGTGATAGAAGTGGGGGATGCTATCTGTTGTAAACGCGCTGCTAGTGGTGTTAGGACGTATTCCTTAGCGTGGCGCATGTGCTTGTCTATCATAGAAGGTTCAAGATGTATGCATATCTCCCCATCCCATCCACAAGGTGATTGAGCGGACCATAGCCATGCCCCGCCTGCACCTCATCTGCAGCACGCAGAGCAGCAGTAAGATACTCCTTTGCGCGACACACAGCATCATACATATCGTGTCCCTTGGCCAATTCAGCCGCAATAGCCGAAGCGAAAGTACACCCAGTGCCGTGCGTGTTGCATGTCTTGATGCGCGGCGCACGAATTTCCCGCCACATTTGCCCATCATAGAGCACATCAACAGCATCTTCTGTCTCAGGTAAATGCCCCCCCTTCACCAGCACATAGCGCGGGCCCATAGCGTGAATCATAGCCGCTGCCGCATATGCATCTTGCACAGAATGGATTTCGCTTCCCGTCAGCACTTGGGTTTCATGATGGTTGGGCGTGACAACGTAGGCGAGTGGTAGCAGCTCTGTCACCAACGCCTGCCATGCCTCTCGTTGCAACAAGAGATCGCCCCCCTTAGCAACCATCACCGGGTCTATCACCACATAGTGCATAGCATAGTGCCTAGCCCGCTCTGCAACCACGCGGATAATAGCATCGTTGACAAGCATGCCCGTCTTCCACACATCAGCACCTATATCGCTCATCACAGAATCTATCTGCTGCCCCACAAAATCGGGGGACACTTCAAAAATGCCCTGCACGCCCATAGTATTTTGCGCTGTCAGTGCAGTAATAGCACTCATACCATAGACGCCACGGGCCGTAAACGTCTTCAGATCAGCCTGAATGCCGGCCCCACCTCCAGAATCTGAGCCGGCTATCGTAAGAACTTTGTGCATAGGTACACCCTTCCTCACATCTTTCACTATTCCCTCTTTAGCAATGAGCAAATTATACCACAGAGTAGACAGAGACAGAGACACACAGAATCTCACAAGGGTAAGTATTGAACCGCCAAGACAGCTCGCAGCATTGCAGCATACCAGCAAAGAATTGCATGTTCCTTTTTGTATAGCTTTGCGTTCTTTGCGTCTTTGCGCGAGGTCTTAATGAAAAAAGACACCAAGAGCGCCAAAGTGTAGGTGCGTATAGCGCACAATGAGCACCATAGCTACCACACCACCTGCCCCAATCAGCACGGCCCAGTCGTATATGCGCAAGCGGTAGGTTTGGGCAAAGGTGCGCCCTGCCCGGCTAAAGCCGCGTGCTTCCATCGCCTCGGCAAGCTCATCTGCCAACTGAAACGCCTGCACAAGCAGTGGTGCCAAAAGCGCCGGGTAGTGGCGCAAAGCCGCAAACCCCGGCTCTAGTGGAATGCCCCGTGACCGTTGCGCATCTATCACGTTTTGCGCTTTGCGCCCCATGACAGGAACAAATTGCAACGATGTGCTCAACACAAATGCAAAGATATAGGGCATGCCCATTTGCACGAAAGCATTGCCTATATCTTCTGGTGCTGTTGTGCGAAAGAATGTAAAGAATGTTGTCATCAGCACCATAAGCCGCAAACCAACTATGAGCGCCACCTGCATGTCGAGTGTCCACCATGCAAGCGCAAGCCACAATATGAGCGTGCTGGCAATGAGCAGCAACCAGCGTAGGTATGCATAGCCATGCCCGGCTAGCAACACGATGCACACGACTATTCCAAGCTCGGCCAACAGCCACGTGAGTTGGCTTGATACGACGACGACGATGGCATACAGAAGCGCCAATGCTAACTTTGTACGCGGGTCTAGGGTAAATAAATGATACATGTCTACTTTCGGACGCAAATAAGCAATGGTAGGACAGGCTAGAAGCCTATCCTACGCCATTGATGAACAGTAGCACCGGCTGGTAAGCCGGAAACCGACAGGATGTCGGTGCTACGGTGGACAGGCTAGAAGCCTATCCTACGCCTTTCGCGCCATTTCTTAGAAGCACCTACTACTCGTCCTTCTCCTTTGTCATAAGAGGCAATACCACTGACGTTACCGATTTTCGCACTGTGGATATGTCTTGCGATGTCATGTTCGATACATAGATTGACACATCATCAATGAAGAAATTACTTTGTAGGTCATCATCCGTGACAACCTTAAACGTAATATCTACTATCTGCCCTTTATATGCACTAATGTCATATTGAACTACCTGCCATGATACACTATTAAAGTCTTGGCAAAGGCCTACATCATCAATAACAACATCATTGATGAGCAGTTTAAAGTAGTCTCCTGTGGTATCACAACTTTCCTCCGAATAGTGCTGGTAGTAGAACTCAAGATACACATTGGCAGTTGTATCAGGTAACGACACTGGTTGCGAAAGCTCGCTTGTTTCATTATCCAAGGCACCAAGCCATGCCAACCATGTTCCCGAATAGGCACTGATGCCTGCATCAGCAGCTTTTCTTACCAACTTTGCATCACTGGAAGAGCTTTCCATCCAGCCTACTCCTGGTCCTAGCTCAAAGTCACCATTGCTCACTTCTAATGGTGATAGTTCTGGCGTGGGCGTTGAAGTAGCGGCGGTTGTAGGCGTTGGTGTGGGTGTGGGCGTTGAAGTAGCGGCGGTTGTAGGCGTCGGTGTGGGCGTGGGCGTTGAAGTAGCGGCGGTTGTAGGCGTTGGTGTGGGCGTGGGTGTAGATGTAGCGTCAGGTTGTGGCGTTGGTGTGGGCGTGGGTGTAGATGTGGCGTCAGGTTGTGGCGTGGGCGTGGGTGTAGATGTGGCGTCAGGTTGTGGTGTGGGCGTCGGCGTAGCCGTGGCGTCAGGTTGTGGCGTCGGCGTGGGCGTCATCGTAGCATCAGGTTGTAGCGTGGGCGTTGGTGTAGCCGTCTCGCCACCAGCATCATCTTCCCACGCAAACGCCACATCATCCAACAAAATGAGACTTAACAGAGTACCATCAGTAACAATGCCAAACTGTATCTCTATCGTCTGTCCGGCATATGCGCTCATATCATAGTGCGCTAATTGCCACGTGCCATCATTATTGCCCTCACAGAGGAGTGACTGGTCAATGAGTTCATCATTGATGTAAAACATGAATCCATCGCCTGTGGTAAGACAGGTTTCTTCAGATGCTCGCTGGTAATAGAACTGCAAATAAAGTGTTGCATTAGCATCATCAGGCGGCAATGTCACCTGTTGTGAAAGTGTACTATTCTCATCATGTATACCACCAAACACAGCCAACCATGTACCAGAACGTGCTGTGATACTCTCAAATACATCGTCATTCATCACCATGGGTTTATTCTGGTCAGAGACCTCACTCCACCCAACATCTGGGCCCTGCTCAAAGTCGCCGTTGAACAAATCGGGCAATGTTTGTGCAGGTGGAGTTGGTGTGGGTGTTGCATTGGGTGGTTGTGGCATTGGCGTCGGTGTGTTGAAAATAGGGAATATAGGCGTGGGTGTGTTGAAAACCGGCGGGATGATCGGCGTGGCTGTGTTGAAAACCGGCGGGATGATCGGCGTGGCTGTGTTGAAGATGGGCGGGATGATTGGCGTGGGTGTTGATACTGGTGTCGGTGTATGCAACACTAAAGGTGTTGCAGTCGGCACTGGCGTACCTGCTTCGCCACCTTCCCACTCAAACGCAACATCATCTACCAAGAAGTTGCTGTTACCTTCCCAATTGGTGATGACTTGGAAAAAGAGCAAGAGCATTTGCCCGGCATAGTCGCTCACATCGTAAGATGCTTTTTGCCACCCATCCGTATTATTATCCTGACACAGGTCTTCCGAGTACACCGTTTCTGTATTGATAGAGACTTCCGCAGTATCGTTGAACATACCACACGCTTCCTCCGAAGATGCCCAATAATAAAAACTGAGCATGAGCCTAGTATGTTGCCCAACATGTTCAGGTATGGTGATAAATTGGTAGAGGTCAGTTACTTCATAGTCATACCCGCCCAGCCAAGCAACCCAATTGCCAGAATGCGGGCTCGTATCATCTGGCAATTCGTCAACGATTACATCCAACCCCCAAAAAGAACCAGATGTCCATCCCACATCGGGGCCTTGCTCAAAGTCAAAGTTTTCCCCCTCTAGCAGTTCAACCACAGGTTCATGAATAGTGATCTGGTGAGCGATGCTGGCTTTTTCACCTGCAGCATTCTGCACTGTGACTTGCACACTCTTTAAGCCGGGCGTATCCCATGTAATAGAGACACTATCATGCAATTGCCTGCTGCGGCGTGTGAGTTCATCATCATCGGTTTGCCACGTATACTTGACAGGCAATGTGGTGTCTTCTGGTGACACTTGAACGGTAAATGCATAGGGCGTATCTACATCCCCCTCGGTTGGGCCATCAAGTGTCACAAGAGATGGTGCCACAAGCGACGTATCATCTAAGGTAATGGTTGTGCTAGCACGCGCAGATCCGGCCGTGTTGACTGCTTCGACCGTAATAGTCTTTTCGCCTGCGGTAAGCCATCTATATGTAGCTTGTGATTTTCCCTGCCCTATTATTGGTTCTGGCGACCATACATAATTTACCGTGTCGGATGTGTTGCCCAGAATAGCGGATGCTGTGAACGTAACAAATGTACCTACGTCTCCTGTTGCTGGACCGTCAATGCTCACACTTGTTGGTGGGTTTTGACCACTGCCAAGGGTAAACTCTGTTGAGAGCGACCCCAATGTCGTATCCAACATGATAATTTCATTGGCCAGTGGGGTATTATTGGAATCTACGACTTGTATAGTAATGGTTGTTTGGCTCTGTCCATCGGCTGGTATGGCAGTGTCGGCAGACTGCAAGATGATATGTGCCGGCTCATGTTCTTGCCCAAGCGATGTCGGGTGAGCAGCATTGTCTGATGTGTCGTCATTGGGGGCGGCAGTGGGGAAATAGGGTTGTTTGGTAAGGGCAGTTTTGGCAGATGTAGCCGCATGTCCTAGGACTACTGCTTGCGTATTCCTAAGCACGAGCGGCAAATACACTGTTCCCGACTCGCTTGCATCACTATCGCCAGTAAATTCCACCTCAACCACATCCAGAACATCGCCCGTGCGCCCCACAACAGAAGCCCTATCGGCTATTGTGCCAGAGTGGAGCGTAGCCGTGGCCATACCATTGCTATTGGTCTGCACTTCCACTGCTACCGACGATTCTGGGTCTACAGATGATTCAGATGCAGCAAGACGCACTTGAAATTTGCCTTGTAGTGTCTCATTATTGCTTGTGCGGGTGTATGTGCCTGCAATAACAGACTCATCTTCTGATATAGTGCTGTCAACAGCGATCAGATCGCCAGAATCGAGTAAACAACTCACGTCAGGGTCATTGGATGCAAATTGCCACATGAGATTATTGCCTTCCCGTTTGCCAACAAACTCTCCCGCTCCACAAATAGGCAAATCGCCAAAGTGATTAGAGAAGTTCATATAGCCTGATACAGTATCATTGCCAACTACAATGTCGAGCGTCACCTTACCACTACTATCTACCGTCGTGTTGACGAACGTGCCAGCATAAGATACCCGTTCGGATGTATCAGCAGCAGCGGTGACATTGAAACTTGTTTGGACTTCCTTTTGACTTTGGGCACCACGGGCATGGGCGGTATAGGTACCAATGAGGTCGTCCTCTTCAATGAGCCATGAGCCGCTTAGCTCACCCCAATTGTTCGCTGTATTGGTACTATCATAGCGTGTTCCATTGGAATCAATGAGCCAGACGGAAACCGACTCGTTAGCTACAAAGTCTTCGCCTGTATAGGTAAACTTCGACCCTATAGCACCAGATACAGGCGAAACCTTGAGGGTTGGTTCGGTTTCTTCGGGGGCGGCCCCTGTGATAGTGAATGATACACTTGCCGTTTGGTTACTTTGTGCGCCAGAAGCATAGGCGGTATATGTGCCAACAGCAGAACCTTCGTACAAAGTCCAAGAGCCGGTAAACGTGCCTTGGGTATTGGCTGTTTTCGCTTCACCATCATAGCGTTTGCCATTCTTGTCAACGAGCCATGTTGTCACAGCCTCACCAGCAGTAAAATCTGTTCCTGTATAGGTAAATTTAGTTTCATAGGGACCAGACGATGGAGTTATCGAAAGCGATGGGTTGGCTGGGGGCGGAGTGGCTTCCGTAACGGTGAACGATGCGCTCACCTCTTGATTACTCTTTGCGCCAAGCGCATGCATAGTGTAGGTGCCGGCTGCCATGTTGGTGCCAATCGTCCAACTGCCGGTAAATTGCCCATCGTTATCGGCTACTTTTGCTGTGCCATTCTGTCTGCTTCCATCGGGACGTATAAGCCAATTTGTGACAGACTCACCGGGGCTGAAATCTGTGCCAGTATAGGTAAATAGCGTACCTGCTGCTCCCGATGATGGAGTGACGGCGAGGGCCGGGTTGACGGTATCTGGCACATCATTCGTAGGCACGCTCCAGCCTATATCTTGCACTATGCCCATTGTCACATCGCCGGGGCTATGCATAGATTCGCCCGAGTCAACGGACCATGTCATCAGCGCGTTGGGTGTACCATTGAAGCTCTCGTCTAAGTGATAAAAGCTAGAACCAGGTTGCCATGAAGAAGGTACATAGAGCTTGGCCGCCGAGCCACCATTGGCCGAGACAGCATTCAAACCTGTGAAATAGATATTGTCGCTTGTCAACTGCTGTCCCAATGCTGTTGAGGGGTTGGGAAATATATCCGTATCAATCAAGCTCTGCCCACTGCCATTTTGGGCAAAGATGTCGAAAATCCTAGGGTAGCTACTCCCGCCCCCCCAACTGCCAGTGTTGCCCGACACATACATAGAGCCATTAAACCCTAGCCCATGGGCTATTTCATGCAACACCACGCTGGCAAAATCCAACTTTGACGCAGGGGTTTCGCCATCTGTGCCATAATACCAATCTCCGTTGTCGCCCCATGTGCTGTTATAGGCAATATACATATCTGCTTGGCCTGGGTCTAAGTCTGCACCATGCAGGGCATTGGCCAAGGAGACAGGGTACCACGTGTTGCTGCGTGGTGCGCCAGTAAAGTTACTAAAGCTGTTGTACGAAGAACTGTAGCCAAGGACACCTTCAGGTTGAATGTTTCCCCAGCATGTATCTATTTTAATAGGCACTTGTGAAACTATCTGCGACTCCCAAATGCTGGCCGCATATGCAAAGGCTGCTTTGGCTTCGTCGGGCCAGGGAAGACAATACTCATCAAATGGGGGGTTATGCACCCCGGTCAGGTAGTTAATTTCTATCGTTGCTGTGCTTTGAAGCCTCGTCTTGGAAAAGTTTTCTGGGGGAGGGACCCGAAGGTCCGACGTTTTTCCGCTGTACCACAACCCGCCAGCTCGCGGAGTGTTCGTGGAGTGTGCTTGTTGTGGCATAGGTGATACTAGTTGGACAAAACTGCTCCCTAGTGTGAGAAGCAGCATGAGCATGACACCGGTTAGTGCCCTGTAATAGCCTTTCATACTTCCTCCTGCCTACCCAATTTTGTTGGTAGGGGAATACATAGTCAATATACTACAGTATATTGTAACATGTTTTGCTGTAATGAAATCCGTTCCTTGTCTCCTGTCCCTTTTCCTTTATCATCGTGTATAATGCCTCCAACATAGTTGTATAAGGTTAAGCACGAAAGGAGAACCCCTTATGCGTTCGTTCAATTCATATGGTCCGGTAGATGCTGAACTCCATTTTTGTGTTGAGCGCAAAACAATGGTAGACGAGTGTGTCCAGCATCTCATTGGAGACTTACAAAAGGGTGGGCACTACTTCACTATTTGGGGGGCACGACAAACGGGCAAGACATGGCTCATGCGCCAAGCCATGCACGAAATACCCAAGTGCTATGGCGATACATTTGCAATACATAGTACATCGCTTGGCAACTTACGTGGGTTTCGCTACACGGAAACCCATATCAAAGAAGATATTGGTGATGTCAAAGTACCGGCAGCACTCAGTAGTATCCTAGAGCGTGATTTGCCGGGGAGACCTTCCATACAGTCTTGGAAAGATTTTCCCGCCCTGTTTGATCGTCATGCAGGACTATGGGATAAACCGGTATTATTGTTGATAGATGAGGTTGATGTCACACCACCGTTATTACTTGATTTGCTTGTGGGACGTTTCCGTGAATTATACTTGCAACGTAGCAACAATTGGCTCCATGGGTTGGCACTAACAGGTGTGCGGGCAGTGGTGGGGGTTGAAAGCCAGCGCGGATCACCCTTCAATGTGCAACGGTCAATGCAGGTTGGCAACTTGACGGCCGACGAAGTGCGCGAAATGTATCAGCAATACCAAGACGAAAGCGGGCAACCCATCGCGCCAGAGGTTGTTGAAACAGTGTATGATGTAACGCGAGGGCAACCGGGGTTGGTGTCGTGGTTTGGCGAGTTGCTCACCAAGACGTATAACCCCGGTCAGGAGCAACTGATAGAGCATACAACATGGGACTATGTATGGAATGCAGCCCGTTTCGTGCTTCCCAACAACAACCTGACGAACCTCATTACCAAGGCCCGCGAAGAGGAGTATCTCCCCTTTCTAGCCACATTGTTCAGCAAAGCCAACATACCGTTTACCTTTCATAAGCCACTGCACAATTACCTGTACATGCATGGCATTATAGAGCCAGACATCGTGCATGATGAACACGGCAAACCGATCACGCTGTGTCGCTTCACCTCACCATTTATTCAGCAATGCCTGTACGATGCACTGAGTGATGAGTTAGTAGCTAATCCATACATCTTGGCCCTACATCCACTCGATAAACTGAAGGATGTGTTTGACCCGCCAGTGCTCGACCTACCCGCATTGCTACAACGCTACAAAGACTACTTGGCACGCTTGAAAGCCAAAGGCATAGACCCATGGAAAGAACAACCGCGCCGCCAATCTGACCATAAGTTGACCGAGGCGGTGGGGCATTTCCACTTGTATTGGTGGTTGCAACAGTCCATTGGGCATCGGTCCGTGGTTAGCCCAGAGTTTCCCACCGGCAATGGCAAGGTAGATGTGCATATCAAGTGTGGTGAAAAACGGGGCTTAATAGAAGTGAAAAGCTTTGTAGATGACTATTTCTTAGAGAGAGACAAGGGCAAGGCGGCAAGCTATGCCAAGCAGGTGGGGCTAGACCGTGTAACAATGGCTGTCTTCATTCCCGTGCTCGATGAGGATGTGCTAGCGCAACTTTCTACGACGGAGACCCACGATGGGGTAGAAGTCACCGTGGTGATGATTGGGTGGTTTTGAGGGGCGCAGGTAGACACGAAAGGAGAACCCCTTATGCGTTCGTTCAATTCGTATGGACCGGTAGATGCGCGATACCATTTTTGTGTTGAGCGTAAAGCGATGGTAGAGGAATGTGTCAATCACTTGATAGGCATTCCCGAAGCGGGGGGGCACTATTTCACCATTTGGGGCGCACGACAAACGGGCAAGACGTGGCTTATGCGCCAAGCCATGCACGAAATACCCAAGCGCTATGGTGATAGGTTTGCAATACAAACCTTTTCCGTTGGCACATTAGATGAGCTTGCCTATACAACCCCTCCGGTCAACGAAGATACCGACAATGTAAAAGTACCGGGAGCATTGCGGAGTATCTTAGAAAACAAATTACCTCGTTCCCCCCACGTGCAGGTATGGAAAGACTTTACAGCACTTTTCAGAAAGCAGGGGGGATTGTGGGATAATCCCTTGCTCTTGCTGATAGATGAAGTGGATACTGCACCTTCGTGGGTGCTCGACTTGTTGGTTCGACGGTTCAGAGAGTTGTATTTGGATAGGTCCGACAATTGGCTCCATGGGTTGGCGCTGACGGGTGTGCGGGCAGTGGTGGGCATTGAAAGCAAACGCGGGTCGCCCTTCAATGTGCAACGGTCAATGCAGGTTGGTAACTTGACGGCCGACGAGGTGCGCGAAATGTATCAGCAATACCAAGACGAAAGCGAGCAACCCATCGCGCCAGAGGTTGTTGAAACAGTGTATGATGTAACGCGAGGGCAACCGGGGTTGGTGTCGTGGTTTGGCGAGTTGCTCACCAAGACGTATAACCCCGGTCAGGAGCAACTGATAGAGCATACAACATGGGACTATGTATGGAATGCAGCCCGTTTCGTGCTTCCCAACAACAACCTGACGAACCTCATTACCAAGGCCCGCGAAGAGGAGTATCTCCCCTTTCTAGCCACATTGTTCAGCAATGCCAACATACCCTTTGCATTCCATGACTCGCTCCACAATTACCTCTATATGCATGGCATTATAGAGCCAGATATTATGCATGATGAACACGGTAAACCTATCACGTTGTGTCGCTTTTCGTCGCCCTTCATTCAGCAATGCTTGTATGATGCACTGAGTGGTGTATTGGTGCGTGACCCCAGAACCATTCTCGTGCTCGATATATTTGATGAGATGACGGATGTGTTTGAGGGACCAACGCTTGACTTGCCAGCCGTGTTGCAGCGCTACAAGGGGTACCTGCATCGCTTGCGGGCGGCAGGGTTCAATCCTTGGAAGGAGCAACCACGTCGTGAGACGGATGGTCATTTGACGGCGGCAGTAGGGCATTTTCACCTATACGCATGGCTGAAAGATTCTATTGGACACCGAAGTGTGGTTAGCCCAGAGTTTCCCACTGGCAATGGCAAGGTAGATGTGCATGTGAAGTATGATGATAAGCGTGGCATGATAGAGGTGAAGAGCTTTGTAGACATATACCAATTGAAGAAGGATAAAGAGCAGGCGGCACGCTATGCCAAGCAGAAGGGGCTAGAGGCGGTGACGCTGGCGGTGTTTGTGCCTGTGCTCGAAGAGGATGCGCTAGCGAAGCTTTCGACGACGGAGACGGTCAATGGCATCGTGGTATCTACCGTGGCGATTGGGTGGGTGTGAGGGGCAAGGTGTGTGAGGTGTGAGGTGCGAGGTGCGAGGTGTGAGGTGCGAGGTGTGAGGTGTGAGGTGTGAGGTGCGAGGGGCGAGGGGCGAGGGATAGGTCCTCACAATCCCACATCATTTGCCAAAAACATGCACCTACGGTACAATGTCGTAACCTAGTAACGTTGACATAGTTTTTGTTTCATCGAAGGGACGTTGATGGACCTCGGACGACCGAAGACCAGAGACCGGAGACCGGTGCCTGAGCTTGTCGAAGGCACTAGATTGACCAACAACCAACGACAGATGACTGGAGACGCCCCATTCAGTCCCCGGTCCCTCGTCCCTTGTCCAACACTCGTACCAAATTGGTATGGCGCGAAGAGAAATGCTCTTCGGGCTTTTTTTTTCTGCGCGTGGGGTTGCTAGGTGATGGGGGACCGGTGACCGGTGCCTGAGTTTATCAAAGGCACCAACACGACCGGGGACGGAGGACCGGTGACCGGTGCCTGAGTTTATCGAAGACATTGGATTGATGATTGACGGATGACGGTTGACAGATGACGGTTGACGGTTGACGGATGCGTGTGTTCTGGCTCCGGTCGCCGGTCGCCGGTCGCCGGTCGCCGGTCGCCCGTCACCCGTCGCTTTTTACAAAAACAGAACAGAAAGGAATTGCACATGAAATCTCGACTAGTTCAATTGACGGCATTGCTGCTTCTCCTTGTTCCGGTGCTCATCATCGGCTTGTCGCAGCAAGACAGCTCACAGCATTGCAGCGTACCAGCAAAGAATTGCATGTTCCTTTTTTTATATCTTTGCGTTCTTTGCGGCTTGGCGCGAGGTCTTAATTAAAAAAGAGAATAGGACACAAGCACAAACACAGAAACAACCGCAAGACGGATCGGCCCAATTAGCCGCACAAACAGCCTTTGAGCCGCTAGGCAGCATTGGCGGCACAACTGATGCAATTGATGTTGTTGGTTCCTACGCCTACTTAGGCGAAGGCAATGGATTGGTTATTGTAGACGTGAGCACGCCAGCACAACCCAACCGCATTTCACGCTTGGACCTGCACGGAGCTATAAACGAAGTGCAGGTTGTAGGAGACTATGCCTATGCAGCCGTTGGTAATGGCTTGTATGCAGTGAATATCAGTGACCCTGCCAATCCCACTTTGGTTGGTAGTATTGACATACCGGATGTTGAAGCTGTGCATGTTATGGGTGACTATGCCTATGTACCTTCTGGGAGCGCATTACAGGTCATAGATGTGAGCAACACAGATGGTATTACCATAACAGGCAGTGTTGAAACGATGGCTTATATCAGTGATGTCTTCGTGGCAGGTGACTATGCCTATGTTGCGAATGGCGATGGTTTGCAAATCATAGACATCAGCGACAAGGTTAGCCCCACACTGAGAGGTAATATCGAAGAGGACTCTGGCGAAAATGTGTATGTGACTGAGAGTTATGTTTATATTACGGGTTATGGTAACTTTCAAGTTATAGACATCACTGACCCAGACAATCCCACAACAGTAGCTAGTACTTACATATCATGGTCTGCCCAAGATATGTTTATTGTCGGGAACGATGTTTATGTCGCGGGGTATGATCATTATTCACCCGGCGGTGGTGCCATATGGCAAATAGATATAAGCGACCCAAGCAACCCTGTAGAAAAAGCCAATTTCTACACACCCGGTTCTGCCAATGCGATACGTGTGGTAGATAACTATGCCTATATTGCCGCTGGCGAAACAGGATTGCAAATCATAGACATTACCAAACCCATTAGACCCACGCCACAAGGCAGTGTTGATATACCCAATGGTCGTGGTTTTTATGTTGATGTGGTAGGTGACTATGCCTATAGTGTAGGTGATTATATAGGGTTGAATATTATAGACATCAGTGACCCACTCAGCCCCACGCTGAGTTGAATATTATAGACATCAGTGACCCACTCAGCCCCACGCTGAAAGGCAGCTTTCAAACCGGAGAATATCCCGATGATATACAGGTAGTGGGAGACTATGCCTACGTATTATCTGGTGGAGAGTTCCAGATATTCAACGTCAGTGACAAAAACGCCCCATCACGAGAAAGCAGCATTGCAACCGCCGACGAGGTCCTTTGGTTGCATGTCGCTGGTGACTATGCGTATGTCACCGTTGAAGTTGAAGAAGAAGACTACACCGAAAGCTATGCTCTGCAAGTTATAGACATTACGAACCCCGTCAGTCCCACCGTAACCGGCAGCTTTACAACGACAGACGTGGCCCGCGATGTGTATGTTGTGGACAATTATGCCTATCTCACGATTGCGAACCAAGGCTTGCAGGTCATAGACATTTCGGAACCAAGCACCCCAACACTAACTGGTAGCCTTGAAACCACACACAATTTTTCGGTCTATGTGGTCGGTACCTATGCCTATGTTACTGATTACTATGGTGGCTTATACATCATAGACATTAGCGACCCAGCCAAGCCCACACTTGTAGGCGATATTGAAACACCGAATGGAGGACGAAACGTACAAATTGTGGGTACCTATGCCTATGTTCAGGGTGGGCGCTTTGTGCAGGTGATAGATGTCAGTACTCCGTCTAACCCTACATACATAGGAAGTTTTGATATGTCTGCCATGAGACATATGTTTGTGGTAGGCACCAATGCCTATGCTGTGGGCGACGAACTTCAGGTCATTGACATCAGCAACCCCGTCAACCTCAATGTTGAGAGCACTGATGCACCATTGCCATATGCCAATGATGCGCAAGTAGTAGGCACCTACGCCTATGTTGCGGCTGGCTCTAGCGGTTTACAGGTGCTAGACATCAGCGACCCGGCCACCCCTATGCTAAAAGGTAGTGTTGCTACACCAAGTGACGCCAATTATGTGCAAGTGTTAGGGGACTATGTGTATGTTGTTTGTGACGATAGTTTGCAGGTCATACATATCACTGACCCTGCCAATCCAGTTTTAACCGGCAGTATTGACATACCGGATGTCGAAGCTATGCATGTCTTGGGTGACTATGCCTATATTGCAATTTATACTGGCAATACTGATGATAGATTGCAGATTATAGACATCAGCACCCCAAGTAGCCCTGTACTTGTTGGAGAAGTTACCGGCAATGGTACCAAGGATGTATTTGTAGTGGGTAATTATGCCTATATTGCCGATGGCATTTCAAGGTTGGTAGTTGCCGATGTCAGCGATCCGGCCAATCCTGCTTGGGCTGGAGGCACTGACCCATTAGACTATTATTATCCTAGAGGTGTGTATGTAGCTAATGGGTATGCCTATGTTGCTGGCTGGTATAGCAGTAACAGCCTATTGGTTATAGACGTGAATGACCCTGAAAATCCTCAATCGGTAGGGAGTGTCGAAGTAGAGGGTAGTTTTACAAATATGCACGTGGTGGGTGACTATGCCTATGTTGCAAGTTCTAAGGGATTGCAGTTAGTATACATTGCCGACCCGACCAACCCTGTATTAGCCGGCCGTTTTGATACGTCTGTTAATAGCGTGCATGTAGTAGATAACATAGCCTATATTGCCGATGGCAGCAATGGATTGCAGATTGTGCGTGTCACATTTGGTAACTCGGAACCCATATCTACACCCACGCCAACTGGCACGGTGATAGCCTACACACCCACACCAACCAGCACGGTGATAGCCTACACACCCACACCAACTGGCACCGTAGAAGCGGGCACACCTACACCAACTGGCACCGTAGAAGCGGGCATCCCCACGCCAACTGCAATGCCGGGAGACGACGAACCATCGCTTGACAGCAACTACGACAAAGGAGCGCCGGGCAGCAGGTTCATCATCACCGCGCTTGGGTTCCCAGCTTCATCCAGTGCTGTCATTGAGATACAGGGACCAGAGGACGACACCTACACCGAGATGGCTCGACTAACCGTCAATTCGGCAGGCATGCTCATCTTTGTGGTGTTCATTTCGGACCGCTCGCCAGAAGGCACCTACAAGATACGTATAACCGTGAGCGGAGAGACAACCTTGGCTGAAGACATCGTGCGCGAGCTTGAGTTGGCAGTTGACGCCAATGAGCCACAACGCACCGACGAGCCATCAACCAATGATGTGCCTATGGTCAAAGTGGGCATCAGGGAAGTATTCCTGCCACTCGTGCGCCGGTGATGTTTGAATCGCTGAAGCGCTGATGCTTGCTGATGCGCTGAAATGTAGAGCGGTGCGTCGCACTCCCAAAAGTGCGACGCACCCGTTCTGTCGCCTGACCCACCGTAGCCGCCCACGCATAGCACACGCAAACGGTAGCACCGCCTACGCTACACAGCTTTGCCGCTCCTGTGTGGCGCTTGATAGACAGCCGGACTCCGGCAGGTGGTCATGTTGTAGCACCGCCTACGCCACACAGCTTTGCCGCTCCTGTGTGGCGCTTGATAGACAGCCGGACTCCGGCAGGATGCCGGTGCTACAAGTTTGAAGCGCTGATGCGCTGATTGACGCTGAGACGTTGCGTGCAACGTCTCTACAGTGAGAATAAACCACATTTCAATGTGGATGTTTTGTCGGTATCGGTTTTTGATTTGCTATCCGCTGTCCCCTGCTCATGTACTACACCTCTTCCCACACGATGCGTTCGTAGCCCAACGCCACCACACTGAAACAGCGTAGCTTGAGCCGCTCGCCATATGTTGCTTGCAGCGTCTGCCGATACGTAGCTAACTGCTCACGCGCTTGTGCCTGCGCCACGACCACCTGCGACAACTGTGCCGTTGCATCCCGCGCCTGTTCTCGCACCTCAGCCCCACTCAAGCCAAGCTCACCCAACTTGATGTACTTGCACTCGATCAGAATGTCGTACAACTGATATTGCCGCATGTCAGGGCGCACTATCATCACCAAGTCTGCATATTGGCGCTGCAACGCCGGCTCCGAATCCATGATGTAGAAGGTATCATTAAACAGGAGTGTCAAGAAGGCCATTTTGACGGTCAACTCATTTGCCCACTGATAATCGCGGTTGTCGAGTACTGCGAAGGATGTCCGTTCGATAAACGCACATACCGCTCCCATATTGCCATAATGATACAACTGTTCTGCTGCGTGCAACGCATCATTGTGCGTACCACGTGGCAAGAGTATTTCTTGTATCTGTTCCGCATACAGTTTACGGGTAACAAGGTTGGGAATGGTGAGGATACGCTTTCCCAATGGACTCATATCGCCAAGTGTCAGCACGCCGAGATAATAGAGCAACGATGCCATGAACGGGTCTTCTTTTTCGCTGTAGAGCATACGGCGCACACCAAAACGTTGCGCTAAGGTGGCTACACTCACTGGTTCTACCTCGCTGAGGGCCGTTGTGACGACTTGGTCGCCGTGGGGTAAATTGGCGACATAGGCAATTTTTAGGCGGTCAGTGGCCAGGTTGTTATCGAGCATATCTTCTGGATAACGACATTCGTTCATGAGATAGTCGAGGAAATAAAAGACTAACATGGGGTTATACAAACGAATATTCTCAGTGAGCGAAAAGCGATAGCCGTTGTAGTACAAACGCATCATCATCATTGCCTCGTCGGTCTGAGTAGCAGAAAAGTGACATGCCTGCGCTACGTGGTCAAGGGCGGTTGCCACTTCCTCTTCCGTAAAGCCACACATTGCGTGCAGGTCAGAATGAATCGTGATGTTCTTCACCACGTTGAAGCCACTGGTTACGTCATTGACTAACACTGGCGACACGCCCGTCATAAACACTCGCTCAAGCCCAAGCCCTTCCAGCGCATACTTCACTGTTTTGAAGAGTGTTTTGATGATCCCTTCGCCCTCCACGAGATGTTGGTAACGTTCTTCACTGCCCGATTGTGCTACCATCAGCACTTCGTTGGCAAAGTTATCATATTCGTCAACGAGCAAATAGAGCGGGTAGGGTGAGTCTCGGACGGCTTCTAGCAACGACTGAAACGAGTTGAGTGCGTCGGATGGGTCAATCAGCACGGTATTCGTAAGTATGTGTTTATACCTTCTGCTACACCCCTCGATGCTGCGATTGAGATGATTGTACAACGACCGCTGTATGTCATCACTGGTGCCTTTTGGCTCAACCGCCGAGAAATTCCAGCGCAAGATGAGATACTGGTTGTGGCGCGGGGTAGGATTTTTGCCAATGGCAAGATGCCCAAAGAGCCGCTCAAATTCACTCGCCTTGTGTACATCGTAATAGTTTTCGAGCATTGAGAGCAGCAAACTTTTGCCAAACCTACGCGGACGCAAGAAGAGCAGCGTATCACCTTTCTCTTCTAATGTGCGGATATACGCCGTGCGGTCAACATAGTAATCACCATCGGTTATCAACCGATAGAAGTCGGCTTTTCCATAGGGAAGGTGTATTTTCTGCATAGGAACCTCCAGTTGTTGATGCGTGTATTGTCGGTAGTATACCATATCAGGAAATGGTATGTTGCGGTCGTGAACTTGACAAATTCGCGTTTTACCGTACTATACGCATTATGATAGAACATGAATCTTTACCTAATGAAACATCATCTGGCACTGGTCCAGATGCAAAAGCAAAGGTGCGCGAGCTTGCACAGTTCTTGTACCACAACAAGAGCTTAATGCATACATATATTGCCCAAGCGGAAGGGCAGCAAGACGACGATGCAGGTGTTGCTGCTAGGCAGCATTCGCCTTCTGTGCCTACCCTATCGGCGCAACCGCAGCGCCCACAGCGCACGCTACGTGGCAAACCACGCAACAAACAAAGTGAGCAAAGTGGGCAAGATAGGCAGCAAGGGAGCACAACCTCTAGCGGCAGCGGCAATTTAATACTACGCCCATCGCAAAACAAACGACGCGGTAAAAAACGTTTTCGTAAATAATTATGTAAAGGACAAAGCATCTTGATCGAACATCTTGACCTTCTGCTTGCCCACATCCAGAGATTGCATACCCGTATCCGCGACACCGTGGTAGCGGCGTGCGAGCGTAGTGCCATAGAAGCGCTCTCCAGCGTGGACACCGAGGATGCGGCTGGCGATACTATCTATGCCGTGGACCGCGTGAGTGAAGAGGTCCTGCTCGATTTTTTCGCACGCGAGATAGCGCCCACCTGGCCGCTCGTGCTTATTGCCGAGGGGTTGCCAACCGGCCAGATTGTTCTGCCCGAAGGCACCGACCCAAACGATGCGACTATTCGCATTATCGTTGACCCGATAGATGGCACACGCGGGCTTATGTACCAAAAACGGAGCGCGTGGATACTCACCGGCATAGCCCCCAACCGTGGCGATGCGACGAGCCTGCGCGATATTGAGCTTGCTGTGCAAACCGAAATTCCCCTTGTCAAGCAACATTTGAGTGATACGTTGTGGTGCATCAAAGACGCACCAATACATACCATGCGCTACAATCGGCTAACTGGCGAGACATTCCCCATACACCTGCACCCATCACGCGCTACGACGGTTGCACATGGGTTTGCCATGGTCAGTCGCTTCTTTCCCGGCGCACGCGACGAGTTGGCTGCCATAGATGAGGCTATCATCCAAGCAGTGCTCGGGCCGCCACAGCATGGCAAAGCGCACTGTTTTGAGGACCAGTATATTGCCAGTAGTGGGCAATTGTATGAGCTTATCGCAGGGCACGACCGCTTTGTAGCAGATTTGCGCCCCTTGCTCGGACGCTGGTTGGAAGCACGCGGGCGAGCATTTGGCATTTGTAGCCACCCCTATGATTTGGCTACCATGCTGATTGCAGAACAGGCTGGCGTTGTGCTCACGAATGCCACTGGTGGTGTACTCGATGCCCCCCTCACGACAGACTTTGATGTGGGGTGGGTAGGGTATGCCAACGAGACTATTCGGGCGCAGATTGAGCCGGTGTTGCTCAGCGAACTACGCAAACGCGGACTTGTTTCGGAGTCTGTATAATCTCATTTCCTCTTCCCAATGCCCCTTATATCAGGTATAATAAAGGGTAGTTTATCGTGTACTAGGGGAAAGCAGTATGCACCAACAACTACCATATTGGCAGCCGCCACACGACTATCAACAAGTCGCATCAACCTTGGAAGGCATCACCGTGTATGCCCCCAAGCCCAAACATACCGACGTTGATGCCCGCACAAACTTCAAATGCCCCAACTGTGGGGCCACCACGCGCTACGACATTGCAGCCGGCGGCGTAGCCTGCGAACATTGCGGCCATGTTGCCACACCGCAAGCGCAACACGTTGGCCGTCAAGCCCAAGCCTTTGAATTTACCATGACCAGCGTGCTACGCTCCACGCAAGGGTGGGGGGTAGAACGCAAAGAATTGCACTGCGACCACTGCGGCGCAGAGTTAGCCATAACCGATGCAAGCATCTCAACTACCTGCCCCTTTTGTGCTTCCAACCATGTCAACATACGCATAGCCGCATCCGAAAAGATGCGCCCACGTTTCCTCGTGCCATTCGTCGTGCAGCAAGATACTGCACAGAAATCGGTGCGCGAGTGGCTTGGCAAGGGGTGGATGCACCCCGCAAAACTCTCTAGCGCATCTTCTCTCAAATATATGCAAGGCATCTATGTGCCCTTCTGGACATTCGACGCAAACATCACATCGGAATGGCGCGGTGAGGTGGGGTATGCTAAAACAAGAACCTATGAAGACAGCAGCGGCCAAACGCGCTCAAAAACAACTATTGAATGGCGTTGGGAAAATGGCAAAGCAGCCACTGTCATAGATGACTTGCTCATCAGCGGCAGCTCGCATGTCAACGAGATCATTCTCCAGCGTATTCACCCGTTTGACCTATCGCACCTTGTTTCCTACACCCCCGACTATCTCGCCGGGTGGCAGGCACAAGCCTACGATGTTCGCCTAATGGATGCTTGGGATAATGCCAAGAACATTATGCGCGAGCGGGCAAAAGCTTCGTGCTTTGAACAGATTAGCACCAACCGTGTGCGCAACTTTAGCATGAGTGCCGAGTTTGCCGATGAAAACTGGCGCTATATCCTGTTGCCCATCTATATAACTGCCTACACCTTCAAAAGAGAAACGTACCAATTGATGGTCAATGGGCAAAGCGGCAAGGTAGCCGGGCAAAAGCCTGTCGCTTGGTGGAAAATCTGGATAGCCGTGATCACCATGATGATACCCGGAATCCTGTCCATTGGAACGTTCATCACGCTCACCATACTGGAAGAGTTGGAAACAGAACGACCTATCTTCTTTATCGTTGGCTTTATTTTGTTGCTCATTGCGTTTACCGTATCAGGTATCATCACGCGCAAAGCTATGGACTCGGAGGCTGGTTGACATGAAAAGACTCCCTACCTTTCCATCGGTCGAAGTTGTTGAAACAGTGCAATCTACGTGGAAATTGCCGTTGCAACCAGCCGGTTGCCCGCAATGTGGGCAAGCATTCCTCGTTGAACCGTCGCATATGGGGCAGGTGTGCCCCAACTGTGTGCGCGGCGAATTGATGGAACAGCCCATACAAGTGCGCTCTGAACCTCCCGAATTGCTCGTCCCGTTTCAGTTTAACCAAGCCAGCCTGCAACCCATCATCGCAAAGTTTATCAAAGAGGTATGGCTACGCCCAAGCGATTTGCATACCGACAAGCTTTTGCAGCGCATCACGCCCATATTTTGCCCCATGTGGCTCGTAGATTGCACACTCGTGGGCATTTGGGAGGCAGAATTTGGTTTTGATTACCAAGTCAAAAGCTCAAAAGAAACGCTGAAAGATGGTTCTTGGCAGTCGTTTGATGTAGTCAAAACAAAAACTCGTTGGGAACCACGCACGGGGCAATTGCGGCGTTCCTATGACAATATCCCCGTGCCGGCGCTAGAAGTACACGACACGTTGCAGCAGCATGTGGGCAACTACGACTATGCCAATGCACAGCCCTATCAACCGACCATGCTAGGCGGAGCCGACGTGCGCATACCAGACTTGCAACCCCACAGCGCTTGGCCCTTGGCGGAGAGTGCTTTCCATAAGTTTGCTGAGCATGAATGCCAGCAAGCTGCGGACGCCCAGTATACCCAATCGTTTGCACTAGATGCCAAGTACGAGGCTGTCAATTGGACACAACTCCTGCTACCATTGTATGTAACGTACTACACAGATGATGCCGGTGAACGGCACCCTCTTTTTATCAATGGGCAAAGCGGGCAGATTGGCGGGCTACGCAAAGCATCGCAACGCAAGGGCTGGAAGTGGGCCGTGGTGCTCTTGGTGCTTGCGGCTATCGTGTTCCTATTGAGCATTGCGACGTACTTTCTGGGGGGACTATTGCTAGAGCAAGGCATTCTCGAACTGGATATGCTGGAGCTTGAAGTGCTGGCCGGGGCATTGCTTTTTGTGGCGCTCATCATTGGTGGGTCAGCTATTGTGCCGGCTGTTTGGCCGTGGCGGTGGAATAGCAAGCAACGCAAAAAAGAAGCATAAAGAACATACAAATACCAATCGTTACATACTACCTATGATACCATACTATCCTAATGTTCATTATGGATATTTTTGATGCCTGAAACCTATGCCCTACCCCCCCCCCCCCCCCCCCCCCCCCCCCCCCCTACCCCCTACCCCGCACGCCACGCTCAAAAATAGCCGTCAGCATATCCGCGCACGTTGAAGGGTTCAGCATGCCGCCCTTGCTCTTGTGCCCAACATTCAGCGCATTCGTCATAGCATAGAAGGCACGCACCACCGTTGCCGGGTCCAATGCAGGGTCTATTTCATTTTGCTCAATGGCTTGGTGTATCAACGCAACAATTGCAGCATCTATTTGCTGTATCATCTCAAATGTCTCTTCGTGTTCACAGATAAAATAAAAAATTTCCTGCTGCCATGGGCGCAGAGTCATCGTGCCCTCATCTATCTGGCAACGCAAAAATGTTTGTAACACCCTTGTCAAACATTGGAGCGGCGTCTTGCCAGCTTTTTCCACCTCAATAATATCAATCAATTGCTGCATGTCGCGCATAACCGTGGCAATAATGAGGTCATCCTTGGTACTGAAGTAACTATACAGCGTCGGTTTAGAAATACCAACCTGCGTGGCCACCTCATCCATAGACATAACGGCATAGCCCTTCTCACTCATCAAAGCGTGGGTTGCATTCAAAATATCATCCCGCAACATCTGCCTGCGACGTTCACGCAGTGAAACCGTCATTTCATACTCTTTTCATTTTGTATTCCCAAAAAGCTACTTGACTGTTAAAAATTCTTACGGTATAGTATACCAAGCTATATAACAGTTAGTCAACAGTGAGTCAACAAAATATAGAGTAGCACCGGCTTCTAGCCGGACTCTGACAAATGAACCAATGAACAAAAAAAAGAAGATGCCGGAATTAGACGGTGTCGCTATCTCCGATACATCAATTAGACAACCAGTCTTTATCACGATGCTTATGCTCTTAACCATCGTGATGGGTATGCTATCCTACTTTAGCCTGCCGGTCAATCTCTACCCAAGTTTTGATTGGCCCGTCATCGCTGTGCAGGTGCTCTACCCAGGTGCAGGGCCACAAAGTGTTGCCGAACAAGTGGCTGAGCCTGTCGAAGATGCCATTATTTCTATTAATGGTGTCAAGCACATCACATCCGAATCCTACGAAGGCGCAGCCATGATCATCGTTGATTTTGAGACAAGCATAGAGGTTGACGTGGCAGAGCAAGATGTGCGCAGCAAAGTCAATGCCATCATACACCAATTGCCAGATGAAGCCGAAGAGCCGACCTACTTCAAGTTTGACCCAGAAGAAATCCCCGTTTTATCAGTCGCTATTTTTAGCAAAGGTGAGCGTGAACCATCTGAGCTGCGCCACGTTGTAGAAGACGAAATTGTACCCCGTATGCAGCGTGTAGAAGGTGTTGGGTCTGTTCCGGTGAGTGGTGGCGAGCAGCGCCAGATAAACGTATGGCTCGACCTAGGCAAAATGCAAGCACGCCAGATTTTGCCGGCACTTGTCAACCGCTCCATCCAAACGGCCAACATCAACATGGGGCTTGGCAGCATCAATGCAGGGGCGCAAGATATTAGCCTACGTGCGCCAAGTATGTTTGACACACCGCAAGATATTAGCCGCGTGCAGATAACCGGCACCCCCTACCGCATTGGCGATATAGCTACCATTGAAGATGGCGTTGCCGAGGTCAAGAATTATGCGCGACTCAATGGCGAAGATGCGGTGCTTGTTGACATTATCAAGCGTTCCGATGCCAACGTTGTCGAAGTTGCGCATACTGTGCGCGAGGAACTTGCACATATCTTTACAGAATATCCTGACCTTGAATATGAGATACCGCGTGATACATCTATCTTTGTCGAAGAATCTACCCATGGAGCTATTGATGAGCTTTTTGTAGCTTCATTGGCTGCCATGCTCGTTGTGCTCTTCTTCTTTCGCAATATGCGCAACACGCTTGTCACCATCATCGGCCTGCCCGTCATCCTCATCGGCACCTTTGCGGCTATAGCCCTCTTTGGGTTGACGATAAACGTTATTACCCTCATGGCTCTGTCCCTCTCAGTGGGGCTTGTCATTGATGATGCTATCGTTGTGCGTGAAAATATTTTCCGCCATACCGAGCAGGGCGAGCCTCCCATCATAGCATCAAGCCGTGGCACAGCCGAAGTGTCCCTCTCCGTCGTTGCTATGACGCTCACGCTTATCGCCGTGTTCATTCCCGTCACCTTTGCCAGTGGCATCGCCGGCATCATCTTCAAGTCGTTTGGCATTACTGTCGCATCAGCTATGGCTTTATCGCTTATAGAAGCCTTTACGCTTGCACCTATGACATCGGCCCACCTCTTCAAAGAAGATGAGAACAAGAAGCATAAAAACCACAAGAAACGCAAAAAACATGCGCCAAAAGAAGAGCACCAACCAGCCGTAGCACAGGCTTCTAGCCTGTCCCACACAGAAGGTGAAGAAAAATCCGCCTTAGACCTTGAGCTTGAGGAGGATGTTGGTTGGATGGGGCGTGTCTATGGCCGTATCTTGCGCTGGAGCCTCAAGCATCGCCTCATTGTTGTGCTTATTGCCATCGTTGTCGTTATTGCCAGCTTTGTGGTGGCTTCCAACCTCCAGTTTGCCTTTATGCCCACAACTGATCAAGGGGAGTTTTATGTTGGTTTTGAGCTCCAACCCGGTGCGCCTGTCGAAGAAACCAATAAACTAGCCCTGCAAGCTGAACAAATCATCATGCAAGACCCGGCTGTTGAACTTGTGTTGGCAAACGTGGGCAGTTCGAGCGGACAGGGAGGCAGTAGTCCCGAACGGGCCGAGATTTTCGTTAAGTTGCACGAAGACTTTGAAGAGCCAACCGATGTTGTGCGCAACCGCTTGCGTCCAAAACTTACCTTTTTACCCAAACTCGTCCTTGGCACCGAATCGCGTGGTAGCAGTAGCACCCAAGTCACCGGGCGCGATGTGCAACTCCAAATCAACTCTATCCGCCCCATAGAGGAAATTATCCCCTTGCTGCTGCAAATACAGGGTGAAGCCAAAAAGATAGAAGGGTTAGTCGCCATTGACAGCACCTATAACCCTGGCAAGCCAGAGCTAGAAGTGCATGTTGACCCAACCAAGATAGGGGACCTGGGCGTAACCAACGACGACATTGCAAGCTCAGTGCGCACGCTCATCAATGGCAGTAAAGCCACTGTATTTCGCAAAGATGGCGAGGATACCGATATTTATGTGCGCCTACGCCATGATGACCGCGCAAAAATAGAGGATATTAAACTTATCAGTGTGCCGAGTGCCAACGGCAGTGTACCGATTGGATCACTGGTTGACATTGAGCTAACCGCAGGGCCAACGACTATTCGCCGCTACGACCGTGCCAACCAAGTCATCATTGGTGCCAACGTCGTAGACAGAAATGTCAACGAAGTCCTTGCAGAGGTGCGAGCTGGTTTAGAGACTATTGAAGCACCCCCTGGCGTCGAATTTGGCTTTGGTGGTGATGTCGAAGACCAACAAGAAAGTTTCCGGACCTTGCTCGTAGCTATGGCCCTCTCCGTTCTCTTCGTCTACATGGTCCTGGCTTCACAATTTGGCTCATTTTTCCAACCGTTCGTCATTATGCTTGCTATGCCCTTTAGCTTTGTCGGTGCATTTCTAGCCCTGCAAATAGCCAATCTCAACCTTGACATTTTCAGTATGATTGGTCTCATCATGCTCATGGGCCTCGTAGTGAAAAACTCGATTCTGTTGATAGACTTTACCAACCGTCTGCGAGCATCGGGACTCAGCAAACATGAAGCCCTCGTACAAGCGGGTTCTATCCGTCTGCGTCCCATTCTCATGACATCTATTGCATTGATTGCAGGTGCCGTACCCGTAGCTATCGGTCTAGGCGAAGGAGCTGAGCTCCGTCGTGGCATCTCTGTAGCCGTCATTGGTGGTATGATAACATCAACCGCTTTGACACTCCTAATGATACCAACCGCCTATAGCATCCTTGAAGGGATAGTTGATAATTTCTCACGACTCTTCCAATGGCGTCCATTCCGTCGCAAACCAACCAAAGAAAAACAGCAATCGTCGTCGTCGCATGCACATACTCCATCTGAAAGCGCTACGTCAAGTTCAAGCGCCGGTTCCGGAGATGGAATAGCATAGCCATGCGTCTTTGCGCCTTTGCGCGAGGTCTTTATAACCTTGGTACCACGCACTCCCAAAAGTGCGTAACCCATAGCACCCACCCGTAGCACCGGCATCCTGCCGGATCCGGCTAGATGGCGGTGCTACGTTTTAATGAAAGAGAATGAAAGAGGAGGATGAGAAGTACGTATGAGCCGCAAAGCAGTCGTTATGCGTATGCTTGTGGGGCTGCTGCTGCTAGGGCTAACAGCATGTGCAGCCGGAGAGAGCCAAGAGCAAGAACTTGAGCAAACGGTTGATGCAACATTAGCAGAAGATGATGCAGAAGAGCCAACCCCTACGATGACTGGGGATTTGGCAGAGATGTTGCAATCTTCTGCCACAATGACTCAAACGATTGAGCTTGGCGAAGGCGTGAGTGGCATTGGTTCTGTGGAAGCCCATCAAGATGCTGATCTTGTCTTTGTTGTAGGCGGAACAGTACAAGATGTGTACGTGGAAGAAGGCGATATGGTGACAGCGGGGCAAGTCTTAACGTCGCTTGATGTACGGACCTACGATTACCAGATTCAGCAAGCCGAAGCTGCCCTTTTGGGCGCACAAGCGCAGTATGATGCGCTGTTTGATGCTCCGAAAGAGGCCGACATTTGGGCTGCCGATGTGCAGATACGGCAAGCTGAGGCGTCGTTAGCCAAAGTGCTAGAGCCACCCGAAGAGGTTGATGTGCGCTCGGCCCAGGCTACACTCGAACAAGCCCAAACGAACCTACAGGCTACCAAGGATAGGCTCTCGCATGCCAAAACCCAAGCCAATCTGCAAGTCAAGCAGGCTGTCTACCAGTTGACACAAGCGCAATGGGCGTATGCCCTCCAGCAACGACACTGGGAACATGCCGATGACGAAGGTACTGACCCTATTCAACCTGCCACGAAGGACCCGATGAGCGGCAAGGATATTGAAAATGATTTGACCGAGGGGCAGGAAGCCGGCTATCACACACAATATGAGCAAGCCAAGGCAGCTATGCAACAAGCTGAGGAAGTGGTAGAGCAAGCAGTAATGGCCGCCGAGGGCGCTCGCAAAGCTGAAGTAACGGGCGTTATGGCTGCTGAAAAGCAAGTTGTCCAAGCACAAGCTGCTCTCGATAAGGTGCTCCTTGACCCCAACGAAAACGATGTAGCACAAGCACAGGCGGGCGTTGACCTGGCCCAAGCAAACCGTGAGCGTCTCTACCCTGCGCCTTCTGAAGCGCGGCAAACGCAGGCTGTTGCTGGCATTCGGCAAGCGCAAGCCTCGCTCGATCTAGCCCAACTCAATCGTGAATATTCCGAATTATATGCGCCGTTCGACGGCATGATTTCCGAAGTCAATATAAACCCCGGCGACCCCGGCTCTACTACTACATCGGGCAACAACACCGCCATTAAAATAGTGGATATGAGCCGCTTCCACATTGATGTTGATATTAGTGATGTGGATATTTCAAAGATAGCTATTGGACAACCCGCCACAGCCTATGCAGATGCGCTACCTGGACAGACGTTTACCGGACGAGTGAGCTACATTGCTCCCCAAGCCGATGTGGTGGGCAATATACGCACCTATGTTGTGCGGGTCGTGCTTGATGAATGGGTTGGATTACGCCCCGGTATGAGTGTGCGGGTAGAAATAGAACCGAAGAAATAATAAAACCGAAATAATGGTATACCAGCCATAACGCGCAAAGGCGCAAAGGTGCTAATCCGGGTTCTATGCATCTTTGCGTCTTTGTCGTCTCGGAGTTTGTTTTAGTGAGCGGGAAACATGTGCTACAATAGAGCTATCATATCAACCGTTGAAGAAGGAGTATGTATTATGACCCAAACACAAGAATGTGTAGATATTGCGCACACTGAAGCGTATAGAGTTATACCCAAAACGGGAGAAATCATCTTACCCCCCCGCAGCGATGTACCGGCAGAAGACTTACCCCCGCCCGATGACATTTTTTTCTATGGGTGGCGCTTTGTCGAGCATCGCGTGAATGGAACGACCGCCACGGCACGCATGCCGTTGACACGTGAAGATGTGCTACATCCACAGCCGGAGGATAGAGTGAGCCAAAACAAAAAGCACTTTGAGCTATGCAATGATTTGTATGATGGCATGAAAGCCCATGTTGCGCACGAACAAGGCACGGTTGTCTTGCACGATATGCTCATCCATTGGGGTATCGAAGACCTCAAACACGCCCCAGACCTTGCCGTGATACGCGGAGTAAAGAAATTCTTTGAAGAAGGTATTTTTGACTTTCAGGAATCCCAAGGGTATGTCGTGCTGTTGCTAGAAGTGACATCACCAAGCACATGGGACACGGATGTGGACGGCAAACGCATCCCAAACAAGGTGCAAGAATATGCCCAAGCTGGAGCAGCTATCTACATCCTGATCCATGCGGTGAAGTGGGTTGAGGGATGCCCACCACCAATCATCGTGTATTTGTTGGGTGCTGATGGGGAATACCACGAGCAAACGGCAGATGCGCGTGGGTGGTATTGGATAGAGCCGCTCCAGGTGTGGATAGGTCCATACCAAGATTGGGTAGCGTGGTATGACAAGGACGAAAACAAGCTCAATACCCATGTAGAGTCGGAACAGGCTCGTAAGTTCGCCGAAGATAAGGCACGTCTTGCAGAAGATAAGGTGCGCGAAGAAGCCGAAGCCCGCAAACTCGCGGAAGAGAAGTCCCGTCTCGCGGAAGACAAGAGGCGCGAAGAAGCCGAAGCCCGCAAACTCGCAGAAGACCGTATCCGAGAATTGGAGGCGTTGTTAGCGGCTACGAAGAACCCATAGCACCGGCATTCTGCCGGAATCAAGTAGTTTTGGTGCCACGCATTCCCAAAAGAGCGTGGCACCTGCATCCTTGGCACCGGCCCCGTAGCACCGGCATCCTGTCGGAATGAAGTGCCATGAATGAGAAAACCATGACACAAGCCCCCTCGCGCTTTGACACCTTCTCCCTGCATACATATCCATGGGGAACGACTGTCAAGCACATCCTTGCGGCGGCACTTGAAGCTGTTGAGCCGGCCACATGTGTACATCGTCACCTGCACCGTAGCGGCACTATCCTCACGGTTGGCAACCATGCCTATGACCTGCGCCAGTATCAGCGTGTCTTTTTAGTCAGCATAGGCAAAGCTGGCATGCCCATGGCGCGTGCTGTTGCCGACATGTTAGGTGAAGACCTAAGCAGCGGCATCGTCATAGTCAAGGACCTACCGCCTACACCATCATCTATTGAACGATGCATCATATATGTAGCCGGGCATCCTGTGCCAGACCAGCGTAGTGTGGAAGCAACGCAGCATGTAGCCGACTTGCTAGAGCACACAACTGCACAAGACCTCGTTTTTGTGCTCATTTCCGGCGGTGGTTCAGCACTGTGTACACTGCCAGCACCCGGCATAACGCTCGATGATATGCAACAAGTGACCAACCTTTCACTTGCATGTGGGGCTTCTATCAACGAAATCAATAGCTTGCGCAAACATGTAGACCGCGTGAAAGGTGGAGGGATGGCACGCATCGCAGCCCCCGCAACCGTTGCGACACTCATCTTGTCTGATGTGGTTGGCAACCCGCTTGATGTGATCGCATCGGGACCGACAGTACCCGATAGCAGCACATTTGCCGATGCCTACGCTGTGCTCAAGCGCTATGCATTGCTCACCCAAGCACCGCCAGCCATTGTAGCGCATATACAGGCTGGTATGGCGGGTGAGCATGCTGAAACGCTGAAGCCGGGCGATTCTATCTTTGCGCATGTAGACCATGTTCTCATTGGCAGCAATCAGCAGGCAGCAGATGCGGCTCTCGTCGCTGCACGTAGCGCGGGGGTGAACGCGGCTATCCTCACCACCTATGCCCAAGGTGAAGCGCGGGAGTTGGGCAGGTTTCTCGCCGCCATCGCTCGCCAGTTTGCCGCAAATGTAGGGGAGAGTGACCACTCGCCCTTACCCGCAAGTCAACAAGACACATGGCTACAACGCCCGGCATGCCTCATTGTTGGTGGCGAAACAACGGTCACGTTGCGCGGTAGTGGTCACGGGGGGCGCAATCAGGAGATAGCACTGGCAGCCGTGCCGCACATGGCCGGGCTACGCAATGTCGCCCTTGTCACCTTTGCAACGGATGGCGGCGATGGTCCGACGGATGCGGCCGGCGCTGTTGTGACGGGGGAAACGCTGGCGCGTGCGCATGAACATGGGCTTGATCCCGACGTGTACCTAGCCAACAACGATTCCTATGCCTTTTTTGCTGCCCTCGATGACCTGCTGCGCCTCGGCCCAACCAACACCAATGTCAATGATTTGGCACTGCTCGTTTGGTTTTAAGGTCTATGGCTTCTCACAGGTAGGCATTGAATTGCCAAGACGCCAAGAACGCCAAGGTGTATAGGTATGCTCAGAAAAACACTGTGCCGACCATGCCCCAACTTGTGAGCACGCCCACACATATCAATGCTGCTAGTGTGAGGAGCGCAAAATACCCACGTTCCCACAGCGGCCAGAACCCTTCGCGCCAAGACTGAATACTGCCCGCCAACATCACAAGCGTAAACAGCACACTCACAATAGGCAACACAAACAACCCGGACCATTGCATCGGTACACCAAAGAGAATAGTCATATCGTTATCGAGCGCCATCATGACACCCACGACAAAGATACTCACAACAAAGGCCAGCAGGAGTACTGCATTCAACAGGGTAGACCAGCGAGCAGCCCGTGCGAGTATAGGCACTGGTGTACGTGTTGTGTCTTTACCCGATGAGCGGAGCAATTGCAACAGCCACACAACCGGCCAAACGAGTATAGCCGATAGCAACAACAGTATGCTACCACCAAACAACAGGAGAGTGGGTACGGCATTCCCCTCCAGATTGAACAACCCTAAGAGCTTGGGTATCTTCAGAACGGTTGCGGATGTCATAAAATCTAGCCCAGATGTATCTGCGAGGCAGGTTGCATCTGGATCAACAGTGGGATCATCCAGAAACGCATCCATAATATCTTCTACGCATGGGCCGGTAAATGCTGCCCCATGCCCCACATAGGGAAATGTATACACATAGCTTTGTGTCAAGCTTTCTGCTGCTGCATCTGCAAACTGGGCCGGCGTCACAGGGTCGAATACGCCCGAAAACAGCAAGGTGGGTATATCGCTCGCTACGGGTGCGTCAACAGCCGCGTCAAAACGTGCTACATTCCATTGCGCACACACATCGAGCAGCCCGTCTATGTCTTGCAGTTGGCTTTCAGCAATAGATGGCGGCACATCCGTTACGTTCACATCGTCTAGGGTAAAATCAGCATCCTCAGCACAGAGCACCGAGTAGTACATTCCCTCGCTCACTGTGTCGTCAAACACGAGCAGACTAAGCATGCGCCCTAGTGCGTCATATGTGCCATCACGTGCATCATAGAGTATCATGGGAATAGCAGGGAGTATATCGGTTGCATAGAGCATCTGAAATAAGGCATTTTCCAATGCATCTCCATCTAGCACGGCTTGATAGGTGTTGTTTGTATCCATGTTTGTCAGCGCTATGCGCGAAGGATGCTCATTTAACTCACGGACGAGGTCATAAAACATGGTTTCCAAGTCGGGGTAGGCTTTGTTGCACGCCTCGTCATTGGCGCATGCGTCAAAAAGTGCTTCCATAGACTCGTTGAACGTATGGGGAACCTCAGCCACAAAGTTCAACTGTGTTGGTACGACGCCATCCAGAATAACGCTGCGCAACCCGTGCCCATGGTCGCGCATGGTATGCAGCGCCAACAGTGAGCCATAGGAAACGCCGTAGAGGTTTATCTCTTCGTAGCCAAGCGCTATCCGCAATGCATCTATGTCGGCAGCATTTTCTATGCTATTGTATGCCGAGAGGTTGATAGACTGATCTTCAAGGCGTTTTTGGCATGCAAGGACTGCTTCAATGTATTGTTGTGTTTCTTCTTCGGTGGATAGGTCTTGCTCTATGGTTTCTATCGTCAAATCTATGACTTCTTGACACATGAGCGATGGCTCTGAATGGAGGGTACCGCGTTGGTCAAACAGCACAATATCGCGCTTATCAAGCACCCGTGTATCTGGACGCACTATTTGGGTATACGTATCTATGCTTGATCCACCGGGGCCACCTTGTGCAATAAAAAGGGGATCATGTGCGGGGTTTTCGGCATGGCTTTTGAGGATAGCCACGGCTAGGCGAATGCTCGGGCCATCGGGGTGGGCATGTTGTTCTGGCACACGTACATAGCCACACTCAATCGTCTCCCCTTCGACAAAACCAGTAGGATTATCGAACATGCAGGAAGCCGACTCGAAAGAGTCCGTGCGCACCGGGGCCGGGTCAGATGCTACCACACGAACCGGCTGTAGCAGCACAGCCAGCCCAAAGCCCCATAGTAACACTATCCATATGTATCTATGCATCCAGCATCGCATCATATGCATATTGTACCTGATTTTCGCCAAAAGGGGAAATGGGGTGAAGTGGGTTGCCAACCTGTCACGTTGCCAATCTCTCAATCTATACTATAATAGGTGCTACGAGGAACCTATACATGTGAGAGGATAACATGGCGTCTTTAGAATATGGTAGCTACTACCACGTTCAGCATGCATTGCATACGCTTTTTGGCTTTACCACATTTCGGCCGGGGCAGGAGCAAGCAATAACGAGCCTGCTCGATGGCCAACATACCCTCGTTGTCATGCCCACTGGAGCGGGCAAATCGCTCATTTACCAACTAACCGCTATGTGCCTACCGCAGCCCGCCACAACCATTGTTATTTCCCCACTCATTGCGCTGATGAAAGACCAGGTAGATAGCCTGAACCGGCGCGACATTCCCGCAACCTACATCAACAGTAGCCAATCAACAAGCGAACAGTCGCGGCGCATGCACGCTGTGCTCAGCGGCGACTATCGCCTGCTCTACATTTCCCCCGAACGCCTGCGCAGCATTCAATTTCAGCACACCTTGCGTCGTCTCACCATTGGCTTGTTGGTGATAGATGAAGCGCATTGTATTTCGCATTGGGGACACGACTTTCGCCCCGACTATCGGCGCATTGCTCAAGCCCGTGCAGATATGGGCAACCCGCTCACTGTAGCGCTGACGGCTACAGCCACAACACTCGTGCAGGATGATATTGTCGAATTGCTCACTATACCCTCTGCCCAACGGGTCGTTACGGGTTTCAACCGCCCCAATCTGAGCTTTGAAGTGTCCTACGCATCCGAAAGCGCATCAAAAATCCATCTACTCAAAACAGCGCTACAAGATTTCAACACCAACGATAACGACGCTACCCATGCTCCCACAGGCGCAGCTATCATCTACACTGGCACACGACGCGATGCCGAGGAGATAGCCGCATTCGTCAGCAACGACATGCACCTTCGTGCAAGCTACTACCACGCTGGCCTTGAAAGCGATCAGCGCACTGCTATACAGGAAGCCTTCATCAAAGGTACCTTGCCCGTAGTCGTGGCTACCAATGCATTTGGCATGGGCATAGACCGCGCCGATGTGCGCATAGTTGTCCACTACAATATACCGGGTACACTCGAAGCCTACTACCAAGAAGCAGGACGTGCCGGGCGCGATGGGAAGCCAGCACAGGCTATCTTGCTCTATTCCCCTCAAGACCGCATTTTGCAGCAATCGTTTATCAAAAAAAATGCGGCTTCCTTTGACAATTTGCAACGGCTCTACCATGCCCTTGCTGCGTCAAAAGAACGGGAAGTACAGACGACTATGGAGTATCTTGCAAGCATGACTCGGCTTGATATAGCCAAGGTACGTATAGGGCTGGCGCATCTGGAGCGTGCCAATATCATCAAGCAAACTGGCGACGAGGGCACAAGCATCCATGTATTCCTTGAGCGGTGGGATAATAGCGCCGTGCAAACCGTGACAGCCTCAGTAGATGCGTACAATCGTCACCGCCAGTTGCAGCTTGACCAGATAACCGACTATGCAGAAGCGGATAGTTGTCGCCGCCACATCCTCTTGCACTATTTCAGTGACCATAGCACGGCTGAGGCCGAGCGTTGTTGTGATAATTGCCTTGCACAACAGCATCCCCCGCCCGACTCGCAAGATGCAGCATCGCTTTCGCGTTCGGAACGGGCCGCACTCGTCATTTTGGATACGTTGAAGCGCCTGAAGTATGGTATTGGGCGCAAGCGGCTGGCTGAGGTGTTGAAGGGGTCGCAGTCGAAAGCGATGACGCCATACTATCGCAACCATACCTACTATGGGCGGTTTGCTGAATTTTTGTTGCGGGATATAGAGGAGATGATAGAGCAACTTGTGCTGATGGGGTATCTCAAAATCGTTGGGCGCGATATACCGGTGCTCAGCCTTTCGCATCAAGGATATGTGGCACTCAAAGCACGGGTTGCTATTCCGCTCAGTTTGCCCGGTGCGCGTGCTACGGCTGGCGCATCGTCATGACGCGCAACGCAACAAAAAACCCTCTGTTACTGGCGCTACGGTGAAGCAAACGGAAGCACTTTTTCAGCAAGGCTTCACACCTGCCGAAATTGCCGAAAAGCGCGGGTTGGCTGAGCGCACGGTATACAATCACCTGTCAGCGCTGATTGGGCAGGGACAGTTGGCGCTTTCGGACATCGTGCGCGATGAGGTGGCTACGCAAGTACGCGCTGTCATTGCCGAGGTGGGCGACATATCGAAGCTGACGCCGCTGAAGGAGCGCCTACCAGACTCGATTTCGTTCAATGAAATACGTTGTGTGGTAGAGGATGTGCGGCGCGAGCAGAAGGAATAGCCTACACTAGTCACCCTTCGCACCTCGCACCTCACCCCAGCACCCCGCACCCCGCGCACCTACCGCCGCACCAGCGGCAAATACACAGAACCACCAACACTACCCACCAACTCAATCATTACTTCGCCCGCCAAGTCTGCCGAATCGCTGGTGGGCGCGTAGGCAGGCGTGGGTTGCGCGGGGGGCGCAGAGGTGCGGGAAGCGAGCAGCAGCGTTGCGGGTAGGACCAACAGTGTACATAGGGCCAATAGAATAGTGAACAAGTGAACAATTGCCTTGGTAGAGGTTTTTCTCCTTATAGTCAAGCTATAGCACCGTGCTACTATTCCATGCAACAGTTCTACGATGCGTCCTTAGCCGCCAGCAACGCCTCCAGTTCCCGAATGCGCTCCTCAGCTTGGCGCACCTTATCTTCAGCCAGCTTGCGAGCTTCAGTTTCTTCGCGTCTCTTCTCTTCGGCAAGCTTGCGAGCCTGCTCCGCTTCCATGTACGTATTGAGCTTGTTTTCGTCCTTGTCATACCACGCCACCCATTCACCATAGGGACCTATCCATACCTGTAGCGGCTCTATCCAATACCACCCACGCGCATCGGGCGCTTGCTCGTGGTACTTCCCATCCTCTCCCAACATATACACAATGATTGGTGGTGGGCATCCCTTTTCCCAATTGACCGCATGGATCAGGATATAGACAACTGCCCCCGCTTGGGCATATTCTTGCACCTTGTTCGGGATACGTTCGCCTTCCACATCCGTTTCCCATGTGCTTGGTGATGTAATTTCTAGCACGAGCACCACATACCCTTTGGAGCGTTTCAAGTCGAAAATACCACCCTTCAAGAACTCTTGCACGCCGCGTATCACGGCAAGGTCTGGTGAATGAATCTTGAGACCGGGAATGCCCCAATCAATACCCACATCATGTAAAATAACGGTACCCGGTTCATGCCCAATATGGCCTTTTAGTCCATCCTCCAAGTCATCACAAAGCAACGCATGGGTTATATTTTGCACAACATAATCTCCTAGCTGTGGATGTATCACATCTTCACGTGTCAACGGCATACGGGCCGTGGCAGTCGTACCATTCACCCGATGCTCAACAAAGCGCCACCCATAGAAAAAGATGTCATCGGGCGGGGGCAAGTCTTCCATCGGTACATCGCTGCGGGGGGGAAGGATGATTTCGCCGGTTTGCGGCATCACGAAATAGTCTTGCGTTGTAGGAATAACAACACATGTTTCAGTTTGTGTCATATCCGTTCTCCTTTCATGCTTGGTACAACAATCTTTCTAGCATTTGTATGTCCTCCTTACCATGCATCAAGTGTGTCATCGCAACCAAATATAGCAACCCTACATGAGGTGTAAAATTTTTAACGCAAAGGCGCAAAGAGATGCAAAGGTTCGTGAGAAAGTCGAAAGAAACCTTTTACTCTGTATCATGCACAACTCAATTAGGACTGCTACAGCACTTTTTGTCGTTCTTTGTTGTGCTGGACACCATCATCATCTTGCCCGGCATTTCCGCACTGCTTGTACCTAGTATACCATATGCAGAATTGCACACAATAGGCCAAAAGCTAACCCCAAAATTTTGTTGACAATATCCACATTTCTGATATTATATTAGTGCGTAAAAACTGTAACTCAACTGTAACTACCAATCTTCACAAACTAGATAATTGGGGAGAGAACCCCGATTTTGGTTATTGGAAAGGCATTTAAGCCGTTATTTGCAAATCTAAAATTTACATGTTATAATACCAATATAATACAGTTTTATTATAAAAGTCCTTGAATCAAGAACAAACAAGAACCATCAATGAACGTGACTTTTATTTGCAACTATAGGGTCTTCCAAAGGTACAGTATGTGTAGCAACGTCTCCCTCAGAGCCTCCTGCTACATATGGCAAGGTAATTGTCTTTTTTCATGGTGTTAGGTTATTGTGACAAGCAAAGAACTCCGTTCAAAGACAATGGCAATGACAATGACGTATCAGGTTGTTCTGTCGTAGAACGAAATTATGTCCCTCTCTCTCCCTGCATGCAAAAGCACAGGTTGGCTCATAGTGTCTGCTCCTATGCGCAAGGTGGGTGAGGGCAGAGTGTATCTCATTTTCTGTGTGGAGGATTGACATGACGGAAACACTTTCAAAAGATGTTTTAATTGTCGGTGCGGGTATAACAGGCATGCAAGCCGCACTCGATTTGGCCGACAAAGGGTATCAAGTTGGTATTGTAGATAAAGAATCTAGCGTCGGCGGCGTTATGGTAAAACTAGATAAAACATTTCCTACAAACGATTGCTCAATTTGTACCATAGCTCCCAAAATGGTAGAAGTGTCCCGCCACCCCAACATTGAGCTTTTCACGTATGCCGAGGTTGAACAGGTAATTGGCTCCGAAGGCAGTTTCCATGTGTCAATCTGGCAACGTACCAACTATGTAGACCCAACCAAATGTACTGGCTGTGGTGATTGTGAGCGGGTATGTCCTATTGAAGTCACCAACATGTTTGAGGAAAAACTAGCCAAGCGCAAAGCAATCTACATCCAATTTCCCCAAGCAGTACCATCTATTTATAGTATAGATTATGAGCACTGCATCGGGTGTGGTGCATGTGAACGTATCTGTGAAGCTGATGCCATTTCATTTTTGAAACCGTCCAAAGAAGTAACCATAGAAGTTGGTAGTATAATAGTAGCTACAGGTTTTGAAGTTTTAGAACCGCTTGAATTGAGAAAGGAATATGGTTACGGCAAGTATGCAAATGTCATCACCGCTCTCCAGTACGAGCGATTGTTGTCATCATCTGGTCCAACAACAGGAAAAGTCCTGCGACCATCAGATGCTACCCGACCAAACCGAGTCGGATGGATTCAATGTGTGGGTTCCCGAAGCGCCCAACACGGTTATCCTTACTGTTCCCGAATATGCTGCATGTACGCTACGAAAGAAGCAGCTATCACGGTTGAAAACAACCCTGGAATCGAAACTTCCATCTTTTACATGGACCTCCGAGCCTATGGAAAGGACTTTCAACAATACTACCAAAAGGCTCAAAACATGGGTGTCCGATATGTGCGAAGTAGGCCATCAAACGTTTACGAGAATGAAGATAAAAGCATCACGCTAGTGTATGAAAATACGATGACCAGCGAGGTAGAAGAGGAAGTATTTGATTTGCTGGTGCTCTCTACGGCTGTCGTGCCCTCGCCGGGCAATCGTAAACTGGCGAAGGTGCTGGGCGTAGAAGTAGATGAGCACGGCTTCTTCTTGCAACGCGATATTCTGTTGGAGCCGACGAAGTCTACCCGCGAAGGTATTTTCCTTGCCGGGTGTTCGCAAGCGCCCAAAGACATTCCCGACTCGGTGGCCCAAGCCAGCGGTGCCGCATGTAAGGCGGTTATTCCCATCAAAGAACGCGAGCGCTCCGTAGAACGAGAACGCGCTGAGGTAACAGACATGAGCAGCGAAGTGCCGCGTATAGGTGTCTTCGTATGTAGCTGTGGTAAGAATATTGGTGGCTTTGTGGATATTAAGGAAGTGGCCCAGCACGCCAGTTCTTTACCCAATGTGGTCTTTGCAGAGCAAAATATGTTTGCCTGCGCCGAAGATACGCAGAAGAAAATACGCGATGCCATTCGAGAGTACAAGTTGAATCGCGTTATCGTGGCAGCATGCTCACCTATAACCCACGGTATGCTCTTTGAGGCAACATGTGAAGAGGCCGGACTAAACAAAGCCCTCTTTGAAATGGCCAACATTCGCAACCAATGCTCTTGGGTCCATTCCGATGACCGTTCATTGGCTACCAACAAAGCCATCAACCTTGTTGATATGGCCGCATCGAAGGCTCGCTACCTCAACCCTTTGAGCATACAACAAGTTGATGTGACGAAGAGTTGCCTTGTCATTGGTGGTGGCGTAGCCGGTATAAAGTCAGCCCTCAGCCTTGCCGATATGGGCATTGAGGTGTATCTGGTGGAACGTGAAAACGAGCTTGGTGGCAAGCTGCGCCAACTGCATACCCTCTTCCCATCCGACAAATCAGCTTCCGATGTGTTGCGTCCATTGCTCCAAGCACTCGACTTCAAGCGCAATGTCACCGTCTTTACCGGCTCCGAAATCACCAATATTGATGGCTACATCGGCAATTTCAATGTGGAACTCAAAACTCCTTCCACGATGACCATGCGCAACATTACCGTAGGGACCGTTATTGTCGCCACTGGATTCCGTGAAATAGATATGACTGGCAAATATGGCTATGGGCAGCACGAAAACATTATCACCCAGATGGAGCTTGAGCAACGCCTAAAAGATGGCACGGTTGGCAAGCCCAAGAATGTCGTCGTTATCAACTGTGCTGGCGCAATGGATGACGAGCGCCCATACTGTTGCCGTGTTGGGTGTGGCGTTTCTATTAAGAATGCCAAACTCATCAAAGAATCTGTGCCGGGAGCGCGTATCTTCATGCTCTATCAAGATATGCGCATGTTTGGCAAGTATGAAGAAGAATACTTTGCCGATGTGCTTGATAAGGTCAAACCAACGCTGATACGCTATCCGGTAGAACATCAACCGCGAGTTGAAGTGCGTAATGGTAAGATAGTCGTCGCCGTCAATGACCCATACATCCAGCAAGATGTTGAGATAGAAGCAGATATGGTCGTTCTTACCGCACAAACCGAGGGGGATATTCATACCTCTCAACTGAAGAAGATGCTCAAGATACCAACCGATTCGGCCAACTTCTTTTCCGAAGCACATGCCAAAATACGCCCACTCGACTTTGCAACCCAAGGTGTATATCTCTGTGGCTCTGCACACTACCCGAAGAACGTGCCCGATGCCATTGCACAGGCTGAGGGTGCCGCCTCGCGTGCAGCAACGCCAATGATGATAGGCAAGGTAGATACTGAGCCGATGGTGGCAGAGATTAACGAGAAGTTATGTGCCGGGTGTGGTATCTGTGTATCCGTATGTCCGTATGACGCCATAGCACTCGATGCCGAAAAAGGTGTTGCACGTATTACGGAAGTACTTTGTATGGGATGTGGTGCATGTGTTGCCGCATGTCCATCGGGTTCGTCTCAACAACGAGGTTTCACAGATACGCAAATCTTTTCAATGATTGGTAGTGCTTGGGGGGTATAAACCTACATGGTAGAGAAAGAAAAAGAGTTTGAGCCAAAGATAATGGGCTTTCTGTGCAGTTGGTGCTCATATACCGGCGCTGATATGGCAGGCATCGGGCGTATGCAGTATCCATCCAACATTAGAATCGTCCGCGTGATGTGTAGCGGCAGAATGGACCCACTCTTTGTGATGAAGGCGTTTGAATCGGGAGCCGATGGTGTGCTGGTGTCAGGATGCCATCCGGGTGACTGTCACTATACAACAGGCAACTATTATACACGACGACGCTTTGCTTCTATGCGGAAGTTGGTTGAGTTTATGGGTATAGATAGTCGAAGGCTCAAAGTGACGTGGGTGTCGGCTTCTGAAGGGGCTATGTTTGCTCAGATAGCACGCGAAATGACAGAAGAACTGAAAGAGCTTGGCCCCCTTCAATTAGTAACTTGACGTATCCCGTAACCGTTCAGATGACGCTATTTCTCGTATACAGAAGATACACTGGTGTGGCAAGCTACAATTCTATAGAGACTTAGACGGTATAGGCATTGTGTTGCCCACCAGTTGCATATATGTTGTTCACACCGTGCTGCCGCTCTATCCATAATCTAAGCCACCCAAACGCGGGAATCTGAAGGTACTAGCAAAAATAGATGGTGAATGCATGAGTGAAATGGAAAATACAATAACAGAGAGAGTACGGGAGAAGGCACGTTCGCTTCTTTCCGAAGGGCAAATCGAAATCTTTATCGGGTATGAAGGCGGGGTAAACCCATTGCATGTTGCTCCTTACTTCGTGCGCGATGAAGACGAGGTTGATGCTCTCGTGTGGAATGTCGCCTGTATCAACAACCTCTCTACCTACCTAAAACGACATCAAAACCAAAAGGTTGGGTTGTTGGTCAAGGGTTGCGATTCACGCTCGATTGTTGAATTGCTCAAAATGAATCAGGTCAAGCGCGAGAATATCCACATAGTTGGTGTTCCGTGTACCGGTATCATCAATCCCGATAAGGTGGCAGAAAAATGCAATCCAGATACTATCACGGCCATGTATGAAAACCGTGGCTGGATCATTCTCGAAACTACCGAGGGGACACTCGAATTTGACAAAGAAGAGCTGATGTATGATAAGTGCATTTTCTGCTCCTACCCCAACCCCTTGGTCTATGATGAACTGGTGCGCGACGAGGTGGAAGCACGTCAGGTAGATGTGGAAGCCAAGTTTGCCGATGTGCGTGCATTGGAAGAAATGAACGTGGATGACCGATTGGCCTATTGGAATGAGCAATTTAGCAAATGCATCAGATGCTATGCATGCAAAAACGTATGCCCAATGTGTTTTTGCAACGAATGCCTCTGGGACAAGAAGGATACCAAGTGGGTTACAAAGTATCAAAATCTTGACGATATGTTTACCTTTCATATGATACGGGCATATCACCTGGTTGGCAGATGCACAGGATGTATGGAATGCTCACGTGTCTGCCCGGTAGATATTGACCTTGGTGCATTGTTCAAGAAAGTCGAAAAGGATTCACTAGACCTTTTCGAGTACGAGGCTGGTATAGATGTCAATGTTGTTGCTCCCTTGAGTACCTTTCATGAACATGACGAGTCGCAGGAAGTTTTCTTGAGGTAATTTGTATATCAGGTGGTAAAAATGGGCAATAAAATAATCCATAAAGACAGGATGGCAGACCTCATTGGGGATTTAATGGAAGGCTCCGAGGTTATTGCGCCTGTCGTCAAGGGGAAGCAGGTTTTTTTCAAACCCATTGCCTCAGCAGAAGATGTAAGCTGGGAATTTGGAAACTCAACTGTTTCACCCACTGAATATATCATCCCACAATCCGAAGTCGTCTTTCAATATAAACAACGTGGGACAGACGTGTCTGTACAATATCAGGTAGAAGAGACGCAGCGTACAATCATCGGTATACGCCCGTGTGATGTGCATGGACTGCGCATGATGGATAGGGTGTTCAAGGGTAAATTCCCCGACCCCTACTACTTGACGCGAAGAAAAAATACAACACTCATAGCTATGGAGTGCTCCGACCCATGTGCCAGTTGCTTTTGTAGCTCATTCGACACCGGTCCAAACGTGGAAGATGGCGCTGGTGCCGACATTGGGTTGACAGACTTGGGCGAAACCTACTATGTGCGCGTGTTTACCGAACGTGGGCAAGCTCTTGTAGAACGTTCTGCCAACCTCTTCACGGAATCTACCGAACAAGACGATGCAGCAAGGCAGCAGGTTGTTGCTGAAGCCAAAGGCAAGATACGCCGCACACTAGAGGTAGATGGACTTGCTGATGCACTAGGCAAAATGTTCGAGTCAGACTACTGGCTAAAGATTTCGAGCAAGTGCATCGAGTGTGGGTCCTGCACCTATCTCTGCCCCGTCTGCTATTGCTTCGACGTAACAGATTCATGCAACCATATTTCTGAGGGTGAGCGGGTACGCTGTTGGGATGCATGTACCTTCAAGTCGTTTGCAATGCTTTCGGGTGGTCACAACCCAAGACCAACCATTAAAGAGAACTATCGGCAAAAAATGTACCACAAGTTTTTGTTTGCCGTTCAGCGCTACGATGAGCCGTTGTGTGTCGGATGTGGCAGGTGCCTTGTATCTTGCCCTGTGCATCTTGATATTGTGCGTGTCTTGAATGAAGCTAAACAAGAGGTTGTATAATGCTACCAGAAGACTATACCTATAACTACAATCCATTCATACCCCATGTGGCAATGGTGAAGGAAATTCGCCAAGAGACGGGCGATATACGCACCTTGTCCCTTGGGTTCAAAGATGGCAACGTGCCATTTGATTTTACACCGGGCCAGTTTGTGGAAGTATCTATTTTTGGCACGGGTGAGGTTCCTTTGGGTATTGCATCGTCACCAACAAAGCCAGAAACCATGGAAATTAGTGTCAAGAAAATGGGCACCGTTACCGGCGAAATCCACAAACTCATGGTTGGTGACCCGATTGGCGTGCGTGGACCCTATGGCAACGGCTGGCCAGTAGACCGGCTGCAAGGCAAAGATATACTCATCGTTGGTGGTGGTATTGGTCTCTCTCCCTTGCGCTCCCTCATAGATTATGTGTGGGACAAGCGCGACAGCTATGGCAAAATGCAAATCCTGTATGGTGCCAGAACCCAAAATGACCTTGTCTATAAGTACAAACTGCAAGATTGGGATGGCAAGCAAAACACTGAAGTGTTCTGCACGGTTGACATTGGCACACCTGGTTGGACGGGGAATGTCGGTGTCGTCACAGGGTTGCTCGACAAAGCCGATATACGAGTAGATAACACACTCGTTATCACCTGTGGACCGCCCATCATGATTAAGTTTGTACGTATGGCTCTCGAACGTCTAGGCTTTGCAGATACCGACATCATTACCTCGATGGAGAAAATGATGAAGTGTGGTGTTGGCAAGTGTGGACATTGCAATATCGGCAGCAAGTATGTCTGCATTGATGGCCCAGTCTTTGTGTGCAACGAACTCAAGCGGATACCCAGAGAAGTATAAAACGGAAGTGAGAACTCCTATGATCACGATAACAAGTCGAGAACGTCCAAATGAACTATTGGTGCAGGTCGAAGAGTTGAGTGGACAAAGCATTTTTGCCTGCTACCAATGTGGTACCTGCACCGCCGGGTGCCCAATGGTTCACGAAATGGACATCTACCCAGATAAGGTGTTGCGCTACCTCATGTTTGGCATGGTAGATAAGCTATTGCAGAGCAACAGTATCTGGGCATGTGTATCATGTTTTATGTGTGCAGAGCGCTGTCCACGAGATATTGATATTGCGAAAGTTATGGAAGCGTTGCGTCAAATAAAACTGCGCCAAAATGTGGACCGAACGGTTATAGCCGACATACCGCAGGCCGATATGGAGGGTATACCACAAATTGCGCTCGTCTCGCATTTTCGTAAGAATGTTGCTTGACCAGCGAAAAGCCCAGAATAGAAACGTGTAAAGGTGGAAGCATGGAGCTACAGTATTATCCAGGGTGTACCATCAAAACATCGGCTACAAACTATGAAACATCGGCGGTGGCCGCCCTGCAAGCATTAGGTATCAAACTCAACGAGATGGACGATTGGAATTGTTGCGGTGTTGTGCATGGGTTGGCAAGCGATGACATGTACCACCACATTGCTCCCGTCAGAGTGCTGATGCACGCTGAAAAGGAGCAAGAAGGTGGCACTATTGTAACCCTATGTGACATGTGCTACAACACTTTATCCCAAACCAATCATCTTGTGCATAAAAATGCCAACAATCTCGAAACATTGCACCATTTTATGGATTGTGAAGAAAAGTTTAAGGGAACGGTTAGCGTATCCCATCTACTCCAAGTTTTGCGCGACAACGTTGGCTTTGACAACATCAAACGGAAAGTCAAAAACCCTTTGACCGGCTTGAACGTCTTTCCATACTATGGGTGTATGTTGCTTAGACCGGAGGAAATCAGCATAGATAATGCCGAAGACCCTACCATTATGGCCGACCTGATGCGTGCCTTGGGGGCCGAAGTGATAGATGACCCAGTTAAAATTGAGTGTTGCGGTTCTCATCTTACGGTAAACGAACCGGGCATCGTCTATAAGCGTGTAGAGCATATTATTGCCCGTGCCAAAGCGTGCGGAGCCAACGCAGTCGTGCTTTCGTGCCCATTGTGTCGCTACAACCTAGACACGCGACAACAGGAAGCGCCCAATATTACCGACCCAATACCCGTTTTCTACTACACCCAACTGATGAGCCTTGCCTTTGGGGTTGAGGAATCAATGCTTGGCCTCAACCAGCACCGCATTGACCCACTCCCCTTGCTCAATACCATTGGAAATGGTACGCTTGTGCAAAAAGCTGCGAGCGTGGCCGCATAAACTATAGCGGACACGCATGCATATGACTTATGACCTATGACTATGCCGTGCGTGTACACAAGAGCCACTAAGCGGCTCGCTCTGTTCCTAAGAAATATGTTATTGTCTCTAGTCAAGCCACATGGTTCTGAATTGTTCTGATAGAAAAGAACGTACACAAATTGTTAGGGAGGTATGCGAATGACCACACTGACCACACATGAACGAACAAATGGGGTAGGAAGCCTAGAAGAAGAACATGTCCCCAAGGTCAGAATTTATTTGATGGGCAAGGAATATCTTGTACCCGGTGTTCTGACCATTATGACTGCATTAGAATATGTAGGATATAAATTGATACGCGGCTGCGGTTGCCGTGGCGGATTTTGTGGAGCATGCTCCACAGTTTATAGAAAAGTTGATGACTACAAGCTCTACCCAGCCCTTGCTTGCCAAACCCTTGTAGAAGAAGGCATGTATCTCGTTCAGATACCTTTTGTACCAGCGCTCAAAAGCGTCTATGACATCGAAGAGCTTTCCCTCACCGATAATGTCATTTTGCGGCATTATCCCGAAATAGCACGCTGTGTGTCGTGCAATACTTGCACCAAGAGCTGCCCGCAAGATATTCGTGTGATGGACTATGTCCAAGCTGCATTGCGTGGCGATGTTGCTCGTGCTGCAATCCTGTCTTTTGACTGCATTCAGTGCGGCCTATGTGCTAGCCGTTGCCCAGCCGACATCAAGCACTACCACGTTGGGCAACTCGCACGCCGACTGTATGAAAAACACCTAGTGCCACATTCTGAGCATCTCGCCAAGCGTGTGGGTGAGCTTGAGAGTGGCAAGTATGCCCCAGAGATTGACGAACTCATCAGCACGCCTCCGGGTGGTGTGAAGAAGTTGTATGAGAATAGAATTATTGAGCCAGCAGGAGAAGGCTAAATGAAATACATCAAAGGTTATCCAGAATACATGCAGGAGAGTATCGCCAAAGTAGAGGCTTCACGCGAAATGCGCATAAAAACGCCATTTCCAGCCATGAGCCTTGAAGAGCGCCAAATAGTGCTCAACGAGTTTCACCCCGACTATCGCAAAGAGCAGAAGCGCCCGCTTGCCTTCGGCCCCAGCAAGGGCATGATGGTCAATCATGAAATTGCCAATGTGCTTGAGGCACACCCAATCGTACCCTCCAACCTCAACCTTTCCCAAATTGATTACGACGTTGACGTACTCATCCTTGGCGGCGGCGGAGCCGGCACAGTTGCGGCCATCTGGGCCACCAAAGAAGGTATTCACCCACACAACATTTTGATAGCTACCAAGCTTCGCCATGGCGATGCCAACTCTACCATGGCTGAGGGTGGCATTCAGGCCGCCGACCGTGAAAATGATTCACCATCCGTTCACTACCTCGATACCATTGGTGGTGGCCACTTCACCAACAACCCAGAGTTGGCCAAGGCATTGGTGATGGACGCGCCGCGCATCATTGACTGGCACGAAAAGCTTGGCGTTATGTATGACAAGCACCCCGATGGAAGCTTTGTCGAAAACCATGGCGGCGGTACATCGCGCAAGCGCCTACACTCAGCCAAGGACTATACCGGGTTGGAGATTATGCGCGTGCTCAGGGATGAATCCCGCAACCTGACCATTCCCGTGGTAGAGTTCTCCTCGGCTATCGAATTGCTCATGGATGACAAGGGGCAGGTTGCCGGTGCGGTGTTGCTCAACTTGGAAACACGCGAGTACCACATTGTGCGTGCCAAGGCGACAGTGTTGGCAACGGGCGGCTTTGGGCGCTTGCATATGCAAGATTTTCCCACGACCAACCACTATGGCGCTACTGCCGATGGGCTTGTATTGGCCTACCGCGTTGGTGCAGAATTGGTGGACCTTGACTCGGTGCAGTATCACCCGACGGGTGGCGCATTCCCGCCACAAATTGCCGGCCTGCTCATAACCGAAAAGGTGCGTGGTATGGGGGCAACACCCATCAATATTGATGGCGAGTTGTTTGTCTACCCACTAGAGCCGCGTGATATTGAGTCGGCTGCCTTCATACGCGAGTGCTATGGGCGTGAGAAGGGCATCGTGACACCAATGGGTATGCGTGGCGTGTGGCTCGATTCTCCCATGATTGACATGATCCACGGCGAAGGGACTATCAAGGCTGAGTTGCCTGCCATGTGTCGTATGTATGAACGGTTTGGCATTGATATGACCAAGGAGCCTATTCTTGTATTCCCAACCTTGCATTATCAAAATGGTGGTGTGGCTATTGATGTACATGGTGCAACCAAAATACCCGGCCTGTTTGCAGGCGGTGAAGTAGCCGGCGGTGTGCATGGCAAGAACCGGTTGATGGGCAACTCGTTGCTCGACTATAATGTGTTTGGGAGACGAGCAGGTATTTCGGCTGCACAATATGCCAAGAATGCAACCGTTGGCAACTTAACTCTTGACCATGTAGATGCCTACAATAAGATGCTGCAAGGGGCTGAGGTCAAGACTGATAGAGTAGGGCCAGTGCTCTTGCCAGAATATCGCGGACGCGAGTCAATAGAGCGCCAACTTGATGTAGCCATCTTAGTTTAATGCTGTTGGCATATACAAAAAACCATGAAACGTATGCGGTGATGTCATACCATTCGTGGCAGGCAGAGTCCGGCATACCTAGTACGTGAGGTGACACACGATGATTGAAGTAAATCATGATTGGTGCAAAGGGTGCAATTTGTGCATTATCAATTGTCCTAGATATGCCCTTGTTGTATCAAAGCAATTTAATAAACGTGGTATCCATCCGCCAGAAATGGCACCTGATAATGCATGTAACAATTGCAGAATGTGCGAGTTGGTCTGCCCCGATTTTGCCATTACTGTGATAGAATTAGAAGAAGAGGTTGTCAATGCTTGATGTGCATACCATGCCAACGATAGACCAAAGCCTAGTGCGTGACGTATTGGGCAAAAAGGTCCAGTTTATTCATGGCGATATGGCATGTTCCTATGGGGCTTTGCTCGCCGGGTGCAACTTTTTTGCTGGCTACCCCATCACACCAGCAACCGAAATTGCTGAAAGTGTCGCTAGCTTGCTGCCACGTGTTGGTGGGCGCTATATTCAAATGGAAGATGAGATTGCCAGTATGGGGGCCATTATTGGCGCGAGTTGGACTGGTGCCAAAACCATGACAGCTACCTCCGGCCCCGGCTTTTCTTTGATGCAAGAAAATATCGGCTATGCTATCATGACCGAAACGCCTTGTGTCATTGCCAATGTGCAACGTTCTGGCCCCTCTACCGGGCAACCGACGCTCCCTGCGCAAGGCGATATTATGCAGGCGCGGTGGGGCACACACGGCGACCACGAAATTATTACCCTATACCCGTACTCCGTGCAAGAATCGCTCGATTATACCATCATTGCCTTTAACTTGGCCGAACGGTTCCGAACCCCTGTGTTCTTGTTTATAGATGCTGAAATTGGTCATATGCAGGAGCGGGTTGTTATTCCCGATGTGGAAGAGGTTGAAATCTTGCACCGTCCATATGCAACCGTTGGGCCAGACGAGTTTGTAGCCTTCAAGCCGCGTGGTACAAGTGGTGAAGACTTGGTGCCTGAATTTGCACCGTTTGGCTCTGGGTATAAGACGTATGTGACGGGTTTGACGCACAACGAGGTTGGTTTGCCGCGCACGACAACACCAGAGATACATGACCGTTTGGTACGTCGTCTCAGTGATAAGATTATCCAGAATAAGGCAGAATTTACTTTCTATGAAGAGAAATATGCCGACGATTGCGATGTTGCAATTGTTGCCTATGGCATTACGGCCAGAGCGTGTGAAGATGCAATAGAGCAAGCACGCCAGAAGGGTATCAACGTGGGCATGTTGCGGCTTATCACCATGTGGCCTTTCCCGGATGAAGTTATTACTCGCTGGGCCGAAAAGGCGCGTGTCTTGCTAGTTCCTGAGATGAATCTAGGGCAGGTTATTCATCCTATCAAAGAGATTATAGGCGGTAAGTGCGAGGTGGTATTATTCCCCAAGATTGGGGGCGAAATCCACACGCCAGAGGAAATTTTGAAAGAATTGGAGCGTGTCACATGATACAAAATGCAAAAGAGCTACGAGACAAATACCTGAGAAAAGCTATGTTCCCGACCATCTTTTGCGATGGCTGTGGTATTGGGAATGTGTTGCAATATACGCTCTGGGCATTGGAAAATCTGCAACTTGACTTGGATAAGACGGTTTTCGTGTCGGGCATTGGGTGCTCTTCACGATTGCCGGGCTACGTCAATGCAGATGGGTTGCATACTACCCACGGTCGCGCCATGGCGTTTGCTAGTGGGGTGAAGGTAGCTAACCCAGAGCTCAACGTTATCATCTTCACGGGTGATGGCGACTGTGCTGGCATTGGGGGAAATCACTTTATCCATGCTATGCGTCGCAATATGGACTTTACGGTGATTGCTGTGAACAACTTTACCTATGGTATGACAGGTGGACAGGTTGCACCAACTACACCCGTGGGAAGCTTGACAACGACGACGCCGTATGGCAACCCTGAGCAACCCTTTGACATGAGCGAGTTGGCGACGATTACGGGGGCGACGTTTGTGGCCCGCTGGCCGGTGACGTATCCCTATCAGCCTATCAAGTCCATTGAGAGTGGCATTAAGAAGAAGGGGTTTGCGTTTATCGAGTTGCTATCGCCATGCCCAACAGCCTACGGGCGTCGCAATAAGCTACGTAGCATTGAGGATGCATGGCAGTGGTACCGCGACAATGTGGTGCTGATTGATGAGTATGAGCGTGTGCAGCGATTTGGTACCGAGGAAGAAAAACGCGATATTAAGAGCAAGATTAAGATAGGGGTGTTCCAAGATATAGTGAAACCCAACTTTACCGAAGAGCTTGAGAAGCAAATTGCTGGGTTGCGCCATAGGGAAACCGTGCAGTTGCAGGCAGCATAACCATGGTGTGTGCTATGCCCTAGCGAGAGGAGCTCTATGTGAAAAAAGAAGTACGGATATGTGGGTTTGGTGGGCAAGGTGTGGTGCTGGCCGGGCATGTGCTTGGCAAGGCGGCCGCAGCCTACGATGGGCTTTCTGCTATCCAAACCCAGTCGTATGGTCCAGAAGCCAGAGGTGGTGCTGCGCGGTCTGAGGTCATTATTGCAGATAGTCCCATTGGCTACCCGCGTGTGGTGTCGGCAGATATTGTGGTCGTGTTGTCGCAGGAAGCATTCAACAAGTTTACGCAAAACTTAAAAGATGATTGCGTTATTATCGTAGACCCTGACCTTGTTCACGACCATACTATAGATAGACCTATCTATAAGGTGGGAGCAGCGAAGATAGCCGAGGAGCTTGGCAACAAGATTATTGCGAATATTGTGATGCTTGGTGCGTTGACGGCTATTGCAAAACCGGTTTCTATTGAGGCGATGACGGAGTCGGTGCTGGAGAGTGTGCCATCACGCTTTCGAGATTTGAATAAGCGTGCGCTTGAACGTGGCTTCCAGGCTGGTCAAGAGGCTGTGGCCGGGTAGGTGTCCCCGTGGGTTTGGCACCGCCAAACCCGTACCAACGAATACGAGAGGAAAAGCTCGGCTGCCTTGGGCGGCCGGGCTTTTTTCAGAACCTAACCAACCATAGAAGGGATTACTATAGCACTCCTAATTGAGGTATCAATGATACCGATTAAAAGCCCCCCCCTAGCCTCTCACAAGGGTAGGTATTGAACCGCCAAGCCGCCAAGAGCGCCAAGATGTAAACGAGAGAATGGGCAAAAACCTGTTCACGACATGCGAAAATGATAGTGACCTACCCTTGAAAGGGACGGAAGACCGGGGACCGGGGACGGAAGACTTGCAGTCTCCGGTCTCCGGTCTCCGGTCTCCGGTCTCCGGTCCTCTTGCAGTCAACGGTCGTCGGTCGCCCATCCCCACGTCATTGCAAGCGGCTCTGCTGTGTGCTAAAATAGAGTTGGTATGCTTCGTCTTTCTACCCTTGTCATTTTTGCTGGCATACGTACAATGTGCATATGAATAAACTCCGTTTCAAGTGGGACGAGAAAAAATCCGCGTCCAACAAAAAGAAGCATGGGGTGTCCTTTGAAGAGGCTCGCACCGTGTTTTATGACGAGAACGCAATCCAGTTCTTCGATCCTGATCATTCAGAGGAAGAAGATAGGTTCATTTTGCTGGGGCTGAGTTTTAAACCACAAGTACTCGTTGTTTGTCACTGTTTTCGGGAGAGCGAAACAGTCATCCGTATCATATCAGCCAGAAAAGCAGACAAAGATGAAGAGCGAGAGTATTGGAAGCAAAGAACATGAGAGATCATTATGATTTTTCCAAAATGAAAGGAAGAAAAAATCCTTTCAATACATATTTAAAGCAACCTGTAACTCTGAGACTAGACCACGACACAGTGGCTTATTTTCAATCTCTGGCGGAGGAAACAGGGATACCGTACCAAAGCCTCATTAATTTGTACCTTCGTGATTGTGCGTTACATCATCGAAAGCTCAAGATGGAATGGGCAACAGAATAAGGACGAACTCTGTGAACTGCTCCTTCCCACAGGGGGGGAAATAGATCACGTTGCGCCTCTGCCCCTCTGTGCCTCTGCGTTAAACATGCACATCTCCGGTCCCCAGTCATTTTGTGGTATACTTTTATCATAAGAAGCAAACGAGGATGTTTATGTTGTAGGTGACGTGTAGGTTGTAGGGTATATCAATGAGCATCATGGTAGCTCGGTCGGCCACGACATGGTTGGTGATACCTGATTTGTTGCGCTTGCTGGTGGCAAGGGCAATTTTCCCCTTCCCTTGGAATATATGTGGAGAGAACCCACCGGACGGTCGCGCTGTATGCGTTACTAGCCCGGCAGACAATGGTATCTTCGGCTACAAAGAGCCAGGGTGCTGCCGTGCTCGCTTGCGCTTCTGCCGCTGATGTGGCATAGTGCGTCATCAGTTGAATCGGCAGGGAATATAGCAGGCGATGGGACAAAACCAAGCGAAAGCCTTTGTTGTTGTTGTTGTCGTTGTTGGGGTTGTTCCTGTTCCGCGCCGCGCAGAGTTTTGGCACTGGACCAAGCGGCTTGCCAATAAAGCGACAGACCCATAGATAGGGTAGCACAAGAAGCACCCTATAGCAAATGCCACGGTACCACGGTATGCGCCTGTGTTATGGCTATTGCTCATCCTTACTTGATTCAGAACCTTTGTTGCCAAGTTTCTTGCGCCAGCCACCAATAAGCCGGCCTACCTCGTCTACCAGTCGCGCAACATGCTCATACTGCCCCATAGTCATCAACCCCAATGCATGCCCCTGCCGAAGCAACAAACGCAATTCATGCAATGCCTCATCGGCCGCTTGGAGCGCACTGCGCTTATCGCGGCGTCGTGCTGCTGCAACAAGATGCCGCTGCAATGCCAGCACTGCTTCTTGGGTAGCTTTGCCAAGCGATGCCCGGTAATGGCGTGGATAGCGCACAGTGGCCCGCAACACCCACAACACCAGTTCATCGCAGCGAGCAAAAGCCGGTGAGTCAGTCATGGTGAGCCTTTGGTATAGGTGTGCTAAAAATTGCGCGTCGCAACCCATGTGTATTGCCATGCTTGGTGTGCCCAACCCAACCATGTACCGTGGCATTGAGACGTTTGAGGTCTATATCACCTTGGGCATAGGCATCCAGTCGTGCCCGGTAGCGTCGCCAAAACCGTATCACAGTGCGTCGCCGCAGCCAGCGGTGTGTAGGCGAAACGACCCACCCCAAAAACGGAAAACCGCTTGTAACAGGCACAACCTGCGCCCGGTTTTCGTGGATGGTAAGCCGTAATGTTGCAAGATATGCACATACTTGCGCTCTCCAAGCATGCAGCGTAGCCTTGTCTTCGGCAAACAACAGCAAGTCATCGCAATAGCGCACATAGCCCTGGCAATGTAGGTCTTGTTTGATGAACAGGTCTAGTGGATGCAGGTAGACATTGGCCCAAAATTGGCTTGTCAAATTGCCAATGGGCAACCCACGCGGCCGGGCTAGGGCCCACAGGTCATCGCCCGGAAACAGCACCGGCGTATATGCTTCTGTCAACACATCACGCCCATTGGCAATAATCAACTCACACAGGTTCAGCACACGTACATCGGCAAGATGATGCCGCAAGAGGTCTATGAGCACAGCATGGTCTATAGAAGGGAAAAACGCTTGTATATCAAGTTGTAACACATAGCGATGGTGACGGGCAAAGAACTGGGCCCGGTTGAGGGCAGCCAGAGTGCCTTTCCCAACTCGGCACGCATAGGTATCGTGGATAAACCGCCGTTCCCAGATTGGCTCAATGATGCGACACACAGCATGATGGACAATGCGGTCTTCAAATGGTGCGGCTGAAACGATACGTCGTTTCCATTCGTGAACGACAAAGGTGCGGTAACTACCGGGTTGGTAGGTTCCCGATTCGAGGCGTTCTTGCAGGCGCAGCAAGCGTGATTCAGCGTCGAGTTCATAGGCCGAAACCACAGGACGCACACGTTTGCCCCGCCGGGCAGCACGGTAGGACTGCCACAGGTTTTCAAAGCTTGCTAGCTTGGTCCACAGATTGCGATAGGTTTTTGGCATAAACTACACTCCTCAAAACCATAACCCTGCCGTCCACGAATAGTACACGAATAAACGAATAATCCGGCTAGACGTAGCACCGGCATCCTGCCGGTGGGATTTGTAGGGGCGTGCGTCTGCACGCCCAAGTGAGGGGGTGAGCGTAGTGAGTGAGCGTAGAGACGTAGCATGCTACGTCTCTACTGTTGTTGGACAGGTATCCTGCCTGTCCATCGTAGTGTCTGCCAGCGACGAGCACGGTTGTGGGGGGACACTATTCGTGTATTCGTGGCCCCCATTCGTGGACGGCAGGCATGTATTTTTGGCCGCCGGCAAGGGGGCACAGCCCCCTTGCAACCCCCGGACTCTGGGGGCAAGCCCCCAGACCCCCAGAAAAGCAGCAATGCAGAAAACAGGATTCAGAACACAGAATACAGAACATTTGTGCGCAAGCTAAGGGGACAAGACCAGACGAAAGCCTATGGTGAATGTCGCCGGAGGGGTAGTCCCAGTACCGCGCCGCGCAGAGTAGAACATCCGAGCTACTATACCATGACGCACCGCGTAATGCCACCCATTCACTCGTTGCAAAATCAGCACCACGGGTGTTACTTTCGGTTGCATAGCCAAAATAATCGTTGGTCGTCCACTCCCACACACTGCCCACCATATCTTGCGCACCACAGGCAGCGGCCCCATCCGGCCGCCCACCTATTGGCGCTGCTGCTTCAATACCTCCTAGGTTTTTATTATCTACCAGGTCCACCGTTGGTGCTTGCTGGCCCCACGGGTAGGTGTGGCGTTGCCCGGCTCCGTCATAGGCACAGGCCACTTCCCACTCGGCCTCAGTCGGCAAATGCACCTGATAGCCATTCGTCAGCATATCTGCCAACCCCTCATTGAGAGAGGCAGCAAACGCGCTTGCCTCATACCATGTCACGCCAATCACCGGTTGGGTGTCGCTATTGTAGTCTGCATCATCCCATCCCCATGGCTGTGTGCGCCCATTGCCATCGTCATATGCTTCTTTCCACGCCCACCCATTGTCGGTCCACCATGCGCGGTTGTCGTAGCCACCAGCGTTGATAAACTCGCGGTATTGCTGCACCGTGATGGGGTATTTGGCTACCCAATAACCGCGTAGGTCTAGCGTTGCCTCGTCATCATTATCGTCATCGTCATCTACATCGGTCCATCCGCCAATGCGATAGGTGCCGGCGGGCACGAAACACCAATAGCCATCGCATTGCCCAAAGGTCTCGTTGATGTTGTCTAGCTCGTTGCGCCACTCGTCAAGCGAAACGGGGTAGGATGCATTCGATGGTGGTGCCTGGCTGGGCGCTGGCGCTGTTGTTGGCGCAGGGGTCTTTGTATTGGATGGGGCAGCAGGTGCCGGGTTGGGCGCAGATGCTGCTGGTTCTGAAGCACGCACATATTCCGCAAGACATTTGATGCTAGTACACTCAGTTGCAAAGCTCATAATACCAATACAGGCAGTAATAATGCCCACAACAATGCCCACAATTTCAAGTGGCGAAAGCCCTTGCACCCATTGGGCAAACCTCTTTGGTTTGGGGCCCAGTTGCGGGGTCGCTTTTTGTAAATCTTGACGCAAGGCCGCCACTGATGGATACCGCTTGTCAGCATTCATATTGAGCAGTCGCTTAATGGTAGTATCTACATCCTTTGATACGGTAGGGTTATAGTTACACAGTGGGTCTACTCGTACATGCTGCTTTTGGCGTGCAAGTGCATCCGGTGGTGGCGCACCTTTGAGCATGGTATAGAGCGTTGCTCCAAGCGCATAGAGGTCCGAACTTGGTTTCGCTTCTCCCAAATATTGTTCATAGGGAGAAAACCCCGGTGTCACTGCCACGAGCGTTGTTGGTTGCAAGGGGTTGGGGTTGTAGACCCTGGCCAACCCAAAGTCTACCAGACATACGTTGTCGTCAGGCGTAATGCGAATATTGCCGGGTTTGATGTCACGGTGGATGATGTCCTGTCCATGCAAATAGTCAAGAGCATCTAGCACAGGAGTTATAATGGTTAGCGTTTCATCTTGGTTCAGGCGTTTATGGGGTTGGCGTTTGAGGTAGTCGCTCAGGTCTTCGCCGGGGACATACTCCATCACCAAATAGAGATTGCCTTGCTCGGCAAAGTAGTCTGTCACTTTAGGCAAAGATGAGTGCTTGAGTTTGGCAAGCAAACCGGCTTCTTGTTCAAATCGCTGTTGCGTTGTGCCAGCAGATTGCATAGACGTTTCTTTGATAGCAACGGACACGTTCTGCAAACGGGTATCTTGCGCCTCATAGACGATACCAAAGCCGCCTTGGCCGAGCTTGCACTTGATTTCGTAACGCTCCTGTAAGATATGTCCCGGATTGAGCATAGATAGATTCCACTTCAATTGCATTATAACAGTCGCCTGTATGATTGGTAGTATACCATATTTTTGGAGACGAGACAGTCAGCATACATCCCATAGGAATTGGCAACCTCTCTGCGCCTCTGCGTTAAAAATGGTACCAATCATGGAGGGTTGCTATATATAATCGTTTCTGACAATCAAACTAATGGGTTATGCACCATCTCCCAGCGCCACCTCTGCCCGCAGCCGCTCCACAAGCCGCACCGTCTCCACGCTCACCGTCACGATGCGCCCCACAAGCCGCGCAATGTATTCAGGATCATCGTCGCGGTTTGGGTCATTCGTGAATCCCAGCTATCTTTTTTCATGAAGACCTCGCGCAAAGACGCAAAGAACGCAAAGCTATACAAAA
>CAZVEN010000012.1:64350-130273 GCA_964626155.1 uncultured Chloroflexaceae bacterium | reverse complement strand
ATGGCATGCTGGTGTATTACAATGCTGAGGATGTCGTGCTGGACGATGTGGATGCTGCCTAGTAGCATTATACACCCTATGCAATCGTAACAAAGGGGGAGTATGAAAGAACAAGAGATAAAAACACTCGTATTGCAAGTATTGCCCACGCTCATCGCGCAAGACCCCTACGTGCGCGAGAGTGTGTGGCATATCGTGACGCCCTATTTTGCGCCGCGTCAAGAAACTGAGAGCCGCTTCGACCAGATGATGGCCGAGTTGCAACGTATGCGCGAAGACTTCGAGCGCAAGTGGGAACAATCTGAGCGCAAGTGGGAAGAGCAAAGCCAAGAATCTGAGCGCAGGTGGAATGAGCAACGCCTAGAATCTGAGCGCAGGTGGGAAGAGCAACGTCGTAAGGATGAAGAGCAACGCCTAGAATCTGAGCGCAGGTGGGATGAGCAACGTCGTAAGGATGAAGAGCAACGCCTAGAATCTGAGCGCAGGTGGAACCAAAACCAAGCCGAACTGCGCCAGATGCGCGAAGACTTTGCACGCAAATGGCAAGAACAGCAAGAACTCAACCGCCAAATGCTGGCTGAAATTGCGCGGGTTGATAAAAAGATTGAAATGAAAATGGGCGCTCTCGGCGCACGGTGGGGTATTGACTCTGAAACCGCCTTTCGCAATGCCCTACGTGGCATCCTAGAGGAAGTAGCCCACGTTCAGGTCATCCATGTCAACGAGTTTGACGATGAGGGTGTCGTGTTTGGGCACCCCGATCAGGTAGAGCTTGATGTTGTTATTCACAACGGACTATTAATGCTTTGCGAAATGAAGTCGTCGGTGTCGAAAGGTGATGTTTCACTTTTTGAGCGCAAAGCGCATTTTTATGCGAAGCGCCACCAACAAACCGTGACACATAAAGTTATCATTTCGCCTATGGTAGACCCACGTGCCTTGCCATTGGCCCAAGCCTATGGCATGCTGGTGTATTACAATGCCGAGGATGTCGTGCTGGACAATGTGGATTCCGCCCAATAGCATTTCAGGCGACACGGCGGTACACAGGGGAAACGCAATAGGTGTGGGAGGGGAAGTACCTAATGGAAGAATTACCAGCATTGCGGGCCTGTCTTGAGCAACAGCGCTATGATGATGCCCTTGCTATCGTGGACGAGTTGACAGAAATGAGCAAAAAAGATAACATCAATACGATTGGACGTTTTGTGGTTGAGTAAGGGGTAGTGTCACCATGACCACAACAAAGGAAAAATTGACTCTTTTGCACGACATTCTCGGCGATGAACCAGAAATGGACCGTATTCTTGAGAACATTCTTCTTCTGCAACGTGAAACCTATCGGAAACGATTGCAACGCTATGACGATGATCTCAGGATGTTTGAGCAACGCTATCGCATGGCATCCGATATGTTCGCTAGGCAATTTGAACAGGGTTTGCTTGGCGATGAAATGGATTTTTTTGAGTGGTCGGGATTGATTGAGTTGCGCCAAGTGGTCTTGAACAAGATCCATCGGTTAGAAGGCATGTGATGCGACTTGCTTCAGATTATCTGGCATTTGTTAAGTCTGCTCTGATTGCTTGTCCATATGTCGCCGATATAACCATTGTGCGTGATGAAGCTTTCGCTGAAACTGGATTGTATCGGTATCGAGTAACATTGACGAACGGCGGACTGCTGGAGATATGCGAGCGTTTCACCATGCAAGATGGCGAAGTGAAGGTTACAAAGTACCGGTTTCATTGGCAAGACACAAACGGGTTGTTGCAGAAAAGATGGGACAACGCTGCTCATCACCCAAGCTTAGAAACCTTTCCGCATCACGTCCATATTGGTTCAGAAGGCAAGGTAATGCCACACCATGCTGTTGTGCTCACTGATGTTCTCAGAATAGTGTCTGAAGCACTATCTGGTACACAAGAGTACCATGGAAACACAGAAAATCAATTATTGAAATGATACCAGTTCCTAACGTGTAGGAGTGCGTACCTATGGAAGAACTATTGGAATTGCGGGCTTGTCTTGAACAGCGTCGCTATGATGACGCCCTTGCTATCGTGGATGAGTTGCAAGCGATGAGCAAAGAAGATAAAATCAATAAAATTGGCAGTTTTGTGAAGGTGTTGTTGATTCACTTGATCAAGCAGCACGCAGAGCAACGTACAACCCGTTCGTGGGACACATCCATCTTCAATGCACTCCTTGAAATTTCCCGAACGAACAAGCGACGTAAAGCTAGTGGCTTCTACCTTACTGGCGACGATATGGTAGAAATCATAGCGGCATACTATCCTGTAGCCCTGCGCTATGCCGCACTCGAGGCCTTTGGCGGGCGCTACGAAGCCCATGAGCTAGAGGCCATGATAGACCCCGAAGCCATACGGCACGAAGCGTATCGCTTGCTGCTGGAGCAAGAGGCTATCTAAATAGACCGCCGACGCAGGAGTGGCGATTTGCGCATTGGCGCGAGGCAACGTTTTTCACCACAGGCGACACTCAACCAAGATGTTGAGCAGGCTGTGTAGCTTGTGCCAGTTGCCAAGGAATGGAGGAAAAAGGTATGTCATACCGAGATTTTACCTTGCGTGATGTTGAGAAGCGGTTTCAATTGGCAATTGATGAAACGACCAACTTGTTTGCTTCTCTCCAAGCAGTCGCTCTCAGTGATGCTTTCAGGGCTATTCTCGATGAGAATGTTCCGCTTGCCCTTGCCATTAGTACTGAAAAGGCGCGATCTGAACTGATTATTTCTCCCTTGTTGGTTGAAGTGCGACGAATCATGGATCGCCAAATTAGCCTTTTTTCAGGAGTGGATTTCACGGTTGATGCCGACAAAGGGTTGAATGGGGTCTGTGATTTTATTGTATCGGGATCGAGAAAGCAATTTGTGCTTCATGCTCCCGTTCTTGTCATCATTGAGGCAAAAAATGAGCGTATTCAAAGTGGCTTAGGGCAGTGTATGGCCCAAATGGTGGCGGCACAATTATTCAATGAACGTGAGGAGAATGCGATAACAACCGTGTATGGTGCGGTGACAACCGGAAGTGTTTGGCGGTTTCTGCGCTTACGAGAAACAACCGCTTGGATTGATTGCATAGAATATCACATCAGTGCGGTGGAGTATATCCTCGCAATTCTCTTATCTATTGTTCAAGACAGCTCGCACCCTTAGAGCGTACCAGCAAAGAATCGCATGTTCCCTTCTTTATACCTTTGTGTTCTTTGTGCTCTCTGTGGTGAAGCTTCATTAAAAAAGAGCTGTAGGAGTGCGTACCTATGGAAGAACTATTGGAATTGCGGGCTTGTCTTGAACAGCGTCGCTATGATGACGCCCTTGCTATCGTGGATGAGTTGCAAGCGATGAGCAAAGAAGATAAAATCAATAAAATTGGCAGTTTTGTGAAGGTGTTGTTGATTCACTTGATCAAGCAGCACGCAGAGCAACGTACAACCCGTTCGTGGGACACATCCATCTTCAATGCACTCCTTGAAATTTCCCGAACGAACAAGCGACGTAAAGCTAGTGGCTTCTACCTTACTGGCGACGATATGGTAGAAATCATAGCGGCATACTATCCTGTAGCCCTGCGCTATGCCGCACTCGAGGCCTTTGGCGGGCGTTACGAAGCCCACGAGCTAGAGGCCATGATAGACCCCGAAGCCATACGGCACGAGGCGTATCGCTTACTGCTAGAGCAAGAGGCTATCTGACAGGCCACCGACGAAGGACTGGGGATTTGCGGCTTTGCGCGAGGCTATTGCCGACCCAGCACGTCTTGTGGGTGTGTTGCGTCATGTGCATGACGTTGTGGGGTGTGGTATAATATCACGTTTCCTTTGCCAAGCGAGGCATGGTAGAGACATAAGAGTGTAATAATGGCATATTCAAACGAGTCACAACGAATGGTTATGTGTACTATTCCATTGTACCTATGGGCGTTGCTTTAAGTACCATGGTCCGTACCGCATCTGCAAAAATTTACCATGTTATAGACATTTTGCTCGGCAGAGCCGATAAAGGCGCTCTCCATAGCTACCTTATCCGTGGTTCGGCTGGTTCCTTTATCCTGCGTATCACTGGCACCGGATTGGTCTTTATCAACAGCATTGTGCTGGCACGCTTGCTCGGTGTGACCGAGTTTGGGATATACACCTATGTCATCACTTGGATGAGTTTGTTAGCGATACCAGCAGTATTTGGGCTAGACAAGATGCTCGTTCGCAACTTAGCAACCTATGAAGCTACATCCGACTGGGGATTGATGCATGGGCAATTGCGCTGGTCTATGCGATTTTCGTTGATTCTTGGGTTTATACTGGCGTTGTCCGCGGCAGCAGTGGCGTGGGTGTTCATTCCACCTACAGATGCTACCTTGCTGGCTTTTTTGGTTGGAGTCATCCTTATCCCCATTATGGCCCTTACCCTTGTACGTCAAGGAGCATTGCAAGGGTTGCGTCATGTCATCCAAGGGCAGTTCCCAGAAATGATTGTTCGCCCTATTCTTACTATAGCCTTTGTTAGTGCCATAGCATTAATTGGTTGGGAGCTAGGATCACCTTTGTCAGTTGGAGCACATGTTGCGGCGGCGGCTATTGGACTTATTATTGGTGGTATGCTGCTTACACATACTATTCCCGCAGTAGTCAAAACTGCTTCTCCAGAATACCGCCGACGTGAATGGATTACGAGTGCATTGCCTTTTATCGCTATCAGCGGTATGAATATTATAAGCACACGGCTTGGGGTTCTTCTGCTTGGAGCTATGCTATCGCCTGAAGCAGTTGGCATTTATGCAGTGGCTAACCGCATAACCGATTTGATTGCATTTGTGTTTGCTGCTGTCAATACGGCACTTATGCCGACTTTTGCCCAACTCTATGCCAAGCAAGATATGCAACAATTGCAGCATATCGTTACGAAGAGTGTGCGCATCATCACACTCTTGACACTTCCCATTGTAGGCGTTATTATGCTTACTGGGCATTGGTTGTTATTGCTCTTTGGCGAAGCATTCACGCGTGGGTATGCTGTCCTGCTCATTTTATGTATAGGGCAAGTGGTGAATGTGATGTCTGGTTCAGTTGGACAATTGCTTATTATGACTAATTATGGATTTGATGCTGCAATGGGATTTGCAATCAGTTTGTTGCTCAATGCATTTTTTAGCTTGCTGCTGATACCGCATTGGGGTCTTGAAGGAGCAGCTATAGCCGCTACTCTTAGTATGGCCGCATGGAATGGAGTGTTGATCGTGCGTACCTATCAACGCATTGGTATTCATGCTACGGTGTTTGGGACAATACCAAACACTCGGAATGAAAGATAGCATAGTCTAAAATAATACATAAAAAAATACCTTCTTTGGAATGAAAAGGAAAAATATTGACACCTATACAAATTCCACATATTGATTATACAAAAACTGATAGTCTGACCCATCAGCATCTTGAAAATGCCCTGCTCTACCTTGTCAAATATGCTGCTGTTGAAGACCAATGTTCCGCAAATCAATATCATGTTCTTGACGTAGGAAGTGGACGTGGTGAGGTTCTGCGTCATTTAAGTGAAACAGGCTTTGTATCTCAAGGGATAGATATTGACCCCAAATGTGTAGAGTTAAGCAGTAGATATAGTTTCTGTACCCTAGGGAACATAGAAGATTTGGCTAGCACATTTCAAGAAAACCAGTTTGATGTGGTCATTGCTTCGCATATACTGGAACATTGCGAAAATCCCTACCAAGCACTCACAATGTTAAAGCATGTCTCAAAACGTTGGCTTGTTTTGGCTGTACCCAATCCATTGCGTCCAAAAGTTGTTTTTCTTAACCTTATGAAACAGTTTTATTCACATAAAACACATTTTTACGCATGGGATGCATCGCACTTTTCTAACTTTCTGGTACATCATGGCAACTTAACCATTGTAAAATGGTACGGTGATGGATTTCATATTCCTTTAATGGGCAGAATACGATTACAAACCGATAAACTGGATAAAGGTTTTTTTCTGGATACATTAGAAGCAAAGATACTCCCACTGGCCCTACCATATTTCACCACATCACATATTGTTTTGGTACATAAATGAACACTAGCTTTTGGTCTTTTCAACAGGTTCAGGCATCAATGCAAACAAGTTATGCAGTAGGAAGGTAAGGCAACCTCTCATGTGTGGTATTGTGGGTATCGTTCATTTTTATAACAAACATGTTGATGAAGCAGAATTGCTACACCTGCGTGATGTTCTCACGCACCGTGGTCCAGACAGTGCTGGCATGTATATTAATACAAACTGTACCGTTGGATTAGGGCATCGTCGGTTGGCAGTTATTGACCTTTCTCCGCTTGGTCAGCAACCAATGAGCAACGAGGACGGTTCTGTTCATGTTGTCTACAATGGAGAAATATACAATTTTCAGGAACTACGGGAGCAACTACGTTCTTTCGGACACCATTTTCGCTCACGCAGTGACACTGAAGTTATAGTCCATGCTTACGAGGAATGGGGCGATGCATGTGTTGAAAAACTTTCTGGTATGTTTGCCTTTGCTATCTACGATGAACGCACCCGACCAGGCAGGCTTTTGCTTGCGCGTGACCGTATGGGCGAAAAACCTCTTTTCTATATCCACCAAGACAGGACGTTAATCTTTGCATCAGAGATTCATGCTCTGTATCGTTACATAACACCTTCTATGGAGAAAATAGACCGTGCTACGCTTGATTTTTACCTCAGCTCTGGTTATGTCCCTCCTGACCGTTGTTTGATACAAGGTATCTCTAAGTTGCCTCCAGCACACATCTTGACATTTGACCAACATGCAATGCATACCCAACGCTACTGGCAGGTACAGTTTCGTCCCCCATGGCATACAACACTTGAGGACTACATAGATGAACTTGAAGCAAAATTCCGTCAAGCAGTATGCAGCCGACTTGAGAGCGATGTACCGCTCGGGTGCTTTCTCAGTGGTGGGATTGACTCTGGGCTAATAACTGCTTTTGCAGCTCAAGCAAGCTCAAAACCGCTGAACACTTTCTCGGTTGGCTTTGTAGGTGCAACATCTAAACAAGATGAACGTCCGCTGGCTCAACTGGTCGCCGAGCAATACAGCACCCATCATCAAGAACTAGAGGTAGAACCGCTTGACCATGACCTTTTAAAACGTTTGCAGTGGCATTATGGCGAACCATTTGCAGACCCATCGGCACTGGCTGTTTTTCAAATTAGTAAGGCAGCCCGACAGCATATTACGGTTGCTCTTTCCGGAGATGGTGGCGATGAATCATTTGCTGGATATAGTCATGTATTCCATGCCTATCTCGCACAACATGCACGTGATTATATGCCATATCCCATGCAACGGGTTATGCAGCATGTCGCGTCTCATATACCACTTGAGCCATTCCCCAAAATGCACCGCTGGCTCTCAAACTATGTGGGAGCATCTTCGGTAGCAGCACAGTTTGCCAAAACGGCCAATTTGCCAACACCACTACGGCAGGTATTGTACCATCCCCAATGGCTCAATAATCACCAGGATTCATGTTCTGCTGCTATGTGGCATATACAAATGCAGCAGCAAGCACATGCACTCAATGATGCAGAAGTGCATTTGTACGACGACCTACACTTGAGACTACCCGGGTGTTATCTTACGAAAGTAGACATCGCTAGCAGTATGGTTGCCCTAGAAATTCGTACCCCTTTTCTTGACCATGCGTTAGTCAATATGGTTGCTCAAATCCCCATACATACGCGGCTCCTTGGGTTGCAGCAAAAAGGACTGCTACGAAAGTTAGCCCAACGACACCTACCTGCAAAACTTATCCAACAACCCAAGCGTGGTTTTGCACCGCCTGTAGCTCAGTGGTTGCGTGGTGATTTAGCCCCTTTTTTGCAACAGGTAGTAGTAGAATCTCTAGGGCAAAGGACTGGCCTTTTTCAGCACGAGACTATTCAATCTCTTGTTTCACAACACATTCAGGGAACCCACAACCATCGGGGTATTCTATGGAATCTGCTTTGCTTGGAAATATGGTTGCAACTTTTCGTTGATCGTCCATTACATGGTATAGGAAATTGAAGAACATGAATTGCTTGAAATTGGCCGTAGTTGCCAGAAACTATCCATCGGTACAACGAATACACAATGGTATATTTGTGCAGCAAACAGCACAAGCTATGGCCCAACGAGGTGCTCATATCACTGTTATTGCCCCCCAGCCTATCAGACCATCGCTTAAGTCAAACCTATCAAACCACCATGATGTAGATGCTCACACACCTTCTATCAATGTGTTGCGACCGAGTATTCTATCGTTTTCAAATATCCCGTTGCCTATCATCGGCTCAACAGCACGCCTCAGTACTTGGAGTTTTGTGGCTATGACCCAGATGGTTGGGAAACTCCTTTCCCCCATACCCGACTGTTGTTATGGGCATTTTTTATACCCGGCCGGTGTGGCTGTTGCGAGGCTTGCTCAAACACTCGGTATTCCAGCAGTGGTTGCAATGGGAGAAGGCCCACCATCTTGCTATGAATCAGTACCCGGTTTACAGCAGGCTCGCCGGGATATTGCCCGTTTTGATGGCATCATTGCTGTTTCAGGAGCCAACCGTGACTATGCTGTACACAAGCTCGGTGTAGACCCCAGTAAGATTACGGTTATTCACAATGCAGTAGACACAACCCACTTTTATCCACGCGACCGCCAAGCTAGTCGCATACGCTATGGATTGCCTCTGGATGTCCCCATCGTCGCGTTTGTGGGAGGGTTTGAAGAGCGTAAAGGTCCGTTGCGTGTAGCAGAAGCTTTGAAGGTTATACCTGACGTCAAGGCTATTTTTTTGGGAGCCGGGCAGCAACGACCTGAAGGACCACAAGTGCTCTTTGCTGGATCCGTCCCACACGCAGAAGTTCCCCATTGGCTATCAGCGACCGATGTATTTGTTTTGCCTACATTAGCCGAAGGATGCCCAAATGTTGTGCTAGAAGCTATGGCTTGTGGTTTGCCTGTCATTTCATCCGACCTGCCATTTAATCATGAGATTGTAGATAGCTCTATGTCCATTTTCATTGACCCAATGGACATCACTGCTCTAAGCATTGCCATACGTGAACTTGTGTATGACGACCAGCGACGAAAACATATGGGCGCGGTAGCACTAGAACGTGCCAGTAAGAATACTATACAAGACCGCGCTAGACATATTTTACATTGGATTCAGCAAATACAGGATAGGTATACTACAAAAACATGAACCGGCCAATGCTCGCATTCTTTTATGTCGTGTATACCATCCTTGTGTTCTTTGCAGGAAGATGGCTTGCTGTTGGTATGCTCAAAGGCTATGGGTTTTCGCTCTTTCTTGTCGCTGTGCTTGCCTTGGTTGTCCCTGCAGGAGTAATCATCAAACACAAAGTAGATATTTTTGAACCCGTCCTCTTGTTTTCCGTCATTTATTATTCAGCGGTTGTTTCTGCATTTTCCCTGCTTTACAACAATTTCCAAGAACGAATGGCGCTTTCTGGTGCTGCGACAATTGCATCTTTCAACAATGTACTTATTTGGCTTATCGTGGGCTATATTTTCTTTTGCTTAGGATACCATCCGTTTATTACCAAGCAACAGATACGCTATACGTCCTTCGGACCAAGTAATGTTCCCAAACCAATGCTCAAGGTTATTGCTTTTGTCTTCATTGCTATCAGCCTTGGATGGTTTGTCTATACAGCGAAAACCTTGAGTGGGAACCTGCTTGCACATCTACAAAAACTTTCAATTCTGCGAAGTGAATATAGGTCCGAGGGATTATCAACAGCACTCTATCAAATCGGATATGCAGGAATGTATCTGTGGTTTTATATCTGGTTACAAACTCGGAAACACTCTTTCTTGCTTATTCTCTGTATTATCATCACATCCTTGATGAGTTTCTCTACTGGGAGAATCACCTTGACCGTAACCTATGTTCTTTCATTCGTCGTTCTGTTCCGGTACTCTATTCCACTCTCTCCTAAGAACATACGTAAAACATACTTGATAGCACCTGCCATCGTATCAGTTGGAATTCTAATGTATCTCTTTCGTTTGTCAAGTTTTCAATATACGAAATATGGTATGAAAGATAATCTTTGGGAAATTTTTCAAACATTATTATTCACCGGTGACGGATTACAAAGTATGGTAGAGGGAGCTAATTTGCTTAGTATAGCAACCTTGATGACTATTCTCAGCAGTTGGGAAGATCGTGTTGGTTTTTTGTGGGGTGAATCTCTGCTCTGGTCAATTCTCAATTGCATTCCACCCACCATCCGTGAATTGCTTGGTTGGCAAGAAGACGTTCCACGTGTGGCTATGGTTATTAAACAAACTTGGTACATGCATGATCCGTGTGGTGGATTGCCTCCTTCACTCGTAGGTGAATTTTTTGTAAACTTTGGTTACATTGGTATTCCGGTAGGAATGTTTTTGTATGGAATGTTTTGTGCTTTTATATACAACACGATGCAAAAACAGCGTAACTATTGGGTTTTGCTCATTTATACCGCTATTTTGACACGGTTTTCGTTCACGTTATCAAGAGGATCTTTTTCAGACATTACAGGTGTGTTTTGGATGGCTGTACCAACTTTGGTCATTGTATGTTTGTTGGCGGGTATAAAAATATTATTAACTCAAAAGGTGGTTTTTTACAAAATCAATCTCAAGAAAGGATTAGGTAATGCTCAACAATATAGACCGTTTTGTTAATATGGTGTATCAAAAAAAGTTTATTGGTAGTTTATTTCAAACTGCTATAGGTTATCCTACTTTTAGGTTAGCAAACACCGAATCCGACCAATGGCTATACCCACAGTACATGGATTTTTTAATAGATAGAGAGTATCTATACTTTATGCCCAAGGATGCTGAGGGGATCCCTTTCCACCAACATAGGCAAACACATGGCATGAATTACTCTCCAACACGTGTAGCTATATATGGTTTAGCTCACTGGAATCGCTTTCGCTACACTAAGAATAACTACAGTAAGAACTGTTTTCTCAAGACTGCCCAATGGTTGGCACGCACTGATGATGGTATCTGGGTACATCACTATGACTGGTATACCCTAGAGACCATCAAAGCCCCTTGGCTCTCATCCATATCACAAGGTATGGGAATCAGTGTCCTTTGTCGTGCATATGTCCTGACAGGTGATAGCCATTATCTGGATATAGCCCAACATGCGTTCATGTCATTCGCTATAGATTGCCAACATGGAGGATTCCAATCAAGATTAGATACAACAGGAGATGTTTTTTGGGAAGAGGCTCCCTGTGAACATCCATTCCATATTTTGAATGGGTATCTGTTTGGGGTTATTGGCATGATTGAATTGCGACGACTAGTGAGCTTTCCCCTTCTAAATGAATACCTGGATATAGCCAAAAATACGCTTGAACGCAACATTCATAGATGGGATTTGGGATACTGGTCGGCCTATAGCCTGTTTAATGAAAATAGTAAATCTCCACACCACATAGCATCTGCAAGGTACCATTCTCTCCATATTTTACAAACTGCTTTTATTGGAAGAGAGTTTCATTTGGATGTATTGATCCAGGTTTCAAAAAACTGGTCTGATAATTTTAATGATACAAATTGTCGTCTCAGAACTTTAGTGGACCAAGTAAGATTTCGAGCATACTTACTTTTAAGGAATTATCTTTGAATATTAGGAGTACCATGAAAAAAAGTTTTGTTGATAGAATCATTGTATCCCCAAGGCCTCCATTGCGTCTTGTAGCCGGTTTGTTGAACAGTGTTGCACGTATTCACCCCAAGCCGGTACTTATCCTTGGCAACCAAAAATCAGGTACCACTGCCATTGCCATACTTTTGGCTTATGCCACCAACCTGCCGGTGACAATTGACCTTGGTAAAATGCGAGAACACCAAAAACCTGGTAGACGTGCTGCTGATGTCTCTATAACCGATTTTATTCAGCAGAACAAGCTAGAATTTTCGAGAGCTATTATCAAAGAACCCAGTCTTACTTTTTTTGCCGAACAACTCATCCAATACTATCCGCAATCAAAGTTTATTTTCATCATCCGTGACCCACGCGAAAATATTCGCAGTATACTTGATATAATGAACGTGTCGGGCAACCTACCCTTTTTGACACAAGCAGACCGGCAACAAGCAACATCTTCTTGGTTGCCTTTTTTGAATGGAACGTGGCTTGAAATAGAAGGTGATCATTACATTGACATGCTTGCTGCTCGCTGGAATCTTGCAGCAGATATATATACTCGTTATGCAAACCATATGGTCTTGGTTCGATATGAAGATTTTATGCAAGATAAAGTGGGTACTATTACCCACCTAGCGCAACATATAGAACATCCCCTTGTCCGTGACATTACTGATAAGACCGATATGCGGTATAATAACCAGTATCGTGGACAAAACCGGGGCAAGCCATGGGAAGAATTTTTTGGTGTAGACAACCTTGCCAGAATTCAAAAGCTTTGTAGCAGTCGCATGCATCAATTTGGGTATGAAACTAAACCTGAACTGTAAACCATAGAGAAAGACTTTTGAAATGACAATATATAAGCCAAAAGTATGCCACTTTACCTCAGTCCATCCTCATACCGATATACGCATTTTTCATAAGGAGTGCGTTAGCCTAGCTGCGGCCGACTATGAGATCCATCTTGTTGCTGTAGGCGCGCCTAATGAGACCATCAAAGGTGTGCATGTGCATGGAGTCCCCAAAACAAGCGGTGGTCGCATCAACCGGATGACACAAACAGTGTGGGCAGTATATCAGCAGGCACGTGTACTCAATGCCACTATCTATCATTTCCACGACCCAGAACTCATTCCTATTGGTCTATTGCTCCGCGCACAGGGCAAGCATGTCATTTACGATATTCATGAGGATATACCGCGAAGTATTCTTATGAAACAATACCTACCTATATATGCAAAACCAGTGATAAGTAGGAGTATGGAATTTTTTGAGGATAGAGCTGCCAGTGGGCTTTCAGCATTGGTAGCAGCAACACCAGCTATTGGTAAACGGTTCCAGTTTATCAATCCACGAACAGTAGTTATCAACAATTATCCTCTGCGTGATGAGTTGCATATGGCTAATCCTATCCCTTGGAACGAACGTATGCCAAGCATTGCCTATGTGGGTGGAATAAGCAGTGAAAGAGGTATCTTTCAAATGGTAGAGGCCATGGAGTATGTCCCTGAGCAACTACATGCCACACTTGAACTTGCTGGACGTTTTGCATACCCTCATCTCCAAGAAACAGTGTGCAAGCAGCGTGGTTGGTCTTGCATACATGAACTTGGGATGCTAAACCGGTCCGAGGTTGCCCATCTTCTGTCTACAGTACGTGCTGGTCTAGTGCCCTTTCTGCCTGGTCCGAACCATACTGAGGCACAACCCAACAAATTATTTGAATATATGTCGGCTGGCATTCCAGTTATTGCTTCAGATTTTCCATTATGGAGAGACTTCATAGAAAAAACCGGATGTGGGTTGGTTGTAGACCCTTTAGATGCCCGTGCTCTTGCCCGTGCCATCACCTTTCTGCTGACGCAACCCAATGTAGCCGAAGAAATGGGACGTAAAGGGCGTGAGGCTATAGAACAATGGTATAATTGGGAAAATGAAGCAACAAAATTGGTGCAACTGTACCATGACCTGTGTTATGCAAGAGGGTAATACTAGGTACTTTTTTATTCTGCTCAGGTTGCGTATCAGTGCTATCTAAAAACAAAAAGGAGAAAACTTTCTATGTGCGGCATAGCGGGTATCTTGACAACTCGAGAACCACAAGAACATTTGGTAGGCTATGTTTCTCATATGCTTGAACTGATGCAACACCGTGGGCCAGACGATGCTGGTGTGTGGGGCAACCAGCATGTTGCTCTCGGCAACCGCCGTTTGGCTATTCTGGACCTCTCAGAGTCAGGTCATCAACCCATGGCCAGTGCTGATAGAAAAGTGTGGGTTGTGCAGAACGGTGAAATCTACAACTTTCAGGAATTGCGGCATGAGTTGATACAACATGGCTATATATTTCGGTCAAATTGTGACACAGAAGTGTTGCTCCATGGCTATGCTCATTGGGGAGTGGATTTTGTGCAACGACTGCGGGGTATGTTTGCAATTGCCTTGTGGAATGAAAGCGAGCACTATCTACTCCTAGCACGAGACCGTTTTGGTATCAAACCCCTCTATTATCACATTAAGCAACAAGGAGATAATCTGCAATGCATTTTTGCTTCGGAAATCAAGCCCATACTGTCTGTACAATCGGTGTCACCACAACCCAATCTTGCATTGGTGTATGACTTCCTAGCACAAGGATTGCTAGAACATACAAATGAAACATTCTTCCAAGATATAGTGAAAGTTCCGCCTGCACACTGTATGCTTATTGACCACACAGGGCAAATTCATGTGAAGCGCTACTGGGACTTTGAAGTAAATCCAGACTATGGGCATATTTCTCATGAGGAAGACCACCACAGAGCGAAAGCATTCCACGACATGTTTCTCGATACAGTAAGCCATCATCTGGTCAGCGATGTGCCAGTAGGTTCGTGCTTGAGCGGTGGACTAGACTCTTCAGCTATTGTTTCTGCCGTTGCTCATATAAAGCAACACAATGGCAATCCTGTGTATTCTTCTTCTCATGATCAACTTTGTACCTTTACGTCCTGTTTTGATCAACCCCAATTTGACGAGCGCGAATATGCGCAAGAAGTTATCAAAGCTGCCCAAGCACATCCCCAATACATTTTCCCCACCGCTACTGGTTTTATCCAAGAACTACCAAGTCTTTTGTACCATCAAGAAGAGCCTTTTCGTGGAACCAGCATGTATGCACAATGGTGTGTCATGCGCTATATCAACCAAAGTGGCTTGAAGGTAGTGCTAGATGGTCAAGGGGGAGATGAGAACCTTATGGGCTATATTAGGTTTTCTCTCTTCTATCTGCAAGAACTTGCCCGCCAACAACGGTATAGTGATCTCTTGCGCGAGGGTGTAGGTTTGGGGTTAGCACATGATTATTGGCACGGACTTGGTCTAAACCATGGTATTCGATATATAAGGCGATTGAGTCGTAACCCAGTCGAAGCAACATTGATAGAACATTCGCTGGCCAATCGCTTTGTTGACCGTAGGTTGTCATTTGGTACAGACGGAAGTTTGGCAGAATGTATCAAATTGGACATAACAACATTGAGTATACCAGCGTTGTTGCGATACGAGGACAAGAATGCTATGGCATTTTCCGTTGAGTCTCGTGTGCCATTTGTTGACCATGTTCTCGTTGAACATTGTGCTGCATTACCAGTCAACCAGAAAATACGGGGTGGATGGACTAAATTTGTGTTGCGGCAGGGATTGTGGGATATATTACCTGATGTCATTCGCAGGCGGAGGAGTAAGCTAGGGTTTAGTACTCCGGAGTCTGTATGGGCACGTGGCGAACTTGCCCAAGAAATCAAGTATACATTTGACCATGCCCAGTTTTTGCAGGAATGGGCTAACCTACCAAGTCTGCAAAAGGCTTTTCATACATACCAAGAAAGAAATTCTCTTATGAGCCATAGCGTTTTCTATCGGTTTTTTATTCTCGAACAGTGGGCCCAGCAGTTTTTTCTGCACCAGAGCTTTTTGGATAGAAATCCCTTGCCACCATTATGAAAACAATAAAAACATATTACTGGATAGCATTATCAGCATTGCTGTTCATGCTCTTCACTGCTCCACAACTCTATGCTCATGGGCTATTTAACTATGCGCAACTACAGCGTCTGCATGGTATATTCGACAAAACGCTCTATACGCGGGCAATTGCTCTCGCTCCACATAATGCCCACATGCGTTGGCAGGTTGCCGAGATATATGTATTGCATGGCGAGCCAGACATGGCGGCTACCCTACTCCAACCTCTGCTCCATAGCACACAGCAGGCTCCCCTTGTAGTGCGGCGTACCATTGCTATACTGGTTGCAACCGATCATGACCAAGATGCGCTTCAACTGTACATGTCGCTTGCCTCGCCACCCGACCTACCACCGACTATTGCGGCTCGTCTCCTCACAGCATCGTTGCATAACACCAGTCCGGAATGGTATGGTATCAGGCACCGTCTCTTTGCAGATGTTTTTAGACACGACCATGACTCACCAGAGTTAGCGGCATTTGTGCAACGCACCCGCCAGCCAGGTTTTTGGCAAACAGATTTGGGCAAGCAAGTACAGCAGTCTCTTGCATGGTCTGAGCATATATCGGCAACACATCGTCAACGGGAAACAGTTGCTACCACGAAACAACTCCATACACGGGTTATCTCTATGACTAGACTTGCACCCGATGCCGTGACACTAGGCAAAGAATTGCTGCACAACGGCAGTTTTGAGCAACTTGACGCGATAGAAGGACGGCTCTTGCATTGGGAACCTTGGCAAGCACCTAATGGTATATTTGTCTCAGGGAGTGATGCCACCAATGCCTACCAGGGTGCCTATGCCTTGCGTATTGATGGCATACAGACCAATCGGCAGCATGACCAGTCAAATCCCTTTGCAGGATTTATCCAAAGAGATATTGTTGTACAACCACATACCCTCTATGCTGTCTCATTTGCCTATCGTACCGAGCATGTTAGTAGTCAAAAAGGCATGTGGTTTACTCTTACGTGGCAACCCGAAGTATTGTTTAGTGGTCCGTTTACCCTGTCACCTACTGATGGTCAATGGAAATATGTTACAATTGTGGCATGGAACCGTAGTAGCCAAGCAATATTCATTAACCCAGCGTTCCGGATGTATCGTACTGGCAGTGTCTGGTTTGATGCTTGCTCATTGAGCGAAATAGTTGTTGCTCCTGATGTTGTTTTTCCACAACAGGAGCCATTGATACAATTTAGGTAGGCAAGGTTTATATTATATGAAAACTCCCTTTGTTACCATCATGATCCCGTGTTTCAATGAACAAAAGTTTATTGGTAGATGTCTTGATTCAATCATAGCCAATGACTATCCACAAGACAGGCTTGAAGTTCTCGTTATTGATGGGATGAGTAACGATACCACGCGCACTATAGTGGGCGAATACATACAGAAGAACCCTGTAATTAGGCTCGTGGACAATCCACGTAGACTCAAGCCCTATGCATTCAATACTGGTATTGAAACATCCAGAGGAGATATTATCATCATAATGGGTGCGCATGCGATTTATGAACCAGACTACATTTCAAAATGCATTTCTTACATGGAGCATTACCAGGCAGACAATGTGGGCGGGTCCCTCAGAACATTACCAAGCGATAGTAGGGTGCTATCACGTGCTATTGCTTATTCTAATGCACATTCTTTTGGTATGGGGAATACTGCTTATCGCACTGGCGCAAAGACGATAAAATGGGTAGACACGGTGTTTGGTGGATGCTACCGCCGCGAGACATTTGAAAAAATAGGAGTGTTTGATGAACGTCTGGTGCGTGGACAAGACCGTGAGTTTAATGTACGATTGCAACGAGCAGGTGGTAAAATTCTGTATGTGCCTGATATTGTCTGTCACTACTTTGCTCGCAGTGATTTGAAATCCTTTTTGCACTGGATTTATGTTGGTGGGTTGACCCCTATCTATATTAGTCGCATCACCGGCAAGGTTATCTTTTCGTGGCGCAATATGATACCACTTGCCTTTGTAATTTCAATTGTTGGCTCGCTCTTGCTCACCTTAGTGCGACCAGTGTTTCGTTGGCTTTTGCTCCTCATTGGTGTGGTTTATCTGGTGCCATGTTTGGTCTTTTCCGTACCCATTGCATGGAAGGAACGCGACCCGCGATTTCTCATTGCCATGCCTTTTATCTTTGCGGCAACACACATACTCTATGGGCTTGGTTCAATTGCAGGACTATTCAAGCCAATACAACCTCAGTCTGAATGGTCGAAAGTCTAGCATGCACATTTGTAGTTCTTGTAATAGAAGGAAAGATAATGAGCCACATGGCTTCCAAACTACATAGCAATGATGCTTTCTTCTTCTATCGTGGGCGGGTGGCACTCTATGCCTTGCTCAAAGCTATGGATGTTGGACCTGGTGATGAAGTTATCCTACAGGCTTTTACCTGTCTGGCTGTTCCTAGCCCCATTATTGCAGTTGGCGCTACTCCCGTATACGTAGATATTGACCCACTCACCTTCACTATGGACCCGACAAGCCTCAAAGAGCGTATTTCAACCCGAACCAAAGCTATCATTATACAGCACACCTATGGGATACCGTCCAATATGGATGCCATTCTTGCTCTTGCTAGAATATACAACGTTCATGTTATTGAGGACTGCTGCCATACCTTTGGCGCAACGTATCATGACCAAGAAGTAGGAACATTTGGTGATGCGGCCTTTCATTCTTATGAATGGGGAAAACCTATTATCATAGGGCTAGGTGGAACAGCCGTAGTAAACACTTCTGATCTACAACAAAAGATGCTAGAACAGTATCACCTCTTTTCTGAACCTTTGACACGGGAACTGGTTACAATCAATGCCCAATATATTGCTCATAGCATACTATTGCATCCGTCACTCTATTGGACTATAAAAGACACCTATCAGTTTTTATCCAAAATGGGTTTGCTTGTGGGGTCATTTCGTGCCGAAGAGTTTGCGGGAGTACTTAGTCCTGATTACCAGAAACGTATGCCAGAATCGTTCAAACGTCGGCTTTTTCAAAAGTTGCATGATCTTGATTTTATTATAGCCTACCGAAGGTGGGTAGCTTCTCAATACCATGCTGTGTTGGGCGAACTTGGCTATACAACTTTCCGCATGAATGCTCATTATGCACCAGTCTATATCAAATATCCGCTTCTGTTTCATCATAAGGCAGCAGTTCTGGAGAGAGGGAGAGAAAAACGAATAGAGTTACACAATATGTTTTTGTCGCCGATACATCCTCTAAAGGAGAAAGACTGGCATGTTGTTGGGTATGAAAAAGGGACGTGTCCTGCTGCCGAGGATATATCTGAACGGGTCATTGCGTTACCAATTCATTTGAAGATAAATCAGAAGCAAATAGAGAAAACAAGGCGGTTTCTCTCTGATATGCGAGACTACATACAGATTTAGGGGCAGAATATTCATGGAAGGAATAGTTCTTCAGCAAGAGAACTTCACAAGAGAAGATATTTTATATACAGCAGCTATACAGTGGCGCGAGATACAAGAAGGTTTTTTCGTATCTTTGGGCAACAAGGCTTTGGAACTTTTCATATCTCATATGGCTGAAAGTGAATATGGCATTTTGATTGTGGCGCGAGACAGCATGCATGGGCGTATCTGTGGCTTTGTATCTGGCGCTACCCATGTAGGTAAATTCTACAAAGATTTCATGCTTAAAAAGTCTTTCCTTGCTGCTGTTACTCTAGCACCAATGCTCCTCTTGTCACCATCCAAGGTGTGGGGCATATTTGAGATGTTCCTTTCGCCGGGAAAGAAAAAGCATGTGACACCTGATGCAGAGCTTCTTGTTATTGCTGTTGATGAGCAATACAAAGGCAAAGGAGTAGCGCAATTGTTATTTCACCAGTTAGCAAACACGTTTCAGAGTAAACATATAGACACTTTTAAGGTGTGTACGTTGGCCAATACACTCCGCCCACAACGTTTTTATGAGAAGATGGGGGCACGTAAAGAAGCCCAGATAGAAGCCCATGGGCAAGATGCTTTTCTGTATATATATGAAATAGATGAGGCTAGATTTACATAAAGTGAAAATACATGGTTCCCCTGTAGATAAAGCCTTTGCGGGTATGGCAATGGATGATGTTTGTACTACCAGTGTTCGTGTTATGCTCAAGCCAAAAAGGTAATGTTATTATGTATTTACGTCTAAAACGACTCATTGATGTTATTCTCTCTCTGATAGGTCTTATTGTGACAGCGCCTGTACTTGTCGTCATTGCATTGATGATCAAAGCCAGTTCACCCGGCCCTATTTTCTACAAAGGCACCCGTGTCGGCAAGGATGGCAAACCTTTCAAAATGTACAAATTCCGCACCATGGTCATCAACGCAGATAAGATAGGTGGCCCGTCTACATCCGGCGATGACCCCCGTGTCACACCTGTTGGCAAGTGGCTCCGTCGCTACAAGCTAGATGAACTCCCCCAGTTATTCAACGTGTTCAGTGGAGATATGAGTTTTGTAGGCCCACGCCCAGAGGTGCAAGTCTATGTAGATATGTTCACAACAGAAGAACAAGCTATCTTGCATGTACGACCCGGTATCACCGATTGGGCATCGTTGTGGAATATTGACGAAGGTGCATTGTTGGCTGGCAGCCCCGACCCAGAACAAACATATCTCGAAAAGGTGCGCCCGCGCAAGCTTCAGTTGCAACTAGCATATACACACCACTATTCATTACAGGCTGATGCACGCATTTTTTTTGAAACGATCAAGTCAGTTATAATGGATGAAGAGGTGCTAGATACTGATAAACGGTTTGAAAAGTATCTGGCAATGAGTACACCAAAGAGATAATTGTTGATGGAGATATATATTGAAAACGAGGACTACATCTAACCCCTATCAGACTACTCGTGAACTGGGACAGCTTGCTTGGCGTCTACGCCATCAAGCGCTCAAGATGATTCACCAGGCTAAATCGTCACACATCGGCTCAAACTTTTCCATGGCTGAACTGTTAGCTGTGCTGTATGGTAGGGTTCTGCACGTTGACCCTACCAATCCAGGCTGGTCGGAGCGTGACCGGTTTATTTTGAGCAAGGGGCATGCCTGTGCTGCCCTGTATGCAGTATTAGCAGAACGCGGCTTTTTTCCAAAGGAATGGCTCGAAACATTTTACCAAAATGGAGCACACCTAGCAGGGCATGCAACACACACAAGCGCACCGGGTATTGAAGTGTCTACTGGCTCGCTTGGGCATGGTCTCTCAATCTCCGTTGGTATGGCATTGGCTGCAAAACGTGATGGCAAAACGTATCGTATCTTTGCTTTGCTGAGCGATGGCGAGTGTGATGAGGGGTCTACATGGGAAGCCGTGCTTTTTGCACCACATCATCACCTAGATAACCTGACCGTAATTGTAGACTACAATAAAATCCAGAGCCTTGGGAGTGTGCAAGAAGTGCTAGACCTAGAGCCGTTTGCCAGTAAATGGCGTGCTTTTGGGTGGGCAGTGCATGAAATTGATGGACACAATGTAGAAGAAATAGAAGCTGCTCTCACCCAAGTTCCCTTTGAGTTTGGGCGACCAAGTTGTATCATTGCTCACACCGTGAAGGGCAAGGGAGTGAGTTTTATGGAGCACAAGTTGCTCTGGCATTATCGCACCCCACAGGGTGAGGAATTTGATGCCGCAATGACTGAACTGGAGCACAATGTATGAGAACAGCTTTTTTCGACACACTCCTTGAATTGGCCCTAGAAGACCCACGTATTACGCTAATGGTGGGTGATCTTGGTTTTGCAGTGACGAATGCGTTTCGAGAACGCTTGCCGCAGCAATTTATCAATGCCGGTGTTGCCGAACAAAATATGACGGGAATGGCAGCAGGAATGGCGTTGAGTGGAAAAATTGTGTTTACCTACTCTATTGCCAATTTTCCGGTACTGCGCCCATTAGAGCAAGTGCGTAATGATGTGTGTTATCATAACGCACCGGTGATTATGACTGCTGTTGGAGGTGGGTTGTCGTATGGTTCACTTGGCGCAACTCACCATGCTACTGAAGATATTGCTATCATGCGTGCTTTGCCCAATGTGGTTGTGACTGCACCAGGCGACCCTGTCGAAACACGGTTGCTTGTGCATGCTTTGGTAAAGCATGAGGGACCAGCCTATTTGCGTATTGGTCGGGCCAATGAGCCAGTTGTGCATACTTCAGAACCACCATTTGCATTGGGAAAAGCTATCACGGTGCGCCAAGGCAATGACATTACCCTGATAAGCACAGGTGGGCAACTCTACGATACCGTTCAAGCAGCAGATATGCTCCTTGAACAGGGTATCCACGCACGTGTGTTGAGCATGCATACCATCAAGCCGCTTGATACTGATGCTGTTTTGTCTGCGGCACGGGAAACATCTGCCATCTTTACGCTTGAAGAACATAGTATTATAGGTGGCTTAGGTGGTGCGGTTGCTGAAGTCCTTATGGAAGCCGATGTGCGTCCTCACATCTTTAAACGTATCGGATTGCATGATATGTTTGCAACCCTTGTTGGAGACCAACAATATCTACGTGCTCAGTATGGGATTGATACGACTGGAGTTTTACAAACCATAACATCTGTTTTAAGAGGAGTAAAAAATTGAACTGGAAAGTACGTTTTATAGATTACCCGCAACAATATCAAAAGATACGCAGTGAAATCCTAGAAACGGTAGATACCGTGCTGAGCCGTGGGGATGTCATGCTCCGTAGGCAATTGGGGGATTTTGAGGCACACCTAGCGGAGTTTGTTGGTACGCGCTATGCCGTTGGTGTAGGAAATTGCACCGATGGCTTGACCATGAGTGTGATTGCGGCCGGCATAGGAGCGGGTGATGAAGTGATTACCGTTTCGCACACTTTCGTAGCAACCGCCGCCGCCATACATCATGCAGGAGCGACACCTATCTTGATAGATATTGGTGATGACCACAACATGGATGTAGATTTGATCGAACCGGCTATTACCCCCAAGACAAAGGCTCTTATGCCCGTCAATCTCAATGGTCGTTTGTGTCAAATGGACCGCATTATAGATATTGCAGAAAAGCACAACCTCATTGTGCTTGAAGACACAGCACAGGGGCTTGGAGCTTCCTACAAGGGCAAAAAGGGTGGCAATTGGGGCTTGGCCGGGAGTTTTAGCTTCTACCCGGCGAAGTTACTCGGTGCCTATGGCGATGCCGGAGCTGTCGTAACGAATAGTGAGGAATTTGCCAACACCATCAAACTCTTGCGGAACCATGGCCGCAAACCCGATGGCGATATTGCCTTTTGGTCATTCAACAGTCGGTTGGATAACCTGCATGCGGCTATGCTTGATCTGAAGCTCAAGCATCTCCCTGCATGGCTAGAGCGTCGTCGTGAGATTGCGGCAATCTATCAGGAACACTTGCAAGGGCTACCACAACTACATCTCCCGCCAGCCCCAACCACCGATGGGGGGTACTACGATGTGTTTCAAAATTACGAAATTGAAGCCGAAAACCGTGACGGCTTAGAAACATACCTAAAAGAGCAAGGCGTAGAAGTTGCGCTTCCGTGGGGCGGGCGCGGCGTGCATCAATTCCCGGCCCTTGGGCTAACACACTTCAAGCTACCCCGTACTGAACTGATGTTCCAGCGGGCGCTTTTCCTGCCGCTGCATTGCGAACTCAATGACGATCAAGTTGTGTATGTGACAGAGGTAGTACGTCGTTTCTACGAAAGCTAAACTTTAGTAAGGGACGACGCACACGGGCAGTGTGTTGTCCCTTTGTCATTCAAGACTATTATAACTCACATTAGGTACTATTTCCCTCGCTCTACCCTTCTCCAGCATCATGACCGAAGACCAAGTAGACTACGTGTGCGAGCACTTGAGGCAGGCCGTGCAGCGGTAAAGATGGTACCTCAAACCGAGGCCGCCAAGAGTGCCAATACAAATAGAGAATAAGCCTGTAGGCATGTAGGTCATTTTTACTTGCTCATAACCACAAAACAGTGTACACTGACACCTTGGTAAACTACAAATGCTCTGAGGAGCGTGTTATTTGGAACATATAGGGTTTTTGCTCCTAGGCCTCATTCTCGGGGCCTATGGCACGCTGATAGGGGCCGGCGGGGGCTTCATTCTCGTCCCCATTCTGCTCTGGCTCTATCCAGAAAAAGAGCCTGAATATATCACCAGTATTGCACTGGCTGTTGTTTCCGTCAATGCGCTCTCTGGGGTGCTGGCCTACTCACGCATGGGACGCATTGACTACCGCACAGGCATACTCTTTGGGCTGGCTAGTATGCCGGGCGCTATGCTTGGTGCGTTAGCTACAGCACACGTTTCCCGCGATTCCTTTGAGTCTCTTTTTGGGGTAGTGCTTATTCTCTCCTCAGTGATGCTCCTGCGCCGGACCGCTGGTGGCAAGCGAATGTCCGACGATGATTCGGAGGCATGTTTTGGCGACTATAAGAACACAGCGCTACTGATGCGGTTTCGTTCACGCCGCTTTGTCATTGGTATTGGGATAAGCTTCGGCATAGGGTTTCTCTCGAGCATGTTGGGGATTGGCGGGGGTATTTTTCAAGTGCCGCTACTGGCCTATGGGTTGTACTTCCCGGTGCATATTGCCGTGGCCACGTCGGAGTTTATCTTGGCTACGAAGGCAGTAGCGGCCACCAGCGTCCATCTTTTCACGGGTATTCTGCAACAGGGACTCCAACAAGCTATTATGCTCGTGATTGGGGTGTCTGTGGGTGCGCAGATTGGTGCTCGCCTCTCGAAGCGGGTAGATGCCCAGTGGATTATTCGGGCGCTGGCAGTATCGTTGGCTATCGTGGGAGTGCAGTTCTTGTTGTAAGGACGGGACCTAGACACACTATTGCCTCACCCAAAGCCGCCAAGCATGTGCAGAAAAACAAGGAGTCTCGAATATGGTATACTACCATCAAACACACCTATAGGAGGACACCATGGAAGAACTGTTACAACTCCGCGACCACCTCGAACACCAACGCTACGCCGAAGCGATGGACTTGCTTGCAGAAATGGAAGAAATGAGCCGCGACGACAAAGTCAACAAAATATATAGTTTTGCCATCATTCTGCTGCTCCATCTCATCAAGCAGGCTGCTGAAAACCGCACCACTCGTTCTTGGGATATGTCCATTTGGAACGCAACGCGACAAATCAAACGGATAAATCAACGACACAAAGCAAAAGGGACCTATGTTTCGCTCGATGAACTGAAAGAGACAATTGCCGATGCCTACATTGATGCACTCAAACGAGCATCGTTAGAAGCATTTGAAGGACAATATAGCGAACAAGCACTGGGAGAAATGGTAGACCGAGCAGCGATTGAAGCACAGGCATTGGCATTGATCACCGAGGCAGATGAATGAGCATTCGTAAAGATGATACCTAGCGCAGAGCCGCCAAAAGTGCCAAGATGAACAGCGAAATCTTTGCGCCCCTTGCGTCTTAGCGCGAGAATACCAATGAACGGATAGACAAGAATTGCCAAACACCAACAAGTTGGCTATACTGCGTACATGGGATAGTTTAGCATCCTCATTCATACAATTGAATGTTTAAAATCCCTACTTGGTCACCGTAAACAGAAAGGTAGCGTACTATTGTGAGTTATACTATCGTCTTATCACCAGAAACATACAAATTGGTACAACAGCAGGCACAGCAATGCCACGTAGCCCCACATGTGCTTGTTGAAACAGCATTGCACCATTACTTTCTAGCACAAGAACCGGTTTGGCAACAGGCATTCCTTTCCCTGATAGCTCGTGTGCAGAGATACACAAGCCACTTTGAATCCCAAGAGATTGAAGACGATATTACTGCTGCTGCGCTAGAAGTGAAGGAGCTACGCCATTCGCATAGTAGCTCTCATTGATACGAATGTGTGGGTTTCGGCCCTGATCAATCCCCATGGGTACCCTGCAAAACTCAAAGATGCATGGGTAGCAGGCAAGTTTCTGGTGGTAGTTTCACCTTTCTTACTTCAAGAGTTAGAGGATGTTCTCACCCGTCCAAGAATACGCACCAAATATGGTCTTGACGATAGCACCATTCATGAATATGTGTATCTTCTAGCAGTACGAGGAATGAACGTCACCCCACCGGGCGATCTACACATTTGTCGTGACCCAGACGATGACATTATTTTGGAAACAGCGCTGGTAGGCGGGGCCAACGTTGCTGTGAGTCGTGATGATGATCTCAAGCGTGATCAAGACCTTATGCTCCATATGAAAAGCCATGGGGTTACGGTTATGAGTGTTCAACACTTTCTCCAGTGGGGTGAATCGTTTTGGTCATAACCTACATTGATGCCATCAAAAGAGCTGCCTTAGAAGCTTTCGGAGGTGCATACGCAGAATCTTTGCATCCGTTGCGTCTTAGCACGAGGCACACTTGGCGCGAGACACAAGACAACTCGCACCACTGGAGCGTACCAGCAAAGAATTGCATCCTTCTTTCATAGCTTTGCGTTCTTTGCGGCTTGGCGCGAGGTCTTAATGAAAAAAGAGAACAGAAAGGTACACTGAATGATGGACTACCCACTAGCAGAAAAAATAGGTCATCCGAACCTGCTCGTCGGGCGCGGGCGTGAATTTGAAAACTTTGGCACATGGCTCGACAACATCCCCGACCACATCTCCAAATCGCGGGTCATCCTCTCGCGGCGCAAGAGCGGCAAAACCGCCTTTGTCCAGCGCATCTTCAACCAACTCTGGAGCGCCAACGGCGAAGTGATACCCTTTTATTTTGAAGTCTTAGACAAGAAAGTCTGGTACCCAGATTTCGCAGAGAACTATTTTGCCACATTTGCCTCACACTACATTTCATTCTTAGAACGCGACCCTGTGTTGGTGATGCAACCGTGGAACTTGGAGCAAATCCACGAGTATAGTATATCAACTTCACATCGGATGCTTCAAGAAGGTATCAAGCAATTACGCTACTACAAGAACAACCACAGTTACGATTTGATGTGGCATTTTGCATGTGCTGCTCCCCATCGGTATGCCGCAATACTCAACACCCAATTTCTCGTCATCCTCGACGAATTTCAATACATAGCCACAACCGTGTATCGTGACGAAGCATGTGAACGGTATCTCGACGAGACGATGCCCGGCAGCTATCACGCGCTCTCCGAATCGAAAATAGCCCCCATGCTCGTCACCGGTTCCTATATCAGTTGGCTCATGAAAATCAGCGCCCGCTTCCTCGAAGCCGGCCGGTTGACGCAATGGTATATGCCGCCCTATCTAACCCCCGACGAGGGTCTGCAAGCCGTCTATGCCTATGCCAACATCTACAAAACCCCCGTCACCAACGACACGGCGATACAAATCAACCAAACGTGCATGTCCGACCCTTTCTTCATTTCGTGTGTCATGCAGAGCACCTGCCCCAACCGCGATCTGACGACTGCCGAGGGCGTCGTGCAAACCGTTGCCTACGAATTGCTCGACCGCCGTTCGGAAATGTTCAACACATGGGGCGAATACATCCACAAAACGCTCGACACTATCAACGACCGCAACGCCAAAGCCATGCTGCTCTTCCTCAGCCAAAACAACCATCGTCATTGGAATACCCGCGAAATCAAGGAGAAACTCAACCTCGACATGGACGTACAAACCATCCAGAAGAAATTACTGCTCTTAGTCGAAGCCGATATACTCGAATGGGGTCCCTCCGACATCTCATTTCGTGGCTTGCAAGATGGCACCTTAAACCTCATCTTGCGCCACCGCTTTGAGGAGGAGATAAACAATTTCGTGCCTGATGTAAAACAAGATATGCGCGAGGACATCGCCGCCGTGACACGCGACCGCAATCGCTTACGGGGGATGCTCAATCAAGTGATGGGGTGGGTGGCCGAGCAGCAATTAGCCACTGAGTTCCGCAGTCGCAAGCGCTTTCGCTTGTCGGCATTCTTTGCCGGTGTACACGATGATACCGAACTGAACATAGGAAACGTGCGCCTACGGGTGCCAGTGCAACGCGAGGATGGCAAAAATATGGAGCTTGACGTTGTGGGCGAGTCAGCGTGCGGGCGCATAGTCATTGTTGAGGTGAAGAAGCGGCAGCAGAAGATGGGAGCCAAAGCGATTGAAGACTTCCTGGAGAAAGCGCAGGTCTATGCGCAAACCATGCCTACCAACCCCATACTCATGGCATTTTTGTCGCTAGGGGGTTTCACGGAAGAGGCGCTTCAGATATGTATAACCCATGGCATTGGCTACGCTGAAACGATAGCGTGGGAGTGAGAAGAAAAACAGAGCATTGCGCAAAGCCGCCAAGAGCGCCAAGAAGCATGTGTTACACTATGATAAAGAGGCAAAAACCATGCCAACCATCTTACGCATAGACAAACATCGGTTCTTTTTCTACAGCCGAGAAACGAACGAACCACCACACATACATGTACAAACAGCAGAAAAGCAGGCAAAGTTCTGGCTCAAACCGGTGAGTCTTGCCAATTCATATGGATACAACAGCAGTGAAATACGAAACCTTCAACAATTGATTGCAAAAAACCAAAGTTTGTTTCAGGAGGCTTGGGATGACTATTTCGGTTCAGGCTCATGACACACAATGTCTACCAAAAATTACAGTACTACCATTAGCCATATCTGTCGTATGTGATGACACCATGGTGCGCGTCTCTCTTGCCGATGGGCGAGAAATAGCCGTGCCACTGCATTGGCATCCACGCTTGCACCATGCCACCCCAGAGCAACGCACCCAATGGGAACTCATCGGCAATGGCACGGGTATCCACTGGGAAGCCATAGATGAAGACATTTCGGTTGCCAGCATGCTTGGCTTACCGAGCGATTAAACAATGCAGAACCTCGCGCCAAGTGCGCCAAGAGCATTAGCCCTCATTGCGTTTCATCCCAACCAAGGCTCTGGCGAATGGCATCACGCGCCATCACACAAGAATCTACCGCTTCACGAGCGAGGGTTTCATCAGCCGAAATACCAGGATAACGATACGATACCGCAAAATCCGTGAGGGCTTGCAAAGATGACCGCAGAAATCCCCAATCTGGTTCTATCGGCAACACATCATTGAGCAACAATACCAAATCGTGCGTTTTGCCAAAAGGAATGTTTGATTCTTGCAACCGTGCTTTCAAATATTTTTCAGCACACTGTTGGGCATGAAAACATATGGCATCATAGTTTGGGGTATCAATGACTTGGGATTCACGCATCATTGTCGCAAAATCGCCTTCCGCTTTCGCAACCCACTCACGAATTAACGGGTTCATACAACACCTTCCCCTTTTGCATAATCTCCCACAAAAACCAATCATTCCACGCAAGACGCTGAGCAAGCACCTCTGGCGTTCGAACCACCAGATCCAACGCAAAATCCTGATGCAGATGTTGGCGTATTTCCAACGCCTTCCGCGCACTATGCCCCTCAAACGGCATAATCACCAACAAATCCACATCCGAATCTTCCGTTGGCTCCCCATACGCATATGAGCCAAAGAGAATAATCTTCTCTGGGCGAAACGCCTGCGCGATGCGATGACTCACCGCTTCTATTTGCCGCATGGTAATCATTGGCATATCTTCCCCTTTACACTCTTTTCGTGCCTTGCAGTTAGCTGTGCATTATACACCATCATCCTCATCATACCATAGCACAGACAGCATAACAATCCCGTGTCGCCTTGTTCCCACACACAACTTGTGCTATCTGCGGGCAAGAGCCTCACCCCAAGCCGCCAAGAGCGCCAAGCACACACAAACCCCTTGCGCCCGTTGCGTCTTAGCGCGAGGTCTTCATGAAAAAAGAATTGCCAAACACCAACAAGTTGGCTATACTGCGTACATGGGATAGTTCAGCATTCTCATTCATACAATTGAATGTTTAAAATCCCTCCTTGATCACCGTAAACAGAAAGGTAGCGTACTATCGTGAGTGATACTATCGTCTTATCACCAGAAACATACAAATTGGTACTGGTCATAACCTATTGCACCAGATATGGGTGAGAAGAACTGTAGCTCGCGCCAAGCCGCCAAGTGCGCCAAGAAGAAACATATTCTTTGCGTTCGTTGCGCCTTAGCGCGAGGGCTTCATGAAAAAAGAGCAACAAAAGGCATACCAAATGGACTACCCCCTAGCAGAAAAAATAGGACATCCGGGCCTGCTCGTCGGGCGCGGGCGTGAATTTGAAAACTTTGGCACATGGCTCGACAACATCCCCGACCACATCTCCAAATCGCGGGTCATCCTCTCGCGGCGCAAAAGCGGCAAAACCGCCTTTGTCCAGCGTATCTTCAACCAGCTCTGGAGCGCCAACGGCAACGTGATACCCTTTTACTTTGAAGTACCAGACAAGAAAGTCTGGTACCCCCACTTTGCAGAGAACTATTTTGCCACATTTGCCTCGCACTACATTTCATTCTTAGAACGTGACCCCGTGTTGGTTACGAAACCATGGAACTTGGAGCAAATATACGACTATGGCAAAGCAACGATGCATCCGTTGCTTGCACAAGATGTTGAGACATTGCTCAAGTACCGAGACCAGCGAAAGCATGATCTGATGTGGAATCTTGCCTGTGCATCGCCGCATCAATATGCTGCTGTCCTGAAAACCCAATTTCTCGTCATCCTTGATGAGTTTCAATACATAGCCACAACCGTGTATCCTGACGAAAACTATACAACCCAACCCGATGAGACCATGCCCGGCAGCTATCATGCGCTCTCCGAATCGAAAGTAGCCCCCATGCTCGTCACCGGTTCCTACATCAGTTGGCTCATGAAAATCAGCGCCCGCTTCCTCGAAGCCGGCCGGTTGACGCAATGGTATATGCCGCCCTACCTCACTCCCGACGAGGGCCTGCAAGCCGTCTATACCTATGCCAACATCTACAAAACCCCCGTCACCAATGACACAGCGATACAAATCAACCAAACGTGCATGTCGGACCCTTTCTTCATTTCCTGTGTCATGCAGAGCACCTGCCCAAACCGTGATTTGACAACATCCGAGGGCGTCGTGCAAACCGTTGCCTACGAACTGCTCGACCGCCGTTCCGAAATGTTCAACACATGGGGCGAGTACATCCACAAAACGCTCGACACCATCAACGACCGCAACGCCAAAGCCATGCTCCTCTTCCTCAGCCAAAACAACCACCGCCATTGGAATACCCGTGAAATCAAAGAAAAACTCAACCTCGACATGGATGTGCAAACCATCCAGAAGAAATTACTGCTCCTAGTTGAAGCCGATATACTCGAGTGGGGCCCCTCCGACATCTCATTTCGTGGCTTGCAAGATGGCACATTAAACCTCATTTTGCGCCACCGCTTTGAGGAGGAGATAAACAATTTCGTGCCTGATGTCAAACAAGATATGCGCGAGGACATAGCCGCCGTGACACGCGACCGCAATCGCTTACGGGGCATGCTCAATCACGTGATGGGGTGGGTGGCCGAGCAGCAATTAGCCACTGAGTTTCGTAGTCGCAAGCGCTTTCGGTTGTCAGCATTCTTTGCCGGCGTGCCAGATGATACTGAGCTGAACATAGGAAACGTGCGCCTACGAGTGCCAGTGCAACGCGAGGATGGCAAAAATATGGAGCTTGACGTTGTAGCCGAGTCAGCGTGTGGGCGTATAGTCCTTGTTGAAGTGAAGAAGCGCCAGCAGCGGATGGGAGCCAAAGCGATAGAAGATTTCCTGGAGAAAGCGCAGGTCTATGCGCAAACCATGCCCTCCAACCCCATACTCAAAGCATTTTTGTCGTTGGGCGGGTTCACAGAGGATGCGCTTCAGATGTGTATAACCCATGGCATTGGCTACGCCGAAACGATAGCGTGGGAGTGAGCAGAAGAACAGGGCATTGCGCCAAGCCGCCAAGAGCGCCAAGAAAAACAGCAGAACCGTTGCGTTCGTTGCGCCTTAGCGCGAGGTCTTCATGAAAAAAGAAGAATGTGTTACACGATGATAAAGAGGCAAAAGCCATACCAACCATGAGCCATATCTGTCGTATGTGATGATACCATGGTGCGCGTCTCTCTTGCCGATGGGCGAGACATAGCCGTGCCACTGCATTGGCATCCCCGCTTGCACCATGCCACTCCAGAGCAACGCACCCAATGGGAACTCATCGGCAATGGCACGGGTATCCACTGGGAAGCCATAGATGAAGACATTTCGGTTGCCAGCATGCTTGGCTTACCGAGCGATTAAACAATGCAGGACATTGCACAATGGGACGCCAAGCATGTGCAGAACAACAGGGGGTACGTATGGTATACTACCATCAAACACACCTATAGGAGGAAGACACAATGGAAGAACTGCTGCAACTGCGCGAACACCTTGAACACCAACGCTATGCCGAAGCCATGGACCTGCTTGGAGAAATGGAAGAAATGAGCCGAAAAGACACCGTGAACAAGATACGCAGCTTTGCACAAATTTTATTGTTGCACCTTATCAAACAGGCTGCTGAACAACGCACAACCCGTTCATGGGCACTCTCCATTCGCAATGCAACCAATGAAATTATCCATATCAACAAACGATACAAAGCACACGGTACCTACGTGAACCGTGATGATCTCGTAGAACTTCTGCATAGTGCCTACCCGCTCGCACTCGCTCGAGCTGCCTTAGAAGCATTTGAAGGACAATATAGCGAACAAGCACTGGGGGAAATGGTAGACCGAACGGCGATAGAAGCGCAGGCGTTGGCATTGATCACGGAACCCAACGAATAAGAACCTCGCGCCAAGCCGCCAAGAGCGCCAAGATGAACAGCAGAACCGTTGCATTCGTTGCGCCTTAGCGCAAGACAATCTCACAACAAAAACTGCACCCCCACAATAGCCAACGACACAGCCAGCGCCCGGATAATCCACTGCGCCTGCACACGCTTCGAGAGGCGAGCGCCAACCTGAGCCCCCACAAACACCCCAATCACAAGCATAACAGCCTGTTGTAGTCCCTGTAGCAACGTGCCAGTGAAAAGATGGACGCTGGTAGCCGCCACAGCCTTGGTTGCCAAGATAAACTCCGACGTAGCCACAGCAACATGCACCGGGAAATGCAACCCATAGGCCAGCAGCGGCACTTGAAAAATACCCCCGCCAATCCCCAACATACTCGAAAGAAACCCAACACCAAAACTTATCCCAATGCCAACCACAAAGCGCCGTGAACGAAACCGCATCAGCAGGGCCGTATTCTTATAGTCACCAAAACAAGCCGCCGAGTCATCGTCTGACATACGCCTGCCGCCAGCAGACCTTCGCCAGAGCATCACCGAGGAAAGGATGAGCACCACACCAAAGATAAATTCAAAGGTATCACGGGCAACGTGCGCCGTAGCCAACGCACCGAGCATAGCGCCCGGCATACTCACAAGCCCAAAGAGCATACCCGTGCGATAATCAATGCGCCCTATGCGCGAGTAGGCCAGCACCCCAGAAAGCGCATTGACCGAGACAACGGCAAGTGCAATACTGGTAATATATGCAGGCTCTTTTTCTGGGTAGAGCCAGAGCAGAATGGGTACGAGAATGAAACCCCCACCGGCCCCTATCAGCGTACCATATGCACCAAGAACGAGGCCTAGGAGCAAAAACCCTACATGTTCCAAACAACACGCTCCAAAACCAAAGTGTTTTCTCCAGAGCATTTGTAGTTTACAAAGATGTCAGTGTACACCGTTTCGTAGCAATGAGCAAATAGGAATGCAGAGAGGGTGTTGCTTAGGCTGCGTAAACATTTGCGAAAATGCCTTTTTTGCTGTACAATACATAGTCCAGGATATGCGCCGTGCTGTTGCTATGGCAACAGTGCCGAGAGTATTCAGCAATGGTAGATGTTCAACATAACTTTGTTACGTATGACAAATGGTGTTATGTGTAGATAACCATGGGACTGGATGGTGCCCATATATGCACATGCATGAATCAGTGAATAGGACTAGCAGAAAATAGTAGAACGGAAAATCTGTCCTACTCAAACAGTGATTGTTGGAAACCCTCCCACAGGTACTAGGAACCTACGGGGGGGTTTTGCAACCGATTCGTACCTGTATGATTTCAATGTATGCAAAGCGTATATGGCACTTGGAACAGAAGAAGGTACATATGAAAACCTTTATTGCCATTGTAGAACAATGCCCTGAAACGGGGCTATATATTGGCAACGTGCCGAGTTTCCCGGACGCTGACTTGCAAGCAGAAACACTCGATGAGCTCTACCACGACCTACGCGAATTTTTTGAAATGCTCATAGAAGATAACAGCTCAGTGTTCAAAGACCGGTTTGTCGCAACGCAAACCGTGATGGTGGCATAATGTACAGGTAAAAAAGAGTTGACAACCACGCAACAACATGCTATTGTTGCTATAATGAACGGAGAGTGCGTATAGCGTCTCAACGTTTGTGTGTATTGTCCGACAATCAAATACATTTGGTGACTTATGCTGGAGAACTTGCCCATTGCGTTTATTGGTGCCGGAGCTATGGGTGAGGCAGTAATTGGTGGATTGATACGCCAAGAAGTAGTGCAACCAAGCCAAATCTTGGCAGCCGAAGTACGTGCCGAACGGCGACGTGAGTTACAATCTCGCTACCATATTGCAGTGTGCGATAATGCCCGAGAAGCAGCAAGCTGGGGCAAGATTGTACTTTTTGCTGTCAAACCACAAGTACTTCCGCAGCTCCTCCCCTCGCTCCATGGCATGTTACACAATGATGCCTTGTGCATCTCAATAGCTGCCGGTGTCCCTATCAACACCTTTGTGCATGAGCTCGGGCATACCGTTGTTATCCGTGCTATGCCCAATACCCCAGCTTCCATTGGCGAAGGAATGACCGTTTGGACTGCTTCTCCCGACGTACCCGAACAGCAACATGAGTGGGCCCAAACTATTCTTGCCTCATTTGGCCAGGCTCTCTTTGTAGATAACGAACGCTACCTTGATATGGCAACTGCCATCAATGGTAGTGGGCCAGCCTACATCTTCCTCTTACTTGAAGCTATGATAGATGCTGGCGTACATCTCGGTTTTTCCCGTTCTGTTGCTGAAACAATCGTATTTCAAACAGTGTTTGGGTCTGTGCAATATGCCATGCAAAGCGACAAGCATCTTGCCCAACTCCGCAATGCTGTTACTTCGCCGGGCGGCACAACAGCCGCTGGGCTGGATGCGTTGAGCCATGGGGGGTTGCATGCTATTATAAGTGATGCTATTTGGGCAGCCTACCAGCGTTCTTGTGAACTGGGGAGAAAAGAAAAGGGGTGAGATAATGGGTACAGTCACCTATGCACGGCCTCGCCTCACAACTGCCAATGATAAACGCTACCGTGCGTATGTGCAACAATTTCTTTTGCAGCGCAAAAATCAACGTGCCATGCGTCCGCCGTTGCAACGTGAAATCTTTGGTGGGCAGGCCGAAGATGCCCTGCGCGAATGGCTAGGGCAACAACAAAATCTCACTCTTTCAGAGCAACGTATCCTTGAATATGAAGAACGCAAAGGAAAACGTGCTGTCATCAAGTATCGTGAGTTAGATGCTGTCGTCATGGAAGATAAACGCACCATATGGGTATTTGAAGCCAAAGCAAGCCGTTCAGCAAATAGCTTGCGCCGCGCTGTAGCGCAATTGCAAGAAACACGCTCTATTTTGCGTCTCATCTATTCCAACGTCCACGCTACTATCCTCCTTGTCAATACTGGTATCCCTACCGCCGAGGAAGTGTCTGAACTCATGGCCGGTCCAGAGCCACCATCTGAACCGCCAGAAACATTGAAGGAGGTCCTCGAATCACACGAACAGGTTCATGTTATGACCAACTTCGCCGAACGGAGTACCGATGGTTTAACTCTCGACCTTCTGCTCTTTGATATAGATGATATTATCGCCATAGCTGGTGCTGAAAACTTAGCCCTAAACTGGTCTGCCGATGACGAACAAGAATCCCCCCCGCCAACCCAACCTTCCCACGACCCTGTATACTCAACGTCCGATGATGATGCCGACCAATCGGGGGGCGCTCTGGCAGAAGCTCTGCGACGTGCTGGGCTAGGCTAATACCATGAACCTATGCACAGGACAACAGATAAACCTACATGAGCCCAGATGCATCTAGGCGCAGTTCCTCAATACCTTTTATGGGCAATATCCAAGCAGGGTTGCTTGTCTTTATAGCTCTCGTCAGTGCGCTCATTCTCTACCAACAAACAGCAGCACCGAGCGTCCTCTCTGGCGATAGCGGGGAATTTCAGTTTGCTGCTCCTCTGCTCGGCATACCACACCCGACCGGCTACCCGCTCTACATCATAGCAGGCAAACTGTCCACCATGCTCATCCCATTTGGCGATAGCGCCCATCGCGTCACGCTTGTCTCGTCCATCGCAGGCAGTTGCACTGTCGCCTTACTAGCCCTGCTTACCCTGCATATCACAGATAGTTTCCTCGCCGCACTGATAGCTGCCTTTGCCCTAGCCCTAGCCCCAGGCATGTGGAATGCTGCAACTATTGCCGAAGTCTACGCCCTTCACATGCTCTTTATTGCCCTCCTCGCATGGACATTGCATCTTGCCCACACAAAAGCAATCATTGCACAGAGCCGTTCTAGCCACCACCATGCGCGAGATGATGTGCCAGCAACCGAGCCATCACGCGCAGAGCAACCATCAAACACAGCAACAATGACTTTCTTGTGCATAGCCGCATGTATCACCGGCCTTGGCATAAGCCACCATGGGTCATTTGCGCTCATCGCATCACCGCTTTTCCTCATCTACGGCATTGGGCTACTGCGGCATATCAAGCCAACACAACCATTGCCAGAAACAGAGCACATACCCACAACCTTCGTTATCAAACAGACCAATATGCGCATTCAACTTCGCCCTGCACGTCTACATGCCACCTCGCCCATACTGCTCATAGCTTTGTGTGGGTTGCTCGGTTTGACACCATGGCTTTTTGTGCTCGTGCAGTATGTACGTCTTGGCCCATTCAATGGGCTAGACCACGGTTTGCACCCCTTCCAACCTTTGCAACAGGCAGACCACATAACCTACTTTTGGGGAGCACCTACCACTTGGAGGGAAGCCTTTGGGCACCTCTTTGGCGGCGTCATGCGTGATGGCATATTTCAGCACCCAGATGCGACATCCCTAGGAATGATAGCCCAAGCGCTCTGGCAACGGCTACGCTTCGAGTTTGGCCCACTTGGTATACTTCTCGGTTTGTTCGGTTGTTTCACGCTCCTATATCGTTCTCCGCGTCTGTGGATAGGCACAGCCTGGGTGACAGGTGCAACCATACTCTACTTCGCCAGCCTTGGGCATGCTGTCAATGATGCCATTGTCTTCACGCTACCAATGCTACTTCCATGGGCATTGTGGATTGGCACAGCAGCAGCAACTATTGCCCGCAGAATCCAACGCGCCACAATAGAGGAGCAACAAAAAGCGAAAACCAGAGCCAGAGAACAGCAAGCTAAACAAACAGCATCTCTATCCCCACCTATGTACAGTCATAGCCAAAGTAGGGGAGCACAACCAAAGCAACCTACCACATCTCCATCTTCCCACAGGAGTGCTAGGGAAGGCACACAATCACAACCAGAAATGCCTGCGCAGCCAGAAGTATCGCTTCCGACTACAGTACAAACCAATAAGCTCGCGCTTGTCTTTTTGCTACTCCTTACACTTGCTTGGGGCTACAGTCGGTGGTCACACAGCAACAAAGCAGATTTGTGGCTGTTCCGCACATTTGGAGAAGGAGCGCTGGAGCAAATGGAACCCGGGGCTGTTGTTATGGTACGTTGGGAACAGGGCACCATTCTGCAATACCTACGTTTGGTAGAAGGAAAGCGCCCAGATGTATGGGTAGATATTGTGGAACCGGATGATGAACCGTGGGTAGAACGCGCTCAAAGACGTTATAGCGGCAAAACGGTCTACATCATTGGCAATACAGCGGATGGTGCTGTAACAGGCGCACAACTTGTTTGGGAAACCGATTATGCTCTATTGTTTCGGTTATAATACGGTTGAGTATGAAACAGATACCCTTACCACGTCTCGACAAACATCCTGCTTTACGGAAATACCTCGAATCCTTTTGCAGGATAAAAAAAGGTGACATTTGGACTGACCCGCTAGGCAAGCATCGCGTTGGTTGCCTCGATGCGTGCAAACACAATGATATTGCGCAATTTCTGGAAGGGGAAAAAGCCACACTGGCCATCCAAGACCCGCCATACAATCACGTTGCTTTTGCACAATGGGATGTGGAAGCATATATTGCATGGTGCCGCGAATGGGTGCAAAATACCCTTGTTGCGTTGCATGAGCATAGCTCACTCTATGTGTGGGTTGGGGCCGACCAAAACAATGGATTTCAACCGCTACCAGATTTTATGATTATGATGCGCCAGACTCCCTTTCAAGCCCGAAGTTTTATCACCATGCGCAATCAACGCGGTTATGGTACCCAAAAGAACTGGATGGCTGTGCGGCAAGAACTGTTATACTATACACGAGGAAATCCTACGTTTCATGTAGAAGCTGACTATACCGACATACCGAAAATAGTACGCGGTTACTACAAAGAAACCAATGGCAAACGTACTGAAAACCTAGAGCGTAGCAAATCGCCAACGATTAGAGCGGGCAATGTATGGGTTGACGTGCAACAAGTCTTCTACCGCATGGTCGAAAATGTCAATGGATGCTATGCCCAAAAGCCGCTGAAAAGTTGCGAACGGATTATCGCTGCTAGTTCATGCGGGGGCGACCGGGTGATAGACTTTTTTTGCCATTCCGGTACCACCCTTATAGCCGCTGAAAAGTTAGGGCGAACATGTGCTACACTCGATGTAGACCCAGTATATTGTGAAATTGCCATACGTCGGCTTGAACGCTTCCGTACAACTGGGAAGACAGGTTGGCAAAATGCACACCCATTTGAAGCAGAAATGGAAACATATGCAGACAGAAAAACAGAAGATGCTGGCAGGTGAACTGTATTGTTCGTCCGATCCTGAACTTGTACAAGAGCGTACCCGCGCCAACCACCTCAATCGCCTATACAACCTGACGACCAAGGAAGAAGCCGAACAGCGTATATGGATATTACGAGAACTCCTTGGACAGATAGGGAGCAGTGCATGGATTAAACCACCATTTTATTGCGATTATGGCCAACACATCTTCGTTGGTGATGATGTATTTTTCAACTTCGGGTGTGTTTTGTTAGATTGTAACACCGTGCATATCGGCAATCATGTCTTGTTTGGACCTTCTGTACAAATCTATACAGCCTATCACCCGACTGACCCAGAAGAACGCCTAACAGGGCTTGAGTATGCTGCACCTGTTCATATTGGCAACAACGTATGGGTTGGAGGAGGGGCTATCATATGCCCCGGTGTGACAATAGGTGCCAATACAACTATTGGTGCAGGGAGTGTGGTTGTTCACGATATACCCGATAGGGTTGTTGCTGTGGGCAATCCTTGCCGTGTTATTCAGAATCTTGCTTGATAAGGATGAAGATAGCGTGAGAAATCCAAGAACACTAGCCGCTGTCTATGTGGGCAAAACAACCAGCATGCTCAGCCGTACACTGCGTATTGGTGGGGGCACGACGTTTCCCGGCACGTTAGCTCGATACATTGACTCTGGTATCCTTTCCAAACTCACTGACGCGCTACCCGAAGGAGTGCTGCTTCTCTCTGGCACCAATGGCAAAACGACAACGACACGGATGATAGCCGATATACTACGTACTCATCAACATCATGTCTTGCATAATCGTGCTGGTGCCAATCTTGTGAGTGGTTTGACAGCAACGGTACTGGCAAACAGTGACTTGCTTGGAAATATCCGTGCAGACATAGGCCTATTTGAAACTGACGAAGCTGCCCTACCACAAGCTCTTGTAGAAACACACCCACGACTTGTTATTATACATAATTTATTTCGTGACCAGCTAGACCGCTATGGCGAAGTAGATACCGTGGCGCAAGCTTGGCATACAGCATTGAAAAAGCTCCCGGCTACCTCTACCGTGCTGCTCAATGCCGATGACCCAGCGGTAGCCTACTTGGGGCACGATAGTGTAGCTCAGGTTATCTTTTATGGTCTTGAGGATGCAAAACATGCCTCTGGTGTCGCTGCACATACAGCCGACTCACAGTTTTGTCGCCAATGTGGGCATCGGTATCACTACCCGTTGGCTTTCTATGGGCATATTGGTCACTATGTTTGCCCGGCATGTGGGCATAAGCGCCCAACACCACACATACGTCTTGAGCGCCTCGATATATGTGGTGTTGAGGGAAGCACATTATACATCACCTATCCTGGCGGGGGCATGGATTTGCATATTCCCCTACCGGGGTTGTACAATGCAATGAACGCGTTGGCTGCAACAGCAGCCGGGCTGACATTGCATATTGCACCTGCACAGGTTCGGGATGCATTAGAGCACTTCAGTGCAGCTTTTGGACGTATAGAGCGTGTACATGCTGGCGTCAATGGCGCACCCATGCTTATTGCACTCATCAAAAACCCTGTTGGTGCGAGTGAAACTGTCCGAATGCTTACCGAGAGTGCGACGAGCAATGGACAGTCACTGCATGTGCTCATTGCAATCCATGACCACTATGCAGATGGTACAGATGTGTCGTGGTTGTGGGATGCAGCATTTGAGCCATTGGCAGATTGTGTTGCGGGTGCAACAATAAGTGGTACCCGTGCAGCAGATATGGCAGTACGTCTGAAGTATAGTGGTATAGCTACTGATTCGTTGTTTGTTGAGCCAGACCTTTCGCGTGCTCTTGATAGCGCATTGGAGTTGCTGCCTTCAGGGGAAATGCTGTTTATCTTGCCGACCTATACCGCTATGCTTGAACTACGCGAAGAGTTGGCACGGCGCAAGTGGGTACGCCCATTCTGGGAAGAGTAAAGGAACCTTTCTGCATGCCTGTGCGTCATTCTAATAATCAACGATGCTTCTCTTACAGGTAATTGAAAAAGGAGGTTTACGATGCATCGTTCTTGTGGGAATGTACCTTTCTTGTCCATGTCTCTTGCTCTTATGGTTCTAGTAGTGCTATTGGGCACACTGGTTGCCTGTGGAAAAATGGTGTCGCAGAATTTTTCACAGTTAGATAGTGGATTAGCAGGTGAGGGAGGAAGTGCTGCAGAAGAACCGCCTTCAGCATCGGGTCCCGACTCGGCAGAACCTGCTGCACCAAGAGCTATGCCAACTTCTGGGGCAGCACGTGAAGCCACAGAAGAAGAAATGGTACGTAGTGATGAAACAGAAGCCGACACTGAGCTACTTGCTATGGCAGAAGATGATGCCGGCGACGATGCTGTTGCAGCGGATGAGTCGGATGCAGTGACTGATGAGCGAGTTGCGGAGAAAGGAGAGTCCGAATCTGTTGATAGCGACGCTTCGCTTGAGGGAGCACGGCCAAGACCACAGGGGGGGCCGGCTCCACTCAAGGCAGGTGAGCGAGATGACAACGAACAATTTCAGGATTATTTGGCATACCTTGATTCCTATCAGGGGCAAGAAGCACGCGAGATAGATGTACGAGAGCGGTATATTATCACCGTTCTCGATGGCAACCAACAACCTTTGCTTGATGCACACGTATCTATCTATAACAATGACAATAGCAATGACAATGACAACGACAAGCCCATGTTTGAAGCCCGTACCTATGCGGGCGGAAAAACACTCTTTCTGCCGCGTGCGTTACGTGTGTCAGATGATATAGTCCAGTTTCGTCTTGTCGCCGAACATGGAGAGCAAAAAGCAGAAACTGTTTTTGCTCGCAACGACCGAGAGTATATTGAGCTGGCTATTGCAGAAACCCAAGCTCCCGATGAATTGAAGCTAGACGTCTTGTTTCTCCTTGATACCACTGGTAGCATGGCAGATGAGCTTGGGCGTATTCAAGAAACCATTGACAGCATCGCCCAACGCATTGATAATTTTAGGCCACGCCCAACTGTGCGTTTTGGCGTAGTGGCATATCGAGACCGTGGCGACCACTATGTCACACGTCAGTACGATTTTACCGACGATGTGGCAACATTTCGGAAATTGCTCAACAGTTTTTCGGCTGATGGTGGGGGAGATACACCAGAATCATTGAATGAAGCGCTACACGAATCGATTCATAGTGTACAATGGAATACACACGCTGTACGGATTATCTTTTTAGTTGCCGATGCCGGGCCCCATCTGGATTATGACGATGACTACGATTATGCGAATGAGATTCAACAGGCAGTGGCACGAGGAGTTAAAATATATCCTATCGCAGCAAGCAACACAGATGCATACGCAGAATATGTCTTTCGGCAACTAGCACAGCAAACATTGTCCCAGTTTATTTTCCTTACCTATCAGCCCGGGCAGAGTGGTGGTGTTCCTGGAGAAAGCACTTCTTTGCAAGCTGGAGAGCAATCATATACCGTTGAAAAGCTAGATGACCTGATCGTACAAGTAGTACAGCGTGAATTAGCTGCCGCTATCGGTGTTGAGTAATACGCATGATATGCTATAATGCACAGTGTATGTAATAGAGCAGGAATGGTCCGGAGCAAAGAGAAACATGGTTTCAGGCATTGTTTCAAATAGGCAAGATGTGGTAAGATATGAGAGAGTCAAGATCGAACCAACGCAGACCATTACCTGATGGAGAATTGAGACATTGACGTATACCAGGTTATCGTTTATAAACATAGCACTGGTAATGCACGGTACAAAAATATGTTCGTGCAGAAGATGGTTTTGTTCAGAAACCAAGTAGCCGGCTTTTGTGCATTTTGCGTATGCTTCTTTATGCTAAACATGGAACCGGAAATATGTTCTTACAAGCAACAGCAACAGCAGGCATCTCTTGCAAGGCCTTGATGTCTGTGATAACATATAAGAACCTAAGGGTAGAGGTGCCTGTTTATTCCAAACAGGTGCATCTGATAGGACATGCTGTGTGTGCTTGGAGAACCCGGTTACAACAATTACGACGGATGATGCATAATTTTGAATTTTCTGGTATTATAGTGGTGCTGCAGCGTTTGCACTGCTGTGCCCTCAGTAACATGTATAAGGAGCCAGAGAGCCCATGACGACAGTAGACGCCTTCCGTGGCCTGCACTATCCCAATAAGATCGGCCGCCTTACGTTTGTATCGCTTGAAGAAGTGATGGGGGTGAACGGCGTTAAAGCGTTGTTACGCCTGGCCGAGTTGCCGCAATACATTGATTCCTACCCGCCCAACGACCTCAAGAAGGAGTTTCCGTTTGAGGCTATCGCAGCAACCTCAGTGGCACTGGGAACAATGTACGGCCCACGTGGTGCCCGTGGGCTGGAGCTACGTATGGGGCGTGTGGCCTTTACGTTGGGCCTCAAGGAATTCGGTCCACTGCTGGGTATGGCTGACCTTGCGCTCAAACTGATGCCGGTCACCATGAAGTTGAAGATTGTGTTGAATGCCACAGCACAGACGTTTGACCGATTTAGCGACCAGTCCAGCCATGTCGAGGAAGAAAAAGACAAGTTCGTGTATCATATTACACGCTGTTCAAATTGTATTGGTCGCCAGGATCCCGGCCTTTATTTCTTTATGGCCCGTGGCATCCTTGAAGAGGCAACAGCCTGGGTAAGTGGAGGACGCCGATTTGCAGTCGAGCAGTGTTCATGCATTGCTTCGGGTGCAAGTTCGTGTGCTTTTAATATCAGTAAGGAACCACTAGACTGAGAAATCGGTAGCCAGAAACTACCAGCCGGTGGGTCAGTCGTCAGCAATCAACACGTAGCGGATGTGCTCGCAACAAGAGCCATCTGCTAGGCGTTGATACTTGGTTGCTGACCGTATGGAGGAGTATATTCTCTACACTGGCTGGTTCTGCTGCTGATTTATGCCTATGTGGTAGTAAGGTACATCTTGATGTATTGACAATTCAGATTGCTTTCTGTTACTGCAACCTTTGATGCCTTCTCAACGTCTATTAAAAAGAGCATGCCAGGTATGTTAGCGTATCTGGCGTGACTTTGAATAGTGTATTTACTTGAATCGTGCGCCACAAGCGGTGCATTGGCACGGCTGTTGATAAGGCGATAAGGGAGCAAACGGTGACAGAACCATCACGTGAGCTGATCCACCTTGCACAAATGGGTGATCCCGATGCATTGGCCCAGCTTATCTATAGTCAACAACATTATGTTTATAGTATCGCAATGAGTGTGCTGAAAAATCCGGATGATGCTGCAGACTTGACCCAAGAAGCGTTCATCCGGCTGTTTCGCACATTGCCCCAATTTAGTGGTGAGAGCCGTTTTACGACGTGGCTCTACCGTCTCGTGGTCAATTTAGGCCGCGACGAGCTGCGACGCCGTGGAAGGCAAGTACCCGTGGTCTTTCCAGACAATGAGCAAGAGAGTGACCCCATCTCTGCAATTGCCGACGACAACCGCTGGAATGACCCCGAAGGGGTTTTAGATTCGCATGAAATGCGTGACCAAGTACGCCAAGCTTTGAACCAACTTGAAGAACAGTACCGGTTGGTGTTGACGCTGCATTATTTTGAGGATATGAAGTATGCTGACATTGCAGATATTCTTGATATGCCGCTCAATACAGTAAAAAGCCATATACGCCGTGGGAAAGAACGTCTAGCTGCATTGCTCTCTAGCCATGAGCAACCGCCCAAATCCCACACAGTATCACAGACAGCCCAACGTCAACCACATAATTCGCCGTCTGGACCCATACCATTACACCTGATGTTTCAACCAACAGGGAGGTGAGAATACCCATGAATCTCCATGAATCGTTCCAACCTCATACGGATGACCCAATGGACCGCATCTTGCGCACCGAATTGCGTTGGCAAGCACCGCCTAGATTAACAACCCAATTGTTGCAACTGGCCTACGACCCAACAGAATCGCCCCAGCAAATCCATACTTCACCGTTGGTAGCCCAACCGAAACCAACGCCATGGTATTCATTCCTCTTCATGATCCTCGCATCCATTGCCGTCAGTCTCTCCTTTGCCGCCGCTCCACACGTATATAGTATGCTAGGTCTTGAATTGGGCTTTGCTGACATGTGGTGGCAAATCCAGTCTATACTCACAGCAACAACACAATGGCTCTACCAGGAACTGCCTTTTGCCCGCTCTGTCATGCCTTTCCTGAGTACTATCTACGAGCAAACCTACTGGCTACTCAATTGGATTTTGGTTGCGGTTATCTTGTGGTTAGCCCTCGATGGGCAAACATCAGCATCATACGTACATCATCACCAAACGTCCTGATATGTTTCATAAACCATAAGGTTTTTATTGTTCCGTTTTGAGAACGAGGGTGTAGCCTATGCTCACCCCTCGTTTTTCTTTGCACTACAAAATCATGTTATGCCCTTGCTTCCAAAAATATATACCCCTTAACGTAACATTAATAGTATATTATAATACTTCGTATGGAGTACATAGGAAATAAACTACCAAACCGGAATAATGTACCATCTTTCTCCCCTCCACAGCAATCAATGCCAAGTGGGGGAATAGTGAGTCATACTCTTCTAGGAAGCATTGCAGACGAGCTAGATATTCAACCTGGGTCTATCCTCGTCTCTATAAATGGTGTTCGTCCACGCGATGTGATTGATTATACCTTCGCCACTACCGAAGAATACATAGAACTTCTGCTCCACACCAATGAAGGCGAAATTGTCTACGACATAGAAAAAGACCCGGATGAAGATTTGGGTATTGCATTCACCGAAGCACTATTTGACCGAGTACGCACATGTACCAATGCCTGCCCATTTTGTTTTGTCACCCAAATGCCAAAAGGCCTACGCCGTACATTGTATGTTCGTGACGACGACTATCGCCTATCCTTTTTATATGGCAACTTTATTACCCTGACAAACTTGACAGAAGAAGATTGGCAACGTATCCAAGAGCAACATCTCTCCCCTTTGTACGTCAGCATACATGCCACAGACCATGCATTACGTGCATCCTTACTAGGCAAGCAAGAAATACCAGATGTCATCACACAGATTCGTCGCCTAGGCAGCTTGGGTATAACAGTGCATGCACAAGTCGTCCTTTGTCCGGGCATAAACGATGGGATCGTGCTTACTCGTACCCTAGAAGATATAGCCTCACTTGCATCAGTCATACAATCTGTCGCCATCGTTCCCTTGGGCATGACGCGCTATGGTCTTACGCGCAACAGTCAACACCCACAAAGACACCTTTTACGTTGCTATACTCCTACCGAGGCTGCCCATGTTGTTGAGATGGTACTCGCATTTGGAGAGCATGCTCTCCAGCAATGTGGGCGACGCCTAGCCTACCCAAGCGATGAATTTTTCTTATTGTGTGGGCATGACATCCCGCCAACATCCTTTTATGATGACTTCTCACTATACTTTGATGGTGTAGGTATGACACGCGATTTTCTCGATGAGTGGGCCGTAGCTCAGCAACATCTACCATCGCTCCTACCACACAACACACGCATAGCCATTGTGTGTAGCACGCTCAATGTTCCCCTTTTCAACAGCATTGCAACACGCCTCAATACCATTACAAACCTCAACGTGCATGTTATCGACGTTATCAACACCTTCTTTGGCGAAACCGTCACCGTCAGTGGATTATTAACAGCACACGATGTGATACAAACCCTACATCAAACTTCCTATGATTATGCGCTCCTACCACGCTCTATGTTTGACCATAGTGGGCTACTGTCCCTTGATGGGTATAGTCCACACCATATCGAGACAACAACCAGCATACCAATTATCATAGCCGCAAACCCCAACGAAATCGTAAACAATATACAACAGATAGCACAAGGATAACTCTTTTGGCATTGGAAAGTGATAAAGTATGGTAACACAAGAAAAGATACCCCAAATCTATGATATTATTCAGCGTGTCAATAAAATCGCAGCAACCGCTGAATACAAAGACTTGGTTGCCCAGGTCCTTGACATGTGTATGCACATTACCCAATCGCAGGTAGGCATACTCTACTTCCACCATACTCCTAGCAACACCTTAGTCATTGAAGCAGTGCAAGATACCAATGCTCTTCTCCCATCAAACGTGTTAGGGTCTCACATACACATTGATAGCGACAGAGCACACCACATATTGCAACTTGATTCTCCACTATTCTTAGATCATGTACCGTATGATTCCCTATGGCGTCCAAGCAGTGATATGCCACAGACATCACTTTCTGCAATGGTTTGTATTCCATTACTACGTGACCATAGGACCATTGGTGCAATACAGATTTGGAATCCGTCTGTAAACGTATCAATGCAAGAGCAAGATATAGGTACACTGTTGCACATGTTCAGTCTCCTTGTGACACCACATATCGAAAAAACGTTGCACCTTACCAATGCACAACGTCATGAGCAACGTCTTGAGAATCTCGTTGACATCATGTCCTGCATGATGACTACCTTAGACCGCGAGCGATTGCTCAAAGACATCATGATGTATGCCCAAGAACTGCTGGAAGTTGAGGCAACATCTATCTGGACCAAGGATGAGCAAACTGGTGATTTACTCTTATTTATTGCAACGAGCGACCAAGGGGAATTGCTACAAGAAATTCGTGTGCCACACAACCACGGCATCATTGGTCATGTTGTGAGCACCGGAGATCCAGTTGTCGTCAACGACGTGCATCAAGATAAACACTTCTATAGCGCAGTTGACCAGATTAGTGGCTTTATCACACGTTCCATCCTCTGTGTCCCATTACGCGCACCACAGATACAGTTGGGCGATAACCATGCCGACCTGCACGAAACCATCATTGGAGGAGCGCAAGCTCTGAACAAATGCGACGGAGGACATTTTACCGAAGAGGATATAGTGCTCTTTGAAATGCTTGCCAGCCAGTCAGCAACCGTTCTACAACTTTCACGCCTCTACAAAGAAACCAACAAAATGTTTTGGGGTATCATTAAAGGCATATCAAGCTTTATAGACCGCAAAGACCCGTATACACGCGGACATAGTCTACGTGTTGCCGAGTTTTCAGTTGCAATTGCCAAAGAAATGGATCTGCCAGAAGAAATGATCCACCATATTCATGTTGGTGGCATTCTCCATGATGTTGGCAAAATAGCTGTCCCCGACGAAGTATTGAAAAAACCCGACCGCTTGACAGATGAAGAAATGAACTTAATGCGCCAACATCCCAACTACGGTATTGCCCTGCTAGAAGAAGCCGATTTACTGTGGTTGCTCCCTTGGGAAAGACAAGCTATTGAAGAACATCATGAGCGTATGGATGGAAATGGCTACCCTCGTGGCTTGAAGGGCATACGTGACGAAATGGATGATGACCGCCGAACACAAAAAGAAGGCATATCTATTATCGGGCGGATTGTCGCAGTGGCCGATGCCTTTGATGCAATGACGAGTGACCGCCCATATCGTCCTGCGATGACAGCCGAAACAGCCATCAATATTTTGCGTTCATCTGAAGGCACGTCATTCGATGCCGATTGCGTTGCGGCACTGGTACGAGCGCATGAGAAGGGTAACATAAAGGTTCAGTGTGAACGTCCCGACTATCAACCTGAACAGACCGAGAGGTGAATGATCATGACATATATAACCTACACACATACCGGCTGCCCGCTTGGGCAACTCCTTGTTGCTGCCACACAACATGGCATCTGTGCGCTGTATATGGGCGATACACATGACGAATTGAAGGATAAGCTTTTGCAGGCCTTTTTGGGGAGCACGCTCAACCGCAATGATACTGCCTTGCAACATTGGGTAGGTACCCTGATACAGTATCTCAACGGACAACAACAACAGCTTGACATACCGGTAGATATGCAAGGCACCGATTTCCAACAGCGCGTGTGGAATGCCTTACATACTATTCCCTATGGGCAAACACGCTCCTACAGCGAAATTGCCAACCAGATACAGCAACCAAAAGCTTTTCGTGCCGTAGCACATGCTTGTGGCTCCAACCCTGTCCCCCTTATCATCCCTTGCCATCGCGTTGTGCGTTCAGATGGTAGCCTAGGTGGGTATGGCAGTGGCATTGAGCGCAAGCAAGCCCTACTTGAAATGGAAAAGCATGCCCAAATAATCTAACCCCTTGTACCTCACCTAGCACACCTGTCATGGTTTTCAAAATAATACCATTATAAGCTATAATAGAGATGGTCACATAATACAATGTTTCCACACACCGAATGGATGAAGGAGTAAAATGTATGTATGTGCGGTGGGTTGTAAGGAGACATAAAAACACAAACGTTGCCGATACGAGCTTTCATGATGCCTACCTCGTAGAAAGCTACCGCGACGACAATGGCAACCCACGCCAACGTACCATCTGTTATCTCGGCAACATACGGAAAATTGGTGGTGAATTTCCAGCCATTGAACGCGAACTGTTCTTCTTACGGGCCGAGCGTATTTTGGCAACCATTGAAGAACTAGACTCGTCCGACTGTGAAGAAACAATGCATATGTTACGCCAAAAAGTACCTCCACTCACTGAATATGAGGTACTTGTGGCGTTTGCCGAAAATTTGCGCTGGTACCGCCGATGGTGGGAGCAAAACGGCGGTGCTCCTTCAGATGCAGAGATTTTAGAAATGGTGCATGAAGCACAAGGAGTACCGGGCCCACTCTAGTGTTCGTGACATGCTAGAGCCATCAACACAAACAAGCAAGCTATGGTATCATTAGTACCAAGACAGCTCACAGCATTGCAGCGTACCAGCAAAGAATTGCATGTTCCTTTTTTATAGCTTTGCGTTCTTTGCGTCTTTGCGCGAGGTCTTCATGAAAAAAGATACCTATGCAACCAAACACTATCACGAAAGGAGGCAACCTACCCATGAACCCTGTTCTTGTTGAAAACCCAATCTATAACACACGCGATACCCGCGATACCCGCGATACCTTTGACACAGATACAACCTATTATCCAGAAGAGGATGGCGAGCCAATGGCCGAGACCGAACGCCACCTACGGTCAACATTTTACGCTGTCGGGTCACTCGACAACTTCTTTGAAGATGACCCTATGATGTACATATGCGGCAACATGTTCATTTACCTTGAGGAAGGCAACCCACACAATGTTGTCTCTCCAGAAGTGTTTGCCGTACCCGGTATTTCTAAGCATGAGCGCAGAGTGTACAAACTATGGATAGAGAAAAAGCCCCCTGCATTCGTGCTAGAAATCATCTCGCGCTCGACCGCCAAGCAGGATGAGGGAGAGAAACGAGACATCTACCAAGCAATTGGAGTACACGAATTGTTCCTGCATGACCCAGACGAAGACTACATGAAACCGGGGTTGGCCGGGTGGCGACTCAACCAACATGGCATGTATATTCATAACGGAGAGTCGTGCCCCTTTGAGTTTGAGGTGAGTGAGTATTATTCTCAACCAAGCAGCAAGAAACCGCGCAATTTCGATATACTCCAAGCTGCAATTGAGCGTGAGCGTGATAAGCACCCAGACATGGCAGGCGTGCTTAATGACTTGCTCCGCTACTTAGGCTTCAGTAACTTCGCTCGCGTGAAAAATGAAGTCCTTGAAGAAAAGTTTCCGTATCGCGGGACAATTCCCGAAAGTAAATCGTTTGGGGCTACCAAATACCTTTCAGATAAGACAAACCCTGTTGGCGCAGCTCTCTATCTTCTGATAACAACGGAAGCATCTGCGGAGAACAAGAAACTACTCGACGCAGTTGTTGCAGCGATGCAGCGCCATCCGAAGTTCGCTGATATAGTACCCGTTATTGACGAATGGGGGGCATAGCAAACGTAACGCTACTCAGATTCACCAAATCTTCGAGCGAGATATGCTCGATGTTGAATGTCTGTCATTTTTGTGATTTCGTATCGTCTGCTTTCCAATCGCCCAACGCAAAACTCGACGCGATTTGCTGAAATGGTTTCATTCTGAAATCTTTTCAAGAAATCAACCAGTTGGTGTAGATAGAGCACACCATACGGCATAGAACTCTTAAATTCAGCGCTCCCAGTAAAAACTACAACTGAGTGTATTTGTTCTTTGGGCAAAAAATCTAACAACTCTTGAATAACTTTTACATGCAAAAAATTTTGGTGAATGGGGTTTTGGAACCTATTTTTCACCTTGTAAATTACCTGCATCCACTGCTTAGATTTTGCATCGCCAAAAATCTAGCCTGAATAGTTTTTTGTTTCAATAACAAAAATGCCTTTAGTAGAAACCAAAATATGGTCTATTTGCGTTGTACCATCTCGAAATGGGATAGTGATATTGTTCAGTAAATGATAGTGCGGCGGTGGAAAATGAGAAACAATAGTTTTACTAACAGCCGATTCACCAAGGTTTTGACTTATCCTAGGCTTAGGTTGTTTTTGAGCTGATTCACCAAGGTTTTGACTTATCCTAAGCTTAGATCGTTTTTGATTTGCTCTGGTCTTAGATTGGTGCGCACTCTTAACAGCAAAGCCAACCAAAAAGCCAATAACAATGGCTAAACACAAACATAAGAGCGCAAAGATACCAATAATAAAGATTGTACTTGACATTAGTTATTCAAAAGTAACCACACAGGGTTCCACTTCATCTGCCCACGTAACGATAGCAGCAAATCGGCTCGACGTGGGGGTTATCACTCGTCCCATGAATGGCTATTATGGTTTTCTTCCAAATTCAGATCAAGAACCGAAAAGGCATGCATACGGGCAATTTGCATGTCTGTGTCCGTAATCTTCGTCGTAAATTCTTTCACGACTTTGCCGCAAACGTTCCATTATTTCCTGCTTACTCATTTGGGCAAATGGATGGTGTTTCATTTCAGCTATCCACTGTCGCATAGTTTCTTGCCAATCAAATGGTTCAGGATTTATGACCATAACAGCTACCTTAGCCAAAGGTGGCAATCCTGCAATGGTAACAACCCCATCATTACTTACTATGATTTCATCAAAATGGTATGTTTGTATCATGACCTCCTTTATAACGCTTCCCCCATCTATCATGAGACTTGCCAACAGAGAATAAAGATACTAGAATAACGCTACGAACAGATTTCTGATATACTAGCACAAAAGAGAACCAATGACAATAGACAGAAGAAAAGGTGCATAACCACAAAAGGAAGTGAGGTATATGGAAGATTTCATGCAAAAAGCTGCTGCCATGCAGCGCGTAGCACCGGCAAACTATCGCCCGCGCCCGCGTGTCGTCATCGTTGGTGCCGGGTTTGGCGGGTTGCATGCAGCCCTTGCACTGGGCAACAAACAGGTAGACGTATTGGTAGTAGACCGCAATAACTATCATGGCTTCTGGCCCCTGCTCTATCAAGTAGCGACTGCGGGGCTAGAACCCGACTCGATTGTCTACCCCGTGCGGGCAATCTTGCACCGTTACCCAACTGTCAGCTTCAAGATGGCCGAGGTAAGTGATTTCGACTTCGACAGCAACGTTATCTACGCCGATGGGCAACCGTTGACCTACGATTACCTCATTTTAGCCGCTGGTAGCGCCAACAACTACTTTGGCAAAGATGCCATCGAGCACCTAACGTATGGCATGAAAGATGTTGACGAGGCGCAGCGGTTGCGCAACAAAGTCTTGGAAGACTTTGAGCATGCCGTAGGCGAAACAGACCCGGCATGTCGCAGTCGGTTGATGACCTTCGTCATTGTTGGCGGTGGTCCAACCGGTGTTGAGCTGGCAGGCGCATTTGCCGAACTCATCCGGCATGTCTTGCATAAAGACTACCCCATGCTTGACATGACCGAGTCGCGGGTAATACTCGCTGAAGCCACCGACCATTTACTCGGAGACTTTGCACCAAACTTGCAGCGCAATGCCCACATGCAACTAGAGCGCATGGGCGTAGAAGTCATGCTCAACAAAGCTGTTGAAACAGTGGAAGAGGGCCGGGTGATATTTGGCGACGGCACCAGCGTAGCAACAGAAACCGTTGTGTGGACTGCGGGTGTGCGTGCAGCCCATTTGGCCGAAAAGGTAGGTGTGCCGCTCATGCGTGGTTCGCGTGTCCCAGTCCAACCTACCCTCAACCTGCAACAATACCCCAACGTATATGTCGTAGGCGATATGTGCCATGTAGATGGCTTCAAGCCCGGCGTGTCGCACCCGATGATTGCGCCCGTTGCCATACAGCAGGGGCAACATGCCGCCAACAACATCTTGGCAAGCATCCGTCTGCGCCCATTGAAACCCTTTCGCTACTTCGACAAAGGCATTATGGCGACTATAGGGCGAAGGGCTGCCGTGATGGACGCCTTCGGCATTCGACTCACCGGCTTGCCGGCATGGATGGGCTGGCTCTTCGTTCACATTCTCAGTCTCATCGGGTTTCGCAATCGCGTCGTGGTCATGGCTAACTGGGTCTACAACTATTTCACCTATGACCGTGGTGTACGGCTTATCGTTGGCCGCTGCGAATGTGAGTGATAAGACACCTTTGCGTTCTTTATGTTCCCTATTTTCTACCGACAAGGTGATTGAATCGGAGTCCTTTCGTGCTGTCAATATGTAATACTTTCTTGGGGCTATCGTGGAGCGGATGCGGACTTTTAGGGCGAATTCGTCTTTTGGTTTTAATATTCCTTATACTCACGAAATAATACTTATAACCTTCCAGAAAGTCTTTTTCTTCCCAGAATACCCGCCCAATTTCTCGACAGTAGGCAACAAAACATTGCGTCCCTTGGAGTTGTTGAATTATCTCACTCGTCTTTGCTCTACCTGCTTTCATCTCAATACAGATAATGGACTTCTCTTCATCAGTATTGGCTATGATGACAAAATCGGCACGCTTACATTCATGTCTTGTATTTGCAAATATCTCCTTTAATGCTGGAAAAGCATCTGCCTTGATGACAATGACGTCATCAACATCGGGCATTCCATGAATGGTTACAGAATACGTACCGGATGAAGCTTCAGATGAAGTTTCCTCAAGTGTAACTTTTGTCCCTTTATATGAAACTGTTGCAGTACTTTGTATCATCTCCTTGAGAATGGCAATATCGTCAGACATTATGCTTCGCCCCAAACAATTGCTTCCTGAATGCGGTTCATTGTATCAATTGTAGTATCAAAGCTATGCGCATCAATGCCAAGTTCCGGGTCAATATCGGCTGGTGTAAGAGTTTGGCATCTTGTCCTTTTCTTGTTGCCGGGTAGCTTTACCAAAGCTTCTTCTGCTATATATACTCTTAATTGTTCCTTAGAAAGCAACTCATTTGGGCAATAGCCTTCTTCTTCTGCAACGCGCTTGAGATAAGGAATATCATGGTTTAGCATAATGAGGGTGTTCACCTCTTTGACAATGTAATCGCTATGGGTTGTGATAAACACGTTGATGCCTATGTTGACCAAACGCGCAAAGAGCCGGGCGATGCGGCGTTGATTCTCAGGGTGCAAGTTTAACTCCGGTTCATCTACCATGAGAATGTCACCGTGTTGTGCCTCATGGTGCAGGTAGAAGCCAATATCTAAGAGTGAACGTACAGCGCTAGAACTCTCATCCATAGAAAGCTTTACCCGCCTTCCCTTGGGTACAAACAGAATGACACCATTGTGAGAAACGGTATAGGAGCCTCCAATAATATTCGCAAAGTCTTCTAAAATATCTGGATGCTTCTCGGCAACAAAACTCATTTTACGTGCAATAGTTTCAAGTTCTCGGGCAAAATCCACATCCTTTTCCACGGGTAATGCATAGTCCTGATGTGCTTTAAACAACAGTTCCATCGGATCGATAGTTTTATCAGGTTGACTCATCTGGTCGAGCAAACGATTGCGAGCAAAATTCAATTCCTTACGAAAGATAGCTGCGCCAGTTCGTTCTGCACTAGCAATAAACGGTCTAGGGAAAAGCTGTGCAAAAACAACTTCTTTCACAGCATCGGCAATAATTTCTTTGAGAATAGGTAGGGGTATTTTTGCATGCTCTTTTTCAGTCAGTAAGGTGACAACAAGTTCCGTGCTGTCTTCAGCCTTAGAAAGGAAAAAAAATTTTGTTTTTGTGGCACTGATTTCTTGTCTATAGTCCATTTTCCAATCAATGCGGTCGGTATCTACTTGGACGTGAAAGCCGGTATCTTTGAATCTTTCTTTGGAGGTTGCCAAAATGCCCGGTAGCTGCTGTGTATAGTCCTGACAACCTCGCGCAATAATGTCATTAGCTTGACGAACATAGTCTTCGAGTTCAAGATATAGGACACCATCGGAAAGGAGTTGCTCTATTGGAGCATCGTCTATAGGGATTGAAAGCATCCGACGCCATGTAAACAAGAAGCCAAACAAGGCATAGGTGGCATAGGTTTTGCCTGTATTGTTGCCACCACACAGAATGGTGAAATCGCCAAGCTCAAACTCAGCTTGTTTTAAGGCTCCAAGATTTTGAACAATAATTTTCATTATGCTATCCTCACGAGCATGTGTTTGGTAACACGCTTTTCATAATCTATTCATCTATTCGCATTGCTTGCCAAATGTATCTCCACGCTCTCACATTTTGAATCAAGTACCCGTTTGTTTTCATCACCATCCTATGCTACTATACTATCATTCATCGCATCCCGCTATGAAAAACATAACCACATCAGAACACATGCCTTGCATGGAGACAAACAAAAGCGTTTTGTAACTATGAACAGTATTATAGCATGATAGCGTATAATATATTTCTATTGTTGGCATAGTATCTATCAATGAGGAGGATACCCCGATGAGTGAAGAACGAACGACATCTCCCGCAACAATTGCAAACCAAAAGAAAACTGGCACTGGAGAGGCACGTTCAAGTACAGCACCACAATCCGAACGAAAAACGGCCCGTGTAGCCGAATTTATCACTGACCCCAGCTTGGCCCCGCAGTGTATACCACCTGCCAAAGTGCGTCCGCGTCCACGTGTCGTCATCGTTGGTGCCGGGTTTGGTGGGCTAAGTGCAGCATGCTACCTAGCCGAACGCAACATTGACGTGCTCGTTATGGACCGCAGAAATTATCATGGCTTCTGGCCCCTGCTCTATGAAGTAGCAACGGCCGGATTAGAACCAGAATCAATCGCCTACCCTGTGCGAGCCATCTTGCAAGATTATCGCACAGCAAGTTTTTATATGGCCGAGGCGCGTGGCTTTGATTTTGAACGCAAAATTGTTCGCACCGATGGCAACCCCATCGCCTATGACTACCTCATTTTGTCGGCTGGGAGCGCCAACAACTACTTTGGCAATGAAACCCTTGCAGAGCGCACATTTAGCCTCAAAGATATTGATGACGCCGAGCGCTTACGCAACCATGTTCTCTCCATGTTTGAGCAGGCATTGCGTGAAACTAACCCTATGCGTCGGGCTAGGCTGTTGACGTTCGTCATCGTTGGTGGCGGGCCCACTGGCGTAGAACTGGCCGGCGCTTTTGCTGAACTCATACGCCACGTCTTGCATAAAGACTACCCCATGCTCGATGTCACTGAAGCACGAGTGTTGCTCGTAGAAGCTATGGGCAACCTACTCGGTCCCTTCCCTGAATCGTTGCAGCAAGATGCGAAAGTGCAACTGGAGCGTATGGGCGTCGAAGTCAAACTCAAAACCGCCGTAGAAGCTGTCGAAGATGGCATGGTCACGTTTAAGGATGGCACCCACATAGGAGCCGATACCGTTGTATGGACAGCCGGCGTGCGGGCATCGCCCCTAGCTGAAGCCCTTGGTGTCCCCTTAGCACGTGGTTTCCGCGTACCAGTTGAACCAACCCTCAACCTCAAAGACCACCCAGAAGTATTCGTCATTGGTGATATGGCCTACCTGGAAGGCTTCCAAAAACCCGATAGACCCTACCCCATGGTAGCAACCGTAGCCATTCAGCAGGGCAAACATGCTGCCCGCAACATCCTCGCCCAAACGCGCCTGCAACCCATGAAAAAGTTTCGCTACCTCGACAAAGGAAGCATGGCTACCATCGGGCGACGAGCTGCTGTCATGCAATCATTTGGCATCAAATTGAGCGGGTTTGCCGCGTGGGTTGGTTGGCTATTCGTGCATCTCATCAGCCTTGTTGGGTTTCGCAACCGTCTCATCGTGCTCACCAACTGGGCCTACAACTACCTTACCTACGACCGTGGTGTACGTCTGATAACCGGCAACCAAAGCAACGAATGGTTTTTCAGTGAAATGCGCCGTAGCATCTTGCTCACTCAAGTAGAGAAGGCAGTGGAACCAAAAGAGAACCGTCAGCCATAACGAGCGCGAAACCTTCTCTGTCGAGTGTGTCAGAGAGCAATGGTTGCATGCGTTCGCCTGTAGGTATATCATACACACCAAGCTTGAGTTGATACGTATTGGCCGGCTGTGTAGGCAGAGTAAGCGTATGGAATGTAGCAAAATCGTCACCGGGCTGCCATTCACGCGCAGGGTAGCCCATCACATCGTGTTGCGATAGCTTATGCCCTTGTGCATCCACAAGGTGCAAAAAAACGCGCACATCGCGTTCAGTGCGTTGCGTTACACTCCAAAACAAGGTGACATACAAACTACCGTCAGGCGCATGCTTGGCGGTAGTTATTCCTCGCAAATTCAACATCCCAATAGTGGCTTCAAGGGGTTGCTGTGGTTCAACTACATGCTGCGCCTCCTTGGGCATATCTAGCACAGTGTAGGCATATTGCCCATGCGCGTTGACACTATTTTGCCCCTGCGCCCCCTGAAGAAAGGCATCTACCCGTGTATCGGTTGGCGTGGCAGGTGAAAGGATGTAGATGCGCTGTTGTTGCGTAGCCGGCATGGGCCAGCTAAAGCGCCCATCGAACCAGTGGGCATCGTGCGTGCGCGGAGCGAGATACAGATAGGTGGGATGACGGTAGTATTCCTCTGAAATGAGTATATCTACATCAGATGGCATCGTGTTGGTCGCATAGGCTGCTTCTGTCGCATAGCCCATATAGTCATAGTACAATTCTGGGCGGTTTGCCCATTGCCCAAAATAGTCGTAAGCGCTGAGTGTTGCCATCAGCACAATCAGTGCTGCATAGGCTGCGGCTTTCAAAGAAGAATTGGACATCTCCCCCCTGCGTGCGAGGAGGGCTTTTGGCTTCCACCCCGCCAGTGGCAATGCCCACAACAACATAGTTGGTGGCGCAGCCCCAAGCGTGCGCAGAAAATGGGGACTGTCACGCGAGAGCACCCCCGGCAATACCAGCACAATCCACCAGAGCAGCACAAGCGCCATGGCCGGCTCGCGCCAGCGTCGTAGTGCCATAATCAACCCTACGTAAAACAACCATCCCACTGCTATGGGCAATGCCGGTGCGCCCGGCAAATTGAAAAAGCCTATCGGGTCCCCACGGATGCCGACCATACCAAGCGTCGCTACCGCATGTGTGCCTATCTGCCCAAAGCATTCCCCGCTGAACCAATGCGCACACACACCTATTTGCTCTAGGCGTTCGCTCCAGTCCTCCGGGTGGCGCAGATAGTGCATAAAGAGTCGTGTTGCTAACAGGGTTGCCACGGCAAGCATAGCCACAAAGCCGCGCCAGCATGTGCGCACCAATGCACCATGCCACAGCAACAGATAAAGCACAAACAGCACAATGAGCACAGGCACAAAACGCGACGCAGTGTAGGTGTAGGCAGCAATCCCTAAGAAGAGTCCCGCGCCAAGCCAATCGCGCCATCGGTTGGTATCGAGTGCCCGGAGGAGGAGCCATGCCCATAGCGTCAACAACAGTGGCAACAAGCTGGCACGGAAGCCGATGCGATTGATATGCACGAGCCATGGGGCGCATGCGGTAGCGCCAGCGGCCAGCCATGCTCCCCGTTCGTTCAGCACACGACGCCCCACCAAGAAGGTGATAGGCACAAGCGCTATGCCCGCGAGAGCAGCGGGTAGCCGTATGGCGAGGATGGTTTGCCCAAGCATACGAATGCATAGGGCAACGAGGTACATATAGCCGGCTTCTTTCCCAGTGTATGCTGAAAAGAAGACGGGGTAGTTTCCCTGAAGTATCTGGAGTGCGAGCATGCCGTTGGATGCCTCATCGTGGTGCAAGCCGGCCGGCAGTGTGCCAAGGTGGTAGAGACGCAAGAGCGCGGCGAGCACGGTGAGCGCGAGCACGCCAACAGCACGTAGGACAGGCATCCTGCCTGTCATTGTGCTATACCTGCCGTCCACGAATAGTGTACCCCTCCATGATGAGTAAAGATTTTAACGCAGAGGCGCAGAGGCGCAAAGACGCAGAGAGGTGTCACTATTCGTGTATTCGTGTACTATTCGTGGTCGGCAAGACTCTCCCATACAAGAGGCCTATCCTACCCATCCTGCTTGTCGAGCTTGAGCGATATGGAGTTGATGCAGTAGCGCTGATTGGTGGGCGCGGGTCCATCGTCAAAGACATGCCCTAGGTGCGCTCCACACACGCTGCAATGCACTTCGATGCGGTGCATGAACATGCTACGGTCTTCTTCTGTCCCAATATGTTCTGCATTCAGCGGTTGCCAGAAGCTGGGCCAGCCAGTGCCAGAATCATACTTGGTTTCTGAGCTAAAGAGTTCGGCTCCGCAGCAGGCGCAGCGGTAGATGCCAGATTCTTTGGTGTTGTGATATTCGCCAGTGAATGGGCGTTCGGTGCCCTTTTTGCGGCATACTTGGTATTGCTCTGTTGTGAGCTCTTGCCGCCATTGTTGGTCGGTTTTGACCACTTTGGGTGTCATTTGGGTTGGTCCTTTCCTTTGTTTATAAGCCGTTCCCTGAGCCTGTCGAAGGGAACAGGTAATCTCTTTTTTTCGATATGGAACTGTCTATCTTATGAGTGCTATTCAGTCATTCTAACATGGGCAGCAGTAACGGTAAACTTCATGCCTAAGCTGTGCAGAACAGTTAGAATGGTGTCGTAATCTGGTTTTGCGCCGGGAGCGAGTGCATTGGAGAGATGTTCGCGGCTTATGCCGGCTCTCTGGGCGATGGCATTCATACCACGCGCTCTGGCTACATCGGCTAGGGCTACCAAGAATACGGCCGGGTTTTCTTCTTCAAGCGCTGCGGTGAGATATTCGGCTATCATTTCTTCGCTGTCTAAGTAGTCTACGGCGTCAAACGGTGCAAAGGTTTCCATAGTGAACTATTCCTCAAACATTTCAGCTAATGCTTTAGCTTTTTTAATATCACGACTTTGAGAAGATTTATCGCCACCCACAAGAAGTAAAATCAACTGTCTTTCTTTTTGCATAAAATACACTCTATATCCGGGCCCAAAATGGATACGCATTTCACTGATACCCTCACCAACAGGTTTAACATCGCCCAGATTGCCTTGTTCTGCTGACCTGATATGTGCAACAATACGGGCTTTGCCTTTAACATCTTGCAATTGAGCAAGCCACTTATCAAATGTTTCTGAACGGATAACAGTATACATCACAGGTATTGTATCTGAATGGTGTTAAGCCACAACCACCATCTCAAAAAGGTATCTCATCTTCTGGTTCAGGAAATAAATCATATAAGTAGGTAATGTAGGATGCCGCAAGACTCAGTACTAATTCAGCCTCAATTTCAGAAACCTTACTACCTTTTGAAGCAGCGTGCGCTATGCCTTGTCCATCGCCACGATAGGCGTATAGTTTAATCATTCCCTCGGCAATAGGTGAAGGTATCTCTGGTATCTGCTTTATAGCTTTAGCAAAATTCCCACCAACATTTTTCTTGGTAACAATCTCTAATGTTGCTTCTAATGCGCAAACAGCTTCTTTAACGCAATTTTCAACATCAGGTTCCGGGCGCTCATTAAAAAACTTTCGTGCTTTGTTAAAATGGGTACGCACTCATGCAAGAGATGTGTCAGCTAAGATTGACCCCACACGCTGAATATTAACCTGCGTTTGTACCCGTCCACGACGCTGAAATTGCCCATTGACGAAGTTGTAAGCAAGATTCTCCTCTGAAAGAATAGTATTTAGTTCTTCAGAAAAATATTCTTGTGCTTCAGAAATGCTCATAACTACACGTTCATATTCGTAATCGTATACCGATGATTCGGAAATACAGCTCATTGCCAGCCTCAATAGTAATCCCCAAATCTTGGTTTACCTGATCAAGTGTCTTAAAATCACTATATGCCATAATGTTCCCTATGAAAAGCTGTGTACCATTTTTAACGCAGAGGCGCAGAGAAGCAAAGACGCAGAGAGATACAAAGGTTTTTCGTTTATGGTTACAGTATCATGCACAACGCAATTCTGCTTCATCTTAGCACACAGCAGAGTCGCTTGCAATGTCGCGGGTGCGGGCAGGATAATTTCCCCACTGGTAGGCACAGCAATATATGCTTGTGTTTATGTCATGACGGGCTCCTTTATATACCGTGTAAACCTGCTTGCATGATAGCTCCATGGTAGCACATGAGAGGGACTAAAAGGCTAGATTGTTGGCAAGCAATTTGTTTGACAAACACAATTTCTTCTGGTATGTTTCTTTTAGGGAGGGGAAGGGTAAAAGAACAAACAAGCTACGTGTCAACTCTCCTTCAATGCCATACACCTCTGGAAGGTTTTAAAGGTATTGCAAAGCATCAGACATACTGTGCATGCATGTGATACCAGCAGAAACCAATGGTATGTACATGGTTCCGTGGCATTGTAGCTACCAATGATGCTACCATGGGCAAAAGGAAACAGCAAAAAAAGAAAGTGCAGGCAACCCTATGACAAATAGTTTACAAGAGCAGACTATTGGTACATTCCTCAATACGCTGGCTTCAAGTGCGCCAACGCCGGGCGGGGGGAGTGTTGCTGCGCTCAATGGCGCTATGGCGGCAAGCTTGATAAGCATGGTGTGCGCTGTCACGCTTGCCAGAAATAAGCAAAACCACTATGCAGAAGAGATGCAAGTTATGCAACAACAAGCAGAAGAATTTCGCATGCAGTTGCAAACGCTTGCACAAGAAGATATAGAGGTATTTGAGCATTTGTCGGCCGCATATAAGCTCCCACGCACAACAGATGCAGATGCAGCCACACGGCGAGCAGCTATTCAAAAGATAACGCGCCAAGCAACCGAAGTGCCACTGAAAACAGCCCATCACGCATCGTCCCTCCTGCCGCTGTGTACCGCACTCGTGCATACGTGTGGGCGCTTGCTGGTGAGCGATATAGGTGTGGCAGCTCTTCTAGCACGATCATCGGTGCAATCTGCCCTATTGAATGTGGAAATAAACCTTTCGAGCCTCGATGACGAGTTGTTTGTGTGTGATGTGCGGGCACAAGTAGAAGATATAACCGTGGGGCTGGCTGAGGAGACGCGGGGTGTGGTTGAAATCGTGCAAAACCGCATTCGTCAATAGCTAGGGAGTGAAACGTTAAACGGGATTATGGCGGCTACAATTCTTGATGGACGGGCGCTGGCAAAAGAAATACAATCGGAAGTACAGGCAGATGTAGAGCAGTTTAAGGCAACACACAGCATAACGCCAAAGCTGGCAGTAGTACAAGTTGAGGGCGATGAGGCATCCGATCGCTATGTGCGTAGCATCCGCAAGCTGTGTGGGAAAGTGGGGATGGATTTTTCGCTGGCAGGCTTGCCGGGTGATGTGTCGCAAAAAAGACTTGATGATACCATTGATGCATTGAGTACAGACGAAAACGTGCATGGGGTATTGATAGAAATGCCGTTGCCTAAGCCGCTTTCGGCCGAGGAAGCAATATTGCATCTCGACCCGCGCAAAGACGTTGACGGGATTCACCCATTCAATGCCGGGTTGTTGGCGCGAGGGCAGCCAGGCCTTGTACCCAACACGCCAGCAGGTGGTATGGCTTTGTTGAAACGCTACAATATAAACTTGTGTGGGCATCGCGTAGCCATGGTAGGGCGTAGCCCCGTTGTAGGGCACCCTATGGCCGTATTGATGATGACAGAGAATGCTACCGTAACCGTGTGCAACGAATATACCCCAGACTTGGGTAGCGTCTTGCGCGAATGCGACGTAGTGGTAGTGGCAGTAGGACATGCCGGGTTAATAACCGGCGATATGTTGCAACCGGGTGTCGTTGTCGTAGACTTTGGGATCAATGTACTCGACAATGGACAAGTTGTCGGCGACGTAGACTTTGCACGTGCCGTAGAGCTTGCACGTGCAATCACACCAGTACCCGGTGGAACAGGTCCTGTGACAAACGCTATTCTAGTGCGTAATGTGCTTATGGCAGCACGAAAACAAGTAGGTGAAACGTGAGATGAAAGTCTTGGTGCTTGGAGATGATGGGCGTGCGCATGCCTTCGTGTGGAAGCTATTTAATAGCCACCAGACGAAAGAAGTGTTGTGTGCGCCGGGAAATGGCGGCACATCGCAACTTGCACCGATGGTTGATATTTCTCCCACCAATCCAGCCGAAATAACACGCTGGATGTTTGAGGAACAGATTGACCTCGTCGTGCCGTCCAGCAGTGATGCCCTGCGGGCTGGTCTTGTTGATGAGATGCTTGGTCTCCATATAGAGGTATGTGGTCCGCCTGCCAACAGTACGCAGATTGAGCAAAGCCGATGCTACGCAAAGGATTTTTTGCTACGCCATGATTTGCCAACAGCACCAGGGCGCACGTTTACCAGTTTGAAGACAGCCGAACGCTATCTAGCGGCCCAGTCCCTACCAGTGGTCGTTAAGTCTGACAACCCAGAGGCGGGCAGTGGAGTCTTTGAAGACCGGTACACTGCTTTGACAGCATTGCGAGATTTTTTTGAGGCACGTCCAGTCATAGGCAGTAATGACGGTGTCGTGATAGAAAGCTTTTTGCCGGGCAAGCGGGTATGTATATCGGCATTGACCGATGGTGAGACAGTGCTACCATTTTTGCCAACGCGAGTCTATGACCGCTTGCATGAAGACGATACAGGTCCAGTGGCACCTAGCATGGGGGCGCACACAAGTACCTCACTCTATGCACGCAAATTGACAGATTATATGCAACGACATCTCATGCAGCCTATCATCAGCGCACTTGAAAAAGAACAGTTGCCCTACCGAGGCATCATCGGCATAGACTGCATCGTGACAGACCGTGGACCACGCATGACCGGGCTACGGTGCGCCATGCGTGATATTGAAGCCCAAGTTGTTTTGCCACGTCTTGAAGATGATTTTGTGTCAATTTTGCAAGCAAGTATACGTAAGCGGCTCAGCGAATTTGGCACACTGCACTGGCGCGACGAGTCTAGTGTTGGGCTTACCCTAGTAGCACAGGGGTACCCGAATCATTTCCCAAAAGATACCCCTATTGAAGGGTTGGCCGATGTGGATGAAGGCGTGTTGTCTTTTCATCACGAAACATACAACCCTTTAGGGTTGCGCTATAACCCCTCTGCCCTCGGCGGCGCTGCGATAATGTCCGGTGGCGTAGTTGTGCTCACTACCACAGGCGGACACGTGTTGACGGTAGTTGCACTGGCCGCAACGCTAAACGGAGCACGAGGCAAGGCTGTTATTAACGCAGAACGGATACGCTTTGCAGGGCGACATTTTCGTGGCGATATAGGGCGGCAAGAGTTTGCATAGGGCTTCATTGCATCATGCATCATAGCGCTCATCACGCATGAGTGATGTCATTCTCCTTCCAATCGCATAGTCTCTATTTTTTTGATAGCAAAAGAACGCATATCCTTGCGCATGTGACAGTAGGCACGGAGGAATAGTTCTCCGCGTGCTACAGCAAGCTCAAGTGGCCGGATGATGCGTTGGTGTGAGTTGGGGCTACTACGCGAGCGGTAGGTGATGCGCAACAAACGATGTTCCTGTATCGCTTGGGCTATCAGCGGGGGAGGTGTTGGTTCTGGGTCGCCGGGTAGCAATCCACGTTGATAGCGCAAAATTTGCTCAAGGGTTTTAATTTCTAGCCCATCCATAAGGTCTAGCAGATGAGCAAAAATACCACGTAGCGTTATCACATCGCTCATAGCCCGATGGGTTGGTGTCTGTACTCCCCAATATTTCGCTAATGCTTGCAAGCTATGCGATGTATTCCCAATGAGTTGACGAGCTAAGATGAGCGTATCTATCACCGGGTTGTCGGGCATAGAATAACCAAGTAAATGGAGTTCCTTGTGCAAAAACGCAATGTCAAAGGGGGCATTGTGTGCTATAAGCACCGTATCGTGGGTAATGTGTGTGATAGTATCTACAATGGCACTGAAGAGCGGTGCATGCTGGAGCATAGTCGGTGTAATGCGATTGACCGCGAATGCGCCGAGGTCTATAGGGCGTTGCGGATTGATAAGCGTCGTGTAACTTGACTCTATGGTATGGTGACACACACGCAGAAGAGCTATTTCGCATATGCGATGACCTTGGGCAGGTGCTAGACCAGTTGTCTCAAGATCAAGGTAGGTGAGGGGCAGCTCACGAAGGGACTGCCCCATAATACGTGGATTCATCAAGTTTTCTCTCATTCTGTTGGCACGGTTGATGATGGTTGCGAAAGCAATGAACTATGGAACCATCCTTCAGTGTTGACCGACACATGTTCGGGGACGCAATCGGCTACTGTTTTTGTAACACGCACGTTATACCATGAACCAGAACGTTTGAGAAACACAATGCTATCTCCTGCACACAATTGCCCAATGACATTATCTTCTATGGTTGGCTGTTCACGGAAGTTGCCACCATTAGTGACTGTGCCAGTTGGCAAGTCTGAGTCGGCCGGTGCGGTTTCCTCATCATCCTGTTCGGGTTGCTCCGTGTCGCTAGCAGTTTCGGCTTCTTCAACAGGCAAATGTTCTGTTGCCACTTGGTCTACCTGCAGCACAGAGCCATGCATCCAGCCCTCATCATTTTGCTGTGTCCTTACGTAGAACCATTCGCCACTAGGATTTTGCTTGAGCAATTCAACTGATTCCTGTACATTGACGGTTTTGATAGGTTCATTGCCGGCAGTAGAGGGTTGTGTGCGCAAATTTCCCCCTGCTCCTGTCACTTGTGCAACAAAGACAGATGGCACCGGAGAAGGCGGCTCGTCGCCTTCTTCTTCTTCG
>CAZVEN010000012.1:0-64250 GCA_964626155.1 uncultured Chloroflexaceae bacterium | reverse complement strand
GGTGGTTGTTCGTCGCTTTCTTCGGGTGGTTGTTCGTCGCTTTCTTCGGGTGGTTGTTCGTCGCTTTCTTCGGGTGGTTCCTCTTCACCACTATCGCCTTCGGCATCGGCGGAGGACGCGGGAGCCAAGAAGCCAGACCGGTACATGTCTGGTATTTCGAGTTCTTTTTCTCCTTGTGGACCAGGGCCATCGGCCAGTATAGCCGTTAGCCGCACTGAATAGGTCATGCCTGCTGTTGGGTTGGGGGTATCTGATGCTTTTTCGAGGCGTGCTTCAAAACGGTTATCGTTGACTTTCGGGCGCTCTACATCGGGTGGGAACCATTCAAATGGCTCACCACCAACCACGAGGTCAACCTTGAGCTCAGTGTTGGGGTCAAGTTCAGTGGTTTTCCCTTCTACACGGATGCTATCTTCACTTGCAAGAATAGCCTTGTCAATGGTAATAGAACCAGTTGGTTGTTGTTGCTGTTGTGCTTGTTGTTCTTCACCTTGGTCATCCCCCCCAGTGAGCATAGGCTTGACCACAAAAAAGCCTATTGCTATGAGACCAATAAGGAGCAGTGGAACACACCCTATGGCAATTTTGGCCGGCAGAGGAAGCCCGCCTGATTCATCTTCGTCATCATCCTCATCATCGTCATCTTCAGGGACGGTATAGTCAACAGGTTCCCCTATATCGGGCAAGTCTTCGTCGGAGCCCTTCTTTTTGCGAAAGAGAAAAACGCTTCCACCACCAGTAACAAGTAACACAAGTATGACTCGGGCTAGTATGAGAAGCAACCTCATTATGGTTTCTATCCTTTCTGTACAGTTTCTATTGAAAGGTAGTGTTATCATTGTGCTTTACATTCTATCTCTATATCGTATGCTATTTTTGCGTTCTTTGCAAGCAAAAAAACAGTGGAAACAGCAAGGTTGTAAGATTTGTGTCTTTTTGCGTTTTCTGCTACCATCATGATAGGAATTGGTTTTGAAGGTGCGTCAAAATCCTACGGGTATGGGAAATAGTGTCGTTTGCGTACTCCTCTTGTTGGTATGCGAACAGCAATTGAAGGGATTGGAAACAATGGGAAAACGGATTCTTGTGGCAGTTGCATGGCCCTATGCCAATGGGCCACGTCATCTTGGGCATGTTGCAGGCTTTGGTGTGCCAGCAGATATTTTTGCCCGCTATCAGCGCCTAAAGGGAAATGATGTGCTCATGGTGAGCGGTACCGATGAGCATGGCACGCCGATAACGCTTGCAGCAGACCGTGAAGGGGTTTCGCCAAAGGTGTTGGCCGACCGCTACAACCACATCATAGGGAATGACTTGTATCACCTCGGGTTGAGCTACGACACCTTTACTCGTACTACCACACGTAATCATTATCGCATTGTGCAAGACCTTTTCAAAACGCTCTATGAGAAAGGCACCATTGTGCGCAAAGATGCCATTGGTGCATTTTCTGAAAGCACAGGGCGTACATTGCCAGACCGCTATATTGAAGGGACATGCCCTCTTTGTGGCTATGATGAGGCACGTGGCGACCAGTGCGACAATTGTGGCAACCAACTTGAGCCAATGGACTTGGTGAACCCACGTTCTAAGGTTGATGGCAGCAAACCCATTTTCAAGGAGACAGAGCATTTTTTCTTAGACCTTCCCGCATTTGCTGAGAAACTTGGTGCATGGATTGGCAACCAAAAGCATTGGCGTCCAAATGTGCGCAGTTTTTCGCTGAATCTGCTCGAAGATGTGCGCCCACGCCCCATCACCCGCGATTTAGATTGGGGCGTTCCCATTCCCCTACCAGAATACGAAAACCGTTTTGATAAGCGCATTTATGTGTGGTTTGATGCCGTCATAGGGTATCTTTCGGCCAGCGTCGAATGGGCGCACAATCGGGGCACACCAGATGCATGGCGCGATTGGTGGCAAAACCCAGATGCACGCCATTACTACTTCATGGGCAAAGACAATATCGTCTTCCACAGCATTATCTGGCCATCTATATTGATGGGGTATAGCAATGGTGGTACAACAGCCGGTGGCTCTGGTACACCGCTTTTGCTGCCGAACAATATTGTCAGTAGTGAGTTCCTCACCATGGAGGGGCGCAAGTTTAGCAGTAGCCGAGGTATTGCCATCTATGTAAATGATTTTTTGAGTCGCTATGATGCAGACCCGTTGCGCTATTTTTTGACCATTGCGGGGCCAGAAAATCAAGACTCCGATTTCACATGGTCTGAGTTTGTGCGGCGCAACAATGATGAACTGGTTGCCACATGGGGCAACCTTGTCAATCGTACACTCACCAACGTATATCGCAACTTTGGAGCTGTACCGCAGCCCAGCGAGTTGACATCCGACGACCAAGCATTACTCACCTATGTTGAAGAAAGTTTTGAGCGTATCGGTACCATGCTCGATGAGGTGCGCTTCAAAGCTGCACTGTCAGATGTGATGAGCATTGCCGCACGTGTCAACCAATACCTGAGTGACCAAGAGCCATGGAAGGTGATGAAATCAGACCGTACACGTGCAGGGACTATCTGGTATGTAGCATTGCGCTGTGTAGATAATATCAAGGTGCTCATGACGCCATTTTTGCCCTTCACAAGCCAGCAATTGCATGAGATGCTTGGGTATGCCGGTTTTCTTGCAGGTCCACTGGATTTTCAGGAATATACCGAGGATGATGGGAATAGCCACCGGGTGCTTACGGGAGATTATACCAAATGGATTGGTTCATGGGAGCCTACAACCTTGCCAGTGGGCCAAGTGTTGCGTGAACCACAGCCGCTATTCAAAAAGTTGGATGAGAAAGTGGTGGCTGAAGAGTTGACGCGAATGGAGCATGAATGGGCGTGAACATAGATATAGCGAGACGGGATGTAGGAGATGCATGTACATCTATCCTCTTCACTGGCAGTGGCAATGATGTAGCGCTTGCGGCAGCAGCAACGGCTAGTGTCGTAGCAGCAGCAGGCAAACGCACATTGTTGGCCAGCATTGGCCCGTTACATAGTTTCCATGCGCTTTTTGATACGCCTATATCCGACACGCCCACCTCTATTGCACCAAATATGGATGCTTGGGCCTTCAATGTGTTGGATAGCATGGATATGTACCTAGAGAAACTACGCCCACGTTTACCAGGAGGCTTCAACAGGGTAAGCAGTGATGAGTTGCCCGTAATGCCGGGAATTGATGTGCTGCTTGGGTTAGTCCATCTCTACAAAGAGGTAGCCGTAGCATATGAGGTTGTTGTAGTAGACATTGGCCCAGTGAGTAGGCTGTTGCGCGTATTTGGCCTGCCCGATAGCTTGCGGTGGTTGGTACGCTTGCTCTTTGGGCTAGACCGTGATCCTGGCCGTAGCACCGAATCAGTAGCCAACTCCCTCGTACCTACCCTCATATTGCCGTTCGAGTGGCCTGAGTATGTGCAAAACATACGGGTTCGTTTTGAGCGTTTGCGTGATGCTACCATCAATGTATGCCATACGACAGCCCGCTATGTTATGGCTCCTGATGCTGCCGCATTGCAGCATGCACACTTGGCGATACCTGCATTACAGCTCCATGGGCTGGCAGTGGATGCACTGGTTGCTGGACCATTGCTGCCAGTTCAAACCGCCGATACGGATGTAGCGGCTATCGGGGCATATCAGCGCAAGATTGTATTTCAGGCCGAGCAAGCATGGTCGCCGCGCCCCATATTGCGCTATGCCATCCGGGGCGATGTGGCAGGCATTGATAATGTGCGGCAATTGGGGCAAGCACTATACGATGGGCATGCAACGGGACCTATTGAGATGGGACATGTGCAGCGCCCCATCACCACGCATGATAGTGGAGAAGAACCGTTTTTGGCGATAGACCTTATGGGAGCACCACGCGAAGCACTCCATTTGACGCTGAGTAATGATGAGTTGATTGTAGGGATAGGTCCCTTTCGACGGCATGTGCTCCTGCCGCATGGTTTGCGTGGCACGAATGCTATTAAGGCGACATGGGAAGCCGAGCGGCTTGTAGTACGGCTTCGGGGGTAAGCACATATGACATCCCCACTCTTAGAACAGCTAAACCAAGCCCAACAACAGGCCGTGCAAGCGCTTGACGGCCCCGTATTGGTGCTTGCAGGGCCGGGCAGTGGCAAAACTCGTGTGCTCACCTATCGCGTGGCCTACTTGATAGAAGAAAAGGGCGTAGACCCGCATACTATCCTAGCCGTTACGTTTACCAACAAAGCGGCCCGTGAAATGAAGGAACGTCTTACCGCACTTGTTGGCACCGATTTGGCTAGAGCTTTGACGATTGGTACATTCCACAGCCTCTGCGCCCGCTTTCTTCGGCGCGATATTGTGTTTTTAGGGCGCAAAAGCGATTTTGTCATTTATGACTCAGAGGACCAGGTGCGTCTTATTGGGCACGTTCTCCGCGAGCTCAACCTGAGCGAAAAGCAGTATACCCCGCGTAGCATGTTGAGCCACATCTCAAGTGCAAAGAATGAATTGATTAGCCCCCTCGACTTTGCAAGCGATGGCGAACGCTTCAAACAAAGCTTCAAAGAACAAATAGTCGCCCGTTGCTATGAAGCCTACCAAAAACTGTTGCGAGACTACAATGCGCTTGACTTTGACGATTTACTTGGCGAAACCGTGCGCTTGTTCAACGAACACCCTGATATACTGGAGCGTTACCATAACCGCTATACCTATTTGCTGGTAGACGAATATCAAGATACCAACCATGCCCAATATACCCTTGTGCGCCAACTAGCCAAACACAAACGCAACTTGTTTGTCGTGGGCGACGATGACCAGAGCATTTATGCTTGGCGTGGAGCCGATGTGCGCAACATTCTCAACTTTCATACCGACTACCCCGATGCCCAAGTATGTAAGCTCGAGCAAAACTACCGTAGCACGCAAGCCATTCTCGATGTTGCCCAAGCCATAGTCAATCAAAAAAGCAAACAGAGCCAATATCAAAAATCGCTCTGGACCGACAAGGGTGTAGGGGCAACGGTATCGTTGTGGGAGGGTTATGACCAACGCGATGAAGCAAGGCTGGTCGCAGATGAAATTGCCTACCTGCACCGCAACGATGGTTACTCGTTGAGTGATTGTGCAGTGATGTATCGCACCAATGCCCAAAGCCGTGTCCTTGAAGAAGCATTCATGACGCACAACCTACGCTACCGGGTTGTCGGCGGCATTCGCTTCTATGAACGCAAAGAAATCAAGGACATACTCGCCTACCTGCGCATCATAGCCAACCCTGCCGATGGTGTGAGCATGGAACGTATCATGGGCGACGTGCAGGGCATAGGCAAGCGTACTATTAGTGTGGTTGGGCTGTGGGCATCTGAAATGGGCGTTTCTCTCTATCAAGCACTCCGGTTGCTCGACCCCGACAACGAATCTGCCCCGCGTGCGTCGGCACAGGAATCTCTACCACCGCGCCCCAAACTCAGCAACGCCATCCGTGAGGGCTTGCTTGGCTTTTTGCACCGCATTGAGGATTTTATGCAGGCAAGTATGCAACTTGACTTAACTTCGCTGCTTGATATGCTACTGGATCGTCTCCAATTCCATGATGCGCTTGTAAACGAATATGGGAAGGAAGAGGCCGATGAGCGCTGGCGCAATGTGTTGGAACTCTATAGCGTAGCCAGTGAATATGGGTGGCTACCACGCGAATCGCAACTAGCGACTTTTTTGGAAGAGGTAGCGCTCGTTGCAGACTCAGACCGCCAAGAAGATGATGCTGATGCTGTTACGTGTATTACCTTGCATCAGGCGAAAGGGTTGGAATATCCGGTTGTGTTCCTGATAGGGCTTGAAGAGGGGCTATTGCCACATAGCCGTTCTATGGATATGCGCGAGACGGTTGATGAAGAGCGGCGATTGTTTTATGTGGGGGTGACACGTGCCAAGGAGCGCCTCTATCTGTTGTATGCATTTCGTCGTATGACCTATGGGCGGTCTGAGCATACCGAAGTTTCACGCTTTCTGGAGCATATTCCCCCCGCCCTTATCAACCGCACCATGCGTCAAAAAACAGTTCCATTGCCACAAAACAGTATGGTGACTGAGCGGAGCACGTTGCGAGACCCACATGCACCGATTGTGCGCGTGAAACATGAGCAGCCTAGCACGGAGGAGCCAAAACTGCCAAAACCTGAATTACCCCGACCTGTGCCCACTCCGACACCGACACCACCACCTACTACCATGCCGGGCGAATCTGCTAGCAAACGTGGCACAACAATCAAAAAGCAACGTGCGAGCACGCGCCAAAAAGGGGACACAAGAGCCGGAAAACTACGCTTCTTACCCGGTCAACATGTACGGCACAATGTATATGGCGAAGGCGTGGTGATGAATAGCAAACTTTTGCCACAAGGAGAAGAGGAAGTAACGGTGAGCTTTGGCGAACGCGGCGAAAAACGGTTGCTGGCAGACTTTAGTCGCTTGGAACATGCGGAATAGGCAGAATAGGCACCAAAAAGCATTTTTGTTCTAATATGAAAATAATGTAGGTGGGCACAGATTTCGCTTGCCGCAATTTTGGGCAAGGGCCTTTTCATACGACATGGCAGGCTAGGAGAGACAAAACCAGATACTACATCTGGTTATGATGCCTGTCGCAAATACTCTGTTGTGTGTAATAATGTTGCTACGCTACCCTTTTCTTTTCAGGATAGAGTTTGTTTTTTCGTGTACCCTGCGGCAACCAAGGGTCTTCTTCAAGCAGATGGTCTACGAGAAATTGCCGCAAAGCACGGGCTGCTGGCGATGCAGCACGGTCGCCACGCCATACAAGCCCTAGGGAACGATTCAATTGCTGGTCGCTCACGGCAAGCACGGTGACACCACCACAACACCCATCTTGCACCGCTAGGCTTGGCAGCAGTGTTATGCCCAGGCCGGCAACTACGAGGCGCAAAAGGGTATCCATTTCACCACCATCTAAAACAACATTGGGCGTAAACCCAGCTTGGCGGCAAGCTTCAATAGTAGCTTCGCGTAGTTCATAGTTATCTGGCGACAAAAGCCATGGGTCTTCACTCAATTCTTGCAACGTTACATTGGTACGATAGGCAAACCGGTGGTCTTGCCCTACTGCCACAACCAGCTCTTCACTAAAGAGCGGCACCACCGTCAAAGCCGGGTCTTCAACAGGTAGCGTAACAATCGCCATGTCAGACATGCCGGCTTCAAGCAAATCTAACAATGTTTGGATGCCGGACTCATGGAGCCGTAGCTCAATGCCGGGGTATTCCTTATTGAAAGCAGCAAGCGCTTGGGGTAGAAGCTGTGTGCCTACTGTGGGTGGTGTGCCAACGCTTGCACGGCCACTTCGCAACCCTACCCGTTCAGCCATTTCTGCTTTGGCTGCTTGAATTTGGGACATGACTGAACGCGCATGGGGCAGCAATGCTTCGCCAGCTTCGGTTAGGCGCACGTTGCGCCCGACACGGTCAAACAATGCAACGCCCAGCTCTTGTTCCAATTGGCTTACTTGTTTGCTAAGCGCTGGCTGAGCTATGTGCAGCTCTTCTGCAGCGCGAGTGACATGCGAGTGGCGTGCCACTGCCTCAAAATATCGCAAATGTCGTAACTCCATACGAAAACCATTGCCCCCCCTACTATGAGTAATATGCTTATACATAACAAAAAGTTCCCTACTTCATAACCTACAGTTATTAACGAGATACAGAAAGATGATACTACCGGGAGTTACAATGCAGATCCAAATCTATATCTTACGATTGATGATGGGGTAGAGCCGGCAGCTGTGGCTACCTATACCGGACTTTCTGTTGATGAGGTACGTGCTTTGGGATAAAACTACCTGACGGATAGACACAGATAGCGCATTTATCCTAGCTGTCCCGATCAATAAACCCTTATTGGTGAGCTAGTTGGGGCTTGCGGCCGCAAACCCCAACGTTTTCATACAGGCTCTTGTCATTAACAGAGTCCTATTGTGTGCGTGTTGCAAAAGCCTTCAACAAGTTCACTGTGTTTGTTATATCGCTCTCTTCCACCATTTCAAATGCCGTATGGGTATACCGGGTTGGCACACCAATAAGCACAGCCGGAGTGCCATGGTCTATAAACGCAATGGCATCGGAGCCATAGCTACTATATACTCCATGTTGAAATGGAATTTGATTAGCCAAGGCAACATCGGCTAATTGCCAAATCATACGCTCATCATAATGAACATAGCTATCTTTATGGACAAGTGTAGGCCCGCCACTCAGCATAATGGGATATTCACGCGCACCAACCGTGGGAATATCTCCAACGATTCCAACATCGAGAGCAATGGCTTGGTCAACGTGTATCGTGTGCGCCAAGGCTTTGGCTCCATGAACACCGTTCTCCTCTTGTACGGTTGCGGCAAACCACAACTCATATGAAAGAGCATTGATGTCTATATCATCAAGCATAAGCGTCATGATAGCCAACAGCATGCGATCATCCATAGCCTTACCGATAATACGTTGCCCAATGCGCTGTGTAGGCCTATACCAAATGACGCCTGCACCAATATAGACGCCTAGCTGCTCCACCTCGCGGTAGTTTTTGGCCCCAAGGTCAACAAGCATTTCATTGAAGTGCAACGGAGTCCGTTCGTGGGCAGCGCTCAGGGTATGCCCACTGGCTGCCGTAAATACCCCTTCAGCAACAACTCCAGTGCGCCCAACCACTTGGGCAATCTGCCCAATAGCATAGCGACGTTCTGGCGAAGAGTTACGGTCTCCTTGGGCTGGGTCGAGCACAAGAAAGCCTTGCGGGGTTATATAGCGTACCACAAAGCCGATTTCATCCATATGCGAAACAATGAGGAGTTTGGGGCCACTTCCACCAACACGACAGACAATATTGCCCACAGGGTCCTCAATCCATTCTTTCATACGGTTGCGCCAGTGGTTGCGCAACCACACACGTACCGCTTCTTCTTGCCCAGAGGGACCTGGTATCTCAAGCAAATCCTGCAACAGCGTGAATATGCGGTCATTATTGGTATGATTGGGTGTTGTATCTTGCAAAATGTTCTTCTCCCTTTTCTTTGTGTTTCCAACAAGGTGCAATCATACCATGTTTTGCCAACTATGAATATGTGTCATGGATGATGATAGTAAAATGTGCTGCATCGGGTATAATCATAGTATTGTGGCAACAACCCAATCCAGTTTGACCCAACCCACAAAGAGATAACCAAAAAGAGAAAGGTTTTGTACATGCGAATAATCATCGTCCGTCATGGCGAAAGCGAGTGGAACCGGATACACCGCTACCAAGGGCAGCTTGATGCACCACTTTCAGAACTTGGGATAGAACAAGCCCGTAAGTTGGCTGAACGGTTGCGCAACGAACAGGTTGATTGTATCTACACTAGCCCACTCCAGCGGTGTGCGCACACGGCCAATAGTATTGCAAATGAACACCCCAATGTGCCAAAGCATGAAGACCCGGCCCTTATGGAGATACACCATGGGGAATGGCAGGGCAAATATGCCGATGAAGTGAATGCCACGTATGCCGAAGGGTTGCGAGAGTGGCGTATTCACCCGATGCGTTCACACATGCCCGGTGGTGAAAGCTTTAGTAATGTTTTGAAGCGCACGGTTGAGTTCAAGGAACGGGTACTTGCAAATCATAAAGACCAGACTATCATCGTCTGCACGCACGATGTCGTCATTAAAATATTGGTGGCGGATGTGTTGGATATGAACATGGACAATATCAACCGCATCTGGTTGACGAATGGGAGCATCAGCACCATAGACTATGGTGCTGAAATGTCCTACCTTATTAGCCTAAGCGATGCCTCGCACTTGGGCGACCTTGCGGTGCAATATGGGAGCCAAAAGGCCCTGTAGGATACGAGAGCCTCGTAAAAAATGTGGGAGCTTGTAGAGACGTTGCACGTAACGTCTCTATGCTTTCCACATTGCCACTCTACCGCTCCTACACTTCTTCCATCTTGATCAGTTCCCACCCGGCATAGACGAGGGCGACACGTTTCAACTCTGTCGTGTTCTTCCCAAACGGGGGACTCGGCGCGTGTGTATAGCGCCGGAGTTGCTCTTTGGCAGAGGCTAATTGCTGTTGCACCTGCGTGTTTTCATTCGTGTATGTGTTGTTGCTATTCGTGACTAATGAAAAGCGGTGCCTTCGACACGCTCAGGCACCACTTTTTACCGCAGATCACACGCATACCGGGCATGATAGTCACCCTGTCCTGCCCCATAAGCGCACTGTGCCATCGCGGGAGCCAGAAGCCAATGTTTTCGCATCGGGAGAAAATGCCATACTCGAGACAAAATCGGTATGCCCTTCCAACGTTTGCAGCAATGTTCCATCGCTGGCTCGCCATACCTTTATCGTTCTATCCCCGGAAGCCGAGGTAAAGATTTGCCCATCGGAAGCAAACGCAACACTATGCACCCAATCCATATGCGCTTCAAGCACACGCATCAATACCCCATCTTGCACACGCCACAAGCGCACAGTTTTATCGCGCCCCCCAGAAACAAGGGTTTGCCCATCGGGAGAAAATGCCACACTTGCAACCCCTTCAGTATGCCCTTGGAGGGTTTGTATCAACGCACCATCTTGCACACGCCAAAGCTTAACTGTTCTATCGCCAGAAGATGAAGCAACTACCTGCCCATCGGGTGAGAATGTTACATCCAACACGGCTAACATATATCGCTGCAAGGTATGCAGCAATGTGCCATCATCCATACGCCACAATTTCACCGTTGCATCGCCCGACCCCGAAGCAATCGTTTGCCCATCAGGAGAAAACGCGACGCTAGAAACCCATGCCGTATGCCCCTCAAGCGTGCGCAGCAACGTGCCATCGGCCACACGCCAAATGTTCAAAGACTTATCGCCAGACCCCGAAATCAGCGTTTCCCCATCAGGAGAAAACATAACGCCGTTTACCCAATCTATATGCCCCTCAATCGTCTGTAGCAATGCGCCATCGCCAACATTCCACAGCTTGACAGTTGCATCGCCCGACCCCGAAGCTATCGTCTGTCCATCGGGAGAAAAGGCAATGCTATTTACCGCCCATGTATACCCGCGCAACGTTTGTAGCAAGGTGCCATCGTTGACATTCCACACTTTGACCGTCATATCGCTTGATACAGAAGCCAAATTCTGCCCATCGGGAGAAAACGCCACACTATCTACATGCCCCATATATTCTTGTATCGTCTGCAAGAGCACGCCATCATCCACGCGCCACAACTTCACTGTGCCGTCGGCAGCACCCGAAGCAAGCGCTAGACCAGTAGGCGCAAACGCCACGCTATCTACATAGCCCATATATTCGGGCATCGTGCGCAGTAAGGTGCCATCGGCCACACGCCACAGCTTTATCATGCCATCTGCCGAACCAGATGCAAGCATCGTGCCATCAAGCGAAAAGGAGACACTTGTCACCAATGCCGTATGGTCGCGTAGCACATAGAGCAACACCCCATCTCCGGCACGCCACAGCTTTACCGTATGGTCGCCAGAACATGAGGCAACAATTGCCCCATCGGGTGAAAAAGCCACACTCGATACATAGGAATCGTGCGCATGCTGCGAATACAACAGCGTACCATCGGCTACATGCCATGCCTTGAGCGTATGGTCGGCTGAACCTGAAACAAGCGTCTTCCCATCGGGCGAAAAGGCCACGCTGATTTCTCCCGCTGTATGCCCATGCAATGTTTGCACCAACTCGCCATCATAGACATGCCACAGATTCACGGTGTAATCTCCAGCACCAGTGGCCAATATCTGCCCATCGGGTGAGAATGCAGCATCGTAGACACCACCAGCCTGCTCAACAAACCGTATCTCTGCATAGGTTTGGGCATCATACAAGCAAAAGCCTACCGATGAAGCAACAACAATGAACGTGCCATTGGGAGACCATACCACACTGCGGGGCATACCTTTGCCCAAAAAAGATTGTTGCGTCATCGGTGCAGATATGATAACAGGAGGCGTTTCGGTGCGCTCATGTTCAGCAGATTCCAGTTCTTGTGTTGCTGCTGCAAAGGCATGGTGCATTGCAGCGGCATTGGCTGGTCGTTCATCGGCACGAAGCGATAGTGCCTGTATTAACACGGTGTTTAGCGCAACTGGTATCTGTGGGTTCAAGTCTCGCACTGGGCGCAGCGGGTCTGGCTGCCCTTGTACTATAAGTGCTGCCCGTAGTAATGCCTTCACTGGCAAGGCATTGGTGAGCAAGTGATAGAGTGTTGCTGCCAAACTATACAAATCACAGCGTGGGTCTTCAACATGCTCCTGCGTGGTATATTCCAAAGGCATATAGTGCTGTTCATAGGAAGAAAAAGACAATGATCTCATACCATACCAAGAGGTTGCACGTATATCAAGCATGATAGTTTGCTCGTTTGCCTGCAACCGCATCGTAGCCGGAGAAAGAGCGCGGTGGAGCACAGGCGGCTTATGCCCATGGAGATACTGGAGTATATCAAGGACCTGCTCGGCCCAATGCAAAACATCGTGGAGTGCGAACGATGAGCCACGTTGGGCAAGTAACGTTGTGAGATGAATACCAGATAACGCCTCGATGACCAGAAATTGTCCTGCTGTAACCGTAAAATGGTCTCGTATTGTTGGCAAACCAGCATAGTGTAGCGAGGCAAGCAGTGGCGCTTCACGTTCCATAGAATCATACAAGCGTTGTGTTTCTTGTGCATCCATAGCATTGCTCGCAATAAAACGGTTCAATATAACCGGAACACGAAGGTGTTGGTCAATAGCCTCGTACACTTCCTCCACAACACTACGACACATACAACGCATAACAAGGTAGCGGCTATGAACGAGCGTATTGGGTTCTAACATACAGATTTCTCACTTTCCTTATGTCTTTCTTTTTTCAGTAAGACCTCGCGCAAAGACGCAAAGACTGCACACTCGTTCTTTATTTCTTTGCGATTATGCTGCTTCTTTTGTATCTGAACGAAGTACTGTCTCAGCACCAAACGTGCGGGTATAGACTTGTGTAAACTCAGCCCCAAAAAGGACTATCTGGGCTGCATAGTAGACCCAGAGCAGAATAAGCACCAATGAACCTGCTGCCCCATAGGTAGAGCTCAAACTGCTATGTCCCAAATAGAGGCCAATTAAGAATTTGCTGATGTTGAACAACACCGATGTAACGGCAGCTCCAACCCATACATCGCGCCAACGAACACGCACATCGGGCAACACCTTAAAGATAATCGCAAAAATGACGGTTATCAACCCGAGAGAGATGATACTATTGACATAGTGCCAAATATTCACCGAGTCGGGTATAGCTTCATTCAAAGATGCACTTAAGCCTGTCAACACAGCATTGGCAAGCAGTGAGAGAAACAACAGCCCCCCTGCTCCCACAACCATCAAGAACGCAACAAGCCTATCGAGCACCATGCCCTTGACGCCACGACTGATGTTTGCAGGCACATTCCAAATAACATTAAGCGCATCTTTCATTTGCTTGAAGACCAACGATGAACCAAGTACCAGCGTGACAATACCAATAACCATAGCAATAATATTGCCGCTCGGTTTGCTAGAACGTTGTATAAAGCCCTGAATAGAATGGGCCATATCAGCTCCCATAAAGTCACGAATTTGCCCGATGAGTTCTTCTTGGGCGGCCGATTCACCAAAGATCAACCCGGCAATAGCGATGACAATGACGAGCAAAGGAGATAATGACAGAATGGTATAGAACGCCAATGCTGCTGCTAGCATTGGCGCTTTGTCTTCATTCCATTCAGAGATAGTTTCTTTCAACAACTCCCAAACAGTGTTCATAACTTCACGTATGTAACTCCAAAAAAGCATCATAGGCCGCACAAAACTGTCCCGTTTGTTCAAAGTGGGGCAACCCACCTGTTGGGAACGCGTGTGTCGTCCAGTTCTTGCGGGCATGGGTTTTGTCGGGGTTGGGCTTACGGAACCGGTCATTGGAGCCATAGGCAAACCAAACTGGCATAGAAAGCGAGTCGTAGATGCGGTCTATATCCGCACTAAAGAGCATACCCGACACAAAATAATAGGGCGCATGCCGCCCACCCGGTTGATGTGCTGCGAGATGGTCATAAGCTCGCAACCCCGGGTCAACAGCATCGTCGGAGCTAAACGATTTCTTCAAAAAATACAGTTGGCTTGGTTTGGTATTGAGCAAATCAAAGAAAGCTCTGCTCCATACGGGGAACGTAAAAATCTTATAGGCCGTCAGGTTTGCACGGGTACTTTCAGGTTCACCATAAAATGTTTCATTGCCATAAAAACCTGTGGGTGAAATGAATGCCAAGGTGCGAAACCGTTCAAAACGGTCGCTGGCCGCTCGGGCCAGAAATTCGCATCCAAGCGAAAGCGCTACTGCATCTACCGGCCCAGTCCAGCCATCCTCCGTTATCACATCCAACATATCCAACACAGCATCGGCATAGAGCCTAGGCGTATATTCGCGTGCTAAACGGTCTGAAAAGCCAAAGCCAGGCAGATCTACCGAATAGACCCGACGGGTGCAGCGATAGTGTTCAAACATTGGTCGCATCTCATATGATGAAGCCGCAGCATTGATGCTGTGAATAAGCAACAATGGTGGCGAATCAGTCTGCGGCCCACCAACATAATAATTGAGCCGTCCAGCTCGCTTATTGTAGGTATGCCGTGTACCAGATACAGCCGGCGGCAATGACATGGCGTGCGAAATAAACACATTGCTGTATGCTATCCAACCCAACGATGCCGTAAGTGGTGCCCCAACGACGAGCCCAAGCAAGCTTGGCACGATGCCAGGTCCTTTTTTCTCTTTAGCAGGCATTGCTATTCTCCAGAAAACTATTCAAGGTACCATATACTATTTATAGTGAGATAGTATACCCTAAAATTGCAACCTTTGTGTTGTCGTCTCCGAAAACAGATAGCCAACGAAAAATACCAACACAGCCACATTGCCGACGGCACACACCATGGGCAGTGGCGACGAGACAATAGCTCTATAAGCTACAGGCACAAAGCTATCTAGTGTGCCTAGAATATTCAGCGTAGCCGTGCCAACCAACACGCTGTAGGGTATTGCTAGGCGTGCATCACTAGCTAGCGCCAAGGCAACAAAAGCGAACGATAAGAACAAATATCGTTCATGGATTTGTGTTGGCAATACAAAAAACGCAAGCGCCAGCACAATAGCTGCCCGAACTCGCATCACCTCATTGCTGCAGCGCCACAACGACCACGAGGCAACAAGTGCAGCACTAGCCACCAGCACAAGCCCAATCATGCGATAGCTCAACATGCCCAACAGCAATACATCATCATTGCCACCACGGCCTAGGGTAAGCACATGCCAAAGATTGTATGCCCCAATGCTCACCTTGGGAAAGCGCCCGACAGACCCAACATAGGCTTGCAGCAACCCTGGCCCCTGCTCAGCCAGCACCAGCGGCACCCACGTCATACTACAAAGCACTGCGGATAAGAAAGCCCCTTGCACAAACCCACGTCTGCCATACAAACACAGCGTTGTCATGTAGAGCAAGGGCGCAAACACAATAGCTTGTGGCTTTATGAGCAATGCTACTGTCCAACAGAGCCAACTCCAGCGCCCTTCTGCCTTGTCAAACAGCACCACCATGCCAATGAGTGGCAGCATAAGCAACGCATCTACCTGCCCCCACCACGCGACGTTTATCCACACTGGCGGAGATAGGGCATACAACGCTGCGAGTGCTGCAGCACGTGGTATTGGCTGCCAGCGCAAGCTCCAGCCATAGATAAGAGCCACTGTGGCCAAGTCGGCTAGCAAGCCCGGCAACTTGATGAGCAGTAGCGTTACTGTTGACAGTGGGGCATGAAACCACCCCCCAAGGGGTATGACAAGTTGACTCAACCCATACAAGAGGTATAGGCGCAAAGGGAGATAATCTCCATCATATGTATATGCCCCGTGCAGCCCATCGTGATACAAGAAGCCCATACGCCGTGCTGCCAACTCCAAATCTCCTACCGGGTCTGTGGCAGTGAGCCATGGAAGACGTATGCACAACGCCAACGCAAAGAGCACGATGAGCACATGCCACTGTTTGATGCCTGTCACGGGTGGGGATGTTTTTGTATTGGTATCTTGATGTTCTTGGCGTCTTGGCGGTTCAATACCTCCTACCCGTTCAATACTGCGCCGCTCTCCTACAACTGCAACAAGGCTTGCACCGGCGGCAAGCCATAGCATTGGCTCTAAGAGAGCATAACGCCAACCACCTGCCTCTTGCCAGAGTAACACCACCGTTTGCAGTGCAATACATACCGCAGCACTCCACAGTGGCGATAGCATACCCCGAAGCAAGGCATAGGCAGAAATCGTGGCTACAAGGAGGGCAAGCACTACGCGCCACGGCCCTGCGCCACCACCCGACACACGTATCGTGCTCAGCATGATGCCAAGTGTGCGCCCATCGGCGTGTATCGTTGGTGTCTGAAATGCCAGTGCGAATCGTTGCCCAGACGTTGGCGGCAGCAATAGCGCATAGGTGCGTAGCTCTGCGGGCAATACAAACGAGAGCGTTACCGTTGCAGCTTGCACACGCACTGGCACACTCCGCCCCGGTCCACCGGACATGACGCTATGCACGATGACATGCCCACCGGGGTTTGGCATATGAACTGTCGCTTGCCCGTCAGTCCAACGGTAGGGTTGTGGCCAACCCGCTAGATATTCTGGCTCATAGAGACCACTATGTGGCAGCATAACCGCTGGAGCTTCCATCGTGTATGAAGCGGCACGCGGCAACTGATACATAAACCAAGCTAGGAGAGGAGCACAAATCAGTGCTACCCCTAGCATAACACGCGCCACAACGTGTTGCTGCACAGCAGCAGTATGGGTCATCTTCGGTTCATCAACCACGTTTCGTCATCTTGTACAAAAAAGAACCCACCCTGCCCAAACAGGCGATGGGGTGGGTTGCACGGTCGGCACATTAAAATGAAGGAGTTGTGATACCATTCTAGCATTTTCCCATGGCTCTGGCAAGATAGCGACATAGACCACATAGACCACATAGACCACGACAACCAATCCACAAAACGCATAATCATGCTAGAATACTATGTTAGTATCACACATGGTGCATGCTTTGTATACATTGCACGCTTTGTGTACACCTTTTGTATGAAAGAAGAAAGTGAGGTGTTCCATGGGAGGAACCCAAGCCGGAGTAGGCATTAGTCATCATCGCAACCCAAACATAGCTGGGCAGGAAGCGGCCCAACAGGCTATGCAAGCAGCAGGTATCACCCAAAAACCCGATTTTACCTTTGTATTTGCCTCAGTGGGGTACAACCAATCTGCCCTTATCGGTGCTGTGCGCCAAACCACAGGTGGCGTACCACTGTGTGGATGTTCTGGCGAGGGTGTTATTGCACACCATGAGGCGGACGAATCCAACTTTTCTGTCGCGGTTATGGCCATCTGTTCAAATGAATTGCACTTTCATCATGGTGTAGCCACTGGGCTAAAATCAGACTCCGCAACTGTGGGACATGCGATTGCACACGACATTGTAGCCTTGAACCTATCCGATGCCAAAGGGTTATTTCTCTTTGCCGACAGCTTAACATGCAACTATGACCGCTTAACGACGGCACTTGAGCAAGAAATGAACCTACAACACCATCTGCCATTTCTCGGTGGGTTGGCCGGTGACAATTGGCAGGGCAACCAAACATACCAATATTACAACGATACGGTTGTGTCCGATGGAGTGAGTTGGGCGTTGCTCACAGGAGATGTGTCCCTCATTTCAGCCGTAAACCATGGGTGTGTCACGCTTGGGTTGGAACGCACAATAACGCGCTGTGAAGGGAATACTATATATGAGATTGATGGTAAACCAGCCTTAGATGTGTTGCGCGAATATATTGATGAGCAAGATGTTGAAAGCTGGGCCCTAACCCTCGCCAGCCTGTGTATTGGCTTTCAAGCCCCATCCTACATGCAACAAGGCTACGATGACTATATCATTCGCTTTGTGCCGACGAAGGATGATGAAACAGGCTCTGTCACCATTGTCACCGAAGTCACCGAAGGGACCCCTATCTGGCTAGCACGGCGCGACTATGACAAAATAGCTGCTGGTATCAGCACAATGACGGAGCAAATCGCGCAGCAGTTGGGCAACCATACCCCCAAACTTGTCTTGCACTTTGACTGTGCCGGGCGCGGCAAAATGATTTTCAGCAAAGCACAAAAACAAGATATTCTGAACACACTCCAGCGCCCATTTGGTTCCGATGTGCCATGGATGGGCTTTTATACCTATGGAGAAATTGGACCCGTTGCAAACCACAACTGCTTCCATAACTATACGGTTGTGCTTGCCATCATCTACTAGCGAGGAAAAGAAACCTATGCACGTACAGCCGGGCGATACACAAAAAACGATTGAAGCGCTTTATGCTGAAAATGAACACTTGAAACGTGTTGTTGCAGACGTAGAAGCCAAAAATGCCAAAATAGTGGAGCAAATCAAGCACCAAGTCAAAGTGGAACAAAAGTTGCATGCGTCACAGCGCCAGCTCGACCAACAGATTGCTATCTATCGCCGCTTCTATGAATTTGGGCAACAACTCAATGCAAGCCTAAACCTAAATACGCTAGGCACTATCATAACTGATTTTGTGCTCTATGACCTCAACGTTGAGCGTTGTATCCTCTTTCTCTTGTGTCAAGATACCAACGTCTTTCGTATGCAAGCTATGGATGGGTATTATGATGAAGAGGAACGCAATCGTATCTGCCATATGACGCTCTCGCTCCAAGAGCACCCTCTCGCTCCATTGCTCTCTGGTGCAAAGCATATCATCTGTATGCACGATAGCACACACGCTGAAATGCGTAGCTTAGGGCACATGCTTGGTATGGATGAGTATATCATTCTGCCGCTACAGGGTGCCCATTCCCATCCCATTGGGTTGTTGATTCTCGGAAACACGCACGCTATGGCACCCTATCAGACACGCATTGAAGAGAACGAACAGACATATATCAACTTGTCCAACTTGGTCAATCAGGTGACAGCGGCTATTACTAATGCTCACCTCTACAATGTGCTTGACGAGGAACGGCAAACGTTAGAAGCAAAAGTCATCCAGCGCACGCAAGAACTCCTCGTAGCACAGAACACTTTGCAACAGCGCTATGCTGAACTCGATCACAACACGCAAGAACGAGAGCGTTTGCAAGCGGAACTTATCACCATGCAAGAAGCCAAACTGCGTGAACTGTCAACACCGCTTATCCCGCTTTCGCAGCATACTGTGTTACTTCCCCTGATTGGCTCTATTGACCCACAGCGAGCGCAGATGATAGTGGAAGTGTTGCTTGAGGGGGTTGCATCGTATCAAGCCGAAATCGCTATTGTTGACATCACAGGTGTGCCAGTGGTAGATACGCACGTTGCGCATGCCCTCATTCAAGCGGCTCAGGCTGTCAAGTTGCTAGGGGGGCAATTCATTCTGACCGGCATCGGGCCGAGCATGGCGCAAACGTTGGTATCGCTTGGTGCCGACTTGAGCAGCATTGTGACACGTGGTAGGTTGCAGCATGGTATTGCCTACGCGCTCCAATCAAGGTAAAGAGCCTATGTCGTCCGGTTGAGCCGCGCTATCAGTTCACTTACTACAAGCGCAGTAGCACCCCATACTTTATGCCCATGCAACGCAAAAAAAGGCACCTGCATAGGTGTACCGCCCAACACCCACTTCTCTACAACCACGGTTGCCGGGTTGCAAAGCGTCGTGAGCGATACGCTGAACACTTCGGCCACTTCGTGCGAGCACGGAAAGAGCACCGGCACGGTTGGCATAAACCCAACCACTGGCGTGAGAGAGAAGTTGCTGGCTGCAATATACACAGGCGTGAGCAGACCAAGAATGGTAATGCTATCGGCCGGAATGCCAAGTTCCTCATACGTTTCACGCAGGGCTGTCGCTACTGGGGTATCATCCTCTAGGTCGGCAGCACCCCCAGGTAGCGACACTTCGCCTGCATGCTGTGGCAGTGTGTGGTTGCGCACGGTCAACGGCAGCCAGAGGTCATCGCCTTCCGGGTAGAGCACAATCAGCACGGCAGCTTGTCGTGGGATAATGCCGGGAGCCGGAGACATGGCACGCACACTATGCCCCTCGGCGTCATGCGGAATCAACAACTGCTCCTGCTCAACTGGAGCAGGGTCTGCAAGTGCTTGTTGCACACGCTCTCGTTGCCGCTCCCAGGTTTTCATGATGGGTCACCAACACATGATAGGCTATGAGCACTTTTGGGCAAGCGTTCAAACACATGCTCTGCCAATGGCATAAAATGCCCCACGTGCTCTTGGTATACATGCGGCGTAATCCGAATAGTATCTTCGTCAATAACGATTATGTGAAATGAGTTTTTGCCTAGGTCTTGCTCTCTTGTGCGGTTTGAGGTTGTCGTTCCACATTGGCTAATGATGGTATGCCGTTGTTGGTTTGGTACTAACCCCTGTGTGGTTCCAATGAATGATATATGCGTGTGCCCACACAAGAACAGGTCAACCCCGCAACGGTCCATCAGGCGCACAGTTTCCCGTGCATTCGCAATGCCCTGCCGTGGCTTGGGTTTTGGCGGTTCTGTGACATGATGGTGTAGCACCAACACTTTACACGTATCGTCCCCAAAGGGGGCAAATGCCTGATCTAATGCATGCATTTGACGGTGCGATAGGTTGCCACCAGAAATTGTTAGCCCATGTGCCGTACACCCACCAACAACAGCTAAGCCGGGGCGTGTAAAGACTGGGTTTATGTCGGGTGTAATGTGGCGGCGATAGTAGCGTAGTGGTGCAAACAAGCGGTAGAACCCATTGAAAAGGGGAACATCATGATTACCAGGTACAATGAGTTGTGGGTGTGGCAATGCTTGCAGGTAGAGTTTTATTCTCTCCCATTGCCAAGGTAAGGTTGCCCGCAACACAAGGTCGCCAGAAATAATGGTTACATCGGGTTGTAGGTTGTGGGCTAGGCGTGCGACTTGGTCGGCAACATGAGGCAAAAAGCGCCAGCTTGCATGCAAGTCTGAAACATGCAGTAACGTATATGACACTGCGATAATCCTTTCATTAAGCTCTCTCTACTCATTCCATCCCCCAAACGTTGCAACAACAACACCAATGTATTGTACCATGTGAGACAAGAGATTTTTTCATAGAGAAATAGTAGGATAGACATGAAAGACATCTGGTCTGAACTGGTAAAAATAACATCTGGTTCATATGTGCGTATTGGCATAGGTATCTTGGTAAGCGTCCTATCGCTGTATTTCGCATTGCGTAATGTTGACCTTGCGGCTGTCTGGAGTAGTATTATGCAAGCCAATGTGTTCTATGTAGGGTTGGCTGTGCTGAGTGGCATTGCCGGTGCATGGGCAAAAGGCATCCGATGGAAAATATTGATTGGTTCAAACGGCAACCATATCCCGTTTTTGACTATATTTGGTTCGCATGTGGCGGGGCAAATGCTCAACCTGCTCTTCCCGGCACGGCTAGGAGATGTAAGCAGGGCGTATGTCGTTGGGGGAATGGGGCCGGGGCGTACTTTCGTTCTCGGCACGGTCGTGCTTGAGAAATTTCTCGACATGGTATCCTATGCGCTTCTCTTCTTCCTCTTGCTTGTGCTTATGCCCCTGCCGCCTTGGATAAGTGATTCGGGGATTGCCTTTTCCATTGTGACATTGCTGTGCATAGCTACGGTTATTTTTATGATTCGACAGCGTGACCTGTTCCTCAACATCTTAGAGCGTATCATTGTTTGGCTTCCTGAGCAATTTCAGCAAAAAACAAGTAGCCGGCTCCAATCGGGGTTGTCTAGCCTCGACATTTTGGAACAACGCACAGACCGCTACCGCCTCATTGCTTGGACGGCATGCATTTGGATGATAGCCGTCTTAAACAACTACGTGGTATTACTGGCCCTCGATATGTCTTTGTCCCAATCGCTCATTGCTTCTATGGTGGTTTTAGCTGTGTTACAAATAGGCATATCGTTGCCCTCAGCACCTGCCAAAATTGGTGTGTTTGAATATGGGTGTGTCGTTGCTCTCGCATTGTTTGGCGTAGAACAAGCTCCTGCGTTTAGCTATGGGGTGTTGCTCCATGCCATTGTGATGCTGCCTCTTATCTTTGGTGGGGCTATCTTTCTTGTTGGTATCGGCACCTATGGAAAAAGGGTATCTGTTCATAAGTAATACCACTGCTACTCAGAAATGGCGCGAAAGGCGTAGGATAGGCTTCGAGCCTGTCCACCGTAGCACCGACATCCTGTCGGTCTCCGGCTGGCTAAGAATTACACCCAAGGGCTACTGGCGGTGCTACGAGCACATTCACGGACGGCAGGTATGGAACGGGGACAGGCATCCTGCCTGTCCCCCGATTTCTTAGCAGCATTGGGCATCCTGCCTGTCTTCGGTTTTATGGCTGTATCGTTCTATCGCTGTATGGTTGCCAATGGCTAGATGTGGATTGCAGCACCATGGACGAGGTCATGGGCGGCTTCAAGAATAGCCTCATGGAGTGTTGGATGTGCATGAATGGTATGGAGCATACTGCTGCCTGTAGCCTCATGGCTCAAGGCAATGCCGCCCTCGCTAATTATCTCTGTCACCAGCGGGCCAATCATATGGATACCGAGAATTTCATCATATTTCGCATCGGCCACTAGCTTGATGAAACCAGCGCGAGCTTGCCCAAGCACCCGTGCCTTGCCATTTGCCGAAAAGGGAAATTTGCCTACTTTCACCTCGTAGCCGCGTTCTTTTGCCTTTGCTTCGGAGAGACCGACACTGGCAACCTGTGGGTTGCAATAGGTACAGCCGGGTATGTGGTTGTAGTTGATGGGGTGTGTTTCATGCCCTGCTATATGTTCAACCGCTAGGATACCCTCTGCACTGGCAACATGCGCCAACCAAGGAGTAGGCACACTATCACCAATAGCATAGATACCTTCGACATTGGTACGCATATACTCATCTACCTCAATAAAGCCACGACGTTCCATTTGCACGCCTACCTCTTCAAGTCCAATGCCTTTGTTACGTGGCATAATCCCGATTCCAAGCAGCATGCGCTCGGCCTGTATCTGCTGCTCTTGTCCAGTACTATCGGTGATATTGGCAACAATATGGTCACTTTGCTTGGTGACGCCATTGAGTTTGGCACCTGTAAGGGCTTTGATACGGCGGCGTTTGAATGCTTTTTCAAGCTCCTCGCTCACCTCTTCATCTTCAATCGGCACGAGGCGTGGTAGGGCTTCAACAATGGTGACATCGGAGCCGAAAGAGCGAAACATAGAGGCAAACTCCACGCCAATAGCTCCCGCGCCAACAACCAGCAGGCTCTTGGGCACGTCGGTTAATGCAAGCATACCCGTCGAAGAGAGAATGCGGTCATTATCAAATTCGACACCTGGAATTGAACGCGGTTGGGCACCAGTAGCGATAATACTATGGTTTGTTTGCAATGTCTGCTCGCCGCCCTTGTTCAACTTCACATGCACCTGCCCCTTGCCAGCAACGCTACCAAACCCTTGGTAGAGGTCAACGTTGTTTTTCTTCAGGAGAAATGCTACCCCTTCGCTGCTCTGGCGCACGACAGTTTGCTTATGTTTCATAGCACCTGCCAGATCAAAACTAATATCACTGGCGATAACGCCAAAGCGCTTGCCTTCTTTTACCTCTTCTAGCAAGTCGGCGCTGTGCAACAGTGCTTTGGTGGGAATACAGCCAATATTCAGGCATGTTCCCCCAAGCGCCCCAACTTCGACTACGGCCGCTTTCAAGCCCAATTGCCCTGCACGTACTGCTGCCACATAACCGCCCGGTCCTGAACCAATAATCACAACATCATACGTTGTATCGCTCATATTCGCTATAGCTCCTTCATAATTTGTATGGTCACACGTAAATTACGCACCATGCACGATGTACCTATTATAAGGTACGATGCAATTCTTGGGATCATGGTTACAAAAAAAGTGCCGATGTATGGTATACTATGCCAATGCTGTGCTACATAGCCTACCCAACCAGCCTAACGCTTCAATCGGCCAATGCGTTGCAAACCTATACAACGCTACGTGAATTGCGTAGGCTTAGGCCCGATACCCTAGCACTTATTCCGCGCTGGGGGGGGGGGGCATCTCGTTTTTCTGAGCTTGGCGCACTTCACTTGCCGCGCCCGGCTATTGGGAAACTATCGCGGCTCTACCGTTCATCGCTCTGGTATTACCTTGAATATAGCCTGTTTGCTTGGATGTGTGTACCCATAGTAGCCATGAAGCATATACAAGCCGTGTACGTGCGCCAAAATATTTGTGCTGCTTGGTGGAGTAGCGTGTTTGGTCCCCTTTTGGGCATACCCGTCATCTACGAGGCGCACGATATAGAGTTGCACAACCCTTCGCGTGCCAAAGAAGCGTGGGCCCAAGGCTTGGTCTACCTCATTGATCGGGTAGCCCTCACACGCGCATCGGCTGTTGTGTCACTTACAGAAACGTTTCGGCACTATTTGCATGGCATAGGGTGGCGGGCACCAGAAGAAGTGTTTGTGGTGCCCGATGCCTATGATGACCGGATTTTCTACCCGCAATATCGTGCTCTATGCCGTGAGTCCCTCAACCTGCCTGCCCATGCCGAAATTGTTGCCTATGCGGGGATGACGTTTGCGCATCGTTGGCTCGACGGTTTGCTTGAGGCAGTCGCCCCGTTGTTGCATACACATCCGCATCTTTTGCTCGTTTTAGTAGGCGGGCGACCATCTGAAATTGAAGCGTTGCAGCAGCAGGTTGCCAATAGTGGCATTGATGCGCATGTTCTCCTCACTGGACCATGTCCACAAACTTATGTTGTGCAGTACCTTGGTAGTGCTGATGTGCTTGTTATTCCCGATACCGTCACTGATATGACTGCTTCCCCCCTCAAACTGTTTGAGTACCTTGCATTGGGGCAACCATTGGTATTGCCAGACCTAGAAGCACTGCATGAAATTGTGCCCGCAACCAGTGCATACTATTTCCCACGTCGCAATAGAGAAGGGCTTGTGCAGGCACTTGATGCTGCTCTCACAAGCAAACATGATATGACAGAACACGAAGAGCGTCGTGCGTTGGCATGTATGCATACCTATACATGTCGTGCTGAACGCATCCTTGATGTAGTTCATACGGTTTGTGACTCTCAATGGCGCGAAAGACACAGAAAGGGTTGAGTAAGGGGGAAGAACTATAGATGGGTGATAGCGTGTTGCAAACTGTGCGCCTATCGCGCACAGTGAATGACAAGCGGCTTGTTGACAACATGAGTATTGAGGTACAACGTGGCGAAATACTCGCAATATTGGGACCAAGTGGCTCTGGCAAGTCATCGTTTTTGCGGTTGCTCAATCGCTTAGATGAGCCAACAGAAGGCACAGTGTTGCTGGAGGGACAGGATTATAAAACTCTGCCACCCCATGAATTGCGGCAACGGGTTGGTATGGTTTTGCAGGCACCATTTCTTTTTCCCGGCACAGTTGCCGATAATCTCAGCTTTGGTCCACGCCAGCGTGATAAACACCTCCCCCGGTATCAAATAGATGAACTGTTGGAGCAAGCGGGACTGCCCGGCTACGCCGAGCGCGATGTAAGTAACCTATCGGGTGGTGAAGCACAACGGGTTTCGCTCTTGCGTATTGTTGCCAACGAACCACATATTATGCTCCTCGATGAGCCAACATCGGCCCTAGATGCCGAATCTGTTACGCATATAGAAACTATCATCACCAACCTCGTGCGCCAAGGGTATATGAGTTGCCTCATCATAACCCACAATACCGACCAAGCAGCACGTTTGGCAGACCGCATTATGGTCATAGAAAACGGGAAGTTGAAGCGTATTGGAGCGGTAGAGGAGACAGTGCATGCTGAATACGATGTTTCATGATCAATTGAATCTTGGTTTTGCCCAAGCAGGAGTGGCTTTTGTGCTGGCGCTGATAGTCGTGTTTCTCGCACGACACCGAGCTGTTCACATCGAACGTGAAACATCTATTGCGCTAGTACGTGCATTGGTGCAAATTGTTGCCGTTGGTTCTATTTTGCTCTTTTTGCTGGAAGGCCCATCGTGGACGAGCATATTTGTGTTGATAGCGATGATTGTTGCTGCATCCTCAACAGCCGCCAAACGGGCCAAGGGTATACCGGGTGTCTTTGGTGTGCTACTCTATGGCATTGGGGTTGGGTCTGGCACGGTCATTGTGCTTATGACCGGGCTTGGTGTCATTGATGCGGCGTTGACATCTGTTGTGCCAGTTGGCAGTATGCTCATCGCCAATGCGATGACTTCATGCGGGCTGGCGCTAGACCGGTTTCAGGCTGAGATAAAAGCGCAGACTGGGCAGATAGAGGCTGGGCTTGCATTGGGGGCGCGTTCTTCTACCATTGTGGCACCCTATGTACAATCTGCTGTGTATGCCAGCCTGATACCACGTGTTGACAACCTCCGTTCATTGGGTATTGTGTGGATTCCTGGTATTATGTCGGGTATGATATTGGCAGGCGCAGACCCCATCTATGCTGCCATCTACCAATTTGTCATTATGGCGCTTGTCTTCGCGGTGTCTGGTCTATCATCCGTACTTACCATTCTGTCGGTACGTAGGCATGTCTTTTCGCATGCAGAACAGCTTACGCTACGCCCAGGTGAAAAGTAGCCAGTTTTCTAGCAACGTACATAACGTAAACAGTATGCGTTCTATTTTGACAGTATGACAGTATGACGTTTACTATCTGTGTTATAATGCGTGCAGGAAATGAGCTGGCTACAGGCCAATAGGTGGGTGCCAATGGTGGTATAATGCGTTGCCCTTTTTGTCTCAACCCAGACACAGATGTGGTTGACACGCGAAAAATCAGTGATGGGGAGACGATACGCAGGCGTCGTAAGTGCCGGGTATGCACTAGGCGTTTTACGACATATGAGCATGCTGAACTCAATTTGACGGTTGTGAAAAAAAATGGCGAACGTGAACCGTACAACCGCGAAAAGCTTATGTCGGGTATACGCATTGCATGCTACCGTCGGCCGGTATCAGCCCAGAGTTTGGAGCACCTTGTGAATGACGTCGAGTCGGCACTGATGATGTATGATGGCCGTGAGGTGCCTTCTTCCATCATTGGTGATGAGGTGATGTCTCGCCTACGCGATTTAGATGCAGTGGCGTATATTCGCTTTGCATCCGTTTACCGGTCGTTTGCAGATATTGGTAAACTCCGTGAAGCGGTGGATGAATTGATGGAGCCAATGCGAGATGATCCAACCAGGTATCAGCAAGCTCCCACTAGGAAGCATACTGAGAATCGTCCTGTTGAAAAGCATACTGAATGAGAATGAGGGTAGCTCGAATGAGCATTGATGTTCAAAAGAAACAAGGCCAGGTAGATACAAGTGAGGAGAAGCCAACAGCAACACAGCAAGCACAGCATGAAGGGTTACAGCAGCGCTTGCTTGCTGGATTGAGAAATATAGACGTGAGTCAGGTTCACTGGCGCGAAACGCTCTTGACAGCCGTGGTGATGGCAGTAGGCTGGAGTGCGCTCTTTTTGGCAAACGGATGGGTGCAATTCTTAGCTGGTATTGTGCCGGTAAGTGCTGGACTCTATCTGGGGCGGCGCATTCATAACCAGATTATGCTCCACGGCATAGTGCTTGGCTTGAGTGGCTTTTTGTTTGGTTTGCTTATGGCAGCAATCTATGCTGTGATAGGGGGGGCGGGAATTGTACCCTTACCAAGTATGGTCATTCCACCGAATGAGCTGCCACAAGTGCTGACTCCTTCGGGTATCGTCCTGTTCTATATACAATTTTCCCTTTTTGCTATGATACCCTTCCCGGCATTTGGTACGTTGATAGCACATCGCAATGAGCAACGTCGCCGTGAGATGGAGTCACAGGTTGCGGTGCGTGGGGGGCAACTAGAACGTGCAGGTGCTGTGCGTACACTAGAAGATTTGCGTGGATTGTCGCTGCCACAATTTGGTACGTATATCAGACAATTGTTCAGCAAACATGGCTTCACGTTTAAAGATTATCAATTTCTCGATAAAGATAAGCATTTGGATATAGAGATGGAGTACGACAATGCAACCTATCTCCTCCGTCTTTCGGTTTCAGATAAGATACGCCCAGGGACAATTGAAACGTTGACGCAAGATATGCGAAAGAAAAGCATTCTCAAGGGATTGGTAATAACGTCTACTGAGTTTACCCCCGATGCAACCAAATCAGCAAAAGGAAAACGAAATATTGTGCTTATTGATGGCCAAACATTGTTTGATATAGCTGAAAAATAAGACTATCGAGCGTGGTTTTACAGGTTTATTGGTATAGCTGCTCACTAGGTTCAAAAGGCACAAGATGCACAAAATTTTGATTGCCAATCGTGGTGAAATAGCGGTACGCGTGGTACGGGCGTGTCAAGAGTATGGTGTACGGGCAGTTGTGGCCTACAGTGAAGCCGACCGTGATTCGCTGGCAGTACGATTGGCCGATGAGGCGGTTTGTATTGGTCCTGCAGCACCGGCGCGTTCTTACCTCAACTCGCCTGCGCTCATTAGTGCAGCTATGATTACGGGGTGCGATGCTATTCATCCTGGCTATGGGTTTCTCTCCGAAAACCCATACTTTGCGCAGATGTGCCGCGATTGTAACATCCAGTTTATTGGCCCCCATGCTGAGATTATTCGCCTGATGGGGGATAAAGCACTTGGAAGACGCACGATGCGCGAAGCTGGGGTGCCTGTTATACCCGGCTCAGATGATGAGCTCCACAATGTGGAAGAGGCTATAGAGATAGCACGTACCATTGGCTACCCGGTGTTGCTGAAGCCGAGTGCTGGTGGAGGTGGCCGCGGTATGCGAGTGGCATATGAGGAAAATGACTTGCTGAAGGCATACCCCACAGCGAGAGCCGAGGCTGAAGCAGCTTTTGGTCGTGACAACTTGATCCTTGAAAAATATCTGCCGCATGTACGTCACATTGAGATACAAATATTGGCTGATACCTATGGTAACGCTATTCACTTGGGCGAACGCGACTGTTCTATGCAACGGCGCTACCAAAAAATTGTTGAAGAAAGCCCTTCAAGTGCGGTAGACCAAGCTTTGCGTGATTGTATGGGGCAAACAGCCCTCCAAGGAACGTATGCTATTGGCTATTCCAATGCTGGTACGTTTGAGTTTCTCGTAGACCAAGAGGGAAATTACTACTTTATTGAGATGAATACTCGTATCCAAGTTGAGCATCCAGTGACGGAACAGGTGAATGATATAGACTTGGTGAAGTGGCAACTGCGTATTGCAGCCGGGGAACGCTTGACTATGGAGCAGAAAGACGTTAGAATACGGGGGCATGCAGTTGAATGTCGTATCAATGCAGAAGATCCTGAACGCGATTTCTTGCCTGTTGCGGGTGAAATAGAGTTTTTTTTACCGCCAGGCGGTCCTGGTGTACGAGTCGATTCGCATCTCTATGCAGGGTATGCGTTGTCAACATCCTATGACTCATTGCTTGCAAAGGTTATCACATGGGGTGATAATCGAGATGAAGCCCTAAACCGGATGTGTCGGGCACTCAATGAGTGTATTATTACGGGTATAAAAACAACAATACCTTTCCATCTAGCTGTGTTACATGACCCGGCCTTCCGTGCTGGTACTGTTTCAACTGGATACGTCGCAGAGTTGCTCCAACGTTGGAAAAGTAGACAGTAGTTTTGGTGGCAGCTAGTAGAGCATACAGGGTAGAGGTTGGTTGTGTCTGGTCTACGTCACCGTGTCCGTGTTGCTGCATTACAAATACTCTTTGAAGTGGACGTTATTAATCATTCCCTCGATAGGGTATTGGGGCGTCGGCTTGAAGAAGAAACATTGAACCTTGAAAGCAAACAATTTTTGCATTACCTCGTTATGGGCGTGTGGGAGCATCGGTTTTATCTTGATAACGTGATTGAAGATGCTGCTCCCAACTGGCCAGTTGACCAGATGTCTGGTGTAGATAAGGCTGTGTTGCGTATTGCCCTCTTTGAATTGTTGATAGACAATGTGGAACAGACACCAGTAAAAGCTGTTATTAATGAGGCAGTAGAGCTTGCCAAAAACTTTGGGAGTGATAACTCGAGTCGTTTTGTCAACGGTGTGCTCGGTACTGTGGTAGGCCGAGCTGAATAATTTTTCTGTTCTTTTGTTTTTATCATAATGAAAGGTGGTTTGTTCATGGAAGAACGTCTGCGCAAAATTATTGCTGAGCAACTTGGTGTTGAGGAGAGTAAAATAGTACCTGAAGCCTCCTTCACCGATGATCTTGGCGCAGATTCGCTCGATTTGGTTGAGTTGATTATGGCTATTGAAGAAGAGTTTGATGTCGAAATACCCGACGAAGATGCTGAGAAAATGGTGACATTCAATGATGCCATGAATTATCTGAAAGAGCATATGCCAAGCCTAACAAGCTAGACTCAGCGCAGACATATCCATGCGCTTTGCATACTGCAATGAACAGCAAGCGACACGGGTTTTCAAACCCGTGTTCCTTATGGTTTTGTTGTGGGCATTGTGTCTGTTCCTGCTTTCGTTTTGGACGCAAAGAATTGTTTGCATATGCACCTGCGCTCTCGCAGAATGCTACCCTGCGCTTGCACATGTGGGTTGTCGCGTGCAAGCGCCAAATAGCCCCCCAGATTAGCATGCTCGTGCGTCTGTTGTGTCTTTGGTGTGTTTTGTGGTATGTTCCGTATGAAACAAGAGCAGTACATACTGGTAGAGAAGTATGAACATTCTTGGTGTTGGCCCGTCTGAATTTTTCTTTATTCTTCTCCTTGGGTTAATTGTGGTAGGACCAGAGCGCTTAGTAGAGTTTGCACGCTTTCTGGGGCGCTCAGTTGCACGATTGATGGCTTGGCAGCAACAATCTCCCGAGGCTCAACTGGTGCAGCACATTCGCCAAGAAATTGAAGATGAAATAAAGGGGCTACGCAATGAACTTATCAGCACACGCCAACAATTTCATTCCAATGTGCAATCGTTAAAGCAAAGTATGCCATCCTTGTCGTTGGATATGTCTACCACTGACGCGGCGACGACGCAAAACCAGAACGATAGCCAACAAGCAAAACAACCAGTACCGGCACGCGGCCGGTCCAACCGTGGGCGTGAGCGCTCTGATGATACTGCTACGCATATGTCTAGCGTGGCTGAACCCTCTCAACACCACGACTCGTCCAATGTGTCTTCTGAGCAATACCTCAAGCACTTGCTTGAACAGGAACCCGTTGCGGCGGGTGTACCTGCGCACATGCCTAGCCAGACTAGCTTGAATGGTGGCAGTGACACGATAGGAGAGGCTTCTGGTGCGCCTATCGCGTCGAGTGGGTATGGTGCGCCATACGAAGAGAGCGAAGCCTATGCTGTGCATCCTATCAGTGCAAGTGACGTTGCTATGCTTCAGCAGCAAATACAGGCGCTTATGATGGATGTGCATGCATTGCAAGAATATCTGCGCACCCACGGCTGTATTGATTCGGAGTGGGCTCCCCCATCTCACACGATGCATCACGGAACGAAACTCTCATGACAAACCCCCCCGACACACCACCCACGACTCCAGATGTCCCTTCTGAAAGTGGGCAACCATTAACGTTACTCGAACACTTGCAGGAGCTCCGCGACCGATTGCGGCGAGCAGGCATAAGTGTACTTATCGGTATGGCAATTGGTGGCTTTTTTGTATTTGGTCCGGTCAAGTTGATAGATGTGCTCATCCTCTCATTTGCACGCACTGATAAACCCTATGCCCCACTTCAGGCGGTGGGAACGGCCGAGCAGTTTACGAGCTACATGATGGTAGCGCTGGCTGTGGGCATCATTGTGGCTATGCCAATGATAGTCTACCAAGTCATTGCCTTTATTGCGCCCGGCTTGATGGAGCATGAGAAGCGGTTTGTATTGCGAGCGCTCCCTTTTGTTACCGTTTTTTTCCTCGCGGGTATAGCGTTTGGGTGGTTCGTGACGGTGCCGGTGGCAATACGCTTCTTGATAGGTTTTGGTGGCTCTGAGCTTATTGCCAGTCAACCAACGTTATCGGACTTTTTGCGCACGGTAAGCATGCTTTTGCTTGTTAATGGGGTGGTATTTGAGCTGCCAGTGGTTATTTATGTGCTGGCGATATTGGGGTTTGTGACATCGGAGCAGCTAGGCCAATATCGGCACTACGCGGTGCTCGTCATTGCAATTGTGGCAGCGGTCATCACTCCTACGGGCGACCCGGTGAATATGATGCTCTTAGCCGTCCCAATGTACCTGTTGTATGAGCTTGGCATTATCGTGGCACGGTTTGTGCCCAACCGTGACTCTTCCGACTAGCGTTTTGAACCGCACGCACGTAGGCGGATTCCGACTACACCGGGGTGTATAGCGATATGAAAATGTGTTAGCAGAAGGGCAGGTTGGAAGAGCCATGCCCCGATCTATCCATCGTTCGGCGTTCATTCGTGGTGGAAAGGCTATGCCATTATCACTGTCCCCGTTTGCCGTCTGTGTCGTTGTATGCTATACTACCCTTCGGTACCAATTTGGTGCCAAATACACACACTCCCAAGAGCGCATGCTCCTGCCAGTGTTGGCACTGGTCTATGCGCAATTTTGTTGAGAGTGGCGGGGTGCAAAAAGCACTAAGTATGTTTAAGGAGAATAAAGACACGTATGACAGTTGCTGAAAACCGAGTGGTTTCGGTGCGATCATTGCTGGAGGCAGGTGCTCACTTCGGGCACCAGACAAAGCGGTGGAACCCGAAGATGCGAGCGTTTATTTTTACAGCACGCAATGGCATCCATATTATAGACTTGCAAAAAACGGTCGCCGGGCTGACGCAAGCATATAACTTTATTATTGACACCGTCGCCAGTGGACAAAAAATACTCTTCGTAGGAACCAAAAAGCAAGCACAAGAAGTCATTATTGAAGAAGCAACACGCTCAAACCAACTCTACATTACCCAACGCTGGCTTGGTGGTACCCTGACAAATTTTACCACTATTCGCAAGCGATTACGCTACTTAGCCGATCTGGAAGCACAACGTGATCGTGGCGATTTTGCCCGCCTCACCAAAGCTGAAGCGCTCAAGCTTGATGAAGAAATCAGCAAGCTCAACCGCGTCTTCGGGGGCATCAAAACAATGGATAGATTACCAGGGGCACTCTTTATAGTAGACCCACGCGAAGAAGAAATAGCCGTCCGTGAAGCCCGCAAAATTGATATCCCAGTCGTCGCTATGGTAGATACAAACTGTAATCCAGACACGATAGATTTCGTCATTCCCTGCAATGATGATGCGATTCGGAGCATAAAATTGATAACACAAAAAGTGGCCGATGCAGTTATCGAAGGTTCCAGAGCAGGAGAAGGAATGCCAAATAATAGGGAGTAAGGAGTATCACAATGGCAGTTACAACTGAGATGGTAAAGGAATTGCGTGAACGGACAGGTGCAGGCATCAAAGAATGCAAAGACATTTTAGCACAATGCGATGGCAATATGAATAAGGCCATAGAAGCCCTGCGCGAGAAAGGTATTAAGGCGGCTGAGAAAAAGCAGAGCCGGGAGGCAAAGGAAGGACGAATAGAAGTCTATGTCCATCATGGTTCACGGTTGGCCGCAATGGTTGAATTGAACTGTGAAACAGACTTTGTTGCTCGTACAGATGACTTTATTGGGCTATCGCGTGATTTGGCAATGCATATTGCAGCAGCAAACCCACGCTATAGAACCATTGAGGAAGTGCCGCCCGAAGAGATTGAAGCAAGTGGCATACCGGCCGAGCAATTCTATGAGCAACATGTCTTACTCGCCCAACCATATGTCAAAGATGGTTCCCTCACGATTGAGGAAAAAATAAAAGAGCAGATCGGTCGCATTGGTGAAAATATTGTCTTGCGCCGCTTCGTGCGTTATGAAGTGGGAGATTAATTTCTCATAAAACCATGCAAGAGCCAAAGTATCGCCGGATTTTGATAAAGTATAGTGGCGAAGCATTGGCCGGGTCAGGTACACAAAACGTAGATGCAGACAGGCTGGATTTTCTTGCACAAGAACTTGAGCGTGTAAAACCATATAACGTTGAAATAGCCCTTGTCATTGGTGGTGGCAATATTTGGCGTGGCAAACAAGCCATTGAACGTGGTATGGATGCCGCGCAGTCCCATTATATGGGTATGCTTGCTACTATCATCAATGCCCTTGCTATGCAAGATGCGCTTGAACGACGTGACATCTATACACGTGCAATGACAGCCATCAAAATGGATGAAGTGGCTGAACCGTATATCCGACGCCGTGCTATACGCCATATGCAAAAAGGGCGCGTCATTATCCTCTGCTCCGGCACAGGTAATCCCTATTTTACAACTGACTCAGCAGCAGCACTACGCGCAGCCGAAATCCACGCCGATGTTATTTTGATGGGTAAAAATGGTGTTGATGGTGTCTATACCGCCGACCCACGACAAAAACCAACGGCTACCAAAATTGACAAACTGACGTTTATGGAAGCCTTAAGTCGTGGCTTGGCTGTTATGGATAATACGGCCTTGACCTTGTGTATGGATAATAATATCCCTATCATTGTATTTAACGCTATGGAAACGGGCATTATTGAACGTATTGTCGTAGGTGAACAAGTAGGAACTCTGGTGAGTAATGTAGGAGGAAAGTGATGGTCGAAGATATCTTGCAAGAAACCGAAAACCAAATGAAAAAATCTGTTGAAGCATTGCGTCATAATCTGGCGACCATCCGTACTGGGCGGGCTTCGACAGGCTTGGTTGACCATATATCTGTCGAAGTATATGGTTCAATTATGCCTCTCTACCAACTAGCAACTATCAGCATCGCCGATAGCCACTCTATTGTCATCCAACCATACGATGCAGGCACAATACGTGCAATTGAAAAGGCCATCCAGCAATCTGATCTTGGGCTTACGCCCCAAGATGATGGCCGTGTTGTGCGCTTGAATCTGCCCGCATTGAACGAGGAACGTCGTCGTGAACTAGTCAAGTTGGTACGTTCACGATTGGAAGATGTAAAAGTTTCAGTGCGTAACCACCGACGAGAGGCTTTGGACGATATGCGTCAACTTGAAAGCGAAAAAATGATCAGCGAAGATGAATTGCACCGTGTCCAAGATCGAATACAACAATTGACAGACCGCTTTATTAAAGAACTCGAACAGGTGGGAGCAACCAAAGAAGCTGAAGTGATGGAAGTGTAGCAATACAACGCCAGACCAACCGTACACACGAATATGTCTGGCATGCAGGCAATAGCATACATATGAAGACTGAAGACACTATTGACAAACAACGCATACCCCGGCATATTGCAATGATTATGGATGGTAATGGGCGGTGGGCCCAACAACGTGGGCTTCCGCGCCTTGCTGGGCACCGTGCAGGTACAGAAAATATCCGTGCCATTGTCTCCGAATGTACCAACTTGGGTGTACACTATCTCACGCTCTACGCTTTTTCAACAGAAAATTGGAGTCGCCCTTCTCCCGAAGTAGAAGGATTGATGCGTATACTGGGCGATTTTATAGACCGCGAAACGCGGTCTCTGCATGAAGAAGGCATCCATATACACCATCTTGGTAGCCTTCAGGGTATTAGCGAAACCCTCAAACGAAAGGTGCGCTATGCGCTAGATTTGACCAGCAACAATGATCGTATGACCCTCGCTATCGCTTTTAACTATGGTGGGCGCACCGATATAGTACATGCAGTCCGAACGATGTTGGCACAAAAGGTAGACCCCGCAACGGTTGATGACAAAACATTTGCGCAATATCTTTCAACAGGTGGCTTGCCCGATCCAGATTTGGTTATTCGCACCAGTGGCGAATGGCGGTTATCAAATTTTCTCCTCTGGGAAACAGCCTATAGCGAGTACTGGACAACCCCCATTTTCTGGCCAGACTTTGGACCAGATCACTTCCGCCAAGCAATACGCGATTATACTAGGCGTGAACGTCGTTTTGGTGGTATCCCAAACCAAAGATAACGCACTCTTTTTTCAACCAGAGAGCTTCACAGTAGAATACATCCCGCAGGTTTCTTTACCTGAAGCTATATGAGGCAGTAACCTGCGGGTGGTCTCATGTTATATGGGCTACTTGAAAAGAACCGGAGAACGTATTGGCAAAACGTCTTGTCAGTGTTGTGACACTTTTGCCACTTGTCATATTTGCAGCTTACTGGAGTGTATGGACAACCAGTCTAGCTACTGTTCTTGCCATTGTCTTGTGTATGCACGAATATAACGTTGCCCTCAAGCAGGGGGGATATGGCACACGTCCAGTAGTGGGCTTGATTGTGGCACTCTTGCCAAGTGGAGCAGCCATGCTCCATGCTGACCTACCGGCTCATAGTACAGGCGCAACGGTGAGCGGCATTATTATGTTGGCATTGATGAGCGAATTGTTGCACGTTGAGCGTGAGGATCATTTGGCAGATTGGGCGCTTACGTTTGCTGGTGCATGCTATATCGGTTGGTTATCGAGCTATTTTATCTTGCTACGTAGCATCCAAACCCCGTTGCATGCGGGGTGGCTTTCTTTTCTACCTATTCCGTCGGGGTTTGCTTGGGTCTGTGTTATTCTTGCCATACCATGGTGTCAAGATGGCGCTGCCTACCTTGTAGGGCGCAAAATAGGACACCATAGGATAGCTCCTTTGATTAGCCCTAAAAAAAGTTGGGAAGGAACGATTGCGGGCATGTTGACCGCCATAGGCATAGCGCTGGTGCTTGTGCCATTGTTTGGCTTACCAATTGGCTATGGAGAAGCGGTGCTCCTTGGGGTAGTCGGGGGGATAGTTGGTTTTTTTGGTGACTTGGTCGAGTCGCTGATAAAACGCAGAATAGGGTTGAAAGATATGAGTAACCTTGTGCCAGGGCATGGTGGCATACTTGACCGCATTGACAGCATTCTGTTTGCTGCTCCGGTATTATACTATTTCGTTCTGTTGTTTACATGAACCAGTCTCAAAAACCCACGGTGGTTTCTGTGCCCATTCTGAGTAAAGCGAAGTATCTCCCTGTGAAAAGGCAATATCTCTTCATCCGCTCAGTGACATGCATGGTGACAGCGGAGTTTTTGAGACCAGTTCATGACTAGGATTACAACCGGTATGGAATGCTACAGATATTCGCGCTGATTTACCCTTCTGCGCCAATGTTCCTTTATCTCCACCGGCGACCCCTGGCTGATCAGAAAATCCAACAGCATGCGACTGAACGTCATAGGGTCATCAAGGAAGGGAAAGTGACTTGCCCCGCGCAATACGATCAATTGATGTGGCAGTTCATTGCTATCGTTCAAAAATCGGGCATGGTCTGGTGCAACGATAGAATCTTTTTCACCATATGCTGCGAGTAGCGGAATATTCGTGCTCAAGCTCTTCAAGACAGGGCGCAAGTCTGTTGCAAAAATAGACTTTTGTATGTTTTTAAGGACTTCTTCGCTGAGGCTGTCGGTATCTTCATACAGTTCTTGTTGCACTTCAGGGTCACTAATTGGAATTTGACGGATAAGTTTAGACCAGATGCTTGAAGGATTGTTTTGACCAAGCAGGCGTGAGAATGTGCCACCCTTGGTGGCTCCATTGATAACAGCACCTTGCAATGGTGTGGAAACAAGGAGCAACCTGATAAAGCGATCAGGGTTGTCTTTGGCAGCACGAATGGCAACCATACCACCCAAGCCATGGCCCACGAGATTAGCACGGCTAATCCCCATGTCATCCATAAACCGACACAACATGTTGGCATAGACGGAGATGGAGCAATCAGCATGGTTACGGTCTGATTCGCCAAATCCCCAGAAATCTAGTGCATAGGTACGATAGCGCACAGCTACCTGGTCCATGGTAGATACCCAGTATCGCCACGAACCAACCCAACTATGCAAAAAGATGACAGGCTGCCCGCGTCCAAAAACCTCGTAATGAACCAGCCGGTTGTCAAGATATAGTGCGCTCAAACCTTATCCCCATCAGTCTCATCATCACTTTTGTCTGGCTGTTCTAGTGGGATAATGAAGCTAAATGTGCTTCCCTTACCCTCTTCACTCGAAACCCACATTTCACCACCATGTTGCTCAACCAGTGACTTGGTGATAGAAAGCCCTAAGCCGGTTCCACTTACTCTCTCACGGAGTGGATTGTCGGCACGAAAGAATGGGCTAAAGAGCTGTTTTTGTTGTTCTTTCGATATACCTACGCCGGTATCCTCAACATCAACCTGTATCATGGACGAGGGTTTTAAGAATACACGCATGGTAATATGACCGTAATCATAGGTATATTTTACCGAATTTGAAAACAAGTTAAAAATAATCTGTGTGAGCCGCTTTTTGTCGGCAACAACCGGTGGCAAATCTTCTGGTATGGATAGGTCAACGGTGAGATGTTTCGCTTCTGCTTCCAACCGTAATGTTTGCAATGCATCGTTGATAACCTCTCCTATATCAACTTCGGTTACATCGAGTTTGATGCGGCTGTCTTCAATGCGTGACATGTCGAGTATATCATTTATCAATTCCATCAAGCGATTGGCATTTGTCTTAATAATAGTCAAAAAATTAATTTGGTTTTCATTGAGTGACCCGATAGATTCAAGCAATAACATTTGGACATACCCTTTAATGGCGGTCAACGGGGTGCGTAATTCATGGGAGACATTGGAAATAAATTCTCGTTTGGTGCGGTCTGATTCTATTTCGCGTGTTATATCTCGCAATACTGCCACACTCCCATAGCTTTGTTCATCCAAGCCTACCACAGGGGCCATGTTCATGGCAACGGTCTGAGATGGGTTTGTAAATTCTATAGACATTGTATAAATATCTTCTCCGTCGGTAATATTCTGTAACCCTGTTTGCAAGCTATTGTACAACAATTTGGAGCGTTGTTGTTCTTCGTTGGTTTCACCAAGTGATTCCAGTACCTTGATAGGTTGATGCATGATTGCGTTGGTGTCAATGGTGAGCATATGTGCAGCGGCCCAGTTGACAAGTTCGATGTATTGGTCTGGGTTGAAGACAATGACTCCTTCGGTGAGGCTTTGGAGAATGGCCCGACTCTTGCTGGTTTCTTCTTTTTGTTGCTCCAGAAGTTCCGAAAGGCGGGTAGCCATTTCAGTGATATATCCATACAATTGGGCATTGTTAATGGCAATGGCTATTTCATTGGCAATCGTTGCGAGCAGACGTACCTGCGAGTCGGTGAAGTAATTGACTTGTGGGCTAGAAAGTATCAATACGCCTAGGGTTGTATCACTGGTCATCAGTGGTGCTGCTGCAATAGAACGCACATCGTCGGCTTTTCCAGATTCCATAATCCATCGTTCATCTTTGCGCACATCGGGTATAAACACTGGTTCTTTGGTTTGCATAATCCATCCCACAAGCCCTTCGCCCTTGTTGAAAAAAATGGGGTAGTCGGCACTTTCGACCACACCTTGGTCTTGCAACACTGAGCGGCATACAAGTTTGCCGCTTTGGAGTTCACGTAGCATAATGGAACCACGCGATACTTCAAGATTGATAGAAACGCGTTCGAGCGCCCAACTGATGATTTCCTCTAGGTTGAGAGAAGATGTTAATTCCATGGTTATTGAATGGACCGTTTCCAGATAGTCTTTTTCTTGGCGGAGTTGGGCATTTGCTTTTTCCAGTTCTTCGGTGCGTTCCTTCACACGTTGCTCTAGTCCAGTAGCAAAGGTGCTTATCTGGTCAAACAAGCGGGCATTTTCCATAGCAATGGCTGCCCACGATGCAATGGTTGTTAGGAGATGGACATCATCGGGGCCATAGGATTTATGGTTATCGTAGGTATGAATACCAACCACACCAACAACGTTATCAGCTACGAGCATTGGAACCCCAAGCCACGAATGGGGGACACGAAACTGGTTTTCAATAGTGCCTATCTCTTCACTCAACTCTTCGATTTCTACGTTCCAATCACCTTTTTGCAAATCGTTGTGTTGAAGCAACAAAGACTCTCGTTGGGCAATAACGCGACGAGTGAGATAGACGATAAAAATATAGAGCGCAGGGTCAATGGGTGACTGTATGTTTTTGATTTTTCCTTTGCTGTATGCTTTCATCAAGGTTACATTGAGGTCGTTGATTTGGTCGTAAAAGAGTGGAAACGTTATCTCACCTTCACGCTCATTATACAACGCCATGTAAAAATTGGTAGTATCTAGTAGGCGACTCGTTTGGCGATAGATCAGGAGTGGCAAATCTTCAAAGCTAACGGTAGAACTCAATGCTTGCCCTATTTCATTGAAGGTGGCCAACTGTTGAATTTTCCGTTCACGCTCTATAAATAGGCGTACATTGGAAATAGTCACGGCAAGCTGATTGCCAACTGTCATAAGGAAGCGCAGGTCGTTATCATCAAATGAGTATGGTGTGTAACTCTGTATGTTGATGACGCCGAGCACCGTATCCCCGGAGATGATAGGAGTCACAAGATAGGATTGGATTGTTTTGGAACGTGGAATGCGAGCACCCGATTGCCCGGAGCGAACATCGAAAACGGAGAAGCCAAATGCACGAATGCCCATGTGTATACCTTGCTCAGAGGTATGTAGCAAAAGTGGTTGGCGGTTGTGAATGACCCAGCCGCTTGCATCATCGGGAAGCACGGAAGAGTCGAGGTAGATACGTTGCCCTTGGTCATGACAGATAGGGTAATTGATAGTGTTGGTTTCTTCGTCGTAGGTGGCAATAAGTGAGGTGCTCACATCTATTGCTTGGGATAGTTCATGATGTAACCGTTCAAGGACATGCTGCAATTCGAGGGTAGATGTGATAACACCACCGACATCTTTGAGGACGGTTATTTCTCGCAATCGGCGTTCACGTTCACTGAACAGGCGAGCGTTGGCAATGGCAACCGCAGCTTGGCTCGAGACAGTGGTAAGAAACCGCACATCGTCATCACTATACGCATAGGGTTCGGGGCTATAGATGTTGATAATGCCGACTATTTCATCACCATGCATGATAGGTATGCCCAACCAGCTTTGTGGTTGCACATCAGATGGTATGGCTTGGTCATTCGAGAACTGGGATGTAGCATAGGACTCGTTTCCATACTCCCATTGTTCTATGTCTTCTTTGGTACACAAGAGGAGCGGCTTCCCTTCCATGATGACGTAATCAACAAGCCCTTTCCCATCTAGCACGAGTGTTGAGTCACTGAGATGCATGGTATCATTATTTCGCACTACGCGCTGTCGGAGAATGGAGACTTGGCCGCTTGATTGCACATCATACAACCCAATATAGGAGTAGGTTGTATCGAGAACTTCACTAATGCCACAGTGCAGCACGAATAGCATTTCATCTAATTCGAGGGTTGCATTGATGGCACTGCTAATCTGATTGATGGTGGTGAGTTCATGTATGCGCTTTTCGCGTTCTTGGAAGAGGCGGGCATTCTCCAGTGCAACTGCTGCCTGCCCGGCCAACCCTATCAACAACATCATTTCGTCGGTGGTAAACGTGTGATATTCTGCTGTCATGACACTGAGCACACCAATGATACGCTCATGATAGAAGATTGGCACGCCCATAAAGCCAGTCAGGTGATTTTCGCGGTTGAAATCGGGGTATAACGAACGCCCATCTTTATACACGTCGTTGACAACAAGCGGTAGCCCTGTTTGGGCTACTTTGCCAGTAAGTCCACTTCCCACTGGAACTACGAGTGTACGGGCTATATCCATAGCTATGCCATCCATGGTGGCTGGGATGAGTACGTGCTCGCTCCCGCGTGTGTACAGGGTCCACAGTGCAACGGTAGATACACCTAGCTGGCGCTTGACAAGGTCCATGAGATTGTGCAGTATCTCATCGGGTTTTAAGAGTGAGCCAAGGATTCGTGCAGCTTCGAGGAGGGTAGATAACTCACTCACCTTGACTTGGAGCGCCTGCGCATTGGACTGCACTTCTGTTATCAAACGGCGGTTTTGTATGACACGGGCTGCTTGGTAGGCGATAATCTGGCAAAACTCTAAGTCTTGAACCGGTAGCGGGGTTTGATGTTCGACAAAGTGCATTTCTATGCATCCCAAGACGGTGCCTTCTACCATGAGGGGGACGACGACAACGGACTGGATAGTATGCATGTGGTATTGCTCATAGAAACGCACAAATAATGGGTCTTGTTGCACATCATACGAAATGAGCAATCGCTGGTGTGCATCGAGCCAATCTACCACTGGGTTATCAACAAGTGGGTAGGCGATGGTTGGTTTTTGCCCATTGGTTGCATATGTGGCAACAATTGGGGCTAACCCACGTTTACGGTCATAAATTGCGAGAAATGCCTGGTGTACGCTTGTGGCCTGTGCTATTGCTTCAAGGATAATGGTGTAGATAGATTGGTCTTCTTGCGAAGAAACCGCTGCTTCAGATATGCGATAGAGTAGGTGTAATTGTTGCCGTTGGTGTTCTTCTATGGTAGTGGGTGTTGCACTGGTGATATGGATGCTAGGGGTGGTATCCGTGGTTTGTTGCTCTGTGTCTGGGTAGCCCATAACACCATCGCTCGATGCTACTTCTCTCTTTGGTATAGAATTGTCTTCACGTGTTGCCAAACGCTGGGTAGCGAGAAGCATGCCTACTTGTGCCGACAAGAGGGTTTCAAATGCATGTAAGGGTGCGTGGTGCTGCATTTCTCCGTTGATGGTAGTATTGGCAAGGAGTAGGTACCCTACTTCTTTCGTCCCTGCACGCACGGGTATACGCGAAGCATGCAGGAAGGTATTGTTATCGGTGCTCTCTTCAAGCCCTTGCCCAAGAGAACGTGTTTTTTCATCACTCAACCCCCAACTTGAACGTGCTTGTATCTTGCCTTTTTCATAGACAACCAATATTCCCCATGGAATATCAAGATAGTGTTCTAGGAGTTGCACAATCCGATGTACCAAAACATGGACATCGTGATTTGCTGACTCATCTTGCGCACATAGCACAAGATGCGTAATCAATTCCCAATTATGGGTTTGAAGTGATGTTTGTGTTGCATCCATACCGAGACATTCCTCGTTGTTGTACACTATGCCTCTTGCAGTGCATCAAAAAAGGGGACACTATACATACCCATTGTTGTAACAGCTATGCTTCCCCATAGACTTACATATCCTTATAGGATATACAACCTTCTGACTCAGGCCTACGCACGCCATAGATAGGTATGGTGATGTCTTCTAGCTATATAAACGCAGTCTAAACGAAAAATACCCCCCGATAGAAAACCTACATACGTGTTGCTTCCCGTGCAGGGAACGCTTTTTCTTACCTCTATCGCACGCGACCAAAGTGAATATAACTCTTTTGCGTTTTGTCACCTTTTTCGCGGGCTAGGGCAACGGCCCGGTAGCGTGTTTCCTCGGCGGTTTCGCTCAGTTCACGAATATCATAGAACGGACCATCTTCACTAGAAAGAACACCGATAGAGAGCGACATGAGAGGGACTTGTTTTGTGACCCCCTGATCATCCACAATTTCAATATGCCCACGTCGGCGGTCTTTGTAGTTATAATGGAGACCTATCTCATCATCAAAGCGCATGACTAGGCGTTCGGTAATAGCACGTACTTTATCGGGTGTTGACATGATAAGGAAATCAGGACCGACCACCATTTGACCGACAAAATCGTCTGTATCACCGAGTTCATTCGCAGCCTCGCTCAAAAGCATAGCGGTAAATTTCAGTACATCTTCACCAACAATAGCACCATAGGCCTGGGTAAATGTTTCAAACCCATTGATATGGATCAGCGCAAGCGACCAACCATCTGAAGAAAGCAGGGTACGCAATTGTTCATTGATGATGTCGGCTGTTGGTAGATTGGTGACGGGATGGGATTGATTTTTGCGCCGAGCTTCGTCGAGTTGATTTCTGACAATTGCATGTACTTCTTCTATATCAAATGGCTTGACAATGTAGTATTGGGCTTGCACTTCTCCCAAACCGCGCAGACGGTCTTGCCGCTCTCCGCGTGCTGTCAGGAAAATAATGGGGATATGGCGTGTTCGTGGGCTGGCACGCAAAGACCGGCCAATATCATACCCTTCCATATCGGGCAAGTTTACATCTAACAACGCTAGGTTTGGGGGGGTCTTACGACATATTTCCAACGCTTCCATGCCCCGCATAGCTGTCAAGACTTCGTAGCCTTGGGCAACAAAATATATTTTGAGCAAGCTTGATATATCGGGGGCATCCTCAACAACTAGAATTTTCTCCTTAGCCACAGCATCAACCTCCTAACAAACGACCTTCAAGGTATCTGGGGTAGACGGTTGGTAGCCAGAAACCTCCATTGAATGCCTCACTTCATCACCTCTATACGCTTCTTCCTGTGTTGGATCGATTCCATCCCCTGAACGATAGTTTGGTGTCGCTTGGTGATATTCGTCACCGTATTGGGTATCACTATCAGTATGCGCCTCAGCAACTGCGCAAGCAGCAGCTTTTGCTTCAGAAAAGTTTACGTAGGTATGTGTTCTTGGGTCATACACATAGGGCCAGCGGTAGAACATGCGTCGTGGTTCTCCCGCTTCATCGTCAAAATCATCGGGACTCAGACCAGGCACATTCTTACGTATGAGCCCCTCTTCATCTGCATACACAATTGTCACGTTAGAACCAATCATACGGCCAGGGTAGACAACAAAACCACTGCCAATTTTACAATTGTGTCCAACAACTGATCCTAGCACAGGCAATCCTACATTCACAAATTTTCCATTATGATATGTTCTAATTTCTTTTTCTGCCAAGTTAAAATCGGTAAACACACTATTTGCTCCAAGAAAGGTATTGCGTCCTACCACACCCAATTGCACGCATGTATTTTGCGCGACCATGCAATTTTCCATCAGAGAGGACATAAAGATTGCCCCTTTAAATGCGATGAAAGAGCGGTCGCTTATGACACTTAACATAACTTGACCACCTTGCATAATATTGACATTGTTGCCAATGATGCTATTGGTGATTATCGTTCCCGGACCGATATAGACATTGTCGCCAATCGTTGTTGGACCGTGAATAATGGCCGTTGGGTCTATGGAACAATTTTTGCCTATTTTCACAAGGTTTTTACTCGACAAGAAGTGATTGCGCCATTCTTCTTCAAATGGGTTTATACGTTCGCCAAAAGCTGTCAACACCATACGTAGTTTCTTGCCAAACAAATGCCACTCTTCCAAATTCCATTGGGTAATGCGGCGCAAACTACATCGGTCCATTTCTTTTTCGACACGGCTGGCTTCTGCAAACACCCCCATTGGCGTATTGGACAAAAAGATATGCACCCAGCTTTCAATTGATAAGAAGGCCCGCAGTGGTATTTGAAAAACGAGGTCTCCATGGTCGGCCATGTAGTGGGGAACAGAGTAATACCCCATCTCATATGCTTCCGTATCAACAATCAGTGGGCGTGGTGTGCCATGTTTTCCCGCTGGGTAATAAAACATGTCTGCTACATACACTTCGCCACTAGGACGTATCCCTTCTTGCAATTTTAATGCATGGGTCGTAATGGTTTTATCATGTTTACTAAAAGCAATTTGGCATGCATACCCGGCTGCTTGAGCACTGGTGATAAATGTTTCTATTAAATCTTCATTGAAAAATAAATTGTCTTTATAGATAAGCAACTCTTCATCAGATTCTGTTGGCACTTCCTCCAGAGATGCTACTTCTAATGCACCCTTACAATAGGGAGCCAGCAAATCACGTTGACGCAACCAGAGCGGTTTATTTAATATACGCAGTTCGCGTGCTGGCTCACCAAAAGGATGTATTATCCTTGGGTCATGAATAACAATGCGTTTCATCGAACAGCCCTCTTTCTCTTTTCAGGATTTACGCCTATGAATGCACCCACGACACACCTTTTTGTTGTTTTCCACAAGATACAGACACCACGGGGTACTTTGTATAAACGTAAATCCTTTCAACATTAGGGTACCTCATCGTGTGGCTACCCTCTTCATTCCTGCGGCTGCCCTTACTATACAGCATAGCGCTGTCTTATCACAAGACTGCGGTATTACACCACCATTACATTGTATTACAGTAAACAATCACATGTACGTACTATTCCCCACTGTCTTGAGGCGCTGCCTGATTTGACCAAGACAGCTAGGACCCCTTATGGAACACAGAGAACACTCTCCACACCGCATCTTGCTTCCTTTTTCTCATACGCAGTATAGCATACATTCTGCTAAAGTGAAAAGTTACTGTTTGTTCTGGTCCCAGTCGGCAACAATGAGAGAAAGCTCGCTCACCATCTCTTGGGAGATAGGGTGACGCATGTGTACAATGGCTTGTTGGAGTTGCTCTATGGTTGCTTCTTGGGGCATGCTTGGTATCATTGTCAACAGAGCCAGCAAAAGGTTGGCATACGTTTGGATCATGTCGCCGCGTTGTGTAGAGACGATAGCAGCGGCTTTCAACTCGGTTGTTACTTGTTCTTGGGCATCCTCCCATTTCACAAGGGCCGGCATTTCGCGTATGACGGTGAGCAAGTGCATACACCGCTCTATGGCAGCAAGACGCTCTGGAGCTATAGATGGTGCTTCCGTATCTTCTTCAGTATCGTGTAGCATGGTTTGCGGGTTTTCGCTGTGGGTTGGGTGTATGTCATATGACGTCTGGTTGCCATATGTTTCAGATGGAGGTTCCGCCTCTTCGGTCACATATTGCTCGGTGCCTGGCAATGCGCGTATCTCACCAGTATGCAATTGGTGTGAAAAGGAGATGAGCGAATCTAAGCCACATTTGACAAGACTTTCTATCTCACGCGCATAACTAATCCATGTGGCAACCTGCATACGAAATGGGTCTGGTATGTCGCGTTGCACACCGGCCAGTTGCCCAAGCGATATGGTCTTCCCGGCCGAAAAGGGAAACCGCATACGCACAGCATAGACAATACCACTATCAATGGCGACAAGGATGGTCGCATTCTTAATCATGGAATCGGTGAGTGACCGCGCACTATGGTCTGTAATATCCATATCGAGTGTGTACATTGCGCTGATGGCTTCTGGCTCGGCATATTCCTCATCGTGACCGATGATGCCGGCTGACTCAACCTCCCACTTCAAGTTGTGGTTGGTGAGTAGCTTTTTTAGGACAGCTTCTGCTATTGGCGAGCGTCCCGTGTTCGCACCTCCAATAACGAGGATGCGTGGATATTCATTTTCCATGGATAGAACCCCTATTTTCTACGTGCCTTTACAGTATAGCATGCTTTGAGGCAGGTTTGAAAGGAAAAAGAAGCTGGAAGAGAAAAGAGACGGACCTTGCATTGCTCACGCTACTTGTTTTGGGGAGAGGATGCCGAGCAAAACGGCAAACAGTTCATCTATATCCAAACCCCCTCATGCGGGGATGTTCATCTATGGGCAACGAAAACGAAACCCACTACTGAACCATGCAGGATTAGATGTAGTTGCCTTGGCTACATATCCGGTTTTGCTTGTGGCTTGCCACCCATGAGCCGCAACTCCTCGCGGATGCGCTCAATGCGATGGTCGTGGTCCTCTAGCACACGCTCACTGCGCAAAAACCGCAACTTCGCCTGCTCCACCACTTCTATGAGATGCAAGCGTTCTGAGCCAAGGTTTGCTAGCTCGGTGCGCTTTTCGGCAATGCGTGCTCGCACAGACGCAATCTTTTGATTGGCCGCGTCAATAGCCGTAACATCACACTGAGCGCGTGCTGCTACTAACTCCTCAAGCGCCTTGTCAAGCTCAGTGAGCGCTTTTGGCGTAGCGGGAGAAATCGTTTCCCTATCGGGTATCTGTTGTGTTTCAGGTTCCATAAGCCTTCTGTATGTGTCACCACTCACTTTCTTGGTTTTGTGCCTGTACCTGAGACCGCTTATCCAACCGACCATTGATGGAATCAAGGATATGCTCCATATTTGCCTTGATATGCATGAGGGTTTGGTCAGACATACCTGGCAGGGTTTGGTTTATCTCATCCAGAAGCGTCGAATAGCTATAGGCATATGCAGGATGCATGTGGGGTTGATAGGTTCTCTCTGGTGCTGGAGCTTCAACGCCCTCCTCTGTAGGTGTAGATGGGGGTTGAACCGTTTCCATATGCTCGCGGTAGACAATATTCGACTCGCGTTTGGCGGCCCAGTCAATCAAGGAAGCCCCGATGCGTTGCATAAAAGAAAACCCATGCGACGCAGCAACGCTCAACCGCTCTGCTGTATCAGCTACCTGATGATTGTGCTCGTAGGTTTCGCTCTGCTCAAGAAAATCGCCAATGCGTTCACAGAGCTCCTCTTCAACAACGACCCGGTGGTTTCCACGCTCACACGCCACTACATACGCTTCCCATATCGCTGCGAGGATACTGGTTGCCTCTTGCAGTTCACTCGCCATACTCATAGTGTTTTACCTCTCTTCTAAGCTTGCCAACAACCGACGTACTTGGGCCGTTGCCTGCTCATCCATACGATCATCGAACACGCGTACATCTCCCGTGCGTTCCCAATGGTCCAGAATAGCCAATATATACCCTTGGGCACGTGCATTGGCCTCTTGCGCCGGTCCGTCTTGTAGAATAGCAAGTAATCGCTGAAATATCAACAAGTACATCACTGCACCCCTATTTGCTCATGAAATAATACTATCTCCATTATACCACTATACCACTTTGTGGATATGCTATACTACCCAATAGTATATGGGGTTTTCAGTTAGGGATAGGAACATATGCATATAGCAATTGTAGGATTGGGGAATAGTGGGAAGACAACCGTTTTTAATGCCCTGACAGGGGCAACAGCCGAAACAACGAGCTATGCATCTGGTCAACTTGAGCCAAACATGGCCACCGTCAAAGTGCCTGATGAGCGCTTGGAAGTGTTAGAGACGATGTTTAAGCCAAAGAAGACAACCTACGCCGACGTGCAGTACGTTGACGTTGCCGGCATCTCAAGCGAAAAGCGCCAAGGCGGGGGGTTGCCACCCGCATTACTCAACTATCTTGGCGCAGCAGATGCCTTGTTGCATGTCGTGCGTGCGTTTGACGATGAAAGTGTGCCGCATCCTGAAGGCGCTATTGATAGTGCGCGTGATGTTTCGGCACTTGATTTGGAGTTGGCTTTTTCGGATATGGCCATTATTGAACGGCGCTTGGCACGCCTAGAATCTGAATTAGGCAAAGTATCTGCCAAGGAACGCGAAATACGTATAACCCAACGCGATTTGTTGCAGCGCCTACAAGCGGCATTGGAGCAGGAAACACCCATTCGGAATATTGCCATGAGCGACGAGGAAGAGCGGCTTATACGTGGCTATCAATTCCTCACTGCTAAGCCATTGTTGCTTGTGCTGAATATTGGGGAAGACCAAATACAATCCCCACCATCGCTCACCTACACGCATGAAAAAAGCGCTGTCGTGACACTGTGTGGCAAAATTGAAGCTGAATTATCGCAACTGAGCGCGGAGGATGCACGTATTTTTATGGACGACCTCGGCATTGCAGAAGCAGCTCGTAACCGTGTCATCAAGCTTTCGTATGAGTTGCTGGGGTTGGTGAGCTTTTTGACGGCTGGACCGGACGAGGTACGCGCCTGGCCCATTCGCAGCAATACCCCCGCTGTCGAAGCTGCGGGTACCATCCACTCCGACATACAGCGTGGCTTCATTCGTGCAGAGGTGGTAGCGTATGCTGACCTTACTGCTGCCGGCAGTATGAACGATGCCAAAAAAGCTGGTGTGGTGCGTATGGAGGGCAAGCAGTATGTCGTTCAAGATGGCGATATATGCCATTTTCTGTTCAATGTATGATGATACCACATTCGGGTGAATACGTGCCTCGCGCACAGGCGCACAGGCGCAAAGACCGAACAGGTTACATGCTCTGTTCGTTCGTATGTGATATGGGAGGAGATTGTTACGTATGGATACATTGATAGCTACTATGTGCGAGTTGACTGAAGCGCCCGGCGTTTCTGGGTATGAGCAGGCTGTGCGCCACATCATGCGGCGACACCTAGAGCCACTTGGCGATGTGTGGGAAGATAACTTGGGCGGCATTGTATGCAAAAAGGTGGGGCATGTTGATGGACCCAACATCTTGATAACTGGGCATATGGACGAAATAGGCTTTATGGTTACGCGCATAACTAAAAATGGCTTTCTCACGTTTCAGAACCTTGGCGGCTGGTTCGACCAAGTGTTGCTGGCGCAGCGTGTCGAAGTGCATACCCGCAACGGTCCAATTGTTGGGGTTATTGGTGCCAAGCCGCCACACCTCATCCCGTCTGATAAGCGCAGCAAGCTGATTGAAGCCAAAGATATGTATATAGATATTGGTGCTTCCTCATCCGACGAGGCTACAGTTTGGGGCATACGACCGGGCGACCCGGTTGTTCCTGTCTCCCCATTCACCACGATGCACAACGAAAAGCTCGTGCTGACGAAAGCGTGGGATAATCGCATTGGGTGTGCTCTTGTCATTGAGATTTTGCGCCACTTGCAAGAAGAGTCGCACCCCAATATCATCTATGGGGCTGGCACGATACAAGAAGAAGTGGGGCTACGTGGTGCCCAAACGATGAGCAGCCTTGTAGAGCCAGATATTGGTTTTGCGCTTGAGGCTTGCCCGGCGGCTGATACGCCCGATGTGCCTGCGGATGAGGTGATGAGTGCTGTAGACAAGGGGCCGGTTATTTCTATCTATGACCGCAGCATGATAGCGCATACGGGCTTGCGTGATTTGGTGGTAGATTGTGCCGAGGCTGAAGGTATTCCATTTCAATATCGGGTAGGCACAGGTAGCACGGATGCAGGGAAAATACATCTCCACGGGCGCGGCGTGCCATCGCTTGTTGTAAGCGTACCCACACGCTACATCCATAGCCACAACAGCCTTTTGCATATGGATGATGTGATGCGCACGGTGCTGCTAATGGTTGCAGTTATCAAGCGTATTGATGAGCAGGCAATAGACCGTATAAAAGCATAATGGTGCTTTAGAAAGATGTAGGACAGGCGCATCTTGCCTCATGCTACGAAGAAATCGTAGGACAGGCATCCTGCCTGTCCCCGTTCGCTACCTGCCGTCCACGCATGCGCCCGTAGCACCGGCACCCGTAGCACCGGCTGGTAAGCCAAGTCCGACAGGATGTCGGTGCTACAGGGGACGGGCTAGAAGCCTATCCTACGCCAGTGTCTGACTCTGTTTGTGAATAGTTGCACAACGCGAGTAGCCGCTCGGCTAGATCGAAATGGTCTGCATAATCGCGTTCTTGGGCCAGTCGCCGTGCATGGACGAGTACCTGTTGTGCCTCTTCATCACGGTGCTGTGCCAACAATGCTTTGCCAAGACTGAGGAGGCATACTACTTCTTGCTCGCGCAGTTTCATTTCTTGGGCTAGTACTAAAGCGCGGCGTGCAGGTACTTCGGCTGCATCTGGTTCGTTGGATTCTCGCTCCAGTTCACTCAAGAGATATTCACCCTGCTGCTCAACGCCACGCCAGCCATGGTGCCGCGCTTGGGGCAATACTTGCTGCCATATCAATGCTAATGCCTCGGCATATTCACCACGCGCATAGTGTGTCTCAGCCAGCACAAGGTTTGCCTCGGCTATAAATGAGGGGGTGCGCTCTTCGTGGGCTACGCCGGCGGTTTGTTCGGCATAGCGCAAAGCCTCGTCGAGCTTGCCACGTGTACGCATGAGGTATGACATGGCACCATAGATGTTGAAGCGAAACAGGCAACGCGGCACGGTGTTGCGCTCTATATCGGGGCGCAGGCCGTTCAGCGCTTCTTTGAGCCATGCAAGCCCTTGGTCGCCTTCGCCCATTTTGACAGCGTAAGTACCCAAAAGCATGAGGTGATAGAGTTCAAACCATATTTTATCTTGGCGGCGCGAGCTTTCTAGCCCTTGCAGTAAGAGTGGTTTGAGTTCGCGCCAATGCCCACGCAAATCAAGGTCCGCCATGGCTTCGGCTAGGCGCAGGGTAGCTCCTATTTCGTAATCCTCACGTTTGAGTTGGCGGGCACGGGCAAGCAGGCGTGTGCCGGCTTCTATTTCTTTTTGGTGGTCCGACAAGCTGCCCCATGCGGCCGGTAGCCAGTTGAGTGCAATCAACTCGTTTTCGCTTTCGCCCCATGCCCGTGCTTGGGCCGCTGCTTGCTCAAAACGTGCTATGGCACTCTGAAAATCGCCCCGATCTAGGCATAGTCGCCCTTGATTGATAAGGTCAGCCAAATTTTGGTCTGTCATATGTCCTTTCACTCTCCCTTTTGCGCATGAGATATGCTATTGTACCACGATGCACCATGACTTCTCACCTATAGTGCAACCGCTCATATGCCCTTTGCACCGCATCATTCTCTGGGTCTAGTGCAAGAGCTTGCTCATAGGCATCTTTAGCCGCATCGGTGCGCCCAATATCCGCAGAAGCCAACCCTAAACCATACCATGCATTCGCATCGCTCGGCATCAGTTCTGTCGCACGACTGAAGTGCTCCAAAGCATTGCGGTTATCATCAAGCGTATACAAACACCACCCCAGCCCACTGTGAGCTACATCTTGCCGCTCCTCTATTGCCAAGGAATCCTCAAACATAGTGACTGCCTTTTCCAAAAAGGCTTGGTCTGACTGCGCCTCATACCAATAATACAGATTCCATCCTAGCCCCGTCTTCGCATCATATGAACGTGGGTTCAGGTCAAGTACTTCCAAAAAAAGCTTTTCGGCTGCTTCAAACTCGCCCATATCGGTCAAATCCCATGCCTTCTCCAGCAACTTGCGCTCGGTTTGCTGCACCGATGGTTGCACTGATGGCAGACCCGTTGGTGCTCCTATCGGCATAGACGTAGGCGGTATTGGCCTAGGTGTAGGGGTAGCAGACAATGTACTTGCTATTCTGAATGAACCACCAATCAGCAAAAAGAGCAGCAGCAATGTCGTCAACAACCCCAATGGCGTGCGCACCATGGTCAAGATAGGGTTGCCCGTAGACGATGGACGGTAGGCAACCTGTTGTTGTTGTGCAGCTTCTTGATGTTGCATTGCATACACACTATCTTCAGCTTTGGGCATCGCAATAGTCGGCCCAGTATGTGCAGGCATTGGCTCATGCTCACGGTTACTGTGTTGTTCCGGTTGGTGTGCCAATGTATTGCTCGACTCAACTGCTTGTTGCAAAGCCACTATCATCGCCGACACACTGCTAAAACGGTCCTCAGGTCTACGCGCAAGAGCTTTCACCAACACATACGCAACATCGGGGGGTAAGTCTGGGCGTAGCGTATGCAACGGGCGCGGCTCTTGCACAAGGCGAGCGGCCAACATAGCGAGTGGCGTCTCCGCTTCAAACGGTAAATCACCCGTGAGCATCTCATACAACACCACACCAAGCGCATATATATCTGTTGTGTGATTGATACTAGGTAGCCCTTGCGCTTGCTCTGGAGACATATATTCTGGCGTACCCATCACTGTGCCCGCTTGCGTCAACTCTGTTGTAGCTGCCACATCACGCGCCAAACCAAAGTCGGCTAGGTACACCCAACCATCAGTGGCTATCATGATGTTGGAAGGTTTTATATCGCGGTGGAGAATGCCATGCTCATGCGCATAGGTGAGCGCTTCACCAACCTGCGCAAGTATCTCTACCACACGATGCAATGGCAGAGGCTTGCCCGTTTGCAGCACATCCTTGAGCGTCTGCCCCTCAATATATTTCATGGCGATATAATGGAGTCCTTCCATTTCGCCAATGTCATACATAGGCACAATATGGGGATGTTCCAAGCGGGCCGCATGACGAGCTTCTTGCTGAAAGCGGGCTACATAGCTTGTGTCGTGTGTCAACTCTGGCGGCAACATTTTGAGCGCTACTACACGGTCAAGGTCGGTTTGATATGCTTTGTAGACAATACCCATACCGCCATGCCCAATTTCAGACACTATCTTAAAGCGCTTCAAGGTGCGGCCTGTCAAGTTCAATTGTGTCATCGTACTCACCCCTGTTCTACCAGATTGCGGGCGGGATAATGCATATGCCCTATGCCGCATCTCTGGCAAATCCCACGTCAATGTTTCAACCGTATACACTACACGGCGCATATGATAGACGTTGGATATACCACCCCGGTTCCATGGTAATGCAAAGGTGTTGGACTGTCTTTTTTAATTAAAAAAAAGAACCGCCAAGACGCCAAGAGATAAAAAAAGGAACATGTCATTCTTTGCTGGTACGCTACAGGGGGGCGGGCTGTCTTGCTAGTGGTTAGTCATCATTGCAAGCCAGCCACAAGCCCGGCATATTTCTCTGTCAATATACGTGCTTGGTCATCATTGCCGCCTTCTGCTATCACATGGAAAAAAGGCCCTTCTGGGTCTGGTAAAATGAGCACCCACTCGCTCCCCAAATCAATCTTAACCCCTTCGACATTCTCTAGTGTGCGGTCTTGGTATTGCTCATTCAAAATGCGCATCACCTTACCTTTATTTTCCCAACGGCATGGCACACGTGTTTGATTCAGGTAATACAACGGTATCTGATACACCACATCGCTGAGTTTGGTATCATTGAGCGTGAGCAACTCCATAATCTTCACAATGCCAAACAAACCATCGGCAATAGGGTAGAATGACGGAAAAATATAGTGACCAGCACCATCGCCAAGCAACAACAAATCGCGGTGGTCAATGGCAACCTGCATGATATGCCTAAGTGTGGCGCGTGTACGGATGATATGCCCGCCATAGCGTGCTGCTAGTTCTTCAAAAGTTTTCGGCGCAGTCAAGGGCACAGCTATAGTGCCCCCACCATTGGCTTTCAATGTCAACATTGCTATGGCAGCCAAGGACTGAATACCGGGCAAGTGCCGTCCTTTGTCATCAACAAGGAATATCTTTTCTCCGCCATCGTCAATGCGCACACCCATATCGGCTTCTAGCACGGGCGTTATTTGCGAAAGACGGTACAGCCCTTCTTGTACTTGTGCATTGGTTTGGAAGACGCGGTCTTCGTCAAGGTTGGCATTGAGTTCTACCACATCTATTTGCAGACGGCGTAATATACCCGGGAGAACACTGCTGGCGTTTGCATTGGCATAATCCACCACTACATTGAAATCGTGCGACATGCGTTCCAGCGCATCAAAGCGTAGTGCGCGTAGAAATGCCTCGACATACGTCTCCTCTAACTCGTTGGTGGCATATGAAATGCGCCCAATTTCATCGAGGTAGGCGCGGCGGTAGTCTTCTCGAAAGAATACATTTTCAATATTGCGTTCTATCTTAGAATTAATGTCAAGCCCTTGCTGGTCAAAAAACTTTATTTCGGCTAGGCGGCTATCGCGTGGAGAGAGCCGTACATGGATGCCACCCACCGCATTGTTGGCTTGAATGGAGTAGCGTGCCACAGGTATAGGCATGGTGCGCAAGTCTAGCACGTGAACGCCTGCCGAGGGAATTCCGGCGATAATAGCACGTTTGAGCATACGCGGTGTGTAGTGGGCATCACGATTGACCATGACGGTGGAGCCTTGGGGAAGGCTGGCTGCATAGGCTGTACCTAACCGCGCACAAAATTCGGGCGTAATCTCAATGTTGACCAAACCGCTGACACAATCATGCCCAAAGAGCACTTTGCGAGCTTTGCTGCCCCAAATAATACTGCTGCTGACGGTGGCTCCTTCATCTACCTCTTTGCTGGGCCATATTTTTACGTTGGGGCGGATAACGGCACCGCTGCCTATGTGGACTCCATCGCCAATAACGACACCTTCAAAGAGCACAGCCCGACTACGAATATTGGTCTGCCGTAGCACTATGGCCCCACGCAATTCGGCGCGTTCGCCTATGTATGAGTTGCGCCATATCATAGAGCGGTCAATGTTGGCGTGGCTATCTACGACGGTGTACTCACGGATAAAGGCGGGCCCGTGAATAATGACACCATTGCGAATTTTTGCCCCATGCCCAAGGTAGATAGCTCCATGGAGTTGAGCATCGGGGGCTATATCTGCATCGCGGTCTACCCATATGTTGCCGCCAATATGTTGCCCGACACGGGGGAGGCTTACTTTATCGAGCAGGTAGTCGCTACAGGCTCGCATGTACTCTTCTATGTTACCGACATCTGTCCAGTAGCCATCGGTTATGTAGCCCATGAGGTCGCCTTCTTTACGCAGCATGCGGGAAAATACATCGCGGGACCAGTCAACTTTTTTGCCTTTTTCTACGAGTCTCAATACTTCGGGGTCAAGGACGTATATGCCTGTATTGACGGTGTCTGAGAAAACTTCTCCCCAACTCGGTTTTTCTAGGAACTGGCGCACATTTCCTTGTTCGTCGGTGATAATGACGCCATAATCTAGGGGGTTAGGCACACGGGTGAGTGTCATGGTAGCAAGGGCGTTGTTCTTGTTGTGAAAGTTGATTATATCCGTCAAGTTGAAATCTGTGAGGGCATCGCCAGATATGACGAGGAATGGCTCATGGAGCAAGTGCTCAGCGTTTTTGACACTACCAGCAGTTCCAAGGGGTATCTCTTCGAGTGAGTAGGTGATGTTGATGCCATAGTTGCTACCATCGCCAAAGTAGTCTTGCAGCACATTTGCGAGATACTGTACGGTGATAACCACATCGGTTATTTTGTGGATTTTGAGCAGTTCAATAATATGGTGTAGGACAAGACGGTCTACGATAGCAACCATAGGTTTAGGGCGATTAATCGTAAGTGGACGTAGCCGTGTTCCTTCTCCACCTGCCATAATGACTGCTTTCATTAATTTTCCCTTCTTTTACGTTACCGACGCGTACATGGTGTGGTTATGTTTGCAGTACACGGCACCTTACCGGTTATCTTACACATAACCACTGTGTATAGATTATGTATTGTGCAGATATGGAATATTGCACGCTTGCATTGTCATGGCCCTAGTATAGCATGAGGCAGTAGTGTGGGCAAGATACCTAGTTTGTGAGCACATATAGCAACCCTACAAAAGAGGTGAAACCTATGGTATAATACCATGCAAGATTTTGCATAAAGAAAAAAGAACCAACACCCTGTACAACCTATGTACCCGGTGGTACAAACAAATTAGTAACAACCATGACAACTCAATCGGACACAGCCCGTCTTGAAGACCTAACCCGTGGAGCGTCCATTCGTGGCATACTCCCCAATGCCCTTGTCACTATTGTTGACATACAATGGTATGGCAGTGATGCTGTTGAAATCACCTACAAAGATGCGCGTGGACACGTTGGCACACGCTTGCTCTTCCGCGATGATGAACCATCGCTCGAACTCGCCACAACTGGGCGACCATGGAACTTCGATAGCGATGGACACCTCTTCCGCCTCATCTCCGAAGCCCATCGCATCCGGTTAGCACACCTATTCGACCCCGTGCTAGCAGTCCATACATCATTGGTAGACCCGCTCCCACACCAAATCACTGCCGTCTACGAATCGCTGCTGCCCCGCCAACCGTTGCGTTTCCTCCTTGCCGACGACCCCGGCGCAGGCAAAACTATCATGGCCGGCCTACTCATCAAAGAACTCATCGCCCGTGGCGACTTGCACCGTTGCCTCATCGTATGCCCCGGTAGCCTGGCCGAACAATGGCAAGATGAACTCTACCGGCGCTTCCACCTCCCCTTTGACATCCTTACCAATGACAAACTCGAATCTGCCCGTACTGGCAACTGGTTCCTTGAAAATCACCTCGTCATCGCCCGGCTCGACAAACTGTCCCGCGATGAGCGTGTGCAGCAAAAACTGGAAACCCCCGATTGTCACTGGGATTTGGTCGTATGCGATGAAGCACACAAGCTCTCTGCCACCTTCTTTAGCGGAGAAATAAAATATACCAAGCGCTACAAACTTGGGCAACTACTCGGTAGCCTCACGCGCCATTTTTTGTTGATGACGGCAACACCCCACAACGGCAAAGAAGAAGATTTTCAACTCTTCCTCGCCCTCCTCGATAGCGACCGCTTCGAGGGCCGGTTTCGTGATGGTGTCCATCAAGTAGATGTATCCGACCTCATGCGACGCATGCTCAAGGAACACCTGCGCAAGTTTGATGGCACCCCATTGTTTCCTGAACGGATTGCCTACACCGTGCCCTACAACCTCTCCGACATAGAAGCCCAACTCTATCATGAAGTAACCACCTATGTCCGCGAAGAGTTCAACCGCGCTGAAGCATTGAATAACAACAAACGTGCCGGCACAGTTGGCTTTGCCCTCACCATCTTGCAACGACGCCTAGCCTCTTCGCCAGAAGCCATTGCCCAATCGTTGCACCGTCGCCACGAACGCCTAGACCAACGCTTGCGTGAGCTTATGCTGATGCAGCGTGGCGCAGCAATGGTTATGCATGACACGATGGCTGGCAACTGCTTGCTTGATTCAGATGATGTCGAAGACCTAGAAGAAGCCCCCGACAACGAAGTCGCTACCGCTGAAGAAGAAGTGCTCGACCAAGCAACCGCCGCACGCACAATTGAAGAATTGAAAATGGAAATAGCTACCCTGCAACGGCTTGAAGCACTGGCCCAATCAGTTCGTCAACGTGGCGAAGACCGCAAGTGGCGCGAACTAGCCAACTTGCTCAGCGAAATCTTTACCCCGGTGGCTATTGCCAACACCCTCGCCGAATCCCCGGCCCACTATCGTGTACCCGGCCGACCCATACCCCCGCACACTGCATCGCCAACCCAAAAACTCGTTATCTTCACCGAACACCGCGACACATTGCACTACCTCGTCCAGCGTGTCACAACCCTGCTCGGCCGCGACGATGCTGTTGTCACCATTCATGGCGGTATGCTCCGTGAAGACCGCCTAAAAGCCCAAGAAGCTTTCCGCCACGACCCCACAGTACACGTGCTCATCGCTACCGACGCCGCCGGTGAAGGCATCAACCTGCAACGTGCCCACCTCATGATAAACTACGACCTGCCGTGGAACCCCAACCGCCTTGAACAACGCTTTGGGCGCATCCATCGTATTGGGCAAACTGAAGTCTGCCACCTCTGGAACCTCGTATCGCAAGAAACCCGTGAAGGCGATGTCTACAAAACCCTGCTTGAAAAAATAGAGTTAGCACGCCAAGCATTGGGGGGGCAAGTCTTTGATGTCTTGGGCAAACTGCAATTTGAAGGGCAATCGTTGCGTGACTTGCTCATCGAAGCCATCCGCTACGGCGAGCTCCCAGATGTGCGTGATCGTTTGACCCAATCTATTCAGGATGCTGTTGACCATAACAAGCTTCAGGAGTTGCTTGAAAAGCAAGCCCTAGCGCAAGATGTCATGGACGCCAGCCACATCGCACGCGTACGTGCAGATATAGAACGCGCCGAAGCACGGCGCTTGCAACCCCACTACATTGAATCCTTCTTTTTAGAAGCTTTCAAACAGCTTGGCGGCACCATCCGCCAACGTGAATCGCGGCGCTATGAAGTGACACATGTACCCGCCCTTGTGCGTAGCCGCGACCGCTTGATTGGCACTGGCGAGCCAGTCTTGCAACGCTATGAGCGCATTGTGTTTGAAAAAAACCTGATTGCACCCCCCGGCCAACCGCCGGCCGCCTTCGTATACCCCGGCCACCCCCTGCTCGACGCCACACTCGATGTGCTCCAAGAGCGCCACCGTGACTTGCTGCGCCGTGGCACTATATTGGTAGATGAACGCGACTACGGCACAGCGCCACGTGTATTGTTCTATTTAGAGCACGCTATTCAAGATTCAAGCACCCTACCCAATGGGATGCAACGGACCATCTCTAAGCAAATGCTCTATGTAGAAGCATGCGCCGATGGCACTATGCAGAGCATGCAGTATGCACCCTATTTAGACTATCGCCCACTGGCCGATGGTGAGTTGGATGTTGACACCTTGCTGGCGCACCCCTCTTGTGCGTGGATAGAGCGTGAGTTGGAGCAAAAAGTGCTCGGCTACGCCATTGCCAATATTGTGCCGCGCCACTTGCACGAGGTGAAGAAGCGCCGTTTGGAACTGATAGCCAAAACACGCGAAGCTGTGCAAGACCGCCTGAGCAAAGAAATTGGCTACTGGGACCATCGCGCTGAAACATTGAAACTGCAAGAGCAAGCCGGCAAAACCAATGCTCGCCTCAACTCGCAAGAAGCACAACGACGCGCAGACACGTTGCAGACGCGCTTGCACAATCGTATGGAACAACTGGACCGTGAGTCCCAAATATCGGCATTGCCGCCAGTGGTGCTAGGCGGCTTGGTAGTCGTGCCCGCCGGGTTGCTCAGCGCTATCAGCGGCAGTGCATTGCCGGCCGCCAGTACCCACGCTAGCAACACGCAGCTATCGGCCGCCCGTGCGCGTGCCATCGTGATGAACGTTGAGCGTCGCCTCGGCTTTGAGCCAGTAGATAGGGAGTTTGAGCATCTGGGGTACGATATTGAGAGCCGTAATCTCTACACCGGCAAACTGCGCTTTATTGAAGTCAAGGGGCGTGTTGCGGGTGCCGAAACCATCACCGTGACCAAGAATGAGATTTTGTATTCGCTCAACAAGCCAGATGATTATATTTTGGCCTTGGTGCTCTTTGAGAATGACGCGGACGACACCCATCAGGTCTTTTATATACGTCGGCCATTCCAACAATACCCCGACTTTGCCATGACAAGCGTCACCTACAACATCGCCAAGTTGCTGCTCCAAGCCGAGAAGATAGAGGTATGAGGGGTCAGGGGGCAGGGGTCAGTCCCCTCGTACTTTTGGGAGTGTGTGGTATACTATATGGCTTTGCAAAGGGGCAAAACCAATGTAGGGGCGTGCGGCCGCACGCCCAACAGTGCCCCCCAGCGCCTCAGCGGTTCCCCCCCGTAGCACCGGCTGGTAAGCCGGACTCCGGCAGGATGCCGGTGCTACGGTACGGGTTTGAACCGCTGGGGTTGCTGATGTGCTGATTCTATTCCCTGTTCCCTGTCCCTAGCACCCACACTTTTCCAACGATTTTCGGTGCCAGTATCAGCATCCAACAAGACACCAATAGTGACAGGTGTATCCGGCTGAAGAATGAGAGCATTCATTCTTTTTAACACCTTTTCATCGCTACCACACTCGTATATACCGAACGTTTCTGCTATGCTATGGGATGCACAGAGAGACATGACAACGTGGCAATCATCAATGCCTTCTACAAGAAGCACTTGTGAGCCTTCATCTTTGCATGGGTTTTTGCCACTCACTATCGCACCTCAACATCCGTTTCTAAGGCATCAGCTAACGTCTCTCGATCATAGTAAGTAATGCTAACAGACCTATCCTTTAATGGATTTAGCCTAAAAAAGGAACCGAGTGATTCATGGTTACTCCACGCCGACTCAAAACCGCGAATGCAATCTCGGCTATGCGTTGAAGCAAAAACCTGAACATTCAAGTCCTCTGCTAGTCTGAAAACCATCTCCCAAACGTTAGGTTGCACTGACCAATGAAGCCCATTTTCAAATTCATCCACAATCAAGATGCCATCTTGTGCATTGACAAGCGCAACTACAATATGAAACAGTCGCATGATCCCATCACCCAAACTTTTCAAGGGGAGAGGTTCGGGTTGATAACCTAGTTTCACCAAGGGGATGCGACGATTTCGAGCATTGCTATCTTCTACAAAAGCTATGCCAGTAATACCAGCATCGAGTAATTTGAGACCTTGGATAACTTTTTCATCTGCTCCTGTGAGATTTATAGAATCCCAAAGTGTCGCAAGTTTTTCATCCGTCATATTTCGTGTAGGGACCACTTGAGTTTGGTATTTTCTAAGGATATTTCTACGAAAAGAATCACGTGCATCACCTTTAATCCTGTCCAATCTGATAGTTCTACGAGTCTTTCCTTCTTCAGTAACAATGAGTGCTACTTCAACGTCTTCAAGGTCTTCAGCACTTTCCAAAACATCTTGTGGAGACACAAGTACTCGACTTAATACACCTTCAGGCGTGTCTTCATAACGATAACGAAAAGCACCCACATGCAAGTGGAGTTGTTTATCTTCTGGCTCAAGAGGTCCCAAAACAATGCCCTCTTCTCCTAGCTGCGGGAGTTGGTGGTCGAAAAAGATATGTCTTACGGGGTGCAGAAGATACGTTCTCTGGGTTGAGGTTTGCTGTATATTGGCCCATGTTTCTTGCCGGGTTACAACGTGATCAATAAGTGTTTTTGCAGACATATCATTAGCATATAGCTCTATCGCTTCCAAGAGAGCACTTTTGCCGGCGTTATTTTTGCCAACAACCAGATTTACTCGTCGTAGTTCTGAAATCTCCACATGTTTGAATAAGCGATAGTTTTTTAACAGGAACGATGTCAGCATCTTTCCCTCCTTTGCATCCCCTTCCTCCATCACCCTGCTGTGAGGCATTATACCACTAAACGTAAAGCCTCACTTTTGGGGGGGCGTGGCACCGAGACTGTGACGAGATGTAAAAAAAGAACCCTCTGCGCCTCTGCGCCTCTGCGTTAAGATTCCCCGGATTCAACGCAGAGACCCATAGCCAGCAACATGATGTATAATAGTGGAAATCAAGATCACTACAGAAGCGTACCAGCAAAGAATTACATGTTCTCTTCGTTATACCTTTGTGTCCTTTATATCCTTTGTGGTGAATCCTCATCAAAAAAGAAAACAGTTGAAGATTCAATCCTAGTGCAACCCGGTGGTGAAAAAGGAACATACCAATGGACAAACAAATCCTGTTAGCACGTATTTCTGTCAACCCAAACATCTGCTTTGGTAAGCCCTGTATTCGGGGGCATCGTATTTGGGTATCGCTTATTCTCGATCTCCTTGCAAGTGGCATATCAATGCAAGCTATCATTGACAACTATCCCGGATTGGAGCAAGAAGACATCCTTGCTTGTATTGCATATGGAGCCGAAATGTCCCGTGAACGCTATGTTGAAATTGCTGTTGAGTGTTAGGGTATGTATATCAAACTTGATGAAAATTTGGGCAACCGTGGAGCTGAGTTGTTTCGGAATGCCGGCCACGATGTTGCCACTGTTTCTGAGCAAGGACTAACAACTGCATCAGACCATCAACTTATTACTGTCTGTAAGCAAGAGGAGCGTTGCCTCGTGACATTAGACTTAGATTTTAGCAACCCAATGGTATTTTGGCCGCCTGATTATGCCGGCATTGCTGTATTGCGTTTGCCAAGCAGTCCTAGCTTGGATGACATCCTTGAAGCATCAACAACGCTGTTAGCAGCTCTGACTCAACAAGACATCAAAGGAAAGCTTTGGATTGTTCAGCGTGGACGGATACGAGAATATCAACCATCTCGTAACTGAAGGGAGGAATACTGCTTTGCTGAGGGTGAAAAGACACGAGACCTCCCAAGTCTCACAACATAAGAGAGAGAAAGAAAGGAACGTATGCACATACCCAAAAAGCTCATTGAAGTGGCCCTGCCACTCGAAAAGATAAACGCCGCCAGTGCGCGTGAAAAATCCATACGCCACGGGCACCCCAGCACCCTGCACCTCTGGTGGGCCCGACGCCCACTCGCCACTGCCCGTGCCATCATCTTTGCCCAAATGGTAGACGACCCCTCGGCGCACCCGGACCTCTTCCCCACCGAAGAAGCCCAAGACGCCGAACGCGAACGCCTCTTCCGCTTGATTGAACAACTCGTGCGTTGGGAAAACACCACCAACGCCGACCTGCTCACCCAAGCACGCGACGAAATATGGAAGAGCTGGCGACGCACATGCGCCCACAACCATGCCCATCCGCAAGCAGACACGCTCTTCAACCCCGACCGTTTGCCTGCCTTCCACGACCCGTTTGCCGGCGGAGGCGCATTGCCGCTTGAAGCCCAACGGCTCGGCCTCGAAAGCCATGCCAGCGACCTCAACCCCGTTGCTGTGCTCATCAACAAGGCGATGATAGAAATACCGCCTACGTTTGCCAACCAACCGCCGGTGAATCCGGGGGATGGGGGTC
>CAZVEN010000011.1:46909-132045 GCA_964626155.1 uncultured Chloroflexaceae bacterium | reverse complement strand
GCGGTTCAAACGTCAACCCTGCGCATCAGCACCCCCAGCGCATCAGCGGTTCAAACGTCAACCCTGCGCATCAGCACCCCTCAGCGCATCAGCGGTTCAAACGTCAACCCTGCGCATCAGCACCCCCAGCGCATCAGCGGTTCAAAATTTGGCCGCCGGCAAGGGGGCACAGCCCCCTTGCAACCCCCGGACTCTGGGGGCTTGCCCCCAGACCCCCAGAAAAAAGCAAAGCAGAATACAGGATTCAGAATACAGAATACAGAACATTTGTGCGCAAGCTAAGGGGACAAAACCAAGCGAAAGCCTTAGAGGATGAAGTCGTAGAGGGGTAGCTCCTGCCCCGCGCCGCGCAGAGTAGAACATGTGTTTCATGATACCATGACGCACCGCGTACTGAAACCCAATCGCTTGTTGTGTAATCTTTACCAACCGTGCCGCTGCCGGCAGGGTAAGCATTCTTCCACTCACTTGCGGTCCATTCCCACACTGTGCCCACCATATCGTGTGCGCCACAGGCGGCAGCGCCGGCCGGCCGTCCACCTACTGGCGCAGCAGCCGCCTTATTGCCTACTAGGTTTTTGTTATCCACATGTGCAGACGATGGCTTTTGCTCGCCCCATGGGTAGGTGCGGCGTTTGCCATGCCCATCATACGCTGCGGCTGCTTCCCACTCGGCTTCAGTTGGCAGGCGAATGCGATGGCCCGACGGCAGGCTACCGGACAGCTCCGTGTTGATCCATGCCGCAAACGCGGCCGCTTCATACCATGTCACACCTATCACAGGCTGGTTGTTGCTGTTGTATTTTGCATCATCCCATTCCCATGGCTGTGTGCGGTTCCTGCTTGTATGCCACTTCCACCCGTTTGGCGTCCATAAGTGCTCATTCGTGTAGCCACCTGCATGCATAAACTGGCGGTATTGCTGCACGGTGATAGGGTATTTGCCTATCCAAAAGCCAGGCAACGCTATCGTCTCCACCGCGTCATTGGGTTCCCACCCGCCTATGGCATAGTTACCGGGGCGCACATAGCACCAATAGCCGGCCGGGCTGCCAAACACGGTATTGTGCTGTGCTATGTCGTCGCGCCACTCGGCCACCGTCACTGGAAAGAGCGGGTTGATGCGCGGATGGACCGGGGGCGGAGGGGGTGCTGGTGTTGGAGCCGGCGTGGGCGGCTGCACAGCAACCGTGACAGTTGGCGCAACAGGTGTTGGTACACTCCCCGCAACCATCAGCGCATGCTTGAAGGTTGCAGCATCGGTAAAGCGGTTGTGTGCTTGCAGTGCCATAGCCCGCATCAGCGCATCCGACACATGCGCCGATATGCGCGGGTTGTGGTCACGCGGCGCACGCAATGGGTCAACATTGGTTGCAATGCGGTCCGTAGCCGTATATGGTGTTTGCCCCGTGAGCAAATGATAGAGCGTCGCACCCAAGCTATACATATCACTTTGGGGCGATGTATGTATGCCTGTGCCACCCCACTGCTCAAGCGCTGCATAGGCCGGTGTCAGTGCTCGCCGGCTTGAGCGCGTCGAGTCCATGCCTTGCTTGATCAACCCAAAGTCTACCACTTTGATCAACCCATCTGGGGTGAGGCGGATATTGTCGGGCTTGATGTCGCGGTGGATGAGCACCGGGTTTTGGCTATGCAGGTAGGTCAATGCATCGCATGCTTGGATAGCATAGCCCATCACCTGCGCTTCAATCAGCGGTTGCCCTTGGCATTTTTCGAGCACATCGAGCAAGCTCTGGCCGGGGATGAGTTCCATGATCAAGTAGCCATTGCCCTGTGCTTCAAACATCTCATAGTAACGTGGGAGGTGGTCGTGGTGTAGGCGATGCAACACCGCAAACTCATCTTGGAAGGCCCGCACACTGGCCGGGTCGAATGTTTCTTTGAGCGCCACGCGAACCCCCGGCTTGCGTGTGTCTTCTGCTTCATAGACAGCCCCAAACCCACCATAGCCAATGACATTGGCGATGCGATACGACCCAATGATGGTGCCGCGGTTGTGCAGTTTGAGTGCAAAACGCAACGACTTGCCACACTGTTGGCACACTTTTGCGCTATCGCGGTTTTTGGCTCTACAGCCAGAATCATTACGTTGGTCTAGGCAAATAAGCATAGTGTTATGGTCTTTCTTTCCTTTATGAAAACCTCTAAAACCTCGCGCAGAGATGCAAAGCACGCAAAGCGAGAAAGATGGAACCAAGCGATGCTTTGCTGATACGCTCCAAGGGTGCGAGTTGTCTCATTATATCAAATCGTCAAGACCTTGGGTGAAATCACGAACGACTGATGTACCGGTGCTCTCAATGGCTTCCTTGACCAATGCAGCATCAATAGAAGTAGCTCCCTTTTCTACTGCATGCATAACGACCGTCGCAGCACTAGAAAGCAACACACGTGGAAGTTGCCTATCACGCACAAGCTCATCCATACCATCTTGCGTAAATGGCTTTATACTCCCTCTATCTGTTTCATGGACACGATAGTGGTCCAGATGGGCAATAACAATCTGTTCGGATTGGTCTGGTTCAGGTAATGGCAGCTCAACCGAATGTGTTGATTTAGGATCAAGTTGTGCAATGGCAGCCAATCCCGCTTCACCCCAAGCTTGGGAAAGCCCAGCAGAGGCCTGTTGATGTGTAGTCAAAACACATGAGAAAAAATTATGTGCAGTGTTTGCATAGCCAGGACGAACAGTACATAAAGCAAATTCCTTTGCAAACTCAACACGGTGTTTGCGGGTCATCAGATCAACAAGATTTTCAATATCGTCAATAAACAAATACCCTCCACCAAAACGTGCTGTTCTCAAATAGTTTACAATATCATTGAATAGTAATGCACGTGAGTAGTCAAGGATTTTCGTATCTCTTGGTACATAGAATGGTTCCAAACTACGATCTTTACGAAACCCACAAAGATAGGTTTCAAATTCGCCTCGCGCCAAAGCCTGTGCCACAGACAGTTGCACTCCTGCCTGCTTCAATCGTTCCACAATTGCAGCATCAAGTTCATCGGCTTTTATCCCACAAGATTGCAAGATGTCGTTGTTCAGCAGGTTCTCTGCATTATCTGTACCACCATATGACACGACAGATTGTGCTTGGGTTTCTGTAAGTTGATCATACCGTAGAGCAGCCCGCGATGCTTCAAGAACACCATTCTTACAAATATCAACTAAAGCGGAGAGGGCCAATTGCTCCATATACCGGCGGTCTACCTGTGATGGGAATGATACGTAGACCACAACGGCTGAGTGTTGACCGTTAAACTCTGTCTCGCCCCAATCTTTGTTTATGCGTTGACGAAAGTAGCGCAACAAGGCTGTTTTCCCCATACCACGACCACTCTGCTGATCTCCCTGCGACCACAAATAGGCAAGTCGTATACGATTAGAAAAGTCGTCTGGACGTATAAGCAATCGCTCAAAGAGATCAATTTTACTCTGAACTGGCGCGGTAGCATAAATTGTCCCATTGCGACGTGGGTCATCGCTATAAAGATTGACAACCGCTTCAGTTGGAAACGGCAAATCGTTGAGACCAAGACTATAGTATGGTGATTGTGCAGGGGCAGTTGGCTTTTTGGGCAAATGGACCATCATATCCTCCTAATTAAATTATAAATTTGTGCTGTCTTATCTGGACGTACAAGAGGCCTGCGCCAAGCCGAAATACCATCATATTGCAACCCTGTGGTAAACGGTGCAGGTTGTATCTGTAATAATTCATACATCCCTTCATCAAAGGATGCTTCAGCCATCTTCAGATGCTCACACACCGTATCACGTATATCAGGCACATCATAATAACCGGCTCGCGGGACGAGTTTCGTAAATGCATCATTGATTCCTTGTATAAACAAATCTTGGGTTTCTTTATCTGTAAAATCTGGTTCACTGAGGTAAAAGTGAATCGTTTGGTCCGCAGCAACAGCAACGCTAAATGGTTCATGCCATTTGTACAGTGGAGCACCTTGCACACAAGGCGAATAGCTTTTGAGAAATCTCCCCCCCTGATAGTCAAGTCTCTTCATATTCACAAGGCGAAGACTGGTTAGGCGGTCACACAAAGCACGAAATAATGCAACACTGCACCGTTCTTCTGGAAGAATAAACGCAATGACACGTTCTTGTACTATGTCCTCAACCTTTTTGGGGCTTTTGCCTTGTAGCTCTGCAAGGAGTTCTTCATGCACTGTTGGGGCTTCACTGCCAAAGGTAGGCTCCAGCAAACGTGTTATGTAGGTGGCATCATTGCGATATGCGCTTTCTACAATGGGACGATACACATTCCCTACTTCCATGTGTTTTAGGAAAACAGCCCGCAAGTTATCATAGGTTTGCAAATGAACTTGTATCATAAGATGACGCAATTCACGATGTTGCTTCTGGTTCAGTAACGTAAGCGCATGCTTGCCGGTATCAGTCAACGTATAAGCACCTTTTATTGATTGTGCAAAACCAAAATGGACCAGTTCATAGCACACCTTTTCCCCAACCGTCTCAAACGTTCCGTGTGGCTCAGGGAGCATCAGTCGGAGTGCGCGGTCATTCGTAAACTTCAAAATATTCTGGGAAATAGTGGTAACTTGTTCTTCGCGTCGCGCTGTTGCAGGCAAACCATCTATGACGCGCAAACCAATATAGTGATAGCTCACATCAGTAACGTTATAGCTTGTTATCCTCATACACACACCTGCTTTCTGGCTTTTTTGAACGCATCCATCAATATAGAGCAATCAGCATTTATCGTTCTAAAATCGCTTACCAATGCCAAAGTATCTATTCCACATACCGCTTGCATAAACAACTTGTTTTCTGATAGACGACTACAACGGCTAGAAAACCATGTATCTCGCAATGTCACCGAAAGACTATTCACCTTTGCACAAAAATCGTCATACCGTTCCTGAACTTCATGCCCTATCACCAACCCTTTCTGTAGCTCATCTTCCAAACATTTCGCATTATGTACAAGTATTGGTAGTGGTCGTAGTTGTGGGGAAATAGGATGTATCCCTAACCCTAGACATGCTGCAAGCCCATGCGAATCAATTGTCGTACTTGAAAGCACAACTGGACAAATTTCTTTCAACAGCAAATCCGGATTACAAGTTAGATAATCAAGCAATTTAGCCCAAAAAACAATGACATCATTTTTATCTGGGGGTCCACTAGAGCGGTTTTTTAACTCTGCTATTGCACTTGTACTTGCACATTGAGCAACAAGGTCAATTTCGTGGAGCACACCAGAACTTGTAGTCAACCCAGAACCAAGCGACATCTCACGCACCTGTGAAATAGTCCAACCCGACAATGTCTTTGTCTCAATGCAACTAGTGCGAAATTGCTTCTCAAAACCTTTGTCTGGCATTGTATCACGAACGGCATGCTGCCATGTTTGACTAACGAAAACATAACAGTGTCGCAAAAAACGTATTACTGGCTCTGAAGCTCTATATTCATCATGAACACGCAAAAGAGAAGAACCTTTCTTACTTCATAACAGCTCGCACAAAGATATATATGTATCAACCATTATACAACATTTCTTTGGGATTATCTCAGGTCAGACTTTGCCCATTCCTTTGGGCTTCCTCTGTGTACCCTGTGGTGAAAACCTATTCGTGAAAGCCCCCACCCACCATATGCAGCAAAATGGCGAGAATGTTCCCAACCTGCGCAATGTAATACTCCGCCACGTCCACATACACCACATCGCCTTCAAGTTTGAGAAACTTCCAGATATTGCCCGCTGTCACCGCGCCATAATCGCCCTATCACGGTAGCGCATACAACCGCTGATATGCCCCATAGAAACCATACACCAACCGCACATACCCCTTCGTCTCACCGAAATCAATCCGCTCGACAAACACATCTGGGTCTGGCACCGAAAACCCATTTGCCCATCGTTGCGCATTCCCTGGGCCACCATTATACGCCGCCAATCCTGCTTGCACACTGCCATTCATCATCGTTATCTGCTGCGCAATATAATATGCCCCAAACCGCACACTCACATGCGGATGGTACAGGTCATCAATATGAAACCCCTCTACGCCTAGTTGTTGTGCAATCGCCTTGCCCGTCGCCGGCATCACCTGCCCCAAGCCCCGTGCGCCCACCCACGATGTGGCATAGGGGTCAAACCTACTCTCTTGGCGTATCAATGCATACAACAACCGTGGGTCTATATTGAAAGCCTGCGACTCCCGTACCACACTATCTACAAAGGGAGTGGGATAGAGCAACCGACGCAACGTTTGCGGTGTCGGGGGAGCATCTGGCGGAGCAAGCGCTTGCAACCTTTCGGCTGCCTGCAATGCAACAGAAGGCATATCACGCTCATGCGCAACCCGTGCGAGCAACATCAATTGGCTTGGCTCTTCCACCAAGTCTGCATGGGCGCTATTCCACTCCATCTTTGCCTCATTCCATAGCCCCACTTGGTTCAAGGCAATAGCCCGCTGCACAAACCCATTCTGTAAAATAGCCATTGGGTAGCTAGTATGTGTAGTATCGCTAGTGTCGCTAGTGTCGCTAGTGTCGGTAGCCTCATCTAGTGTTCTATCATGCCATGTTGCTACCCAAGCATCCAATGCATCCCAATCATCATCAACGAGAGCAGCATCCAACGGCACATCGCCTTGCACAAATACCCCAAGCACATCGGCTGCACGCGCACCATAATAGGTGTCTGGGCCGGCTTCTTGGGCGGCACTAAGCCATTCCTGCGCCTGCTCATCGTTTCCCTGTTGCTGTGCAACACGAGCGGCCCAAAACAAAGCACGCGCCCGATGAAACCCATCGCGTCCCTCTGCTACCTGTTGCCAAATATGCAATGCTTCATCAAAACGGTTTTGGTAAAACAGACCAATGGCAGCACTATGCAATACATAAGGCGAAACCTCATTCTCTGGGTAGAGCAATTCTAGGTCCATACGCGCAAAGAAGGCTTTTTCGGCATCGCCAAGCCGGTCGAACAACTGCGCAGCACGGTCTAGCGCCTCTGGTGCCCGTGAATCATCTGCATAGGTCGCGGCATATTGACGGTAGGCATTTGCTGCTCGCAGTGTTTCGCCACTCTGTCCAAGCGTCTGTATCCAATCCAACTGCGCTTGCCGCCCTACCTCACCATCGGGGCTTAGCGCACCAACTAGCGCCAACTCGTGCAATGCACTAGAGTCATCATCAAGCGCACGCAGAGTCATAGCCCGTAGCCGACGTAGTTCTAGGATGGTATCATCTGGCTTACCGGCTGGTGTGGTGGTATACGCCTGCGCCAAGGCAACATCGAACAAAGGAAGCGCATGCGTATAATCGCCCGCAAAAAAGAGGACTTTTGCTGCTCGCGCATACAATAAGGGAATATCTCCCTGCTCGCGCATATAGCGCACAACGGCGACAGCCTGTGCTGTCTTTGCATGCAGAGTCACAATCTCCACCCGCCACCTATATGCTTGCTTGAGGTTCCCCTCTTTCTCAGCCAAATCTGCTGCCTCATCCAAAATACGTGCGCGATACTCGGGCACCTGTGCTAGAGCCAGCAACTCTTCATAGAGCGTGAGCGCTTGCCTAGGTTGCTCAAATTCACGATACATATGGATGGCACGTTCAAAACTAGATGCTCGTTGACTTGGCGCACTATCTGCCCGCGCAGCATGCGCATAATTGGCCGCTGCATCCTCAAACAAGCTGAGTGCTTCCTCTTGTGCAGCCTGCCGAAGTGCAGCATATGGCTCTAAAATGGTATCAAAAGAACGGTATTGCTCATACACAGCTATGGCTTTGGCTCCTTCGCCAAGCTCTTCATGACAACGTGCAAGCCAAAACAATGCTGGCGGAGTTAAATTATCTTCAGCCGGTTCATCAACAAATGCTTGAAATGCTTGCATAGCGGAACGCCAGCGCTCACGATACGCATAGCTCTCGGCTAAATAATAGCGTGCTCGGCGTGCTTCCGGCACATTTGGGTAGTTGTCGAGCAATGCCTGTAAATCATGCGCTGCACTATCATCATCGCGCACTGTACGATAGTCTAGGGCACGGTCCAACAATGCTGGTGCTGGTGGCAGTGGGGCATCAGTCGCTGTATCTTGCTCATCTGCGGCTGACATCGGTCCACGCATTTTATCTGTATCACCAGACATTGGTTCGCTTGTCTGGCACATCGTAAGCAACAACACAAGCAACGACAGCATGCACATCAATGGAATACGCAAAAGAAACGGTCGGTATCTCATAACTATACACTCATACGATATGGAACAGTCAGTATTTTAGTATACACCTCTCCTACCTACTATTTTACCATGCAGGTACATATGCAGGAGAGAGACGGCGCTATCTATAAACCAACAGAGGTGTGAAAAAGATACCGTCTGGAGGGGAAGCAGAAATCGTCTAGTCTTGCAGCAATGCATCAATGTGCGCCAGCAAGTCTTGCGCATCATAGGGCCACGACAGGTTGTCGTGAATGGGAAGCATATGTATCGCAACCGATACCGGGGCCCCATTGGTCATAAGCATAATCGGGACTGTTTCGTGTTGTTGCAAGTAGTGCGCCAGCTCAGAGCTATCTGCACCCATCATATGCGCGTCGAGCAATACAAGATTGGCCTGTACGTGCTCTAAACAATGCAACAGTGTGTGACTATCACTCGCTTCATGGACATGATAGCCAGCTTCACTTAATAAGTAGGAAGACAATTCACGTCGAAATACATTACTGCTTGCGACAATAATTTCCATACTAAACCTTCCTTTTCTTTGTCTATAAAAAGTTTAAAAAAAGTTGTTTTTGTGTCTATTTTCTCTACCCTGTATCATCTCAAATGGATGATACCTTCATACAATATGAACGATACTATCTACATCATGTTACAGATTTGACTTTGTTCTTTCAAAAAGAAGGTTCAGATTTTTTCCTTTGATGTTGTACCAACATCTGCCTTTTGCTCATCGGGCAACGGCTTATATTTACCCTGTACATCATTCCAACGGACATGAAACACATCGCGCAAATTGCGCAACGAGTCGCGTAATGGGTCAACTTTTGTTTCGGTGCCATAATGCCAATGCACTGGCACCTCAGCTATCTGATACCCAAAGCGACGCGCTAAAAAAAGCAACTCTACGTCGTAGGCTGTGACGGCAGCACCACGCACTGGGCGAGCATGCTCTCCATAGATACGCATACGCTGAAACAAATCGCACGCTATTGCATGGCTCAATGCCTTAAACCCACATTGTGTATCTTGGATGCCAGGGATGGCAACGCTACGCACTATCAAGTTGAAGACGCGCCCCATGATATGACGATGCCATGGTTCTCCTACACGTTTGGCTCCAACACCCTCACGTGAACCTATCGCAATATCATATCCTTGCGATAGGTAGGCATGGAGTTTTTCCCAATCTTCAATAGGCACAGCTAAATCAGCATCGCAGAGCAAAATATACTCGCCCTTGGCTGCAAGTGCTCCTGCGCGTACTGCAAACCCTTTGCCACGGTGGTCGCACCGGAGTACTTGCACACCTAGGTGTTGTTCGGCACACTCGGCTGTTGCATCCTCACTTCCATCATCTACAACCAAGACTTCAACTTCATACGATTGGTGTATTACATAATCCATAATCCGTCTGAGTGTTTGCGGTAAACGATGTTCTTCGTTGTAGGCTGGGATGACAATTGAGAGGAAAGGTTGGTTGATAGACACACATAACTCCTAAACATGTACTTTCGCTTCTTGTATTGTACCACGCTTACACAGAAATAGGGGCAATGCACGCAAAGCCGCACCTTGTCCCCGCAGACGCGCACGTGCTGCTGGTTCACGCACATGCCAGAGGGCATCGAAAGCAAACGCACATTGCGCTAACAGCATAGGCAACCAATAGCGATAGACAAGTGGTATAGGTATATTTTTGACCCACACCAACATAAAATTGCGCCCACAATAGTAGCTTGCTAACACACCACCACCTGTCGCGCTCAAACGATGATAGACGATTGCTGTTGGTACAAACAGCGTCCGAAAACCTTGAAAATGTGCCCGCACATTCAAATCTACATCTTCACAATACATCACAAGGTCTTCATCCAACACCTGCCCATCAATGCTCAATGCTTCAAGCACGGTGCGGCGATAGACTGCTGCTGCTGCACATGGGCCAAAAACTTCTGTCACAGCATCGTATTGACCACGGTCACGCTCCCATACTCCCCGATTGCCAGGCACGCCATTGAAACCATACATATCACCTGCCGAATGGATAGTATCGCGCTGGTCAAACAACAATAGCTTACTTGCTGCAAATGCATATGACGGAAAACGCTCCAATGCCCCCACTAATCGCTCAAGCCAACACGGATGCACTTCGGTATCATTGTTGAGTAATACGACAAACTCGTTTGATGTTGCACGTAGTGCAATATTCACTGCGGTTGCTAACCCCCGATTGCTTGGGAGTGCAAAAACTTGCACTTCTGGGTAGTGTGTTGCAAGCAATGATACGGAGTCGTCGGTACTGCCATCATCCACAACAGAAATGAGAAAATCCTGCCGTGTCTGCGAACGCAACGCATCTAAGCATGTTGGCAATAGTGCAACACCATTATAATTGGGTATAATAATATCTATCACGGGATGTGTTGCTATAATTGCTTGCGCGTCTCTTCAATCATACGGCTAATTTCCAAACTCACCAGTCGGTCTGTCAATGCGCGACTCTGTCCGGTCATACGCTCTGTCGCTTCAACGTAGCTGGCAAAATATCCTTCTGCAATCAACCCCGTTATGGTATCGGTCGTGCGCTTAAAAGCCCCGTATATCTCCAATGCACGCTCCATAGCAAACGTATCTAAGGACTTTTTCAGAAAAAATTGCTGGGTCTTGCTCATCATCCCAATCATAAACGGGTCTGTCACACGTCGCGGAATATGCACCAACCCGACAATCCACTGTCGCCGCCAAAAATGCATTGTCATTTCGCCACTCGTCACTTCCATGTACCATTGCACGAGTGTGGCCTCACGGTCTGGGCGTTCGTCTGTCTTAAAAATGTGTGACGTTGGTGCATAGCCATACAACGTATCATAAAAAGCCTGGGTGAGCTCATCTGTCCATTTTTGCGTATCCGCAGCAGATTCTTTCAAAATGTGATAATCCTGCTCCGTCAACCCGGTCAAATTCATTAAGTCTTGCAAAGTCTGTTCCATGAGAAAGACTCCTTTTCGCCTGAACATAGCAGACGCATATTTAAACGGTATAATCTACATAAACGATAGTTGTGCAATGCATTGTAACATCACTTGCATATCTTCTCAATACACCCACTACCCTACACAACGCTTTTTAGTCCAAGCATACGGCGTGTTATACTCCAACGTCTCCCAAGTTCATACAACCCAAGCGTCGCCACAAATGATGTGGTATGAATAGCTACCCACTTGCGTGGCATTGGCATATGACGTTGCACCACATAGTATGCAACTGTCGCCACGACTGGTTGATGCAGCAAATAAAACGGATAGGTTGCATGTCGTGCATAGTTGAGCACTCTGCCACCGCTCGTGAGCCATGTTTGCCCCACGCCAATTGTCAACAGCACCCACAACCATGCAGAAAGCCCAAAGAGCGACCACTGCATTATATACGACAATGTACATATCCCCAACGTATGCGCATACAATACCCCTGTTAGTATAAACGCCGGGAACAGCGCAAATATCCACTGTTCATCAATTGCTTGCATAAACCGCTTGTCAGATACAAGCACATACCCATAGATGAAGAGCGGAAAAAGCAATGCATGAAAAGCCCAATCATTGACAATAAAATAGGTCTTAGGAAACTGCTTTCGCAACGCTATCTGCCCTAGCATCAAAGGCACACCAAAGAGAAACAACACGCCTGGGTAAGCGCTCACGTGCGCTAACCGTGCTAACCAACGCTGCCCTGCCCGACTCCGCAGGTATACAAACAATGGCAACCCTGCCATGGCATATGCGAACAGATACACCAAAAACCACAAATGATAATAGCCGAGATTGCCTTCAGGATAAATACCCTTGAAAAACTGCGGATAAAAGCGCAAGAACGAGCCGGTGAACTCTCCTTGCAACCTCCGCCGCAAGTAACTCTGGGGCGGGCAAAGGGTAAACAGACCAACAACACACGGGAGCAAAATACGCATCGTTCGCTCACGTATAAACGCCGCACCAGATCGTGTATTGAGTGCATACCTTGCACTAGCCCCAGAAAGCACCATTAACAGCGGCATAAGCCACGCATCCATAGAGATAATGAAGGCATCAACCCATGCACTCTTTTCTTTATTGTGGATAGGCCAAGAAGCATTGTACGAAAAGGGTTGGCTCGTGTGAAAGGTAAAAACCATCAGCGCTGAAAACATGCGCAACCAATCAAATGTCTCGCACCGTTCCGCATCTGGCACCTCATGCTCTGTCGCATCAATACTATTTGCCTGATGCATCAAAGCCAGCACCAATGCTGCCTGCTGCAATAATGCAGATGCGGAGACATCTTGCTTGTTTGCACTATTACCTGGTCCACACCACGCATCTTCTTGCACCAGCGGAGCCGGCGGTAGCGCAACCCCCACTAAACCAACAATAGGACGCAGGACAGTAAACAAAACCCGTTTTGTAGTCACAGTATTGAGACATACCCACATTTTTTTCTCCCTTCACCACCTGTACGCCAATCGTGTAGTGCAAATGGCAGATAAAAGAGCACGAACAGAGTCACCCCACTTGCATACATGGGAATGATATACCAAGGCCATGGGCCAAAATAATCTATGGGGGTAGGAAAATCGGGTTTTCTGGCGATAAACATATAGTTGCCATGCGTAAGTACATTGACTATTCCGGCCCCCGCCATACACATTGTTGTAATAGCTATCACACGCCCCACAGAGCGCCAATATGGGCGATAGTGCTCAACAAACGTCATATACAACACTGTCACCATAATGCTATTGTGCGAAACAAAATTGCGAAAGAAAAAGTAATGGGGGAAATTGTAGTAACTCATTGGTGGTGTAAGCACAGCCTGTAAAGCTCCTATAGACCAGAAATAACACACTTCATACAAGACATAGCTTTTTGTAAACAACAACACGCCACACAGCACCATGGAAGCTGTACATATATGCAATGGGAGCGCATTTGCGAGATTCCACTGCCCGATAGATACTTGCCACATATTCCACAACAGTACATCCAAAAATAGAACCGTTCCAAAACCATAGCGGAAAAGCTTTTTTGCTTGTGTGCCTCTTTGCCATACAAAGAAAGCCTGCACAAGACCTTGCTCTAGCGCCAAGAACGAAAGCATCTTTACATGCAACCGCGAAAAGAGTTTGAAGGGAGGGCCGGTATACTCTGCACCAAACGCTATCTTTGTATGCCTACCTAGCGTTGCAAAAAATGCCTTCAAGACATCATCTGTGTGTTCTCTTTGTTGGGGTTGTTGAGATACCAACGGTAAAGGGACGCCAACCAGCCGCGCAATAGGTCTTAGAAAGAAGCACACAACCCTCTTTCGGTTTAAAGTATGGTGGTTTGTTGTCATACACTACTCCTTCGTGTATCCTATCTCTCCTAGAAAGATGCAGTGCAAACCCTTTGGTTATCACATGACTATCACTCTATCACGATTTCATCTGAAATACGACAATAGTCACATCATCGTGTGGACTACTTCCATTCGCAAATGCTGTCAACTCCCGTAACAAGTGGTCCAACATAGCCTGCGCATTGCTAGATGGGCCTTGAGCAATCACCTCCTCCAACCGCTCAAAGCTAAACATCTCGCCATCTCCATTGGTCGCTTCAACCAACCCATCACTCGTCAAAATAACCATTTCGCCCGGTTGCAATGTTACACATGTTTCTTGGTAGCCAAGCTGTGCCCCTATCCCCTGCCCCAATGCAAACCCGCACACATTTGGCCACTCTATATCCCCACCCTGTCTGCGGATATAGGGCGGTATGCCACCTGCATTCACAATATGCAAAAGACTGTCATATAACTCAACGTAGCACAGCGCACAATTTTGGTGCTGCGACTTGGTGTATGGCAACAAGTCAATATCTAGCAGAGCCAAACGTTCTTCTGGAGTATAGGTATGCGAAAGCGTTGAAGTAAACAACGACAAACTTGTTGCCATCAACAATGCAGCCGCAGCCCCTTTCCCAGACACATCACCTACCGCAACAATAATCTCCCCTCGTGTCAAAATATGGTAACTGTAGAAATCGCCGCCGATTTCAAGTGCAGGTTTACTGTAACATACCACATCAAGGTTGGGCCAATTGGGCGAAGCTGGTGGCAACAATCCTTGTTGGATATTGCGTGCTAAAATCATCTCCTGCTCTAAGCGGTCGGTATGTTCTTTCAATTGATTGTTGACGATTTGTAGCTCTGTATTCAACGTCTCAATGCGATGCCGACTCACAAACGATGTCCACCGCTGTCGAGTAAAAAGCACTTGTACTGTCACAGAAAGAAAGGTCAACACAAGCAACGTTACCAACGGTCCAACCAAATCAGTATTCCAGTAGGTAAACAAGCTCAAACTTGATAAGGCAATACATGCTTGGATACGGATAGTCCACAACGAAGGCCATGGAACGAGAGCAGACGCAAATGCACCCGCCAAGCCTATCAGGAAAAGGCTCATGAAATCTTCAAGGAGCATAGATTCACGCATGTTGGTGAACAAGAGAGCAACCATACCCGCCAAAAAAAGCTTGTAGAGGGATGAAAGCTCCTGCAACCTGCGGCTAAGAAAAACCCAACTCAAGCCAGCACATATGTTGATAGTATCCAAAACAATGAGTTCAGGTATTTCTCGGTACGGGTCGCCTGCCACCAAGCCAATAAGCACCAAGCTCGAAAGATACACTATCCCTGCCGCACGGATCATGGTGCGGATAGCATCTCTCGACTCACCAAAGAACGTTGGTGCCAAATGGGTATATTCTTCTGGAATGGGATCAAGCAGAAATTTTATCATACCAGCAGCGTCACACTGAACATGCCACAAACAGCATCATACCATATTCAACGACATCAGTGTTCACCTATCACCTATCCCATCCATTCACTGCCACGATACAGCATCGTCGCACCACAGCATTATTTCAAGCTGCACATGATACCCTACAGAACAAACTTTTGTTCGCATCCTTATCATCCCATGCTCATGCACGCAATTTCTCCACATTATCCACGAACTATCCACATCGTTCTCCACCATAGCACACACAAACAGAGCCTTATTACAAAGCCTTGCACAGATCGTGTGTTACTAGGTTGCAAAAAAGTTATCCACATTTCACACCGCACATTATATACATTTTTCCCCATATACCCGATTGCTATAGCAAGTAAGGCAACAATACAGCACGTTTTCACTATAACGAATTGTAATAGATTTAGTGTGTTATGTAGCTTGAAAGTGCAGGGGAGATCGGGTATGATGTACAACGAATCAAGGAAAGCATGTGTATCGAATGTATAGGTGGATGTAGTACCCACAGAACAGATGATTGACACTAACCGTAGCAATGTGTCTATATCGAATGTGTACCGTGGATGCATAAAACCACAGAACGGAGGACCTCGTGAACCTGACCCAGATATGGCAAGCTACCCTAGGCACTATACAAATGCAAATATCCCGTCAGGAATTTGAAACCTGGCTGGATGGCACCAAGCTCCTATCACTTGATAGTGGCATAGCAACCATTGGTACGCCCTCGCCTTTTCTCAAAGAAGGGTTGGAAAACCGGTATATGGCTCCACTACGACGCTCAATAGAGGGTGTGGTAGGCTATACGGTGCAACTCCAAGTCGTTATCGCTCCCAAATCTGGTGTAAGCGAGGAGCCATGTTCCTTCATTGAAGAACACCTACCCAAGCAAGAGGAAGAAGAACAGCAAAACACCTCTGCAAAAACATACTCTGTGCTAGAAGCACACCCTGCCCATAGAGAACCCCACCAAAACGGTACACATGCCAAGAAACCGGACTACCAAAAAGCACACCCATCTTTCGGTACAAACAACAATCACACGAACAACCACGACACTGGAAATCTCGTGCAACTTGACATGTCTAGTGCCATACGCTCTGGAATGCTCAACCCCAAATATACGTTTTCTAACTTCATTGTTGGCTCTAGCAACCGCATGGCCCACGCTGCATGTCTCGCCGTCGCCGATCACCCGGCCCAAGCCTACAACCCGCTCTTCGTCTATGGCGGAGTAGGGCTAGGCAAAACCCACCTCTTGCATGCCATAGGCAACAGCATCCTCGACCGTGACCCAGAAATTACCGTACTCTACGTCTCATCCGAAAAATTTACCAATGACCTCATCAATGCCATCCGTCGCCAGCAAACAGAAGAATTTCGCGCTCGTTATCGCAATATAGATGTGCTCCTTATTGATGATATACAGTTCATCGCCGGTAAAGATGCCACACAAGAAGAATTTTTTCACACGTTCAACACCCTGCACTCCGCCGGTAAACAAATCGTGATGAGCTCCGACCGTCCCCCAAAAGCTATTGTAACACTAGAAGAACGGTTGCGCTCACGCTTCGAGTGGGGGCTTATTGTAGATATTCAACCACCAGACCTTGAAACACGCACAGCTATACTGCGCACCAAAGGTGAACAAATGAATGTTGCTGTGCCCGAAGAGGTGATAGATTTCCTTGCGTACAAGATACAAAGCAACATCCGCGAACTTGAGGGATGCTTGAACCGTGTCACTGCCTACGCTAACCTCAACCACAACCCTATTACGGTGAAGCTTGCGACTGAAGCACTAGCCGACATCTTAGATGATTCGCGTCGCAAACGTATTACGCCTGAACTCATTCTTAAGGTGGTCAGCGACTATTACAGCATTGAAACACCCGTTATCAAGGGACGTGGGCGTAGCCGCAACATCGTCATCCCACGCCAAGTTGCTATGTACCTCCTGCGTGAAGAAACTGGTTGTAGCCTTGTAGAAATAGGAACCTTCTTAGGCGGACGTGACCATACAACCGTTATGTATGGGTGTGACAAAATTTCCGAAGACATCAACACTGACTCGCGCCTGCGCAACGAGGTTCTTGCTATCCGTGAGAAACTCTATCAGAAAGATAGCCAGTATGTTTGATGCGAACTGGGATATGATGCGTGATAATGTATAAGACAGGTGCGGCGTGGTTTGCCTATGCGGTATTGAATTAAGGCACTTGATACATGCGTAGAGACGTTGCATGCGCAACGTCTCTACACAACTCCACCGCTATCTCAACCCAACTACCTACAACCGAAAAATAGCTGGCACCCGCCCAAACTGAAGACGTGTGCCGTCTTTAATGGGGGTAGGTGTATCTGGCTCTATTCTGTTGCCATCAACACGGGTATGGTTGGTACTGTTCAAATCTGAAATAGTCCATTGGTCGCTGGAGCGGTTGATGCGGGCATGTTGACGGCTGACTCCACCAGCTTCACCACCAAATGATGTGAGGTCAATTTCTGGGAAGATGTGACTAACTGGGTCTTCACGCCCAATGATAAACTCTTGCTTTTCGTCAATGAGGGCAATTTCATGATTCCCTTCTAGGATAAGCCGTGGTCGTGGCGGTAATAATGCTTCGGAATCAGCGGCTTGGGATGAGAGATTGGGTACAGCCGGTGGCATAACTCCACCATGCAAAGCAGCAAGGTCAGACTCGGCTTGGGTTAGTGCATCCTGTGCTTGCTTGATGCCGTCTTCAATAAACAATGGAACGGAACCGGCGGGGTAGGTACTCTTCATAGCTTGAAACTGTTTGATGGTGTCTTGATGTGCTTTGATTAGTTTCTGGAGCTGCTCTACCTCGGCTGGGTCTGGTGCCGGTGTGGATGACAAAGCGGACAACCTATCTTCAGCTTGCTTCAATTCACTACGGGCAGATTCTAACCCTTTGACTAGATAGTCTGGCGCACTCCCCGGTGGGTAAGCTTGTATCATTTGCTCCATCTGTACGATGGATGCACGATGTCGTCCTATCTCTTCCTCAATATCTTGGCGTTGTGGGTGATGAGCTGGCGGGACAGATTCGCTTACTGATGGAGCAGGCGAAGGTGTTGGTGCTGGTGTTGCTTCATCTCCACCCGGTGCTGGTGTTGCTTCATCTCCACCCGGTGCTGGTGCGACATGTTCAACAGATGGTGTTGGTGTTGGCATTGGTGCTGGTGTCGGTGTAGCCTCACTAGGTGCTGGTGCTGGTGCGACATGCTCAACAGATGGTGTTGGTGTTGGCATTGGTGCTGGTGCTGGTGTCGGTGTCGGTGTAGCCTCGCTTGATGTTGGTGCTGGTGCTGGTGTTGGTGCTAACAGTGTTTCTTCATCTGGTGTTGCAGCCGGCGGAGCAGATGGTGATACGATGAGTGTTTCTTCTGCTGAGGCGGTCGGTGTAGTTCCACTTGCAGATGAGACTGACGGAGATGATTGCGGTGCAATAACTGTCTCAACATCTGCCGCAGGGTCTGGGGCTGTTTGCGTTGCTTCATCTGGTGCGATTGCCTGCGGGGGCGAAACAACTGTTGCAGTATCCGGCGAAACTGGTTTAGATGCTGCTGGTATACTGACTGTACGTAAGTCAAACCCACAATTATCGCAAAATGCTTGGCCAGGTAGCGCTGTGGTATTACACTCAGGACATGTTATGGTTGTGGCAGCGGGGGGGGGAGATACGAGTGTGGCTGCTGCGGCATGGGTAGAATCCAAAAGCGCACCACACTGGTCACAGAATCGGTTGCTCGGGTCGTTTTGTGCGCCACATACAGGGCAGGTTATCATCGGTTCAATCCTCCTTCTAAAACAATTAGTCTTCCAACTTTTGCGTTAAACGCCGCGTTGCGTACCGTAATTCTTTCTGAGTCTCAGCACTAAGACTAGCGCCTCCCTCAAGCTGTTCAGCCTGTTTCTGGGCTTTTTCAGCCAATTCAAGCTGACCCAAATCAAGTAATCGTGTGGCAGCAGCCCGTAACTTTTGTGTTGCTCCACTCGTATTCCCTTCTTCAAACTCTTTTAATGCCCTTGTTTGCAATTTGAAGGCTGTGACGCGCTCCATGGTATTCATGACATGGGGTACATAGGCAGCTTGACTTGCATCAGCAACAAAGTTGAGCATGACATCCTGTTTGAATACTTGTTGAGACTCTTGCCCTACTAAGGTGTAGTGAAGTTCGGCTTGTGCAATACGAAAGGAACCAACTGCGCGTGATGGTATCATCAAATCAAGCAAGACACTACTACCACCCTCAAACGACAAGTCAGCCATCTTCAACGACACTGAGTTTTCCCCAATCGGGTCATATCCCAAATTCGCAATAGATGGCGTTGCACGATACACAGAGCGGGTAGTAACATCACGTACCAAACGAAGCAGCAAGCGCACATCTCTAGCCGCTGTTCCCTGCGCATGCTGGACTGTTCGCTGAAAGAATGTATCTATCTTATCTGGGTCTGCAATGTAATCGGATGTTCCATTGGTTGTTTCAGCGAGGTCGTCAAGGAGTTTTTCATTCCATTCAGCACCAAGGCCCAAGGCGGTAATACGAACCCCTTGTTGACCCAGACTTTGGGCCAAAGACCGGCATGTATCTTCATCTCCCCATGTCTGGCCATCGGTTAAGAGAAGCATATGGGAGATGGTATTGTCGTTGAGATGCTTCTGGATTTCAGCCTGTCCAGCCTGCATGCCCAATGACATGGCTGTCCCGCCAACCTCTTGAATGGTATCTACTTTTGCAAGGAGTGCATCCTTGTCGGTTGCTGGCATAGCCGGCAAAACAACCTCGACCGTATCATCAAAAATAACTAGCGATACACTATCTTGTGGCTTCAGCCGCTCGATGACACGTTTCGTAGCACGTTTCATACTCGACAGCTTCTCACCCTTCATTGAACCGGAATGATCAAGAACAAAACAAAAATTCAGTGGAACAAGCATATCAGACGATGTGGCCGGCTGGGCTTCTACCAACAAATAATTAACTTGCGGCACGCTACTCACCGGCATCGGTGCTCGCCCCCAAGAACATGTGAGCGTAACTGTATCAGGCATAACGAATTGAGCTACCTTTCTTTATTCAGACGGCAATTCTCCATATGGGGCACTTCCAAAGATGCAGTGCCCTATGAATAAAACGCTCATGTCTACTCCATTGTTTCACACCATCGAGACAACCACTCATAGCATAGGAACAGTTTTTCATGTAAAACAGACAAGAATGGTGGTGACATTATCTTCACCGCCAGCATGATTGGCTGCCTTTATCAATTCTTGACACGTTTGCTCTGGTGTGTCATACGTGGCAAGGATATGCTCCATTTCAGCATCATGGGTCATCTCCCACTGTCCATCAGAACACAACAATAATGCATCTCCGGAATATAACCGTTCGGTAAAAATGTCAACGTCAATAGCAGCACGGTCTCCGAGAGAACGTAGAACGGCATTTCGCTGGGGATGAGTATAAATATCTTCTTCTCTAATTTGGCCAAGCTCGACGAGACGCATGACCAATGAATGGTCCTTACTGATACGACGTAATTTTTTCTCGCGGTAGATATACGTACGGCTATCACCAACATTGGCAACGACAACACGGTCGCCGACGACGAGGGCCATGGTGATGGTTGTTCCCATGTCGTTACCGACTTTGATACCCTGTTGGCGTACTGCCTCGTTGCCCTGCAAGACAGCACGACGGACAATATCGCGTACCCAATTTTCATCATATGTTGCTTGGGGGTCTAGGGCAAAGGACAAATACTCTTCCATAATAATCTCACTGGCACCGCGAATGGCCAACCCACTGGCAATTTCACCGGCGGCATGCCCACCCATACCATCGGCAACAATATACAGCCCCCATGTACGTTCAAGTGAGGTATTATTCATACACAACTTCATTACTAGCAAACTATCTTCGTTGTGATCACGTACAATACCAGTATCAGTAACGGCACCAAAGGATTGTTGCAAGGCTGTGGGGCAAGTGAGTTCTGTGACTAACCTATCAAGATGTTGGTGCAAGGTATGAGCATCTGCAATAACCCCAGTACGAATCTCTCGCAATACCTTGGCTAGGTCTGGTTCATCGTCTTGAGGAGGAGAGATAGGGAGTGCTGGGGGCTCATCATGGAAACGCTGGGTCATACGGGGTGTATTGGTAAGGGACTCGAGCAGGCCAGCCAATGCGCGAAGGTCATCGCGCACAGCATCAGGGCGAGTGTCGTGACTCATAGGGCGGACATTCTCGCTATCAATACGCACTATTTTGGCTTGTCCGTCGGGTGTCAGTCCCAAGTCGCTTGGGACAAGTGGCCCCAACTCCAAGTCATATGCATGCAATACAGCAAGGAGATGAGCGAAACCCAAGCCGACGCGCAAGGCCATCAAACTATCTAAGGGTAACGTAGGCGAGGCGGCATCGCTTTGGTTCAAAATAACGAGGGTGCGTTCTCCCTCTTCGACTTGATCCCAAATAGAAGGGAGTATCTCACGTGCAGATTGATCTGTAATGGTTGCAATAAGAGCGATCCCACCGGATGCGGGAGTGAGAATACCCCGGTAGCGGCGGTCTCGCAAATCTGCTCCACAATAGGTACAAAAAAACTCTCCTGCTTCATTCTCGGTTGAACCACACGACCAACACCGTCGCCATGGTTCACGGTCTATGACCTCAACACTTCCATGCTCACCATCAGAGACAAGTTCATAGCGCCCACCAAAAAGAAGTGCAGATTGGGACTGATCCATAGGATTTTGTGCTACCTTTCTTACTACAAGCTACTTAGTGGCTATGCTCCAATTTTGCCACAACCACACTAATATTGTCACGTCCACCACGTTGATTTGCAAGTGCTATCAGTTTATCACATGCTTGATCAGGAGTGAAAGCTGCTAAGACAATATCGGCCAATTCCTGACCGTCAACATAATTTGTCAACCCATCAGAACAGAGCGCAAGCACATCACCGACTTCGAGTGGCTGACTCATGGTATCTATCTCGACTACCGAATCGGTACCAAGAGCACGATACAGCATATTGCGCTGCGGAAGGTCACGGGCCTGCTCGTATGTGACATAACCGATTTCGACCAAACGCGCTACCAAGGTATGGTCTGTACTGAGTTGCATATACCGAGCACCATCGAGTGTCACTCCGCGAGCATTGAGCAAATATGCACGACTATCGCCAACATGGGCCATGTGCGCACGCCCCTCGGCTACGATTACGACGGTAAGTGTTGTTCCCATACCTTGCTGTTGGGCATGCGTTTGAGCAGCAGCATAGATGCGTTGGTTTGCGGTTTGAGCAGATACACGCAACAATTTCTGCCATGATTCATCGGTAGATGGGGGGGTTTTTTTTACACCGTGTACTAATTCGTGTTGTACTGTTTCATCTGCCAAACGGCTCGCTTCCTCACCTGCCTGCGCCCCACCCATGCCATCGGCCACAAGCAACAAGATAGCGGAGGAATGTGGAGCATACACCAAACGCATAGTAGAACATGTATCTTCATTATTTTGGCGTACCTGTCCTACATCACTCCGTGAAGCAACCTGAACAGAAAAGTGCTCGTGCCGACCTTGCTGCTCTTTCTTCTGTACCGGCAGAGGTGTACCACACCCTACACAAAAACGTGCCTCACGACGGTTGCCACGCCCACATACTGGACACCCAACACTATATGCACGTGTTGCAGGCAGAGGCGACGTAATACGTACCGTCTCATGTCCCTTTTCCAATTGGTGTGACAACCTATTTAGGACCCGCGACAAATCGCGAATAGCATCAGCAGCTTGGTCACGGGCAATACCTTCAACCTGCTGAAATCGTTGTTCCCACGAAAAGATGCCTTGCTCGACGATTGCTATCAACTCTCGCACATTGAGGACATCAGATGAAATACGCATATTTTTTACTCCGGAGAGCACTACAGCATCTTCGTCGTAAAACCCTTCTGCAACCGATGCCCCACAATGTGGGCAATACCGAGACGTTGGCAGAGTGGCTTTGCTGCAAAGTGGACACTTTGGTGGTTCATTTGTCATCACACTATCACCTTACCCAAAATTCCATCAAGAAAGACCACGTTTTTTGTCTCTCTTGATTATAGCACAGGTTAGTTGCCAGACTCCGGCAAACGCGGTATAATATGGAGCAGTTCCTGTGCCTCTGGTAAAAAATCTTGGGTTCACACAGAATAATACCTGTATGAGCAGAATACATCCATGATTGCACGCACACGCCAACCAGTTGTTCGTCCCCCAACACCATCGGGTGGGAGTACGACACAACAACATGTTGAATATAATGGCCTGAGTTGGCTTGACATGGTACAACCAGGTACCGAACAGGTAGCCTACCTGCGTAAGCAGTATAATTTTCATCCACTTCATTTGGAGGATGTGCTTTCGCGTTTACAACGACCGAAAATTGATAACAACCCAGAGAGCAAAGGGGAATATGTCTTTCTCGTGCTGCATTTTCCCGTGTTCGATAAGTCCAATCGTCTTGCAGTTGCAAGTGAACTGGACATTTTTGCCGGACGTGACTATGTCATCACACTCCATGATGGGAAACTTAAGCCACTCGTGCGGCTTGTCAAAAATGCAGCAGATGAACAGGTGCGATCACACTTTATGAGTGGTGGCTCTGGCTATCTGCTCTACCGAATCATTGAAGCTCTTGTAAGTGCATGCTTTCCAATGATTTATCGTGTAGACCAAAAGCTAGATCGCGTCGAAACGGATATTTTCGGCAGAAACGTCCATGCCATTGTGCAAGAACTCTCCTTTATACGACGCGACATTATTGCTATGCGACGTATTATCAAACCAAACATTCCAGTGGTGCGCTCGCTCGAAATGCGTGAACGGACCTTCCTGCGCCTCGACGAAGAAGTCTATTTTGGTGACCTAACCGATGGATTGAACAAGCTATGGGACATGCTCGAGGAACAAAAAGAGATAATTGAAGGACTGAACGCAACACTGGACAGCTTGACATCACACCGCATCAATGAAGAAATGAAAATATTTACCCTTATTTCTGTTATTTTGTTGCCTATGACTCTCGTAGCAAGTATTTTTGGCATGAACGTAGTTATACCCTACGCCGACCATCCACTTTCTATGCCTGTATCGCTCTGCATTATGCTGATACCAGCATTGGCTATGTATGCCTACTTTCGCTACAAACACTGGGTGTAGTACACTATACCCCCGTATATGCAAATTTCAGTATCCGTAGCAAGATTTTTGTATCTATAATCATGTGGAGATATTCATGACCCAAACAAACATAACCGATCTTATCCGGGAAATCCCCGATTTCCCAAAACCCGGTATCCTTTTCTACGACATTACCACCCTGCTCAAAGACGGCCCCGGTTTTCAACACGTCATGCAAACATTCATTGACAAATACACCGGTTGCCCCATTGATGCAATCGTTGGTATCGAATCACGTGGCTTCATCTTCAGTGCTCCCTTAGCCTACCAACTGGGCGTAGGGTTGGTGCCAATCCGCAAGCCCGGCAAACTCCCTGCTGAAACACTCCAAATTCAATATGACCTAGAATATGGTTCCAACACGCTCGAAATACATCGTGATGCTATTCAACCCGGCTCACGTGTGCTCATTATAGATGATCTTTTAGCGACTGGTGGCACTGTTGATGCAACATGCAACCTGATTGAGCAACTAGGTGGAACGATTGAAGAGATAGCGTTCCTGATTGAACTGACCTTCCTCAATGGGCGCGAAAAGCTACAAAAGTATCCTGTATACTCACTTATCCAATATTGAAACAAAACCCTGTCTTCAGTAGTCAAAAATACTGTTCTGTCATATCAATACCGACTACTGGAGACCAATTGAAACAAGAGCCAGTTGCAAAGCCTTGACACATATGGTATGCTCTACAATAAGGGCAATACCTTCTGCTCTCTCTGGTTGTGTTATCCGGCGTAGTCAGAGTGATTTCCCCAACAGGGTATCCTCCTAGCGTAATCATGGGCATAATGAATTATCCAAACAATAAACAACCAAGTTGATAGAATACCGTATGTACAGAAGGCATGCATGCGTGGTTTGCTGTGCAGTTGCAACGCAATACAAAGAGGCAGTCTTATCAACCAATCTGTTTGTCCACACCCACGTGGGTTTACCATCAAGTTGCAAAGGAAAGCATACAAAGAGGAAAGGAAACCACTAGTGTGCGATACACCTTTTCCAACATGTTATACACAAGCACGTATAGAATGATAAGGAGAACATTTGCGTGAATATAGCTGAACTTGAATCAAAAACACTCAGCGACCTGCGGGAAATGGCCCGCAAACTAGATATAACAGGCTACAGTGGCCTCAAAAAACAAGATCTCATTGTGAAACTCCTCCAAGCACATTCAGAGGAGGCAGGACATACCTTTAGTGACGGTATCCTTGATATTGTCTCTGAAGGATTTGGTTTTTTGCGCGGCGAGCGTATGCTTATTGGTCCAAATGATGTCTACGTTTCGCAATCTCAAATACGTCGTTTTGGGTTACGCACCGGCGACCGAGTGTGGGGACAAATCAGGCCCCCAAAAGAAAGTGAGCGCTACTACTCATTGCTCCGGGTGGAGATGATTAACGGTATGGACCCTGAAACTGCTCGCAAGCGCCCTTCATTTGATCAACTCACCCCCATCTTTCCCAACGATCAACTCAAACTTGAAACAGAACCAAACATCCTCTCGACACGTCTTGTAGACCTCATAGCACCAATAGGGCGCGGGCAACGTGGGTTGATAGTCTCTCCGCCAAAAGCAGGGAAAACATTATTGCTCAAAGCCATAGCCAATGGTGCTACAACGAACCATCCGGATGTTCAATTAATGGTCTTGTTGATAGGGGAACGTCCAGAAGAAGTAACCGATATGCGCCGGAGCGTCAAAGGAGAAGTTATCTCCTCAACATTTGATGAACCAGTCGAAGACCACACCAAAGTTGCTGAGATGACCCTTGAACGTGCGAAACGCTTAGTTGAAGGTGGACAGGATGTCGTTATCTTAATGGACTCGATTACCCGCCTAGCACGTGCATACAATCTCGATATGCCTCCAAGCGGGCGTACACTCTCTGGTGGTATAGACCCGGTAGCACTCTACCCACCGAAACGGTTCTTTGGGGCTGCTCGCAATATTGAAGGAGGTGGCAGTTTGACTATTATCGCCACATGTTTGATAGACACCGGTAGCCGAATGGATGATGTCATCTATGAAGAATTTAAAGGTACAGGCAATATGGAACTACACCTTGATAGACGCCTATCAGAAAAACGCATTTTCCCTGCTATCGAAATTCAACGTAGTGGCACACGAAGGGAAGAATTACTCCTGTCACCTGATGTATTGCGTCAAGTCTGGACACTTCGGCGCATGGTGAGTATGCTCGGCGAAAACGAAGGGACCGAATTGACTCTCGCTCGCATGGCCAAAACACGAGCAAATGCTGATTTTCTCACAACCCTGAACAAAAGTATGGCATAAGAGCAACACATAGGGAATCCTGTCGCCTATGTAATTCCTTTGTCCAGCTACCAAATACAGCACGTATCTCGCGTTATTACCAATAGCACGAATACGGTAGGCTATTGTGAGACACCTTAGCGAACCTTGCTAGGTATATATCCCATGAGCGAGAGATTTGGTTTTGCATGTATAATGCATGCAAGCGGGGAGGTCTTTCTGCCAAAAAAGCAGAAAGGCCTATGCCGGCTATTGGTCGCATGCATACATGTCCCTGCATGGATCAAACCTATAGTGAAGGAGGCTTAATACATGAGTCAACAGCAAGATTGGTACAATAGCAACCCTGGAGATCGGGTTGATCTCCCCGACCCGTCTATCGTAGATCGAGGTGCTGGACAGAACGGTATGGAGTATCATATCATTGGCACCACCTTGCAAGCTGTCGTCATTACCCTACCACAAGGACAGCAGGTTTTTTCCGAACGTGGTGGTATGAGTTGGATGTCTGAGAACATAGATATGCAAACCAATGCCGAGGGTGGTATAGGGGGCGTATTCAAACGTATGTTCAGCGGGGAATCTATCTTCATGGTTACATTCACCGCCAAAAGTGGTGCTGGCAAAATAGGGTTTTCGGCAGAGTTTCCGGGGAAAGTCATACCCCTGAACCTAGGTGAGGGGCAAGAGATAATCTGCCAAAAAGACGCGTTTATGTGTGCAGAACGAAGCGTCTCTCTCGATATTCACTTTCGCAAAAAACTAGGTGCCGGCTTTTTGGGTGGCGAAGGGTTCATCATGCAAAGATTAACCGGCCCAGGTGTTGCGTTCGTTGAAATGGACGGAGAGATCGTAGAGGAAACCCTTGGTCCAGGAGAAGTGCTCAAAGTAGATACTGGACATGTTGCCATGTATGAACCCAGTGTAGACTTTGACATTCAGATGATCAAGGGCTTCAAAAATATTCTGTTTGGCGGTGAAGGGCTATTCTTGGCAACCCTCCGTGGGCCGGGGCGCGTATGGCTCCAGACCATGCCAGCCATAAACTTGGCAAAGAAGATTGCGCAATATATGCCCTCCTCAAGTAGCAGCGGCAGTGGCGGCGGTTTTAATATTAATCTAGGCGGTGACTAGATTCTGGTCACTGACACACAACGACATGCCTGTGGGGGCAGGCACGCATGCCTGCTCCCCTCATGTGTTTTCAGAAGACAACCTGTTTCTACCGGAACTCATAGCCTTCGCGTCACTGCATCGTAACAACAACACAACACAGCCAGCGTGGTGTTCCACCTGACTGTGTCAGCCTCTACACGAAGGAGGAGCAACCGAGCGAGAATATCCATAATAACCAGGCAGAGGGTGCGTCTCCCTGAACCCAGTAATAGCACTTAAACCAGGTTGATCAATTCATTAGCAGTACGCCGCATATCGAGGAAGACCAAACCCAGCTTGGCACGACTGTGCGCCAGGGCGGTAAGCACCGCCTCCTCACCAATAGCCATCAGAATAACATAGCCTTCTTCACCACGTACAAACACTTGGTCAAGTTGGCCACGTCGAAGTTCTCCAGCGATACGTTCACCCAGTGAAAGCATAGCGGCGCTCATTGCAGAGACACGATCTTCTTCAACATCTGATGGCAAAGCGGAGGCCATAATTAGACCGTCGACACTCACAACCGCCGATGCCTCGATGTCCGGCGTGTTCATACTCAACGCCTTTAGATGCCGCACCATTTCCTCGGTTCTGCTTGCCATTCATATCCTCCTTAAAGGCCGTCAGCCAGTTGTGGAACTCAAGCGAAAGCATGCTGAGATGAAACCGACTATTCACAACAAATACCAGGTAATCACCTCGCGCTCATTCTACTACATTTTTTGATGTAGGGCAACTGGTACGACCAACGACTACTACCAATACTATACAAGACAAAAAGCATTTGATCAATGTTCAATCCCTTGATCAAAACCCCCATATGGACGAAGACGTTCACGAAGTGCAACGTCAGCCTGTGTGACAGCATCGGGTGGTGTTTCCAGACCACGCAAAACAGCCAATTGCATACGCTCCAATTCATCCCACACAATCTCATTAAACACACGATTATTGGGCATAGCTCGACCTTCTTGGGCCTGGGTACGAAACACTCGTGCTGCTTCGATGATCGGCGTCTCGCCTTCAAGATTCAATTGAAGAAGAGACGGCTGCTTTCCAACATCCAGCAATACCTTCTGCGAATCCTCATTCACGAGGTAGTGTACAAAATCAAGCGCTGCTTGTTGATTTTCTGTATCAACAACGTGTGTATTGATACCCACAACATCGCTCTGTACATAGGGTTGGGGTGCTGTTGTACCCACACGCGGTAACATCGCAATACCTAGGTCATCACCCCACAAGGCCTGATAGCTTGGCAACGCATGGGACCAGTCTATTGTCATCAAAGCCTTTTGAGCTTTGAGTGCATTATCAACTGTTATACTATCACTTACTGCCAAAACATGTTGGTCCCGATTCAATTCCATCAACCACTCCAACCAGCGTTCCGTGCCACTCCGGCCTTCAGTACCCAACACTAGGTTTCCTTCTGCATCGAATATACGACCTCCGAATGCATACAGATACCCTATGGTTTTGTCTAATGAAAGCGTATATGCTAGTCCCCACGACAAAGATTGCGTTGTTCTTGTATGCAAACCATATGCCCCCGTAGAAAACATAGCAACATCGCTTGGAGGCTTATCCATACTAGCCTTGTTATAATAAAGCGCCAGTGTATCAAATGTCAAGGGCAACCCATACAATTGTGATATACCTTGTGCCTCTTGTACTCGCACTCCCTGCACTGCACTCGGCAAAAGGTTCTCATATTTCTCAGATGATACCAAATGATCCAATGGCAACAAAATACCGTCCATGGCTAAATCGCCAATTGTATGACTTTGCAACAACACAACATGTGGCCCGCTACCAGCCATTGCTGCTGCCCGCAACTCTCTCGTGAGTGATGCCAACGACATTGGTTGCAACACAACATGCACCATTGGATGAGACTGATTGTACCGATCCACCAGTTTTACCAAAATATGCTGATCCGGTGAAGGCCACGCATGCCAGAAGACCAATGTTGTATAGTGTCCCATACCCATTGATTCTGGTGGCGTTGGAGCAACGATTGTTGATGACCCTTCACCGCATGCCCCACTTATTATAAGGCATAAGCAAAGAATACACACACGTTGCATAGCCCTTCATCTTTCAGCCTTCAATGTTCCTCGCTAGACCTGATCAAGATAATCCTTCAACAATCTCCCTAAACGTGGGTGTCGCAACTTGCGTAATGCCTTCACTTCAATTTGGCGAACTCTCTCTCGTGTCACACCAAAAGCACGCCCAACTTCCTCTAACGTATGTGGTTGACCATCTGAGAGACCATACCGCAATTCTAACACACGACGTTCACGTGGAGTAAGCTGCCCCAGAGCAGTTGCAATTTGTCCCCGCAGCATACCACTCACTGCGGCATCATCGGCATCAAGGGCATGCGGGTCTGGAATAAAATCAGCAAGCCTACTATCTGCCTCTTCACCAACAGGTGTCTCCAAAGACACCGGATCCTGCGCAGTACGACGTAATTCACGCAACTTCTCTTCGCTCATATCCAAATGTTTTGCCAATTCTGCATCGGTCGGTTCACGCCCAAGCACTTGTGTCAACTGTCGCCGTGCTGCCTGTATCCGATTGAGCGTTTCGCCAAGATGCACTGGCAACCGGACAAGTCGTGACTGATCAGCCAATGCTCGTGTCAATGCCTGCTTAATCCACCATGTTGCATACGTACTAAACTTGTACCCCTTGTTGACATCGAACTTTTCAATCGCACGCAGCAACCCAAGGCTACCTTCCTGTATTAAGTCAAGCAATGGCAACCCGCGATCTCGATACCGTTTAGCAATGCTCACGACCAACCGCAAGTTGGCGGATGCCATTTGCTTACGTGCTTCTGCCGCACCCGGTCCACCCCCTTCTATGCAACGTGCCAACTCACGTTCTTGTTCAGCAGTCAACAATGGCACCTGCCCTATCTCGCGCAGATACAGACGCACACTATCCCCAACAAGTGTATCAGAGAGCTCTTCGTCAATAACAGCTTCTTGTTCTACGGACTCGTCTATATCTTCATCGGTAGGGTCACGCACTGGCACACCAACCTCATAGAGGGAATCGAGGACGGCCTCAGCATTCTCCTCAAACGACGGCATAGCCTGCTGCAACTCTTCAAGTGTTACATACCCACGCTGACGCCACTGTATGATGAAAGGTACCATCTCATCAGGCAGTGTTGACTGAGTCGTATTGGGGCTGTCAGTTGAAATTTGGGACATACCATTCCCTCAGAAGTATCCTACAGCGGTATTGTAGCACAATTTAGAGTCGCCATGCTGAAAAATGCGCCAAAAACCAAAAACTCTCTCAAAAACCACACTGTTCATGCTATCCCAACAGACTACCGGTACCTATGTGCTCTTCCTCTGCACATTACCCCTGCACCGATTGCCCAGCTAGTCCAGTGCCCCACAGCATATCACCAAGCGATTGTTCTTCCTCATACCAGCGCCATAAATCACGCACATCGTGTGCCCGGCGAATGTTCCGAAACGTTGTCATAATGAATGTAACCCGGCGCAACCGTGCAGCAGGTACAGGCAAAGGAAGCATCGTGAGCTGACCCAAGTGCAAACAATAATACCATGCATCTGCACGTGGATGCATTGCCTCATCCGGTAGTAAAGCACGTCGTGTTGTGATACGATACCGCAACACGGGAGCATAATAGCGTACCGACCAACGTTCCTGCTCACCAAACACAGCCGTTTGATAAAAAGCGATATACTCAGACGCCAACTGTTCTGGAGCATGTTCCACCGGAATACGGTACCACTGTTGTGTACGCACAATTTGAAGATCGCGTACACGATTTATCACGGCTACAAGCACACGGTCTTCATCTGCTGGTTGCATCCTCTTCTATCCCTTCGTCCGGATGATTCATTGTATACGACAAGTGCCTCGCATACAACACTCTATGTATAGTACGAGGCATTGGCAATTTGTGCAAGTACCAATGCCATATCTCCTAGCATCTCTTTTTTGCTCCTACCCCCTATTTGCCATAGACGTTTGTCAAAGAATGCGTTACACTATAAGAGAAGGTAAAGACAAACCATTTACACGTTCGGAGCAACCCCAATTATGAGGATAACACAATGCCTGCTAATATACATAATGACAGGCAACAGGATAGGGTACCTGCACCAGAGAAAAACCAAGACGCCCCTGCTGTGGGACGACTCGCGCAAACGGAGCAAGCACTACGTGCTAGTGAAAAACGCTTTCGGAAAATTATTGAACTCAACGCTGACCCCATCATGGTCAACAGTAATGGTATAGTTCGCTATGTCAACCCGGCGGCAGAATATATGTTTGGGCGAACTGCCCAAGACCTTGTTGGGAGTGAAGTAGGCATCCCCTTCGTTGCCGGCGAAAAAGGCGAAGTAGACATTCTCGACCAACAAGGCGTCCACCATATCGCCGAAATGCGCGTCGTAGAGATAGACTGGGACGGTGAACATGCCCACCTTGCAACGTTCCGTGATATCACCGACCACAAACAACTGGAAGAAGAACTAGAACAGCGCGTACAAGAACGCACAGTCCAACTTGAACACACTACCCAACAACTTTCCATTGAACTTGAGGAACGTGAAAAAGCAGAGCAAATTGTTTTGCAACGCGACGCTATCCTAGAAGCCATAGAATTTGCAGCCCAACGATTTATGACGCATACCAATGTCAAGCAAGAACTCCCTGTTGTACTCGAATACCTTGGCTCTGTGTCCCAAACCAGCCGCGTTATCGTGTGCAGCGTGCCAGAACATGAGACAGATACGCATTATCACATTGTTGGTACTTGGACATCTCCTGAATACCCTTTTCTGGATACAGATAGGCATACATCAACCCCATCTTTCGCATACCTTTCTCCACGTTGGCGCGAGCGACTGCGGCGCAGCTTTGCCATTCATGGCGACATACGCACGTTTCCTCCCAATGAACGTCACCACTTTATGCAGCAACACATCGCATCTGTGGTTATGATCCCCATCTTTGTTGACCAAGTCTGGTGGGGATTTCTTGAACTTGACGAATGCAAACCACACCGCACATGGTCTTTCTCCGAAATAGATGCACTCCGTGCAGCTGCTAGCATCATCGGCACTGCCATTCAACATGAACATATCCTAGGCGCACTCCGCATCAGCGAAGAACGGTTCCGCACTATCACAGACTTTACCTACGACTGGGTTATGTGGATAGACCCAGATGGTACGCCCAAGTATGTATCACCTTCCTGTACGCGCATTACGGGCTACACGCCCGAAGAGTTTTATACTCTTCCCAACCTAGTTGAAACCATTGTACACCTTGAAGACCGTTCATGGGTTGTGCGATACCTCCATCATGAAGTAGAAAGCCAAGAAGCCGGTAACGCTTTTTTTCGTATCATGACCAAACATGGCGAAGAGCGCTGGATAGGGCATGTCTGTCAACCCGTTTTCAATGCAGCAGGAGAGTGGCTGGGGCAACGCTCTAGCAACCGCGACATTACCCAACAGATCCATGCTGAACATGCACTCCGTGAAAGCGAAGCCCAATTTCGCGCAGCGGCAGAAGGAAGTTTCGACTCCTTTTTCCTCTTAAAAAGTATACGCAATGCTACACACACTATCATAGACTTTCAGTTAGTAGATATAAACAGCCGTGCCGAAACAACATTGCAGCGGAGCAGAAACGAACTTATTGGTCAAACCATCTCCAGCATATCGCCTATCAACCAAATTGAGACCTTCCTCGACCAATGTATTCACGTTGTCGAAAACCAAACCCCACTCATGCAAGAATGTGAGATTTTATCTCCAAATCATATACCTACTTGGTATGAACACCAGATAGTCCCCTTAGATGACGGTGTCGCCATTAATATGCGCGATATTACTGGCCGCAAACATGCCGAACGCGCATTGCGAGAAAGCGAAGAGCGCTACCGCGCATTTGTTGAAGGAACCGATGACCTTATTCTACGTGTAGACTGTATTGGATGCATCACATTTATCAACCACACGGCAAAACATATTTATGGACTTTCTCCAGAGCAATGCATTGGCACCAGCATATTTGACTATGTTCACCCCGACGACCGCACCCGCACCCGTGCAGCTTTTGAAGGGTGGCAAAAAAATCAAGCCACGAGCGCAACTTTTGAAAATCGCCAGATAAGCCGCAATGGAACCACCTACCATATGCATTGGACGGTTCGCATCCACTACGACTCCAACAACACTGTCACGGCTATTGACTCAATAGCCCGCGACATCACAGAACGCAAACGCATTGAAAACATATTGCGCGAGAGCGAAGCACGCTACCGCACAATATCAGAACTTATATCCGACTTCGCTTACGCTCTTCATATTAATTCCGATGGAACCCCTCTATTGGCATGGGCAACAGATGCGTTTACCAAAACCACCGGGTTTACCATGCAAGAAATAGAGGCACGTGGTGGATGGGACAGCCTTATCTACAAAGAAGATATATCTACGGTACAACAAAGCCGTAAACATCTCTTACAAGGGCAACAAGCCGATGAGTACGTTGTTCGCATCATCACAAAAGAAGGTTCTATCCGGTGGCTACGCAATTATAGTCGTCCCGTATGGGATAAGGCGGAGGGACGAATAGCTCATATCTACGGTGGTATGCGCGATGTGACTGAATGGAAAGAAGCTATGGAAGCTATGAACGAAAGCAATCAAAAATATCAACGCTTTTTTGAACATGCATACGATGGGCTAGTCCTTATGAACAACCAAGGATACATCATCGAATGGAGTCAAAGCGCCGAACATATCTGTGGGAAAAAACTGTTTGATGTGATTGGCATGCCACTCTGGGAAATCCTATTTGAACTAAACCCAAACCCCCACAAAGACTCTGCTGAGTTCGAGCAAGCCGAATCCGATGCTCACACCTTTTTCAACTATAGCTATCTCACGGAAAACCACATTGGGAATTACGAAATACGCCACACTGATGGCAAAAACCGTATGATTCAAATACTTATCTTCCCTATTCCAACGGAAAAAGGCACTCTTTTTGGTGGCATCATACGCGACATTACTGCATACTATCACTGCCGTGAAACCTGTCCCTACATCATTGACAACCCTATGCAAAAACGCATCTTGCTCCAGCATGACCAAGAGCAACTATGTGCTGAACGAGAAATGGAGCCACAATGAAACCATTGCTCCTATGCCTACTCTTGCTCATTATCACTGCTTGCACTGCTCCAACTCAACAACATATACACGCTTCTCTCAGTGCCGTAGAAGCCCTCAACCCCGACAACATAACCGGGTTTTCGCGTGTCACTACACCACGCCCATTTACCTTCGCCAAAGACCATGGACCACACCCAGATTACCAAATTGAGTGGTGGTATTACACTGGCAACCTACAAACCGACCAAGGGCATCACCTTGGCTATCAACTTACATTCTTTCGCAATGGAATCAGTGCGCACCCTCCAACACGCCAATCGCAATGGAACACCCACAACATCTATATGGCGCACCTCGCAGTAACTGATGTACAAGGCAAAACATTCTACGCATTCGAGCGCTTCAGCCGCGATGGAGCCAACCTTGCAGGAGCATCCAGTGCTCCCTATCGTGTCTTTCTTGAAGACTGGTTTGCCCAAGGCAACGGACCAGAGGGCATGCATATGCACATACAGGCCACGCAAGAACCTATTGCGCTTGATTTAGACCTCATTAGCACAAAACCACCAACGCTTCAAGGCGACCAAGGGTTGAGCCAAAAAGGGTCTGCTGTTGGCAACGCATCCTACTACTACTCACTCACACGCTTAGAAACAACGGGTACGATACGCATTGACAAAGATATTCACACGGTTTACGGACTCAGTTGGATGGACCACGAATGGAGCACTAGCGCATTGGAGGAGCATGCAGCAGGGTGGGATTGGTTCAGCATCCAACTTGACAATGGCTACGACCTCACCTATTGGCGCATACGTCTACTCAACCCAGAAACGACTGATGTATCGCATCATCATTCGCTTGCTGATGCAACATTGGCGATGCCAGATGGCACCACACAGCGTATTCTCCCAGACGCTATCGAAGTACAGGTATACGACACATGGCACAGCCCCTCTAGCCAAGCCACCTACCCTGCTCGTTGGAACCTCAACCTACCCGACCAAGCATTGCACCTTGAAATAACGCCCTATCTGCCCAACCAAGAACTTCCCACATCTATCGTTTATTGGGAAGGTGCTGTACATGTCAACGGCACCCATGCCAAAGACGCCATACAAGGGCATGGCTATGTTGAGCTAACTGGCTATACATCTCAATAATCTCCCTACACCCAAACACTCGGCCTTATGCTATAATAGGTGACAGATGAAGATACTAGAAGGGATAAGGAATTATGGCATCCATTTTCACACGTATTGTCCGTGGTGAAATACCGTCTGCCCAAATATATCAAGACGAACACACGATAGCATTTATGGATATTAACCCGGCATCAAAAGGGCACGCTCTCGTCATTTGCAAAGAAGAATTGCCCGGTTTGCTTGATGTACCACCAGAACTCCTAACAGCAGTTGCAATGACAACTCAGCGCGTAGCACGCGCTATCGTCTCGGCTTTGAAACCAGATGGCTTTAATATACTCCAAAACAATGGCGCTGCTGCCGGACAAATCGTCTTTCACTATCACGTGCATATTATCCCACGCTGGAATGGCGATGGCGTATCGCCATTTGCACGGCAATTCAGCGCTGACTCAGACGAATTGGAAAAACTAGCCGCAGAAATTAAAGTACACATACAGTAGCATGAGCACTATCACAGCCTTCCTTGCCATAGCACAAAAGGAAGGTTTCAACCTACAAAGAGCACGTGTAGCATACAAAACAGTAGAAGCACGATTGGCACGTATTGGGTACCATGCCAATAGTTTCTACTACATTTATCGTATTGGAAAAAAGAATTCCCAGGTAGGTGAAGGCGCAAGCACAGAACGCCTACGGGTGCTCGTTGCTTTCTCATCGCCCGATGCTGCCATCGCATTTGCACAACGAAACCGCTTTCGACCAACACCACGACTCCATACCTTGCACCTTGCCCACCTTCTTGCTGCTATGCTCCAAAGTCCTGCAATCAGTGCTTTACTTATTGCCGAAGAACATGCCGAAATAGAACCAGATACCCAAATACCAACTATCTTTCGTCTCAATCGTACAGATTTGTTAGCTATGTTGAGAGGAGTTTAATGATTATGTCTAGTCGCTTTGATGAACTGCGTATCTTTGCCGGCAATGACACAGAAGAACTCACCCAAGCCATTTGTGAACGCATCGGCGTCCCTATGAGTAAAGCCACGGTAAACAAGTTTGTCAACGATAATATCTTTGTCAAACTCAACGAAACCGTGCGTGAAAAAGATGTTTTCATCGTCCAATCGCTATGTCCCCCATTAAGTGACCGCATCATGGAAATGCTCATCATGATTGACACGTGCAAACGAGCCTCGGCTGCCCGCATCACTGCCGTCATGCCCTACTATGCCTATGGACGCACCGACAAAAAAGACCAACCACGTGTGCCTATCACTGCACGCATGCTGGCCGATATGATCCAAGTCGCCGGTGCTCATCAAGTCGTCACCCTAGACTTGCATGCCGCCCAAATACAAGGTTTCTTCTCCATACCAGTCAACGAACTCAGCGCTTTATCACTCCTTGTGCGGTACTTTGCCGACAAACATTGGGATGACGCCATCGTCGTATCACCGGACATGGGGTTTGCCAAACGCGCACGCAACTTTGCCGAAATGCTAGAAGTGCCGCTTGCCATCGCTGAAAAAAGACGGTTGCAAAATTTTCAACGCGAAGGTCTGCACACATCCCCCGAAATACTCAACCTCATAGGCGATGTGCAAGGTATGCGCTGCATCTTGGTAGATGATGAAATTGCTACTGGTGGCTCTATGATAGAAGTGGTCAACCTCCTCCTAGAAAAAGGAGCACGCGAAGTCTATGCATGTTGCGTCCATCCCGTCCTTGTTGGTCCGGCAGTCGAACGCCTACGTAACAGCGCACTCAAGGAACTTGTTACCACAGACACTCTCCCACTCCCACCCGAAAAGCGCTGGCCTGGTCTAACAGTCATCACCGTCAGCATGCTTCTAGCCGAAGTCATCCAACGCATCCACAGTGGCATTTCGGTAGATACCATGTTCCAACTACGCCGACATCCTGCATTAATGTAACGACACGAAGAGTTTTATGTATATTGTATCGTTGACTTTTTGTGCAGAGCGTACTACAATAAGAGGGCCATCTCTCTTGAGCACCTAGAAACGACAGGAGCAGACAAATGTCAGATCGTCCAAGAGAAACAGGGGGCGGAGTCCAATCGGCTGGCGGAATATTCGCATTGACAGGCCGTGAAGTGGGGCATTTTTGTGAAGAAAGCTATGAGTGGTCCGAATCTGTATTCAAAGAGGTACGTACAACCGCTGAAAAAATACTTCAAGAGGTACGCCCTACCATAGATAGTCTCTTCAAAAATTTCACAGAAGCCCTATCTCAAGCCAGTGCTCCGCCACAATTGAGCGCAGCAGCGCAAAGTGACCCCAAGAAGCGTGGTCGCTAGCAAACAGGTTTTTTAGGAGGTAGAGAGTGGGTTTCTACACGGCATACCCACTCTTTTCGTCTCTATAGGGTCAATCCAACCAAGGAGAATGAAACTATGACAGGAATGCCCGATTTTTCAGCATTGCCTGAAACTGACCGACTATCTTTTTACAGTGCTCTTATTGCGGTTGCTGCATCAGATGGACATATTGGTGCAGAAGAACGGGACATCATCGAAAAAGGAATGGAAAAAGCTTCAGAACCAGTCAAAGCACAATTGCAGAGCTATTTTGCACAACCGCCAAAATTAGAAGAAGCATTACAGGCTCTCGCCGACGCGAGCGATGTCCTGCGGTTCAACCTGATGATTGGCATTATCAACATGGTATGGGCCGACGAATCTATAGACCCTGGGGAGCAATCTGTCATCAAACTGGCCCAAGAAACATTTCACATCACCGATGAACAAGTGCAAGCGATTGCTCGTTTTATTAGAGAGATAAAGCGCGTTCAATCAGAAACACACGAGGATGTAGGAAATGAAGTAGCAACTGAGCAAGCCATTGCCCAACTAACTGCAGTTGGCATCCCCTCGGCAGCACTACACCTGCGCGTTTTATAGCCTTGCGCACACTGAGCATCAATCTGCTTGATTGTCAGCTTGATTGTTGCTCAAAAACCGCTTTGCTACACTGGGCAAGCTTTTCAGCGGACCCTCACGTACTGTCGTTGCTGGCAACGATTGCAAAAACAATGCACCATACCGCTTAGTAAGCAACCGCTTATCAAGCACCACGGCTATACCACGGTCTTGCTTACTGCGTATCAAGCGCCCAAAACCCTGCTTGAAGCGTAAAATACTTTGCGGCACGGCATATTGGTTGAACGGGTCGCTGAATTGTTCACTCCGTGCAGCAAAAATGGGGTCAGTCGGTACACTAAACGGTAATTTTGTAATCACCAGCACAGACAGTGCATCTCCCACAACATCTATACCCTCCCAAAAACTACTTGTACCAAGCAACACCATGCGTGACCATTCCTTAAACCGTTCAATCATTGTGCGCCGTGACTCACTAATTCCCTGACCAAGCACAATAATATCCTGATCTTCCAACGCATCCCGAATGCCATTAATAGTGCGCTTAATAGCACTGTTCGCTGTAAATAGTGCCAATGTTCTGCCCTCTGTGGCTGTACAGAGCTGTATCAGCGCATCCTCAATCATTTGCCCATAGCCACGTTGGTTTGGCTCTGGGATGTCATTGGGAATATATATCATGGCTTGCGACTCATAATCAAAAGGTGACTCAAGTTTCAACTCCTCCGGCGATACAAGCCCTAGACGGCTCTTCATGAAATCAAACGTATCATTGATAGCAAGTGTCGCCGAGGTAAGAATGCTTGTCTGCTTCTGCGAAAAAAGATGTTGCTGCAACAAGGTATCTACAGCTAACGGCGCAGCATGGAGCTTCAAGGTATCATACACATGGTCCAGCGTAATCCAATGGATACTTTCCTCATTACCTTTAATTGTATGCCCCGTATTCACCCGCACTTCGGTTGCATAGCGTTTGCGCGACTGGAGCCGTAGCAACAATTCATCATAGTTCGCAATATCTGCATCTTCTAATGCTACAAATACTGTTTCTAACTCACCCAACCCCTTGCTTATATCACCGAGCAGCATATCGAGATGTTCCCATGCCTGCTCCACCATAGCCCAACCCGGTTTTTGCCGAATATCCTTCGTCAAACGTATACGCACATCATACAGACGATCTGCCGTATCTCCATACTCCTTACTTGACTCCATATGTTGATCAACAAAGGACCGTAAGGTATTAAAACATGTATACACACGTTCGCGTGTGCGTGAAACCACGGGGCGCATATCTTGGGCAATACGCTCCACCTTCTCTTGTGTACTCAGATCAACAGCACTTTGTTGCACATGCGTTGGCAACTCGGCCAACAACCCGCTCACTGTCCGCGACCCACCTGTTTGGAAGAGCGAATCGAGAAACAGCAGCAATGTTGCTTGGTCAATCACAAAACTAAACTGATCGGTAGCAACATGTTCCAAATTGTGCGCCTCATCTATAATAACGTGATTATAGGTTGGCAAAATGCCATATTGTGCCACTAAGTCTGAAAGTAACAGGGCATGATTCACAACAATAACATGCACCCCTTCAGCCTTGCGACGTGCCTTAAAAAAGAAACAGTCATGGAAATCGGGACAACGATGCCCGGTACACGTCTCTGCCGGCACATTCACTTGGTTCCACACAAACCGCTCTCGTTCAGTCAATGTAAGCTCAACATAATCTCCGGTAGTTGTCGTTGGCAACCAAAAATGTACCTTCAACAGCATACGTGCCTCTTCTGGCTGTATGGTTTCATCACTACGGAGAGCTTTGTAGCGTTTCAAACACAAGTAATTACTGCGCCCCTTCAGCAATGCGGCTGTAAACGGTTGCCAAGCGGTATCTTCCATCATCCGCTTCACATCTGGAATATCCTTTGAAAAGAGTTGGTCTTGAAGATTGATGGTATTGGTGGAAACGACAACCCGTTCACCACGTTGCACTGCGGCCATGACGGCTGGCACAAGATACGCCATACTTTTGCCTGTGCCTGTACCAGCCTCTACCAACAACATTGTCCCTTCTGTATTGAATGCTTGAGCAGTCGCTTGTGCCATTTCCACTTGCTGCGCACGTTGCTCATAGTGCGCAAAAATACGACTCATCGGGCCATCGGGCGAAAAGAATGCGCTCACCTTGTCAAGATTCAATGGGTCTGTATTGCCTGTCGGTTTCAATACACGCTCGCTCGCACCTCTCGGCAATGGTGGAAAAAGCGATTCCCCTTCGTCCGCGACCAATAGGCCCACTGTATTTGCATCGGCACCGGCATCAAACAGATCACTGTCGCCATCTTTCTGCTCGGCTGCTGATGTGGGCGTGGGTTGGGTAAATACGTGTCTTGCTTTATGACGGAGCGTCTCAACAAACAAATCACGCACAGCGTACCAGTCTGTTTTGTGCAGCAACCGGTTGACTTCCTCCAACTCGTGCCTGCTCAACGCTTCAATATGCATCAACAATTGCACAAAAACTTGGTGCGTTACCTCGGCATCGTGCAACGCACGATGCTCGTCGGGGTGTTGTATATTGAGATACGATGCCAGCGTACTCAACTTATACGAAGAGACTCCCGGCAGCAGCAGGGTAGAAAGGTCAAATGTATCATAAACTGGTTGTCCAAATCGTACCCCTTGGGCTTCTAACATCTCAATATCTCGTCCAACAGAATGCCCCACAAGGGGACATGCGCCAATGAAGCGCACCAAATCTGGGGCTATGTCATTGAAGCGTGGCGCTTTGTGTAATGCTTCAGACGTAATGCCAGTAAGCTTTGTTATTTTGAGTGGCAACGATTGTTGGGGTCTGATAAGGCTAGAAAATGTGTCTATAGGGGCTGCGCCTTCAAACTTGACTGCGCCAACTTCAATAATCTCATCAGTGCCAACTTCAAGACCAGTCATCTCAAGGTCAAGAGCAATATACGTGCGGATTGCCATAACAATAAATCCTTTTTCGTGTTATCTGAATTGGTCGTAGTAGCCACATAGCACCGGCTTTGAGCCGACATATAGCAGGATGCCGGTGCTACCCGACGGTAGAGACGTTGCGTGCAATATCTCTACGGTTTATCAGAGATGGTTAAACGTATGTTACGAACACTATGAACATATGTGTGGCTCTTGCATATGCACTAGCTTACAGCCTCAGTCAAGCGGCGCATCCCTTCTTCGATAGCATCCTTGCTCTGGGCATAGGAAATACGCAAATAGCCTGGTGCTCCAAATGCTTCTCCAAAAACCATACCAATGTGGGCTTGTTCAAGCAAGTAGGTAGCCAGTTCCTCACTTGTAGCACAAAGCGTATCGTTCTTCAGCGGACGATTGAGCAACCCAGAAACATTTGGAAACACATAGAACGCCCCATCGGGGACAGCACAACTGACACCGGGAATCTTGCTCAACGTATCAACAATAAGGTCGCGTCGCTCGCGGAAAGCAGCTAAACGTTCCTCTATCAATTTATCCATTTCATTTGGGTCTGCAAAGGCTGCCAGTGCAGCATATTGCGCAATAGAGGCTGGATGAGTTGTTGAATGACTTTGGATGGCCTTCATAGAGGCTACAATAGGTACTTGACCAAGAACATAGCCGACACGCCAGCCAGTCATAGCATAGGTTTTAGAAAAGCCGTTAAATACCAACGTCTGCCCTTCCATGTAGGGGGCAACCTGAAGCCAGCGTGCATATGGTACATAGCAAACCCGGTCATAAATCTCGTCACTCAATACAATGACTTCAGTGGGCCGCAACATTTCCGCCAGTGCAGCGAGCTCATCAGCATTGTAGACGGAGCCAGTTGGGTTAGAAGGTGAATTAAGCACAAGCGCACGAGTGTTTGGGGTAAGATGCGCCGACAGTTGCTCTGCTGTTATTTTGAATCCGGTAGACTCATCAGTCGGTATAATAACAGGAACAGCGCCTGCCAAATGTGCCTGTTCTATGTAGCTTACCCAATAGGGTGCTGGAATAATCACCTCATCGCCGGGGTTACAAATAGCCTGAAAAGCTAGGTATAATGCTTCTTTCGCGCCCGATGTTGTGACGACATGGGCAGCTTCCCATTTCAAACCCGTAGCTTGCGCTTCTTGTTTTGCAATAGCTTCGCGCAATTCTGGAATGCCACCCGCTGGTGTATAGCGTGTCAAATTCTTCTCTATGGCATCAATACCTGCTTTTTTTATTGGCTCCGGCGTAGGAAAATCTGGCTCACCCTGACCAAATGAAATAACCTGTATACCTTGCTTACGCAACTCATTGATGCGTCCAATCAAACCAATCGTAGCAGATGGTTGGAGTTCAGCAAGTCTTTTGCTTAGATATGGCTTTGTTAGCATAGCATTTATCCTTTCTCAAACAGTGCAACGGTAGCGCTATTGTACACGCTGATGCACTAGAAGGCAACAACAACTTCGGTGTGTATGGTGTTATATTCTCATCATCATACCATACCTTGCTTATCAGTGACGCATTGTGTGCTCTACACAAGACAGCTCGCAGCATTGCAGCGTACCAGCAAAGCATTGCAAGTTCCTTTTTTTATAGCTTTGCGTTCTTTGCGTCTTTGCGCGAGGTCTTCATGAAAAAAGAAGTACTACTCCACCTCTTTGGAACTACTCCCCGCTGTCTTGCGGAGTTTCTACACCCTATAATAAAGCATAAACAATACGAGAGTCTGTTGAAGGATACGAGGTATAAAACAAACTATTGTTCTATTATTCTATTCCCTTACCGCTCTATCGCTTTCTTTCTACCTCAATAAAATGTGAACAAACCGTGAGGTTATATCCCTTTAACAGTTCCCCAACATATACTATGATATGTCAATAACACCACGTTGTACATGCATAACCACATAACGAGCAGACAGCCACCATACGAACAAAACAGTCCATGCAAGCACTCAAGTGCATAAATCGGTGACTTCAAAGGGTAGATACAAACAAGGTCTATCGGTTTTAATAGAAGCAAGACACAGAAAGGAGCATAGGAATGCAACCGAAAACAATACTTATATCATTCGATTTTCAAAATGAGCATCAGGCTACCATTGTAGCACGGGAACAGTGGAACGATACCGTAGCAAATAGCTCATCTGAACCCGAAAACGAAAGCTGCACGCATACCCGCGAATGTATCTATACGGTAGACATGCAAGGCCAACAATGGCTTCTACAGCAAGATATTCTTGCGTGCGAATAAATCGAGGAAAGGAAAGCGACCGTGAATATGTTTACGCATGATAAAGGCATCTATCACCATGTAAAACTCCTCATTGCAGCCGGGCGAATAGATGCAGCCATCCTTACTGCACGCGACATAGCAGACGAGGGTTTGCGCGTGGAAGCGTTACGGACCTTGTGTAAAAGTCTGTTGGCTACACAACTTCACGAATCGGTAACAAGCTCTCAAGACAGCTCGGAACATAGTAACCTCACTGCAAAAGATGTCTTTATCCCTTCGACAAACGTGGGGAATGGCTCAATGGACAATGAAACCATAGCTACGACGCAACCTACGATGAGTACGTTGCTCTTGGCAGCAATGGCAACCCAAGCGACACAGAACACGCAGCATAGTTCTGTGCTCTACACTATGACTATTATTCTCGATGAAATAATCACAGCAGCACGTCAAGTAGAAGATACACGCATGGGGGAAGCTGTGCTCCTAGCAGCCATTTGCATAGTCATTCATGTGATGCGTTTGGATGAACCACCCAAAACGAATAGTAACACAGCACCGCTTCGTCATATGATTATTGTATAGCAGAGAGAAAGGAACCGATAATGCAACCGGCAACTGAACCATCAGAACCATACAAAGGACTGCACATAACATATGGCATGCTCATACCTACCGACCAAACCTTGACTTCCCCCACATGCCAACATACAGATATACAGAGTACCATCGTCGGGGCGTTGTGCCATACACGGGTAGCACACCATTTCATCCACACGCACCCACAAGCAATAGAAGCAATATATGCTTTCCTGCTGCCCAAAAACACAACCATGAGTACATTTACGTTCAAAGCTGGCGAGCGTATTATCAAGGGGAGCGTGTGCGAACAAAACGAAACTGAGCTAGACGACATCCTGTCTCATACTGATACGCAAGCACTGGATATGCTTGTACAGGCACAAGAGGGTGCAACAAGTTTTTGTGTGGGTGTTGGTATACTGGAGCCGCATACACCAATACATATAACCGTTGATTTTTTCCATCGGCTCCGCTACGAACATGGTACATTTGTCTACATACTGCCAATGCGGACTACATTACAAGACACCGTGTGTGCAAAAGATACCATGAATATCCGCATCGTGCTTGAAACAGGCACAGAAGCAACGATTACAAGCCCAAGCCATCCTATTGACATAGAGCAACAGAATGATACCACTTCGCTTGTCACCCTCCGTACTACAGAGACACTACCCAATACAGATTTTGTGCTCCAGTATAGCAACGCAAACAAGCATTTTGCAACAACAACGTGTACCTATCGAGAAACCAAACACCCCGGCACAGTGTTGTTCACACTCCTGCCAAAAACACCCTTGCAACTTGAAGATATCCTACCGCGAAATGATCTTTGTTCTAGACCGTAGCGGGTCTATGGCAATGGCAAGGTGGATATGCATGTTTGCTATGGTGATAAGTGGGGGTTGATAGAGGTGAAAGGCTTTGTAGACGATTATCTCTTAGAGCGAGACAAGGGCAAGGCGGCGAGCTATGCCAAGCAAGTCGGGCTAGACCGTGTGACGATGGCCGTTTTCATTCCCGTGCTTGATGAGGAGGTTCTGGCGCAACTTTCGACGACAGAGACGCACGATGGGGTAGAGGTGACAGTAGTGATGATTGGGTGGTTTTGAGGTGCGAGGTGTGAGGGCATGCTGTAAAAATACGTACCTTGTCATATCCACAATACGTATCTTTACGGATGTACACCAAGGCTTTCGTCAGGTATACTACAATCGTGACTTACCAATGAGTCGTTGAATAAGCGAGGAAAACCATGTCTGTAGATGAAAGTATTTTGTTAGTAGAAGATAGTCCTAGCCAAGCAATACGATTTTCGTATTTGCTGAGTTGCAAAGGGTATCATGTTATACATGCCAATGATGGCCGAGAAGGGTGGTGCCATGCATGCACAGAACATCCGGCTCTTATCTTGCTCGACATCAATCTCCCTTTGATGAATGGGTTTCAGGTACTTCTACGGCTCAAGCGGGATAAGTCTACCACAGACATTCCGGTCGTCATGTTGAGTGATAATGACCATGCAGACCACGTCGAACGGGCCATTGATTTGGGTGCAGACGATTATTTGTTCAAAGAGGACTATGCGAAATACGATGCTGCTAGGCGTTTGCAGGAGGTGATTGAGCAAATACTGTCAAAAAAGTCTTTTCCTTGCGATTGCGATAAACAATCGGCACAGTCACCCCAAAAAGCAAATGTTCACTTTTGTCCCCAGCGTAATGCTGTTGCACTCCAGGTATAGCCGGTGCCTGCACCAGCCAATATTACCAAGTCGCCATCGTGCAACAAACCATGCTGTGCAGCTACCTTGAGTCCAAGGGGTTGGTCAACTGATTGCATGTGACCGTATTCATCTAAATACAGAGATTGCTCTGGGCGTAGCCCAAGCGTTTGCAGTATCTGTGCATGGAACGAAGGTTTCATGTGGGTAATAAGAAGAAATCGAATGTCGGCGCGAGTAGCGCCGCTTTTTTCTGCCGCTTGGTCAATGACGCGCACAAAATTGGGCAATGAAACGCTCCCAAGACGGTCGCGCATATCTTCTATTTGGAGCACATCAAGCGTATGCAACCCTTTGTTGACGGTGGCTAGGTTTGTGGGGTGTAAACTCCCCCCTCCGGGCATAACCACATTTTCGCTGAATGAGCCATCTACTATGGTAGATGACCCCAATACTTGGTTGCTGGTTGCCCCGCGCTGCAAGAGCACAGCAGAACCACCAGCACCAAAGTTAAACATAAACCGCGTGTTCGGGTTCTGATAATCCACTAAATCATGTTCACGTGCTCCCGAAACGACTAATACATTTTGCAACGTTGGGTCGCCGCGCATCTGCGCACACACCGCATTCAGCGCTACAGGTGTACCCGCACACAAAGCATAGATTTCATAGGCATAGGCATTGGAAGCACCTATGAGATGCTGTATTTTAGCTGCTGCCGACCATACAAAATAGTCCTTATACTCACTGCCATGATACACAATAAGGTCAATGTCGGTAGCATTGATGCGGGCTTCGCTGAGCGCTTGTTGTGCTGCTTGGGCCGCCATAAAAGAAGCGTGGTCATTGGGCCCGGCTACATGCTTGCGGCGAATGCCCAACTTCTCCGTTACGATATGTTCAGGTATGCCAGTTTTGTGCGCAATATCGGCCGCTGTTTCCGTGGCTTCAGGGAGATACACACCCATTGCCACAATTCCTATGGGGGGGGTATAGATATTCATTGCCTATCAGTCACCATTTATCTTTCATCGTCTATCATGTCCTACATGTACCGTTGACTGTTCATCACAACACCTACACAGCCTGTTTTTCCACTTTATCATGTGCTTTATCAGCAAGCCCACCTAGTATAACACGAAGGACTGGACGTTGCTTAGCACCATGTCTATTGCGGTCCATATGAGAAACTTCATGCGACAAGAGGGCAACAACAACGGAATCTTCGCCACCAAAATGGCTAGGTGCTACATCGTCTGCTTGCCAATCATTGACCCATTCGATATTGTTGATAAGGTAGCGATAGTGATATATCAGCCCGACTTCAAGGTCTAAGGTAGCACTCCAACATGTACCGTCAAGGTGAAGCGGTGTTGTGGATGTATTCCAATTGTTGAAATCACCGACAAGATGGATCGTGTCTGCCCAAAACGAAGCAGGTAACGAGAATGTTACTCGTACATTCCCACTAGGACCAGGTTTTTTCAGTATCATACGTGTGATTCTTTCACAGAGTTTGCATCTTTGCATTAGCGCGTATTTCTGTACATTTGTTTTGCAAACGTGGCAAAACCCATTGCATCCATGGACGAATGCCAATCTACCAACAGGTATGCTCCTGTCCATCCACAGATTACACGAAACAACACCATGAGACAATCAGGGAAAACCTGATGGTCAATAGGGGAAACCCTGAGAAATATGCTACGCAATTCCCGCATGCTCTGTGATAGCCGCTTGATGAGATAGACAATGAAAAGATAGCTCATAGGGCTATAGAGTGGTTCATTGTACACATGCAAAGAATAGTAGTATAATAATAGCCGGGTATTTGAATGTTCGTACAGAATGAATCAGGGAGAAACTATCTATGACTCGGCGCCCCGATATTGTGTTGTTGATTCTTGATACACAACGCGCCGACCGCCTTTCATGCTATGGCCATCGGCAACCATTAACACCACAAATTGATGACCTAGCAGCAAAATCAACCCTTTTTAACTACGCTTTTTCGCCAGCGCAGTGGACAATCCCATCCCATGCATCTATGTTTACTGGGGTATATCCGGCTGTCCACCGCACAACACAATCGTTTTCCGTGCTACCAGATACATTGCCAACAATGGCAGAACGGTTGCACCATGGAGGGTATCACACTGCTGCTTTTTGCAACAATCCGCTCGTTGGGGTTATCAATAATGGTTTACGCCGTGGGTTCCATAACTTTGTTAATTATAGCGGTTGGTTTACCTCACAGACAAAGGAAGAAAAAACTCGTTCGGATTTGATTGAGAACTCCTACCAATGGTTGAAGCAACGAGTCTCAACCATCTTTTCGCATGCACAAGATGCTTTCGCACGTTCCGAAGCACTGTTAATACTATCGTTTACTCCGCTCGTCGTCCCTATTTGGCAAAAAGCATTGAGTGTGAAGGGTAATACGGTAAAAGCGCTTAACGATGCTGCTAAGTTATTGGTCGAACGCCGAGGTATTGAACGTGATCAACCTATTTTTAGTTTTATCAACTTGATGGATGCGCATACACCATACCGTCCAAGACGACGCTTTGTGGAGCGATTTGCGCCACGTTTTCTGCGTGATAAAGCTGCACAACGGTATTTGCGTGATTTCAATAGTAATATCTATGGTTGGAACCTGCCATTGAGTAGTGACCTCGACGAAGAACGCAAAAGTTTCCTCGATGGCATGTATAATGCTGAGGTTGCCGGACAAGATGACCACGTCGGTGAGTTTTTGCAAAAACTCGAAGACAGTGGCCGCCTAGATAATACTATGCTCATTGTCTGCTCCGACCATGGAGACCATCTCGGCGAAAAACACTTGATAGGCCATGCATTTTCGACGTACAATGAATTAGTACGGGTACCGTTGATTATTCACGACCCAACCGGTGACTTGCAATGTGGTACAACCGTTGACCATTTTGTTTCAACACGAAGACTGTTTCACACGGTGCTAGATGCGGCCGGCCTTGCAGCAGAAGAAGAGCAAGCATTTAGCCTTGCCTGCCACAATGGAAGCGACCCCGACAAAGGGGTTGTCCTTTCAGAAGCCGAACCACAGCAACAAGTTGTCAGCATGCTGCTCCAACGTGAGCCACAACTCGTCCATGAACATCGTTGTAATCAAACACGCTATGCAGCATGTAGCGAGGGTTTCAAACTTGTGCAGGTTGGCAACGATCATATAGAACTCTATAACCTGCATGAAGACCCAAGTGAACAAATGGACCTGCATCCAATCTTACCGGAGCGAGTTGAAACGCTCCAAGATTACCTTGACAGGTATATGAACAGCACCGATACGTCTTCTTCCATAGACAACACAAATGCGGCAGCCGGGTTTGATGACCCACAAGTACGCCGCCGTCTCCGCGACCTTGGCTATTTGGAGTAACCTATTCCTGTAGTAGCACGCATACCACAAGCTTGCTTTTTGTGTCGTTTGTGTTTGTGGATATGCGTGTTAATACTGTTTGAAACATACAGAAATGATACAATAATATGCAACCTCGTCTTCTCATTATTGGGCTAGACTGTGCTGAGCCATCGCTCGTCTTTGAGCAATGGCACGAAAAATTACCCAACCTTGCACGTTTGATGCACCATGGAAGCTATGGGCTACTCGAAAGTAGTACACCGGCCATCACCGTGCCGGCGTGGAGTTGTATGATGAGTGGGCGCGACCCCGGTGAGCTTGGCATCTATGGCTTCCGCAAACGCGCCGACCGAAGCTACCAAAACATGGTTATCGCTAACAGTACTTCGGTGCGTGTGCCACGCCTGTGGGATATCGTCGGCGAAGCTGGCTGGCGCTCCGGAGTCGTGGGTGTGCCGGGTACCTACCCTACCACACCAATAGAAGGCGTTATGGTTTCATGCTTCCTTGCACCATCTACCACTGCCGACTATACACACCCGCCAGAGTTTGCCGAACAGATACAAGCGCTCTTGGGTGATTATATGCTCGACGTGCCAAATTTTCGTTCAGAAGACAAGGCACGCATCCTGCGCGACATCTACACCATGTGCGACCAGCGATTTGCCGTTGCAAAACATCTCCTAACACATGACAACCTCGATCTGCTCATGATGGTCGAAATGGGCGTAGACCGCATTCATCATGCCCTGTGGCGATACATGGATCCAACTCATCCATCATTCGAGCCCGACTCGCCATTTGCCAACGCCATCCACGATTATTACATCCACGTAGATGAATTGATTGGCGACCTCATAGCCCATTGTGATGATCAAACGGCTATACTTGTGGTATCAGACCATGGTGCCCGCCCATTGATGGGCGGAGTGTGCATCAACGAATGGCTTATCCAAGAGGGCTACCTAAACCTACAGCAACCACCAGCAGAGCCTTCGCGTTTGGAGCAGGTGCAAGTAGACTGGGCTACCACCAAGGCATGGGGAGCTGGCGGATATTATGGCCGTATCTTTCTCAATGTCAAAGGGCGCGAACCTGAAGGCGTCATTGCACTACCAGACTATGAACGTGAGCGCACAGCATTGGCTGAAAAATTAGCCGCCATGCCGGGACCAGATGGGCAACCGCTTGGCAACCGCGTTTTTACTCCACAGCAAATCTACAAAAAAGTACGCGGAGTTGCCCCAGACCTCATTGTATACTTTGGAGATTTGGCTTGGCGCTCAGTGGGCACAGTTGGTGATGGCAACATTTACACCCGCGAAAATGACACGGGCCCAGACGATGCCAACCATGCTCAGTATGGGTTGATTATTTTTTATGACCCACAGCACCCCCGTGGCGGGCAACGTATAGAAGACATGCAACTCTACGATATTGTGCCTACCGTGCTCAATAGGTATGGTATTGCTGCACCATCGGGCTTGCGTGGCAACGTATTTGATCTGTAACTGTTTGTTGGATAGGTTTTGTGTTTTATGACACGTCCGCTTGATATTATATTCATCGTCCTTGATACACAGCGTGCCGACCGTCTTTCATGCTATGGCTGCCCTGCGCCAACATCGCCAAACATTGATGCATTGGCGGCTGAATCAACCTTCTTTTCGCATGCGTTTTCGGCTGCGCAGTGGACTATTCCGTCGCACGCTTCTATGTTCACCGGTGTATACCCTTCTGTGCATGGAACGGTGCAATCCTACTCGGTGTTGCCCAATACATTGCCCACCTTGGCAGAACGCCTACGCGAAGGGGGGTATTTTACCACTGCCTTTTGCAACAACCCACTTGTTGGGGTTGTCAATAACGGTTTGCGACGTGGCTTTTACAGTTTCCTCAATTACAGTGGCTTATTTACCTCGCGCCCCAACCAAGCTGGCGTGCATTCGGGGTGGATAGGGCGCTATCGCCAATGGTTCAAAAACCTCGTCGTCAATGCCCTCTCGCGGTTGCAGGATGCTTTTGCGCGTTCGCAATTTTTGCTGGCGCTCTCCTTTACACCACTCATGGTCCCTGTGTGGCAAACAGCACTCAGTTTTAAGGGCAATACCGCCAAATCGCTGAATGATGCGGCCAAGTTGTTGGTAGAGCGTCGCGGGATAGGGGATGACCAACCCATATGTAGCTTCATCAACCTCATGGGTACCCATATGCCCTATCGTCCACCAAGGCGTTTTGTCGAACACTTTGCGCCATTGGTGCTGCATGATACATCCGCCCGACGCTACCTGAGCCAATTCAATACCGATATTTACGGCTGGTATGCCCCATTGAGTGGTGAGGTTGATGCAGAGCGCAAAGCTATACTGGATGGTATGTATAATGCCGAAGTAGCCTGCCAAGATGAGCTTGTCGGAGCCTTTTTGCAAAAGTTGCGTGAGAGTGGGCGGTTAGATAAGACCCTCTTAGTAGTCTGTGCAGACCATGGCGACCACCTTGGTGAAAAACAGCTTGTTGGGCATATCTTCTCCACCTACAATGAACTTGTGCATGTGCCGCTGATGATACGGGACCCAATCGGCAATCTGACACGCGGCACGCAGATAGATTCCTTTGTATCAACCCGTCGCCTATTTCATACCGTGTTAGACGCTGCTGGACTGGCGAGTGATACTGAGCGTCGGTATAGCCTTGCGCAAAACAAAGCGAGTGACCCCGACGATGGTATGGTTTTTGCCGAGGCTGTGCCCTCACAACAAGTGACCGATATGTTACTCCGTCGTCAGCCCACGTTGGCACGTGCGCATAGCTGCGACCAGGCCCGCTATGCTGTATGCAGCAACGATCATAAGCTGATTCAGATTGGCGCTGATCATCTGGAACTGTACAATATTTGCGACGACCCCAATGAGCATGTAAATTTGCGCGACATTATGCCCGAAAAAGTGGAAACGTTGCATGGGCACCTTGAGCAATTTGTGAATGGTGAACGTGCTGCGGCATCTGCACATAAGCGCCATCATACCACTATTGCTGGTGGCTTTGATGACCCTACTGTGCGTCGCCGCTTGCGCGACCTTGGTTATCTTGAATGATAGGCAACAAGACAGCTCGCCCCATTGGAGCATACCAGCAAAGCATTGCATGTTCCCTTGTGTATGGCTTTGCGTTCTTTGCGTCTTTGCGCGAGGTCTTCATGAAAGAAGAAATAGTACTTTCTTATGACATCACCAGTTGATCCCATCATGATACAACTAGGGCCCTTGGTGCTCCGCTGGTATGGTCTATTGATTATGACAGGCGTCCTTGCCGTCACATGGATTGCCAGCCGCTACTCGGCCTATCGTGTGCAAGACCCCGAAATTGCTTGGGATTTGCTCACATGGATACTCATACCCGGACTAATAGGTGCGCGGCTCTACTACGTCTTCATCCAATCTCCGCGTGGTTCCGAGGGCTTTGGGCGATACATGTCCGATCCGCTAGAAATTTTTCGTATTTGGCATGGGGGGCTACACATTTTTGGCGGATTCCTCTTTGGTGTCGGCGCTTTGATGCTCGTAACTCATTGGCGCAAGCTTCCCCTCATCATATACCTCGATGCTTTTGCGCTTGGGCTACCGTTAGGGCAAGCTATTGGGCGGTGGGGCAACTTCATCAACCAAGAACTGTATGGTTTGCCTACCAAGCTGCCATGGGGACTCCGTATTGATACCGAGCATCGTATTTCTCCTTATGACGACCTCAACACGTATCCAGCATCTGGTGCTGAAGAAGTACTGTTTCATCCGCTCTTCCTCTACGAATCGCTGTGGAATATACTAGGTTTTATCCTAGTGCTCTGGATAGTGCGCCGCTACCATGAACGTCTGGAAGATGGCGATATTTTCCTTATGTACCTTGTATGGTATCCATTCGGGCGGTTTTGGATTGAGTTTCTGCGTACCGATTCGTGGTTTTTCTTTGAACATATCCGATTAAACGTTGTGCATATTCTCACCTTGGGAGCATTTTCAACCGCTGCCACGATACTCTATAGACGCCATAAACACGACATTGACGCGTATCTTGCTAAGCGTGCCGAGGAAAAACGGGCGAAATCATCAGGAGGTACCAACAATAATACTTAACGCCAAGCGCCATGCCGATTAGAGGGAGCGGACGCATGACACTTGACGTTAAAAAGAAAGGAGAAAAACCATGCACACGTGCCCATTATACCACAATCGTCAATTGTGTTTGTCAACCAGATACTACCATGGCACAACCTCTATGCTCCCCAACTCCACCTCGTCGTTTTCAAGGTGTCTCTTATTTTGGAATGCTGGGAAGCGCAACAGATTTGCGCTATCGTATAACCCCATAACCAATTGATAATCACCTGGTGGAACTTCATAGGGTAGCCAAATATCCATACGTTCTGCAATAACCGTATCGAGTGGCCACGTTTCCGGGGGAAATAGCCCCTGCCATGGCTGAGCATCGCGTTGTGCTACCGTGTCGCCTTGGGCATTGCGCACGTGGATGAACACGGTGTAGGGGGCCGGTGGAACTGGCTCTTCGAGCATCCAAAAAATGTTGAACGCCAGCGTGCGTCCGGGTTTGATTGTACGTCCCGGTTCCATTCTCAAAATATTTTTCTCTTTGATGCGTTCCCCAACAGTATACGAAACAAGTGAGAGTGGGCCGAGCGTTGTTGGCGGCAGTCCGGGGGGAATATCCTGCCGAGTCAAGTGTATATCAATAACATCTATGCGCGGACCAAGTATACCACTCTCTTCTCCCCCAAAAGAAGCTACCACATCTCCCCTATCAAGGAGCGGTGCATAATCTTCTGTCCATGGTTCCTTACCACGTTTACTATCATTTGCAAGCAAAAGACCAAAGCCTTGCTGATAATACCACTCGACAGGATGTAGCGGCAGATAATGGACATAGGTAGATTGCGTCACATTATCCCACTTCATAGGGTGCGATACCTCACTGGCAACACGAGTACCCGGCCATATATCGCGCATATAGCGTTGTGCAAGCACGCGGCTATCGGGTTGTGCAAGCCTAGCACTCGCTTGAATCGCATAGTAAACCGATGGGAGCAGCAACAGCGCTATCCCTGCATAGGTTGTAATGGCAGTACAAAAAAGACGCCTATTGGTTGTTGCTTGTGGAACGGGGCGTTTTTCGCGTTTCAGGGTAATACATTGCTGTCTTGCCCAATCGAGCACAGCAATGCCACCAATGCCAGACAATAGCATCAGGGGTGGTTGAGTTGGCAGGAGGTTGCGGTAGAAGTGTGTTTCTGGGCGTAGGAGCGATAGGAACATGAGTGTTGGGAAGAGGAGCAACACTGCGGCGGTAGATGGACTACGACGTGTGAGCACAATGCCACCGAGTATAGCAAGCAGACATGGCAAAGGCTGAAGACACTCATGCCAATAAAAGTGGAGATATGCCGCTACAGGCCAAGCGCCCGTGACATCACCATGCGCTATGTCGGCGGAGCTGTAGGAATTGAGCAAGGTTTGTATATCGTGCATAAAGTCTTGGGGAGCCAACACGATGTAGGGAGTGGTGAGTAGAAACACGATTGCACTGACTACAGCGGCGGACATAAGCCGGCCTATGTGGGCAACTGATGTGTTGCGCCAATGCAACCCATGGGCAAGCGCAACCGAGGCGGCAACGAGGACGTTTTGATATTTTGTACCGGCTGCTAACCCAATGAGTACGCCAGCAAGGATATAGGTTCGCCAACTACTGGTACGGAGTATTTGGAGTGCTCCCATAAGAGCTACGATGCCGGTAAAGGCTGAAGGACCGTCTACGGTGAGGTAGTGGTCATGCACAATAGCCCACGGTGAAAAGGCGAGCAGTGCTGCTGCAAGCAAGGCTTCCCGTTTCCCAACTGCAAGCTGCCCCCATGTAGCCATGGTCAACACTGTCCCCGTGCCGAGCAGGGCCGTTACAATACGCGACCAAACAAACGCATTGGGTATGGTCGTGTAGAAATAGGCCGAGTTGGGGAGGGTAAAGGAATCGCTATACATTCCAATAAGATTCCCCCACACAAAATGTATTTTGAACACGAGTGCTTGCAGATAGAGTATCAATGAAGGGTAGAAGAAATGTTTGGGGTTGAGGTCTCCTTTGAGCATGCGCAACAGCACCTGCACAATGGCCGGCTCGTCGGGATGGTCTACGTAAGGAAGAGACCAACCAGCCCCCCAAACGCGCAGTGCAAGTGCCGCAAGGGTTATGCTCAGAATGATGCTACGGAAATTTTGAGGTTTGGGTGATGTAGGATTTCTAAACACGCTGTGCTATTGTACCACAGAAGCCACAATGATGGGTAAGTTCCCAATTATTATGGCTTCTGTGCAAACGGCCTGTGCTCCAAATTAGTGCCTGTCAGTGTACATAGTTGTTTCACCAGACAGTTTTGTGTTAAACCACACGGTTTCACCGGGGCGCAGTGGGATAATCTCAGTATCCACATGAAACTCTTTGCATGCAGACGAAAGCGCTTCGGGAGTGCCAGTGAGGATAGGGAATGTACCCCAATGTTGCCCAATCGCGTAGCGTGCGCGGATAAGTTTGAGCGCATAGGCAGCTTGGCGCGGGTCCATAGTGAAGAAATCACCAATAGGCAAAATGGCAAGATCAGGTTGGTATAGGTCTCCCATAATCAACATGTCGTAGGTGACAGCGGTGTCGCCTGTGACATAGGCTGTGAAGCCATTTGAAAAACGCAACATATAGCCTGCCGATTCGCCCATAGGGATAATCTTACCATCTTCATAGAGGGTGCTACTATGTTGGGCCGACGTCATCGTTGCTTTGATACCCATGGTTTCTATTGTTCCGCCCTTGTTAAAGCCAATGATTTTGTCTTCGGAAATGCCTTTGCTCTGCAACCAAGGCGTCAAATCATATTGACAAATGACCTGCGCACCTGTCTCATTGGCCAATGTTGCTAAATCACCCACATGATCAAAGTGCCCATGTGTTACAAAGATAGCGGCTAGTTGTTCGCGTGCTCTGGCTTTCCATTCTTCTGGACAGGAAGGGTTGCCATCTGTCCAAGCATCAACCAGTATACGGTTGCCTTCAGGAGTGACTATGTGAAATGTCGCGTGCCCCAACCATGTAAATGTAACATCTGTTCCATTCCCTGTCGTCATACGGTTAAACCTCCTTACTTCACTACCAAATGTTTCTCTATAGACGTAGTATAGCATACGTTGTGCTATACTCAAGGCAGACTATGCTATACTATTACTATACAGCCGTTGGGGAATAGATGCGCATGCGCTTGGATACCACAACAAACCATACTATGCATACACACATTGCCACCATAGCACGATGGTGCCTACGCCCATTTCGTATCTCGGAAGGGGCACTCATTTTCATGGGAGCCTTCCTCAGTTCAGCATTGCTTGGTGTAATACGTCAAGTGCTATTCAATGCCCATTTTGGCATACAGCCAGAAGCCGATGCCTACTATGCTGCCTTTCGCCTGCCAGAAACGTTAGCTACGTTGCTGGCTGGTGGCACGCTCGCCAACGCCATGGTGCCAGTGTTACTTCACGTTGCCCGCACTGAGGGCGAGCAGGCTGTCCAGCGCTTCTTGAATGTGGTGCTCACAACATTGCTCGCAGTAGCCCTGCCCGGTATCATCCTGTGTATCATCCTATCACGCCCATTTGTGCAACACATTCTTGCTCCGGGGTTTGCACCTGCAACACATGAACTAACGAGTATGCTTACGCGCATTATGATGCTCGAGCTCGCACTTGCTGTCGTTGTTGGTGTTGCGACGGCATACCTCACAAGCCGCAACCAGTTTTTGCTACCGGCTCTGAGTATAGCCCTCCACAATGCCACTCTCATCATGGGTATTGTAGCAACAATGCTCTATCCACGCTTGGGTATATACGGCCCAACTATTGGCGCAGTGAGCGATTCTGTTATACAGTTGTGTATATTGCTACCGGGGTTGCGTATGCAAGGCATACGCTATAAGCCTACGTGGGACCCAAACAATGCGCATGTACGTCTTGTATTGCGTCTCCTTCTCCCGAATGGTCTCTCTGGCATAGCAAATTATGCAGGAACAATCATAGATACTGCTTTCGCCTCACTAGCACGTGCAGCGGGAAGTGTATCTATTATATATAATGGGTGGCTCCTCTCTCATCTGCCCGTCCGGTTGCTTGGCATAGCTATTGGGCAAGCAGCATTTCCACGGCTTTCCGCCCACGCCGTTGCCCAAGAATGGGTGCAGATGAGGCGCTTGCTTGTGCAATTGTTGGGTATAGCGCTTGCGCTTTCATGTGTTGCCATAGGCGGGTTGCTGCTGTTTGGACGCCCACTCATTGCCCTCTTGTTTGAACGTGGTGCGTTTGATACTGCTGCCGGCGAACTGACGTATGTGGTGGTAGCAGTGTATGCCTGTGGCATGCCGTCAGCTATCGGCACTGAACTACTCACTCGTAGCTTCATCGCTCTGTATGATACACGCACCCCGCTCATAACCAATTGTTTTCAACTTGTGGGACGTGTCATATTAATGCGCTGGTTGCTCCTTAGCACCGATATTGTTGCGATTCCGGTAGCATTTGTAGCGACTTCAACACTAGAAATGGTTGCTCTTAGTGCTATACTATTTGTAAAGATACACAGGAAGATAAAAAGATGATCCTATGCTATATAGGTGGAATACGGCATGTTGTAGTGACCGTGAACATATATGTGTCTCAACCTCTTTTCAACAAACTACCACTATCCATGGTAGTATGGTAGGAATGACGATATGGATAGGCATCGTCGTGAAGCAAACGGAGAAACTTTTCATGGCTACCTTGACAAAAGATGAATCACATGAAGCGTTAGAAAGAGAACATGCTGCATTGTGTCAGCGGGTGGCAGAGTTGGAGCATGCGCTGGAAGTGTCTCGTGAGCAAGAGAAAGCTCTCTCTCTGCGTGAGCACTGTTTGAAAACTACCCTAGAGAACAATACAGATGGTGTGTTCAACTGGCATATTGCGACAGGCAAAATTTCTGTTAGCCCCCAATGGTTGCAGATGCTTGGGTATCAACCAAGCACATTTCATGTAGATCGGGAGTCGCTAGAGAAGTTGATACATCCAGACGATTTGCCCTCTGTGCATCAGGCACTACGCGATCATGTAGAAGGGCGTACCCCTTGGTATCAAAATGAGTATCGTGTATGGGCAAGCGACGGCACATGGAAGTGGGTTTTAGACCGTGGGAGTGTTGTTGAGCGTGATGCGCAGGGGCAACCCCTTCGCTTGACAAGTGTCTATACCGACATTACTGAGCGTAAACACACAGAAGAAACATTGCGCAAAGATTATAGATCACTAGAAGAATACCTACAACAACGGGTTGATGAGCTATCTGAATTGAATGCAGCACTGCAAGCCGAAGTTACTGAACGCAAACGCGCCGAAGAAGCACTCCGCCAAAACCAAGTGTTGCTCCAACGCATTATTGACACTATCCCAGCGGCTGTCTATGTGAAAGATACCGAAGGACATCTGCTCCTCGTCAACCAATACTATGCCTCTTTGCGGCACCTAGACCAAAGCCATATACTCCAAAAACCTGATATGCCTGCGTTATCACCAGACTTTGTGACCGAATGGCGCATATATGATGAGCAGGTGTTGGCAACTGGCAAACCACTTGAATTTGAACAAGTTTTTTGGCAAGATGATGGGCCGCACACATATCTCACCATTAAGTTTCTTATCTACGATATGCACGAAGCATTTACGGCTATTGGGAGCATTTCAACTGACATCACTGGGCGTAAACGAACCGAGGAGGCGCTACGCGAAAGTGAAGCACGCTATCGCGCTATCGTGGAGGACCAAACAGAGCATATTTGCCGGTTTCGCCCCGATGGAACACTCATTTTTACCAATGAAGCATGTTGTCGCTACTTGGGAAAAAGGCATGAACAGTTGAACAGGCGCAATTTTCTCGCCTTTGTGCATAGCGACGACCGGGAGAGGGTAAAAACATATCTTGCTGCATTTAATCGTGAAAAGTCGGTTGGCACACGCGAGCACCGCATTATCACTGCAAGTGGCGAAATGCGTTGGCAAAACTGTACCGACCGCGCATTGTTTGATGCCGGTGGGCGCGTTGTTGAATTTCAGTCTGTGTGCCGAGATGTAACAGACCGGGTACAAGCCGAAGATGCCTATAAAGGGCTTGTTGAACGCTCTATACAAGGTGTGGTTATATTCCAAGATATGCGCATTGTATTTGCCAACCCCATAATGGAGCATATCTCTGGGTATAGCACCCAAGAACTGTTGGACATGTCACCTACCGATGTGAATACGCTCATTCATGCCGAAGACCAAGGGCGCATATGGGGATATATGCAAGACCGGCTCGATGGGCGACCTGCCCCACCACGCTATGAATATCGCATTATTCGCAAAGATGGTGAAGTGCGTTGGATGGATGTTTCTGCGGCTCTCGTGCAATATAAGGGTCGTCTGGCCAACCAAATCTTTTTCATGGACATCACCGAACGCAAGCAAGCCGAAGAACAACTCCGCGCAAGTGAACAGAAATTCCGCAGCATCGTAGAACACTCTGGCGACGGCATTACGCTGATTGATGAACAGGGTATTATCATTGAGTGGAATGCCAGCGTTGAGCAGATAACAGGACTAAAGCGTGATGATGTGCTTGGGAATCACTCATGGGATATATTATCTCAATTATGCCCCGATGAGCAATTATCTCAAGCAATGCGCGAGCAGCATAAAGTCAACACGGAGGCTTTTCTTGCCACTGGTGAAGCCCCTTGGTTACATGAGTTAATAGAGCATACCATTCAACGCCCCGATGGGCAAAGCCGATACATCCAAGAAATTAGTTCTGGTATCAAAACCAGTCATGGGTTTATGCTCTGTAGCATTACGCGAGACATTACCGAACATATGCAAACGGAGGCAGCCCTACGCGAAAGCGAGCAACGCTACCAACGTATTTTGGACGCCGTCACCGACTATATCTACATGGTTCGGGTTGAGCATGGCCAAGTAATTGAAACAGTGCATGGTAGTGGGTGCGTAGCAGTCACTGGCTATACATCAGAGGAATATGCCGCAGACCCATACCTCTGGTATCGCATGATCCATGAAGAAGACCGCGATATAGTCACTGAACATGCCAATAAGATAGTGGTCGGCACTGAAGTTGCCCCGCTGGAGCATCGTATCATCCACAAAGATGGCTCGATTCGTTGGGTACGTAACACACCCGCATTGCATCACAATGAAGCAGGCGAGCTTGTCTCTTACGACAGTCTCATTTCTGATATTACCGAGCGCAAACAGGCCGAAAAGGAGCTTGCAGAGGAGCGAGCTTTGTTGGCCCTTCGTGTGCGCCAACGCACTGCCGATCTGAGCATAGCTAATGCTGAGTTGGCCCGTTCCATGCGTGTCAAAGATGAGTTCCTCACAACCATGAGCCATGAGTTGCGTACACCACTCCATGCCATCATTGGGCTTACGGCTGTATTGAATGAGCAACTATATGGACCAATCAACGATGACCAAAGGGATACGCTGAATATTATTGCAGAAAGTGGCCGCCGACTACAGAGCCTGATAAATGATATTCTCGACTTGTCTAAAATTGAAGCTGGTAAGACGAACCTCCTCTACTCGCCAGTTGTTATTGAGACGGTTTGCCAGGCTAGTGTATCTTCTGTGATGTCATTGGCCCATGAGAAGTGTATTGATGTTTTACTAGACATAGACAATCCCCAGACAACCATTCATGCAGATGAACGCCGTTTGAAACAAATTCTCATCAATCTGTTGAGCAATGCTATTAAGTTTACTCCCAAAGAGAACCGGGTAGGGTTGACCGTAACAACTGAACCAGATAAAGAAATTGTCCATTTTACCGTTTGGGATAATGGCAAAGGAGTAGCACCAGAAAACATAGAACTTCTATTCAAACCTTTTGTGCAGCTCGATAGTGGACTGACACGCCAATATGGTGGCACAGGGCTAGGGCTTGCGTTGGTAGCGCGTCTCGTTGATCTCCATGGTGGGAGTGTATCGGTCGAAACAACACTCGGCAAAGGGAGCCAATTCACGGTGTCACTCCCCTTTGTATCATCACAAGAGATGATGAACCATGCTACTGCATGTGCATCTGATTGTGCTTCTGAGGAGCAGTCTGCATCACTCGACACAAGTACGCTCTATGAGGATATGCGCACTGTGGTCCTGGCCGAAAATGATGAAACGATCATTACGCGCATCACGAACACTTTATCTAAACAGAGGTACCACGTCATTGCAACACGCAATGGCACGGAAATGATAGAACGTGTGCGCGAAGAACACCCCAAGGCGATTGTTATGGACCTGCAAATGCCGGGCATGGATGGGTGGGAGATACTCCGCCGTGTTCGGAGCGATAAAAAGCTCCAAGATATTCCAATCATTGCTATGACTTCGTTAGAACGTCCTGGCGACTGCGAGCGTTGTTTGCAAGCAGGCGGAAACGTATACCTAAAAAAGCCTATCCATTTGCAAACTCTCGTCACCGTTATTGAACAACTTACCACCTATTGAGTCTGAAACCAATTATTGACTCTGTTACCGATACCAACTAGCTGATACTAGAAATTACATCACCAAGCACACGGAAAGTGGATGTGGAAGGCGAACACAACCCAAATAAGGTACAGGAATATGCCCAAGCAGGGGTAGCTATCCATATCCTGATAGATGCTGTCAACTGGAAGCCGGGATACCCGCCGCCAATCATCGTGTTGGTGTTGGGAGAGGATGGGAACTATCACAAACAAACACCTGAAATCAAGCTCAACACGCACCTAGAGTCTGAACAAGCCCGCAAGCTCGCTGAGGACAAAGCCCGCGACGAAGCCGAATCTCGCAAGCTCGCGGAAGACAAGATGCGCGACGAAGCCGAATCTCGCAAACGTGCCGAGGACCATATTCGAGAGCTAGAAGCGTTGTTAGCGGCTTCCTCACGTGACCATGCGCAATAATTTGTAGCACCGGCTTCTCGCCGGAGTCCGGCAGGATGTCGGTGCTACAGGGGACAGGCTAGAAATCTATCCTACAACATGGTCCTATCCCTAATCTGAATCTTCTCCTATAGGTTGCTAAGGGTGTCATGGGTGATTTCCTTTATACTACTGCATCTCCTCAATGCGTTGCTCTATTGTCTCCACATCCACCATACCCTGCCGCACAGAGTGAATCGTGCCATCAGTATTCACAAAATAGGAAGACGGCAATCCTCGCGCACCATAGCGACTAGCAATCTCATTGCGTGGGTCTGCAATAAGCGGGAAGGTAAGCGCATATTTTTGCGCAAACGGCTCTATCAGCTCAACCTGCGCATCTTGACTGAGTGCCAACACCGTAAACCCTTTATCTTCAAACCGCACAGCAGCTTCTTGAATATCTGGCATTTCTGCATTGCAAGGGGGGCACCATGTAGCCCAGAAATTGAGCATGACCTTTTGCCCACGGAAATCACTCAGCTTGTGCTGTGTGCCAGCCACCAAGGTATAGGAAAAATCTGGCGCTTGCGTGCCCTTGGCAATAGGCGAACGGTCGGTAGGGTTCAGCAACGTACTTTCGAGTGCCAACACCATACCCGTGTGAGATGTTGCCTCTGAAATCGTATCAGGTGCAGGTGGACCCGCACCATCCTCGGCAGTATCCTCGCTAGTATCAGCAGTATCTGCTGCCGCATCATTATCATTATCACTCTGCGAAACGGCAGGTTCGTCTTGTGACACATTGCCATTACCCGTACTGCTACACCCCACAACAACGAGAACGAAAAAAGCTATGAGTACAGAGTACACAAACCTTTGTTGTCGTTTTGTTTGCATCTTTGCCTCCTTCCTTACATTTGTTCAATGATTTGTGCAATCGTATCTCTATCAATGCTGCCAAGATGGATGGCAACTACGATACCTTCTGGGTTGATAAAGTACGATTTGGGGAACCCTTCCACCCCATAGCGATTGCGAATAGCACCCGAAGGGTCTGCAATCAAGGGAAACGTTACCTGATGATGTTGTGCAAACGATTCTATCATCTCAACTCGCTCATCCGCAACGATACCAAGCACCACGAGACCATCATCGAAAAACTCTACACCTGCACGTTGTATATGGGGCATCTCATCGTTGCAGTGCGCACACCATGTAGCCATAAAATTGATAAGCACTTTCTTGCCACGCAGCTCGCGCAGGGTATGTGTGGAATCGTCCGTTAAGGTGAATGCAAAATCTGGCGCTGGCATACCTACATCAACGAGCACACTTTCTTGGGTGTCAAGCAATTGACTTTCGTAGCCAATAATTGGTGCTCTCGGTATTGCTTCTTGGTCTACTGTGGACGCTTCGGTATGTGTAGGAGTAGAGGTTACATCTGTTGTCGTCGGTTCGACTATCACGACTGTGCTTACTGGGGCAGCCGGTGCAACCACAACAGGGGTAGGCGTGGGTTGTTGCGATAGGACAATTGGTGTGGGTTGTTGGGGTAACACGACATGCCTGCGTACTGGAGCACCCTCTACCAAGGCTGGCACAAATTGTGGAATGTTTGTCTGCCCATCTGCCGGCATCTCAGCGAGTGCATTGGGCGTTGAGTACAATGGTGCTTGGTCGGGTTGCGTATCTTGGGGATGCTGTGCATATCTATGTGGCACGACTGCAATTTTATCTGGCGATTCGGGCAAGGTTGCCTGTTCAGAATGCATTGCTGCTTGCGATGCAATCGTAGGCACAGCCGGCTTGACCAAGCCTGCTTGTGTTGCATCAACTGCGCTATCACTTTCGGGTCCACCGGAATAGCCACCTTGCCGCACTGTGGGAGTTTCGGCAACAGGTGTATGCGCAGTGTCGGAAGGTTCACCTGAATCGCCCGACTCCTGGCCGGGTACAGCCGACATGGTCGGCGTAATCCAGACAGGCGTGGGCGTTACACTATCTGGCTCTCCCGCCGCTTCCATGGTGGGTGTGGCGGGTACAAATTGGTCGAGCGATTCTTGGCTTCGTACTGCTCCCACAAACACCAAGCTGCCAAGCAGCAGAGGCATGATGAGCGCAACGAGCAATACAAAGCCACGCATAGGGACATGATTCATGGATGTATTCTTACGCATTGGTATTATCGCATCTGTACAATAACATGTTCTATAAACGCTTCGTTCAGTTCGCCGAGATGTATGTAGGCAATAGTTCCATTGGTATCAATAAAATATGCCTTTGGCACACCTTCTACGCCATAGCGCCAACCGAGCATATCCTGCATATCGGCAATCACTGGGAAGTTGAGGTTATGCACCTGTACAAATGGGGCGATAGCGTCTACACGCGGAGCAGAAACGACTGCCAACATCACCACACCTTGGTGACGGAGTTGGTCGGCTGCCCGCTGGACTTTGGGCATTTCAGCATTGCAGTAGGGGCATGTTGTTGCCACAAAGTTCAATACGACCTTGGAGCCACGCAAGTCGCTGAGCCTATAGGTGTTGCCATCAGTCAACGTAAAGGCAAAATCTGGTGCTGTCATCCCCACACCGGCCGGTGTTGTATCGGCCGGGTCTACCAATTGGCTCTCATAGGCTATCAACCCTGGACCGACTGGGATATTTGCTGGCACAGCCGAAGCGGGGGGGGATGCTGCGGGGGCGGGCTTTATCGTATCTGGTGCAGGTGTTGGTTGTGGCGGCGCTTGTGGCGCTTGTGGCGGCGCTTGTGGCGGCGCTTGTGGTGCTTGTGGCGGCACTTGTGGTGCAGGCGCACCCATATGCGCAATTATTGGTTCCATAAAATCTGCGTCCATTGCACCTAGATAGATATATGCAATTGAGCCATCTGGGTTGATAAAGTAGGCTTTTGGTACACCCTCAACACCATAGCGTTGACCAATGGTATCGCTCATATCAGCAATCACTGGAAAGGTAAGGTTATGCACGTGTGCAAACGGCATAATCTCATCAGCACGGCGAGCTTGCACAACAGTCAACATCACCACGCCTTGGTTGTGAAACCGAGTGGCAGCCGTTTGCATACGCGGCATTTGCGCATTGCAATGTGAGCAAGAGGTAGAAACAAAATGCACCACTACCCTGTTGCCACGCAAATCACTTAATGTATACTGGACGCCATCGGGTAGCGTAAAAGCGAAATCGGGGGCAAGCCGCCCTAGCTCTGGCGGTGTCATATCCGCCGGGTCAACAAGATGACTGTCGTAGGCTACAAGACCTGGACCAACAGGCAATACCTTCTTGGGCGTTGGGTGAGATGGCGGTACAGATACTGCCGGGGCTGGAGCTGGCTGTGACGCAGGGGCCGGAGCTGGGCTATCCTGCTGCACTGGTGCAGCACCAAATCCACCTTGGACTGTGCTCGTATCACCTGGCACCGGCGAAGGCATTTGTTGGAGTGCTTCCTGAGCACTCACATAGGTATTACCGAGAAATGCCCCTGCTAACATGATGAGCATAGCAGAAACAACACCTAAACATCTACGAACTATTCTTTTCATGGCTTTTACTACTCCTAACCTAGATGGTAGCACATCTACATTACTGTGATGCTGCTACCCATTCGTATACAAAAGTTTAAACAGATGCTAATAATGGATATGCACCTCGGTGCCGATATCCGACCATTGATAAATCCAATGCGCATCATCCATGCCTAAATTGATACACCCGTGTGACATAAGCGCACCACTGCCAAACATCGTATGCCAATAGGTTCCATGCATTGCAACACCACCCACGACATACATAACCCACGGAATATTGGGGACATTCCACGTTTCACCTGGCACTGAGCCACGCATCGTTTGCATAGGGAGTTTGTGATAGATACCAAATGTTCCTGTGGGCGTGTAGAAACCGGGGCGTCCGGTTGTCACAGGCGCACGATACACTTCTACATCTTCCTCATACGCTGTAAGCCATTGCGCAGTTAAATTGACTTCTATACGACGTTTCCACAGTGCCGGTGTCCACGCTGGTGCTCCCACCAATTGGTCTATTGGGCTGGTATCAATGCCGCGTTCCTCGGCCACTTGTCGCCCCAAATCACTCAGCCTGACTTCATACAACGTATTGAGATTCATGCCATACCATTCGTGGGCACGGTAGTACGAATCCATATCTTCAGGGTGATACGCAAAATGTGCTCGCTCAAAATACTGAACAGTCCGGCCATGTTCTTCATAGGGTTCAGAAAGAGGAAACCCAAAAATCTTTTCTCCGCCATGGCGTTCCCAATAGCGCAAAAATTCGCCCGATAGCGTATGCCGGGTTTCAGAAAAATAGCGCGAACCATCCATAGGGTCATCTATCCCCTCACCAGGACCGCCAGTTACATTTGTCCCCAACAACCCAAGCCGTATTTCCCACTCGGTGCCAGCCATATCGGGATAGTGCTCAAAACGTGCCCGTTCAAAGTATTGTACAACACGCCCATCTTCAACAATTTCCTCGGTGATGGGAAAACCAAACACAAGCTTTTGCCCATTGGAACGCCAGAAATCAAGGAAGCCAGCCCGGTTACTCAGGTGGTGTCCGGTTTGCGGAAAATAAATTGTGGTTACTTCGGGAAGTTTATCGGCGGCTATTGCATTGTGCGTTGAGCCATTCTCTGAGCTTGTAGATTGGTGCGACGATGGGACTGTTGCAACTGTTGCAACGGCATAGGTAACGATTACGCCATGGAGCGATAGAATGCTCAAAACCGACACAAGAAAAAGGGATACGATACAAAAGCGCAGGTGGCGTCCTTTCATACTAACTCCTTCTTTTACCATATCAACGTTGGTGTATTACCGAACCTGTTGCTTATTTCAACACATGTGCCCCCCCACGGGGCATCCTTACCAAAGATATGAGACCACCTATTATAACACAGGAAATCAGCATGATTTAGCCGGACTCAAAAAATGACGTTCACAACCATCGTGCGGTTCTATTGTGCTAGAATGGAGCTAGTTATTCTACCACAATATCCCAAGCTTCCATAATAGCATGATTAACAGATACCCGTGTAAGGAACGTCTCACGGAGTTTCTGGTCACTGATGCTCATTGCACGGTCTTGCACCAACTGATACGCCCATGTCAAGGCATGGAGTGCCAAGTCATACTCGCCAAAGTGCATCCAAACCTCGTAGAGCGATAAATAGCCCTCACGAAGCTCGTCCTCATCTTCACCTTGTGGTGGAAATGTTCCCCACACATCCCACACTTCATCAACCAAGGCACGTGCTTGCTCCATATCACCTAAAAATGCAAGCGCATGCGATTGGCGTACTCGCGTAGCGCGGGCAAACTCCAATTCGCCAATCTCCTGCCGTATTGAAGCAGCCAGCGACCAATAGTCAGCGGCTGCCTTGGCACGCACATGAATTTCTGGGTTGCCCCATTCCCATTCCCATTCACCTAAATGGTGCAAAGCATAGGCTTCCAAGCGTCGCAAGCCCATATTGCGGGCGAGTTCATATGCAGCACGATGATGCTCATAGGCCAACATAGAAAGAGATGGGTCTGTGCCAGCATCAACAGTATCGTGGCTTGCCTCTACTCCCTGTGTCTCATTCATCGCATGAGCATCAGTATGTTGGCGTTGCTCAAGAGCAGCCAATTCACGTGCAGCATTGCCCCACTTGGCCAAACAATGCGCCTCTATTTGGCGATTGCCCAAGGAGCGTGCCAACCCCAACCCCTCAGTCGCATATTGCTGGGCTGTTTCAAAATCGCCCACTGCGTTGGCTACATCGCTCATGTCTACCAAGAGCATCGCTTCGCCATATTGATTGCCTATTTCGCGCCAAATAGCGAGTGCTTCTTGCTGATGCGTCTGTGCAACTCCAAGGTCGCCGAGTACCCGGTAGATTGCCCCAGTATTCACCAAGCTAAACGCTTCACCACTGCGGTTGCCAATACTGCGATTAATGTCTAGCGCCTGACGATAGCACTTCAACCCATCTAGGGGCTTGCCAAGCTTCCCCTGCAACTTGCCCATTTGGTTGAGGCTATGTGCCTCACCCCACCGGTCATCAATAGCACGGCGTATCTCCAACGCTTGGTTATAATAGTCAGCAGCTTGCACATAATCGCCCATTTCAGCATTGGCAATGCCAAGAAAATTCAAGCTTTGCGCTTGACCTATTTTGTCGTCCACTTCACGGCAATAATCAAGTGCCTGAAGCCCCCACCATAGAGCTTGGGGATAATTGGCCCGTAACTCTGCGTTACGGGCCAGCAGGTTCATCGTTTCTCCAAGCAACTGATGGTCTTGCAATTGGCGAGCTTGATTGAGTGCCAACCTAGCTGCACGGTCGGCAGCACCATAATTGTTGATAGCCTGATAATACCTAGCCCAGCGGATTTGCAACAAAACCTTGTAGCGTGCATCTTCCGACTCTTCAACAAGCCGCGATAACTCCTGTAAATCTCGCTCTAGCAGGGGGGTGTTGCTGCTATGCTCATATACTTCAGCCCGTGCCAAAAGCAAATTGATCAAACGTTCGACAAGCTCTTTGTGCGGCAATAATGTAGGACGTTCTTGCAACAATGTTATGGTCTGTGAGAAATACATTAATGCTTCGGCTGTAGCATAATTCGTCGCTGCTAGTCTTCCTGCCCGCTCAGCAAAATCTATAAACCGGGTCCACTGGTCTGTGCGACTGTAGTGGTCGGCCAGCAACGGCACATAGGGGTCAAGGTTGGATGCATATTCACGCTCATACCACTCGGCAACAGCCTGATGCAATGCTTGGCGTTGCGTCATCAGTAAGCTGCTGTAGGCGACATCTTGCGTCAAGGCACTTTTGAATTGATAGCGTAACTCTGGCTCATACGATTCGATAGGGGTGATATTTTGCTCTGCCAAGATGTCGAAATGCTGATTGAGATGCGGCACTTCTTCAGGAACAGGATGTATACCCTCCACTACTCGTGCCGGGAAGATGCGCCCAACAACCGAGGCGACCTTGCACGTAAGCTGAATACTTGGTTTCAACCTATCAAGGTGCGATTGGATGACTCCCTTGAGAGTAGAAGGTATGGCGGTAATATCCTGCTCACCGGTGAATTGCCATATGCCTTCCTCATCTTGCACCAAAGCGGACTGTTCGCGCAGCATACGAATGGTCTCTTCAAGAAAAAAGGGATTTCCCTGTGTGCGTTCAATAAGCCATGTCACTATGTCAGAGTCAATGGGACTACCATCTAAATATACCGACGCCAACTTTTCAACGGCTGAAGCATTGAGCGGAGCTATTTGTAGGCGGTCATGCTGACTCATGCGTGTAAGCGCATTGAGACTAGCGCTTTTTTCCTTGCCCCATACACCATTCTCAGCGTTGAGGGGACGATAGCAAAGAATCAAGAGAATAGGGCGTTGTACAACAAATCGTGCAACGTCCAATGCCAATTCCCACGAAAGCGAATCCCCCCAATGCATATCATCCAACACCACAAGCAGGGTGCTTTTACGGGCCCACACTTGTAAAAATTGCATGACCAAGAAAGAAAGACTATCGCGGCGCTGCCGAGGACTCAACCCACGGGTTGCTGGGGTATCGGGTAAATGCAAATCAAGCAACTCATTGAGCAATGGCAACCGTTGCTCGAGATCAGGTTCCAATTGACGCACTTGCTCGATGAGACGGTTAGCACGTTCGTCGGCTGAAGAGATGTGCTCAAGATCGAAATAATCTACTAGCACTTCACGCCAAACCAAATAGGGCGTTTGTTGCCCAATGCTATGGGCTGTTCCTTGGACAAACTTAACGGGCGCATCGCGTTGGCTGACAATGCCTTTGAATTCATGGATCAGGCGTGTCTTGCCCATGCCGCCTTCGCCAATGATAGAGACAACAGAACCAAACCCGCGTTCTACCTGCTGCAAATGCTTACGCAAAACGGTTAATTCACGTTCGCGCCCAACCAATGGGCAATCGTCATCCATAGCAAGCACGGCACGCAACCCAGAGAAACGATACGCTCGCACTGGTTGGGCCTTGCCCTTCAACTTCAGTGGGCTGAGCACTTCAAGGTTCCAATGCTTACGCACTTCTGTATAGGTTGCATGGTCACACAGGGTTCCTCCTGCTCCAGCAGCTTGCATCAAGCGCGAGGACATGTTGACAGCGTCGCCCATGACGGTATACTCTCGGTGGTTGGGGCTACCCACAGGTCCGGCAAACACGGTGTCCGTTGTGACGCCTATGGATATGTGCAATTGAAACTTGTGTTGATCAACATTGAGGTTGCGGGTTTGCGCTCCTAAGTTTGCACTGAAGGTTTGCTGAAATTCTTTGGCACACGCCAATGCACGTATCGGGTCATCTTCATGCGCCAACGGAGGGGCACCAAAGAGAATGAGTAAAATGGTACCTTTATCATCTACTGCTATCTTATTCAGGCTCCCTTCATAGCGATAGATGGCTTTTTGTGCATGTTCAACAAACACTTGGAGGCTTTCTAAAGCATAATCGGAGCTATAATCTAAGCCACTGACACCAACAAACATAACCGTCATACGCCGCAAATCTGCCAACCATGCATGTTGCCCAGCCACAAGGCGTGCTGTGATAGCGGCAGGTACATAGCGACGCAAGAGTGACTCGACTTTTTCTAACGTGTCTTGTGATAGACTATCCCAGTCGAGGTAGGGTGGAAGTGAACGAAGTGGACGCGAAAGGGATGATTGCGTGGGCGAGCATGGCTTTATTTGGTTGTCTTGTCCATTGTCTTCATCACCTTTGACAATCACACACGCAGGCGTTTCATGCTCATAAAAGGAAATGAGGTGTGCGGCTTCGGGAGAAAGCACAACCATGCCGGGGCGAGCATTGTTTTCGGCATTGGCAGCCTGCTCAATAGCGTCTTCAGCAATCAGATACTCCCAACGCCCAAACACACCACCAACATGGGCTGCCAATACTTCCCCCGCTCCAATACCAATTTTGAGTGCCAATGATGCTTCACCGACGCTCGTAGACATATTTTGAAAATCAACCATAGCCGCTTGCATATCTACAGCGGCAAACATAGCACGCAATGTTGCAGCTTCAATTGTTGCACTCTGTAGATCGTTTGCATGAAAGAGTGCAATGAGTGCATCACCACTAAACCGAAACACTTCACCACGAAAACTCTCTACCAGTATAATCATACGTGTGAAGTAGAGATTGAGCAGAGCCGTCAACTCTTCTGCGCCATGAGAGCTATGCCGTGTTAGTGCTTCGGTAAGCCGAGTGAAACCGCTCACGTCAGCAAAGAGAATTGCTCCCGACAAACGGTCCGCTTGAGCATGAGTTCGTGCTTCAAGGCTGGCTCCTTCAACTGCACGTGCGTAAATTGCACTGACAATTGGTGTTGGAGCATAGGCAGCCAGTGTTCTCACTTGTTCTTCCAGCATTGCCTCCGCCTCTCACATGATGCGGGGTAAACCTGTTTTTGGTACCCCGTATAGTATATCATCTTCTGGCAGTTTTCTGGAAAATCTGCAACGTATTGTTTATACAAGTAACTACCCTGTATAGTAGGGGCAACCTCGTTATCACAACAAACGACTGCTCATGATATAATCACAAGGGAACATTGCAATCTAGCCACAGCGATTGAAAACGTGTTCATAGTGTCAAGCATATCAACCGAGCAATACGAGTGACCTGAGCAGCATGCAAGGAGTGTGCTTATGGAAGAAGAAGGACAAAAACCACAACCGCATACTATTGGACTATGGGTATCTGTAGCACTTATTGTCATTGTCGGTTTAGCACTGGCAGGGTTCGGCGTCTACCAAATAATAAACCAACAACCTGCAAACAAGCAACAACCGGTTGGACAATCGGATATGATGCTCCAAAACAATGACACTACAGACCTCTTTCCTGCATTTGGTTCAGATGATGCCACTAGCGCATCTGCGGGTGAAACGACTCCCACGCCCGGACCCATTATCGTCTATATTTCTGGAGCGGTACAACACCCCGATGTCTATGAACTGCCTTTTGATGCACGTGTCAAAGATGTCGTCAACGCTGCTGGTGGTTTTACAGACGAAGCCGATCACGAGAGCATTAACCTAGCTGACTATATTGAAGACGCGCAACATATTCATGTGCCACGTCATGCCGAAACCACCCAAACAGATAGCTCTTCTGCACAAACACCCCCCTATGACGATGCCCCAACAGCACCCAACGTGGAAGATACATCGAGCAACCTCATCAATATTAACACTGCACGTGCAACAGAGCTAGAAGAACTCAAAGGTATTGGCGAAGTAACAGCACAACGTATCATTGATTACCGTACTCTCAATGGACCGTTCGACGCTATTGAGGATTTACAAGAAATACGGGGCATCAGCCCTTCTTTGCTCGATAAGATCAAGGACCAGATTACTGTAGGCAAATAATATTATGATTATACCACTCAACACCATCCTGAAGGACCGCTACGTGATAGTACGCCTAATTGCACAAGGTGGCATGGGCGCTGTCTACCAAGCAACGGACCGTCAGAACAAAACCTCTGTTGCCATCAAACAATCACTGGTGACAGATGCAGAGCTTACACGAGCCTTTGAGCGTGAGTCGCGCTTGCTCACGCGGTTACGACACCCATCATTGCCGGCCGTGAGCGATTTCTTTACCGACTCAACGGGGCAATTTTTGGTCATGCAATTTGTACCAGGCGAAGACCTAGGCACATTGCTTGAACGCAAAGGGAAAAAGCTTCTTACTTCCAACGTTATGTCGTGGATGATCCGCTGGGCCGACCAGTTGCTTGACGCATTGCACTACCTCCACACCCAACCATCGCCCATCATTCACCGCGACATCAAGCCACAAAACTTAAAGCCAACGCCACGTGGAGAAATTGTACTGTTAGATTTTGGTTTGGCAAAAGGCGCAGGAAACTTGACTGTCCATTCAACGGTTCGTAGTGTTCGAGGCTACACGCCCAACTATGCGCCACTGGAACAAATACAAGGCACTGGCACAGATGAACGTAGTGACCTTTATGCATTAGGGGCAACACTCTACCACCTTATGACTGGCGAAACCCCTCCCGACTCGTTGACCCGCGCAGCAGCTCTATTGAGCGAACAAGCAGACCCATTGCGATCTGCGCACGAACTAAACACACTCGTACCATCTGGTATCGCAGACATTTTACACCAATCTATGGAACTGGAAATGGCCCACCGTTTTGCAACTGCCAATGCTATGCGTACTGCTTTCCGCATGGCCGCAAGCCAGAAAAAAGACTCTACTACTGGCGCGAAGAAAACACCCTCTGCTGCACAACCTGAGAGCATGAATAGACCCCAACCAGGATTTTCTACTTCTTCCAAAGGAAGTAGCGGCAAGAAAACGATTATTTCTGGACCAACTGCAGCCCCGGCCGTTGGTCCCACAACTGGTCTCGCTGTCGGTCCAACCGCAAAAATGATCGGTGTGCCAACCCAAGAAATGGGGAATGTACACCAAAGCGCCGAACGGCAAAATACCCAACCCTCTTCCACGTCGCTCTCTGACCTACCCTACCAAATATTTATTGTTGACCAACACGGCAAGGGGCATTTCAAAACCATTGGCGAGGCTATCCACCATGCCAATGAAGGGAGCCATATCATTGTTCGGCCCGGTACCTATCAAGAAAATCTGCTCCTTGATAAATTGGTCGAAATTATCGGCGACGGGCCGTTGGACAAAATTGTGCTTGAAACATCGAGTTGCAGTTGCATTCAAATGCAAACTGATTATGCTGTTGTGCGTGGTCTCTCTATACGACGGCGGGCATCATCCAAAGAGCAACCTGCTTTTGCCATAGATATACCTCAAGGGCGGCTTGTGCTGGAAGCGTGCGATATTTCTTCTGAAACGCTCGGGTGCATTGCTATTCATGGCACTTCGTCCAACCCGCTTCTGTGGCGGTGCAAAATTCATAGCGGCAAGGGGTTTGGTATCTCTGTCTTTGAGTATGGGCGTGGCATCGTAGAAGAATGCGAGATATTTGGGCACAAGTTGGCTGGCATCCGCATGACTCAAGGGAGCAAACCTATTGTGCGTCGTTGCACCATTTACCATGGCAAGCAAGATGGAATTTATGTCAGTGAGAAAGCCGCCGGCACAATAGAAGAGTGCGACATCTTTGAAAATCTCCAATCTGGCATACAAGTAAAACAAGAGGGCAACCCGTTTATTCGCAATTGCAAAATACATAATCAAACGAAGGGAAGTGGTATCTATGTGCATGAAAAAGGGCTTGGCATTGTCGAAGAGTGTGACATTTCATCCAATGCTCAAGCTGGCATATGCATCACACAAGACGGCAACCCCCTCGTCCGTAGATGCACTATTCACGATGAAAACGATTCTGGCATTATAATTGTGGAGCATGGGCGCGGAACGATAGAATCGTGCGATATATCCAATAGTACCCGTATGGGTATCGGTATTGGGCAAGAGGGCAACCCTACTATCAGACAATGCCACATTCACAACGGCAAAGAGCTAGGCATACTGGTATGGGAAAGTGGTATAGGACGCATAGAAGGGTGTATCATTGCGCATAATGCGCAGGCAGGCATTGAAATTCGAGAACGCAGCAACCCAATGGTCTATCAATGCACTATCAACCACAACCGTATGATGGCTATTATGGTCCATAAAGATGGAGCTGGAATTGTTGAGGAATGTGACCTGACAGGTAACAATCGTGCTTGGTATGTTGAAGAAGGCTGTATGGTCATGGCAAATGCGAACAGAGAGTAACCTATGCTTCTTTCACCAAACCATGTCCTTCAGAACCGCTACCTGATCGTCAACTTGATTGCGCAGGGCGGTATGGGGGCTGTTTACCAGGCCATAGATCAACGCCTAGGCAGCACAGTTGCCTTGAAGCAAACACTGGTACAACACACAGAATTGCGCGAATCGTTTGAACGCGAAGCCCGTATGCTGGCCCAACTACAGCATCCGGTGCTTCCAGTTGTTAGCGACCACTTTGCCGAAGAAGATGATGAGTTTCTGGTGATGCAATATATCCCTGGCGACGATTTGGGCATATTGATTGAGCAGGAAGCAAAACCATTTTCACCAGATGAAGTGTTGCGATGGGCTGACCAATTGCTCGATGCTCTCGATTACTTACACTCGCAAAATCCGCCTGTCATCCACCGGGATATTAAGCCCCGCAACCTGAAACTTACCCCACGCCAAGATATTATTCTGTTGGATTTTGGGCTTGCGCGGGGTGCCAAACTGAACTATAAAGATAATAGTAGCACACATGGCAAAGCTCGCATTTTAACACCAGAATATGCGCCGCTCGAGCAGATACAAGGATCCGAAAGCGACTTGCGTAGCGACCTCTATGCCCTATCGGCTACGCTCTACCACCTTGTGACGGGCACATCTCCCCCCGATGCCCTCACACGTGCTGCGGCAGTGTTGCAAGAACAGCCCGACCCCCTACGCCCGGCTAACGAACTCAACCCACTGGTGCCACCAGCATTTGCCCTCATCCTCTACCAAGCCATGTCCCACAGCCTTGAACAACGTTTTGCGAGTGCTGCTGCTATGCGCACGGCCTTGCGCATGGTCCATAGAACAAGCACCTCAGTCATTGCTACGAACATACCAGACGATGAAGATGGACAAACAACTGTCCCCGTCATCCACAATCACCAATCTGCCACTTCGACAACCGAGCAAAAAATTCATACGCAAGGGACAACCCTCACATTGATCGTTTCCAAAGAGGACCAAGGATACTATCAAACGATTAGTGAAGCTATAGCCCAAGCTACCCCTGGCGCACGCATTCTTGTGCGCCCTGGTCTCTACCGTGAAGGTATCGTCATTGATAAGAACCTTGAGATAACTGGCGACGGTCCTAGGGACGACATTTTTATCGAAAGCACCGAATCAACCTGCATTATGATGCAAACTGACTATGCACTGATCCGAGGTTTGACGTTGCGCGGACGTTCTGGGTTATCGAGAAAAGAATTTCCCGCTATAGATATTCCAGAGGGACGGCTCATCATTGAATCCTGCGACATCTCATCCGACTCAGAAGCCTGCATTGTCATTCATGGGCCCAAAGCAAACCCCATCATATGGCAATGCCAAATACACGATGGCAAAGGCGCTGGTATTGTGGTGTATGACCGTAGCTTGGGCATTATTGAGGATTGCGATATTTTCAGCAATGGAGGAGCCGGCATTGAGATAAAGCAAATTGGTAACCCCATCATTCGACAGTGCAAGATTCACCACGGTGAACGTGACGGCATTGCGGTGACAGAAAAAGGTGCAGGGGTTATATCAGGCTGCGACATTTTCAGCAATGCACGGGCTGGCATTAGCATCGAACGGCACAGCAACCCGTTCATACGCCTATGCAAAATTCACGACCAAGTGAATGGCTATGGCATCTACGTTTACGACAAAGGCGAAGGAACAGTAGAAGGGTGCAATATTTTCAGCAATGCGAAAGCTGGCATAGGCATTACACACAAAGGCAACCCGCTCATCCGACGATGCAAGATACATCATGAAAAGCAACGTGGTATTTTTATATTTGAAAACGGGGAGGGGACGATAGAGAAATGCTCAATCATTGCCAACCCTGAAACGGGCGTGAGCATTGGGCAAGGAAGCACACCTACCATTCGCCAATGTCATATCAATCAGAATGGGTTGCAGGGTATACGTGTGTTGCCGCATGGTGGTGGTGTTATTGAAGATTGCGACTTGACGAGCAATGTGCAAGGCGCATGGGATGTGGCTACCAAAACCTATCTACGTCGTAGTGGTAATGCGGAGTGATGGTTTGGTCTGGACACGAGCGCAGGCAAGGTGCCTGCGCCACCAGCCATCCCTTTTATCTTCATGACTCGTGCATGCGTAGCAGCAATAGGGTACTACCACTCATGACATATACATGTGCATCTATTCCCCACCGGAAATAGGCGCGTCTTTCACAGCTTCTTTGAGTGTACTGCTAGCACTAAAGCCCGGTGTTTTGGTTTCAGGTATAATCATGCGCTCACGTGTTTGTGGGTTGACCCCTTCACGCTCTTGGCGCTTGCGAACCTCAAACGTACCAAAACCAGTCAGTGTCACTTTTTCACCGCTCTTGAGTGTGTCTTTGATAACTTCAATAGCGGCTTCAATGACTTGTTTCACAACTTTTTGGGAAACTTTGGATTGAGCGCCATCTTCCCCCGCTTCAACAGTGTTGGCTTGCTCTGTGACAGCCTTGATAAATTCTGTCTTTTGCATTGATACATTCCTCCTGTTTGTAACTTTTCCTTTTCTTCACGAAAGGATATAAAAAGGCATGCAAACTTTTCTTTGTAAATAATCCGTTCCTGCCTCATCCCAAAATGCCTAATCGCATCGCTTTACATTATGTCCAAAACGGACTTTTTCATCTCCAGATAATTCCTAGAAACGCCTTCTTATCATAGCAAAGCCCTACAGACACGACTGCAAAGGCTTGCGGTGCAAGATAGCACACCCATGCATTCTTGTCAAGCGCTTTGCAATGCAGAAAGTGGCACATGGAGGTAAAAAGTGGCACTTTTGTACTTTTTGTATACCCCTTTGCAAACACATGTTGGTTTTATGTTTACACTACATTGGCATCCCTAGAGCATCTAGCCCCTTTGCTGCTTGCGCACAAGGTCTGCTGCCAACCCGGTATAGCGTTCTGGCGACAATGCCCGCAACTCCGCTTTGACAGCTTCTTCAACATCTAGCGCATCAATAAACTGCTGTATATCTTCCATAGAGAGCGACTGCCCGCGTGTATACTGCTTGAGCTTTTCGTAGGGCTGCGTATAGCCAACGCGCCGCAAAATCGTTTGGATAGCCTCAGCCAAAACTTCCGGGTGTGCCTGCAACTCTTGGAGCAAGCATGCATGGTTGACAGCTACCTTGTTTAGCCCTTTGTGTATGCGCTGGTAAGCCAGCAGGCTATAGCCATAGGCTACACCCACATTGCGTAGCACGGTGCTATCTGAAAGGTCACGCTGTAGGCGTGAAACAGGTAGCTTGCGGCTGAAAAATTCAAGCAATGCATTCGCCAAGCCTAGGTTCCCCTCGCCATTCTCAAAATCTATTGGGTTGACTTTGTGTGGCATCGTAGAAGATCCAACTTCGTCAGCAACCGATGACTGCACAAGGTAGCCGTCGCTGATATAGCGCCAACAATCTTGGCACATATCAATGAGGATAGTATTGAGACGTTTCAGCGCATCACACAGGGTAGCAAGCGAATCGTGTGGCTCTATCTGGGTGGTGAGGAGCAATGGTTCAAGCTCAAGCGAACGAATGAAGGCGCGACTAAACGTGACCCAATCAACATGTGGGTAAGCTGCCATGTGTGCTGCAAACGTGCCACTAGCCCCATTGAGTTTGCCCGTCATGGTGCAATGTGCTGCATGTTTAATAGCAGTGTTGAGACGTTCGGCAAAAATAGCCAATTCCTTGCCCATGGTGGTAGGTGTGGCTGGCTGCCCATGTGTGCGGGCAAGCATGGGCGTTGCGGCTTCATCCCAAGCCAATGTACGCAACCGTGCTAGTAAAGCATGCAATGCGGGAATGAGTACACCATCACGCGCATCGCGTATGAGCATGCTATAGGCTAGGTTATTCACATCTTCTGATGTGAGTGCAAAGTGTACGGCTTCGGCCCATGGTTCCATGTCGAATGCGGCGAGGCGTTCACGCAACCAGTACTCTACGGCTTTTACGTCGTGATTGACGTGCTTATCCCATGCGGCTATCTGTTGGGCATCGTCGTTGGTAAACTGGCGATAGAGTGCCCGCAATGTTCCTTGCTGCTGCGGGGTTAGGGCTTGCACAAAGGTGATGCTTGGTGCGCGGGCTAGGAACATGAGGTATTCTACCTCGACGCGCACGCGATAGCGAAAGAGAGCGGCCTCGCTGAAAAACGGTTCTAGCGCTGCCATATCGCTCCGATAGCGCCCATCTAGCGGCGAGAGGGCGTTCAGGTGTGTATTGGGTTGGTTTTGTTCCATATGTTGTTACTTGTGTCTGCTTTGGGTACATCGCAGTTTCGCAACGGTTTCCTATACAATATGCCATATCATAGCAAAGAAACACATGGTGTGCAAATGGGGGTGTTAGGGTAACGATGTAGGGTTAGTTCATTCTCATAAAACGCCAAATGGGAACATCTCTGGTCGCCAGCCGCTTTAGAGATACTCGTTGCACGGTTTGGGATAGACGAACAAGCAGCAGCAGACCTAGAAACGCAACTTGCCACTCTAAACGACACCGAGCAGTTGTGGTATCTGCTCCGTTTGGCAGGCACCGTTGAGCAGTGTGATGCATTCAGTGTGTATAGCCTGAAAATGGTAGTTTGTTTACCTAGTGACAGGTTAGGGACCTGTCAGGTTGGAAACCTGTCAGGGTTGTCTTGCCCGATTGATGGGTTGCGTGGATAACGAACTATTTTTTACGTGCAATTAAGCCCATCACATCTTGGCACCGTTGCAGCGAAGGAATCATATAGTGTTCACGTGGGTCGCACGGGCCTTCAATATTAAAATGGTGTTTCATCATAGGAACCCATCCTCTCACTTATTGGGTATGTGTCTGTGGGTATTATACACGAAAGGTACGAGAGGCTAGGGGTAGAAAGAACGATAGGTGCCACGAATCGAAAGAGTGCGGCACAATCCGGTAGCATGTGCCGCACCAAAGGGGTGTTGTGGTTTTTCTAGGGTGTGTTTTAGCCGAAGCGCCCGCTGATGTAGCTTTCTGTACGCTCATCTTGCGGGTTGGTGAAGATTTGGTTCGTTTCGTTGAACTCAATCAACTCACCCGCACGAGTCTCAGAATTCATGAGCATAAAAGCCGTCTCATCAGAAACACGTGCAGCTTGTTGCATATTGTGCGTTACAATGACAATAGTGTAATTGCGGCGTAGCTGCAGCATGGTTTCCTCAATCTTAATGGTTGAAATGGGGTCGAGCGCTGAGCACGGTTCGTCCATCAGCACCACATCTGGGTTGGATGCAATAGCACGCGCAATACACAAACGCTGCTGCTGACCACCAGAAAGGCCCATGCCAGAACGATTGAGGCGATCCTTGACTTCATCCCATATGGCTGCTTGCTTCAAGGAATCCTCGACGCGGTCTGGTATCTCTCTCTTATTCCAACCAGCAATGCGCAACCCATAGGCAACATTCTCAAAAATAGATTTGGCGAATGGATTGGGGCGTTGGAAAACCATACCGACACGCCGACGCAGCAATATTGGGTCGGCTTCTGCCCCATAGATGTTTTCACCGTCAATGACTATTTGCCCCTCGCCACGCGCTTTTGGGTTATTGTCGTGCATGCGGTTGATTGCACGCAACAGCGTAGATTTGCCACATCCAGACGGACCGATAAGCGCAGTAATATATTTTTCGCGTACAGACATGTTGACATTGTTTAGCGCTTTGAAGGTACCATAGTAAAAACTAAAATTGATAGCTTCAATTTTATGGACCAATGTGCCAGCGGCTTCGTGTTCATGTGCTCGTACTCCGACGTTGATTGTACGTGGGACAGCGCCAGCACCAAATGCGTTTGCATCACTCATCCTAGTTACTCCTCTTGTTGTTTGTTGCGTATATTACCCAATTTGTCCACTCAGATACTCTTGTGTGTGTTCATTTCTTGGCGCTGTAAATACTTGATTGGTTTCGCCATCTTCAACGAGCATGCCTTTGGGCTTTTTGTCGGACACGTCTACCATGAAGACCATGGTGCGGTCGGAGACACGTGCTGCTTGCTGCATATTGTGCGTCACGATGACAACAGTATAATGCTCTTTAAGCTGAATGAGCAACTCTTCAACTTTGTAGGTAGAGATGGGGTCAAGAGCGGAGCATGGCTCATCAAGCAAAAGCACTTCTGGCTCCATGGCAATAGCGCGGGCGATGCATAAACGTTGCTGTTGACCACCGGAGAGGGACATGCCGGATTCTTTCAGCTTATCTTTGACCTCATCCCACAAGGCAGCTTTACGCAGGCTTGTCTCGACTCGTCCCTTCATTTCACTGCGATGAACACCGTCAAGTTTTAGTCCAATAGCGACATTGTCTTCAATCGAAAGCATTTTCAAGGGATTAGGTTGTTGAAACACCATCCCGATGCGCCGACGTACCATCTGCGACTCCAGCTCTTTGCCGTAGATGTCTTGGTTCCCAAGCAATACCTTGCCTTCAACCCGTGCAAGGGGAATATTTTCGTGCATGCGGTTGATGCAGCGTAGTACGGTAGACTTGCCACAGCCAGATGGGCCTATCATAGCCGTGACAGAGCGCGGGTAGATGGTTGCATTCACAGCATGAACAGCCTGAAAGTTACCATAAAATGGTTTGAGGTCTTGCAATATCACTTGGCTTGCCTCATGACCATTTCTGCTACCATTTCCAGTAGTTGCATGTGTTTGACTCATCATTTTAGCACCTCACTTCATGCGGCTACGGGTAGCCCACCGCGCCAAGATATTCACCGTGAGCACGAGCATAGTCAACACCAACGCCGCTGTCCAAGCCAATTCGTTTTGTGACACATAGGGAGACTCGGTATATTTGTAGGTCATAAGTGGTAGGGCTGCCATAGGTTTGAGCAAATCGAAGGTAATGTTGTTGTTGCCCAAAATGGTTAACAGCAATGGTGCTGTTTCGCCGGCTGCGCGGGCAAATGCCAACAATGCACCCGTTACAATACCACCCATAGCTGTCGGGATGACAACCGTGAATGTCAGCCACCACTTAGGCGCACCCAAGCCCATGGCAGCTTCGCGTACAGTGTTGGGTACAAGCTTGAGGATTTCCTCGGTGGTGCGTGTGACAACAGGCACCATAAGCACCGAAAGTGCGACACTCCCCGCTATACCCGAAAAATGTTTTGTTTGTTGCACAATCAACACATAGGCAGTAACACCAACAATAATGGACGGCGCTGCGCTGAGCACGTCGGTTGCAAAACGTACTGCTGTTGAAACACTATTTGATGGGTACTCGGCTAGGAATACACCTGCCAAAATACCAATTGGTAGTGCTATGAGCATGGATGTGCCAACAATCATAAATGTGCCTATGATACCATGCAACACACCACCACGGTTGGCAACATTCAGCGAGGTCCCGGCCGACTGGTCAGGTGGCTTATAGGACTCAGTGAAGAATGAGAAATAGCTGCCCAATCCATACACAGCCATCTTATCAAACGACTGTTCATACTTCTCGGTCGTAAATGTATTGAGGTCGCTCATGATTTGTTGGCGTTGCGCTTGAAGTTCAGGCGTATCACCATTGGCACGGGCTTGCTGGATGTTTTCATGGAGCGCTTTTTCAAGTTGCACGGCCGCTGCGACATTACTTCTGTCGTAATTGGGGTTGTTACGGTCTTTCACCAGTGTCATCAGTTTATCTGTTCCGACATCATAGCGGGAATAATCGTCTGGCATAGCGATAAGCCCGGCCCCGCCACGAATGAAGAGATAGATGATAATGAAGAAGAGCGGTGTTAAAGCGACCAAGGTCGCTAAAACCGTCATGCCACGCATGACAATATCAACTATTTTTCGGCGATTGTAGTTGGATGATCGGGTAATTGCTGCAGCACTCATGCACGCACCTCCCCACCAGGTCCACGTGATACCTGCCACACAAGCAGGCGTGCTAGACCGTTCAATATAAGCGTTATACCAAAGAGAACAAGTGCTATTAAGATTAGGGTTGATTCGTGCAACTGGCTATCGGCATTGGGAAGTTCACTTGCAACCAGTGCTGCTGCGGTAATACCTGGCGCAAACAATGATGTTTCCACACTGCTTTTCAAGCTTCCTATGACCATCAATGCGGCCATCGTTTCACCAAGCGCACGACCAAGGCCAAGCATCATACCACCAACAATACCAGCTTTGGAGTAGGACAATACGGCATGCCAAATCATCTCCCAGCGTGTTGCCCCAACAGCAAGCATAGCTTCGCGCTGATGGTTGGGTACAACGACAAGCACATCACGGGTAATGGCGGCAATAGTTGGCAAAATCATAACTGCCAAAATCATGCCGGCAATGATGATGCCACGTCCCGATGTAACAGGTACCGATTCGGGGGCCGCTAGGAATGGAATAACCTGTCCAACGCTTTCCGTGACTGGTTTTGCTACATTATCTACAAAGAACGGAATAAATACAAACAACGCCCACATACCGTAGATAATACTTGGAATGGCCGCCAGCAGCTCAACCATAAATGATAGGGGTGCTCTGAGCTTGAAGGGACACAACTCCGAAAGAAAGACACCAATCAAGACACCTAGCGGTCCAGCGATAATTAGGGCAATGCCCGATGATACAAGCGTGCCATAGATGGCAGGCCAAGCGCCGTAGTTGTTGCGGACGGGGTCCCAGCCATCTTGAAACAGGAAGCTAAACCCAAACTCTGCACGTGCGGCCTGGGAGCCACTCCACACAACAAAGCCAATGGCAAAAACGAGAAAAATAACAACCAGCGCAAAGAACATGGTAACGAATTGAAAGATGGTGTCACCATGGCGTGTACGACGCTGGAAGTCTTGCAAAAAACCAACATTTTCAGACCGAGTTGTCATATATATCCTTTCACTCCTTGTGTACGGGTTTCACAACAACATATACAGATGGCACGAATGGCGTAGGATAGATAGGCTTCTAGCCTGTCCCCCGTAGCACCGACATCCTGTCGGTCTCCGGCTAGAAGCCGGTGCTACGGGTGCGGTGACGGGCATCATGTTGTCCTACGATTTTTGCTATTGCAGCGCACGTATAGGTCGTTGTGAAAGCCGCGTTTTACCTTCTCTTCCTCTTCTCTCGCTGTTATTCTTTTCAAAACGTGTACCAATACCCATTATCTATGTTGGTATGCATAGGGTATTGGTACACGTGCCGCTCTATCCTACGGCATGTCAAAAGCGCTTTCGCCGTCAACCGTGACCATGGTCAGTTTCTCAATGGCTTTTTCACGCACGGAGTCT